>JACRHL010000006.1 GCA_016212085.1 Nitrospirota bacterium | reverse complement strand
TTCACCCTTGCGGGCGGCACCGTCACCGGCACCGTGGACGGCGGCGCGGGAACCGACACCCTGACCGGGAACGACACGGCCAACGCCTGGACCGTCACCACCCTGGGAACCGGCACGGTGACGGGAACCGGCGGCTTCGCCAACATGGAGAACCTGACCGGCGGCGCCCTGGCGGATGCCTTCATCCTGGGCAGCACGGTGGCCGGCACCGTGGACGGCGGCGCGGGGACGGACAGCCTCACCGCGAACAACGCGGCCAACACCTGGGCCGTCACCACGGCGGGCGGCGGCACGGTCACCGGCACCGGCGGCTTCGCGAACATGGAGAACCTGACCGGCGGCACCCTGGCGGACGCCTTCACCCTGGCGGGCGGCACCGTCACCGGCACCGTGGACGGCGGCGCGGGAACCGACACCCTGACCGCCGGTAACGGGGCCAATACCTGGGCGGTGACTGCCCTGGGTGGCGGCACGGTGACGGGCAGCGGCGGCTTCGCGAACATGGAGAACCTGACCGGCGGCGCCCTGGCGGACGCCTTCACCCTGGCGGGCGGCACCATCGCCGGCACCGTGGACGGCGGCGCGGGAACCGACACCCTGACCGCCGCCAACACCGCCAACACCTGGACCGTCACCGCGCCGGGCGGCGGCACGGTGACGGGCACCGGCGGCTTTGCGAACATGGAAAGCCTCACCGGCGGCACGGCGGATGACGCCTTCACCTTCGGCGCCGCCGGGGCCGTTTCCGGCACCCTGGACGGCGGCGCCCACGTCACCGGCGACAGCGTGAACTACGGCGCCGTCACCGCACCCGTGTCCGTGGTCCTCGGCGGCAACGTGCTGAACGTGGAGGCGGTCACCGGCGACGGCGTGAACGACGCCCTCACCGGTCCCAACGCCGCCAGCACCTGGACCGTCACCGGCCCCGGCGCGGGCAGCGTGGGGGCGGTGGCCTTCTCCGGCTTCAACCGCCTCACCGGCGGTACCCTGGCGGACGCCTTCACCCTGGGGGGCGGCACCGTCACCGGCACCGTGGACGGCGGCGTGGGGACGGACACCCTCACCGCCGGCAACGTGGCCAACACCTGGGCCGTCACCACGGCGGGGGGCGGCACGGTCACCGGTACCGGCGGCTTTTCCGGTTTCGAGAACCTGGCGGGCGGCGGTGGGGACGACGCCTTCACCCTGGTGACCGGCGGCAGCCTGGCGGGCACCGTCAGCGGCGGGGCGGGAACGGACACCCTCACCGGCCGCGGCGTGGCCAACCTGTGGAGCGTCAGCGGCAACGGCGCGGGCAGCGTGGGCGGCGTGGGCGGTTTTTCCGGCATGGAGAACCTGACCGGCGGCGGCCTGGACGACGTGTTCACCTTCGGCGCGGGCGGCGCCCTGTCCGGCGTCCTGAACGGTGCCCTGGGGGTGGACAGCGTGAGCTATGCCGCCGTCACCGCGCCCGTGGCCGTCACCTTGGGCGGCAACGTGCTGAACGTGGAGATGGTCACCGGCGACGGTGTGGGCGACGCCCTCACCGGCCCCGATCAGGCCACCGCCTGGAACATCACCACCGCCAACGGCGGCAGCGTGGGCGGCGTGGCCTTCTCCGGCTTCGGCACCCTGTCGGGCGGGGCGGGGGACGACGTGTTCACGCTGGGGACTTCCGGCAGCCTGTCCGGCGTCGTGGGCGGCGGCCTGGGCGGCGACACCCTGAACGCGGGCAACGCCAGCCACGCCTGGACGGTCACCGGTGCCGGCGCCGGCACCGTGGGCGGCACCGGCGGCTTTGCGGGGATGGAGCGGCTGGTGGGCGGCGGCGGGGACGACGCCTTTGTGTTCGGCGCCGCCGGCTCCCTGGCCGGCGGCATCGACGGCGGCGCCCACGTGTCCGGCGACAGCGTGGACTACAGCGCGGTGACCGCCCCGGTCAGCGCCAGCCTGGCGGGCAACGCCCTGCGCATCGAGTCCCTCACCGGCGACGGCGCGAACGACACCCTGCAAGGCACGGACGCCACCAGCACCTGGTCCCTGACCGGCCCCGGCTCCGGCAACGTGGGCGGCGTGGCGTTCTCCGGTTTTGCGAACCTGGCGGGCGGCGCGGCGGACGACAGCTTCGTGTTCGCGTCCGCCGCGTCCATCGCCGGCGGCATCGACGGCGGCGCCCACGTGAGCGGCGACCGCGTGGACTATTCGGCCCTGGCCGATCCCATGACCGTGGTGATGGGGCAGGACGCCAGCAACGTCGAGGTGATCGTCGGCAACGGCGTCAACCACGCCCTCACCGGGGGGCCCTCGGGCAGCGCCTGGGTGATCGGCGGACCGGGAACGGGCACGGTGGACGGGGCGGCGTTCTCCGGCTTCGTTTCCTTCGCGGGCGGGGTGGGCAACGACAGCTTCACCCTGGCGGGCGGCAGCGTGGCCGGCACCCTGGACGGCGGCCTGGGCGCCGACACCCTGGCGGCGGACAACGTGGCCAACACCTGGGCCATCACCGGGGCGGGTAGCGGCACCGTGCAGGGGGTGGGGGCCTTCGCGGGCATGGAGAACCTCACCGGCGGCACCCAGGGCGACACCTTCACCCTGGCGGGCGGCGGCGTAACCGGTACCATCGCCGGCGGCGCGGGCAGCGACCATCTGATCGCCGCCGACACGGCCAACACCTGGACGGTGACCGGGGCGGGGAGCGGCACCGTCACCGGCAGCGGCGGCTTCTCGGGCATGGAACGCCTCACCGGCGGCGCCCAGGACGACACGGTGACGTTCGGCGCGTCCGGCAGCTTGCCGGGCCTGTTCGACGCGGGTGCCCAGGCCGTGGCGGACAGCGTGAACGTCTCCGCCGTGACCGCCCCCGTGGCGGTGGTGGTGGGGAGCAACTTCGGCGGCTTCGAGTCGTACACCGGCGACGGCGTGAACGACGGCCTGTTCGTGGGCGACGGCGCCAACACCTGGACCCTGACCGGCGCCGGGGCGGGCGGCGTGGGCGGCATCGCCTTTTCCGGCATCGCCCACCTCAACGGCGGCGCCGGGGCCGACACCTTCAACCTGGCCGGTGGCGGCGTCACCGGGGTGATCGCCGGGGGCGGCGGCAGCGACGTGCTGCGCGGCGGCGACGTCACCCGCGTGTGGACCCTTACCGGCCCCGGCGGCGGCGCCCTGTCCGGCACTGGCGGCTTTACGGGCATGGAGCAGCTCGTCGGCGGCGCCGGGGACGACGCCTTCACCCTCGCCGGGGGCACCCTGTCCGGCACCCTCGACGGGGGCACCGGCAACGACACCCTGATGGGCAACAACGTCGCCACCACCTGGAACGTCACCTCCCTGGGCGGCGGCACGGTGACCGGTATCGGCGGTTTTTCGGGCATGGAGAACCTAACCGGCGGCAACGGCGCCGACTCCTTCCTGGTGGCCGCCGCCGCGGGGCAGGGGGTGACCGGCCTGATCCAGGGCGGGGCGGGCAACGACCTCCTCGGCATCGGCTACACCGGCGCCGCCACCCGCACGGTGACCTTTTATGGTGGAACGGGGACCGACACGGCGGTCCTGAACGGCGGCGGCGCCGGCTTCACCGGCACCTTCGGCCCCGGCGCGGTGGCCGACGAGGTGCGCCTGGTATACAATGCCGGCAGCCAGAGCCAGACCCTGGTGGCGCGCGGCGTGGAGGTGCTGACCGACCAGGTGGCCGCCGCCTCCCTGTCGGTGGCGGGCAGCAGCGCCGGCGACACGGGGCGCCTGGCGGCCGGCGGCGCCGCCGGCGCCAACCCGGTGCGGGTGGAGATCGGCACCCGTGTCATCGAACTGGCCAACAAGAACAGCCTGACCGTCGACCTGGGCGGCGGCGCCGATTCCCTGAGCGTGGCCGGTGCCCTGTCCCTTCCGGGCACCCTGACCATTGCGGCCGAAACCATCACCGGTGTGTCCGGGGCGGCGCTCGGCGCCTCCACCCTGGCCCTGGTGGGGCCCGCAGGGGTGGGCACCGCCGCCCAGCCGCTGGAGCTGGCGGTGGGCACCCTGCGCATCGAGCATGGCACGCAGACCGTTTACCTGCGCGAGGCGGACGCCCTGGTGCTGGACGCCTCCCAGGTGGCCGGCGACATCAACCTGGCGGCGGGCGGCGGCGTGACCGCCCACGCCGGCCTGACCATCGGCGGCAACCTGAACCTGACCGTGGCGTCCGGCGCGGACGTGATTCTGGACGGCGCGGGCAACCTGTTCAGCGGCGCCGTGGCCATCCAGGGGGGGGCGGTCAACAACCTGACCCTGGTGGACGGCGACGCGCTGGCCCTGGCGGGCGCCTCCGTGGGCGGCGATCTGTCCGTCAGCGCCGCCGGAGCCGTCACCCAGACCGGCGCCTTGCTGGTGACCGGCGCCACCACCATCGGGGCGGGCGCCGGCGGCATCCTGCTCACCCACGCGGGCAACCGTTTTGGCGGCGCCGTGACCCTTGCCAACAGCGGCGCCAACAACGTGGCCCTTGGCGCGTCGGCGCCGCTGCTGCTGGGTGGCCTGACCCTGGGCAGCGGATCCCTGACCCTGAGCGCGCCGGGCATCTCCCAGAACGCGCCACTGGTCATGGCGGCGGGGGCCCCGTCGGTTACCCTGAGCGGCGGCTCCGGCACCGTGCGCCTGGACCAGGCGGGCAACGTCCTGGTGGGGCGGCTGACCGCCAGTGGCGCCGGCGCCACCATCGTCACCGGGGCGTCCCTGCGGGTGGCCACCGTCAGCACCACCGGGGCGGTGAGCCTGACCAGCGGCGGCGCCCTGATCCTGGGCCGAGTCGATTCCGGAACCGGCACCATCACCCTGAGCACCGTGGGCGACGTGCTCACGGAGGACATCGGCGTGCACCTGGAGGGCGGGGGGGTGACCCTTGCCGCCCCCGGTCGGCAGGTGGGCAGCGTGGCCATCCCGCTGGCGCTGAACCTGTCCGGCGCCATCCGCTTCGACGCCGCGCAGGTCTATTTCCGGGGCATCAGCGGGGCGGTGAGCGGAACCCCCGGAACGGTGCTCATCAACACCGACGGCGCGGTGGCCTCGGTGGGCCTGGGCAAGCTGTCCGTGCCGCACCCGCGCCGCACCATCGATCCCGTGCGTCTGCAAACGACGCCGCTGCTGTTCGGCCTGCACCGCGGCGGCCTGACCCTGCCCCCGGACGACGCGGACTACTGACGGGATGTTGAGAAGGTCCTGCCAGGGACTTTTTCAACCCGGAACCGGAACCGCGCACCGTCCCGGCGTCTCGGGGTTCATGGGGCTTGCGGACCCGGAGTGCCCCCTGGGCCGGACGGTGGCTCGCCTCTCGATCGCGGTTTTTCCAAGCCTGGCGGGGCCGACCCATCCAGACGGCCACCGCCGTCCCGCATGGTGCCGGGGCACGTGGCCCGGCCCGGCCCGGTTGGCGACGCGGGGCGGGTTGGGTGGGGCGATCCCGGCGAGGCAGCCCCGCTTTCCACGCCCTTGCGCCACATAATGTGATTAAAATATAGACTTATACACCGCAGCATGTCGGTCCACTGGCGCCGCCGTGCCGTGGCCCCCCTTTCCATCGGCATTGCCTTTCGGCACAAGGTGCTCATGGCGCCCGGGGCACGGCCCGCGCGCGGAATGGTCGGCATAAACATGACGCTGGCGCGGGCGGGCTGCGGCATTAATAACCAAAAATTAAACAGTAGCCCTATTGCTTTTGTCGGCGCTGTGGATAAGAATGAACCCGCCAGATTACCGGCACTGGCCAATCGGAACTGGGATCGCGCGGGAAGAGGGGACGGATGAGGTGCGCGGCCCGGGTTCCACGGCCTAAGGCTGAATATACGCAATAATCCGTATAGTTAGCTGACCGACCGGTCAAATCATAACCCACCTCGTCCGTTGCATGGTCGAATGCGACGAAAAACTGGCGATACCAAAAAAATGTGCGCCAACTGTGCTGCGCATGGCCCGAAAATCGCACATTGTCCCCTCCAAACAGGAATGAGCCTGGTTTCAGATGGAATGTGTGAAAACAATGTCCAATAAACTGTCAAAAAAATGGCAAGCGTTGGATGGCGGCCGAGTTGGCGGCAGTTTTTTTCCATTAAAGACCTGCCGGCGGGAAACCGAAACCACTTGGACGAGTCTGCACACTGTCCATCATCAGGATTAGCAATGGTTGTGATTTGGCCCTTGGCCGATCCGATTCGTGAGCGCACTAAGTTGGGACGGAAGAAGATGAACATGAAGCAGTCTGGCTTTGCAGGTGTGTCGATTTGCCTGGTTGCGATGCTGACGGGCCTTGTGTGGGCCCCGGCGGCATCCGCCCTCACTCCCGTGCCCGTCGGCACCGGCGTGCAGTGCCCAAACGACGTTGACAACACTCCCTTTGGCACCGAGGTCGGCCCGGAGGATTTCGACTGGAACGGCGACGGTGAGTTCAACCAGGCCGACGGTACGCCCCTCGACCCGAACGTGGTGTGCAGGCGCATCGGCGCCACCGACGGCTACGCCAAGATGGCGGACGGCACCAACCAATACCTGTTCGGGTTCATGGACCTGACGGGCGTGCCCGAGAACGAGATCGTCGACCGCAAGTTCCACGCGGAGCTGCCGGCCCCGCCGATCAACGTGAAGGAGGGTCAGGAGCTGTACATCACCCTGACCAACCTGGCCCTGCTGGTTCGCCCCGACCTGGCCGACCCGCACACCATTCACTTCCACGGCTACCCGCACGCCATGGCCATCTTCGACGGCGTTCCCGAGACGTCCCTGTCCATGCCCAGCGGGAGCAGCTTCACCTACTATTACAAGCTGAACGACGCGGGCACCTACCCCTACCACTGCCACGTGGAGCCGGTGGAGCACCTGGAGCTGGGCATGGTGGGTACCATCGTGGTGGCCCCCAAGCAGGACGGTGACGACGGCAGCGGCACCGACCTGCTGACCAGCAACTACGCCTACAACGACGGCGGCCTGGCCCCGGATACCCGCTACGACAAGTCGTTCCTGGTTCACCTGCACGACATCTGGCCGCGCGGCCACTTCAACCTGGAGACGGTGCAGGAGGGGACCACGGAGTGGGTCACCTACCACCCGCAATACGCCACCCTGAACGGCCGCACCTATCCGGAAACCCTGTTGCCGGACAACGACCCGGCCATGACGAACGCCGCGGGCGCCTACTTCCAGGACTACATCGCCCAGAAGCAGAGCGGCCTGATCGAGGCCACGGCCGGCGAGCGGGTGCTGCTGCGCGTCGACAACCTGTCGTACCGCAACCACACCCTGAGCATCCCGGGCATCCCCATGCACGTGGTGGGTGAGGATGCGCGCATCCTGCGCGGCCCCACCGGGCAGGATATGTCGTACTCCAAGGTCGCCTACAACATCAGTGCCGGCAAGACCACCGACATCATTCTGGATACGACCGGCCTTGCCCCGGGCACCTACTTCCTGTACGGCCGGGAGCTGTTCACCCAGGCTGGCCTCAGCATGGAAGACTACGAGGCGACGGAGGCGGGTGACGGTACCCAGTTCTTTGGCGCCGAGAACCGTGGCGGTCTGATTACAGAAATTTGGATTCACTGACGATAAGACGTTACCAGCGCTTCGGCAAAGAGGATGGTTATGCGAGTTAGGCACATGAATACGCGGGCGATCGGCGGCTTGATCACCGGCCTGGCGATGGTGGTGATGGGGGGGCAGGCGCACGCCGCGATCGATGGCACCATCGATTGCAGCGGGGTCTCGGGTTGCACCCTGTATGCCGAGGCAGGCTTCGTCAACACGCCGGACGGCAACGAGATCTACGGCTGGGGCTTCTCCGACGTGGCGGGCAAGCTGCGTTACCCGGGGCCGACCATCGACGCGACGATGGGCGAGACGGTGACGGTGAGCCTCACCAACAACCTGCCCGATCCCGACGGCGCGGGCCCCAAGGGGGTCGATCCCGTGTCCATCGTGTTCGCCGGGCAGACGGGGGTGACCTACTCCGTCGACGGTGGCACCACCTTCCAGCCGGTCGTTCCCGCCCTGGGGGCGACGGGCCACAAGGAGAGCCTCACCTCCATGGCCCCCGAGGCGGCCGCCGGGCAGACCGTCATCTACCAGTTCACCCCGACCAGGCCGGGTACCTACTACTACAACAGCGGTACCTTCCAGCATAAGCACGTGGACATGGGCCTGGTGGGGGCGATGGTGATCCGCTCCGGCCTGGTGTCCGCCGGCGGCAGCGGCAGGCCGCTGGCCTACACCACCGAGGATTCGGCGTACGACGTGGAGTACCTCCAGTTCACCTCGTCCATCGATCCCGACCAGCACCGCCGCGTGGAGCGCGGGCTGGACTACGAGGCCTCGGCATACCAGCCCAACTATTTCTTCGTCAACGGGCGCAACTACCCGGACACCCTGTCCGGCGCCAATGCGTTCTACCTGCCCAACCAGCCGGACAGTGCGCTGCTGGGCATCTATCCGGGTGAGCGGGCGCTGTTCCGTACCGTGAACGTGGACCGCCTGGTACACCCCATGCACCATCACGCCAACCACGCGCGCATCGTCGCCCTCAACGGCCACGAGATGACCTCTGGATTCGAACCGGGCCGGGCCGACCTGGCGGTGGATCGCTTCTCCCATGCGACCAACTCGGGCCAGACCGTGGACAGCATCTTTGCCTGGTGTGACGGCGGCGGCGATCCCTTCGCGGCGGTGCCGTGCGCGGATGGCGGTGCGGCCAAGTTCGGCTGGGACGTTTACGGCAACGACGCGGCCCATCCGGTGCCCGTGGTGACGCCGCCCGCGTTCGACAACCCGAACATCGCCTTCAACTACGGCGAGGCCTACAGCGGCAGCCCGTACCTGGGCAAGAAGGGGATGCTGCCGGGCGACGTCCAGTCCATCAGCATCAACCAGCACGGCGAGCACTACATGGTGTTCCACTCGCACTTCGAGTACGAGCTGGAAAACGCGGGGCAGCGCCCCGGCGGCATGCTCACCGTCATCATGATCTGCATGCCCGGAGAGGCGTGCGCCGGTCATGATCCGTTGACGAATCTGCCCATTCAGTAAATTTGACGGCAATACAAGAACTAAAGAAGGGTGGCGTGATGAACGGTCACACTCAACCGAAGCGTTTTCTCAATATTCGGCAGACGATGCGGGGCGTCATGCTGGCAATCACAATGATTGCCGGCCTGGGTCTGCCGACGCTTGCCCACGCCGCCACGGCGAACCTGCGCGCGGCGGAGGGCGATGTGACAATGCCCGACGGGGTGGTGGTCCACATCTGGGGCTTCGCCGACTGTGGCGCCGACCCCACCTGCGCGGCCAACCCTGCCCCCACGCTGCCCGGCCCCGTGCTGGAGGCGACGGCGGGTGACCCGCTGACGGTCCACATCGAGAACGACCTGGGCGTCGCCGTGTCGTTCATGCTGGCCGGCCAGCAGATCGACCCCCTCATCGGCTACGGCACCGGCGTCAAGCCGGCCTACACGACCGAGGTGGCGGCCGGCGGCAGCGGCGACTATACCTTCTCCGCGCTGCGTCCCGGCACCTTCCTTTACGAGAGCGCCACCGACCAGGCCAAGCAGGTGCAGATGGGCCTGTATGGCGCGCTGGTCGTGCGCCCCGTTGGCTATGACGCCGCCACCGCCCGCACGGACTTCGGCCCCCTCACCGGCAGCGATTTCGACCGCGAGGCGGTGCTGGTGCTGTCCGAGATCGACCCCAACTGGCACGCCGCCGTGCAGGCCGGCCAGCCCTACAACGCGGTGTATTTCACCGCCAAGTACTGGCTGATCAACGGCAAGGCCTATCCGGACACCGCCGACCTGCTCGCCAACACCGGCGACAGGCTGCTGGTGCGGCTCCTGAATGCCGGTTCCGAGCCCCATGTGATCGTCAGCCAGGGTCAGATGCAGTCGCTGATCGGCAACGACGGCTTCCCGGTCACCTTCCCCCAGTCCCGCGATGGGTCCGAGGTGAGCCCCGGTGAAACCATGGACGTGCTGGTGACCGCGCCCGCCAAGGGCGTGTTCCCCATTTATGACCGCACGCTGGACATCACCAACGCGGACGTGTTCCCCGGCGGCATGATCACCATGCTGCGCGTGCTCGATCTGGCCGACGGCTTCAACGCCCTGACCACCGCGCCCACCAGCGCGCTGTCCGGCCAGAACTACGTGTACGATTTCTTGGCGGTTGACGCCGCCAACCTGGGCAGCACCCACACCTATTCGCTGGTGGGCCCGCCCGCCGGCATGACCATCGACGCGGCCACCGGCCGCATCACCTGGGATGCCGCATCCGTAACCGGCGCCACCAACACCGTGGTGGTGCAGGTGAACGTGACCGACGGGGTCGGTGCGCCCGTCAGCACCCAGTCGTTCAGCTTCGACCTGACCCTCGACGTGAACCAGAAGCCGGTGTTCGTGGCCGGCGTGACCGACGAGAGCATCGCGGCCACCACCGCCTTCAGCCGCACGGTGGTTGCCGACGACCCGGATCTGGACCTGCTCACCTACACCCTGGTCGGCCCGCCCGTGGGCATGGCCATCGACAATGCCTCCGGCGTCATCAGCTGGACGGCGGCGGCCTCGCCGGAGGGCACGTATACCTTCCCGGTGCGCGTGCACGTGGCGGATGGCCAGGGCGGCATCACCGAGACCTCGTTCAACCTCACCGTGGTGAGCGCGGCCGAGGGCTCCAACCCCGGTGGCACGCTCGGCACCGCCATGGTGACCGTCAACGTGGTGGAGGTGCCGGAAGGCGGCCTGACCAACGGCGCCACGGGCACCCCGGTCAACGACTTCCAGTTCCTCATCACCGAGGACAACACCCACCGCTACAACCCGGCGGACGGCACCTGTTCGGTGATGCGCGGCGGTGTCCTGTACACCGAGTGCTCATCCGACGAGAGCATGGCCAGCTACAGCCCGGTGGTGTACGCGGGCACCGTGACGGGGGGCGCCAACAACATGGTGACGCTGCCCGACGGCCGCTATTTCGTGACCGCGCAGACCATCAACCCGAACGCGGAGAGCCCCAATCCGACCCAGGCCATCCGTGACGGCGGTCTCCACAAGCTCGACGGCAAGGCCTTCGAGGTGGTGAATGGCGCCGCGACGGCGGTCACCGTCGAGGTGCTCGCCGACCCGCTGCCCGTGTCGCGCCTGGCGATCCAGATCTTCGACGACATGAACCCCCTGAACGGGCAGTGGGATCGCCCCTTCGAGGTCGCCCCGTCCCGTCTGGACGCGCACGGCGACCCGATGGCGGAGCGTTTCCGCGTGTATATCGAGGACAACCTGGGTGGCCAGGTGACCACCGACATCCACGGCAACCCCATCTGCAGCCAGTACACCATGGACCCGGCGCTGAACGGCGCCGATTGGCCCGGCACCCTGGTTCCGGGCACCGGCGGCGTGTGCTACACGGACCAGAACGGCTTCCTGAGCATCGAGAACCTGGCCCGTGGCAAGTTCGGCGTGTTCGCGCTGCCGCCGGAGGGCACCGACTGGATCCAGACCACCACCATCGAGGGTTCCAAGGTCAACGACGTGTGGGCCACCGAGGGCAACGCGGGCATCTGGCCGCAGGAGACCAACGCCTTCACGCTGCACGGTTTCGTCCGCCCCTGCGCCTTCGGCCTGTGCGGTCACGGTGGCCCGGAGGTCGGTACCGGCACCGTTTCGGGCAAGGTGGTCAAGGTGGAGCCGTCGCGCCCGCCGTTCGTGGTGAAGGATGGCGCCTTCACGCCGGTGGACCGCCCGTGGGTCGCCCTCAACCACATCGGCGGCAACGGCGAGCTGATGGCCCTGGTGCGCGGCAACCAGAACGGTGAGTTCAACATCACCGGCGTGGCCGACGGCGCCTACGAGGTGGTCGTGTTCGACGACGCCCTCGACTTCATCATGGCCATCTACACCACCCAGGTTCCCCAGTTGGTGGCGAGCGCCGGCGGTGGCGTCACCGAGAACCGCAACATCGTCATGTACGATCCGCGCTTCAACACCAACGGCCTCCAGGTGCTGCCCATTCCCGACTGGTGGGCCCAGCTCAAGGGCACCGTGTTCCTGGACAACAACGAGAACGGCGTCCAGGATGCCGGCGAGCCGGGCCTGCCCGGCGAGGCGGTGGACGTGGTTCACCGTGACGGCTCGGCGCTGTACGCCACCATCACCGACGAGAAGGGCGAGTACCGCATCCGCCACTTCTTCCCCTTCGGCCACTGGATGATTCCGGCGGTGGGGTATGCCCGCCTGGCGGGCACCGGCGCCCACGTGGTGGCCGGCTCCCACCTGACCATGCTGGGTGAGCCGCCGGTGGAGGAGACCACCCACACCGGCCCGGTGCTGACCATCGGCAGCTTCGGCATCGAGGGCGGTACCAACACCATTGACTGGGGCAAGAAGCCCTATCCGCTGACCATCCAGGACGAGGCGACCAACCCCGGCCAGGTCAACGGCGGCATCTCGGGCATCGTGTTCTACGCGACCACCCGCAACGAGGTGGAGGCCAAGCAGGCCGGGGCCGATCCGTGGGAGCCGGGCATCGCCGGCGTGGAGTTGCACCTGCACGAGGCCATCATCGACCCCAACACCGGCCAACTGGTGGTTGATCCGGTCACTGGCGCGGCCCGTTCCGGCCGTCTGCTCGGGATCGTGTCCGCCGACAGCTACACCGACAGTCCCCCCACCGAGTGCCCGCTGGACCCGGCCTACCTGACGGACCCGAACTTCGCGGCCACCCTGGCGGCGGACCCGGCCCGTTACCACACCATCACCAACGCCAACGGCGACCCGGTCCTGGTGGACGCCAACTGTCCCGAGGTGCTGCGCACCTGGAACTCGGTGCGTCCGGCGGTGTTCGATGGCGGCTGGCAGTTCTTCCAGGATTGCCGCGACGACGCGACCGGCCCCAACGCGGTGTTCGATCAGGGCGATACCGCCTGCTCGCCGCTGGCGGAGGGCAAGTACATCGTCGAGGTGGTGCCGCCGGCCTTCTACAAGGTGGTGACCGACAACGACCACAACGTGAACTACCAGGGTGACAACTGGCGCGCCAACCCGGCGGCGGCGCCGGTGGCCCCGCTGCTGTACCCGTCCGGGTGCGTCGGTCCCAAGTACGACGTGACCGATCCGGAGGTCCCGAGCTACGGCAAGCTGGGCGACAAGCGGCCCAACCTGTGCAACATGAAGATGGTCGAGGTCTCCAAGGGCTCGAACACCGGCACCGAGTTCTTCCTCTTCACCGACGTGCCGCTGCCGGCCCGCGTGAAGGGCTTCGTGAACAACAACCTGGTGCTGGAGAACGACATCGCCCGCACCCAGTTTGGCGACAAGGCCGGCGTCGAGGGCGTGCCCGTCTCGATCCGCGACTACAGCGGCCGCGAGGTGGTCCGCGTCTACACGGACCGGAACGGCTTCTTCGAGGCCATCCTGCCGTCCACCAACACGGTGACGGTGCCGAGCCCTGCGGGCATGGCGCCCAACGTGTTCAACGTGTTCGCCAACGACCCGGGCACGGCGCAGAATCCGGACCCGTACTTCAACACGAACTTCGACACGCTGCGGATGACGTTCGAGTTCTACCCGGGCAAGACCAACTACGCCGACATGGCGTTGACCCCGGTGAACGGCCAGTTGGCCGGGCAGGACATCGTCTGCACGCCGGGCAGCCTGGAGCCGAAGCTGAGCTACGTCAGCCAGCCCTACGGCAGCCAGGCGGACAGCATCACCATCTACGGGTCCGACTTCGGCCCCGTGGGAACGGTGCGCCTGGGCGGCATCGACCTGCCTGCCGGCGACGTGACCTGGAGCAACACCCAGATCACCGTGGCCCTGGCCAACGCGCCGGTCGGGCCGGGCCAGCTGGAGCTGGTGCGCCACGAGATCTCCGGTGATCACGTGGGCGTCAACGGCATGACCATCCACGTTACCGGCGCCGGCTACAACCCGGTGTTCGTGAACGTGACCACCACGTTGCAGGCCGCCGTCAACGGCGCGCCGGCTGGCGCGGTGGTGCTGATCCCCGGCACCGCGGCCGCCCCGACCATCCTCCGCGACGAGGTGGTTCTGTACAACGGCGTCTCGCTCCAGGGCTATGGCCCCGACGCCAGCAAGATCGACGGCGCCTTCATGACGCCGATCGACCAGCTCAACTGGACGGCCGCGCTGGCCACCATCACCGGCTCCGGCCTGGCGGACGTGAACGGCCAGCACCCGATCGCGCAGCTCTACTCCCCCGTGCTGGTGCTGGGCACCCAGGGTGGGCCGGGCTCGCGGGTGGACGGTCTGTCCATCCAGGGCGGCAGGCTGGGCGGCGGCGTGCACGTGGAGGCGTTCGCCGACAACACGCAGATCAGCAACAACCGCGTGCAGAACAACTTCGGCGTCTACACGGGCGGTATCGGCGTGGGCTTCCCGAATGCGGTGGACAACACCCTCTCGGGCATCCGCATCCACCACAACGTGATCGAGCGCAACGGCGTGGAGTTCGGCGGCACGTTCAACGAGGCCGGCGGCGTGGGCATCTACGGCGGCGTGACCGACTACCGTGTCGATCACAACCTGTTCTGCGCCAACGGCACCACCATCGAGGGCGGCGGCATGGTCCACAAGACCACCGCCACCGGTGGCGCCAGCATCGACCACAACGAGTTCCTCTTCAACTGGTCGTTCACCGACGGTGGCGCGCTGGTGGTGAAGGAGCCGAACGTGGTGGGCGATTCCGGTCAGCTGGGCACCGGCCCGGTGACCGTGGCGAACAACTTCTTCCAGGGCAACGTGGCCACGGAGGATGGCGCGGCGATGAAGTTCTTCCGCACCGTCGACGCGCCCGTCGTGGTCGAGAACAACGTGATGGTGAACAACATCGCGTCCGCCCAGGGCACCGTCAAGGTGCAGGACAGCCTGAACCTGGTGTTCATCAACAACACCGTGGCCCACAACGTGTCCACCTCGACGGCGGGCACGGTGCTGATGGACCCGGGTCCGCACTCGGCGGGCATGGTGGTGTATCGCAACACCACCGCCGTTCAGCAGGTGGGTGCGCCGCTGCACAGCAATCCGGCCCTGTACAACAACGTGTTCTGGGACAACAAGGCCTACACGTTCGTGTACGTGCCGGGCACCACCGGCGGCAACCTGGTGGAGCGCGGTGTCTTCGACCTGTCGCTGTACCTGGTCGTGGGCGCGCTGAGCGAGGTGAGCAACAACCTGTTCTCGGCGCAGGGCCTGGCCCCGCTGCCGTTCGCCCAGGGCACCACCAACCAACTGGGCCAGGACCCGAACTTCGAGCTGCCCTACGACTTCGCCCTGCGGGCGGACGTGGTGCGCTCCGCGGGCGAGGTGGCGGTCCACCCGCTGGCGGTGCCGGTGACGATCACCTTCAACGAGGTGATGCAGCGCCAGGGCAACTACCACGTGAAGTCCAACTCGCCGGCACTGCAATATGCGGCGAGCAGCTTCGGTGGTGGTATCGTGACGGCCCCCGCCGGCGACTTTGACGGCGACGCCCGTCCCATCGACGGCTGCTACGACGCCGGCGCGGACGAGCGCGCCAAGGACGGCACGGTGACCCAGTCCTGCATCGACGCGGTGGCGGGAACGGCCACCACCGTGAACGGCCAGGAAGGGGTGCCGGTGCACTTCGACGGCTCCGCCTTCGTGGGCACCCAGTACCAGTGGCAGTTCGGCGACGGCACCGAGGCCACCAGCGCGCAGGTGGATAAAACCTTCGCCAATAGTGGTCAATATGTGGTCAGTTTGGACGTGGACGGCACGGTGGTCGCGAACTTCATCGCGGACATCGCCAACGTGGCGCCCGCAGTGACGCTGAATGGCGGGTTCGACATGGCCGGGGTTGCTGGCACGCCCATTGCATTCATCGGCACCGCGTCGGATCCGAGCCCGGTCGACAACGGCAGCCTGACCTTCGTCTGGAACTGGGACGTGGGCGGGAGCAACGTGACGACGCAGTCGGCCAGCCCGTCGACCTTCCACACCTTCGCCGCCGCCGGCACCTACACGGTGTCGCTGACGGCGACGGATCCGGACGGCGGCGCTGGCTCCGCATCCATCACCGTGGTGGTGGAGGCGGCGGCGGGCGGCGGGGCCGTGCCGGGCGACCTGAACGGTGACGGCGTCGTCGACCTGGTCGACTACGGCCTGCTGATCGGCGCGATGAACGCGCAGTTCGGAGACGAAAACTACCTGGCGGCGGCCGACCTGGTTGCCGACGGGCAGATCAATAACCTGGACTTCCAGGCGTGGATGGTCATCTACACCACGCCCTAGGGGTTGAATGGATGGCCCCGCCCGGTGCGCCGGGCGGGGCCGGATTTGGTGACTCGCACTAAGGAGAATGTGTTGTGATTCGCAAGCGGATGACCCAAAAGCTTCTTCAATGTCTGGGCTTGGCCGCCATGCTGGGGCTGTTCACCGGCACCGCCCAGGCGCTGCCGGTGTACCTCCAGGCGCCCACCGACGCCCACGGCAACATCACCCTGTTGACCGGTGAGACGGCCACGGTGAACCTCTACCTGAGCGGGGCCGGCATGCCCGCTCCGCGCTCGCCGCTCACCGCCTACGGCCTGAACCTGAACGCGGGCGGGCTGACCACCAACCTGCTGAACGGGGCCGCCGGCTACGTGGCCTCGCCGTTCACCCTGCTGGGTGCCGATAACGAGTTCATCTGGGGCGGCAACATGAGCAGCCTCATCTTCTCCCGCGACACGGACGGCGGGCCGCTGCCCGATGTGCTGCTGGCGTCCTTCGAGCTGGTGGCCAGCGCGGTCGGCAGCTTCACCCTGGACGTGAACGGCGGCGTGTACTTCGGCGAGCCGCTCGCCGCGATGTTCGATCTCGCCAGCGAGATCACCGTGAACGTCGTCCCCGAGCCGGGCACCCTGCTGCTCATGGCATCCGGCCTGCTGGGCTTGGTGCTGTGGGGCCGCCGCAAGCGCGCCCTGATCGAAACCGCATAGCGCGTCAAGCGCGAGACACAGTCCGGGCATCCGTTGACGGGGCCCCCCGACATGAGGTCGTGGGGCCCCGTCTCAAAGCGGCACCCGGAACAGACAAACTGGAGCCAGTGGAACCATGGATCGGGTTACCCATTGCCATCGACTGAAGACGGTGCTCCCCAAGCTGCTGCTTGCGGGGGTGCTTGGCGTTTTTGCCGGCTGCGCCCATGACCTGGGCGTGGAGCAAGGCGCCCATCACCAGGACATGGGGCACGACGCCCACGACATGGCCAGCCACCACGCGGCGGGCCACCCTTCCGACGACGCCATCCCCACCGCCAAGGCCGTTGGCGCCGAGCGCCTGGCCGAGGAGCTGGGCATCGAGCTGGTTACCCTGCACACCACCGGTGGCGGGGGCATGCTCGACCTGCGCTACAAGGTGCTGGACCCGGACAAGGCCTATGCCGTCGTGCGCGAGTCGTCCACGGTCAACATCGTCGTGGTCGACCACGACAATGACGTGATCGCCCACGTCCCCCCCGACCATCGCGGCTGGTTCCGGTCCAAGTCCGGCAAGGCGCACACCGACCAGTTGTATTTCGTCATCTTCGCCAATCCGCACGGGAAGATCCGCCCCGGCGCCAAGGTCGATATCCACGTCGGCGACGTTGCCGTGCTGGGTTGGCCCGTACTGTAATTTTCCGGACACAAAAAAATGCTGAAAATCCCCATCGCGCGAGCCATGAGGGGCGCCGTCCGTACCGGGCGGGGCCGCGTGGTCGGTCTGATCATCCTGTTGTTGTTTGCCCACACCGCCCATGCGGGCGGGGTGGGGGAGGGGCTGGCCGGGCAATTGGCCAAGGCCGGCGCTTCCGAGCGCATCCCCGTCATCGTCTCGCTGCCCGAGATTCCGCTGCCGCCCGCCGTGGCGGGTGAGCAGGGTCCGGGCCGCCACAAGGCCATCGCCAAGGCCCAAAAGGCCAACGCGCGCGCCGCCCAGGCGCCGCTCATGGCCGACCTGCGGGTGAAGGCCGCCCTGGGCGAGGTGAGCGACGTGCTGCCCCTGTGGCTGACCAACTCCGTGGCCATGAAGGCCACCCCCGCCGCCATCGCCCGGCTGGCCGCCAGCCACCCGGATGCGGTGATCGTGGCCGACCTGCCGCTGCGGTTGCCGGAGGACCCGGCCGTCACCCCGCTGGGGCAGTTCGGCTCCACCACCAACGCCGACGCCTGGAACCTGGGTGGCGACGCGACCAAGGGCGTCGAGGCCGCCGACATGTGGGCCCTGGGCTACCGGGGGCAGGACGTGGTGGTGGCGGTGATGGACACCGGCGTGGACGTGCGCCACCCGGCCCTGGCGGGCAGCGCCTTCGAGGGCGGCGCCAACGGCTGGTGCGACGTGGTCGATCCCTCCACCGGCAGCGCCAGCAGCGTCTGCCCCGGTTCCGCCGTGCCCACCGAGCAGGGCGCCGGCAACAGCCCGGGCCACGGCACCGGCGTGGGCAGCCTGATCTTTGGCGGCGACCTGACCGGCACCCCGGACGTGCCCCTGGGCGTGGCCCCGGACGCCCGCTGGATCGGCGTGCGCATCTTCGACGACAATGGCGACGCCAACATGTCCCACGCCATCGCCGGCCTGGAGTGGCTGGCGGGCCTTTCCACCCCGCCCGACATCATCAACATGAGCTGGGAGGTGGTCTCCGCCGACGTGGGTACCGCCTGCGGTGCCAACCTGGCCGACACCGCGCCGCTGCTCACGGCCATCCAGGCCCTGCGCAACACCTTCGGGGTGTTCCTGGTGGCCTCCTCCGGCAACGACGCCGCGCCCCATCTGCCGGCGGCCTACAAGGAGGTGTTCGCCGTGGGCGCCACCAACAGCCTGGGGTACCTGTGGGCCGACAGCGGCAAGGGCGAGTCCAACTGCACCGGCCGCGCCGCCGCCGGCGCCGCGTTCGTGGACACCTCCCTGACCTTTCGGCCCTATCCCAACGCCGTGGCGCCGGGCGAGGGGGTGGTGGTGGCCGACTTCAGCAACGGCGGCCAGCAGAACGCCGCCGGCGCCACCGGCACGTCGTTCTCGGCGCCGCACGCGGTGGGCGTGGCGGCCTTGCTCCTGTCCGCCTATCCCGACATGCCGGTGCTGGACCTGGAAAAGACCCTGTCCTTCGCCGCCGTGGCCACCGGCGCCCAGACCGGGATCGACAACGTGCACGGCTTCGGCCTGCTCAAGGCCAAGAGGGCGCTGGACAGCGTGGCGGACAACGACGCCGGCATCCCCGACGCGGATGAGCACTTCCAGTTGCCGCGTCCGCCCGAGGCGTGGCTGACCACATCGGGCAACAACGTCACCGTGCACTGGGTGGCGCCGCCGGCTCCCGTGGGCACCACCGTCACCTACACCATCACCCGGGGCGCGGCCCCCGTCGCCAGCGGCGTGAGCGGCACCAGCACCGTTCACGCCGGCGGCGCCACCAGCGGCGTGGGCGCCTACCAGGTGGTGGCCCACGATGCGGCGGCCACCATTCCCGACAGCGACCCGACGGTGGCGCTGCTGGGCAACGTGAACCGCAAGGCGGGCATCACCGCCGACCGGGTGGACGGATTCGACCTGGTGTCCCTGGCCGCCGCCGTGAGCGCGGCCAGCACCGACACCACCTTCGACCTGGACGGCGATGGCAACGTGACCAGCGCCGACCTGACCATTCTCAAGGCCCACATGGGCCACAAGGTGACGCCGTGAAGGGGATCATGAGGGATAATCTGAAACGTGTCCTGACAGCCACTGCCTTGAGCCTGGCGCTGGCCGCCTGTGGCGGCGGGGGCGGGGGCACGACGACCAGCAACGTCGCCTTCACGCCGGCGGGGGCGGTGGGGTCCAGCAACCTCCTGAGCGTGGTGTTCGACCCGGCCGCATCCACCCAGAACGTGCTGGTGCTGGACCTGGTGCTGAGCAGCGTGGAGGGCACCCTGGACCTGACCACCACCCAGGCGGGCGTGGCCGCGGACCTGACCTACGACAGCAGCTGGATGACCTTCGACGGCATCACCGTGAACGGCGCCAACGCCACCCAGGTGGCCGCCGCCACGGACCAGGGCGCCGCCAACACCCTGGTGATCGGCCTCACCGACGTGCAGGGGAATGCGGGCAGCACCACGCTGGCCAAGCTCAGCTTCACCATCGACGGCACCCAGGCCAACAACGCGGTGCTGGCGCTGGACAACCTGGCGTTCGTGGGCACCACCGGCGCGCTGCTCTCCACCCACGCCATGAACGGCGCCGCCGGCACGGTCACCAACACGCCGTAAGCCCGGAACAAAAAAACGGCCGCCGGTGGACATCCCCCGGCGGCCGTTTCCCTTCCCTCCGGCGGGGGCCCCTACGGGGTGGAGCCCCGCAGCAGCGCCACGGCCATCAGGTCGGCGGCTCCCTTCAGCAACTGTTCATCCTCCAGGGTGAAGCCCCGGTCGTCCAGCTCCGACACCTTGTCGAAGGCGGTCAGCGTGCCCACCAGGGTGTCCTCCGCCACCAGGGGCACGCACAGCAGCGACGACGACACGATTCCCGGCGCCATCAACTGCCCCGCGAAGCGGCCGTAATCGTTGGCGCGCACGGTGCGGCGCGCGGCGGCGGCGCGGCCCGCGATGCCCTCGCCCAGCCGCAGCGGCCCGAAACCGGCCACGTCGGCGCCGGTGCCGTCCACATGGTTGACGCGCAGGGTCTCGGTCTGGGGGTCGAACACCCGCAGCACCGCGCCCGACGCCCCCAGGGCGTGGCGGCTCTTGGTGACCAGGGTGGGCAGCATGCGCGCGAGCGGCTGGCCGCCGGCCACGGTGCCCCCGGCGGCCAGCAGCAGGTCGATGCCCAGCTGCTGCTGGCGCAGGGAGCGCTCCAGGCTGGCGGCGCGGATCATGGCGCCCACCTTGTAGCCGATGCCCGCCACCAGCAAGGTCTCGTGGTTGGTGAAGGGGTGCACCTCCGCGTGCTGCACGTTGATGACGCCCACGAACGACTGGTCCGCCACGATGGGCACGCTGAGCAGGGAGCGGAAGCGCTCCTCGCCGGTGCCCGGCAGGTACTTGAAGCGCGGGTCGTCGGCGGCGTCCGCCAGGGCCACGGCCTCGAGGTTCTCCGCCACCCAGCCGGTGACGCCCTCGCCCAGCCGCAGCCGCGCCCGGCCGACCATGGACGCCGCCAGGCCGTAGCTGGCGCGCAGGGTCACCCCGCCGCCGTCGCTGTCGAGCAGGTAGATGGAGCACACGTCGCAGCGGAGTTGCAGGCGGATCACCTGGGTCACGGCGTTCAGCCGCCCCGCCAAGTCCAGCACCGAGTCGCTGATGCGGTCCAGGGCGAAGTGGATTTCCGCCAGCCGCGCCTGGTGCCGTGCCAACAGGTTCGTTCTATCCAAGAGCTTCATGGGGCCCCTCCAAATGGGATGCGGATGGTTTCCCGTTCGGGAAAATCGACACCACAAACAGCAATGACCGTGCCACACCGAATTTTCGCTTCAGGTTTGTGTGTTAAATGCGATGTAAACAAAGCGGTTTTAATTTAACATGACGCCGAGAATGCGATTCGGAACGGGTAGGGAGTTGCGACGGTATTGTTATAAACAATACGGCATGGTTTGCAGTTCCACCGGTCGGCACCACCCATTTTGCGGACCTCCCGGGGTGTTTTTTTAAATAACGGTGCTTTTTTGTGCATTTATTCAGGTCCGTTTCAGGTGCGCTCCTTATATTGAAACCATAAGGCGGCCGGGATCGGCCCTCGCAATCTGGAATGGATCGCTCAGCCAAGAGGTGCACTATGCAGTTCCCCACCCTGATCGCCGCGGTGCTGGCCGCGGCCGTGATTTCCACCCCCGCCTTCGCCGCCGGGGGAACCGTGCCGGGCGCCGACGCGCACCTGCTTGGTGCCAAGCTGGCCGGCGCCAGCCTGCTGGCCGCCCAGGTGGAGCACGTGACCGAGCGCCACGTGGGCGATGCGGTGCCCGCCGCCGTGGCCCAGCGGCTGGCGGTCATCAACCGGCAGCTTGCGGACGCCCGGACGCTGGCCGGTGGCGCCATGGACCAGGAGATCGACAACGTCCTGGCCGTGGTTGCCCGCCTGGCCGACGGCAAGGTGCTTTCGGAGGGCGCCCTGCTGGCGGCCCGCGAGGTCGCCATCAAGACCCAGGCGCTGCGGATCAACGCCGACCTGTTCCAGGCCACGGCGCACCTGGCGACGGCCGCCGAGGGCCACGGCGCCGCCGGCAACCTGGCCCAGGCCGTGGCCGACCTGGAGGCGGCCCTGGACCGGGGCGGCTACCACGTGCAGAACGACATCGATGAGATCGCGCTGGCCATCAACGAGCTGGAGGGCACGGGCACCATTGACCGCGAGCGCATCGCGGAGCGCATCGTCGAGATCACCGATCACATGTACCGCTTCGGGGTGAGCGGCTGACGCGGGCGCTTCCGTCAACCGGGTCAAAACCGTCACGGGCGGTCCTGGGCGCAAGGCGCCCCGGGTGGAGCGGCACCGCCCGCGCAAGGTCCGGGGCATGTCCGGGAGATAGGGGGGGGACACCGCCCAACGCGGCCAGCGGGGCGCGCGGCGGGTCAATCGGGGGGCCCATGCCACCCCGGTGGCGGCGCGGACGTGGCGCCGCCACCGGGTCCGGGCGCCCGGCCCACGGGGCGATCAAAAAAAACCGAAAAACAGCAAAAAATAGCGATACGATTCAGGTTTCATTCAGGTTGAGGCCTTATCCTCACCCTGGGATACGGCGCAACAGGAGAAGGCGCGCCACCGGTTTCACAGTTCAAGACGGAGCGACGACATGAACCAATTCACGCGAGTTCTCACGGTCACCCTTGCCGCGGCCCTGTTCGCCGCCCCGGCGTTTGCCGGCCTGTCGGCGAAATCGGCGCACGACATCGGGGGGCAGGTCACCTCCGCGTACCTCACCACCACCCAGGTGGAGCGGCAGATGGCCGACCTCAAGGGCAAGCCCATGACCGGCGAGCTGATGAACGGCCTGGCCGCCATCGACCGGTCCGCCGCCGCCGCCACCGCCCTGGCCAACAACCACGCGCACCTGCAACCGGGCCTGGACCATGTGCGCGCCGTGCTGCGCATGGTGAAGGAGGACGGCAAGGTTTCCGACAAGAGCATCGGCCTGGTGGGCGAGGCCAGCATCGAGCTGTACGCGCTCATGGTGAACGCCGCCATCATCGAGGCGGAGGCCCACCTGAACAGCGCCGTCGACGCCCTCAAGAAGGACAAGCGCCAGGACGTGGTGTTCTACCTGAAGCAGGCCAACGTGGCCATGGCCACGGCCAACGAGCGCGGCGCCTACCACATCCAGAACGACCTGGAGGAGATCGAGGCCGCCGTGGCCACCATCTCCGACAAGGTGAGCGCCAACGTGCCCGTGTCCGCCGATGCCATCGAGGAGCGCATCGCCGAGATCAACAGCCACCTCTTCCACGTGGGCGAGGGCGAGTAAACCCGTTCCACCGCCGCGCGCCAACGGGGGCCCTCGGGATGACGGGGCCCCCGTTTTTTTTGAGCGGGGATCGGCGGACTTGCGGAAACACGACGTTTTTCCGCAAGTCCGCCGCCGGGCCCCGGCGCGCCCGGCGTCCGGAGCCGCCGTAAGACCGTGTGGTTCCGGTGACGGGTTGAACAAGGCGCCCCGTCCGGCGCGGGCCTTTCACCCTGTCAGTAGCGCCACACCATGGCGATGCCGATGCCCTTGCCCAGCCGTGCCAGGCGCGGCACCCACCCCGGCGGCCGCGCGGCGAACAGGCGCCAGCCGTCGAGCAGGGCCGGCAGTGTCACCACCGCCATGAGCTGGTCCGGGTGCAGGTGCGAGCCGTTGGCCATGCCCTGGATGTCGCTCAGCTCATGATGGCGCAGCACGGCCAGATAGGCGGCGGTGATGGCCAGATGGGCGCCCACCACGCCGGCCCCCACGTTCGATATGCGGTGGCCCGCCGGCTGCGCCTCGTGGTGCCACAGCACCGCCTCGGACAGCAGCCACTGGGCCTGAAAACCCGCCGATGCCGCATGGAACTGCCCGGCCCCACCGGTCTCCGCGTCCGGATAGACGATGGACGGGCCGGAAAAGGCCACCCGGTCGCCCTGGGCGGTGGCCACCAGCACGTGGCCCAGCTCGTGCCCCGCGACACCCCCCACGAAACCCAGCGCGAACCGCCCCCAGCCCGCCGGATCGGCCGGCGGCGTCCACGCGGCCGCCGGGGCGGGGAGGGCCCACAGCGCCGCCGCCAGAAGCAGCGCAGGCCGGTGGGGGAATGCCTTGGCCGCCGCCACCGGGCTACTTGGGGATGTGGGCCCAGCGCAACGCTTCCTCGTCGTACTTCGCGCGCCACAGGTTGATGCGGTAGAGCTTGGTCCGGAACAGGTTGGCCCCGCGCAGATCGGCGCCGCGCAGGTCGGCCCCGCGCAGATCGGCGCCGTACAGGTCGGCGTTTTGAAGGTTGGCCTGGCTCAGGTCGGCGCGGCGCAGGGTGGCCTCGAAAAGGCCCGCCTTGCTCAGGTCCGCCGCCGACAGCTTGGCGTTGGTCAGGTCGGCGTGATCCAGGTCGGCGCCCTCCAGGTCGGCGCTCGACAGGTCGGCGTCGCGCAGGGTGGCCCGGGGCAGCACGGCGCCGCGCAGGGTGGCATGGTGCGCCAGCGCCTCGGCCAGGTCGGCCTTGGGGAGCCGTGCGCCGCTCAGGTCGGCGCCGTGCAGGTCGGCCTTGGCGAGGGTGGCGCCGTCGAGCCGCGCGCCGCCAAAACGTCCCTCGGCAAAATTGCCCTCGGTCAGGGTGGCCCCGTCCAGACGGGCGTTCTCGAACACGGCGCCGTGGGCGTCGGCCTGGGTCAGGTTGGCGGCGCGCAGGTCGGCCCCGGTGAGGTCGGCCAGGACCAGTCGGGCGTCTTGCAACCGCGCCCTGGCGAGGTTCACGCCGGTGAGCGTGGCGCGGGTCAGGTCGGCCCCCTCCAGGTTGGCCTTGGCCAGGCGGGCCAAGGCCAGGTCGGCCTTTTCGAAGCGGGCGCCCGGCGCCGTTGCCCGCCCCAGGCGCGCGCCCTTCAGGATGGCCTCGGCCAGCGCCGCCTGGGTCAGGTCGGCCTGGGTCAGGTCGGCGCCCGTCAGGTCGGCCTTCGCGAAATCGGCCTTGGGCGCCCGCGCCCGGTCCAGCCGGGCGTCCCGCAGGTCGGCCCCGGTGAGGATCGCGCCGTCCATCTCCGCCCGGGACAGGCGGGCGCCCGCCAGATGGGCACTGGTCAGGCGCGCCCCCTTCAGGTCGGCCTGGGCCAGGTTGGCGCCGGTCAGGTCGGCCTGGTTCAGGGTGGCCTCGGCCAGGTGCGCGCGAGCCAGGGGCGCGCGGGGCAGCCGTGCCTCCGTCAGGTTGGCCTTGGCCAGGTTGGCGCCGGTCAGGTCGGCCCCTTCCAGGAGGGCGTTGACGAGGCTGGAGCCGGCCAGGTTCGCCTTGCCGAGCTTGACGCCGCGCAGGTCGGCGCCGCGCAGTTCGGCACCGGGGATGCCGCCCTTGCCGATCACCGCCTCGCGCAGGTCGGCCCACGGCAGAAAGGCGCCGCTCAGGTCGGCCCGGTCGAGCCTGGCCAGGCACAGGCGGGCGCGTTCCGGCTTGCCGGCGATCTCGGTGAACTGGCCCTCCTGGGCGCTGTCGCGCGCGGGGTTGGCGAGCAGGATGGCGTAACGCTCGCCAAAGCGTTCCGCCCAGCCCTTATGGGCCGCCAGGATCTGCTGGAGCGCATCGCCTTGCAGGCGCTCGCCCGCATGGGGGCATTCGCTCCTGGCCACCCACTTGGCGTGGGCAGCGGCGGGCCATAGCAGGCCGACGGCCAGTGCCGCCACCAGCGGCCACGGCCGGTTGAATGGGGGTTTGTTCACGCGACGGGTGCCGATGAGCCGGTTCCGGTTCCACCCGCCGGAGCGGCCACGGAACCACCAAAAGCCCCATCATACACCGAAACCCGCCCGCCACCCACCGGGCGGCGGGCGGGTGTGCCGGTCGCGCAGGGTGCCTTGCACCCTTTGGATGCGGGGGGTTACGCGGCCTTCTTCATGTGCCGTTCGATGTACTGGTCCCGATGTTCGTGCTCGGTCTTCCGGGTGAGCTGGATGCCCCACGCGAACAGCACCACGCACGCGATGCCGGTAAACAGAACGGTCAGGTAGATTTCCATGTACATGGCTTACACCTCCCTCGTTGGGACCAAGCCCAAAGGGCCACCGCGCGGGCCTCGCTCCGGAACCGCCGGGTCTTGATGGGCGATGGGGGAGTGGCCCTTCCCGGCCCGTGGCCATCATGCTGGCGCGGTCACCAGGGGCGGAACATTCACTCGGGCACGGTGCCCGGGGCCGTCTATAACCAACATATCACCGCTCGAGGCGGCGTGCATTGCAACCATCCAGGCGGGGTACACCCCATCCCGGCGGACAACGGCCCGCCCACCGCCCCCGGCCACACGGTTTTCCCCAGGGGGGAACGCTTCGATCCGGCCTGGACATGAAAAAAGCGCGGCCGATCCCTACCATAAAGGGGATTCAACCTTTGCGAACGGGGGTATTGCCGATGTCGGACAACCAGCCAACGGACCCACCCACCGCGTCCGGCCCGCGCCCGCCGCGCGAGCGCCGCGAGCCCCTGCCGTGGGCCCGCCCCAAGCCGGCGGAGGAGGACCCGGACGCCCCGGACCGGGTCCGCGCGATCCTGGAGAGCCCCAGCTACCGCCAGGCCGACAGCGACCCGGACTTCCTGAATCTGGACGAGACGCGCGGCGTCCGCCTGCAGATCGACTACCTGAAGGCCGAACTGCTGCTGCGCCGGTATGGTGTGTGCCACACGGTGGTGGTGTTCGGCAGCACGCGCATTCCCGAGCCGTCCGCCGCCGCCCGCGACCTGGAGGCCAGCCTTGCCGCCCTGGCCGCCCACCCGGACGATGCCGCCCTGGCGGCGCGCTGTCGGATGGCGCGGCGCATCGCCGAGAAGAGCCGCTATTACGACGTGGCGCGGGAGCTGGGGCGGCTGGTGGGGCAGGCGGGCGGCGGCCCGGCCGACTGCCGGGTGGTGGTCTGCACCGGCGGCGGGCCGGGCATGATGGAGGCGGCGAACCGGGGTGCCCACGACGTGGGGGCCGCCTCCGTCGGCCTCAACATCAAGCTGCCCCACGAGCAGTACCCGAACCCCTACGTCACCCCCGACCTGTGCTTCAGCTTCCACTACTTTGCCCTGCGCAAGCTGCACTTCTTGCTGCGGGCGCGGGCGCTGGTGGCGTTTCCCGGCGGCTACGGCACCCTGGACGAGCTGTTCGAGACCCTGACCCTGGTGCAGACCCGGACCATCGAGCCGCTGCCCATCGTGCTGGTGGGGGAGGCCTACTGGCGCCGCCTGCTGGACGTGGACTTCCTGGTGGAGGAGGGCATGATCGCCCCCGAGGACCGCGAGCTGTTCTGGTACGCGGAAACCGCGCGGGAGATTTGGGACGGCATCCTGCGCTGGCACGGCGACAACGGCGCCCAACTGTTTTGCGAGCCCGCCGGGCCGTAGGCGGGCCCTCAGATCGGCACCGGCACGCCGCGCGGAACCCGAGACCCATCAGGGTGATGGGAGAGGAGGCACCGCGTTGGCGCGGCAACCGAAGCGCGCGGCAGGTTTCTGGAGGTGCCCTGTTATCGCCGGCGATCGGCCATGCGGGTCACGGGTACAACAGCCCCGCGCTGATGTGGACCCCCCAGGCGACGGACGCGCCGATCAGGATGCCCGCCGCCACGTCGGTGGGGTAGTGGACCCCCAGCACCACCCGCGACAGGGCCACCAGCACCGTGAACGGCACCAGCAGCCACGCCAGGGCCGGATAGTGGGCCACCGCCAGGGCGGTGAATGACACCGCGTGCAGGGTGTGGCCCGACGGGAACGAGAAGCGGTCCAGGGGCACCGCCCCCAGGCGTACCTCGGAATGGTGCAGGAACGGCCGGCGCCGCCCCAGGTTGCGCTTGAGCAGGCCGTACACGGCCCTGCCGAGCAGGCCGGCCACGGCCATCTCGACGGCCGCCGGAAGCGCCGCGCGGCCCATCACCAGCGGCAATCCCAGCATCAGGGTGTACCAGAACACCCCGTCGCCCAGGCGGCTGACGGCGGCGAACAGGCCGTGCACCCGGCACCGGTCCTGCCAGCGGTTGAGGGCCACGCACATGGGCAGCTCGCGCTCACCCATGCGCTCGAAGAACGCCTGAATCCGTGCTTCCCTGTTCATGGCATGCCTCCCTGGGCACAACGGGTGAGAAGCTCCTCGAAGCGGGCCACCACCGCCTGCCAGGCGACGCCCAGGGCCGTGCGGCGCGCGTTTTCGCGTAGGCGCTCCAGACCGCTGCGGTCGCGGGCCAGGGCCAGGGCGGCCGCCACGAACCGGTCGCGGTCGCCGACCGGCACGGTCACGCCGTTGCGGCCGCTGTCGATGTGCTCGCGGGCGGCGGCGTAATCGTAGGCCAGCACCGCGAGGCCGCTGGCCATGCCCTCCAGGGTGACGTTGCCGAAGGTCTCCGCCTCGCTGGGAAACAACAGCAGATCGGCGCTGGCGTAGTGTTCCGCCAGGGCGGCGCCGCGCCGTGCGCCGGTAACGATGGCGCGTGGATGGCGACGGGCCAGGTCGTGGCGCAGCGGCCCGTCGCCCACGATCACGAGGCGCGCCGACGGCACCTCGGCGGCGATGGCCCGGAAGGCGTCCGCCGCCAGCTCGATGTTCTTTTCCGGGGCCAGCCGGCCCACGTGGAGCACCACCAGCTCGCCGTTCTCCACCCCCCAGGCGCGGCGCAGGTCGCGGCTGCGGCGGGCGGGGGCGAACAGGGTGCAGTCCACGCCGCGGGTCATCACCCGCACGTTGCGGAAGCCGTTGCCGGTCAGCTCGGCGCGCAGCGCCTCCGTGGGCACCACGGTGCAGGCGGAGCGGTTGTGCACCGCGCGCAGGTAGGCCATCACCAGGCGTTGCAGGGGCTCGGCGTGGTAGTAGCGGCCATAGGCGTGGAAGTTGGTGTGAAAGCCGGTCACCGTGGGGATGCCCATGCGCGCCGCCTGGCGCACCGCGTTCCAGCCCGCCGGACCCTCGGTGGCCACGTACACCACGTCGGGCCGTTCCCGGCGCCACAGGTCGCGGTACCAGCCGGTGCCCACCAGTCCCACGCGCACCTCCGGGTAGAACGGCAGCGGGATGCCGTTCACCGGGCTGGTGAACAGGCTTCCGTCGCGTTCGGGCCGGTCGGCCCGGCTTTGGAATGGGCGCACCAGCCGCAGCCGGTGGCCGCGGGCACACATGCCTTCGGTCAGTCGCCCCAGGGTCATGGCCACGCCGTTGATCTCCGGGGGAAAGGTCTCGGTGACGACGCACACGGAGAGGGGGGCGGGATGCGGCCGGACGGGAGCTTGATGCGGGTTCCGGGTATTCATGGGATTAGGAATACCAACCGTCCGTGTGAATCCCGTTCGGATTCCGTGACAATCCGATGAGGGCCCGTCAACGAGAGCCGCCAACGAGAGCCAATTAATGGGGGGAGGGCGCCGGGGTGCCGCCGACCGGTTCGGGCCGGACCCGGCGCAAAAAAATCGTTGCGGCCGAACGGGGTATGTTTTATATTTCCAAAATTATGGAAATGATATCCGCCATCGACGCCCTTTCCGCCCTGGCCCAGGCATCGCGTCTGGCGGTCTACCGGCTGTTGGTACGGCAAGGGCCGGAGGGGCTGGCGGCCGGGGCCATCGCCCGGCGCCTGGGCATCCCCGGCGCCACCCTGTCGTTCCACCTGGCGCAGCTCAGCCGGGCGGGGCTGGTGACGGCGCGCCGGGAAAGCCGTTCCATCATCTACAGCGCCGACTTCGCGCGCATGCAGGGGCTGGTGGACTATCTCACGGAGAACTGCTGCCAGGGCCAGCCCGACGCCTGCGCCGTCACCCCGTGCGACTGCGCCCCGGCAGCCGCCGGATGATCCATTTTTTCCCGCCCAAGGACGCTCCCATGAACGAGACAACCTCCCCCCCTGCCGGCATGCCGGTCATGGGCCTGTTCGAGCGCCATCTCACCCTGTGGGTGGCCCTGTGCATCGTGGCGGGCATCGCCCTGGGCCAGTGGCTGCCGGGGGCGTTCCGGGCCATCGGCGCCATGGAGGTGGCGCGGGTGAACCTGCCGGTGGCGGTGCTGGTCTGGCTGATGATCGTGCCCATGCTGCTGAAGATCGACTTCGGCGCCCTGCGCCAGGTGCGCGCGCACTGGAAGGGGATCGGGGTGACCGTGTTCGTGAACTGGGCGGTCAAACCGTTCTCCATGGCCCTGCTGGGGGCGCTGTTCGTCGGCCACCTGTTCGCGCCGTACCTGCCCGCCGACCAGATCGGCTCGTACATTGCCGGGTTGATCATCCTGGCGGCGGCTCCTTGCACGGCCATGGTGTTCGTGTGGAGCCGGCTGTGCGGCGGCGAGCCCCACTTCACCCTGAGCCAGGTGGCCCTGAACGACGTGATCATGGTGTTCGCCTTCGCGCCGGTGGTGGGGCTGCTGCTGGGTGGCGCGGCCATCGCCGTGCCGTGGGCCACCCTGGTGCTGAGCGTGCTGCTGTACGTGGCCGCCCCGGTGGTGGCGGCCCAGTGGTGGCGCCGCCGGGTGCTCCAGGCGGGCGGAAAGGCGGCCCTGGCGCGGCTGCTGGCCACCCTGCACCCGGTGTCCCTGGCGGCATTGCTGGCCACCCTGGTGCTGCTGTTCGGTTTTCAGGGGGAGCGCATCCTCGCCCAGCCGCTGGTGATCGCCCTATTGGCGGTGCCGATCGTGATCCAGGTCTACTTCAATTCCGCCCTGGCCTACCTGCTCAATCGGCGCCTGGGGGTGGCCCATTGCGTGGCCGCGCCGTCGGCCCTGATCGGGGCCAGCAATTTCTTCGAGCTGGCGGTGGCGGCGGCCATCGGCCTGTTCGGCCTGGGCTCCGGCGCCGCCCTGGCCACGGTGGTGGGGGTGCTGGTGGAGGTGCCGGTGATGCTGTCGGTGGTGCGCATCGTCAACGCCACCAGGGGGTGGTACGAGCGCCGTCCGGGCGTGGTGCGCTGCGTGTGCGTGGAGTCCGGCGCATGACGCGTATCCTGTTCCTGTGCGTGGCCAACTCGGCGCGCAGCCAGATGGCCGAGGGGTTGTGCCGCCACCTGCTGGGGCCGGCGGCATCCGTGCGGAGCGCCGGCTCGGCCCCGTCCACGGTGAACCCGTTCGCCATCGAGGTCATGGCCGAGTTGGGCATCGACATCTCCAGCCAGATCTCCAAATCCGTCGCCGGCATCGACCCGGACGGGGTGGACCTGGTCATCACCCTGTGCGCCGAGGAGGTGTGCCCGGTGTTTCCCGGCCGGGTGCGCCGGCTGCACTGGCCGGTGGCCGACCCGGCCGGTGCCGATCCCGCCCTGGACCGGGAGGCGATGCGGGCGCGCTTCCGCGTGGCGCGCGACGCCATCCGCGAAAGACTGATGACGCTGCGCGACGGTTTTTAGCAGACTGTTGGGCACCTCTATTAACCGTCGCGAGCGGTCCGAGTGCAAGGCGGACTTAAGCGGAGAACCCGAGACATATCATGGTGATAGGCGAGGGTTCGAGCACCGCTGGGCGCAGCAATCGGAGCGCGCAGCAGGTTAATAGAGGTGCCCTGTTGAAAAACGCCGTTTTTCGACACGCCTGCGTCCGGTACAGGGGGCGGCGGATTTCAAGCGCGTAACCGCCTGAAATCCTGTTGGAGGCCCGGACCACCGCCCTCGGGGGTGCATCCTCGTCAGTTGGACACCCGATGCCGACTCTTATACACTAAGCAACCTCCCTGAGCGCCCCGCCGTCATGGCCTCCCATTCCCGGTTCGCGAGACATGGAACATGACCATCGCCGTCATCATCCCCGCCTACAATGAGGGGCAGACCATCGCCGTGGTGCTGGAACAGCTCCATCGGTCGGTGCCCGATGCCCAGTTGTGGGTGGTGGACAACAATTCCGCCGACCACACCCAGGCGCTGGCGCGCGACACCATCGCGCGGCTGGGCTGCCAGGGCGGCGTGCTGAGCGAGCGCCGCCAGGGCAAGTCGTTTGCGCTGCGCAAGGGGTTCAACGAGGTGAATGCCGACGTCTATGTCATGGTGGACGCCGACCTCACCTATCCGGCGGACGCATTGCCGAAGCTGCTCGCCCCGGTGCTGGGCGGCGAGGCCGACATGGTGGTGGGTGACCGCCTGTCGGGCGGGCGGTACGCGCGAGAGAACGCGCGCCGCTTCCACGACTTCGGCAACCGCCTGGTGCGCAAGAAGATCAACGTGCTGTTCGGTTCCGGCCTGCGTGACATCATGAGCGGCTACCGGGTGCTGAGCCGCGACTTCGTGAAACTGTGCCCCATCCTCAGCAACGGTTTCGAGGTCGAGACCGAGATGACCATCCATGCCCTCGACAAGCGCTTCCGCATCCTCGAAATTCCCATCGACTACCGCGACCGGCCGGAAGGCAGCGCCTCCAAGCTCAACACCTTCCGCGACGGGCTGAAGGTGCTGAAGACCGTTTTTTTTCTGTTCAAGAACTACCGGCCCATGCCGTTCTTCCTGTCGTTCGCGGCGCTGTTCCTGGCGTCCGGCCTGCTGGTGGGTGCGCCGGTGCTCTATGAGTTCGCCACCACCGGCCTGATTCTACGCATCCCGTCCGCGATCCTCGCCACCGGCCTCACCATCTTCGCGGTGATCTTCTTCAGCCTGGCGCTGATCATGGACACCATCGTCAACTTCCACCGCTTCGATTACGAGCTGAAGCGGATGCAACGGGGAGCGGATGACTGAGTTCCGCTACTCCGGGTCCGACAACCTGGACATCGTCGCGCTGCTGGAGCATTACAACGGGAAGATCCTTGATTGGGTCCGGGCCGGGGTGGCGCCCGGCCAGCGGGTGCTGGACTTTGGCGCCGGAAAGGGCCACTTCTGCAACCGCATGGACGGCTACGCCGTGTCCGCCGTGGAGCCGGACCGCACCTTCCACGCGCGCATCGCCTGCCCCGCCCACGCCACCCTGGCCGCCGCCGGTGGCGGTTTCGACCTGGTCTACTCCCTCAACGTGCTGGAGCACATCGACGATGACGCGGCCGTGGCGCGCGGCTTCTGGGAGTGCCTGAAACCCGGTGGCCGTGTCCGGGTGTTCGTGCCCGCCCTCCCGCTGCTGTACACCACCATGGATGAGCGGGTTGGGCACGTGCGCCGCTACCGCCGCGGCGAACTGATACGCCTGTTCGAGCGGGCCGGGTTCGTGGTGGATGACTGCCGCTATTTCGATTTCCTCGGCTTTTTCGCCACCCTGGCCTACCGGATGGCGGGCGGCTCGGGCACGCCGTCCCGCCTTTCCGCCACCGCTTACGACCGCTTTGCCTTTCCCGTCAGCTTTCTGCTGGACCGGCTGAGCGGCGGGCGGATCACCGGCAAGAACCTGATCCTCTCGGCCCACAAGCCAGAGGTGCCGGCATGACCGGTTTTGCGGCACTTGCCCGCCTGGCACGGGCGTTTTGCCGCCCCATGCCGGAATGGGCTTACTGGTCCGCGTTCGCCCTGTTGCTTCTCGCGGGCGCCGGCCTCAGGGCCTACTGGACGGCCACCCTGGGTGTGCCCTCCCTGTACCCGGATTCGGTGGGCTATGCGGGCCCCGCGTTTGCGTCGCCCCTGTTGCCCCTCGGCGAGGTGCGCACCATGGGCACACCGTACCTGATCGCCGCGTCACTGGCCGTGTTCAAGCACCCGGCAGGGCTGCTGATCGCCAACAACCTGCTGTGGGCGTTGTCGACCGTGGCGGCCACGCTGGCGCTCGGTCGGGTACTGGGTTTGCGGGTCCTCTCACTGGTGTTGATGGCCTACCTGGCGTTTTCCTACCCGGGCCTTGCCGCCGAATACAGCCTGCTGTCGGACCACCCGGCGCGCATCGCAGGCCTGCTCTTTTTTACCGCCCTGATCCTGGCCAGCGGGGCACCGGCGCGGCGCCGTCACGGCGCCCTGCTGGGGCTGCTCGCCGCACTGGCCATCCTGGTGCGCCCCACCGGCGTGGTGCTGGTGGTGGCGCTATGCATCTTTTATGGCTGGGCATGGCTTCGGGGCGAGCGGGCCGAGCGGCCGCGGATCGCCGCCGGGGCACTGCTGGGGCTGGCGATTCCGGTGCTGGTGGTGTGGGCCAACTGCGCGGTTTTCAAGCGGCACTACGGCAGCTTCAACCTGACCCATTTCTCTGGCCTCAATCTGTTTGCCAATGCCGGCCATCTGGTTGATCTGGACGGTCCGGCGTACCCGGAGATCAAGCGCGCCCTGCGCATGGTGCTGCCCCTGTACGTGGAAAAGTACGTGGCGCGCGGCGACCACCGTCCCAACTGGCTGACGTTCGGGGTCACCGACGAGGAGATGAAGCGGGATTTCGGCAACATCTACCCGGTGATCATCATCAATTACTACGCGCAGCAATACCCCGGCGCCACGCCCAAGGCCAAGAGCAACACGGTGTTGAGCGAGTTGGTGCTGGAGGGGATTCGGGCCCACCCCGGCGCCTATCTGGAACGGGTGGCCGGAAACCTGGGCCGCAACCTGGCGCAGGTTGGCCACGAGGCCTGGGGCAAGCCGCTCCGGCCGATGGACCTGGACGACCACGCCAAGCAGGTGGGGATGTTCAACAACTGGGTGCGCCCCGATACGAAAAGCCGCCCCAATTTCTCCCATACCGCGCTCGGCCAGCGGGTGTGGAGGGGGATGGGGGAACATCCGTATCACCCGGCTTACCTGGAGCCGGGACAGCGGCAACGCTACGCAAACGTGTGGGCCGCCTACGACGGCCCGCGCCGGGGCGTGGCCGCTGGTCAGGCGGCCACGCCCGCGCTGGCGGCGCTGGCTCTGCTGGCCGTTCTGCTGTTGCGCCGCGCCGCGCCACCGGACGGCCGGCTGGTCATGATTGCCGTGCTGGGGGGGCTGATCGTGTTCGGCCACACCCTGCTGCACGCGCTGCTGAACAGCGCCGACCCCGTCCGCTACATCCTGCCGGTCCAGGATCTGTGGGTGATCGTGGTCCTTACGCTCCTGGCCCTGGCCGGGCATGCCCTGTGTGGGCAGCGCGGCGCGATCACGACCGGCTCTACCTCTGGACCGGCTGAGCGGCGGGTGGATCACCGGCAAGAACCCGACCCTGTCCACCCACAAGCCGGAGGCTCCGTGTGATCCATCACACATCACCTGACCGCGGCACACTCGCCTGGCGTGGGCGGCTTGCCGAGCCATGCCGGCACACATCACACCCCCGGCGTGTGACGGGGGGTGTGACGGCGCATTAGGCGCAGGTCGGCAAAGGCCACCGAACTCATTCGTAGTTAATGGAGCCACCGAGCGGGATCGAACCGCTGACCTGCTGATTACGAATCAGCTGCTCTACCATCTGAGCTACGGTGGCTGGAATAGGTGGGAAGTTGGGCATGATACCGGATGGGGGGCGGGAGGTGTCAATGCCCCCGTGCGGCCCGCCCGTTTTGCTTCCGCGGCCGATATACTGGCGGCACCGGGGCGCTTTTTTTGCCGCCGGAGACGGGGAGGAGCGGTCGTGGCGGCGAACAGGGTGCCGGAAGCGGTGATCGGCGTGGACGTGGGCGGTTCCGGCGTGCGCGCCGCGCGGGTCGGCGCGGACGGCGCCGTGATCGGCCCCGTCGTGCGCGTGGGGCTGGGCGACCGCAGCCGCAACGGGGTTTTGGGCCACGTGGTGGAGCTGGTCACGGCGCTCACCCGGCACCACCCGGCGCGCGCCGTGGGCGTGGGGCTGCCCGCCTTCCTGCGCCAGCCGGACGGCACCGTGACCCTGGCCCCGAACCTGCCCGACCTAAACGGCTGGCCGGCCGCCGCCGCCCTCCGCGCCGCCATCGATCTGCCGTGCGTGGTGGAAAACGACGCGGACGCGGCGGCCTTCGGCGAGTACTGGGCCGGGCGGGAGAAACCGGACCCCTTCATCTACCTGGGCCTGGGTACCGGCCTGGGCGGCGGCGTGGTGCTGGGCGGGCAGGTGCTGCACGGCGCCCGCGGCATGGCGGCGGAGCTGGGCCACCTGACCGTGTGGCCCGAGGGGGCGCGCTGCGGCTGCGGCGCCCGGGGCTGCGTGGAGGCCTACGCCTCGGCGGTGGGCATCGCCCGCGCCTACCACGAGGCCACGGGGGAGAGCCAGACCGCCGAGGAAATCGCCCGCCGCGCCCACGGCGGCGACCCCCACGCCCGGGTGGCCTACACGGTGGCGGGGCGGGCCCTGGGCATCGCCGTCGCCCAGCTTGTCCACGTGTTCAATCCGGCCCTGGTCGCCATCGGCGGCGGCATCGCCCAGGCGTGGGAACTGTTCGAGCCGGCGATGACGGCGGAGGTGGCCGCGCGCACTCCCGCTGCCATGCGCGATGGGCTCCAGGTGCGCCGCGCCGGACTAGGCGCCGACGCGGGCGTGATCGGCGCTGCGGGGCTTGCGTGGCGGACGCTGGCGAGGGCATAGTTACTCCTTTGAAAAATTCGTCCATCCGGTCTTTTGTTTATCCAGATCAAGGGAACGTGTCCGCATGAGCGCCGAGATCGAGTCCGTCCTGCACGAAAACCGCGTATTCGACCCGCCCGCCGCGTTCGCCACCCAGGCCAACGTGCGGGGCATGGATGCCTACCGCGCCATGGTGGCCAAGGCCGAGGCCGACTATGAGGGGTACTGGGGCGACCTGGCGCGGGAGCACCTGGACTGGATCAAGCCGTTCACCCGCGTGCTCAACTGGGACCATCCGCCCTTCGCCAGGTGGTTCGAGGACGGCCTGCTGAACGTGGCCGCCAACTGCCTGGACCGGCACCTCACCACCTGGCGCAAGAACAAGGCCGCCATCGTCTGGGAAGGGGAGCCGGGCGACACCCGCACCCTCACCTACCAGGAGCTGCACTGGGAGACCTGCCGCTTCGCCAACGCGCTCAAGGGCCTGGGCGTGCAAACCGGCGACCGGGTGGTCATCTACATGCCCATGGTGCCCGAGGCGGCCATCGCCATGCTGGCCTGCGCGCGCATCGGCGCCACCCACTCGGTGGTGTTCGGCGGCTTCTCCGCCGAGGCCCTCAAGGACCGCATCCTGGACGCCGGCGCCCGGGTGGTGGTCACCGCCGACGGCGGCTGGCGGCGCGGCGCCGTGGTGCCGCTCAAGGACTTCGTGGACGAGGCGCTCACCCACTGCCCCGACGTGCGCCACGCGGTGGTCCTCAAGCGCACCGGCCACCCGGTGTCCATGACGGACGGGCGCGACCTGTGGTGGCACGACGTGGTGGCCGGCGCCCCGTCCAGGTGCGAGGCGGTGGCCGTGTCGCCGGAGCACCCCCTGTTCATCCTTTATACGTCCGGCTCCACCGGCAAGCCCAAGGGGGTGGTGCACTCCTCCGGCGGCTACCTGCTGGGCGGCATCGTGACCATGCAGTGGGTGTTCGACCTGAAGGATACCGACACCTTCTGGTGCACCGCCGACATCGGCTGGGTGACGGGCCACACCTACGTGGTCTATGGCGCCCTGGCCGCCGGCGCCACCTCGGTCATGTACGAGGGGGCGCCCACCACGCCCCACGCCGGGCGCTTCTGGGAGCTGGTGGAGAAGCACAAGGTGACCACCTTCTACACCGCGCCCACCGCCATCCGCGCCCTGAACAAGCTGGGCGACGAGTGGCCGGCGAAGTACGACCTGTCGTCCTTGAGGCTGCTCGGCACCGTGGGCGAGCCCATCAACCCGGAGGCGTGGATGTGGTACCACAAGGTGATCGGCGGCGGCACCTGCCCCATCGTCGACACCTGGTGGCAGACGGAGACCGGCTCGCACCTCATCAGCCCGCTGCCCGGCGCCACCCCCATCAAGCCCGGTTCCGCCACCCTGGCCGTGCCCGGCATCTTCGCCGACGTGGTGAACGACCAGGGCAAGTCGCTGGGGCCGGACCAGGGGGGCTACCTGGTGATCACCAAACCGTGGCCCTCCATGATCCGCACCGTGCACGGCGACCCGGAGCGCTACAAGCAGAACTACTGGGGCCACTTCGGCGGCCGGTACTACTTTGCCGGCGACGGCGCCCGCAAGGACAAGGACGGCTATTTCTGGATCATGGGCCGGGTGGACGACGTGATCAACGTCGCCGGGCACCGCCTGGGCACCATGGAGATCGAGTCGGCCCTGGTGTCCCACGGCAAGGTGGCCGAGGCGGCGGTGGTGGGCTTCCCCGACGACATCAAGGGCGAGGGCATCTTCGCCTTCGTCATCCTGCACCGCGGCGTGACCGGCGACGACGCCCTGGTGAAGGTGCTGCGCGACCACGTGGCCCACGAGATCGGCGCCATCGCCAGGCCCGACCGCATCCGCTTCACCGAGGGGCTGCCCAAGACCCGCAGCGGCAAGATCATGCGCCGCCTGCTGCGCGACATCGCCGCCGGCCGCGACACCCAGGGCGACATCTCCACCCTGGAGGACCAGAAAACCCTGGAAAGCCTGCGCGAGGACTAGGATGCGGCAGGCCATGCGTCAGCAGCTTACACCGGAGGGATTCGCGAACATCTTCGCGAACCTCCTGGGCCAGGGCCTGGAGCGCCTGGCGGACCCGGACGAGGGGCCGGGGGTGTACGCCATCGGCGACCTGCCGACCCTATTGCTGGAGGCCACCTGCAACAACCTGCGCATCCGCTCCCGGTTCGAGGACGCCTACGTGGTGGCCCTGAACCCCAGCTCGGCGCAGCACCTGTCGCCCGCCGAGCTGGCCCGGCGCCTGGGCGATCCGGACGCGCACATGGTGCTGTTCGTGCCCGAGGAGGCCCGCGCGGGGGCCGATCTGCCGCTGAAGGGCTGCATCCCGGTGGACACCTTCCGCAACCTGGAGATCATGGAGGAGCAGCTCATCAAGCGCATCAACAAGGTGCCCGTCTATAAACGCGTGGCCACCCTGTGGAGTCAGCACGCCATGGGCCGCATCCCCATCGTCAAGCGCCTGGAGTACCTCATCAACGTGGTCGGCCTGTGCGTGGAGGCGGAGGAGATGGGCACCTTCTTTCACCAGATCGACCTCCTGCCCGACCGCAACCCGGACGTGACCGGCAATTTCGCCGACCGGCTGGCGCGCAATGTGCTGGCCATGGCCATCCTGTGCGGCGCCGGCGCCCCGGCGGCCACCCGCGTGGCGGCCCTGCACCTGGAGGATGCCGCCCTGGCGCGGCGCCTGGAGGCCTTGCTGGCGGGCATCGGCGAGCCGACCCCCGCCACCCTGGCCGGCGCCGTGTTCCAGGCGGAGTGCGGTAACCCGGAGGCGGGCCTGTCTTTCGACCATTGGCGTTTTTCCGGGGAGCCGGGATGGACCTGAACACACTGGGGGCGCGCATCGCCGCGCTCTCCGACGCACTGAATGCCCACCGCCACGCCTGGCTGGCGGGCAGCGCCGACGCGCTCCGCACCGCCGCCATCCACGGCCGCCATGCCGACCTGCTGGCGGCGCCGCTGGTGGCGGAACTGCGCGCCCGGGGCGAGGCGGCCAGGCCGTGGCTGAACGCGGTCACCCGCATCCAGATCGAGGGCGGCTGTGCGCCCCTGCGCGACCGGGTGATGGACGTGCTGGATTCGGAGATCATCCGCAACCTGAACGACAAGTGGTACTTCCGCGACACGCCGCGCATGATCGCCGAGGAGTGCAACCGCAAGCAGCGCAAGGTGCTGGACCAGTCGCAGCGGCGGGTACTGGCCCGGCTGGAGCCGGTGCTGCTGGAGGAGCAGGAGGCCGCCCACACCCTCATGGTGGACCGGGGCTTCACCAGCTACCAGGCCATGTGCGAGGCCCTGAGCGGCATCGACCACGACACCTTTCAGCACGACCTGGACGGCCTGCTGGACGACAGCGGCTCGGTCTTCCAAAAACACCTGGGCGACGCCCTGCGCGAGGCGGGCGTGCACCCGGACGACGCCCGCACCCACGACATCGCCTACCTGTGGGGCGGCCATTTTGGCCGCGCCCGGCGCTTTCCGGAACTGCTGCCCACCCTGACCGCCACGTTCGCGGCCCTGGGGCTGGACCCGGCCATGCTGCCGGGCATCGACCTGGACCTGGGGCCCCGCGAGGGCAAGCACCCCGGCCACCACGTGGTGGCCGTGCACAGCCCGGACCACATCGCCCTGCACCTGTCCGCCGACGGCCGCTGGGAGGGGTGGATGGAGGCCCTGGCCGCCACCGGCGAGGCCCTGGCCCGCGCCCACGCCCCCGCCCTTCCGCGCCATGCCGCCCCCTTGTGGGACGGGGCGGTGGTGGTGGCCTACCGCGCCCTGTTCGCCTCGCTGCCCGGCAACCCGGACTGGCTGGCGGCCCACTGCCCCAAGGTACCGGTGGCGGAGCAGCTCACCCTGTTCCACCTGTGGTGGCTGTACCGGCTGCGCCACCTCATCGGCAACCTGCGCTACGCGCGCTTTCTGCACGGCCCCGGCGCGATGATCGACAAGGCCGATGCCTTCGAGCACACCATGCACCAGGCCCTGGGCGTGCGCCTGGAGCGCGACTACTACCTGTGGGACACGGCGCCCTTTTACGACCAGGCCGTGGCCCTGCGCGGCCACTTCCTGGGGGCGCAGCTGCTGGACGCCATGATCGACCGTCATGGCCGCGCCTGGTTTGCCGACAAGGCGGCGGGCGACTGGCTGCGCGGCCTGTGGCGCCACGGTGGCGACCTGGCCGCCCTGTGTGCCGAGCTGGGGGTGAAGGACCCGGCGGACCCGTGGCCCCTCACGGAGCGGCTGGAGGAGGTGCTGGGCACCTTCGAGGGGGAGTGAGCGTGGATCCGCGCGACGAACTGTTGGCCCAGACGCGGGACCAGGTGCGCTATTGGGTGGAGGCGGGGGTGAAAAACGTGGCCCTGCCGGCTGGGAACGCCGCGCGCCCCGCCCCGGCGGCCACCGGCGGCCGGAAGGCCGGGCCGGAGCCCGCGTCCGCCCCGGCCGCACGGGCGGCCGCCGCCCCGCAACCGGTGGAAACAACCATCCCGGCCGCGCCGCCCGCCCCCGATCCGGCGGACAGCCTGACGGTGATCCAGGCGGAACTGGACGGCTGCACCCGCTGCACCCTGGCGAACGGCCGCACCCACCTGGTGTTCGGCGTGGGCAACCCCCATGCGGACATCGTCTTCGTGGGCGAGGCGCCGGGGCGTGACGAGGATTTGCAGGGCATCCCCTTCGTGGGCCGCGCCGGGCAGCTGCTCACCGACATCATCGAGAAGGGGATGGGCATCCCCAGGGCTTCGGTTTACATCTGCAATACGGTAAAATGCCGTCCACCGGACAACAGGAACCCGCTGCCCGACGAGCTGGCCCGCTGCGAGCCGTTCCTGGTGCGCCAGCTACTGGCCATCCGCCCCAAGGTGATCGTGGCGATGGGCAAGTTCGCGGCCCAGGCCGTGTGCCGGAGCGACGCGCCCATTTCGCGGCTGCGCGGCAACTGGCACAAATACGAGGATATCGACGTGATGCCCACCTACCACCCGGCCTATCTGCTGCGTAACCCGAGCGCCAAGCGCGAGGTGTGGGACGACATCCGCCAGGTCATGGAGCGGGTGGGCCTGCCGGTGAGGGCCCGGCCATGAGCCGGCTCTGGGCGCCCTGGCGCATCGACTACATCCTGGGCCCCAAGCCCAAGGGCTGCATCTTCTGCGACAAGGTGAAGGAGGCGGACGACCGTGGCAACGGCATCCTGTTGCGTGGCGAGCTGGCCTTCGTGATGCTCAACGCCTACCCATACAATCCGGCGCACGTGATGATCTCGCCCTACGATCATGTGGACTGCCTGGAAAAGCTCGCGCCCGGCCCGCTGGCGGAGGTGATGACCCTCACCCGCCTGGCGGAGGCCGCCATCCGCCGCGCCATCAAGCCCGAGGGGTTCAACGTGGGGCTCAATATCGGCAAGGCGGCGGGGGCGGGCATCGAGGAGCACCTGCACATGCACCTCCTGCCGCGCTGGAGCGGCGACGTGAACTTCATGCCCGCCCTGGGCGAGACCCACGTCATCCCCGAGGCGCTGCTGGCCACCTACGACAAGCTCAAGCCCCATTTCGACGGGGTGGCGGCGGAGGCGCGCGCGTGATCCGGCTGGTGCTGCTGCTGCTGGCGTGCATCCTGGCGTTCCTGCTGTACCGCGCCAACGAGGGCAACCTGGTCACCGTGCAGTGGCTGACCGGCCCCATGCGGCCCCTCCCGCTGTTCCACGTGCTGCTCTACACCTTCCTGGGCGGCGCCCTGGCCCACTTCCTGTTCATCCTGCCGGAGCGCATCAGGACCTGGCGCGACCTGCGCGCCCACCGCCGCGCCCTCAAGAAGATGGGCAAGAGCCTGGGCGACATCATCGACAGGGCCAAGACCGGCGGCGAATGACCGACGCATCCCTGATGGGCCAGTACCGGCAGATCAAGGCCGCGTACCCGGATGCCATCCTGTTTTTCCAGGTGGGTGATTTTTACGAGATGTTCCACGACGACGCCGTGCAGGGCGCCGATCTCCTGGAACTCACCCTCACCAGCCGCGACAAGAAGGGCGGCAACCCCATCCCGCTCGCCGGCTTTCCCATCCACGCGGCCGACAATTACCTGGCCAAGCTCATCCGGGCCGGCCGCAACGTGGCCGTGTGCAACCAGATGGAGGCCCCCGGCAAGGGCAAGAAGGTGGTGCGTCGCGAGGTGGTGCGCGTGGTCACCCCCGGCACCCTGGTGGAGGAGTTCCTGCTGGACGGCGGGCAGGCCAACTACCTGGCCGCCGTGTGCGGCGACGGCGCCGCCGCCGGTCTGGCCTATGTGGATATTTCCACCGGCGATTTCCGCCTGATGGACCTGGCTGGGGCGGGCATCGCCGAGGCCCTGTCCGCCGAGCTGTTCCGCATCGAGTGCCGCGAGTTGTTGGTGCCCGAGGGGTTTTCCGGCATCACCGGGCCGGACGGGGGGTGGACCGCCCCCCGCGCCGTGCCGCGCCCGGCGCGGGAGTTCGATCCCCACAAGGCCGCCAAGGCCCTGTGCGCGCACCTGGGGTGCCAAACCCTGGGGGGCTTCGGCGTGCAGGGCGCCACCCCGGCGCTGGGGGCGGCGGGGGCATTGATGGCCTTCCTCAGGGAAACCCAGAAGGGGGTGCTGCCGCAGATCACCCGCATCCGGGTGGCGGAAAACGGCACCGCCATGCGCATCGACCCGGCCACCCAGCGCAACCTGGAGCTCACCCGCCGCATCGGCGGCGAGGGCCGCCAGGGCACGTTGCTGGCCCTGCTGGACAAGGCCCGCACCCCCATGGGCAAGCGCCTGCTCAAGGACTGGCTGACGGCCCCCCTGCTCGACGTGCGCGCCATCGGCGAGCGCCACGACGCGGTGGGGTGGGGGGTGGACCACCCGGACACCCGCGCCGCCATCACCGACGTCCTGAAGCGCGTGGCCGACGTGGAACGCCTGGCGGCCCGCGTGGCCATGGGGCGCGCCACCCCGCGCGATCTGGCGGCCCTGGGCGAGTCGCTCAGGTCGCTGCCGTTCCTGGGGCGTCTGCTGCCCATGGACGGCCCGCGCCTGCTGGCCGAGGTGGCCAAGAACTGGGATGACCTGGGCGACGTGTGCGACGACATCGCCACCACCCTGGCCGACGAGGTGCCGGTGGCCATCAAGGACGGCGGGGTGATCCGCCCCGGCGTGAGCGCCGAGCTCGATTCCCTGCGCGCCGTGGGCAGCGACGTGCGCGGCGTGCTGGCGCGCATGGAGGCCGACGAGAAGGCGCGCACGGGCATCGAGTCGCTGAAGATCCGCTTCAACAACGTGTTCGGCTACTACATCGAGGTCACCAAGGCGCGCCTGGCCGAAAGGCCCGTGCCCGACGACTACATGCGCAAGCAGACCCTGGTGAACGCCGAGCGCTTCATCACCCCGGAGCTGAAGGAGCTGGAAACCCGCATCCTGTCCGCCGGGGAGCGCATCGAGCGGCTGGAGACGGAACTCTTTTCCGCCCTGCGCGAGCGGGTGGCCGCCCAGGTGGCGCGGTTGCAGTGGGTGGCCGCCGCCCTGGCCGCCGTGGACGCCCTGGCCTCCCTGGCGCGGGTGGCCCACGAGGGGGGCTGGGTGCGCCCGGAGGTGACCACCGGCCGCGAGCTGCTCATCGAGCAGGGGAGGCATCCGGCGGTGGAGGCGCAACTGCCCGCCGGGGCCTTCATCGCCAACGACACCACCCTGCCGGAGGACGCCCCCGTCTGGATCGTCACCGGTCCCAACATGGCGGGCAAGAGCACCTTCCTCAGGCAGACGGCCATCGTCTGCCTGCTGGCGCAGATGGGCGGCTGGGTGCCCGCCGCCCGGGCGACAATCGGCGTGGTGGACCGCATCTTCACGCGCATCGGCGCCTCGGACAACGTGAGCCAGGGGCTCTCCACCTTCATGGTGGAAATGACCGAGACCGCCAACATCCTGCACCACGCCACCGGCCGCAGCCTGGTGATCCTGGACGAGATCGGCCGCGGCACCAGCACCTTCGACGGCCTGTCCATCGCCTGGGCGGTGGCGGAGTTCCTGCACGACGTGCCCCGCTGCCGCACCCTGTTCGCCACCCACTACCACGAATTGACCGATCTGGCCGTCACCCTGCCGGGGGTGCGCAACGTCAACGTGCAGGTGCGCGAGTGGAACGACGACATCGTCTTTCTGCACCGCATCGTGGAGGGCGGGGCGGACCGCAGCTACGGCATCCAGGTGGCGCGTCTTGCCGGCCTGCCGCGCCCGGTGATCGACCGCGCCCGGGCGGTGCTGGCCAACCTGGAGGCGGGCGAGATGGACCGCGCCGGGCGCCCCCGCGTGGTCCCGCCCCCGGCGGTTCCCGTCGCCGGGCAGGTGGTGCAGTTCGGCCTGTTCGGCGCCGACGCCCACCCGGTGCTGGACGAACTGAAGGCCCTCGACCTGGCCAACATGACCCCCCTGGAGGCCCTGAATGCCCTGCACCGCCTGCAAAAGGGGCTGTAAGCCCCCCCGCCTGTTTTCGTGGCTGGTGGCGCTGGCCCTGGCGGCCCCGGCCAGCGCGCCCGCCGGCGAACTGGCCGACCTGGCCGACGGCCTGGTGGGCCACTACGTGACCCGGACGCCGGTGGCGGGGCCGGCCCCGCTGCTCACGGCGGGCCAGGCGCGGGTGGTGCAAGGGGCGGTGGTGGCCACCCTGGAGCCGGTCCTGGGCGCCCCCATCGGCTACAAGGCGGGCCTCACCAGCCCGCCGGCGCAGGAAAAATTCGGCGTGGCGGAACCGTTGCGGGGCGTGCTGCTCCGGAGCATGGTGCTGGACGACGGCGCCACCCTGCCCGCCGCCTTCGGCGCCCGCCCCTTCGCCGAGGGCGACCTGCTGGTGCGGGTGGGGTCCGAGGCGATCAACACCGCCACCACGCCGGAGGAGGCCCTGGCCGCCCTGAGCGCCGTGATCCCCTTCATGGAACTGCCCGACATCCTGTACGCCGAGGGGGTGGCCCTGGACGGCCCGGCCATCACCGCCGTCAACGTGGGCGCCCGCTACGGCATCGCCGGCGATCCCATTCCGCTCACGCCGGGCGGGGACTGGATGCGGCGCCTGGCCGAATTCCAGGTGGTCCTCACCGACGCCGGCGGCGCCACCCTGGCGCAAGGCACGGGCGACGCCCTGCTGGGCCACCCGCTCAACGTGGTGCTGTGGCTGGCGCGGTCCCTGAACCGGGACAACGTGCGCCTGAAGCCGGGCGACCTGCTGTCCCTGGGCAGCCTCACGCCGCTGGTGCCGGTGGCCGGGCCGGGCACCATCCAGGCCCGCTACGAGGGGCTGGACCCGGCCGGGCCGGTGGTGCTGACCGCCCACTTCGCCCCGGCCATCCCCGAGTAACGGACACAAGGAGGATTCCATGGCCGACCTGCACGACATGGTGCGCTTCATGGACGACCTGCTCGACGTGGGGAGCATCGCCGACTACTGCCCCATCGGCCTCCAGGTGGAGGGGGCGCGGGAGGTGAGCGGCGTGGTCACCGGCGTGTCCGCCTGCATGCCCCTGTTCGAGCGGGCGGTGGCGGAGCGGGCGCGGATGGTGCTGGTGCACCACGGCATGTTCTGGGACAACGAGAGCCGGGTGGTGCGCGGATCACTAAAGGAACGCTTGAGGTTTTTGCTGTCAAACGACCTGTCCCTGGTGGCTTACCACCTGCCGCTGGACCGCCATCCCCAGGTGGGCAACAATGCCCGTATCTTCCAGGAACTGGGGCTCGTGGGGTGGCGCGACTTCGGCCGCTACAAGGGCCAGTCCATCGCCTGCATGGGCGAACTGCCCGAGGCGCTGCCGTTCGACGACTTTCTGCAACGGGTCAACCGGGTATTCGGGGGCGACGCCTTCCACCTGCCGTTCGGACCCGGCACGGTGAAGACCGTGGCCATCTGCTCCGGCGGCGCGCCGGACCTGGTGCGCGAGGCCATCGAGAAGAAGGCGGACGTGTTCTTGACCGGGGAGGCGGGCGAGTACGTCTACCACCTGGCCAGGGAGGAGGGCATCCACTTCATCGGCGCCGGGCACCACCGCACGGAGCGGCTGGGCATCCAGGCGCTGGGTGAACGTTTGTGCCGGCAATTCGACGTGAAATGCCGATTTGTGGACATTCCGAACCCCATCTAGGGCAAACCGGCCTGTCCCGCCAAAATATTGGCGATTCCCGCTACGCTCAATAGGCGAGGCCCCAGGCCAGGGCGGCGGAAAAGGCCAGGGTGCCCAGCAGCCAGGTGAGAATGGCCTGCAAATCCGGCCCCGGCGGGCGCTGGCGGCGCCGGGAACGCTTGTGGACGGACACCTTGGCGGTGGGCGGAAGGCCGGGGAATTCGTTCATGGCACGCTCCCTCACGCATCGATGGTTCCGGCGTGGCACGGGCACGGGCCACCATGCCTCCGGCGGGTGCAAGCCCCGTACCGGAACGGCGGAAGCCGACGGCCCCACCCTCTCTTCGGACCCCGCCCGCGAAACCGTGAGCGTTGCCCGCCGGCCCGGGCGGGGCGCTACAATAGCCCAGACTTTTCTCCTGGAGGTTCACCGGTGGGACATCTGACGCACGCCATCTCCCTGGCCGGAAAGGGCGTCCACAAGGCCAGGCACCTGAGCGCCGACGAGGCCGCCCAGGCCATGGGCGCCATCCTCGACGGCCTGGCCGACCCGTTCGAGCTGGGGGGCTTTCTGGTCGCCATGCGCGTCAAGGAGGAGACGGCGGAGGAGCTGACCGCCTTCGTGACCGAGGCGCAACGGCGGCTGACCGCCGTGCCCGGCCCGGCGCCCATGCTCACCGTGCCGTGCTACGCGGGCAAGCGCCAGACCTTTCCGGCCCTGATCGGCTCCGCCTGTTCCCTGGCCGCCTGCGGCGTGACCGTGGGGCTGCACGGCCACGGCAACGTGCCCGGCCGCACCGCCCTGGTCCAGGTGCTGGAGGCCCTGGGCGCCAAGCCCGGAGCCACCCCGGCGGATGCCGCCGCCCAGCTCGCCCGCGCGGGGGTGGCCTATGTGGGCGTCGAGGCCTTTTTTCCGATGATGCACCGCATGCTGGAACTGCGCGAGCGCATGGGGCTGCGCTCCTGCTTCCACACCATGGCGCGCCTGGTGAACCCGTTCCATGCCCCGCGCCAGATGGTGGGCATCTCCCACGAGCGCACCTTCGACAAATTCGCCCAGGCCTGCCACGCCCTGGGGTTCGCCGGCGTGCTGTCGTTCCGGGGCATGGAGGGGGAGGCGGAGCCGAACCCGCTCGCCGCCACCGAGGGTTTCCGGCTGGAGCCGGACGGCGCGGTGGCGGAGTTTTCCATCGACCCCCACGCCCTGGGCATCCCCAGGTTCAGCCGCCACGAGCTGATGGCCAACACCCCGGAACAGGCGGCGGCCATGGTGCGCGCGGCGCTGGACGGGGAGGGGCCGGCGCGCCACGCGGTGGCCTTGGGCGCCGCCACCGGCCTGCTGGCGGCGGGCGCCGAGGCGGACCTGAAAACGGCCCTGGAGCGGGCCAGCAAGGCCCTGGCGGACGGTTCCGCCCGCGCCCGCCTGGACGCGTGGCTGGCGTGAAGGCCTGGCCGGCATGAACAAGGTCCAGTTCGACCGGGCCGTGGAGGCGGCCATCCGCGCCCTGCCGGACGACTTCCGCAACCGCCTGGACAACGTGGCCTTCATGGTGGAGGAGTGGCCCGACCGGGCAACCCAGACCGAGATGGAGTGCGAAACCCCCTACGACCTGCTGGGCCTGTACCGGGGCTGGCCCATCACCGAGCGCGGCACCGACTATGCCGGCGCGCTGCCGGACACCATCCACCTCTACCGGCGGCCGATCATGGCCTGGTGCGAGGACAGCGGGGAAAGCCTGCGCGACTGCATCGTGGACACGGTGATCCACGAGGTGGCCCACTACTACGGCCTGTCCGACGACGATCTGGACACCATCGCCGCCGAGTGCGAGTGGGAGGCCGGCCGGCCGCCGGACTGGGCCTAACCCGTCCCGTACAGGGCGGTGTTCACCGCCCGCCGCTCCGCTTCCGAAAGCGCCGTTGCCACAAGGTTGGCGCGAACCTGCCCCGCCGTGCGGCACCCCGCCACCACCCCGTGCAGCCCCGGCTGCCCCAGGGCGTAGCCGATGGCGGTGTGTTCCGTGGCCCGTCCCGGCACCGCACCCTGCATGCGCGCCGCCATGTCTTGCAGGCGCCCGCGCAGATAGGGTGGCCATTCGCGGCGCACGTCGAAGCGGGTGATGGTGGCGGGATCGCGCGGGGCGTCGGCCAGGAAGCCGTTGTGCAGCACCTCCCGCGCCTGCACCCGCACCCCCCTGGCCGCCGCCGCGGCCAGCACCCGCTCCACCTTGCGGTTCACGGCGGAAAACGGCACGCACAGCCATTCGGCGCCCGCGTCCAGGGCGAGGTGCGCCTCCTCCGGCTCGAACACGCAGGCCCCCACGGCGCGGGCAAGGCCCTCCGCCTTCAGCGCCACGAGCGCGGCCATGGCCTGGCCGCCCTTGAGCACGCCGGGGGAGGGGGTGTGCAGCAGCAGCCGGTCGATGGGCATTTTCAGCCGCGCCGCCGCCGCGCGCCCCTGGGCGGTGACGTGGGCGGCGGAAAAGTCCGCCAGCGGGTGGCCGTTTTCCATGCGGCACCCCACGCGGGTGGTGACGGACACGCCTGAAAATCCCGCCAGTTCCTCCCCCAGCAGCCGTTCCACGGCGCCATCGCCGAACAGGGCGGCGCTGTCGAAATGGCGGCACCCCAGGGCCAGGGCGGCCCGGATGGCCTCCCGCGCCGTCTGTTCCGTGCACGGGCCATAGCCCCACGGGGCCTCTCCGGCCAGCGCCCAGGTGCCCATGGCGAGGAAGGGGGGCGGGTTGCTGTTGGAATCAGGCTTCATGGGGCATGTATGATAGCCTAACCGGCTGTTTTCGCCCGTTTCGGTCCCGGTCCCATCACGCTTTTGAAGGATTCCACCATGCTCAAACGCATCCTGACCGTCAGCACCGTATTCCTGTTCCTTTCCGCTGGCATGGCCGCCGCCGACGCGGGGCACGTCACCAAGACCGAGTCCGGCCTTCAATACGAGGACCTGGTGGAGGGCGAGGGCACCCTGGTCCTGGCCGACAGCAAGGTGGCCGTGCACTACGTGGGCTGGCTCGAGGACGGCACCAAGTTCGACAGCTCGCTGGACCGGGGCCAGCCGTTCATCTTCACCCTGGGCGCCGGCCAGGTGATCAAGGGGTGGGAGGAGGGCATGGAGGGCATGCAGGTGGGCGGCCAGCGCAAGCTCGTGATTCCGCCGAACCTGGGCTATGGTGCCGCCGGGTTCAAGAACCAGGAGACCGGCGCGATCATCATCCCGCCCAACGCCACCCTGATCTTCCAGATCCAGGTGATTGGCGTGCGCTGATCCCGACGCCCGGCGCCGGAGGGGTGACACCCTCCGGCGCCGCCTTGTGTGGACGACCCCGTGAACCCGACACGCCCAATCCTGTTCCGGCCCGGCGACCTGAACGCCTTCTTCGGCCTGATGCTGGACAACATGACCCAGCTGGTGCTGATGGCGGCGATCCTGGTGGGCCTGTTCGGCTTTCCGTCGGACCTGGTGCTGTACAAGATGATCCCCGGCACCGCCATGGCGGTGCTGCTGGGCGACATGATCTTTTCCATCCTGGCCTGGCGCATGGCGCGGGCCGAGGGGCGGGCGGACCGCACCGCCATGCCCCTGGGGATCGACACCCCCTCCCTGTTCGGCTTCACCTTCGGCATCGTGGGCCCGGCGTTCCTTGCCACCGGCGACGCCGGGCGGGCCTGGCGGATCTCCATGGCGGTGGTGGTCACCTGCGGCGTCACCAAGTTGCTGGGCTCCCTGGCGGGGCCGTTCATCCACCGCCACGTGCCGCGCGCCGGGCTGCTGGGGCCCATCGCCGGCATCGCCCTGCTGCTCATCGCCTTTCTGCCCGCCCTGCACGTCTTCGAGCTGCCGCTGGTGGGGCTGATGGCCCTGGGGGTGGTGCTGCTCACCCTGGTGGGCAGGGTGCGCCTGCCGCTGGGCATCCCCGGTGCCTTCGCCGCCGTGCTGGCGGGCACGGCCCTGTTCTATCTGCTTGAATCCGTGGGCATGGTGCCGGACGGCGCCCACGGCGGCGGCGCCCACGGCCTGCTGTTCGCCCTGCCGTTGCCCACCCTGGGCTTTGTGGACGGGCTGTCGGGGATGGGTCCCTACCTGCCCATCGCCCTGCCGTTCGCCCTGGCGGTGCTGGTGGGCGCGGTGGACGTGACCGAGAGCGCCGCCGCCGCCGGCGACGGCTATTCGCCGCGCACGGTCATCGCCGTGGACGGCGTCGCCACCCTCACCGCCGGGCTGTTCGGCGGCGTGGTGCAGACCACCCCCTACATCGGCCACCCGGCCTACAAGGCCATGGGGGCGGGGGTGGGCTACACCCTGGCCACGGCGCTGTTCATCGGCTTCGGCGGCGTGTTCGGCTATCTGGCCCTGTTCGTGGACCTGCTGCCGGTGGCGGCGGTGGCGCCGATCCTGATGTTCATCGGCCTCGAAATCACCGCCCAGGCCTTCAAGGCCACCCCCCAGCGCCATTACGACGCGGTGGCGCTGGCGTTCATTCCCATCGTGGCCGACCTGGTGCTGATCGAGCTCAAGCAGACCCTGGGCGCCCTGGGCAAGACCGCCGCCGACCTGACCGGCCAGATGGCCGCCACCTACCAGACCATACTGGTGATGGCCAACGGCTTCATCCTGTCGGCCCTGATCTGGGCCACCATGCTGGCCTTTGTCATCGACCGCCGGTTCCGGGCCGCCGCCGTGTTCGCAGGGCTGGGGGCGCTTTTTTCGCTGGTGGGGCTGATCCACTCGCCGTTCGAGGACGGCCGCCTGTTCTGGCCCGGCACGGTGGGCTCGGCCCTTTCCGGGCAGTTCTGCCTGGCCTACCTGCTGCTGGCGGGGGGATTGCTGCTGCTCAAGGCGCGGCCCGCCGCCGAAACCGGATGACGTGAAGGCGCCTGGGTGACCTGGCCGTGGCCCCGAACTGGGTCTTGAGTCCCGCGCTTTTACGCTACGCTATGATGGAGAGCCCCCCGCGGGGATGAAGGGCCCCCTGGCCCTTTCCAACCGGCTGGAGTGGGGCTTCCCCCTGTCCGGGAGGTCCGTCCTGATGTCCGCGACCGACTTCGCCCCGCCCTCGGCCCATCCGCCCGCCCCGGCGGAGGAATCCATCCGCGGGATCGGCCTGGAGCTGCTGGCCGCCATGGGCGACACGCCCCCGGCGCTGTTCGAGAAATCCGCCTGGAAGGGGCGCATCGCCGCCCGCGCCATGGAGAACGCCGAGTTCCGCACGGCCCTGCTGCGCTTCGTGGACGTGCTGCCGGTGCTGCGCGACGACGCCCGGCTGGTGGCGCTGGCGGATGAATATTTCGGCCACCTGGCGGCGTCCGTCTCCCCCGCCATGGCGGCGGGCGTGGTGTTCATGCGGCGCGGCGGGCCGTTCAAGCACGTGGCGGCGCGGGTGATCCGCGCCCAGGCGGCGGACCTGGCCCGCCAGTTCATCGTGGGTGCCGACCTGGACGCGGCCCTTCCCAGGCTGAAAGGCATATGGGAAGGCGGCTGCGCCACCAGCGTGGACCTGCTGGGCGAGGCCACCCTCACCCTCCCGGAGGCGGAGGCGTACCGCACCCGCTACCGGGAGCTGCTCGATCGCCTGGCCACGGAGGCCCCGCGCTGGCCCGATCAACCGCTGCTCGGCCGTTCCGGCCGTGGGCCGGTGCCCCGCGTGAATGTGTCCGTCAAGCTGTCCGCCCTGGACCCGCTGCTCGACCCGCTGGCGTGGGACGACAGCCTGGAGCGCGCCAAGAACGCCCTGCGCCCCATCCTGCAACAGGCCCAGCGGCTGCACGCCCACGTGCACGTGGACATGGAGCATTACGCCCTGAAGGACCTCACCCTGGCCGCCGTGCGCGGCCTGCTGGAGGAGGACGCCTTTGCCGGCGGCCCCGCCTGCGGGGTGGTGTTGCAGGCCTACCTGAAGGAGACGCCGGACGACCTTGACGCGCTGCTCGCCTGGTGCCGCGAGCGGGGCCGGCGCCTGGGCGTGCGCCTGGTGAAGGGGGCCTATTGGGATCAGGAGGTCGTCACCGCCCGCTACCACGGCTGGCCCGTGCCCGTGTGGGAGGACAAGGCGCAAACCGACCTGGCCTTCGAGCGCCTGACCGCCACGCTGCTGGACAACGTGGACGCGGTCGATCCCGCCTTGGGCACCCACAACCCGCGCAGCATCGCCGTGGCGGTGCACCAGGCCCGGCGGCGCGGCATCGGGCCGGACGGCTACGAGTTCCAGGTGATCCACGGCATGGCGGAGCCGCTCCAGAAGGCCCTGGTAAGGCAGGGCTTCCGCGTGCGCGCCTACTGCCCGGTGGGGGAGCTGCTGCCGGGCATGGCCTACCTGGTGCGGCGCCTGCTGGAAAACACCGCCAACAGCTCCATGCTGCGCGCCATGTACGGCAAGCGGGCCGACGCGGAACAGGTGCTGGCGCCGCCCACCCCCAAGGCGCCACCTCCGCCCCCCAGGCCGGAGTTCGAGAACACGCCCCTTTCCGACTTTTCCCGCGCCGCCGTGCGCGCCCGGTTCGACGCGGCCCAGGAGCGGGTGCGGACCACCCTGGGCGGGCGGCACGAGGCGGTGATCGGCGGGCGGGCGGTGGCGGTGACCGCCCGCATCGTCTCCCACGACCCGTCCCGGGACGGCAGGGTGGTGGGCTCCGTGGCCTGCTGCGGGCCGGAGCAGGTGGAACTGGCGGTGGCCGCCGCCGTGGCCGCCGCCCCCGCCTGGGCGGCCACCCCGGCCGGGGAACGCGCCGCCATCCTGGAGCAGGCCGCCCGGCTCATGGGGCGGGAGCGCCACGACCTGGCGGCGCTGATGCTGTTCGAGGTGGGCAAGCACCGCCTGGAGGCCGACGCCGAGGTGGCCGAGGCCATCGACTTCCTGGACTACTACGCCGCCCGGATGCGCCGCCTGGCCGTGCCGCGCCGCCTGGGCGCCGCCTATCCGGGCGAGGTCAACGCACTGCATTACATCCCGCGCGGGGTGGCGGCGGTGATCGCGCCGTGGAACTTTCCCCTGGCCATCGCCACCGGCATGGTGGCGGCGGCCCTGGTGACCGGCAACACGGTGGTGTTCAAGCCGTCGGAACGGGCCCCCGTGTGCGGCGCGCGGCTGTTCGCCCTGCTGGCGGAAGCCGGGGTGCCCGCGGGCGCCCTGCACCTGTTGCCGGGAAACGGGGAGACGGGCAGAACCCTGGCGGCCCACGCGGGCGTGGACCTGATCGCCTTCACCGGCTCCCGCGCCGTGGGCCTGGCGCTGCACCGCATGGCCGGCGAGGTGGCGACCGGGGCGCGGTCGGTCAAGCACCTGGTGGCCGAGATGGGCGGCAAGAACGCCATCATCGTGGACGACAGCGCCGACCTGGACCAGGCGGTGGCGGGCATCGTCGCCTCCGCCACGGGCTTCCAGGGCCAGAAGTGCTCCGCCTGCTCGCGGGTGATCGCCCACCGCGCCGTGCACGACGCCCTGGTGGCGCGGCTGGCGGACGCCATCGCCGCGCTGCCCGTGGGTCCGCCGGAGGATCCCAGGTACCGCATCGGCCCCCTGGTGGACCGCCGCGCCCGCGACCGGGTGCGGGGCTACATCGACCTGGGGCACAAGGAGGGCCATCCGGCGCTGACCGTGGACACGCTGCCCGAGGCGGGGCAGTACGTGGGGCCGGCCCTGTTCACGGGCATCGCCCCCAACAGCCGGCTGGCGCGGGAGGAGGTATTCGGGCCGGTGCTGGCGGTGTTGATGGCGGACGGCCTGGAGCACGCCATCGCCCTGGCCAACGACGGCGATTATGCCCTCACCGGCGGCCTGTTCTCGCGCAGCCCGCGCGCCATCGAGCGGGTGAAGCGCGAGTTCCGGGTGGGCAACCTTTACATCAACCGGGGCATCACCGGGGCCCTGGTGGGGCGCCAGCCGTTCGGCGGCTTCCGCCTGTCGGGCCTGGGCACCAAGGCGGGGGGGCCGGACTATCTGCTGCAATGCCTGCTGCCGGTCACCATCACCGAGAACACGCTGCGCCACGGCTTCGCGCCGGAATCCGCCTGACGGGCCGCCCGCGCCGGCTGATTTGTCAGATTCGCGCATCCGTGCTGTAATTTGCCCGCCAACAACGGAGAGCGCTTCATGATCGACCTGACCAACCGCATCATCATCCTCACCGGCGCCAGCAGCGAGGTGGGGTCCGCCGTGGCGCGCCAGCTGGTGTGCGCCGGGGCCACGGTGGTGCTGGGCTACCACAAGCGCATCGAGGTCATCGAGCGCCTGATGAACGACATGGAGCACATGAAGGGCCTGGCCGTGCCCCACGCGGTGGACGTGTCGAGCCGCCTGGCGGTGGACGCCATGGCGGCCGAGGTGCTGGCCCGCTTCGGGCGGGTGGACATGCTGATCCACACCGCCCACAACAACATCGACCGCCACCCCTTCCTGCAACGCACCTGGGAGGAGTACGAGGCCCAGCTCGGCGTGCTGCTCAAGGGGGCCTTCAACTGCTGCCAGGCGGTGCTGGAGGACATGGTGCTGCGCCGCGAGGGGCGCATCCTGTTCCTGCTCAACACCCTCATGCACCGCCCGGTGCCCGGTTACAGCTCCTACACCACGGCGGTCTCGGCCTTGCGCGGCTTCGCCCGCGACCTGGCCAACGAGGTGGGGGAGGTGGGCATCACCGTCAATGCCATCTGCCCCGGCTTCACCGTCACCGGCGAGACGCCCCACGCGCCGGAGTGGGTGCGGGAGTCGCTGGCCCGGCAAACGCCGTTGCGGCGCCTGGCGGTGCCGGACGACATCGCCCGCGCGGTGCTGTTCTTCGCCTCCGACCTGGCCGGCTTCGTCACCGGCGAGAGCCTCACCGTGGACGGCGGCTTCACCTTCGGCTACGGCCGTCCGCCGGAATAGCCACGGCCCGGCGCCGGGCCGTGGCCAGCAGCCACACGCCGGCCCCCAGCATCACCGCCGACAGCCACTGGCCCATGGTGGTGCCCAGCACCAGAAAGCCGATCTGCGCGTCCGGCTGGCGGAACAGCTCGGCGAACATGCGGAAACAGGCGTACAGGGTCAGGAACAGGCCGATGAGCTGGCCGGGCCGGGTCAGGCGGTTGCGCAGCAGCCACAGCACCGTGAACAGCACCACCCCCTCCAGGAACGCCTGGTAAAGCTGCGAGGGGTGGCGCGGATACGGCCCCCAGCCGGGGAATACCATGGCCCACGGCACGTCGGTCACGCGCCCCACCAGCTCGGTGTTGATGAAGTTGGCGAGGCGCCCCAGCCCCAGGCCCACCGGCACCACCACGCACACCCGGTCGGTGAGGGTGAGAAAGCGCAGCCCCTCGCGCCGGCAGAAAATCCACCCGGCCACCAGGGTGCCGACCAGGCCGCCGTGGAAGCTCATCCCCCCCTGCCAGATGGCCAGGATGCGCGCCGGCTCGGCGAGATAGCTGGAAAGGTCGTAAAATAGAACGTAACCCAGGCGCCCGCCCAGGATCACGCCGAGGATCAGGGCGGTGGCCAGGCCGCCCAGCTGCTCCTCGGTGATGCGCAGGGAGCCCTCGCGGATCTGGCGTTTCAGCAGCAGGTAGCCGACGGCGAACCCCGCCAGGTACATCATGCCGTACCAGCGGATCTTGATGGGGCCCAGGTGCAGCAGCACCGGGTCGATTTGTGGATAGGGAAGCATGGGGCGTGGTTTTACCAGAATCGCCCCGCCAAGTCATGAACAATCCCGCCAGAATCTATCGCGCCGCCCTGTTCGACCTGGACGGCACGCTCATCGACTCCACCCGCGCCATCGTCCACAGCACCCTGGCCGCCCTCGACGAACTGGGCTGGGAACCGGTGCCGGAGGCGGTGATCGCCGCCCACATCGGCTACAAGCTGGAGGCGATCTTTCCCGAGCGCGCCCCGGACGAGCGGCGCGCCCTGCTCGACGCCATCGGCCGCCACTACGACGGCATCTGCGCCGGGCAGACGGCCCTCCATGCGGGGGTGGCGGCGCTGCTCGACGGCCTCGCCGCCCGCGGCGTGCGCATGGGGGTGGTCACCAGCAAGCGCCGCGGCCACACCGAAACCATCCTGGACGCCCTGGGGGTGCGCCACCACTTCGCCGTGGTGCTGGGCGCCGACGACGTGGCGCGCATGAAGCCCGACCCCGAGGGTCTGGTGCGCGCCATGGCCAGCCTGGGCGTGGCGCCCGCCCACTGCCTGTACGTGGGCGACACGCGGGTGGACGTGGAAACGGCGCGCGGCGCCGGCGTGGCGGTGGCGGGCGTGGCCTGGGGTACCGACGGGGCGGAGCGCCTGGCGGCCCACGGCGTGGACCATGCCATCGGCAGCGCGGCGGACCTGCACGCGCTGTTCTGACGGCCGCGCCGGGTTGACCGGGCGGTCAAGTGAAATGCCCCCGGCCGGGGGCCGGAATATTTCCGGTCGATAGGCTACAATGAATTCAGATGGGGGGAGAGCCGGCCCGTGGCGGAGGAGTCGCCATGTTGCAGGTACGCGCGCCAGCGGTCGCGGGGCTGTTCTATCCAGCCGACGCGGCGGCGTTGCGCCACGACATTCTGACCTTGCTGAACGACAACCCGGCGCCGGAGGCCCTGCATGGCAGTGTGCCCAAGGCGCTGGTGGTGCCGCACGCGGGATACGTCTATTCCGGACCGGTGGCGGCCTGCGCCTATAACCTGATTTCCGCCGCCATGGGCTACCGCCGGGTGGTGCTGGCCGGTCCCGCGCACCGGGTGCCGGTGCGCGGCATCGTGGTGGCCGCCGTCGACCGCTTCCGCACCCCCCTGGGTGACATCCCGGTGGACGCCGAGGCGGTGAAACGGGTGCTGGAGCTGCCCCAGGTGCGGGCGGACAACCGGCCGCACGCGCCGGAACACTCGCTGGAGGTGCACCTGCCATTCCTGCAGATGCGCCTGGGCAACTTCTCGCTGTTGCCCCTGGTGGTGGGGGAGGCCACTCCGGACGAGGTTGCGGAGGTGTTCGAAACGGTGTGGAACGGGGAGGAGACGCTGATGGTGATCAGTTCCGACCTGTCCCACTACCTGCCCTACGACCTGGCTCGGGCGCTGGACGACGCCACCCGGCACGCCATCCTGGGCCTGGATCACGGCGCCATCAGCCACAACCACGCCTGCGGCGCCACGCCCCTGTGGGGGCTGCTGGCCAGCGCCCGCCGCCACGGACTGACGGCGCACCTGGCCGACCTGCGCAACTCCGGCGACACCGCCGGCGACCGGTCGCGGGTGGTGGGCTATGGGGCGTTCGTCCTTGTCGAGGGGGCGGAGCGGGCCGTCCAGCCGCCACCGGCCACCGCGACGGAGCGCGCCACCGTGCTGCGGGAACTGGCGCGGGCGGCCATTGCCGCCCGGCTGGGCCGGGGCGCGCCACCCGAGGCGGCGGCGGACTGGCTGAACACCCCGGCCGCCACCTTCGTGACCCTGCGCCTGGAAGGCGAACTGCGCGGCTGCATGGGCACCCTCAACCCGTTCCGCTCGCTGTTCGAGGACGTGTGCGCCAATGCCCGCGCCGCCGCCTTCGACGATCCGCGTTTCACGCCGCTCACCGCCGACGAGTTCCGGCGGGCGGCGGTGGAGGTGTCGGAGCTGTCGGCGCTGGAAGCGATTCCGTTCGGCACCGAGGCGGAGGCGGTGGATGCCCTGCGTCCGGGGGTGGACGGGGTGGTGCTATCCTGCGGCGCCCTGCGGGGCACCTTCCTGCCCCAGGTGTGGAAAACCTTTCCGCAACCGCGGGATTTCCTGGGGGCCCTGAAGCGCAAGGCGGGCCTGCCGGCGGATTTCTGGTCGCCGGGAGTCGCCCTGCACCGTTTCACGGTCGCCCGGCATACCGAGAAGGGGGATACCCCATGACCGACTATCCGGCCCGTTACTGGCACCTCAACCCCGATGGCCGCATCCAGTGCGACCTGTGCCCGCGCGACTGCAAGTTGCACGACGGCCAGCGCGGCGCCTGCTTCGTGCGCCAGCGCGTGGGCGACCACATGGTGCTCACCACCTACGGCCGCTCCTCGGGCTTTTGCATCGATCCCGTCGAGAAGAAGCCGCTCAACCACTTCTATCCGGGCAGCAGCGTGTTCTCGTTCGGCACCGCCGGCTGCAACCTGGCGTGCCGCTTCTGCCAGAACTGGGACATCAGCAAGGCCCGCGACTTCGACCGCCTGTCCGACAGCGCCTCGCCGGACGACATCGCGCGGGTGGCGCGGGAACACGGCTGCCGCAGCGTGGCCTTCACCTACAACGATCCGGTGATCTTTACCGAGTACGCCATGGACGTGGCCGATGCCTGCCACGAGCGGGGGGTGGCCACCGTGGCGGTGACCGCCGGCTACATCCACCCGTTGCCGCGCCGCGACCTGTTCGCCAAGATGGACGCCGCCAACGTGGACCTGAAGGGGTTCACGGACAATTTCTACAAGAAGCTGTGCGCGGCGCGCCTGGACCCGGTGCTCGATACCCTGCGCTACCTGGTCCACGAAACGGGCGTGTGGACCGAGATCACCTGCCTGGTGATCCCCGGCCACAACGATGCGCCGGACGAGATCCGCGCCATGAGCGACTGGATCGCCGCCGAGCTGGGCACCCAGGTGCCGCTGCACTTTTCCGCCTTCCACCCGGACTACCGGATGCTGGACGTGCCGCCCACGCCTCCGGCCACCCTGGCCGAAGCCCGCCGCATCGCCATCGACGCGGGCCTGAAATACGTCTACACGGGCAACGTGCACGACCCGGCGGGCGATACCACCTGGTGCACCGGTTGCGGCCGCGCGGTGATCGTGCGCGACTGGTACGACATCCTGAACTACCGGCTCGCGGACGACGGCGCCTGCCAGCACTGCGGAACCATCATCGCCGGGCACTTCGAGGCGTTCAAGGCGCCGTTCGGACGGCACCGGGTGCCCGTGTCCATCCACGCCGCCGCCTGACGGCCGATCCACCCTCGGCCAGGGGGCGGGGGTTTCACCGATATCACGTTCCATAAGGTTCGGCGCCGGGGCGCGCCACCATCGGGGTGTGCGCCGGTTGACCGCGTGCGGTTGACCGCGTGACGGCCCGCTTGGGCGGCGGGGGGAGCCGTCCGCCGGAACACAGGAGGGCCCCTTTTGGCCCTCGATTTACTTCCGATAATATATATTATGTAAAATACAAGGCGAGGCGAAAGGGGGCGTTACAAGCCAAGTTTATCCTTGTTTTTCAATGTGTAGCGACGCGTTCTCGGCGGTGTTTGCCTGGGCCGCCCGTGTCCGTTTGTGAGGGCCGCCCTCAGGCGTCGCCCAGGGCGCCGCGCAGTTGGCTCAGCGTGAACGGCTTGCGCAGTTGCCGGTTGCGGCGTTCGCTCAGGAACGTGACGGTCTCCGGGTCGTACTGATCGCCGGTCATGAACACCACCACGTCCGCCAGGTCCGGCCGCTCCGCGCGCAGCCAGCGGTACAGCTCCATGCCACCCAGGCCGGGCATGCGCAGATCCATCAGGATCATGTCGAAGCCCTGGCCGGCCAGCGCCGACTGGGCGTCCATGCCGTTTTCCGCCGTCCGCACCTCGAAATCCCGCGCCAGGGCGTGGGCCAGGAACTCGCGGATTCCCGGCTCGTCATCCACAACAAGAACCGTCTTTTTTATGAATGACGTGGATTGTGATCTATTATATTTTACTTTATGTTTTTCCGGGTCTTGCCCGGCGTCATCCGCCGCGTGTTCCGCAAGCGCCGGGAACGACACCATGAAGCGCGTGCCGATGCCATTGCGGCTTTCCATGCGGATGGTGCCGCCGTTGGCCCGGGTCAGGCCGTGGGTGATGGACAGGCCGAGCCCGGTCCCCTTGCCCACCGCCTTGGTGCTGAAGAACGGCTCGAAGATGCGCGGCTGCACGTCGTCGGGGATGCCGGTTCCGTTGTCTTCGATGGTCACGGTCACCCGTCCGGCATCGCCGCCGACGGTCACGCGCACGTTGCCGTCGCGCCGATCGGCGACCGCCTCCAGGGCGTTCTTGATGAGGTTGTGGAACACCTGTTCCACCTGCTGCCGGTCCACCGCCACCATGGGCACCCCGTCCCGCGCGAGTACCTTGAGCGGGCACGGCCCGTCGTGGGCGATGGCCACGTTGCCGGCCACCTGGCGCAGCAGCTCACCCAGTTGCAACGGCTCCGGGCGGGGTTGCACCGGGCGCGCGAAGGAGAGCATGTCGTCCACGATGCGCTTGCTGCCCAGGGCCGCCGATTCGATGGCGTCCACCGCGCGGCGCGCCTCGCCGTCCAGCTCCTGCGCCTTGAGCAGTTGCGCGTAGCCCAGCACCGGCACCAGGCGGTTGTTCAGCTCGTGGCTGACGCCGGTCACCAGCTGCCCCAGGGACGCCAGCTTCTCCTGCTGGTGCAGCCGTTCCTGGGTTTCCTTCAGGCTCTGGGTGCGCTGTTCGAGGGTGATTTCCAGGTAGCGGTTGGTGTCCTCGACCTTGTGGTACATCTGGGCCGCGTCCGCCAGGGTGGCCACCTGACGGGTGACGATGGCCAGCAGATCCTGGCGGCGGTTCCAGATGGTGGCCGCGTCCGGGTCGGTCAGCACCAGCACGCCCACCCGGCGCGCGCCCTGGTTGAGGCCCACGGCCAGTTGCTGGGGCACGCCGTCCGCGTTGCCGCGACCGGTGCTGGCCACGCCATCCATGGCGTTGGCGGCAAGGTCGAGCAGGTTGGGAGCCACGTATTCGGGCGGCACCCCGCACGGGTCCAGGCTGACGCCGCCCAGAAAGCGCCACCCCTCCCCGTCCTCGGGGCCGAACAAGGCGCAGGCGTCGATTTGCAGGGCCCCCTGCACGACGCCGGTGATGGCGTTGCCGAGGGCCTCCAGGTCGTCCAGCAGGGCACCGCAGTCCGCCAGCTCGCGCACCAGCGACAGTTCGGCGATCTTGGACCGGAACAGGCTCGCCGACTCGGCGAGGGCCGGGTCCAGGATCGGACGGTCCGGGGTGTGATCGTCGTGGATGTTCACATCTCGGCCCTTCCGCTGAGCAGCGGCTCGACGATCCCCAGTTCCTTGTCGATGCGCTTGGCGGCGCCGCGCAGCAAGTCGAGCGGATAGCCGAGGGAGCGCGCCACCGCCTCCGCCTGCCGGTCGGCGGACGGTTCCTCGTGGGGCAGCCGGTAGCGCTCGCCCAGCATCCATTCCGCCAGCCACACCATGCGCCCCAGGGCGCTCATCCGCTCCGGCTCGCGGCCGGGGGCGAGGTGGTGTTCCTCGATGGCGCGGGTGAGCCGCGCGTCGAAGCGCCAGTGGCGCGCCAGGTGGGCGCCGGCCTGTTCGTGGGTGATGCCGAAGGCGGCGATTTCGCGGTCGGCCGCGTCCTGGGAATCCCCTCCGGCCATCGGCACGCCGCCGGACAAGTCCGGGAACGACACCGCCAGCAGCAGCACGCCCACGTCGTGCAGCAGGCCGGCGATGAACGCCTGGTCCAGGTCCGGGTGGTTCACCTCGCGGGCCAGCGCGTTGGTGGTCACGGCGGTGGCCAGGGAGTGCGCCCAGAAGCGATGGCAATCGAGACGCTCGACGTTGACGCTGGAAATCACCACCGTGCCCAACGCCATGGCGCGGACGGTGCCATAGCCGAGCAGCACGCCCGCGTCGCGAATGACCGATATCTTGCGCGAAAAGCCGAAATAGGCCGAGTTGACCAGCTTGAGCATGTTGGCCGACAGGGCCGGATCACGCTCGATGACCGTGGCCAACCCCTTCATGGACGACATCGGGTCGCCGGTGATCGCGAGGATCTCGTGGATCACGTCCGGCAGTGTCGGCAGCGCGTCGACGCGGAGGATTGTCTTGACGGTGTTGCGCGTTTCCATAGGGGTCGGCCTGTCCGTCATTTCGGCGGAACGGAGCGATCCCTTGAGCGGGCGCGGGCTGCTTTTTCGGGGGAAAAAAAGGGGGAGACCCCGGCCGCGCCGGGCACCGCCCCAGGCGGCGCGCCGGCTCCGCCGGGGGCGGGTAAGCGCCTTAGCGCTCGCGGTAGGTGATGCGTCCGCGGGTCAGGTCGTAGGGGCTCAGCTCCATGGTGACCTTGTCACCCGGGAGGATGCGGATGTAGTGCTTGCGCATCTTGCCGGAGATGTGTGCCAGCACCTGGTGCCCGTTCTCGGTCTCGACCTTGAAAAAGGCGTTCGGCAGCGTCTCGATGACCGTGCCCTCGACCTCGATGGATTCTTCCTTGGACAATGCGCCGTCCTTATTGAGTGCTCGGGCCGCCGCCCCGTGCGGAGGCCGTGAAATCCGATTAGTATATCCGCGTCAAGCCGGATATTTCAATGCCCCGTCCCCGCCGCCGCCCTTTCGGGCGATGGCCGGTGCCTGACTGACAGGCCCTAGGTGGCCAGCCGCTTGTAGCGCATGCGGTGCGGGCGGACCGCGTCGTCACCCAGGCGCTTGCGTTTGTCGGCCTCGTAATCGCTGAAGCTGCCCTCCATGAAGATCACCTGTCCCTCGTCCTCGAACACCATCATGTGGGTGGCCACGCGGTCCAGGAACCAGCGGTCGTGGCTGATGACCATGATGCAGCCGGCGAACTCCAGCAACGCCTCCTCGAGGGCGCGCATGGTTTCCACGTCCAGGTCGTTGGTGGGCTCGTCCAGGAGCAGCACGTTGCCGCCGGAGGCCAGGAGCTTGGCCAGGTGCAGGCGGTTCCTCTCGCCGCCGGACAGCTCCCCCACCCGCTTCTGCTGGTCGGTGCCCTTGAAGTTGAAGCGCCCCACATAGGCGCGGGAGGCCAGCTCGGTCTTGCCCACCAGCATGATGTCGCGGCCGCCGGAGACCTCCTCCCACACGGTCTTGCCGGCGTTCAGGTCGTCGCGCGTCTGGTCCACGTGAGCGAGCCGCACCGTGTCGCCCACGCGCAGGGCGCCGCCCGTGGGCTTCTCGATGCCGGCGATCATCTTGAACAGGGTGCTCTTGCCCGCGCCGTTGGGGCCGATGATGCCCACGATGGCGCCGCGCGGCACGGTAAAGTCCAGGGCGTCGATCAGCACCCGGTCGCCCACCGTCTTCCTCAGGCCCCGGGCCTCGATCACCAGTTCGCCCAGGCGCTCGCCGGGCGGAATGAAGATCTCGTTGGTCTCGTTGCGCTTGATGGCCTCCTGGCTGGCCAGCTCCTCGAACCGGGTGAGGCGGGCCTTGCCCTTGGCGTGGCGCCCCCTGGAGCCGGCGCGCACCCATTCCAGCTCGTGGCGGATGGTGCGCTGGCGGGCGCTTTCCTGCTTCTCCTCGAACTTGAGGCGCGCCTCCTTCTGCTCCAGCCAGGAGCTGTAGTTACCCTCCCAGGGGATGCCGCGGCCACGGTCCAGCTCCAGGATCCAGCCGGCGGCGTTGTCCAGGAAGTAGCGGTCGTGGGTGACGGCCACCACGGTGCCCGGATACTCCTCCAGGAAGCGCTCCAGCCAGGCCACCGATTCCGCGTCCAGGTGGTTGGTGGGCTCGTCCAGCAGCAGCATGTCCGGCGCCGAGAGCAGCAGCCGGCACAGGGCCACGCGGCGCTTCTCGCCGCCGGACAGCCGGGTCACGTCCGCGTCCCAGGGCGGCAGGCGCAGGGCATCGGCGGCGATCTCCAGCTTGCGGTCCAGATCCCAGGCGTCGGCGGCGTCGATGGCGTCCTGCAACCTGGCCTGCTCGGCGAGCAGGGCCTCCATCTCGTCGTCGCCCAGGGGCTCGGCGAAGCGCATGCTCACCTCGGCAAAACGGTCGAGCAGGGCGCGGGTGGCCGCCACCCCCTCCTCCACGTTGCCGCGCACGTCCTTGGCCGGGTCCAGCTTGGGCTCCTGGGGCAGATAGCCGATGCGGGTGCCCGGCGCGGGCTTGGCCTCGCCCAGGAACGCGGTATCCTCCCCGGCCATGATCCGGAGCAGGGAGCTCTTGCCGGAGCCGTTCAGGCCCAGGATGCCGATCTTGGCACCCGGCAGGAACGACAGGCTGATGTCCTTCAATATCTCGCGCTTGGGAGGCACCACCTTGGACAGGCGGTGCAGGGTGAAGATGTACTGGGCGGCCACTGCTGGTCCTTGCTGCTGTCGTGAAAACGGGCCCCGTTGGGGATGCAAAAGGATAGGCCCCGGGGGGGCCGTTAGGCAAACCGGCGCAGGCCGGCACGGCGAAAATTTCCCGACCCGGAAAAAATTGCACGGCGCGGCCGCCACGCCCGGATTGCCCCGGCCGGCCGCAACCCCGCGCGGCACGGGCCTCCCCAGGGATTTTTTTTGGGAACCCGCGACAATGGCTTTCGGATTGCTTACAATTCCCGGCCGTTACGCTCGGATGCGCAGGACACCTGGAGGGGAACTATGCTGACAAACTGGTTCGGGCAGACCAACGGATTCCGCGTCACCATGGGCTGGATGCTGCGCATCGCCCTGGGTGTCACCCTGTTCCTGATTCCGTTCGTGGCCTACATCTCGGCCTGACGCGCCCCATCGGGCCCACGCCGGCCCGCGCGCCGACGCGGGAGTTTTTTAAGATAATCGAGCCGGCGCGCGGCTACGCCTCGACCGGCGCCGCCAGCGCCACCCAGGTGGCGGTGAGCCCCAGCGGCCCGCGCCGCAGGGTGACCGTGACCGGGTCGCCCTCCCGCAGGCCGCCCGCCCCATCCGGCAGGGCCCGGAACGAGAAGAAGGCGCGCACGCCGTCGCCGATGCGCACGGTGCCGCAGCGGCGCGCCAGATTGATGCGTTCCACGCAGCCGGTGGCGGACCACGCGTCGCCCTTGCCGAAGCGCCTGGGCGGACCGCCAACGACGCCGCCGGCGGTGCCGCACAGCGGGCGCGCGCCGCTCATGGTGGGCAGCGGCGGCAGATCCACCCCCAGCTTGCCCAGCCGGTCGTGACGGCCGACCAGCAACCGGTGGGCGGACTTGAGCGCCCCCGACGGGGCGATGCGCAGGATTTGCAGCAGCGGCGCCAGCACGTGCTCCGCCTCCAGCCGGTGCAGGTGCGCCAGCATGTCGTGGGTGTGGCCGTTGGGGACGCAGTCCACCCCGTGGCGCGACATCGTCCGCAACGCCTTGCGCACCCCATCCAGCTGGTTGCCGCACAGCAGGTTCAGGCGCACCCGCGTGGGGCGGGGGTGATGGGCCGGCGTCTGCCCCTCGGCGGCCACGTCGCCCAGCAGCGCGGCCAGCTCGCGGGTGTGGCGCTCGATGCCCTTGAACAGCTCGCGCGGGGCCCGGTTGGCGCTCGTGGCCGCCAGGCGCGCGTACAGATCGGCGATTTCCACCTCGATCCGCGCCACGTCGCGCAGCAGCGGATCGCGGGAGATCAGGCCGAGCCGGTCCCTCCGGCAGCCGCCCTTAGGCGCCGTTCTTTTGGGAAAATGGGGCATGATCTACACACTTTATCACTGCCACGGGCCCTGTCAATGGGCCTCCTGGGTGGCGCCGTCCCGGTAGCGGGCCAGCTTGTTGTGCAGGGTCTTGAGGCTGATCCCAAGCTGCCTGGCGGCCTGCGTCTTGTTGCCGTTGGTCTGTTCCAGGGCGTGCAGGATCAGCTTGCGCTCCATGTCGGCCACGGTCATGCCCTCCAGCATGGTGGCCATCGTGCGCGCCCCGGCCGCCGCGGCCGCGCCGCCGCCGTTGGCCAGATGGGGGGGCAGGTGGCGCGCGCCGATCACCCCGTCCGCCGCCAGGATCACCGCCCGCTCCATCGCGTTGCGCAGCTCGCGCACGTTGCCGGGCCAGTCGTGTCCCTTGAGGAGGGCCCACGCCGCCTCGTCCAGCTCCAGGCGCTTGCCGTAGGCCTCGGCGAACTGCCGGATGAAGGTTCGCGCCAGCAGCGGGATGTCGCTGCGGCGCTCGCGCAGGGGCGGCGCGTGCAGGGTGAACACGTTGAGGCGGTAGTACAGATCCTCGCGGAAGGCGCCCTCGGCGATGGCCTCCTCCAGGTTGCGGTTGGTGGCCGCCACCACGCGGATGTCGAGGGGGATCTCGTGGCTGCCGCCCACCCGGTTCACCCGGCGCGTCTCCAGCACGCGCAGGAACTTGGCCTGGGTCTCCGGGGTCATCTCGCCGATCTCGTCCAGGAACAGGGTGCCGCCCGCCGCCTGCTCCAGATAGCCCAGGTGGCGCTTGTGGGCGCCGGTGAAGGCCCCCTTCTCGAAGCCGAACATCTCGCTTTCCCACAGGGTGGCCATGATGGCGGAGCAGTTCACCGCCACGAACGGCCCCTGGGCGCGGGGGCTCATGTCGTGGATGGTGCGCGCGATCAGCTCCTTGCCGGTGCCGGATTCGCCGGTCACCATGACGGTGGCCTCGGTGCGGGCCACCTGGTCGATGAACTGATAGAGGACCTGCATGGCGTCGCTCTGCCCCACCATGTGACCGAAACGCCCCATCTCGCGCAGCGACTCCTTGAGCCGCCCCACCTCCTGGCGCACGCCCCGGTGTGCCAGGGCCTGCTCCAGCAGGACGCCCAGCCGCTTCGAGTCCACCGGCTTCTCGATGTAGTCGTAGGCGCCGGCCTTGATGGCGGCCACCGCCGTCTCGACGCTGCCCTGGGCGGTGAGCAGGATGACCTCCGGGGCCGGTTCGGCGCCCTTCACCACCCCCAGCACCTCCAGGCCGCTCATGCCTGGCAGGCGCAGGTCGAGCAGCATCAGGTCGGGGCGGACGCGCGCCGCCGTCTCCACGGCCGAGGGGCCGTCCGCCGCCGTGGCCACCCGGTAGCCCATGGCCTCCAGGCGCATGCCCAGGGTGGTGAGGATGTTGGCGTCGTCATCTACCAGCAGGATGAGGTGTTTGTGCATGATTATCCGTTTGCGTGTTCCAATGAGTGCAATGGCGCCGGCGCGGCGTGTACCGGCAGCGAGAAGCGGAAGATGCTGCCCCCCTCCGGCGGGCAGTCCACCCACAGGCGGCCGCCGTGGGCCTCCACGATCTTGCGGGCGATGGGCAGCCCCAATCCGATGCCGCGCATGCCCGACAGGGCCGACGGCGCGAGCTGGTGAAATTTTTCGAAAATGCGGTCGCGGGAATCCGCCGGGATGCCCGTCCCCCGGTCCGCCACCGCGCACGCCACCCGGCTTTCGGTGGTGATCCAGCTCACCGTCACCTCCGCCCCCTCGGGCGAGAACTTGATGGCGTTCGAAATCAGGTTGGTGAGCACCTGGCGGGTGCGCGGCGCGTCCGCCAGCACCGTGGCCGGCCCGCCTTCCGCCACGCGCAGCGCCACCTTGCGCTTTTCGGCCACCGGGCACATCTCGTCCACCGCCTGGTGGACGATGGCGTCGAACGCCGCCGGCGCCTTGTCGAACGCCATCATCCCGGCCTCCATCTTGGACAGGTCGAGCAGCTCGCTGATGAGGCGCTGGATCTTCTCGCCGTCCTCCTGGATGATGGCCACCAGCTTGCGCTGGCGCGCGTTGAGCGGCCCCGCCACCCCGTCCGCCAGCAGCGCGTTGGCCTCCTTGAGGGAGGTGAGCGGCGTCTTCAGCTCGTGGGAGATGTAGGCGATGAACTCCTCGCGCAGCTCGTCCAGGGCTTGCAGCTTTCCGGCCATGCGGTTGAAGGCGTGGCCCAGGTCGCCGATCTCGTCCGTGGCCCCCACCGACACGGGCTGGTCGAAGATGCCCGCGGCCACCTCCTCCGTGGCCGCCTTGAGGCGCCGCACCGGGCGCGTGAGCAGGGCCGACAGGCCGAAGGCGATGGTGAGCCCCAGCGCCACCGCCAGCAGGCCGAGGCCGATGGTCACCTGGGTGACGCGCTCGGCGCGCTGCTGGGTGCCGGCCAGCAGGCTGTCCTGGCGGGCGCGGAAGGCGCGCGACAGGTCGTCCAGCCCCACGCTGATGGTGTCGATCAGGGCGGCGGTATCGTAGCGCGCGTCCGGGTGGGCCATGTTGTCGGCGGCCAGCCGCGCGTACACCCGGTGCTGGGCCAGCAGGGTGTCCATCCCCAGCGCCTCCGGCTCGTCCTTGAAGCGCGCCGCCAGCTCGGTTGCCAGCAACCGCCATTCCGTGTCCTGGCCCGTGAACAGGTCGGCAAAGGCCGGGCTGCGCACCACGTAGAACTTCTTTTCGTTGGCGGTCTGGAGGCGGAACAGCTCCTTGAGCGCGTCCAGGTCGCGCTGCGCGGGGATGCCCTCCACCACCAGGCTGCGGTAGTCGCCCATCAGGCGGTGCAGGGTCACCCCGCCGTAGCCGCCCACGGCGACCAGCGCGGCGATGAGCACCAGGTACCCGCCGAAGATTTTATGGGCCAGGCCAAACCGCACAACCGCCCCCAGGCGATCCCCCTTGTGGCCGCCGGCCCCCCAGGGGCCGGCGCCGGATCGCGAAAATGGTCCGAATCCGGGCCCACGCCAGGCCGGCGGATTACTAGCAGGCTGTTGAAAAACACCGTTTTTCGGCATGCCTGCGTCCGGCACAGGGATGTGCCGGCAGATTGCGAGCGCGTAAGCGCTTGATATCCTGAGAAACCGGAAAACCGCGTTTTTCCGGTTTCGCGTCGAAAAAGTCCATGGAAGGACTTTTTCAACGTCCTGCTAGAGGGCACCTCTCAAAACCGTCGCGAGCGGTCCCTGGTGCAAGGCGCCCCGAGCGGAGCGGCACCGTTACGCCGCGCAGAACCCGAGACATATCTTGGTGATAGGCAAGGGTTCGAGCACCGCCCAACGCAGCAATCGGACCGCGCAGCAGGTTTTGAGAGGTGCCCTAGATCACCCGGTCGTTGCCCCCGTCCACCGGCACCTGCGCCCCGGTGGTGTGGACGAAGGCCGCGTCGCACATGCGTGCCACCAGCCGCCCCACGTCCGTGGAGGTGATTTCGCTCTTCAGCAGATTCTTGCGCTTGTACTGCTCCACGGTCATGCCGTAGTGGGCGGCGCGCTCCTTGAGCACCTGTTCGCTCCACACCCCCGTGTCGAACACGGCGTCCGGATGGAGGGTGTTGACGCGGATGCCGTCCGCCGCAAGCTCCAGCGCCGCCACCCGGCCCAACTGGGTGAGCGCGGCCTTGGCGCAGCTGTAGGCGGCGGCCCCCGGCCCCGGCGCCGGGACATTCTTGGAGCCCATCAGGATCACGTCGGCCCGGCCGTTGTTGGCCTTCAGGTAGGGCAACGCCGCTTTAAGGCCCCACAGGTGGGCCGACAGGTTCAGGGCCAAGCTGCCGTCCCACGTCTCCGCGTCCATCTCGGCGATGGTGCGGTTGGAATAGAAGCGCCCGGCGTTGGCCACCAGGATGTCGATGCGGCCGAAGCGGCGGGCCCCCGCGTCCAGGGCGGCGGCGATGGCGGCACGGTCGGAGATGTCGGTGCGGACGCCCAGGAACGCCTTGCCCAGATCGGCGTCCAGGCCGTTCAGCCCGTCCGGGTTGATGTCCAGGCCGATCACGTGGGCACCGGCGGCCACCAGCTCCTTGGCGCAGGCCCGGCCGATGCCGGAGGCGGCCCCGGTCACCACCGCCACCCGCCCCGCCAGGGCCGGCCTGGCGCCGCCCTTGCGCAGCTTGGCCTGCTCCAGCTCCCAGTATTCCATGTTGAACAGCTGTTCGGGGGTGAGCACCGAATAGTCGCCGTGGGTGCTGGCCCACTCCAGCACGTCGATGGTGTGGCGGTAGATGTCGGCCACCACCTGACCGTCCTTGTAGCCGGAACCGGTGGTGAGCATCCCCAGGCCGGGGATCAGGAGCACCCGCGGGTTGGGGTCCAGCCGCACGTAGTCGCCGCCGGCGGCGTGCTTTTGGAAGTAGGCGTCGTAGGCGGCGATGTAGCGCGCCAGCTCCGCCTCGAGGCCGGCCCTGAAGGCCGCCTCGGACGACAGGTCCGGGTGCTCCCAATAGAGCGGCAGGGCCTTGGTGCGGATCACATGGTCCGGCGTGGCGGGCCCCACCTGCGAAAGGGCCGGCGCCTGGGCGCTGTTGATGAATGCCATCACCCGCTCCGCATCGTCCAGGGTGACCAGCTTGGGGCCCCCCTCGCGGCCGATGGCCTGGGCCACGATGGCCACCAGCCTCCCCTTGTCCACGGCGGGTTTTGGCAGGTCGGCGCGGACGCTGAAGATGGGGCGGCCGGCCCGGGCGTTTTGCAGGTAGTCCTCGGCCTGCTGCACGCGCTCGATCATCAGGTCGTAGCTGGCCCGGGCGGTGTTCGCGAAGGTGAAGATGCCGTGCTTCATGAGCACCAGGCCGCTCACGTGGGGGGCCTGCTCGTAAATGTCGGCGCACACCTTGGCCAGGTCGAAGCCCGGCTGCACGTAGGGCACGATGGCCATGCTGTCGCGGTAGACATCGCGCACGGCGGCCTCGCCGTTCTTCACGTCGGTCAGGGCCACCACCGCGTCGGCGTGGGTGTGGTCCACGAATTTGTAGGGCAGGAAGGCGTGCAGCAGGGTCTCGATGGACGGGCTCGGCGAGCTGGCGTTCATCATGTGCGTCTGCTGGGTGTTCACCATGTCCGGGTCGGACAGTTTTTGCAGGTGGCGCAGCCTGAGCAGGTGATCCATGCGCACCGCCGGGAAGCCCCGGGCCTCGATGGTGGCCAGATCCCACCCGCTGCCCTTGATGTGGAGCACGTCCACCCGCTCGCCCAGGATGTCGGTGACGGTGGACTTGACGGAGGTGTTGCCGCCGCCGTGCAGCACCAGGGCCGGGTCGGCCCCCAGCAGGCGCGACGAGTAGACGCGCAGGCCCAGGTCGCCCTCGAAAGCCGCCGCATCGGCGTCGTTCCAGCGATTGCGCATGATGGTTTCCTCAACAGAACAAAGGAGTGCGCCCGCATGGGTGGCGCGAGGCGGAAGCCAAGCTAATAGGATATCAAATTTACACGGCGGCGGCGGCGGGAATGCCGCCCGGATCGTGTCAGGACGGGTTCGGCGGCACCGGGATGGGCTGGCCGCACAGCATGCAGTAGACCACGTGGTGCACCTGGGTCCGGGTTTTCTCCCCGCAGGTGGGGCAGGCCACCCGCTTGGTGAGCCGGGCGGGAATCTTCTTGCGGACCAGGTGGGCGATCATGACCCCCTCTTATCGGCTTGAAGGGGCCCTCCCCAACAGGGGGTCAGGCGTCGGTGGCGATGGAGAAGTCGAGCCCCTCCAGCCCCTCCACCCGCTCCGCCAGGTAGGCGCGCATGCGTTCCAGCAGGCGTTTTTCGTTCTGGCGGATGCGCTCCCGGGACACGCCGTGGCGGTCGGCGATGTCCTGCAAGGTCACCGGGTTCTCGGCCACCAGGCGTTGCTCGAAAATCTCCCGGTCGCGCCCCGTCAGGCCCCGGGCGAAGGTGGCCAGGTGGGTGTTGATGAGCTCCCGCAGCTCGCGCTGGGCCAGCACCTCGTCGGTCTCGGCGCCGCCGGCGGCCAGCATGTCGAGGTGGGTGGTCCCCTCCCCGTCGGTCCCGATGGGCTCGTCCAGCGACTGGTCCCACTGGGTGAGCGTCTGCTGCATGGCCACCACGCTCTGCTCCTTCACCCCCAGGGCCTCCGCCAGCAGGCGCGGGCCCACGTCGTGCCCCTCGGCCTCCAGGCGCCGCTGCTCCTTGAGCAGGTTGAAGAACAGCTTGCGCTGGTCCTGGGTGGTGCCGATCTTGACCATCTTCCAGTTGGCCATGATGTAGCGCAGCATGTAGGCCTTGATCCACCACGAGGCATAGGTGCCCAGGCGCACGCCCCGGTCCGGATCGAACTTCTTCACCGCCGCCATCAGGCCCAGGTTGCCCTCCTGGATCAGGTCGAGCAGGGCCACGGGCGTCTTCTTGTACTCGAAGGCCAGACGCACCACCAGCCGCAGGTTGGCCAGCACCAGCCTGGACGCCGCCTCCAGGTCGCCCCGGTCGCGGAACGCCAGCGCCAGGCGGTGCTCCTCGTCCCGGTTCAGGTAGGGGTGCTGGCGCACGTCGGCCAGGTAGCGTTGCAGCGGGTCGTAGGGGACCAGCTCGCCGCCGCCCCCGGTGGTGGCGGGCAGCAGCGCGTCCAGCCCGGCATCCGCCGCCGTGTCCGGGACAAGGACGGTGTCGTCGCTGGCGATGTCGTAATCGGGATCGCTAGAATGAGCCATTTTTTTAAGAGGATTATACAACCCGTGGCCGAGCCCGTGCGCCTCAACAAGTTCATCGCCCAGCAGGGCCTGGCATCACGCCGCGAGGCGGACCGCCTCATCGCCGACGGCCGGGTGCGCGTCAACGGCACGGTGGTCACCGAGATGGGCCGCAAGGTGGACCCGGACCAGGACCGGGTGACGGTGGACCGGGAGGGGCTGTCCGAGCATGTCTATGTGGCCCTGCACAAGCCCGCCGGCTACACCAGCGACGCCCGCGCCAACGCCCAGGAGCCGAAGGTGGTCACCCAACTGGTGGACGTTCCCGGCCTGTTCCCCATCGGCCGCCTGGACAAGGACAGCACCGGCCTGATCCTGCTCACCACCGACGGCACCCTGGTGACCGCCCTCAACCACCCGGACGCCCACAAGGAAAAGGAGTACGAGGTGGTGACCGACCAACCCATCGCCGACGGCTGCCTGGCGGCCATGGCCCGGGGCGTGCCCCTGATGGGCAGCCGCACGCGCCCGGCCCGGGTGCGGCGCCTGGCGCCGGACCGCTTCCGCATCGTGCTCACCGAGGGCAGGAACCGCCAGGTGCGGCGCATGTGCCGCAAGGTGGGGGCCCACGTGCGGCTGCTCAAGCGCCTGCGGGTGGACTGCGTGACCCTGGGCAACCTGCCGGTGGGCGGCTGGCGCCACCTGACGGCGGGGGAGGTGGCGGGGCTCAAGGCCCCCGCGACGCCCCGGGACGGAAATGAGTGGCACGATACACAAGAATGTGACATTCATCATTGACAGAATCCATTGTTGCATATAATTTACACATTAAATGGCCCTTGTGTCCGCCGTGTGGCGCCAAACTCCCGCCGGCAACAACCCGTACCGATTGCGTAGGATGTGTTTCCATGACCCAGGATGCGATCAACCTGTTGCAGGCTGAACACCAAGAGATGAGGGCCCTGCTCGACAAGATGAACACCCAGATCAAGGCCCCCACGCCCGACGCCAGGGCGGTGCTCGACCTGGTCAGCCGGTTCGAGGCCTCCCTGTCCCTGCACGAGCGGCGCGAGGAGGACGTGCTGTTTCCGTCCATCAAGGGCATGGGTCCGGTGCAACTGGTGTTGCAGGAGCACGAGCGGCTGGCGCCGTTGCGCGCCAGGTTGGCGGCGGCCCTGGCCACCTACCGGGCCGACGCCAGCGCCGACAACCTCAAGGTTCTGGGCTACGACGCCCAGCAGGTGGCCTATTGCCTGTCCGGCCACTTCATGAAGGAGGAGCAGCTCTGCTTCCGCATCGCCCAGGCCATGCTGAGCCCGGACCAGTTGACCGAGATGGGCGCCACCATGGCCGCGATGGGAGAAGCCCCGGCTGCGGCGCGGTAACCGGTTGGCGGCGCCGCCGCCGTTTGCGCTAACATCTGGGGGATGTTGCTCAAGCTCGCCCTGCTGTTCACCCTGCTGCCCCTGGCGGAATTGTACGTGCTGATCAAGATCGGCGCGGTGATCGGCGGCCTCAACACCCTGCTGCTGGTGCTGGTGACCGGCGTGGCGGGGGCCTACCTGGCACGCATGGAGGGCCTGCGGGTGCTCACCCGCGCCCGTGAGAACCTGCGCCAGGGCATGGTGCCCGCCGAGGAGCTGGTGGACGGGATCTTGATATTCATCGCCGGCGTGCTGCTGGTCACCCCCGGCGTGATCACCGACTGCATGGGGCTGTTGCTCCTGTTCCCCCCCACCCGCCGCTATTTCAAGATCCGGCTGCGCCGCCGGTTCGACCGCATGGTGGCCCAGGGCAGCGTGCGCGTGTACCGGGGCCCGGACAACTTCGGCCCCTTCTGATTCCCCTCCGGCTCGCCATCCTTGGGCTGCTCCTGTGCGCCCTGCCCGCCCACGCGGCGGACGGGCGCTACGTCGAAACGCCCATCGTGACGGTCACCGTCACCACCGCCGTGGATCAGGCGGCCCGCCGCATGGCCGCCGACGCCGGGGCGCTGGCGGCCCGGCCCCTGTCGTGGCAACGGCGCGAATGGGCCGCCCTGGGCGCCGTGACCCTGGGCACGGCCCTGGTCTACCGGTACGACGCGGACATCCGCCACGCCGTGCAAACCCATCACAACGCGGGGTTACAGGTGTTTTCCGAGATCGGCAATCCGCTGGGCGACGGCCGGGTGCTGCTGCCCGCCCTGGGGCTCGCCGCCCTGTGGGGCGCACACCGGGATGACGCGGTGCTGACCGGCACCGCCGCCACCGCCGCCGAGGCGGCGCTGTTCGCCGGGGGCGGCGCCTACCTGGCCAAGCGCCTCACCGGCCGCGCCCGGCCGGACGCCGGGCTGGGCCCGCGCGACTGGAACGGGCCCGGCGCCGGTGGCGACGCGCGCCAGTCGTTCCCTTCCGGCCACGCCGCCGCCGCCTTTGCCGTGGCCGCCGTGGTGGCCGGGCGCCACCCGGCCGCCGCCGTGCCCGCCTATGGCCTGGCCGCCCTCACCGGCTACGCGCGCCTGGAGCGCGACCGCCACTGGGGCAGCGACGTGGCCGCCGGCGCCGCCCTGGGCCTGTGGATCGGCCACTCCCTGGCGCGCCGCCACCCGGCGGGGGCGCCACGGGTGGCCTTGATGCCCCTCGCCGGGGGCACCGCCCTCACCCTCACCTGGAACCGCTGAGCGAACATGGCCGAGCACACCGTCTGGAACACCCTGCGCGTCTCCCCTCCCGGCCCGTTGCTGGACCCGCTGGCCGGGCTGTTCATGGAGCTGGGGGCCGAGGGCACCTGGGAGGATGGCGCCGACCTGGTGGCCTACTTCCCCCCCGCCCTGCGGCCGGACGAGGTGGAACTCGCCCTCACCGCCTGGCTGGGCCACCTGGAGGCGTGCGGCGTGGCCGTGTTCACGCCCCGCTGCGTCTGGGAGGAGCAGGGGGAGGGCGACTGGATCACCGCCTGGAAGGCCCACTTCGCCCCCATCCCCGTGGGGCGCTTGATGGTGCTGCCGGAGTGGGAGGACGACGCCAGGGGCCTCATCCCCCTAAAAATCCGCCCCGGCCGGGGCTTCGGCACCGGCGGGCACGACACCACCGCCACCTGCCTGCGCCGCATCCAGGCATTTTTGGAGCACCACCCGCACCCCGCCGCCGTGCGCGTGCTGGACGTGGGCACCGGCTCCGGCATCCTGGCCATCGCCGCCCACAAGCTGGGCGCGGGCCACGTGACCGGCTTCGACAACGACCCGGACGCGGTGGAGAACGCCCACGACAACGCCGCCCTGAACGGCGCCGACATCCACCTGTCCACCGCCACCCTGGACGGCGTGCGCGGGCAATACGACCTGGTTCTCGCCAACCTGCTGGCCCACGTGATCGTGGAGCTGATGCCCGAGCTGGCCCGCGTGCTGGCCCCCGGCGGGCGATTGATCCTGTCGGGCATCCTGAACGAGCAGGGCGACCGCATCGACCAGGCCCTGGCGAAACACGGCCTGAAGGCGGTGAACTACGAAAGCCGGGGCATGTGGCTCACCATCGACGCGGCCCCCGCCTGACGGGCGGGCCGCATGCCGGCCTCGGCAGCGATTCAGCCCTTCTTGCGCTTGTCGCGCACGTAGATGGTGCCGGAGGGGTTGTCCTTGGAGGGGCGCTCGTCGATCTCGAACAGCTTGGTGGCCTTCACCAGGTCGCCCAGCTTGCGGAAGCCGTAGTTGCGCGGGTCGAACTCCGGGGAGCGGTTGGCAACGTTCTGGCCCAGGATGCGCAGGGACACCCAGCCGGTGTCGTCCGCCGAGTCCTCCACGGCGTCGCGCAGCAGGGTCACCAGGCGGCTGTCCTGCTTGAGGATGGCGGTGGCGGCGGGCTTGGCCTCGTCCTTGGGCTCTTCCTTGCCCGCGCCCTTGGCGGCGCCCCGGGCGGGCTTGCCTTGCGTCTCCTTGCGCAGGATCTCGGTGAACACGAACCGGTCGCACGCCCCCACGAAGGGCTTGGGCGTCTTCATGGCGCCAAAGCCCACCACCAGGTTGCCCGCCTCGCGCAGGCGGGTGGCCAGCCGGGTGAAGTCGGAGTCGGACGACACCAGGCAGAAGCCGTCCAGCCCGCCCGCGTAGAGCAGGTCCATGGCGTCGATGATCATGGCGCTGTCGGTGGCGTTCTTGCCCACCGTGTAGCCGAACTGCTGGATGGGCTGGATGGCGTGCTCCAGCAGCACCTCCTTCCAGCCTTTCAGGTGCGGGTTGGTCCAGTCGCCATAGATGCGCTTCACGCTGGCGACGCCATAGGTGGCGATCTCCGCCAACAGCCCCTCGATGATGGCGGGCGAGGTGTTGTCGGCGTCGATCAGCACCGCCAGCTTGCGTTGGGTGTCCTGGGCCATGGGCGGGCTCTCGCGGTGAGGGGAAGTGAAAAGGCGCGGGCGGGCCGCCGCCCCCGCCGTCCGGCACCAGGGTAACCGTTCCGCCCTGGCGTCACAAGCACCCCCCTTGAGATCATCCGCCCCGGCGGCCACAATAGGCGGCACCCCCCATCCGCCCGGAGGCTTTCGGCCATGGACCCCAAGCGCCACATCTTCGTGTTCGACATCGAGACCGTGCCCGACCTGGACGCCGGGCGCAGGCTCCTTGATCTGCCCGGCGCCTCCGACGCGCAGGTGGCCGAGGCGCTCAAGGCCTATCATTTACAGGTGACCGACGGCAGGAACGACTTTTTGCGCCAGCCGTTCTGGAAGGTGGTGGCCATCTCCTACGTGCAGGCCACGGCCGAAAAGCCCGATGAGGGCCAGGCGGCGCGGCGCGGCCAGGTGCGCTACACCCTGGGGCGGGTGGGCTCCGGCGGCACCCTCACCAGCGACGAGGCGGAGCTGGTGAACGGCTTCTTCCACTACATCGAGCAGAGCGCCCCGCGCCTGGTGAGCTTCAACGGCCGCACCTTCGACCTGCCGGTGCTGAAATACCGCGCCATGGTGCACGGCCTGTCGGCCCCGCGCTTCTGCGACACGTCGAACAAGTGGGAAAACTACTCCCAGCGCTACGCCGAGGCCTATCACACCGATCTGCTGGAATCGTTGAGCGACTTTGGCGCCAGCGCCCGCGTGAAGCTGGACGAGGTGTGCCGCGCCCTGTCCATCCCCGGCAAGCTGGGCACCGCGGGGGAGGACGTGAGCGGCATGTACGCCCGGGGCGAGGTGCAGGCCATCCGCGACTATTGCGAGACCGACGTGGTCAACACGTACCTGGTGTTCCTGCGCTGGGAGCTGCTGCGCGGCACCATCAGCAAGGCCAGCCACGACGCCTCCCTGGCCGAGCTGGCCGCCTACCTGGAGCACGAGCGCGCCGAGCGCCCCCACCTGGGGGCGTTCCTGGACGCCTGGCAGGCCATGGCCCCCACCCGCCGCAAGGCCGCCCCGTGACCGTTCCCGACGCGAAGCTGCGCCGGGCGCCGCTGGCGCCGGGAAGCCTGCTGGTGGCCCTGCCGCACTTGCTCGACCCCAGCTTCCGCCAGACGGTGGTGCTGCTGTGCTGCGTGGACGACGAGGGTGCCATGGGGCTGATCGTCAACCGCCCCACCGGCATGCCCCTGGGCTCGGCCCTGCCGGACGACGAGCTGATCGCCGACCGGCGCGAGACCCTGTTCGAGGGCGGCCCGGTGGCCACCGACCGCATCGTCATCCTGCGCCGGGGCGGCGGCCAGCCGCCGGACTTCACCCCCGTGTTCGACGGCGTGGCCCTGGGCGACACCTTGCCCGCCCTGAAGGACGCCGCCACCGCCGCCGGCATCGTGGGCAGCTACCGCCCCTATGTGGGCCACGCGGGCTGGGGGCCCGGCCAGTTGCAGGACGAGCTGGACGAAAAATCCTGGGCCCTGCTGCCGCCGGACGCGGACGTGGTGTTCGCCGAGCACCCCCGCCTGGCCTGGTCGCGCTGCATGACCCGACTGGGGGGCCCGTTCGCCATCTATGCCACCATGCCGGCGGACATCCACATGAATTGACGGGCGCGGCGGCGCCGGAAGCCCCAGTCAGCCCGTTGGCACGGAAAGTCAGCGGGTTGGCGCCGGACCGCCCGGCCGGTCGGATGCCGCGCGGACGAGTCGTTTATTTTCAACAAGTTACGTAAATCGTCGGCCGTGGCACGCATCCTGTAACGGTCACGGGCCGTGGCGTGCACGGCGCATATCATCCCCTTTTTGCGAACGGCCTTGACGGGCCTGGCGCTGCTTGCCGCCGGGTGCGGCAGCGGCGGCGGCGGCCCCCAGGGCGGCGGTTTTCCCGCCGCTGGCCAGGGCGCCATCACCGGCAGCGTGGCGGACGGCCCGGTGGCGGGTGCCACCGTGTCGTGCGCGCAGCTTGACGCCGCCGGCGCCCCGGTGCCGCCCCTGGCGGGGCAGGCGCAAACCGGGGCGGACGGGGCCTTTTCCATCGCCGTGCCACGGGACGTGCCGGGCCCCCTCCGCTGCGCCAGCAGCGGCGGCACCGACGGCGGCCTGCCCGCCCCCGACATGCTCGTGCTCCTGCCCGACGGCGTGACCGTGGGGGCCACCCTGGCCGCCCACGTCACCCCGTTCACCACCATCGCCGCGCGGCGGGTGGCCGCCCAGGGAATCTACACCCCGGCGGCGGTGCGCGCCCTGAGCGACGCCCTGGCCGCCACCCTGGGGCTGACCGGCCCCCTGTGGGAGGCGGCCTATGGCGATGGCGGGCCCGACGGCACCGTCATCACCCGCCTGCTGGACGGCTTTTCCCAGGCGGTCGCCAACCTGAACGCGGCGGGCGGCGACCCCCAGTCCAACGCCACGAGCCTCATGGGCGCGGTCGATGCGGACAGCGCCGACGGCACCCTGAACGGCCTGGCGGGAAACCAGACCGTGACCGTGGCCGGGCAGGCCCTGGCGGACGTGGCGCCGGCCCTGATCTCCCCGCCCCCCGGTGCCCCCCCGCTGGCCGACGCAGGGGCGGATCAGGGCGTGGTGCTGGGCGCGATCGTCAATCTGGACGGGGGGGCCTCGTCCGACCCGGATGGCGACCCGCTGGCGTTCCTGTGGCGCGTCGCCCAGCGCCCCACCGGTTCCACCGCCGCCCTGACCGGCGCAGCCACCCCCACCCCCGCCCTCTCCCCGGACCGGGCCGGGCTGTACGTGCTGTCGCTGGTGGTGAACGACGGGGCTTACAACAGCGCCCCGGCCAGCGTCTCCATCACCGTGCAGGGGGGCGCCAACCGGCCGCCGGTGGCGAACGCGGGCCTGGCGCGCACCATCGCCGTGAACAACCAGGTGGTGCTGGACGGCGCCGCCTCCGCCGATCCGGATGGCGACCCGCTCACCTACCTGTGGACCGTCGACGCCCAGCCCGCCGGCGCCGCCGTGGTCCTCTCCTCCACCACCGCGCCGCGCCCGACCTTCACCCCGACGGTGGCGGGCATCCACGATTTTTCCCTCACGGTGAGCGACGGCGCCCGGACCTCGGCGCCCGCCACCGTGCGCATCACCGTGTCCGCCGCCCCCAACCAGGCCCCCGCCGCCAACGCCGGGGGGGACATCAGCGCCCTGCGCCAGGGGCTCGTCACCCTCAACGGCACCGCCTCCGCCGACCCGGACGGCGACCCGCTCACCTATCTGTGGCGCGTGGACGCCCAGCCCGCCGGCGCCGCCATCGCCCTGTCCGCCGGCACCGTGGCGCGGCCCACCTTCGTCCCGTCCGTCGCGGGCATCTACGTATTCTCGTTGGTGGTGAACGACGGCCGGCACGACAGCCCGGCGGACACGGTGCAGGTGACCGTCTCCAACATCGCCAACCGAACCCCGGTGGCCAACGCGGGGGCGGCCGTGGGGGTTTCCGTGTTCACCCTGGTCACCCTGGACGGCAGCGCCTCCGGCGACCCGGATGGCGATCCGGTCACCTACTCCTGGCGTCTGGCGTCGCAACCGGCGGGCTCCGCCGCCACCCTGGGCGGCGCCGGCGGCGCGCGCCCCACCCTCACCCCGGACCTGCCGGGGGCCTACACCGTCACCCTTGCCGTGAGCGACGGCGCCCTGACCTCCGCGCCCGCCTCCGTGACCGTCAGTGCCGCGGGCGCCGCGTCGGGCGGCACCGGCTTCACCTTCGACGGCCAGGCGCAGAACGACTGGCTGGGCTACGCCGTGGCCGGCCCCGGCGACATGAACGGCGACGGCCGCCCCGACCTGGCGGTGGGCGCCCCCGGCAGCGGCAACAGCGCCGGCAACGTTCAGGTGTTCAGCGGCGCGGGAGGTGCCCTGCTTCATGGCGTGTCGGGCCAGGCGGCGGGTGACGCCCTGGGCCGTTCGGTCGCCGCCGCCGGCGACGTGGACGCGGACGGCAATGCGGACCTGGTGACCGGCGCCCACGGCAACGACACCACCGCCGCCGGCGCCGGCATGGTGCTGGTGCTCACCGGCGCCACCGGCCAGGTGCTCCACCGCCTTTACGGCGACGCGGCGGGCGACGGCCTGGGCCGCGCCGTGGCCGGAGCCGGCGACGTGAACGGCGACGGCCATGCCGACCTTATCGCCGGCGCGCCCACCGCCCAGTCCAACCGGGGCTACGCGCGGGTGTTCAGCGGCATCGATGGCGGCGTGTTCCGCACCGTCACCGGCAGCGGCCCCGGCGAGCAGGTGGGCTTTGCCGTGGCCGGCATCGGCGACATCGACGGCGACGGCCGCGACGACGTGCTGGTGGGCGCCCCCGGCGTGTCCGCCGCCGGCACCCTGTCGGGCCAGGCGGTGGCCTACAACGGCGCCGACGGCACCGTCCTGCACACCCTTAACGGCCCCAGCGGCTATGCCAGCTTCGGCCAGGCGCTGACCGCCCTGGGCGACGTGAACGGCGACGGCCGGCCCGACTTCGCCGTGGGCGCCCCCAATTTCAGCGATATCCAGCCCAACGCCGGGCGGGTGATCGTTTACAGCGGCGCCGACGCCACCCCCCTGTTCACCCTGGATGGCGACGCGGCCGCGGACCAGTTCGGCCTCGCCCTGGCCGGCGTGGGCGACGTGAACGGCGACGCCATCCCCGACCTGGCCGTGGGCGCCCCCGGCAGCGACGCCACCGCCGCCGCCGCCGGGCGGGTGAGCCTGTTCAGCGGGCGCGACGGCACCCCCCTGCGCACCCTCGACGGCACCGCCCCCTTCGACGGACTGGGCCGCGCCGTCGCCGGCGCCGGCGACGTGAACGGCGACGGCTTCGCCGACGTGCTCACCGGTGCCCCCGGCCACGACGGCCCCGCCGCCGACGGCGGCCACGCGGAGCTGGTCCTCGGCGGTCCTTAGAGAGCCGGCGCGCCGTCCGCGCGAGTGTGGTATCCTGCGCGACCATGAAACGCGCGTTCACCTGCCTGCTCCTGCCCCTCCTGTGCGCCGCCTGCGCCAGCTTTCACGACCCGGACAGCGACCGGCTGCGCGGCGCCATGGAAATCACCGTCACCCCCGCCAAGATGGGCGAGAATCCGCCGGAGGTGAGCTACTCGGCGGAGGTGATCATGTCCCGCGCCGAGGGCTATTTTGGCGAGAAGCAGTTCGCCGAGGCGGCCCAGGAGTACGGCCGCTTCATGGAGCTGCACGCCACCCATGAATGGGCCCCGTACGCCCTCTACCAGCAGGGCGTCAGCCTGATGTTGCAGGTGAAGACGGCGGACCGGGAGCCGGCCCTGAACCGGCAGGCCCTGCAAGCCTTCGACAACCTGATCGTCAACTACCCCCAGTCCGCCGCCGTGGACGACGCCACCCGCCGCCGCGACCAGGTGCGCGAACGCCTCGCCGAGCACGAGCTGGGGGTGGCGCGCTTCTACCTGCGCACCGACCGCGCCCAGTCGGCGCTGTCGCGCCTGGACTACCTCATGCAGAATTATCCCGGCACGGCCATCGCCGGCGCCGCCTGGTTCGAGATGGGCCAGGCCCTGGCCGCCACCGGCGACGCGGCCGGCGCCGCCAATGCCTACCGGCGCTTTCTGGAGGGCAATCCCGATCCCAAGCGCGCCGCCAAGGCCCACAAGGCCCTGGCCGGCCTGGAGACGGGCGGATGATGTTCTACCTGGCGCGCGGCCTGCAACTGGCCGGCCTGGTGGGGGTGGGCGCGATCCTCTACCTGAACCTGTGGCCGCAGGGGATCACCATGGCCACCATGCTCAAGTTGCTGGTGTTCTCGGTGCTGCTGTTCCTGGCGGGCACCACCCTGCTCAAGTCCGAATAGCCCGGCACCTCCAAACAGCCGTTGCGGCGGGCTGTCAAAAGGCGTTTTTTTGCCCGTGCGGCGGGCTGCCCCTATAATTCCCCGATGCGCACCCCTGTGGAAAACCCGATCATCCTGGCCATCGAGTCGTCCTGCGACGAGACCGCCGTGGCCCTGCTCCAGGCGCCGGGCACGGTGCTGGGGCAGGCCCTGGCGAGCCAGGTGGGCATCCACGAGCGCTTTGGCGGCGTGGTGCCCGAGGTGGCCTCCCGCGCGCATCTGGAGCAGCTCGACCCGCTGCTCACCCAGGCCCTTGGGAAGGCCGGCCGCACCCTCGCCGACGTGGACGCGGTGGCGGTCACCTCCGGCCCCGGCTTGCTGGGGGCGGTGCTGGTGGGCCTGTCCTACGCCAAGGCCCTGGCCTGGGGCCTGGGCGTGCCGCTGATCGGCGTGCACCACCTGGAGGCCCATGTGGCCGCCGCCCTGCTGCACCGGCCGGACGTTTCATACCCGTTCCTGGCCCTGGTGGTCTCCGGCGGCCACACCAGCCTGTACCGGGTGGACGCCGGCCTGGTGTTCACCGAGCTGGGCCGCACCATCGACGACGCCGCCGGCGAGGCCCTGGACAAGGGCGCCAAGATGATGGGCCTGCCCTACCCCGGCGGCCCCCACATCGAGCGCCTCGCGCGGGATGGCCGCGCCACCGCCGTGGACTTTCCCCGTGCCTGGCTGGGGCGCTCGCTGGACTTCTCCTTTTCGGGCCTCAAGACCGCCCTGCGGGTGCATCTTGAAAAGACCGGCGCCACCCCGGACAACCTGGAGGATAACCTGCCCGACATCGCCGCCAGCTACCAGGAGGCGGTGGTGGACGTGCTCGCCACCAAGGCCCTGTGGGCAGCCGAGCGCGAGGGGTTGCAAACGCTGGTGGTGGCCGGCGGCGTGGCCGCCAACGGCCGTCTGGGCGCGGTGCTCGCGGCGCGTGGCGCCCGCGAGGGGGTCGATGTGGTCGTGCCGCCCCCCGCCCTGTGCACCGACAACGCGGTGATGGTGGCCGTCGCCGGGGCCCGGATGCTGGCCGCCGGCCGCACCGCAAGCCTGACCCTGGACGCGGACGCCCGCGCCCCCATCACCACGGCAACCCCATGAACCCCATCCCCAGGCTGACCATCGGCGGCGTGACCTTCGACAATCCGCTGGTGCTGGCCCCCCTGTCGGGGATCACGAACCTGCCGTTCCGCCTCATCGCCAAGCGCATGGGGGCGGGCATGGTGGTGTCGGAACTGGTGTCGTCCAACGGCCTCATCCGCGCCCAGGAGCGCACCAGAAGGTACCTGGACACCCACCCCGACGAGTGGCCCGTGTCCATGCAGATCTTCGGTGACGACCCGGCCTGCATGGCCGACGCGGCGCGCATCGCCCAGGACGCGGGCGCCCACCTGGTGGACATCAACATCGGCTGCCCGGTGCGCAAGGTGGTCAAACGCGGCGCCGGCTGCGCCCTGATGCGCGACGTGCCGCGCTCCGCCCGCCTGATCCGCGCGGTGGTGAACGCGGTCCAGGTGCCGGTGACCATCAAGATACGCGCCGGCTGGAGCGCCGCCGAGGTGAACGCCCCCGACTACGCCGCCATGGCCGAGGCCGAGGGCATCAAGGCCGTCACCGTGCACGGCCGCACCCGCGAGCAGATGTTCACCGGCCACGCCGACTGGGACATCATCCGCCGCACGGTGGACGCCGTGTCCATCCCGGTGATCGGCAATGGCGACGTGGCCTCGGCGGACGACGCCACGCGCATGCTGCGCACCACCGGCGCCAGCGGCGTCATGATCGGCCGCGCGGCCCAGGGCAATCCGTGGATTTTCCGCGAGATCCTGGCCGCCTGGCGGGGCCTGCCGGTGGCGGCGCCCACCGCGCGGGAACGCCACCGGGTGATCCGCGAGCACCTCGACCTGCACGTCACCCACGCAGGGGAGGACAGCGCCCTGCGCGAGATGCGCAAGCACATCTGCTGGTACGTGAAGGGGCTGCCCGGCAGCACCCGCTTCCGCACCGAGGTGCAGCACCTGGACGCCCTGGCGGACGTGCGCGCCGCCATCGACGGCTACTTCGACCGGCTGGCGGACGGCGCCGCCCTGCCCGCCGCCGTCTGATCCCCGCCAGAAACGAACGCGCCCCGCCCCCGGCCGGCTGGCGGCGGGAACGGGGCGCGCCCGAAGCCGGGCGGGAGTTCCTGACAGGGGGTTGAATAAGTCCATCCGTGGCCTTTTTCAACCCGGAACCGGAACAACGCGGTTTTCCGGTTTTTCCGGATTTCAAACGCTTGCGCGCATGAAATTCGCCGGTACATCCCTGTACCGGACGCAGACGTGCCGAAAAACGCCGTTTTTCAACAGCCTGCTAAGCCGCTTGCTCCACCGCCATGCCGTCCTCCAACAGGCGCTGGATGTCGAGCAGCATGACCACGCGCCCGGCCACGCGGCCCAATCCGGTGATGAACGCCGGGTCGATGCCGCCGGACATCTCCGGCGTGGGCTGGATGGCCGCATCGGGCAGGGCCAGCACATCGTGCACCTGGTCCACCACGATGCCCATCACCCGGCTGCCGACCCGGTTGACGATGGTCACGCTGGTCTTGTCGTACGCGCCCGGCGTCATGCCGAACTTGCGGCGCACGTCGAACACCGGAATCACCAGCCCGCGGATGTTGATCACGCCGCTCATCCAGGGCGGCGTGTTGGGCACCGGCGTGGCCGCCTGGTATCCGATGATCTCCTGCACCGACAGGATCGGAATGCCGTATTCCTCCTGCCCCAGGCCGAAGGTGAGGAACTCGCGGGTGGCCACGGCCTTCCCGCCCTTCGGGTTCATGCGTTGCTCGTCTTGCATGGGGTCGATCCTCGTCAGCAATCGTCCGTCGTGTTGTTCCGGCGCGTGGCGCCCGCCGCCATCGCCCAGGGTCTCACCGCTCTTATCGACCAGCCGGTTGCCGATCGTTACCTTTTCGACGTCCGCGATGGGGGCCTTGATTTCCTTGGCCGTGCCGGGGTGCCGGCACGGCAATGCGTAATCAATTTGTAATATCCCGTCGCAAGGGCTCCGATGGCTCGGCGTCGGGGTCCAGCCCGCGCGCCACCCGCAGCACCTTGTCGGCCAGGCCCGGGTGGCAGCGGGCGCACAGGGCGGGGGTATGGGCGGGATCGGTGTGGGCCGGGCCGGCACCGGGCGTGTGGGAGCGGTGACACGCCACGCAGCGCACGGTCAGCGCGCCGCGATGCGCGGTGAAGGCGTGGAAACGGCCCCCCTCGATGGCCGCGTGGCAGGACATGCACACCGCGTCGGCCACCTCCAGGGTGACGCCGTCCGGTTCCCGGCCGCGTCCGGTGAGGTGCGCCGCCAGGTCCTTGAGGGCGATCAGGTCCAGGCGCAGCTGGCCCGCCCGGTCCGCGCCGCGATGGCAGTCGATGCAGCGCATGGGCCGGGTTGTTCCCGCCACCCGCACGGTGCGGTGGTGGGCCGTGGCCAGGGAGTCGCCCCGGCCGCGCGCCAGTTGGTCGAATTGCCGGGTGTGCAGCGGCCCGCCGTCCGCGTGGCAGCTGACGCAGAAGGTGTTGTCCGCCTCCAGGTGCCGGGCGCCGGCCAGGGCGCCCCAGCCGCCCAGAATGCACAGGGTCACGGCCAGCGCGGCCCGGCGCGCCCCGTCAGCAGGCCACACGGGCTTTGGCGAAGGCGCGGCGCACCAGGGCCGCCACGTCGAGGATCATGGCCACCCGCCCATCCACCAGGATCGAGGCGCCGGCCACGCCATCCACCGCCTTGTAGTGCTGCTCGATGGACTTGATCACCACCTGCTGCTGACCCAGGATGTCGTTCACCAGCAGGCCGTAGCGGCGCCCCATGTTTTCCACCACCACCAGGGAGTCCTCCGCCGCGCACGCCTTGCCGGGCACGCCCAGCATCTCGTGCAGGCGGATCAGCGGCAGCGACTCGCCGCGCAGCGTCACCCACTCGTCGCGGCCCGAGACGGATTTCAGGTCGCCCGGCCGCGGCCGGACCGACTCGACAATGGACAGCAGCGGGATGAGAAACACCTGTGGACCCACCGAGATGGCCATGCCGTCGATGATGGCCAGGGTGAGCGGCAGGGCGATCTTGAAGCGGGTGCCCTTGCCGGGGGTGCTCTCGATGCTCACCCGGCCGCGCAGCTCCTCGATGTTGCGCTTCACCACGTCCATGCCCACGCCGCGCCCGGACAGGTCGGTCACCTTCTGGGCGGTGGACAGGCCGGGGTGGAAGATCAGCGCGTGGACCTGGCTTTCGGACAGGTTGTGGTCGGCGGGGATCACCCCCTCGCGCACCGCCTTGGCGGCGATGGCCTCGGCGTTCAGGCCCTTGCCGTCGTCGGCGATCTCGATGACGATGTTGCCCTCCTGGTGATAGGCGGCCATGGTCAGCGTGCCCTCCTCGGGCTTGCCGGCGGCGCGCCGCTCCGCGGGCGTTTCCAGGCCGTGGTCCACCGCGTTGCGCACCATGTGCTTGAGCGGGTCGCCGATCTTCTCGATGATGCTCTTGTCGAGCTCGGTCTCCTTGCCCTTGATCTCCAGGTTCACCTGCTTGCCCTGGCTCACCGCCAGGTCGCGCACCACGCGCTGGAACTGCACGAAGGTGGGGCCGATGGGCAGCATGCGCATGCCCATGGCCTCGTCCTGCAATTCGCGGGTGATGCGATCGATCGACTCGATGGCGGCGATGGCCTCCGGCGTCGCCCCGTCCTTCAGGCACGCCTGGGCCACGCGCGCCTGGCCGATGACCAGTTCGCCCACCAGGTTCACCAGGCGGTCCAGGCGCTGGGTATCCACGCGGATGGACGACGGCCCCTTGCCGCCCCCCTGCGCCTCGGGGCGGGGGGCGGTCTCGGCACGGACAGTGGCCTCGGCGCGGGGGGCGGCCGGCGCCGCTTCCACGCTCACGGCGGCCGCCGGGGCCTCCTCGGTGATGTCCAAGGCGCCAACCTGGGCCGTGCTGTTTTGGTTCACGGGGGCCGCCGGGGCCTCCTCGGTGATGTCGATGTGGCTGCCCTCGGACACGAAGATGAACACGCCCTCCACGTCATCGCGGGTGACGTGGCCGGTCAGCGTGAGGTCCCACGACAGGTAAAGCCGGTAGGGATCCATGGCGTCCAGGGCCGGCACCTGTTCCAGGTTCACCTGCTCCACCGCCAGGGTGCCGTGGTCGGCCAGCTCGGTGAGCAGCATGGCCGGGTCGGTGCCGCTCTCCAGCACGTCCGGCGCCAGCCGCATCCGGATGCGGAAACACCGCTCCCGGCCCGTTTTCCGGCCCTTGTCCAGCGCGGTCACCACCGCCACGGCCTGGTCGCCGGCGGCCTGGGCGGCGGCCACCGTGCCGCCCAGGAACCCGTTCAGGCGCGTGGCCAGCGCGGCCCGTTCGGCCTCCGATGGCACCTCGCCGGCGTGGTCCATGGCGTCGAGCATGCGCGCGATGCAGTCCACGCAGGAGAGCAGCAGGGAGATCAGCTCCCGGTCCACCGCCAGCGCGTTCTGGCGCACCCGGTCGAGGACGTTTTCCATGGTGTGGGTGAAACCCATCAGCTCCGGATAGCCCACGCTGCCGGAGCCGCCCTTGATGGTGTGGGCCGCGCGGAAGATGCGGTTGACCAGTTCCGGGTCCGCCGCGCCACCGGCCGCCTCCTCCAGCGCCAGCAGATCGTTCTCGAGGGAGGCGACGTGTTCGCGGCTCTCCTCGAGAAAGATTCCCTTGAGCTCGTTCTCGATTCCCATTGCGATGCCCCTTGCCGCCCGCCGCCACGGCGGGCACGTTTGCCAGCCTTACGTCAGCGCACGAACTTGCGAACCACGCCCACCAGGGTGTCCGGTTCGAACGGCTTCACCAGCCAGCCCGCCGCGCCGGCCGCCTTGCCCTCCTCCTTCCTGGAGTCCTGGCTCTCGGTGGTCAGCACCAGCACCGGCGTGAACTTGTAGGTCGCGTCCGACTTGAGGTTGCGGATGAAGGTCAGGCCGTCCATGACCGGCATGTTGACGTCGCTGATGATCATCGCCACCCGGGTTCCCGTTCCAGACAGGGTCTTGAGCTGGTTCAGCCCGTCCTGCCCGTCGTTGGCCTGGCGCACGTCGTAGCCCGCCTGGGTCAGCGTGTGCTTGACGGTGGCGCGAATGGTCGCCGAATCGTCGACAATCAATATCACGTTGCTCATCACACCCCTCTTTATGCCGCCGGCCCGAACAGGGCCTGTTCCAGTCCCAACCGATCCGCCACCCCGCGCACGGCCTCGGAGGGCCGCGCGAGCACCAGTTCGCGCCCCAGGGCGGCGGCCGTGCGGCGGGCGCTCACCAGCACCTGCAATGCGGCCGTATCGATGTGCCCCACCGAATCCATGACGATGGTCATGCCCCCGCCCTCCCGGAGGGCCGCGATCAGCTCGTCCCTGAGCCGCTCAACAAGATGAATGGTCAACTCGGGCGGGGCGCCAAAATAATCCCCCTGCCGGACCAATACGGTATCGTTCACGTGATTGCACTCCCAGGAATGTGGACGGCGGTCAGAAGAGGGTCAACTCTCCGCCCTGCCCCCCCTTCTCGACGCCGCCGGCACCCAGCGTGGAGCTCACCAGCTCGCGCTGGCTCTGCACCGTGCAGGCGGCGAGCAACTCTTCCGCCTTGCCGCCACGCACCTTCCAGTGGCGCCTTCCGGAGATTTTCAGCAGTTCGTTCTGGCATTCGGCAAGGCCGGTGGCACGGGAGCGCGCGTCGGTCTTGATCTCGGTGCTCTGGTGGATCATTTCCACGGAGCTGGCCATGTCGATGCGCAGCTGCGCCGCCTCGCGGTGAAGGGTTTGCAGGGTGGCGCGGAAGGTGGCCTCGCCCTGCCCCAGGCCGCGCACCAGCAGTTCCTCCAGTTCCTTGCCCAGGGCCCTGGTGTGGGCCTCGGCCTCGCGCAGCGTGTCCTCCTCCCACACCAGGGCGCGGCGGAACGTGGCACTGCGGCGCTGCACCTGCTTGACCGCCGAATCCAGGGAGATCAGCACCGAGCCCACGGCGCTGGCCATGTCGCGGTAAAGGTTTTCCACCCGGTCCGCGGACAGGGCGTCGCCAAACTCCTCCGACAGCCCGGCGGAGGCCAGCTCGACCTTGATGATCGAGGCCATCACGCCAAACCGCTTGGCGGTGCGGCGCACCCCCTCCAGGCCGTCGCGCAGGTCGCGGATCTGACCGGCCAGGTCCTGGGAGCGGTTGACGATGTCGCCCTTGGCGGCCACCATCTTGCGCATGAACAGCACCACCCCGCCCAACTGCTCCTGGACGCCGTGGATGGCATCGGCCAGGCCGTGCAGGTCGATGGCATCCTCCGCCTGGTGGGTGAGGTTCTGGGCAAACCCCTCGAGGGCATCGGTGATGTCGGCGCGGGTGTGGGTCAGTTCGTCCTCCAGGCTTTCCACCAGCCCGTTGACCATCTCGAACACGGCCAGCCCCAGCCACACGGTGTCCATGACGCTGGCGGTATCGTTGCTGGCGACGATCAGGTTCGTGTCCTGCCGGGTCAGGTGGTTGATCTGCTCGTGGAAGGCGTGCAGCGACGTGGTGAGGTGGCTCGAAATCTGCGAGCAACGGTCCTCGAACTGGAGCCCCAACAGCAGCTTGACGATGCCGTTGGACGACTCGTCGATGCCGCCGATCAGCTGTTTCACCTGGCGGACCACCTCGTCACGCTTGGCGTCCAGCGTGGAGAACATGGCGAGGAGATCGCGCTCCGTCTGAATCGGCGACGCGTCGAAGTGCTCGCGGGAGACCGCCACCTCGGCCTCCAGGTCCTGGAGGTTGTTTTCGATCCGGCGGGCCAGGGTGCGCACCTGGTCGAACTCCACCGAGGCGCGCTTGGTCAGGCTGACCACCTCCCGCGAGACCTGGGAGAAACCCCGCCCGCGGTCGCCGGCGTTGTGCGCCTGCACGATGGCGTTCACGGAGAAGCACTCCACGTCCTCCATCAGGTCCGCAAGGCTTCCCAGGGCGGTCTGCACCTCGTGCACCACCTCGAAGAAACGGGTAAACTCGGCCAGTTCCGCCTCGTTGCGGCGGTGCTCCTCGATCAGCTGGAGAAACGTCCGCACCACCTGGCGGCGGGAGCTCTTGGCCCCCTTGTAGGTGGTGTCGTCGGCAATGCGCCCGTGAATGGCGCGAATCTCGCGGCGCCCCTCGTCCACCTCGCGTTGCAGATGGGGCATCCCCTCCGCCACGCTCATGAACGCGCGGTTGATGGCCTTCATCCAGGAGCGCAGGCGCTTGGTCATGCGCTGCGCCTCCTCGTCGCAGCGGACGAGGTAGCTTACCGATTTCCAGACATCAGACATGCGTCTCTCCCCGTTCAGACCCTGGTCTGGGTCCGAACGCGCTTGATGATGGCGGGCGCAATCTGGGTGAGGGTGACCACCTCGTCCACCCCTCCCCTGCTTATCGCCTCTTTCGGCATCCCGAACACGACACATGAGGCCTCGTCCTGGGCGATGGTATGGACGCCGCTCTGGCGCATCTCCAGCATGCCGTCGGCGCCGTCGTCCCCCATGCCGGTCAGGATCGCGCCCACCCCGTTGGCCCCCACCTCCTGGGCCATGGAGCGGAACAGCACGTTGACGCTGGGAATGTGCCGGTCCACCCGCGGCCCGGCGATGAGCTTCACGTGGTAGTTGGCGCCGTTGCGCACCACGGTCGCGTGGTGGGTGCCGCCCGGCGCCAGCAGGGCCAGGCCGGGCAGGATGCGGTCGCCGTCCCGGGCCTCGCGCACCTCGATGGTGCAACGCTTGTCGAGGGTGTTGGCCAGGGACTTGGTGAACCCCCCCGGCATGTGCTGCACGATGACGATGCCCGGACAGTCCGGCGGCATGTGCTCGAGGATCTCGCCCAGCGCCACCGTGCCGCCGGTGGAGGAGCCGATCGCCACCACCTGGTCCGACGTGGCGAAACGCGCCGCGCGCTTGGCGGGCAGCACCTCGTCCACCGAATGGCGCTCGCTGACGTTCAGCGCGGCCGGAGCCGGCCGGTTCCGGATCGGCCGCACCCGCGATCCGGCCGCGGCCTTTACGGCCTCGATCAGCTCCCGGGCCTGCTCGTGCAGGCAGCGGCTCAGGTCGATCTTGGGCTTCTCGATGCAGGTGACCGCCCCCAGCGCCAGGGCCTGCACGGTCACGTCGGCGTGTTCCGCCGCCAGGCTCGACACCACCACCACCGGCATGGGATGCAGGCGCATGAGCTTTTCCAGAAAGGTGATGCCGTCCATGCGCGGCATCTCGATATCGAGGGTGAGCACGTCGGGGTTGTGGCGCTTGATGGCATCCCGCGCGAAGTACGGGTCGGCGGCGGCGCCCACCACCTCGATCCCCGGATCGGACCCGAGGATCTCGGTCAGGGTGCGCCGGATCAGCGCCGAATCGTCAACGATCAATACCTTGGTCTTCATGCCATTCCCCTGCTCGTGCGGCCGTGTTGCCGCGTCAGGCCTTCGCCTTCGCCGCCGGCGCGGCGCGGCCGATGGATTGCAGATACGCCCGCTCCCGATCGATGGTCGTGCCCGCCTCGGCAACGCCGAGGCGGCGCAGTTTCACCCGGCCGTCGGCACAGAAATAAACGATGCGCCGCCCCACCTCGCCGCCCACGTCCCGGCTGACCACGGGTATCGCCTCGGCCTCGAGGAAGGCGAGCGCGAAGCGGGCGTTGTGGTCCCCCACCCGCAAGGCCTCGGTCGCGGTGGGGATGACGTTGCCGCCGCCGAACACCTTGGCCTCCAGGCGGCCGCGGTCGCCCCCCTGCCTCACCACGGCGCCGATCAGCCGCCGCATGGCGTGCACGCCGTAGCGGCCGCCGTCTCCCGCCTGCGCCGCCACGCCCAGGCCCGGCAGCAGAAAGTGGTTCATGCCCGCCACGCCCGCCACCGGGTCGCGCAGGCACACGGCCACGCACGATCCCAGCACGGTTTCGATCAGCATGTCGGCGCGGGTGGTGAACTGCTCCCCGGCCACGATCACGCAGCCGTCCAGCCGGAAGCGCGGATTGAACCGCCGGATCATCACCGCGTCCGCTGGTAGGTGGTGTTCCCCACAAAGCGTAGCTGGTCGTTGAACTCCTTCAGGTCGAGCACCTCCGAGTGGCCCAGGAACAGGTAACCCCCCGGCTTGAGGAGCTGGATGAAGCGTTTCACCACCTTGTCGCGATCCTCGCGGGTGAAGTAGATGAACACGTTGCGGCAGAAGATGAAGTCGAGGGCGGAGCGGATCGGGTAGCGCTCGCCCATCAGGTTGATCTGCCGGAACTGCGCCAGCCGTGCCACCTCGGGCTTGATGACGAACGCATCCGCGTCGCCGGGCGCCGGATCCGTGTAGGCGCTGGCGTAACCGCTGGGCAGGCCGTCCAGGGCGCTGCGCGGGTAGGTGGCGGCGCATGCCGCCGCGAGCACGTTGGTGTCCAGGTCCGAGGCCAGCAGGCGCACGCTCCAGCCGCTGTGCTGGGCGAAGAAGCGGCTCAGCTCCATGCACAGGGTGTACGGTTCCTCGCCGGTGGAGCTGGCGGCGCACCATGCGTTGACGGTGCGGAGCCCGCCGCCCACCGCGCGCCGCACCAGTTCCGGCAGCACCGTGCCGCGCAGCATGTCGAAGTGCTTGGGCTCGCGGAAGAAATAGGTCTTGTTGGTGGTGATCCGGTTGAGCATGTGGGTCAGCTCCTCCGGGTGGGCCGCGAGGTGCTCCATGTACAACTCGAAGCCGGGCAGACCCAGGGTGCGCAGGCGCGACGTGAGGCGCGACTGGACCATCTGCAGCTTGGCATCCTTGAGGTGGATGCCGCTGATGTCGTAGATCAGCTTGCGCAGCTGGTCGAAGGTCTTGTTGTCAAGCTCGTAGGCCTGTAGGCCGTCCACCACCCGGGGCGGGTCGTCCACCGCCACATCCCGTCTGCTCTTCTGTAGCACGCTCACCTCGAAACAAGATCGAAACGGGTGGCGGTTCCCCCTCCTGTCACCAGTCAATCACCCAACAACGATGCGCCCCGCCGTGCGTCGCCGCCGGACGGGCGGCCGGCGGACGGGCCCGGCAAAGCTACCTATCGGCGGGCGGGCGGCGGAGGATGAGTCCACCGTGCGAGCGTGCAGGAATCGCTTGCGCAGGGAATACGGCGCGCCTTAAGGTGCGTTACAGTAATGGCTGCACGGCCCCACCGGAGGGGGGGCCGGCCGGTCCCCTCAAGGCACCTTTTTTTCGAGGGCTGATGAAGCGCCGGAACACACCCGACCCGCGACTCACCACGCCGCGCCGCGCCGGCGCGCCGCTGCCGTTCGCCCGTCACCCCCGGTGGGCGGCCGTGGCCGACGCCGACTGGAACGACTGGCGCTGGCAGATGCGCAACGCCCTGCGCCGCCCGGAGCAGTTCGAGGCGCTGTTCGCCCTGAGCGGCGACGAGCGCCAGGCCCTGGCCTCCCTGGGCGACGGCCTGCCGGTGAGCGTCACCCCCTTCTACGCCAGCCTGATGGACCCGGACGATCCGGACTGCCCGCTGCGCCGCACCATCATCCCGCGCACCGCCGAGCACACCATCGGCCCGGACGAGCTCAAGGACCCCTGCGGCGAGGACGCCGACACGGTGGCGCCGGGCCTGGTGCACCGCTACCCGGACCGGGTGCTGTTTTTGGCGGTGGGCACCTGCGCCGTGTATTGCCGCTACTGCACCCGCAGCCGCATGGTGGGCGGCGCCGAGGGCTACAGCTTCCAGCGCGCCAAGTGGCAGATGGCGGTGGACTACATCGCCCGCCACCCGGAGATCCGCGACGTGCTCATCTCCGGGGGCGATCCGCTGCTGCTGGAGGACAACCACCTGGACGACCTGTTGGGCATGCTGCGCGCCGTGCCCCACGTGGAGATCATCCGCATCGGCACCAAGATCCCCGCCGTGCTGCCCCAGCGCATCACCCCCCGCCTCACCCAGATATTGCGCAAGTACCACCCGTTCATGATGAGCCTGCACTTCCTGCACCCGTCGGAGCTGGTGCCCGAGGTGGTGGCGGCCTGCGAGCGGCTGGCGGACGCGGGCATCCCCCTGGGCAGCCAGACGGTGCTGCTGAAGGGCGTGAACGACGACGCCACGGTGCTGAAGGAGCTCATGCACCGCCTGCTGATGGCGCGGGTGCGCCCCTATTATCTGTATCAGTGCGACCCGATCCAGGGCTCGGCCCACTTCCGCACCCCGGTGCAGACGGGCATCCGCATGATCGAGTCCCTGCGCGGCCACACCAGCGGCTATGCGGTGCCCACCTTCGTGATCGACACCCCCGGCGGCGGCGGCAAGGTGCCCGTGTCGCCCCACTACGTCATCGGCCAGATGGGCGAGCAGTGGGTGCTGCGCAACTGGGCCAACAAGGTGTACGAATACACCGATCCGGCGCTGGGCCAGCCCAACGGAGACGGGTGACCGGCGCCGGGCCGCCCAGGGGCCGGAACGTGCGCGACTGGGTGGCGCCGGTCATCGTGCTCCTGGTCGCCTTCACCTGTGTGTTCCTGCTGTTCCGCGCCGGCTTCCGGCAGCTCTTTCCCGGCGGGTAGCCGCCACGATGCAAAAAGGCCGGGCACCCTGTGGTGGGGCCCGGCCTTTTCCATCCGTCCGTGCCGGGGCGTCAGCCGGCCAGCAGCGCCTTCAGCCGCTCGTTGACCATCTGCGGGTTGGCCTGCCCCTGGCTGGCCTTCATCACCTGCCCCACGAAAAAGCCGAACAGCTTGTCCTTGCCGCCCCGGTAGTCGGCCACCTTGTCCGGGTTGGCGGCCATGACGGACTGGATCATGGCGTCGATGGCGCCGCTGTCCGACACCTGCACCAGCCCCTGCTCGCGGATCACCTGGGCGGCGTCCTTGCCGGTGCCGTACATCTCGCCGAACACGGTCTTGGCGATCTTGCCGGAAATCTCGCCGCTGTGGATGGCCTGCACGATGCCCGCCAGCTGCGCGGCGGTCATGGGGCACTGCTCGATGGGGGTGCCCGTTTCGTTGAGCTTGGCGGCCAGTTCGCCCATCACCCAGTTGCAGGTGGTCTTGGGGTCGCCGGAAAAGGCGGCCACGGCGGCCTCGTAATAATCCGCCAGCTCGCGGCTGACGGTGAGCACGTCGGCGTCGTACTCCGATAGGCCGAAATCGGCCACGAAGCGCTCGCGCTTGGCGTCCGGCAGTTCGGGCATGTTCTGGCGGATGGCGTCGATCCAGGCCCGCTCCACCACCACCGGCAGCAGGTCGGGCTCGGGCATGTAGCGGTAGTCGTGGGCCTCCTCCTTGCTGCGCATGGATTCGGTCACGCCGCGCTTGGTGTCCCACAGGCGGGTTTCCTGGACGATGGTGCCGCCCTCGTCGAGCACCTTGGCCTGGCGCTTGATCTCGTATTCCAGCGCCTGCTTGAGGAAGCGGAACGAGTTCATGTTCTTCATCTCGACCTTGGTGCCGAACTTCTCCCGCCCTACGGGCCGGAGCGAGATGTTGGCATCGCAGCGCAGGTTGCCCTGCTCCATGTTGGCGTCGCAGATGCCCAGGTAGATCACCAGGGTGCGGATCTTCTTGAGGTAGGCCACCGCCTCTTCCGGCGAGCGCAGGTCGGGCTCGGACACCATCTCCAGGAGCGGCACGCCGGCGCGGTTCAGGTCCACGTGGCTCACGTCGCCCAGGCCCTCGTGGAGGTTCTTGCCGGCGTCCTCCTCCATGTGGATGCGGGTGAGGCCGATCCGCTTGGGGGTGCCGTCCACCACGATCTCGATGGTGCCGTGCTCGCAGATGGGCTTGTCGAACTGGGAGATCTGATAGCCCTTGGGCAGGTCGGGATAGAAGTAGTGCTTGCGCGAGAACACGTTGGGGCTGCTGATGGTGGAGCGGGTGGCCAGCCCCGCCATGACCGCGTACTCCACCACCTTGCGGTTGAGCACCGGCAGCACCCCCGGATGGCCCAGGCAGATGGGGCAGGTCTGGCTGTTGGGCGGGTTGCCGAAGGTGGTGGCGCAGCCGCAGAAGATCTTGGTGTTGGTGGAGAGCTGGCAGTGGACCTCCAGCCCGATGACCACTTCGTACTTCATCTATTAATCCAATATTCGCAGCGTGTTACAAATAAATACTAAAGCGACGGTTTAGCCTTGTGGAAGGCCGTCGCCTGCTCGAAGGCCCAGCCGGCGCGCAGCATGGTGGCCTCGTCGAAGGCCTTGCCGATGAGTTGCAGCCCCACCGGCATGCCGTTGCCGTCCACCCCGCAGGGCTGCGACATGCCGGGCAGCCCGGCCAGGTTGATGGAGATGGTGAAGATGTCCGACAGGTACATCTGCAACGGGTCCGCCGTGCGCTCCCCCAGGCGGAAGGCGCCCGTGGGCGAGGTGGGGGTGGCGATCACGTCCACCTGCCCGAAGGCGTCGGTGAAATCCTTCAGGATCAGGGTGCGCGCCTGCTGCGCCTTTTTGTAATAGGCGTCGTAGTAGCCGGCGGACAGGGCATAGGTGCCCAGCATGATGCGCCGCTTCACCTCGGGCCCGAAGCCCTGGTCGCGGGTGGCCATGTACATCTCCAACAAGTCCCTGGCGTCCATCGCGCGGTGGCCGTAGCGCACGCCGTCGTAGCGCCCCAGGTTGGAGGAGGCCTCGGCGGTGGCCACCAGGTAATAGGTGGCCACCGCGTACCGGGTGTGCGGCAGGGAGATCTCCCTCACCGTGGCGCCCAGGCCCTTCAGGGTGTCGATGGCGGCGCGCACCGCGTCCGCCACCGGGGCGTCCATGCCGTCGATGAAGTACTCCCTGGGCACGCCGATGCGCAGGCCCTTGATGCCGTCCTTGAGGCCCCGGCTGTAGTCGGGCACCGGGCGCGCGGAGCTGGTGGCGTCGAGAGGGTCGCGGCCGGCGATGGCGCCCAGCACGATGGCGGCGTCCGCCACGTCCTTGGTGATGGGGCCGATCTGGTCCAGGCTGGAGGCGAACGCCACCAGGCCGTAGCGCGACACCCGGCCGTAGGTGGGCTTGAGCCCCACCACGCCGCACAGGGCGGCGGGCTGGCGGATGGAGCCGCCGGTGTCGGAGCCCAGCGCCGCCAGGGCCATGTCCGCCGCCACGCAGGCGGCGGCGCCGCCGGAGGAGCCGCCGGGGGCGCGTTCCAGGTTCCACGGGTTCCTGGTGATCTGCGTCGCCGAGTTCTCCGTGGAGGAACCCATGGCGAACTCGTCCAGGTTGGTCTTGCCCAGGTTGATGGCGCCCTGCTCCTTGAAGCGCGCGGCCATGGCGCCGTCGGCGGGCGGCACGAAATTCTTCAGGATGCGCGACGAGCAGGTGGTGGCCACCCCCTGGGTGATCATGTTGTCCTTGAGGGCCAGGGGGATGCCCAACAGCCCGCCGCGCTCGCCCGCTTGCAGGCGCCGGTCCGCCGCCGCCGCCTGCTCCAGGGCCATGTCGGCGCACACGGTGTTGAAGGCGGCCACGCGCGGCTCCACGGCCTCGATGCGGGCCAGCACGGAGCGGGTCAGCCCGGTGGCGGTGATCCGGCCGTTGTCGAGGCGTTCGCGGGCCTCGTGAATGGTCCAGGAATGCGGTTCCATCAGGTTCCTTTATGGTCCGGCGGGGCGGACGCCCCGGCAAGGGTCAATGCGGCGCTGCGTGCGACGGTCCATTCGACGGTTTATTCGATGATCTTGGGCACCTGGAAGCATCCGTCCGCCACGGCGGGCGCCACCGCCAGCCCCCGCTCGCGCGGCAGGGAGGGGCGGCTCACGTCGTCGCGCCAGGTGTCACCCGCCTCGGCGGCGTGCTCCAGGGAGGGCACGCCGGTGGTGTCGAGGGCGGAGAGCTGCTCCACGTAGGCCAGTATCTTGTTCAGGTCGTCGCCCAGGGATGCCAGCTCCGCGTCGGTCAGTTCCAGCCGCGCCAGCCGGGCTATTTTGAGCACCTCGTCCCGTTGGATTGTCACGATATCACCTCAAGGTTTGCCTGTTTCACCGCAAGCTTCTTCAACCCCACGCCGGGGAAGGCCACCACCACCCGCTCGCCGTCACCGCTGCCCTCCGTGCACTTCACCTGGCCCAGGCCGAAGGTGGCGTGGCGCACCTGGGCGCCGGGGGCGTAGCTTCCCGCCCGCGCGTCCGCGCGCGGCGCCAGGGGGGCGTGCTTGCGGATGGCGGCGTTGCGCGGGTCCGCCTCCTGGCGGCGGGCGAAGCCCTGGGGGCGCGGCAAGGCCTCCGGGGCCGGGCGGTCGCTGGTGCATTCCAGGTGCTCCGCCGGGATGGCCCCCACGAAGCGCGACACCAGGTTGCGCCGCGGGTCGCCGAACAGGCGCCGGCTTTGCGCCGAGACCAGGTAGAGCCGCTCGCGGGCGCGGGTCATGCCGACGTAGCACAGGCGGCGCTCCTCGTCCATGGCCGCCGGGTCGTCCAGGGCGCGGGAGTGGGGGAATACCCCCTCCTCCATGCCCACCATGATGACCACCGGGAACTCCAGGCCCTTGGCCGCGTGCAGGGTCATCAGCGACACCTGGTCGCCGCCCGCGTCGTCGCCCATGTCGCCCGCCAGGGCCTGATCGTCCAGAAAGCGCAACGGGTCGCCACCGTGGGCCTGGGCGGCGCCGATCAGCTCCGCCACCACCTCGCGCCGGGCCAGGGCCTCGTGGAACGACTCCGCCACCCCCTGGGCATGGTAGCCGGTGGCGTCCACCGCCCGTTGCAGCAGCTCGGCGGCGCTGCCCGATCCGGCCCGCAGCTTGCCCAGCGCCGTGAGCAGCTCGCCCGCACCCTTGAGGGCCACGCCGGTGAGCGCCTTCTCCGCCACCATGCGCGCCAGGGCGTCGATGATGGACAGGGCGTGGGTGCGGGCAAAATCCTCGATGCGCGCCCGGTTGGCGTCGCCGATGCCGCGCGGCGGGCTGTTGAGCACGCGCAGCGCCGCGTCGTCGTCACCGGCCCCCACCGCCAGGCGCAGGTAGGCCATCAGGTCGCGCACCTCCTTGCGCTGGTAGAAGCGCATGCCGCCCACCACCCGGTAGGGCACCCGGTCGGCGGACAGGCCCTCCTCCAGCACCCGCGCCTGGGAGTTGGCGCGGAACAGCACCGCCATGTGGGCCCAGGCGCGGCCCGCGTCGCGCTCCCGGCGCAGCAGGGAGACCACGTGGCGCATCTCGGCCGTTTCGTCGGCGGCCAGGTGGTGGGCTGGCTTGGCGCCATCCGGGTTGCCGGTCCACAGCGCCTTGGCGTGGCGGCCCGTGTTCCCGGCGATCACCGCCCCGGCGGCCTTCAGGATGTGGCCGGTGGAGCGGTAGTTGCAGCCCAGGGTGATGGTGGCGGCGCCGGGGAAGCTGTCGGTGAACGACAGGATGTTGCCCACGTTGGCGCCGCGGAAGGCGTAGATGGACTGGTCGTCGTCGCCCACCACGCACAGGTTGCCGTGGGGCCTTGCGAGCACCTTGAGGATGGCGAACTGGGCCACGTTGGTGTCCTGGAACTCGTCCACGAACAGGTAGCGGAAGCGCTCGCCCAGGGCCTGGGCCAGTTCCGGCCGGGTGGCGAGCAGGCGGTGCGTCTCCACCAGCAGGTCGTCGAAGTCGCGCACGCCGCGGGCGCGCTTGTGGGCCTCGTAGGCCGGGTACACCTGGGCCACCCGCGCCTCCATGCCGAACGGCTCGGCCCGGGCGGAGCAGGCGTCCGCGTCGATCAGGTCGTTCTTGAGGCGGCTGATGCGGGCGGCGATGGCGGCGTGGGGGTACAGCTCGGAATTGATGTTCAGCCCCTGGGCCACCCGCGCCACCGCCTGGCGCGCCTGCCCGGCGTCCAGCACGCCAAAGTCGCGCGCGCCGTCGGCGGTGCCGTGCAGGCGCAGCAGGCGCAGGCAAATGGCGTGGAAGGTGCCCACCCACAGGGCGGAAACCCGCTCGCCCATGGTGGCGGCCAGGCGCTCGCGCAGCTCCCTGGCCGCCTTGTTGGTGAAGGTGACCGCGAGGATGTCGGCCGGGGTGGCCCGGCCGGTGGCGATCAGGTGGGCGATGCGATGGGTGAGCACGCGGGTCTTGCCGCTGCCCGCCCCGGCCAGGATCAAGAGCGGCCCGTCGCCATGGGCCACCGCCCGCGCCTGCTCCGGGTTGAGGCCGGACGAGAGGGCACTGCCATCAACCGGCCGCGCGCCCCGGTCGCCGCGCTCAAGCCGGTTGACGGATGGGCCCGACAGGGCGCCCTGCGGCGCGCGATGGTCCATGCCGTCCACGGTTACTTGCCGCCCCGCTTGCGCTTCCAGCGCGCCACCCAGCCTTCCACGTTGCGCTGTTCGGCACGGGAGATGCCCAGGGCGCCGGCCGGCACGTCGCCGGTGATGGTGGAACCGGCGGCCACCAGGGCCCCCGCCCCCACCCGCACCGGGGCCACGAGCTGGCTGTCGGAGCCGATGAACACGTCGTCCTCGATGATGGTCTGATACTTGGTGGCGCCGTCGTAGTTGCAGGTGATGGTGCCGGCGCCGATGTTCACGCGCGCCCCCACGGTGGCGTCGCCCACGTAGGACAGGTGATTCACCTTGGAGCCCTCGCCGATGACCGCCTTCTTGATCTCCACGTAGTTGCCCACCCTGGCGCCGGGCAGCAAGTGCGCGCCGGGGCGCAGGTGGGCGTTGGGGCCCGCCGTGTTGCCGCCGTCCAGCCGCGCCTGGGTGATGAGCGTGCCGTCCTTGACCACCACGTGGTCGCCGATGACCGAATCCACCACCCGCGCGCCGGGGAAGATCTCGCAACCGGTGCCGACGGTGGTGCGGCCGGACAGGGTGACGCCGGGGTGGATCACCGTGTCGGGCCCGACGCTCACCCCCGCGTCCACATAGGTGTGGTCCGGGTCGATGAGGGTCACCCCCGCGTCCATCAGCCTGGCCGCGATGTGGCGACGCATGGCGGCACTCACCTGGGCCAGCTGAGCGCGGGAGTTGACGCCCATCACCAGCTCGGCGCTGGCGGCGTGGTGGACGTGCACGGCGGCCCCCTCCGCCAGCGCCTCGCGCACGATGTCGGTGAGGTAGTACTCCCCTTGCGCGTTGTCGTTGGAGACGCGCTCCAGGCAGCGGAACAGCAGCGCGGCGTCGGCCAGGTAGATGCCCGCGTTCACCTCGCGGACGGCCCGCTCGGAGGGGGTGGCGTCCTTCTGCTCGACGATGCGCCTGAGGGCGCCGCCGTCGCGCACCACGCGGCCGTAGCCGGTGGGGTCGTCCAGGGTCACCGCCACCAGGGTCAGCCCGCCGCCGCCTTGGGCGTGCGTGGCGGCCAACTCCGCCACCATCTCCGGGGTGACCAGCGGCACGTCGCCGCTCAGGATCAGCACCGGGCTTGCGCATCCGTCCAGCGCCGGGCGGCACACCTGCACCGCGTGGCCGGTGCCAAGCTGCTCCGCCTGGATCACCGTGTCCACCGGCGCGCCGAAATCCGTGGCGCCGAGGTACTCCGTCACCGCGTCGGCGCCGTGGCCGATCACCACGTGGGTGGCGTCCGCCCCGGCGGCCACCGCGCAGGCCACCACGTGGTGCACCATGGGCAGGCCGCACACCGGGTGCAGCACCTTGGGCAGGGCCGATTTCATGCGCGTGCCCTTGCCGGCGGCCAACACCAGCGCCACGAAACCGCTCATCCGCCATCCTCCGGGCCGTTGTCGCCACGCACCGCCCCGGCGCGGCGCGCCGCCTCGGCCAGGCGCTCGGCCTCCAGGCGCTTTTTCTCCGCCTCGCGCGCCGCCTGGGCCGCCGCCTCGCGCGCCCGCTCGGCCTCGGCGCGGGCGACCTCGTAGCGGATCTCCTCGGGCAGCCGGTCGGGGATGCCGTCCGTATCGCCGGTGCCGGCGGAGTAGATGCCGCCGGACATGATGGCCTTCATGGCCTCCTCGACGGAGATGGACAGGTACGTCACCTCATCCTCCCGCACGAACACCAGAAAGCCCGAGGTGGGGTTGGGCGACGTGGGCACGAACAGGCTGAGGGGCCGCTCACCCACCCGCGTGGCGATCTCGCCCTCCGAGTCGGCCACCACGAACCCCAGCATCCACATGCCGGGGCGGGGGAACTCCGCCAGCACCACGCCCTTGAACTTCTCCTGCCCCTGCATGGAGACCGTGTGCACCACGCTCTTGATGGCCGAGTAGATGGAGCGCACCACCGGCAGCCGCTTGAGGACGCGCTCGTACAGGCGCACGAACCAGCGGCCGATCACGTTGGCGGTGAGCAGCCCCACCAGGAAGATGCCCACCAGCAGCACGGCGATGCCCAGGCCGGGGTAGTAATGGGCCGACAGATGGGTGTGCAGCAGCTCGCCCAGCACCCCCTCCAGGGCGCGCAGCAGGGCGCTCAGCACGAAGTACGTGCCGGCGATGGGCAACGTCACCAGGAGGCCGGTGACGAAATAGCGTTTGATCAGAACCCTTAGGCGCAAGGGACCCGTTTTCACCTGAAGCGAGAGAGGCCGTGGAACCCGCCCATGCCATCACAGGGGGAATATCATGATAGCGGCGGGGGCCACGCAATCTCAAGGGAACGGCGGGGTGGCGTGCGCGGCGCTTGATGCCCGGGCGCCGATTCATTACCCTTTCCATAGGACCGGATCACAAACGGAGGGTACTTGAACGCGCGCACCCCTCACGGCACGGGACGCCCCAGACCGCGATGACCTTTCTCGAACTTGCCATCAAGGGCGTGCGCAACTTCACCGAGTTCACGCGCGTGCCGCTCAGTTCCGGCCTGAACACGGTCTATGGCGGCAACCAGTCCGGCAAGACCACCCTCTGGCAGGTGTTGCGCGTCATGCTCATGGGCGGCCGCCAGCGCGGCGCGGAGGACGTGGCCGAGTGGGGCCAGGCGGCCCTCACCTTCCGCGACGCGGACGGCGAGACCTTCTCCCTCGCGCACCACTTCGGCGACGGCCGCTCCAAGCTGGCGCGGCGCGAGGCGGACGGCAGCTTCAAGCCGTTCGACCCCACCGCCGCGGGGCAGCATCCGCTGCACCCGCATCCGGCCAACGCGCCCAACCTGTGGCCCCTCTGCCTGGGCGGCAGCCGCTGGCTGCCCTCGCTGCAATCGCTCGGTCAGGAAGGCAGCCCGGCGGACGCGGAGCGGGCCATGGCCGCCAACTCCGCCCTGGCCGGCGCCGGGGCGCTGGAGGTGGTGAACGCGCGCCTCAGCCAGCTCGACTCCCTGGGCGGCGCCGCCAACCAGGCGCGCCAGCTCGAAACCGTGCTGGCGGAGTGCTACGCCCGCCGCGCCCTGTTGGCGGAGCGGCGCGACAAGACCCGCGCCATCATCCGCGAGCGCGCCCAGTTGGCGGAAAAGCGCGCTGCCCTGGCCGCCGCCGGGACCCTCTCCGCCAACGATCTCGACGAACTGGTGCGCTACCTGGAGGACGAGGCCGCCCATCACGCCCAGCGGGTCCGCCTCGACCAGACCCTGGTGACCCGCGAGGACGAGCTGGAGGCGGTGCCCCGCACCACCTTGCTGCGCCGCCCCACCTTCCACCTGGGCTGGCTCACCACCGCCGCGACGGGGGGGCTGTTCCAGGTGTTCGGCCTCTACCCGGCGGTCATGGGGGTTGGCACCCTGGGCGGCGTGCTGCTTGCGGTGGCCATCAGCCGCGACCTGTCCCTGCGCAACCGCCGGGGCCGCATCCTGGCCACCATGCGGCGCCTGCGCCAGGAGATGGACGCCCTCGACAAGCCGCTCCAGGACCGCTATCGCGACCTGCTCGCCAACCTGGAGCAGGCCGGCTTCGCCTCGCCCCGGGCGGCCTTTACCGCCTGCGACCGGCTGCGCCACCTGGTGGAGCGCGAGGCGGCGCTGGAGCGGGCCCTCGAGGCCGCCCTCGACGGTGACACGCCGGACGCGGTGGAGGCCGAGCTGGAGGCCCTGGACCAGCGCATCCACGGGGTACAGGAGTCCCACGCGCGGCTGCACACCGCCGGGGCCGACGCCGCCCAGCTGGCGCGCGAGCGCGACTCGCTGCAATCCGCCCTGCACCCGCCCCGCGCCGGCCACGCCCCCGCCGGCCGGCTCGACATATCCATCGAGCCGCACCTGGTGGACAACCCCGCCTACCGGGAGGCGCTGGACCCCCAGCGCGAGCGCTACTGTCGCCGCGCCGGCGAGTTTCTGGCCCATTTCACCGCCGGCGAGTTCACCGCCCTCGAGGTGAACGGCAGCTACTACCCCACCCTGCACGGCGAGCACCCCGGCCGCCACGTGGGCGCCAGCCCCGGCTCGGGCATGGCCGACCTGATCTACCTGGCCCAATACCTCGCCATGGTGGAGACCCTCGACCCCCAGGGCCACTACCCCATGGTGCTCGACGAGCCGTTCCTGACCCTCGACGCGGAGCGCCGCGACCTGGTCTACAGCGCCTTGCAGGACTGCGCCCGCAAGCGCCAGGTGGTGCTGCTCACCTGCCAGAAGTTCCTCACCTCGCCCAGCGACCACATCGTCCTGCTGTAAGTCCCGTGTCTGCCCAGCCCGGCTTCATCACCTTCGAGGGCGTCGAGGGCAGCGGCAAGAGCACCCAGCTCTATCTGCTGTCGCGCGCCTTCCAGGCCGCCGGCGCCCCCGTTCAGGTCACCCGCGAGCCGGGCGGCACGCCGCTGGCCGAGAAGCTGCGCGCCCTGGTGCTGGCCGACACGGACGGCGGCGTGGACCCGCGCTGCGAGCTGTTCCTCTACCTGGCCGCCCGCCACGACCACGTGACGCGGCTGGTCCGGCCCGCCCTGGCCGCCGGCCGGTGGGTGCTGTGCGACCGCTTCGCCGACGCCACCGTGGCCTACCAGGGCTTTGGCCGCGAACTGGACCCGGAGGCGGTGGCGCGCCTCGCCTGGTGGGGCCACGGCCTCCGCCCCGAGCTGACCCTGCTGCTCGACCTGCCGGTGGCCGACGGCCTGGCCCGGGTGGCCGCCCGTGGCGAGGCGAACCGCCTGGACCGCGAGGCGGAGGCCTTCCACCTGCGGGTGCGCGACGGCTACCGGCAGATCGCCAAGGCCGAGCCGGACCGGGTGGTGCCCATCGACGCCACGGACGACGTGGCCACGGTGCACGCCCGCATCGTGGACGCGGTGCGCGCCCGCTTCGGCAACCGCCTGCCGGAGGGCCTCGCCCCCAGTGCCGAGGCGCGGCCATGAGCGGGCTGTTCGGGGACGAACCGGCCGCGGCGCCCCCGGCCTTCGATCATGCCTTCGAGGGCATCGTCGGCCATCCGGGGCCGCTGCGCATCCTGTCCACCGCCCTGGCCGCCGGCCGGGTGCCCCATGCCTACCTGTTCGCCGGCCCCCCCGGTGTGGGCAAGACCACCGCCGCCGACCGGCTGGCCCGCGCCCTGTTGTGCTCCGGCCCCGGCCAGCGCCCCTGCGGCGCCTGCGCCGACTGCGGGCGCGCCGCCCACGGCAACGCCTACAACCGGCTCGACATCGCCCCGGACGGCGCGCAGATCAAGATCACCCAGATCCGCGCCATGACCGAGCTGATCGCCACCGGCCCGGAGCGCGGCGTGGTGGTGCTGGGCCCGGCGGAAACCATGCACGAGCACGCCGCCAACGCCCTGCTGAAAACCCTGGAGGAGCCCAGAAAGGGGTGGACGTTGATCCTGGTGGCCGATGCCGTGGAGGCCCTGCTCCCCACCATCCGCTCCCGCTGCCAGTTGGTGCGCTTCGGGCGCCTGGGGGATGCGGAGTGCACCCACGTGCTGGCGCGGAACGGCATCGCGGCCGCCCATCTGGAAACCGTCTCGCGCCTCGCCCAGGGGGCCCCCGGCGCGCTGTTGGCCATGGGCCTCTCCGGCGTCGAGCTGGTGGACGATTACCGCGCCGCCGTTGGCGTTTTGCAGCCGGAAGCCCTACAATCGGTGGAAGGGCTGCTCGCCGCCGCCGAGGCGTGGGGGAGCGACCTGGACGGCACCCGGCGCTTTCTGTTGTGGGCCCAGGTGTGGACCTCCGGCGCCCTGGCCGCCGCCCACGGCGCCGCGCCCGACCCCGCCGCCGCCGCGTGGGCGGCCGCGTTTCCGGCATCGTTCCCGCCGCGCTTCGCCCAGCGGCTGGAGGAGGTGGCCGCCCTGTTGGACCGAAACATCAACCGCCAGACCGCCATCGAGGAGCTGTTGATCATGCTCAGGCAGGCACGGCGCCGGAGCGCTTGAAGTGTCCGGTCCCGCCCATCACGCCGCGGCGCGCGAACCCGCGTCACGCACCCGCCGGAGGGCGGGGGGGTGATCGTCCGCCTGCTCATCCGCGACATCGGCGAACCGGTCAGCCACACCCTGCCGGACGGTGTCACCACGCAGGCGGGCGACACCGTCCTGGTGGAGGTGGACGGCATGATCACCTACGCCACCACCGCCGGGCCGTCCTTCAACCCGCCCGAGGTGATGTCGTGCTGCCAGCGGCCCAGGGGCCCGGCGCTGCGCGTGGCCACCCCGGAGGACATGGACCGGGTGGCCTTTCTGCGCCAGCGCGAGCGTGACGCCCGCGTGTTCTGCCAGGAGCGGGCCGACGCCATGGGGCTGGACATGCGCGTGACCGACATGGAGGGCAACCTGTCGGGCAACAACCTCACCTGCTATTTCGTGGCCGACCAGCGGGTGGACTTCCGCCAGCTGGTGCGCGACATGGGGGGGCGCTTCCACTGCCACGTGCTGATGCGCCAGGTGCCCGCCCGCGAGCAGGCCCGGCGCGTGTGCGGCATCGGCCCGTGCGGGCGCACCCTGTGCTGTTCCAGCTTCATGGGCAAGCCGCGCGGCGTCACCTCGCAGGAGGCGCGCAAGTCGGCGCCGGGGGTGGCCCACTCCAAGCTCACCGGCACGTGCGGCAAGCTCATGTGCTGCCTGGCCTTCGAATCCGGCGATGAGGAGGCGGACCGGCAACCGGCGCTGGTCCAGATCCCCTGATTGCCGGTATCATAGACCGGATCACCCAGCCCCCAGCCGCCCTGCAAGCCGACATGCGCCGCCCGTTCTACATCACCACGCCCATCTACTACGTCAACGACGTGCCCCACATCGGCCACGCCTACACCACCATCGCGGCCGACGCCCTGGCCCGCTACCGGCGCATGCTGGGGGACGACGTGTTCTTCCTCACCGGCACCGACGAGCACGGCCAGAAGATCGAGAAAGCGGCGGAGGCCAAGGGCGAATCGCCCCAGGCCATGACCGACCGGCTGGCGGGCCGCTTCCAGGCCGTGTGGCAACGGCTCGGCATTTCCAACGACGGCTTCATCCGCACCACCGAGGCGCGCCACAAGCAGGCGGTGGCCGACCTGTACGCCCGCCTCAAGGCCAATGGCGACATCTACGCCGGCGCCTACGAGGACTGGTACTGCGTGCCGTGCGAGTCGTTCTGGACCGAGCTGCAACTCAAGGGCGGCGCCTGCCCGGACTGCGGCCGGGCGGTGGACAAGGTGCGGGAGCAGAGCTATTTCTTCCGCCTCTCCGCCTATGGCGACCGCCTGCTTGCGCACATGGACGCGCACCCGGAGTTCGTGAGCCCAAAAAGCCGCTACAACGAGGTGTACCAGTTCGTGAAGGGGGGCCTGAGGGATCTGTCCATCTCGCGCACCGGCGTGAGGTGGGGCATCCCCCTGCCGGACGACCCGGCGCACACGGTGTACGTGTGGCTGGACGCCCTCACCAACTACCTTACCGCCACCGGCTACCCGGCGCCCGGCTTCGAAAGACGCTGGCCCGCCCAGGTCCATATCATCGGCAAGGACATCCTGCGCTTCCACGCGGTGTACTGGCCCGCGTTCCTGTTGTCCGCCGGGCTGCCCCTGCCGGAGCGGATCGTCAGCCACGGCTGGTGGACCATCGACGGCGAGAAGATGTCCAAGTCCAAGGGCAACGTGGTGGATCCGGGGCTGGTGGCCGACTTTTTCGGGGTGGACCCGCTGCGCTACTTCCTGCTGCGCGAGATCCCCTTCGGCAAGGATGGCGACTTTTCCATCGACCGCCTGGTGCAGCGCGCCAATACGGACCTGGCCAACGACCTGGGCAACCTGCTCAACCGCGCCGTGTCCATGCTGCACCGCTACCTGGGCGGCGTGGTGCCCGCGCCGGAGGAGGTGCCCGGCGTGACCGACCGGCCCGAGGCCGTGCGCATCCGCGAGCTGTGCGCCGCCCTGCCCGGCGTGTTCCACAAGGCCCTGGCCGATCCCGCCCACGCCGCCGACGGCCTGCGCTTCGACGAGGCGCTGGAGGCGGCGTTCCAGGTGATCGGCACCGGCAACGCCTTCGTGCACGAGGCGGCGCCGTGGAACCTGGCCAAGGCGGGCGACACCCGCGCCGTGGGCGCCGTGCTGTATACCGCCCTGGAGGCGCTGCGCGTCGCCTCCCTGTTCCTGTACCCGGTGATGCCCGGCACCGCCCGGCGCATCTGGGAGCAACTGGGGCTGACCGTGGACCCGGACACCATCGACCTTGCCGCCGCCGCCCGCTGGGGCGGCCTGCCGGCGGGGGCGGTGCTGCCCGCCGCCACGCCCCTGTGCCCGCGCATCGACCCGGACACCATTCCCGCCACCTGGAGCATCCCCCACGAACCCGCCCCCGCAAAGGAGACCCCCGTGACCGACGCCGTTCCGCAGCCCGCCGCCGAAGCCCATCAGGCCGACGACGACTTCATCAGCATCCACGATTTCGCCAAGGTGAAATTGCAGGTGGGCGTGGTCCGGGAGGCGGAGCCGGTCAAGAAGTCCAACAAGCTGCTTAGGTTGCAGGTGGATATCGGCACCGAGGTGCGCCAGATCGTCGCCGGCATCGGCCGCAGCTACACGGCCGAGGAGATGGTCGGCAGGCGCATCGTGGTGGTGACCAACCTGCGCCCGGCCATGCTCATGGGGGTGGAGTCCAACGGCATGGTGCTGGCGGCGGGCGACGCCGAGGCCCTGGGCCTGCTCACCCCCAGCGCCGACGTGGCCCCCGGCACCCGCGTGAAGTAGGGGCCGCCCGTTGACCGCGCGCAACCCCACCATCAGCGAGCGCTTCCACGAGGAGACCAAGTACGCGGAAGGCGACATGGACAAGTTCGCCGTGCCGCCGCTGACCTCGGGCCCCCCGGAGCCGTTCAAGGACTACCACACGGAACAGGCGGTGAACCTGATCGGCTATTTGCCGTTCGACCGCCACCCGTTCACCGGCGGCCCCCTGCCGGACACCCGGCCGGATGCCACCGAGGCCGGCCTGTACGGCCTCTCGCGCCTGCTGTTCTTCACCAACGGCGTCACCGGCATCATGCCCATGCAGCACGGCACGCACCACTACTTCCGCGCCGCGCCCTCCGCCGGCGGCCTGTATCCCACCGAGATCTACCTGGCGGTGCGCAACCTGCCCGACCTGGCGGACGGAATCTACAACTACCAGGTGCGCGACCACTCCCTGGCGCCCGTGTGGGAGGGCGGCTTCTGGGCCCGCCTGGGCGCCGCCACCTGCGCCAATGGCGCCCTGGAGCAGGCCAACGCGGCGTTGCTGTTCACCGGCTGCTGGTCACGCGGGACCTGGCGCTACCGCGACCGCGCCTATCGCCGCGCCCTGCTCGACACGGGTCACGTGCTGGGCAACCTCACCGTCATCGGCCCCACCTGCGGCTATGGGGTGTTCCCCATCGGCGGCTTTCTGGACGCGGCGATCAACAACCTGCTGTTCGTGGACGACACGGAGGAGGGCGCCCTGCTCATCGCCGCCCTGCCGCGCCTGGAATCCCTGAACCTGGACCAGGCGGGCGGCGGAACCGCCCTGCCCTCCCCCGCCTCCCACGGCGTGGCGCCGGACCCCAACGACCCACTGCTGCACCAGTTGCACCGCGCCGGCTACGTGACCGATCCCGACACCTGCGTGACCGCCCGCCGCGCCTTTCCCGACACCCGCGACCACGGCTTCGAGGACGCGGACGAGGTGATCGCCCTGGAGCACGAGCCCATCGACTTCGGCGCCGACGGTGGCGTGGAGCGCACCATCCTGGCGCGCCGTTCCGCCCGCCAGTTCGCGCGCGCGGGCATCTCCCTCGCCGAGCTGGGGGCGCTCCTGTCCTATGCCTACCAGCCCACCCTGCCGATGAGCCAGGGCAACGCCCCGTCGCGGCAGATGTTCGACCCGACGCTGCTGGACAGCTACCTGATCGTCAACCGCTCCGGCGACCTGGCGCCCGGCATCTACTATTACGCCCCGGGCCGCCACGAACTGCGCCTGATGCGCGCCGGCGACCTGGGCGACGCCGCCCGCCACATCTGCCTGGGGCAGGACCTGGGGGGCGACGCCGCCTGCCTGGTGATCCACACCGCCGACCTGGACGAGGCCATCCAGCGCTACGGCGACCGCGCCTACCGTTACCTGCACCTGGACGCGGGGCACATCGGCCAGCGCCTCAACCTGGGCGCGCTGCCCCTGGGCCTGGGCGCCTCCGGCATCGGCGGCTTTTACGACGACGCCGTGTCGCGCCTGCTGGCCCTGCCCGACAGCCACCTGGTGGCCTACATCACCACCATCGGCCACTCCGGCAGCGACCGCTGACGGCCGTGGCCGAGGTCATCCTGTTCGCCAGGGAGCCGCTGCCCGGCCGGGTGAAGACGCGCCTCGCCCCCGCCCTGGGGGCGGACGGCGCCTGTGAGCTGTACCGGGCCTTCGTGGCGGACGCGGTGGCGGAGTGGTGCGCCCGGCCCGGTTTCCGGGTGACCGTCGCCCACGACCCGGACCCCGTTCCCACGCCGTTCCTGGCGGACCTGTGCCGCGCCCACGGCGCCTCCCTGGTGGCCCAGTCGGGCGCCGGCCTGGGGGAACGCATGGCGGGTGCCCTGCGCGACCGCGTCGCCGCCAGCGGCGCCCCGGCCCTGCTCATCGGCACCGACCTGCCCACCCTGCCTTGCGCCCATCTGGACGCGGCGTTGCACCTGCTGGCGCGCCACCCGCTGGTGTTCAACCCCGCCACCGACGGCGGCTATTACCTGGCGGGCGCCTCCCCCGCCGCCCTGGAGCGGTGGGATGCGGTGCGGGAGCGCCTGTTCACCGGCATCCCCTGGAGCAGCGGCGCCACGCTGCACGCCACCCTGGCCCGCAAGGGCGACCTGGACGTGGCCCTGGGCCCCCCCTGGCACGACGTGGACGGCCCGGACGACCTGGACTTGCTGCGCGCGCACCTGCGCCGCCACCCCGCGCCCCCGCTCCCCCACACCCGCGCCCTGCTGGCCGGATGGGGGTGGCGGTGACCGGCATCTACCTGGCGCTGCCGTACTGCCTGTCCCACTGCCACTATTGTGGCAACCCGGCCACGCCCTATTCCGCCCGCGGCGCGGAGCGCTACGCCCACAAGCTGATCGCCGACCTGGCCGCCGCCCGGCCGACCTGGGCGGGCCGCCCCATCCACACCCTGTACCTGGGCGGCGGCACCCCCACCCTGTTCGCCGCGCCGCTGCTGGCGGCCATCATGGGCGCCGTGCGCGCACACTTCCAGCTGGCGGCCGACGCGGAGATCACCAGCGAGGCCAACCCGGAAACGGTCACCCCCCCGGTGGCGGAAACCCTCCTGGGGCTGGGCGTGAACCGCATCAGCATCGGCGCCCAGAGCTTTTCGCCCCACAACCTGCGCGCCCTGGGGCGGCGGCACGACCCGGCGGCCATCCATGCCGCCGTGGCGGCGGCGCGGGCTGCGGGCTTTGCAAACCTGTCGCTGGACCTGATCTTCGGCCTCCCCGGCCAGACCGCCGATGGCTGGAAGGCGGACCTGGAGCAGGCCATCGCCCTGGCGCCGGAGCACGTTTCCGCCTACATCCTCACCATCGAGGAGGGCACGGTGCTGGGCGAGCGGGTGGCGGCGGGCAAGGCGTCGCCGCCGGACGAGGCCGCCTGCGCCGACCTGTACGCCCTGGGGGCGGACATCCTGGAACAGGCGGGCTACGCGCGCTACGAGGTATCCAACCACGCCCGGCCCGGCTTCGCCTGCCGCCACAACCAGAACTACTGGCGGGGTGGCGACTGGCTGGGGGTGGGGGCCGGGGCCGCCTCCAGCCTGGGGGGCGCGCGCAGCGCCTGGCCGGCGCCGGTGGACGGCTACCTGGCCGCCGCCGCCCCGGATGACCTGGAGACCCTCACCCCGCGCCAGCGCGCCCACGACCTGGCCGTGTTCGCCATGCGCACCGCCCAAGGGGCCGACCTGGCCGCCATCCATGCCGCCACCGGCACCGACCTGGAAGCCCGCCTGGCCCCCGCCATCACCCGCCTGGCCACCCAGGGGCTGATCCGGCGCGAAGGGGCACGGCTGATCCCCACGCCACGGGGCATGCTGTTCGCCGACGCCGTGGGCGCCGCGCTGGCGGACGGCTGAGGCCCCGGTTTTTTCATCAACTTTTCGCGATCACTTAAACTTGTTGGCTATTTTTTGGTATCTTGAAAAGAAGTGCCGTTGTTTCGGCGGGCGGCGGCACCATCACGCACAACTCAGGCTTTGCGACGGGGAGAGACCATGCGCAAGCACATCCTGATCGTGGACGACGAGGAGTTGTTCCGTGAAATCTGCCAGGAAATGCTGGGGGAGCGCGGCTACCGGGTATCCGTGGCCGAGGACGCCCCGGCGGCCCTCGCCGTCCTGCAATCGGAACGGGTGGACCTGCTGGTGGCGGACATCACCCTGCCCGGCATCGACGGCCTGACGCTCATCGAGCAGGTGCGCCACACCCAGCCCGACCTGCCGGCCATCGTCATCACCGGTTTCCTCACCCAGGACAACATGCTGCGCTCCCTCAACCTGGGGGTGCACGGCTTCCTGACCAAGCCGTTCTTTTACGACGAGCTGTTCCAGTCCGTGGAGCGGGCCATCGAGGACGCCTCGGCCACCCGCAACCAGCTGCTGATCGACCACTACCTGCCGCTGATCCGCCTGGGCGAGGAGATCCTGGCGCAGGATCACGACTCCCTGTTCGGCCGCACCCTGAACGCCGCCCTCGAGATCGCCCTCATGCAGACCGGCGCCACCCAGGGCTTCGTCGCCGTGCCGGAAGGCCCGGGCGGCCCCCAGCTGGCGGCGGCCTCCGGCTTTCCGCCGGAGGACCAGCCGCGCCTGTCCAGCTACCTTCAGCAGGCGCTGACGGCCCTCAACCATACCTCCACCCGCCCCGCCGCCGGCGACCCGCACGACGTGCTGTCCGGCACCGTGATCGCCGGCATGGAGTGCCTGTTGACGCGGCTGCCCGGCGTGGTGCCCACCGGCTTGCTGCTGCTGGCACGGCCCGCCGCCGACCCGGCCTTCAGCGACGAGGAGCGCAAGCTGGCCCACCTGCTGGCGGTGCAGGCGGCCATCGCCCTGAACCAGGACAAGGCCCTGCGCCGCTCCGACAAGACCGGCGCCGACCTGCTGGCGCTGGCCGACCTGGCCGCCGCCCTGGTGCCCGCCGAGGCCGGTTTCGGCGCCTCCCGGCGCTCGGAGCTGGCGCGGCTGGGCGCCGACGTGGCGCGTTCCCTGGGCTGCGACAGCGCCACCCAGCACGCGGTGCACGTGGCGGTGCTGTGCCACGACCTGGGCAAGGCGTTCGTTCCCCCCGCCCTGCTGGCCAAGCCCGGCCCCCTCACCGAGGCGGAATGGGATCAGGTGCGCCCCTACGTCACCCTGGGCGCGGAGCGCCTGGCGCGGGGCGGGTCCCTCGCCGCCGCCGCCACCCTGGTGGCCAACCACCGGGAACGCTGGGACGGGCGCGGCTATCCCCGTGGCCGTGCCGAGGGCGAGGTGAGCCTGGCGGCCTATGTAGTCGCGGCGGTCACCAGCTGGGGCGCCATGCTGGCGCCACGCCCCTACCGCGACCCGCTGCCGCCGGAGATGGCGGCGGAGGAGCTGCGCGGCCACGCCGGGCGGAGCTATCATATCGAGGTGGTGAACACCCTGCTGGGCACCGTCGGCCAGCACACGGCCCGCGCCGGCGCCGGGCGCTAGCCCTGGCGCCCCGGATTTTTCGGATTCAAGTCGTCAGCCGCGCGGGGCGCACAGCTCCGTGAGGATTTCGTGCACCGAAACGATCTGTTCCGACCGGTACAGGTTGGTGCCGGTGAAGAACAGGCCGTCCTGCACGTTGCCGTGCTGGGCCTGGTTGAGGGCGTGGGCGATGCAGAAGGTTTCCTTCTCGTCGCGGCAGATGCACTTGCGCAGGCAGTTGGCGAAGCACTGCATCTCCACCTTGCCGTGGCCGTGCAGGCGCTCCACGAAGGCGGAGGACACGGCCCGCCCCGGCAGCCCGGCCGGGCTGTCCACGATCACCACGTCGCTCGGCTTGCGCTTGAGGTACTGGGCCTTGAAGGCGTCGTCCGCGTCGCACTCGTGGGTGCAGATGAAGCGGGTGGCCATTTGCACGCCCCGCGCCCCCAGGGCGAACTGGTGGTCGATGTCGCTCCGGTCCCAGATGCCGCCGGCGCTCAGCACGGGGATGTCGAACCCCTCCTCCGCCAGGTAGGCGACGATCTCGGGAACCACCCGCTCCAGGTCGTAATCCGGGTTGCCCAGCTCCTGGCGCCGCACGCCCAGGTGGCCGCCGGCGGTGTTGGGGTCTTCCACCACCAGCGCGTCGGGCAGGCGGCCGTGGGTGTGTTCCCAGCGCCGGCAGATGAGGCGCGCCGCCTTTTCGGACGAGACGATGGGCAGCAAGGCGCAATCGGGGTGGTCGCGGGTGTAGACGGGCAGGTTGAGGGGCAGGCCGGCGCCGGAGATGATGAGGTCGGCGCCGTTTTCCGCCGCCGTGCGCACCATGGCCTCGTGGTCGGTGATGGCCACCATGCAGTTGACGCCGATGATGCCGTCGGGCGCCGTCTGGCGGGCCATGGCGATCTCGTCCGCCAGGGCCAGCTTGTTGGCGTTGAAGTAGTCGCTCTTCTTCTTGTAATACGGCGACGAGAGGCCCAGGGCCACCGCGGCGATGACGCCCACGGCCCCCTCCCTGGCCACCGCCCCGGCAAGCCGGGCGCCGGACACCTTGATGCCCATGCCACCCTGGATGATCGGCAGCCGCGCCACATGGCGGCCGATCTTCAACGGGGGGAGATTGGTGCCAATCGGCTCGGCCATCAAACGTTCCGATGCGGGGTAAGGGGAGGGCGCCCTTTCAGGGTCCGTGCATTGTTGCCGTGGGGGGAATCCGGCGCACAGGGTACCATACGGGTCGTTGCCCTGTCCGCAAAATGCACCGTTCCCCCTTATACCGCGGCGCGGCGCGGAACGGCCGCACCGGCGAGCTGGGCGTAAAGGGCCAACAAGCGCTTCTCTTGCACCTCCCAAGCGTAGCGCTGGCGGCGCACCACGTCCACGTTGTGGCGCAGCCGCTCGTAGGCGGCCACGTCGTTCAGGGTTCGGCCCACCTGGTCGGCCACCTGCTCGAAATCGCCGGGATTGGCCAGCAGGCCGAAGTTATGGGCCGCCACCAGCCGCTCGATGCCCGGCAGGTCGCTGGCCACCACGGGCAGTCCGGCCATGACCAGGGTGAACAGGGCCGGCGGGATGTCGTACAGGGCCTGCTGCGAGGTGTCGGTGGGCAGCACCAGACCCACGCGGAAGTTCACCAGCGTGCCCAGCAGGGCGTCCTCCGGCACGCCGATGCGGTGCAGCCGGCCGGCCATGCGCGGAAACTCCGACGCCACCCGCTCCAGGGCCTCCCAGTCGCCATGGCCGTTGACGATCACCAGATCCACGTCGCGCAGCCGCCCCACGCCGCGCACGGCGGGCTCCGCCGCCGCGAAATCCCCCCCCAGCACCACCACCGCCGGACGCCCCTTGCGGCCCCAATAGGTGGGGTCCGGCGTCACCGCCTCCACCAGCGGCAGGGCGGGATAGATGGGCACCACCGGCACCGCCCCGAGCTTCAGTTCCCGTTGCAGGTACTCGCCGAACACGTAGCTGGGGCACACCACCGCGTCGATGGCGGGCGCGCTGCGCCAGGCCCCCACGCTGGTGCGCAGGCCCGCCAGCCAGCCCAGCCCGCGGGCGGCGATGCCGTCGCCGGGCCGGGCGGCGGACGGCCCCTCGGCGCACGGCACGTCGTAGATCAGCCTGGCGGTCTCCGGCGCGTGGCGCGCCACCTCGGCGAACAGGCCCCGGCCCGCCACCTGGAGCACGTCGAACCCGGACAGGTCGGGCACCTGGGCAAGCCGGACCCGCTCCTGGCCACCCTGCCCGTTCACCGCCAGGCACGCCTCCGCCTCGACCCCCTCCGGCGCCAGCCTGGCACCCTCCGGGGTGGAAAACAGGGTAACCCGGTAGCCCGCGCCGCGCAGGCTGCGCAGCATGGCCAGGGCGCGCCCGTTGACGCGCTCCGGCGCCACGGCGAACAGGCCCACGCGGGGGGCGCTCACGCGAGCCGCCACGGCATATGGGAGGTCACCTTTAGGGGTTGCACCGCTTCATTATAGGCCCGCCCCCTTTTCCCGGTCCACGCCCGGTTTGCCCCCGGTGGACCAAGGCGCCGGGAGCGTGCCCCACCGGGGCGCGCCGTGTCTTTCCCGTTGACCAGTCGAAACGGGGCCCCTTATGATTTTTGTCATTGCACGTGAAGCCCCACGGGGCATCCAGATAACCGATGGCCGGTGGCGTCCGTGGGAACCCGCGCCGGGCGCCAAGGCCGCCGTCCGCATCGTACCTTTAGGAGTTTTTCATGCCCAAGCCGAGCCGTCACATCCTCGTCTGCACCAACAGCCGCCCGCCCGGCCACCCGCGCGGTTCCTGCGGCGAGAAGCGCTCTCCCGAGCTGCTCATGAGCTTCATGATGGAGATCGAGAGCAAGGGCCTGTTCCAGAAGGCCATCGTTACCGGCACCCAGTGCATCGGCCCGTGCGGCATGGGCCCCATCGTGATCGTCTATCCCGAGGGCACCTGGTACCGGGGCGTGACCGCCGCCGACGTGCCGGAGATCGTGCAGTCGCACATCGTCGACGGCAAGCCGGTGGAGCGCCTGCTGATGCCCGAGGAGGTCTGGGGCTAAGTCCGGCACCGATACGGATGTAAAAAAGGGGCATCCCGGTCGGGATGCCCCTTTTTTGTGTCCTGCGGTGCCGCCCTGGCGTTTAAGGTCGTACCGGGATATACCACCTTGGTTTTATCCGGCCGAAATCGGTTCTGACCTGGGTTTTCAGTTCCTTTTTGGAATCCAGAACGTATGCCCGTCCCGCCTCGCGGACGAAGACCACCCAGTGCCAATGGGGCCTTCCGCGCCAGATATGCCACTTGGTCGCCAAGATCGCACAATCCGGCAGCGCCTCCCAGCCGGAGAAAGGCCGTTCGACCGGATCAGTCCCTATCCCCAAGCGCTCCAGCAGCCTGCGAACGGGGCCGGTCTCCGACCACAAGGCCGGATTGTCCGCGTGGATGCCCATGTGGTTCGCAACCCGTTTCGCCTGCGGATAGGAAATCCCGGCAATGGTGGCGGCGATGGCGATGGCGCAGCCGGTGACCTCCTGTTGGACGACCGGATTCATGGTGCAAGGGGTTGGCCGACCACCTGGATCGGCCGTGCGGCCGCTCAGCCGCCGCGCCGCACCGGCGAGCGGCGAATGCGCCGCATCGGCCGTTCCGACGCATCGTCCGGGCCAGCGCCCACCGCCACCTCGACCGTCTCATCCGTGGGCACGTCGGCGGGCTCATCGCCCGTTTCGGGCGCCGCCTCGGCGGGCGCCTCGGTCTCCACCGCCACGGCGCCACCGGCGCCATTGCCACTGGCGCCGCTGTCGCCCTCGTCCCGCCGGGCACGGCCCCGGCCGCGGCTGCGCCGCCGTGGCGTGGCTTCCACCGGGGCCCCCGCGTCGCGCGCCGGCTCCCGCGCCGGCTCGGACGTCAGCACGATCGCGCCGCTGGCGAAGCGCTGATCCGCCTCGGCCACCTCCGGGTGCAGCTCCATGAACTCGTCGTACAGGCCGCGCGCCAGCTCACGCCGGTCGATCCCCTCCGGGGCCACCTGGATGTCGAGCCGGGCCAGGGAGAGGTCGAAGTCGCTCGCGTCCACCGTTTCCGGTTCCATGTGGTAGGCGGCCAGCATGGCCTTCAGCTCGTGGCCCTGGCGGCCCAGGCGGCGGGCGATCTCCACCAGGTTGGGGGTGTCGCCGTGGCGGTAGCTGCCATCGGGCAGGATGCCCAGGTAGAAGGCGCAGAATACGTCGAACGGGCTGACGGCACCCGCCTCGGGCACCGCGTAGGGCGTGGAGAACGCCTTGCCCTTCTTGGGGGCGAGGGTGGCCGCGTGGGGTTTGTGGCGCTTGCCCTGGCCGGCCTGGGCGCCACCGCGCCCCCGGGGACGGCCCCCGCCGCCCCCGCCTCCTCCTCCCCCGCCTCCGCCACCCTTGCGGCCTCGGCCACGCCCCTTCCCCCTGCCGTTTTCGCCGGCCATCAGCCTTGCTCACTCATGATCTTGTGTCCTTACACGTTGAACCGGAAGTAGATGACGTCGCCATCCTGGACCACATAGTCCTTGCCCTCCAACCGCACCTTGCCGGCGTCCTTCAGGGGCTGCCAGGGGCCGATCGCCGCCACGTCCTCGAACGCGGCCACCTCGGCTCGGATGAAGCCGCGCTCGATATCGGAATGAATCTCCGCCGCCGCGGCGGGCGCCAGGGTCCCCTTGCGGACGGTCCAGGCGCGGGCCTCCTGCGGGCCGGCGGTGAAATACGTAATCCTGCCCAACAGGGCGTATGCCGCATGGGCGAGGCGGTCCAGGCCCGCCTCCTCCACGCCCAGGTCGGCCAGGTAATCCTGCCGGTCGGCCGCGTCCAGCGTGGCCAGCTCGCTTTCGATGGCGCCGCTGATGGCCACCACCTGGGCGCCCTGCTCCTTGGCGATCCGCTCCACCTGTTCCACCAGGGGGTTGGGCTTGCCCAACATGTCCTCCGCCACGTTGGCCACAAACAGCACGGGCTTGAGGGTGATCAGGTGGGCATCCTTCAGGATCGCCCGCTCGTCGTCGGTCAGGTCGGCCTTGCGCGCCGGCTCGCCGGCCTCCAGCAGCGCCAGCACCTTCTCTGTGGCCGCCAGGTCGGCCTTGGCGTCCTTCTCGCCGGAGCGCGCCTTCTTCTCGACCCGCGACTTGCGCCGGGTCAACGAGTCCATATCGGCCAGAATCAGTTCCAGGTCAATGGTGGCGATGTCGCGGGTGGGGTCCACGCTGCCTTCCACGTGGATCACCTGGGTGTCCTCGAAACAGCGTACCACGTGCAGGATGGCGTCGGTCTCGCGGATGTGGCCCAGGAACTGGTTGCCCAGCCCCTCGCCCTTGCTGGCGCCCGCCACCAGGCCCGCGATGTCCACGAACTCCACCGTGGCCGGCACCATGCGCTTGGAGCCGAAGGCCTTTTGCAGCGTGAGCAGGCGCGGGTCGTTCAACGCCACGATGCCCACGTTGGGGTCGATGGTGCAGAACGGGTAGTTGGCGCTCTCGGCGCCCGCCGCCGTCATGGCGTTGAAGATGGTGGATTTGCCCACGTTGGGCAGACCCACGATACCGCAGTTGAGTGCCATTCGAACCGTAACGATCAGTTGTTCAAAAAGGCCGATCCCGGGGGGCTTCCTAGCCCTGGCCGTGAATTCGTGTCTGGGCGGCCAACAGCCCATCCCGGAGCAACACCTCGACCGCATCGGCGGCGCGCTCCACCCCCTGGTCCACCAGCGGTTTTTCCTCGGGGGTGAAGCGTTGCAGCACGAAGTCGGCCACGTCGATGCGGTCGTCCGGCGGGCGCCCCACCCCCACCTTGACACGCACAAAATCCTTGGCGCCCAGGGTGGCGATGATGGAGCGCACGCCCCGGTGGCCGCCGTCGCCGCCACCGCTCTTGAGGCGCACCTTGCCGGGCGGCAGGTCGATGTCGTCCTGGACGACCACCAGGTTGGCCGCCTGCCGCCCCATCTTGTTGGCCAGGTCGCTCACCGCCCGGCCGGTCAGGTTCATGAAGGTGAGGCCGATGGCCAGGTAGCAGTCACAGCCGGTCACCAGGCCGCGCCCCCCCGCATAGGTGGGCTTGCGGTCGGTCACCGCCACGTGCCAGCGTTCCGCCAGGCGCTCCACGACCAGGTACCCGACGTTGTGCCGGGTACCGGCATAACGGGGGCCCGGATTGCCGAGCCCCAGAATCACCATCACCGCTTAAGGTCCGTCGCCGTCAGGCGGCGGGCGTTTCGCCCTCGGCCGGCACCGCGCCCTCCGCCGGCGCGGCCGTGGTCTCGGTGTCCTTCAGCTTCGGCGCCAGCACGGTGCAGATGGTGGTATCCGCCGCGGCGTGGATGCTCACGCCCTTGGGCAGCTTCACATCGCCCACGTGCAGCGAATCGCCCACCTTGAGGTGCGCGGCGTCCACCAGGATGGCCTCGGGGATGGCGTCGGGCAGGCAGTCGATCGCCACCTCGTGCAGCTGCTGTTGCAGGATGCCCTGCTCGCGCACGCCCAGCGGCGTCTCGCCAACAATCTCGATGCCCACGGTCACCCGGATCTGGTGGCCCTTCTGGACCTCCAGCAGGTCGCAGTGCAGTACGACGCCGGTGACGTTGTCGAGCTGGCGGTCGCAGATCACCGCGAGCCGCTTGCCCAGCCCGGCCACATCCAGGTCCAGCACCGCGTGGTCGCCGCCGTGGGAATGGGTGATGCGGCTCAGCTCCCGCAGGTTGAGCGCCAGATGGGTGGGCTCGCCCACCCCGTACAGCACCGCGGGCACCTGCCCCTGGCGGCGCAGCCGACGGGCCGCCCCCTTGCCATTCCCCTCACGAACCGTCGCCTTCAGCGCAAACGCCGACATGGAACAACCTCCCTAAACGAAAAAACGATGCCGCCGGAAACCGGGCCGGCGCTTAAACGAACAGACTGCTGATCGACTCCTCGGTATGCACCCTAGCCACCGCCTGGCCCAGCAGGCCCGCCACGGACAGCACCGTGAAGCGGTCGTACCGCTCGGCCTTGTCGCCCAGCGGGATGGTGTCGGTGAGGATGAGCTCGTCGAACGCCGAGGTCTTGAGCCGGTCCACCGCCGGGCCCGACAGCACCGGATGGGTGCAGGCGCCGTACACCTTGAGGGCGCCGCGCTCCTTGAGGGCCTGGGCCGCCTGCACGATGGTGCCGCCGGTATCGATCATGTCGTCCAGCAGCAGCACGTCGTGGCCGGCCACGTCGCCGATGATGTTCATGAGCTGCGCCTTGTTGGGCGACTCGCGGCGCTTGTCGATGATGGCCAGCGAGGCGTTCAGCTTCTTGGCGAAGGCACGGGCGCGCTCGGTGCCGCCCGCGTCCGGCGACACCACCACCAGGTTGTTGAATTCCTTGGTGTTCAGGTATTCCAGCAGCACCGGCTTGGCGTACAGATGATCCACCGGGATGTTGAAGAAGCCCTGGATCTGGCCGGCGTGCAGGTCGAGGGTGAGCACGCGGCTGGTGCCGGCGACGGTGATCAGGTCGGCCACCAGCTTGGCGGTGATGGGCACGCGCGGGGCGCTCTTGCGGTCCTGCCGGGCGTAGCCGAAGTAGGGGATCACGGCGGTGATGCGCTTGGCGCTGGAGCGGCGCAGCGCGTCGATCATGATCAGCATCTCCATCAGGTGGTTGTTCACCGGATGGGAGAGGGGCTGGATCAGGAACACGTCCTTGCCGCGCACATTCTCGTCGATCTGGACCAGGATCTCGCCGTCGGAAAAGGTCGACACGGTCGCCTCGCCCATGGGGATGCCCAGGAACCGGCACACCTCCTCGGCGAGGGGGCGGTTGGCGTTGCCGCTGAATACCCGAATGTCGTCGAACACCGTACCTCTTATATCCATGCGCCGCGGGGCTTGCCCCGCGGCCTGATTGGAACCATTACCGTCCGCCACCGCGGAGGAGAACACACTGCCAAGGCGCCTTGCTGCGTGATGGCTGGGGCGCCAGGATTCGAACCTGGGAATGCCAGTACCAAAAACTGGTGACTTACCGCTTGTCGACGCCCCAATGGTCACATGCTTGGCCTGCTGTCGGTTCCCCCGACAGGGCGGGGTCACACACCAGGGGAACCACCCACACGCGCCAGCGGTCCGGAACTTGAAGCCGTTGTCCGATGGCGGCCGCCGATGCGTGGTCCGCCGTGATGCAGAAGACGGCGCTGCCACTCCCCGACATGCGCGCCCGCGCGCCGCCCGCCTTCCGCAGCGCGTCCAGCGCCAAGCCGATCTCCGGCGCCAGCCGGCAGGCGGCCCCCTGCAAGTCGTTGCCCAGCTCCGCCCAAGCGCGGTCCCGGCACGTCGCATCGGCCGTGGTAATTATTGGTTCGGGGAGGCCTTCTGTCAATACATGCCCCCCCGTTTCCGCCGCCCAGGCGCGAAAAACCCGGCCGGTATCCAGGTGGCAACCGGGGTGGATCAGCACGCACCAGCCGTCCAGCGGGTCCGTCAGCGGCTGGATCACCTCGCCCCGGCCGGTCACGCGGGCGCAGCCGCCGTACACGAAAAACGGCACGTCGCTCCCCAGCTCGGCGCCCAGCGCCGCCAGCCGCTCCGGCGCAAGGCCCAGGCGCCACAGGCGGTTCAGGCCGGTGAGCACCGCCGCCGCGTCGCTGCTGCCGCCGCCCAGGCCGGCGCCGGCGGGGATGCGCTTGTCCAGGTGCAGGCGCACGCCGCCGCCCCCCGCCTCCCGGATCATGATGGCCGCCGCCCGCGCCGCCAGGTTGTCCGGCCCCGCCAGGGCCGGGTTGGAGCAGGAGAAATCCACCCCCGCCGGCCGCTCCTCGATGGTGAGGGTGTCGGCCAGGCCGATCACATGGAACAGGGAGTCCAGGGCGTGAAAGCCGTCCGGCCGCCGGCCCAGCACCTTCAGGTACAGGTTCAGCTTGGCGGGGGCAAAAACGGTGATGCGCATGGGGGAAGGATACAAAAAAGGGGGCCACGGTTTCCCGTGGCCCCCGGATGGCACAAGCCGGAACCGGCTTACACCGAGTAGTACATCTCGAACTCGACCGGGTGCGGGGTCATGTCGAGACGGGTCACCTCCTCGCGCTTCAGCGCGACGTAGGACTCGAGGGTATCCTGGGTGAACACGCCGCCCTTCTTCAGGAAGTCGTGGTCCGCCTCCAGGGCGTTCAGCGCCTCGGTCAGGCTGGAGGCCACCGTCGGCACGCCCTTCAGCTCCTCGGCGGGCAGGTCGTAGAGGTTCTTGTCCATGGGCTGGCCCGGGTGGATCTTGTTCTCGATGCCGTCCAGACCCGCCATCATCATGGCCGCGAAGGCCAGGTAGGGGTTGGCGGTGGAGTCCGGGAAGCGCACCTCCAGGCGGCGGCCCTTCGGGCTGCCGGCGGCGGGGATGCGGATCGACGCGGAGCGGTTGCGCCCCGAGTAGGCCAGCAGCACCGGCGCCTCGAAGCCCGGCACCAGGCGCTTGTAGGAGTTGGTGGAGGCGTTGGTGATGGCGTTCAGCGCCTTGGCGTGCTTGATGACGCCGCCCACGTAGAACAGCGCCATCTCCGACAGGCCGGCCGGGCCGTCACCGGCGAACAGCGGCTTGCCGCCCTTCCACAGCGACTGGTGCACGTGCATGCCGCTGCCGTTGTCGCCCACCATCGGCTTGGGCATGAAGGTGGCGGTCTGCCCGTACTGATGGGCGGTGTTCTGCACGATGTACTTGAACATTTGCAGGTTGTCGGCGGTGCGCAGCAGGGTGTCGAACTGGAAGTCCAGCTCGCACTGGTTGGCGGTGGCCACCTCGTGGTGGTGCCACTCGGGGGTGATGCCCGCGTCGGCCAGGGCCAGCAGCATCTGGGTGCGGATGTCCTGGGACGAGTCCACCGGCGGCACCGGGAAGTAGCCGCCCTTCACGCCCGGGCGGTGGCCCATGTTGCCACCCTCGTAATCGCGCTCGGAGTTCCAGGCGGCCTCCTCGCTGTCGATCTTGTACATGGCGCCGGACATGTCGCACTTGAAGCGCACCGAGTCGAACAGGAAGAACTCGGGCTCGGGGCCGAAGTAGGCGGTGTCGGCGAAGCCGGTGGACTGCAGGTAGGCCTCCGCCTTCTTGGCGATGCCGCGCGGGTCCTTCTCGTACGCGTTACCGGTGTAGGGGTCGTAGATGTCGGCGCTCACGATGATGGTGGGCACCTCGGTGAACGGGTCCATCTTGGCCGTGTTGGGATCCGGCTTGTAGACCATGTCGGAGTTGTTGATCTCGCACCAGCCTGCGATGGAGGAACCGTCGAACCCGTAACCATCCTCGAACGCCGCCTCGGTCAGCGAGCTGATGGGGGCCGAGACGTGCTGCCACTTGCCACGGGTGTCGGTAAAACGGAAGTCGACGATCTTCGCCCCGTTCTCCTCGGCCATACGAATGACGTCTTGAGGTGTCATGCTCCCCAATCTCCTTACTCTGCTTGGGTAAACAAAAAATCGGCTTCACAACCACGCGCCAGGGTGCCTTTCACCCGGCGCGAGAGGATGGCGGATCCGGCATTGCGATCTCCCCGCCGTTCATCAAGAACCGTGCCATCGTCATGCGGACCCTGCTGGGCCGCCCGGCGCCGCCGCGTTGTTGATAACGCGCTACTGTAACAAATAGGCAAGGCGTTTAAAAGGGGGATTTTTCAAGGGAAGGCCCCCAATGGGGCGGCGCGGGCGTTTGCATACGCAATGGACATCTAATATACCACTTTGTATTTTTAATGACGTTTTTTTCGCCCCCGCCCGCCCCGTCCCGCGCCCCCGCCGCTGGACCCGGGCCGGCCGTTGCGGGTAGACTACCGTGCTGTTTCCGGTGGCCGGGCCGCCCGGGGCCGCGCCCCCTTCCGCATTCAAGGATAGGCCATGTTCAACGACAAGCCGCTGACCTGGGAATACCGGGTGGAGCACCTGAGCCAGGTGCAAATGGCGAACCAACTGAATTTCATGGGCAAGGACGGCTGGGAGCTGGTGGCGGTGGTCCACAGCCCGGAGGGGGAATACCCCTACGAGTGCTTCCTCAAGCGCCCCACCGGCACACGCTTCTAGGGCGGAGGTCCGGCCCATGCCCCAGGAGGCGCCCGGAACCGGTGTGCTGGACCAGGCGGACACCGCCTTCGCCCGCCTCTACCACGTGGTCCTGCTGGACGACGACGACCACACCTACGACTATGTGGTGCGCATGGTCACCACCGTGTTCGGCCACGACACGACCACCGCCTACGCCCACGCCCGCGAGGTGGACGAGACCGGCCGCACCATCCTCATCACCACCACCCTCGAACGCGCCGAGCTGAAACAGCAGCAGGTCCACGATTTCGGGGCCGACCCCCTGCTGGAGCGCAGCACCGGCCCCATGCGCGCCGTGCTGGAACCGGCCTGACGGGTGGCGCCCGCCCGCCTCCGCGCCCTGGCCACCCTGGCGCTGCTGTGCCTGGCGGGGCCCGCGTCCGCCGCCAGCCTGTATCCGCCGGGGCTCACCTGGCACACCCTGACCACCGAGCACTTTTACGTCCACTACCACGACGGGCTGGAGCCCGCCGCGCGCCAGTTCGCCCGCATCGGCGAGGCGGTGCACGCGCGCCAGACGGAGCGCCTGAACTGGCGCCCCGGCGGCCGCACCCACCTGGTGGTGGCCGACACCACCGACGCCGCCAACGGCATGGCCACCCCCCTGCCCTACAACACGGTGGTGCTCAACGCCACCGCGCCGGACGGCGACGCGGACCTGTACCTGAACCCGGAAAGCTGGCGTTACCTGCTGCTGCTCCACGAGTACACCCACATCCTGCACCTGGACAAGGCCCGCGCCCTGCCCCGCGAGCTGCGCGCCATCCTCGGCCGCCACCCGCTCCTGTTCCCCAACCTGTTCAACCCCCTGTGGCTCGTCGAGGGGCTGGCCACCTACGAGGAGACGGCGGGCACCGCCGGAGGACGCGGGCGCGGCGCCTATGCGCGCGGCGTGCTGCGCACCCAGGCCCTGGAGGCCCGCCTGCTGCCCCACGACCTGGCCGCGCACCCCATCCACCGCTGGCCCGGCGGCAGCGGCCGCTACCTGTATGGCGTGGCCTTCCTCCAGGACCAGGCGGCGCGGCGCGGCGACCGCTTCGTGGCCGACCTGGTGGAGGGATACAGCGACAACATCATCCCCTACCTGGTGGACAGCAACTTCCAGAAGGTCGGCGGCGGGCTGCACCTGCGCGAGGCGTGGGACGCCTGGCAGGCCGACCTGACGGCGCACAGCGCCGCCTGGGCGGCCTCCCCCGGCGGCCCGGTGCCGGAGCGGATCACCCATGGCGGATACGGCACCGGCGGCGCGCGGGTTGCGCCGGACGGGGCCACCATCGCCTTTTCCGAGAGCACGCCGGACGATCACCCCCGCATCCTGCTGCGCGGCACGGCGGCCGGGCCGGACACCCCCTCCCGCGAGCTGGCCTGGCGCAACGGCGGCCGGGGGCTGGCCTGGCTGGACGCCACCCGCCTCATCGTGGCCCAGCCGGAGTTCACCCACACCTTCCGCCGCTTCAACGACCTGTACCTGTTCGACACCACCACCGGCGGCCACACCCGCCTCACCGAGGGCGGCCGCCTGCGCGACCCGGACGTGGGGCCCGATGGCACCATCGTGGCGGTGGCCGCCGGCATCGGCGACGGCACCGCCCTGGTGCGCATGGACGGCCCGTTCGCCACGCCACAGCCCTTGCTGGTGCCCGGCGACGACACGGTGTACGCCACGCCGCGCATCGCGCCGGATGGCCACACCCTGGCGGTGGCCGCCATCCGCCACGGCCGGCGCGACCTGTACCTGGTGGACATGGCCAGCGGCGCCCAGCGCCAGATCACCCGCGATGCCGCCCGCGACGCGGACCCGGCCTGGGACCCCAACGGCCGCTACCTGATCTTCTCCTCGGACCGCACCGGCACCTTCAACCTGTTCGCGTGGGACGCCGCCAGCGGCGACGTGTTCCAGATCACCGACGTGGCCGGCGCCGCCCTGGCGCCGGAGGTGGCGGGCGGCTGGATCCTGTTCAGCGGCCTCTCCGCCGACGGCCTCGACCTGTACCGTATCCCCTTCGACCCCGGCCAGTGGGTGCCCGCCGCGCCCGCCCCGGCGGACCCGGCGCCCACGCCGCCGGCGCCGGAGGTGGCCATCTCCGGCCCCGGGCCGTACCACCCCTATCCGGCGGCGCTGCCGCGCTTCTGGACCCCGGTGGCCTACACCGAGGGGACGCGCAACTACTACGGCGCCTTCACCGCCGGGGCCGACCCGCTGGGGCACCACGTCTACGCCGCCCAGCTTGCCGTGGACTTCCACCACGACCTGGAGGAGTTTTACGGCACCTACCGCTACGACCGGCTCTACCCCACCCTGGACGTGACGGTGGAGCAGAACAACCTGGCGCGCATCTCGTACCTGGCCACGGGCCTGCCCGCCGGCTGGCTGATCGAGCGCGACCTGGTGGCGGATTTGCTGTTCCCCGTCAATCACGTCAACCACCGCCAGCGGCTGCTGGTGGGCACCCAGTACGCGGAACTGCGCCCCGCCTGCCCGGCGGCGTGCCTCTACCCGTTCCAGCACAGCACCTTCTTCCTGCGCCTGGGCCTGCGGCACGACGGCACCCAGCGCTACGGCTACGGCATCAGCCCGGTGGACGGCCAGCGGGTCGCCCTCACCAGCGAGATCGCCGGCCCCGGCTGGGGCAACCCGCCCACGGGCCACGCAACCACCCTGGACTGGGAGGGTTTCCGGGGCCTGCCGAAGCGCCACCAGGTGGTGGCAACCCGCCTGAGCGGCACCATCGCCAGCGACGACATGGTGGTGTACGCCGGCGGCGCCCCACGCCTGGCGGAGGACGCCTTCGGCCGCGAGTTCTCCCTGCGCGGCTACCCGGAGCGGGCCTTTGTGGGCGACAGGGCGGCGCGCGCCGCCCTGTCGTGGCGCTTCCCCCTGTGGTACCCGGAGCGGGGGTTCGGCACGGTGCCCGTGTTCTGGGAAACGCTGCACGGCGACCTGTTCGCCGAGGGCGCCCGCCTGCGCGCCCGCGCCGGCGACTGGGATCAGGGCGTCGGAATCGGCGCCGAGACCGGGGCCGACCTGGCGCTGGGCTACTTTTTGCCCGTCAGCCTGCGCCTGGGTGTCGCGCAGGGCGTGGGCGACCGGGGCGAAACCCAGATCTACCTGCGGGTGGCGGGCGAACTGCCGTCCTGATCCCCATCCCGTGGCGGCGCCGGGCCCCGTATAATGGCCTTGTCACCCCAGCCATCCCCAACCCAACGGAGGCAGCCCATGGCAGAAAAATCCATCGCCATCATCGGCGCCTCGTCGCGCCGCGACCGGTTCGCCAACAAGGCGGTGCGCGCCTATGCCGAGGCGGGTTACACCGTGTACGCCGTGCACCCCAAGGAGGACCGCGTCGAGGGCCTGCCCGTGTACCGCTCCGTGGCCGACATCCCCGGCCCGGTGGCCATCGCCAACCTGTACGTGGCGCCCGCCGTGGGCATCGACATGCTGGAGGGCTTCAAGGCCAAGGGCATCAAGGCGGTGTACGCCAATCCCGGCGCCGCCAGCCCGGAACTGCTCGACAAGGGCCGCGCCCTGGGCCTGGAGATGCGCCCGCGCTGCTCCATCCTGGCCATCGGCCGCACCCCGTCCGAATTCCCGGACGAATGACCTAGCGCCTGAAACCGGCGCCGGCTATCGCCCCGATCGCCCCGAGCAGGGCCAGCCCCACCGCCAGCGGGTAGTTGAACAGCCAGACCACCGGGGCCAGCGCCACCCGCGCCGCCACCCGCACCCCTTCGTGCGCCCATAACCAGGCGGACGCGGACGGGCTGACGGCGTAATACCACCCCACAAAATCGCGGCCGGGGCCGAAGGACATCAATACGTCGTCCCGGAAGCCGCGCAGGCCGCTCAGCTGGCCCGCCAGCGGCGAGCCGTCCGCGATGGTGCGCATGGGGCACCACTCTGGATAATACGCTGTGTCGCCGGGGGTCGAAATGGCGAACGGAGCGACCGCGTTGTTACCCAGATCCGGGTCCGGGCTGCGTTGCACGGCGTTCGGGTCGTTGGGGTCGTAGGCCGGGCCGAGGTAGGCCTCCGGCCACTCCACCTGGCCTCCCCGGTCGAACGCCACCGTGATGGTGGCGGTGGCGCCGGAGGGGATGGATTCCGTCGCCGGCAGGACGCAGACGAACGCCCGCGCCCCGTCGGTCGGCACCGGCTGGTACGCCACGTCGAGAATGCGCGGCACCGTGACCTCGTCGGTGCAGGTGAACAGGTCGGCCACCGGATCGCCGGAAACCAGGCGCGGGTTGCCGAGCGGGTTCAGATAGGCGAACACCAGCCACGTATCCACCGCGTCCGCCGGGCCGTCGTTGCGGAACGGATAGGCGAAGTGCGTCACGTAGCTGCCGGCGGACGCGTCGTCGTGATCCGAACGGGAGGGGATGCCGATATGCAGGTCCGCGTCGCCCGCCTGGGTGCCGCTGCCGGACAGGGTGACGGTGAGCGGCGTGCCGCCGGCGTCAAAGGTCAGCGTCCCGTTCGCGGCGCCCGCCGCCGCCGGATCGAAGGTGACGGTGACGGTGCACCCCTGGCCCGCCGCCAGGGTCACGGTGCAGTCCAGGGGGTCGGCCACGCCGAACGGGGCCAGGGGGCTGCCGCTGATGGCCACGGCCACCGGGGCGGTGGTGTGGTTGGTCACGGTCACCGTGGCAAGCTGCCCGGTGCCCACGGGCACCGGGCCGAACGGCAGGTCGCGGTCACTGGCCACGCCGATCGAGTCCGTCACCACCATCCCCGGCACCGGCGTGCCGCCAAAGTAGACCTGGAGGCCCTCCGCGTTCTGGAACCTGCGGCTGATGAGCGCGATGTACGCGGTCTCCGGCGGCAGGTTGCCGAAGGTGGTCAGGCCGGTTTGATCGTAAAAGCCGCCAGCGTCGTGCACCCCGTCCACGTCGATCGCGCCCGTGATCGGCCCGAGCACGGCGCCATAGTCCGCCACGAACGGGTCGGGGAAGGAGGGCAGGCTGGCGGGATAGGTGTTGTTGTAGCCGGTCACCACCACCCCGTCGAGGGGCAGCACGTTCTGGGCGATGTCGCGCAGCTCCAGGCGGTATTGCCGGCCCTGCTTCAGGTCCGCCAGACCGAACACCGTGTCGGACCCGAGCGTGAAGCCGGTGACGTCGATGGCGAAAATCGGATCGTCGGCGTTGATGGTGCCCCCCCCGGAGACCGGCCCGGTGATTGCGCCGACGTAGGGCGGGTTGCCATTGTCCGCCATGCCCGGTGCGATGGGGCTGATGGTGTAGGCGGTGCCGGCGGCCACCTGGGGGTTGGCGCTGGCGAAATAACCGGCCAGCACGACCGTCTCGCCGTTGCCGAAACTGCCCACGCTGGCGAAGTTGACCGGCGCCGCCCATTCCGCCCACTCGGAGGCGGCGGCCGGAACCGTCCCCATCACGCCGCAAAGGCCCGCCACGGCCGCCAGATGCCTTCCGAAACCCCACATCGGTCACGCTCTCCCCGCGCAGCACGGTTGACGAGCCAGAACGCCGGCGCCCGCTGCGCACGGACGGACGGAAATCACCCCAGATTGCCTATCTGGCGTGCATCGTAGACCTGCGCCACGGCGCCGTCAACGGGCCCGTGAGGGAGGCGGAAATTATTGTCTGGTGGTTTTCCGGGCCTAGAGCGCCAGCAGTTCACCCGTGAGCACGGTGACCGCCTGGCCCCCCAGGGCCACCCGGCGGCCGCTCCTCACCCGCACCGTGCCGCCGCGCTTGGAGACTTGGTGGCCCACCATCTCGTGGAGGCCGGTGCGCTCGTGCCAGAAGGGCGCCAGGGTGCAGTGGGCGGAGCCGGTCACCGGGTCCTCCGGGATGCCCAGGGCGGGGGCGAAGAAGCGCGACACGAAGTCGATCTCCCCGCCCTCGTCCCGGTCGCCGGCGGCGGTCACGATCACCCCCCGCACCGGCAGGCGCCCGAGGGCCAAAAGGTCCGGCGCCAGCTCGCGCACGGTCTGGGCGGTGGGCAGCTCCACCAGCAGGTCGAAGCGTCCCCTGCCCACGTGCAGCGGCTCGACCCCCAGGGCGGCGGCCAAACCGTCCGGCGCGCGCACCGGCTGGGGCGGGTCGGCGGGAAAATCGAGCCAGATCCAGCCCCCCTCCATGCGCGCCCCCAATTCTCCGCTCCGGGTGTGAAACACGATGTCGTGGCCCGGCCGGGCGCGGCCCGTCTCCCACAGGACGTGGGCGGTGGCCAGGGTGGCGTGGCCGCACAGGTCCACCTCCACGGTGGGGGTGAACCAGCGCAGGGCGAACCCCTCGCCCTGGCGCTGCACGAAGGCGGTCTCGGACAGGTTCATCTCGGCGGCCACCTGCTGCATCCAGTGGGCGTCCACCGGCCCCACCCCGTCGATGGGGCAGACCGCCGCCGGGTTGCCGGCGAAGGGGCGGCTGGTGAAGGCATCCACCTGGTAGATGGGCAGGGTCAGCATGGCGTCTCCCTCACGGCAGGTCGAACAGCATCACGTGGGCGTCGTACACCGCCCGCACGCTTACCCCACCGTCGGTGAGGCAGGCGCCGTCGCCGGCGGACAGCACGCTGCGCCCCACCCGCACCAGGCCCGAGATCACGTGCAGGTAGCCCACCCGCTCCGCCTCGATGGTGCGGGTGGCCAGGGTGCCGGGGCGCAACCGGGCCAGGTACATGAAGGCGTCCTGGTGGATGGACAGGGTACGGCCGCGCCCGTCCGGCGTGACCACCGCCTGGAAGTGGCCCTGGATGGTGATCGGTTCCACGCGGGTCTGCTCGTATTCCGGCGCGGTGCCGTCGGAGTCCGGCGTGATCCAGATCTGGAAGAAGTGCAGCGGCTCCTCCGGCGAGGCGTTGTACTCGCTGTGGGTGATGCCGGTGCCGGCGCTCATGCGCTGCAACTCCCCGGCGTTCAGGCGGGTCTCGTTGCCCATGCTGTCCTGGTGGGCGATGGCCCCGGAGACCACGTAGGTGACGATCTCCATGTTCTTGTGGGCGTGGGCGCCAAAACCGCCGCCGGGCACCACGTGGTCGTCGTTGAGCACCCGCAAGGCGGACCAGCCGAGCCACTGGGGGTCGTGGTAGTCGCCGAACGCAAAGCTGTGGTGGCTGGTCAGCCAGTCGAACCGGGTGGCGCCCCGGTCCTTGGCGCGGCGCAGGCGCATCAGCAACCGGCTCCGGAATCACCGGGCACCGCCGCGAGCGGATCCCGCCCGAGGCCCACGCAGCGGCCAACCCCCTCCATATCCACCTGCAAGCCGGCCCCGGCCAACGGACCGCCCCGCCCCGCATTACACAAAATCACCCGCATGCCACCTTATCCTCGGGCACGGCCCCCCTCGGGTCGTGCTTGGCCTCTTTTCTACTGTATGCCACCATAGTGCCCGGTTGCACCATCCACTGCCCGGAACGTATACGATTTTTTTCATGTCCGCCGACACCCGCCCGCACCCGCCCCTTTCCCTCGACGGGGTGATGGACGCCGACCGGGCGCGCCTGGCCCGGCGCCTGAAGGCCCTGGACCGGCGCGCCGCCTTGGGGCAGGCGGCGGACGGCCTGGCGCGGCTGGCCGCCGACGCGGCCCGCTCGCGGGAACTGCGCGCCTGGCGCGCGGAACACCGGCCGCTGCCGGAATACCCGGACCTGCCCGTGTCCGCCCGGCGCGACGCCATCGCCGCCGCCATCCGCGCCCACCCGGTGGTGGTGGTGGCGGGCGAGACCGGCTCCGGCAAGACCACCCAGCTCCCCAAGATCTGCCTGGATGCGGGGCGCGGCATCGGGGCCATGATCGGCCACACCCAGCCGCGCCGCATCGCCGCCCGCAGCCTGGCCACGCGCATCGCCGAGGAGCTGCACGGCGTGGTAGGCGAGGCGGTGGGCTACAAGGTGCGCTTTTCCGACCACACCGGAGGGCGCACCTTCGTGAAGGTGATGACCGACGGCATCCTGCTGGCGGAAACCCAGGCCGACCCCCTGCTCACCGCCTACGACACGCTCATCATCGACGAGGCCCACGAGCGCAGCCTGAACATCGACTTCCTGCTGGGCTACATCAAGAACCTGCTGCCCAAACGGCCGGACCTGCGGGTCGTCATCACCTCCGCCACCATCGACACGGCGCGCTTCGCCGCCCATTTCGACGATGCGCCGGTCATCGAGGTGTCGGGCCGCACCTACCCGGTGGACGTGTGGTACCGGCCGGAGGACCCGGACCACCCGGAGGACCAGAGCACCCGCATCGTGCAGGCGGTGGACGAGCTGTCCACCCCCGGCCTGGGGGGCGACATCCTGGTGTTCCTGTCCGGCGAGCGGGAGATCCGGGAGGCCGCCGAGGCATTGCGAAAACACCACCCCCACGGCACCGAGATACTCCCCCTGTTCGCCCGCCAGTCCGCCGCCGAGCAGCAGCGCGTGTTCCACCCCGGCGACCGGCGGCGCATCGTGCTGGCCACCAACGTGGCGGAGACCTCCCTCACCGTGCCGCGCATCCGCTACGTGATCGATCCCGGCACGGCAAGGATCAGCCGTTACAGCACCCGCGCCAAGGTGCAGCGTCTGCCCGTGGAAAGGGTTTCACAGGCCTCCGCCAACCAGCGCAAGGGGCGCTGCGGGCGGCTGTCGGACGGCATCTGCGTGCGCCTCTACTCCGCCGACGATTTCCTGCAACGCCCGGAGTTCACCGAGCCGGAGATCCGCAGAACGAACCTGGCCGCCGTGATCCTGCGCATGCTCGCCCTGAACCTGGGCGACATCGCCGGGTTCCCCTTCGTGGAGCCGCCCGACCGGCGCCAGATCGGCGACGGTTTCGCCCTGCTTACGGAGCTGGGCGCGGTGGATGCCTGGCGTCAGATCACCCCCCTGGGGCGCAAGATCGCCGCCTTCAACGTGGACCCGCGCCTGGCGCGCATGATCCTGGCGGCGGACGGGCTGGGGTGCGTGGCCGAGGTTCTGGTGCTGGTAGCCGCTCTCTCCGTGCCCGACCCGCGCGAGCGCCCCATGGACGACCAGGCCAAGGCCGACCAGGCCCACGCCCGCTTCGCCGACCCGCGCTCCGACTTCGTCGCGCTGCTCAACCTGTGGCGGTTCTTCGAGGAGAACTCCCGCCACCTGTCCCAGACCAAGCTGCGCAAGGCGTGCAAGGACGGCTACCTGTCCTACCTGCGCCTGCGCGAGTGGCACGACGTCCACCGCGAGCTGTGCGCCCGCCTCAAGGAGATGGGCATCGCCGTGAACACGGAGCCGGCGGACTACGAGGCGATCCACAAGGCGCTCCTTTCCGGCTGCTTGAGCAACGTGGGCGAGCAGGACGAGCGGCGCGACTACCGGGGCGCGCGCGGCACCGCCTTCACCCTGTTCCCCGGCTCGGGGCTGGCCAAGAAGCCGCCGCGCTGGCTGGTGGCGGCGGAGCTGGTGGAGACCGGCCGCCTCTACGCCCGCACCGGCGCCGAGGTGGCGCCGGAGTGGATCGAGCAGATGGCCGGCGAGCGCCTCAAGCGCCATTACGCGGAGCCCCGCTGGGAGGAGAAGCGCGGCGCGGTGGTGGCCACGGAGCGCACCAGCCTGTATGGCCTGGTGCTGTGCCCGGCGCGCACGGTGAACTTCGGCCCCGTGGACCCGGCGGCGGCGCGGGAGGTGTTCATCCGCCAGGCCCTGGTGCCATCCCGCCTGCGCGCCCGCACCCCGGCCCTTTCCGAACTGCTGGAACACAACCGCGCCCTGCTGGAGCAGGCGGACCAGCAGGCCGCCAAGGCCCGCTCGCGCGAGGTGGGGGTGGACGAGGAGGCCCTGTTCGCCTTCTTCGACCAGCGCCTGCCCGCCACCGTCCACGACGTGCGCGGCTTCGAGAAATGGTTCCAGGGCGCGCGCCAGGGCGACCCCCGGCTGCTCCAGCTCACCCCGGAGGCGGTGCTCCCCGCGGGAGCGGGCAACGACGCCGACCTGTTCCCGGACCAGTGGACCCACGGCGGCCTGGCGCTGCCGCTGGAATATCACTTCCAGCTCGGCCACAAGGCCGACGGCGTCACCGTGCGGGTGCCGGTGCACATGCTCGCGGCGCTGGATTCGAGCCCCTTCGAGTGGCTGGTGCCGGGAATGATCCGCGAGAAGGTGGGGCACCTGCTCAAAAACCTGCCCAAGCGCTGGCGCAAGGAGTTCATGCCCTGGCCCCACTGGGCGGACCGTTTCGCCCGGGCGGTGCCGCCGGAGCAGCGGCCGCTCACGGACGCCCTGGCGGCGTTCCTGTACGCGGAGCGCAAGGTGGCCATCCCGCGTGAGGCGTGGGCGCCGGAACGGCTGCCGGAGCACCACCAAATGCGCTTCGCCGTGATGGATGCGAACGGCAGGGAACTCGCCACCGGCCGCGATTTGATCGCCCTCAAGGCGGAGCTGTCCGGCGCCGCCCGGCAAGGGTTTGCGCGGCTCCCCAAGGAGAACCTGGAGCGGGAGCGGGTAACGGAATGGGACTTCGGCCCCCTGCCCGAGGCCGCCGCCATCGCCTCCGCCGCCGGCGCCGCCACCGGCTACCCCGCCCTGGTGGCGGAGGGCGGCCACGTGGCCGTGCGCCTCCTGGATACCCCCCGGGCCGCCGCCCGCGCCCATCGGGACGGCGTGGTGGCGCTGGTCACCCAGGCGCTGCCCGGCCGCATGCGGCAGATGGACAAGCTGGTCCTGACCCAGGCCATGCTGCTGGCCCATGCCCCCCTGGGCACCACCGACTCGCTGCGCGCCGACATCACCCAGGCCGCCCTGAATGCCCTCACCTTCGCCGGGGACGATCCGGTACGCACCCCGGAGGCCTTCGCCGCCGCCGTGGCCCGCGTGGATGCCGGGCTGATCCCCGCCGCCACGGACATCGCGCGCCACACGGCGGCGGCGCTGGCCGAGTATCAAAAGGTGCACGCCCTGCTGGCAAAACCCGGACTGCGCGGCGCGCCGGAGGCCCTGGCGGACATCCGCGCGCAGTTCGGGCGCCTGGTGTTCCCCGGTTTCGTGGCGGCCACGCCGCTGGCCTGGCTGCCGCACCTGGCGCGCCACCTCAAGGCCATCATCGTGCGCCTGGAACGGCTGGACCAGAAGCCCGCCGCCGACCTGCCGCGCCTGGCGGAACTCGGGCCGCTCCAGGACGCCTTCCTGGCCGTGGCCGCCGATCCGCCGCCGGGGCTGGACCGGGCCGCCCTGGCCGACTACCGTTTCCTGCTGGAGGAGCTGCGCGTGAGCCTGTTCGCACCGGAGCTCAAAACCAGCGTGCCCGTGTCCACCAAGCGCCTTGCCGCCCGCTGGAAGGAGATCACCGGCCCATGAGAATCGCCCCCCTGCTTGCCGCCCTGCTGTGGGCGGCCCCGGCCCTGGCCATGGGGCCCGTGCGCCACGACATCAGCGCCGAACTGGTGCCGCCGTTGGGCACACTGCGGGTGACGGATCGGGTCACCCTGCCGGACGACGCCCTCCCCGCGCCGGACGGCACCATCGCCTTCACCCTGCACGGCGCCCTCAAGGTCACCGGGGGGAGGCCCGCCGTGGCACGCGGCGAACTGCGCGCCGGCACGGCGGACGATCCGGTGCCCCAGCGCCGCCACACGGTGCCCATGCCGGCCGATCGGGTGCTCACCCTCACCTACTCCGGCTCCGTGCGCCACGCCGTTACGGACGGTGGCGGCACGCCGGGGCTGATCGACCCCGAAGGCGCGCTGCTGTCGGGCACCTCCCACTGGTATCCCCAGTTCGGCACGGAAATGGTCACCTTCTCGGTGACGGTCACCACGCCGCCCGGCTGGCGGGCCGTCAGCCAGGGGGCGCGCACCGCCGCCGCCGTGACGGACGGCAAGGCCACCGTCACCTGGACCGAGGACCACCCCCAGGACGAGATCCACCTGGTGGCGGGGCCGCTCACCGAGTTCAACCTGCCCGGCAGTTCCCCCGTTTCACAGGTGTTCCTGCGCACCCCGCCGGAGGGGGCGGCGGACCAGGAACTGGCCGACCGCTACCTGACCGCCACGGCGTTGTACCTGGACCTGTATGCGGACCTGCTGGGGCCGTACCCCTACGCCAAGTTCGCCCTGGTGGAGAATTTCTGGGAGACGGGCTACGGCATGCCGTCGTTCACCTTGCTGGGGCCCACGGTGATCCGCCTGCCGTTCATCGCCGATACGTCGTATCCCCACGAGATCCTGCACAACTGGTGGGGCAACGGCGTGTTCGTCCAGGAGAACGGCAACTGGGCCGAGGGCCTCACCGCCTACCTGGCGGACCACGAGCTGAAGGCCCGGCACGGCCAGGGGGCGGAATACCGGCGCGACGCCCTGACTGGCTTCTGGGACTATGTGAAGGCCGGCAACGACACCACACTGGTGGATTTCCGCGCCCGCCACGACCGGGCCAGCCAGGCGGTGGGTTACGGCAAGGGCATGATGCTGTTCCACATGCTGCGGGCGCAACTGGGCGACGCGGCGTTCTTTGCCGGCCTGCGCGATCTCTACCTGACGCGCCGCTTCACCCGCGCCGGGTACGACGACATCGCCCGCGCCCTGGGCCACGCCTCGGGCCGCGACCTGCGCCCCGAGTTCCAGCAGTGGACCCGGCGCCTGGGCGGCCCGGCACTGGCGGTCTCGGAGGTGGCGGCGGAGACGGCGGACGGCAAGCACCAACTGCGCTTCACCCTGGCGCAAACCCAGCCGGGGCCGCCCTACATCCTCTACGTGCCGGTGCGCATCGCCGTGGACGGCCAGGAGGCGCCGGTGGCCCGCACGGTCAGGCTGAGCCGCCCGCGCCAGACCGTCACCCTCCCCCTGCCGGGGCGCCCCACCCACCTAAGCGTGGACCCGGAGTTCGACGTGTTCCGCAAGCCGGACCCGGCGGAGATCCCCCCCGCCCTGTCGGGCCTGTTCGGGGCGGAGACTCCCCTGTTCGTGCTGCCCGCGGCGGCCCCGGCCCCCCTCCAGGAGGCCTACCGCGCCCTGGCCATGGCGTGGGACTCCCCCCCGGAGCGCATCGTCCTGGACAGCACCATCGACGCCCTGCCCGGCGGCGCCGCCGTGTGGGTGCTGGGGTGGGACAACCGCTTCGTGCCCCAGGCGGGCAACGCCCTGGTGGCCCAGGGCAACGCCCTGCTGCTGGCGGACGGCGTCGTGTTCGCGGAGGGGGTCCTGGGCAGCGCCGGGCACGCGGTGGCCTTCACCGCCACGGACGGCGCCCGCGACGGGGCGCCGCTGGGCTGGATCGGCGCCGCCACCCCGGAGCAGCTCGCCGCCCTGGCGCGCAAGCTGCCCCACTACGGCCAATACGGCTACGTGGCCTTCAGGGCGGCGGGGATGGAGAGTGTGCTCAAGGGCCGCTGGCAGGGGGGCGAGGGGCCCCTGTCGGTGCCGGTGCCGTAAGTCAGTCCAGCGTCTTCTCCAGGCGCAGCAGCTCCAGGCCGCTCACCTTGGGCTCGCCCGCGTTGTCGTTCACGGGATAGGGGTCGGAGCGGTCGATGCGCTTGTAGCCCCGGCGCTCGTAGAAGGCGATCAGCTCCGGCCGCTGGTCGATCACCTTCATGGACACGGTGCGCGCCCCCAGCACGTCGGCGGCGAACTGCTCCGCCTCGTCCAGCACCTGGCTGCCCAGCCCCTGCGCCTGGAGGCCCGGCTGCACCGACAGCAGCCCGATGTGCGCCGTGGCGCCGCTGCGCGACAGGTGCACGCAGGCGACCGTCTCGCCCCCCATCGTGCCCACCAGCAGGTAGGAGTCGGGGCGCTGGATCAACCCCAGGACCGCCTTCTCGGTGATGCGCGGACCGGAAACCAGGTCGGTCTCCCGGGTCCAGCCGCCCTCACCCCGGTAGGCATCGTTCACCAGGGTACATACGTCGGTCACGTCCTCGCGGGTTGCCACGTCAAGCGACAGGGAAGCCACAAAACCCTCTCCGTTACACGTGCTCGCGCACCAGGCGCCTCACAGCCTTATATACCTGATAATAATCGTCCGCATCCAGCGGATACGAGGGACTTTTTCGGCCACTCACCGCGCCGCCGTAAGTCATCTGCACCTTGATCACCCGGCGGTGCGCCCCGCCCCAGTCCTCCATGCCCAGCGACACCTTGTACTGGGTGCCCTCCGGGTGCGGCGGACTGGCGGGCACCATCAATGTGTGCTCCGCGAAGAACGTCTTGGCCATGCCTTGCCCCCCTTGCCGGGAATGGCGCGCCACCCCCCGGGTCCAAAAGGATTCCTATAGGGCACCAAGGTTACCAAGGTTTCCATGGTCAAGCCAAGGGTGACCGCCCGTTCACCCGGCCAGATGGAACCACATGGGCAGGGTGGCCAGCGACAGCAGGGTGGACAGGCTGACCGCGCCCGCGTACAGCCCCGTGTCCAGCCCGTAGCGGTCGCAGATCACGATGCCCAGCACCATGCACGGCATGGCCGCCTCCAGCACCACCGCGGTGAGGGTCGGCCCCTCCAGCCCCAGGAGCAGCGCCACCCCCCATACCAGGGCCGGCGTGACCAGCAACTGGATGCCCAGGGCCGGCGCCATGTACAGCAGCCCGCGCCCGCTCACGGACGCCCAGGTGAGCCCCATGCCCAGGGACACCAGCATGAGCGGCACCACCCCCGCCCCCAGGGTCGACAGCAGGCCGTGCAGCCACGGCAGCGGCGCCACCCCGGCCAGGTGCAGCGCCACCGCCAGCAGCGCCGCCCACAGGGGCGGCACCTTGAGCAGCGCCAGCAGGGGGTTCTCCGCCGCCCCGCCGCCGAAGCGGCGCGCCACCAGGATGCCCACCGTGAGCAGCAGCGGCGTGCAGGCGAACAGGTCGTACTGGATGGCCACGCCCCCCGCCCACGGCCCCAGCGCCGCCGTGAGCACCGGCAGGCCCAGATAGGTGACGTTGCCGAACGCCGCCGCCAGCAGCATGGCGCCGGTCACCGTGGCGGGGGTGCCCCACGCGGCATACAGCCGGTGGGCCAGCGCCAGGGCCACCAGCACCCCGGCGGCGGCGGCGATGGCGATCCGCACCGTGTCCAGCCCCATGGGGGCGTGCCACAGCACGTCCAGCACCAGGGCGGGCAGCAGCACCGCGTACACCATACCGGTGACGGCGCGGCGCGTGGCGTCCGCCTCCAGCCCCAGCGGTTTCAGCACGCGCCAGCCCACGCCCACGGCGATCATGACGGCCATCTGCAACAGTACCCCGAACATGGGCGCAGAGCTTAGCCGAAGCCCGCCATGGGCGCCACGACAACTTTCGGGGGCCCACGGCTTTTCTTTCGCGGTCCCGGTGGATGGCTTACACTGGTCTTTTTGTCCGAAGGCCCCCACATGTCCAAGACCGTCATCCTGCTCATCGGCCACGGCTCCCGCAACCCCGCCGGCAACGACGAGTTCCTCGACTTCGCCGGGCGCATGCGGGCGCGCCATCCGGATGAAACCTTCGTCACCTGCTTCATCGAGTTCCACGACGTGCTGGTGGGCGACGGTGTCGACCAGGCGGTGGCCCTGGGCGCCACGCGCATCATCGCCGTGCCGGTGATCCTGCTGGCCGCCGGCCACGTGAAGATGGAGATCCCGGAGATCCTGGAGGCGGGCCGCCACCGCCATCCGGGGGTGGAGATCGTCTACGCGCGCAACATCGGCGTGTGCGCCCAGACCGTCGCCATGCTGGTGGAGCGCGTGGCCGAGGTGGCCTTCGGCCGGCCCGACACGGACACGGGCGTGCTGGTGCTGGGGCGCGGCAGTTCCGACCCGGACGCCAGCGGCGACGTTGCCAAGGTCGCCCGCCTGTTCCGCCAGGCGAGCGGTTACGACCTGGTGCACTACGCCTTCGTGGGCGTCACCACCCCCGACCTGCCCACCGGCGTGCGCCAGCTCATCGCCATGGGCGCCCGGCGGGTGATCATCGCCCCCTACTTCCTGTTCACCGGCGTGCTCATCGAGCGCATTCACCGCATGGCGGACGATTTCCGCGTCCGGTGGCCCGAGGTGCCGTTTGCCGTGTCCAGGTATTTCGAGTTCCACGACCTGCTCATGGACGTGGTGGCGGAGCGCATCCGCCAGGCCACCGGGGGCGGCATGATGATGGCCTGCGACAACTGCGAATACCGCATCCAGGCGACCGGCCACGGCCATCACGATGACCCCGATGACCATCACGACGCCCCCGGTGACCACGCCCACGGCGGCCATCACGGGCACGGCCACGCCCGCCCCGGTCACCACCACTGACCCGGGTTTCCCCTCCCGCCCGGCCGCGCTATGCTCTAACGAGAGCGTCCAGGAGGGGGGAAACCATGACCGACAAGCCGTTTCTGACCGACATCAAGACCCTGCGCGAGCGCGCCCGCAGGCACATCGAGCGGGGCGCCGTCACCGAGGGCTACGGCGCCGACCGCAAGACCGTGATCCGCCTGCTCAACGAGGCCCTGGCCACCGAGATCGTCTGCGTCCTGCGCTACCGGCGCCACCACTTCATGGCCGCCGGCATCAACGCCCAAAGCGTGGCCGCCGAGTTCTTGCAGCACGCCATCGAGGAGCAGGCGCACGCGGACCAGATCGCCGCGCGCATCGTGCAGCTGGGCGGCGCGCCGGACTTCTCGCCAAGGGGGCTGCTCACCCGCAGCCACGCCGAGTATGTGGCGGGCGACAACCTGATCGACATGATCCGCGAGGACCTGGTGGCGGAACGCATCGCCATCGACAGCTACCGGGAGATGGCCGCCTACCTGGGCGATGGCGACCCCACCACCCGGCGCATGCTGGAGGGCATCCTGGCCATGGAGGAGGCGCACGCGGACGACCTGGCCACCCTGCTTGCGGAAATGGGCAACTGACCGGAGGCAATCCGCCACTTTCCTGGTAAAATCCGGCGGCGCCCATCGCGCGCCCTTTACTGTCCGCCGTCCCCTCCCGAAATAGGGATCAGCCCCTTTTTGTCATGCGTGTCCTGATCCTGCATCTGCTGTTCCTCGTCACCGGCGCCACGGGCCTGGTGTACGAGGTCATCTGGACGCGCATGCTGGGCCACGTGGTGGGCAACACCACCCAGGCCATCGGCCTGGTGCTGGCGGCATTCATGGCGGGCCTGGCGCTGGGCTCCCTGGCCCTGGGGCGCTGGGCGGACCGGCGCACCGACCCGCTCAAGGTCTACGCCCTGCTGGAGCTGGGCATCGGCGCCTGCGCCCTGGCCATCCCCGGCACCTTCGAACTGCTGCTCGATGGCTATGCCGCCCTGCACGCGGGCTTCTCGGGCCACGCGGGGCTGATCGGCGCGGCACGCTTCGTGGTGGCGTTCCTGGTGCTCGTCGTCCCCACCTTCCTGATGGGTGCCACCCTGCCCGTGCTGGCCCGCTACGCCGTGCGCGAGAAGGGCGCCGTGGGCGGCCGCCTGGGCACCCTGTACGGCATCAACACCCTGGGCGCCATGGCCGGCGCCTGGGCCAGCGGTTTCGTGCTCATGCGCGCCTTCGGCATCAGCGGCGCCGGGCACGTGGCGGTGGCGCTGAACGCCGCGGTGGCGGTATGCGCCCTGCTCCTGCACCGGGTGTCGGAACCGGTGCCGGTGCACCAGCCGTGGCGGCCGGACCCGCAAGACCCGCGGCCCGACCCGGACGCGCCGCCCCAGGATCCCGCCTTCCGCCCCGGCTACGTGTGGCTGTATGGCCTGTCGGGCATGGTGGCCCTGGCGCTGGAGGTGCTGTGGACCAAGAGCCTGTCGTTCTTCCTGGGCAACACCACCCAGGCCTTCGCCACCATGCTCAGCACCTTCCTGTTCGGCCTGTCGCTGGGGGCGTTCGCCGTCAGCCGGGTGGTGGACCGCATGGCGGCCCCGGCGCGGGCGGTGGGCACCTGCCTGGTGGCCATCGGCGCCGCCGGCCTGCTGACGCTGCCCCTGTTCGGCGCCATCATGAACCGCACCGGCATGCCCGGCACCGCCACGGGCTTCCTGGTGGCGGCCCTGGTGATGCTGCCGGCCACCCTGTTCATGGGCGCCATGCTGCCGCTCACGGCGCGGCTGTACGTGGGCCACGGCCACGCGGTGAGCGGCCGCGTGGGGCGCATGGTTGCCGTCAACACCGCCGGGGCCATATTGGGCTCGGTGCTGGCGGCCTTCGCCACCATCCCCCTGTTCGGCATCCACGGCAGCATCCTGGCCATGTGCGCCTTGAGCGTGCTGGCGGGCAGCGTGGTGCTGCTGCGGGAGCGTGGCAACCGGCTGGCCACCGCCGCCCAGTGCGCCGTGGCCCTGGGGCTGTTGGCGTTCTTCGTGCTCACCGCCCACGAGCGCTTCTTCTCCGTGCTGCACTACACCTTCCGCGAGGGCTTCAGGGACGAGGTGGAGAGCCTCTACTACAACGAAACCAGCGCCGGCATCGTGGAGGTGACGCGCGAGGACGCGGGCTTCATGTCCTACAAGATCGACGGCCAGAACCAGGCCAAGACCTCGGTCATGGGGCTGCGCGTGCACAACCTGCTGTCGCAGCTGGGCCTGCTCCTGCACCCCCACCCCAAGAAGGTGCTGATGGTCGCCCTGGGCGGCGGCATGACCGCCGGCGGCGCCGTGCCCTTCGACCCGCTGTACGACCTGGACACGCTGGACGTGGTGGAGATCAGCCCCGCCATCGTGGAGGTGGCCGCCCAATTCAAGGACTACAACCACGACGTGCTCAGCTTTCCCAAGCTGCGCGTGACCGTGGAGGACGGCAGGAACTTCATGCTCACCGCCGGCGACCGGTACGACGTGATCGTCACCGGCGTCATCCACCCCAAGCACAACGCGGGCAACGCGGGCATGTACGGCAGTGAGTATTACAATCTGGTGAAGCGCCGCCTGGCCCCCGGCGGCGTGGTGGTGCAGTGGACGCCCCTGAACGGCGTGCGCGAGGCGGAGTTCAAGCGCATCCTGGCCACCTTCGTGGACGCCTTCCCCCACACCACCCTGTGGTTCTCGCAGAACTTCGGCGGTTTTGCCCGGGGCAACAACAACCTGATGGTGGTGGGCAGCCTGGAGCCGCTGCCGCTGGACTTTGCCGCCATCGCCGGCAAGATGGCGCACCCCTCCGTGCGGGCCGCCATGGGCGCCTACGGCGTGCACGGCCCGGTGCAACTGCTGGACGCCTTCGTGACCGACGCCGACGGCATCCGCGCCTACGTGAACGGCGCCCCGGTGCTGCGGGACGACCACAACCCCCTGGAGTTCCTGCCCCAGGAGGAGCACGCCCCGGCGGTGCTGGCAACCCTCCTTTCCGTCCGCCAGCCGGTGGCGCCGCGCCTGGTGAACGCGCCGCCAGCGGCCCTGGAGCAGATGGCGCGCCGTTACGCCCTGTCCGACATGCTGCTCCGGGCGGACCTGGCGGCGGACACCCGCCGTTTCGGCGCGGCCCTGGGCCTTTACGGCCACGCCTTGCGCGATTTCGGCGGGGCCGAGGTGGCCCGGGCCGCCGGCGAGGTGCGCTTCCTGGCGGACGACTGGCTGAAGCGCCGCGAGGCCGCCTTCGCCGCCGCGCCGGCCTCCCCGCAAGCCTGCGCCCGCCTGGGGGAGGCCCTGGTGGAGTTGGAACGGTGGGGGCACGCGGTGGAAACCCTGGAGCGCTGCCTGGCCCTCTCCGCCACCGTGGACGTGTACCTGAACCTGGGCCGCGCCCATTACGGCGCCCAACACTTCGACCAGGCCATCCGCGTCTGGACCCATGCCACCCAGGTGGCCCCGAAGCGCCACGAGCCCCACTTCAACATGGGGCTGGCCGCCGAGCGCCAGGGGCACTACGACGCGGCGCTGGAGCACTACGCCGCCGCCGCCGAACGCGCCCCGGAGGATGCCGCCGTGCTGGCGCGCTACGGCAAGATCCTGGTGCGCCAGGGGCGGATGGAGGAGGCGATGCGGGTGGCCATGCACGTCAACGCCATCGACCCCGCCGAGCCGTGGGCGGCGGACGTGGCGCGCCAGGTGGCCGCCATGCAGCGGCGTGCCGGGCCGGCGCGGCCCTGACATCCTTCCCGGGTCAGGACTTCCGGGTTACCAGGTGACGACGGTATCGGCGGCGAAGATCAGCCGCGCCACCCCGGCCCAGTCGATGGGCTCCGTCCCCGGAGGGGTGGCACCCGGGGCCGCGTCGGCCCCCAGGAAATAGACGGGCACCCCGGCGGGCGCCTCCCGGCTCCCCTCCAGCACCACGGCCAGCTTCACCCCGGCCTCGGCCTGGGCGCGGATCACCGCCAGGGCATCGGCACAGTTTTCGGAACGCAGGATGTGCAGCAGGCTCACCGGACCACCATCACCTGCTGGGCATCGGCCATCATGCGCGCCAGGCCGTCGGTGTCCACGGGGATCACGCCCACCGGGGAACCGCTCAGGTCGTAGCGCTCCATGGCGGCGCGCTCCACGTGGAAGGGGGTTTCCCAGTCGGCGAACACGTCCAGGTGGTTCTCGATCATCTCGCCGTCCACCAGGTCGTCCAGGTCGTCACCCAGCACCCGGGCGGCGGGGCCCATGAGCACCATGCTCAGGGTGCGGTTGCCGGTGCCCAGGCCCATGGCCATGCGCAGCGCCTCGGCGGCGGCGCCGTTCGCCTCCGGGTCGGCGTAGATGACCACCATCAATGTGGGTTTGTCGGGCGTTGCGGTCATGGCCCTAACCGAAGCTCACGAAGCGGTCGCACCCTTCCAGGATGCCCCCCAGCACCGACAGGCCGCCGAACACCGCCCCCTCGTCCGGCTGCACGCCCCGTTGCAGGCCGCCGTAGGCGCACACGAACAGTTTCAAGCCGCGCCCTTGCAGGGCCTTCAGGGCGGGGTCGCCATAGGCGCGGGTGCCCTCGTCGATCAGGTACAGGTAGCAGTCGGCCCCCTGCTCCAGGGCCGCGTCCGCCAGCGCCCCCACGCGCGCCAGGTCGCCGCGCTCCGGGTGGGTGGCCATCAGGATGCCCAGTTTCTTGCCGGCCAGCTCGCCCATGGGTGTCAGCGCTTGGGCACGCTCTCCCAGTCCTTCAGGAACTGTTGCAGGCCGATGTCGGTGAGGGGGTGGCGCATGAGCTGCTTCATCACCCCCAGCGGCATGGTGCCGATGTGCGCCCCCATGCGCGCGGCGTCCACCACGTGCAGGGGGTTACGGATGCTGGCGACGATCACCTCGGCGTCGATGTCGTAGTTGCCGAAGATGTCGAGAATCTCCTCCACCAGGCCCATGCCCACGTGGCTGATGTCGTCCAGCCGCCCCACGAAGGGGGACACGAAGCTGGCGCCGGCCTTGGCGGCCAACAACGCCTGGGAGGGGGAGAAGATGAGGGTGACGTTGGTCTTGATGCCCTCGGCGGCGAAGCGGCGGGTGGCCTTGAGGCCCTCGGCGATCATGGGCACCTTGACCACGATGTTGTCGTGGATCTTGGCCAGCGCGCGCCCTTCGGAGAGCATGCCCTCCGCGTCGGTGGAAACCACCTCGGCGCTGATGGGGCCGTCGACGAGGGTGCAGATCTCGGCGATCACCTCGCGGAAGTCGCGCCCGCTCTTGGCGATCAGGGAGGGGTTGGTGGTCACGCCGTCCACCAGGCCATAGGAGACGCCCTCGCGGATCTCGTCCACCACCGCCGTGTCGAGGAAGAATTTCATGGTCGCCTCTTTGGTACAAAACAGGGGCAGGACGCGCAATACCCGGAAAACAGCCTGAGGCGCCGCGCCCGGCCGCCGGAGGGTCGTAACGGAAAGAAGCCCTTATTTTAACCCATCCGGCCCACCGTGGGGAGGCCGAATTTCACCGCTTCAGTGCTCGTCGCGGAACACGCTGGCGCAGCGCTCGCTGCAAAAGTGGCGGGTCTCGGCGCCGTCCTTCAGGGTGATGGCGCCGTCCCGGGGGATGAAGGTGTGGCACACGGCGCACGGCACCAGGTGGGCCTCGGCGCCGCCCTCGGCGCGCCCCTGCCCGCCACCCTGGCGCCGGCGGTCGCGCAGGGCCTGGCGGATCAGCCACAGGGTGCCCACCAGCAACAGGCCCAGGACGATCAGGCGCACGGCGCCGCCCCTAACGCGCCAGGTCGTCGAGCAGGGCCTGGGCGTCCGGATACAGGGGGTCGTCCGGGCCGGCCTGCTCGATGAAGGTGTTCAGCTCGGTGCGCGCCGGCCCGATCTGGTTCAGGCCCATGTAGGCGCGGCCCAGGTGGTAGTGGGCCTCCGCCAGGTCGGGCCGCAGGTCGATGAAGGTGCGCCACTGCGCCACGGAATCGGCCCAGCGCCCGTCGTCCAGGTACAGCCGCGCCAGGTCGGCCCGCGCGGGGTAATACTCCGGCACCCGGCGCACGGCCGCCAACAGCGCCTGCTCCGCCTCGGCGCGTTCCCCCTTTTGCAGGAGGATGCGCGCCTGGTTGTGCAGGGCGAAGTGCGGGGTGCGGTAGTCCGGGATCTGGGCGGCGCGGGAAAAGGCGTCCAGCGCGGCGTCGGTCTCGCCCTGCTTTTCCAGGATGTTGCCCAGGTAGTTGAGGGCCTCGCCGTTCCCCTTGTTGATGGCGAGCACGCGCTCCATGGCGCTCCGTGCCTGGGCATAGTCCCCCTGGGAATAGTGGGCGTGGCCCATGGCGAACAGGGCCTTGGTGTCCTTCGGGTTCGCCTTTTCCGCCTCGCGGAACTCCACCAGGGCCTCCTGGAAGGCGTTGTCCTGGAGATGCGCCATGCCCATGCGGTAATGGAAGTCCACCTGGTTCTGGACCTCCTGCCGCTTGGCGGCGGTGGCGCAGCCGGTAAGCAGGACGGCCGCCACGATGGTTGCCAGTATGCGCATGGTGTCGCCTCCTTACGACCCAGTGGCGGGCGCCGACGGGCACCCCCCGGAAACGGCCAGGCCCATGAAAAACCGCGATTTTCCGGTTTCGAGCCGGCAAAGCCAACGGGTGGGCTTTTTCAACACCCCGCTAGTCCAGCGCCCCGCCCACGAGGGTCCGCAGCTTCTCGCGGGTGGCGGCGGGGATATTGTCCCGGGCCGAGATGATGGCATTTTTTGCCGCCTCCGCGCAGCGGCAGGCGGGTTTTTCGGGCATCCCGGCCAGGGTTGCGCGGATCACCGCCTTGGAGGTGGCCACGTTTTGCAGCAGCACGGCGATCACCGCCTCGGTGGTCACCGCGTCGTGCTCCGGGTGCCAGCAGTCGTAGTCGGTCACCATGGCCAGGGTGGCGTAGCACAGGCCCGCCTCGCGGGCCAGCTTGGCCTCGGTCACGTTGGTCATGCCGATCACGTCCACCCCCCATGCGCGGTAGATGCGCGACTCGGCCAGGGTGGAGAACTGGGGCCCCTCGATGCAGATGTAGGTGCCGCCCGCGTGCACGGTGGCCCCGGCGGCCCTGGCCCCCTTGACGAAGGTGGCGGCCAGCTCCGCGCAGATGGGGTGCGCCAGCGCCACGTGGCCCACCGCCCCCTCGCCGAAGAAGGTGCTGACGCGGTGCTTGGTGTTGTCGTAGAACTGGTCCACCACCACCATGTGGCCGGGCACCAGATGCTCCTTCATGCTGCCCACGGCCGACACGCTCAGGATGCGTGTCACGCCGACGGCCTTCATGGCGTAGATGTTGGCGCGGAAGTTGATCTCGGTGGGGGTGAGGCGGTGCCCCTTGCCGTGGCGCGCCAGAAAGGCCACCTTCCGCCCCGCCAGGTTGCCCACCACCAGCGGATCGGACGGATCGCCGAAGGGGGTCGAAACCGCCACCTCCTTCTGGTCCGTGAAGCCCTCGATGTCGTACAGGCCGCTGCCGCCGATGATGCCGATCATGCCCTCAACCTCTCAACTGGATCGTGAACGAAAAAAGGGGGCAGGCGCCGGTGGGTCGCCTGCCCCCCTTTGAAAAAGCGGGCCCATGGGCGCACGGGCCGAACGGGACGCTAGATGTCGTCCAGCGGGTTGTAGCGCTGCCCGCTGCCGGTCTCGCCAAAGCTCTGCATGCGCGGCTCCACGTCGGGGATGGGGTCCACGTCGATGAGGGGGGCGATGCTGGAGATGGAGTGCTTGTAGATGAGCTCCTGGCCGGTGCCCTCGGTGTAGCGCACCAGCACCGCGAAGTTGTCGAACCCGCGGATGATGCCGGACACGGTGGAGCCGTTGGTCAGGTGCACGTCGCACGGAACCTTGTCGCGGCGCATCTGGTTCAGGAACAGGTCCTGAAGGTTGGCGTGGGACTTGCCGACGTTCTCACGGCGCCTCGGATATTGTGACATCGACACGCGATTCTCCTTGCTTAGCGCCATTCAACACACTGGCTACCAGGTCCGGCGGGGAAGCACCAGACACGTCAAGCCAAAGGAGTCTAGCATCTTTCCGGAACCAAGTAAATTGACGCTTGGCGTACCGCCGGCTGGCCATCTGGACCGCCTGGATGGCGGCCGCAAGCGGCCATTCGCCGTGCACATGGCGGGCGATTTCCGCATACCCCAGGGCGTTCATGCCGGGGGCGTCCAAAGGGATTCCGGCGGCCAGCAGGCGGCGCACCTCGTCCACCCAGCCGGCGGCGATCATCGCCTCCACGCGCCGGTCGATGCGGTCGTACAGCTCGGCGCGGGGCCGGGTAAGGCCGAACCAGGCGGCACCATGACGCCCCGGAAATCCGTGGCGGGCGCGCAGGGACGATGCCGGCTCGCCGCACAGCAGGGTGATCTCCAGGGCGCGGATGGTCTTATGAACGTCGTTGGGGTGGATGGCGGCGGCGGAGGCCGGGTCGAGCCGCGCCAGCATGCGGTGCGGCTCCCCCCTGCCGTTCCGGTCCGCGACCGCCGCCAGGGCCGCGCGCAGGGCCGGATCGGCCCGTGGGCCCTCCCAGATGCCGTCCACCAGGGCGCGCAGATACAGGCCGGTGCCCCCCACCACGATGGGCCGCCGCCCGCGGGCGCGGATAGCGGCGATGGCTGCGTCGGCCATGCGGGCAAAGCGCCCGGCGGAGCAGGGCTCGGCGGGATCGAGCACGTCGATCAGGTGGTGCGGCACCCGCGCCCGCTCCTCCGGGGTGGGCTTGGCGGTGCCGATGTCCATCCCCCGGTAGAGCTGGCGCGAGTCGGCGTTGACGATCTCGCCGTCCGCCGCCAGGGCCAGGGCCAGGGCCAGGTCGGTCTTGCCCACCCCGGTGGGGCCGCAGATGCAGATCAGCTCTCGGGCCACGGGTCTCCGCCGATGCCGCCCACGTCGTGCCCCATGCCCCACAGGCGCGCCTCCAGGGCGTGCATGAGCGGCGGAAAGGTGCCCCGGTCGATGGCCGACACCGCCACCGCCTCGAAGCGCCGGCACAGGGCCCAGGCGGTGTCCACGTCCACCCGGTCCACCTTGTTGAGCACCATCAGTTGCGGGATGTGGGCCAGCCCCAGGTCCGTGAGGATGATGTTCACCGCCCGGATCTGCTCCTCGAACTGGGGGTGGGAGATGTCCACCACGTGCAGCAGCAGGTCCGCGTCGGCCAGCTCGTCCAGGGTGGCCTGGAAGGCCTTCACCAGGTCCGGCGGCAGGCGCCGGATGAAGCCCACCGTGTCGGTGATGAGGATCTCCCGCTCCGCCGGGAAGCGCAGCCGCCGGGTGGCCGTGTCCAGGGTGGCGAACAGCCGGTCCTCGGCAACGGTGTCGCTTTGGGTGAGGGCGTTCAGCAGGGTCGACTTGCCGGCGTTGGTGTAGCCCACCACGCTGACGATGGGCACGTCGCGGCCCAGGCGCCGCTTGCGCCGCTCGGCGCGGCCCCTGGCCAGCCCGTCGAGCTGCTTTTCCAGGCGGCGGATGCGGTCGCGGGCGCGGCGCAGGTCGATCTCCAGCCGCGTCTCGCCGGGGCCGCGCCCGCCGATGCCGCCGGTCAGCCGCGACAGGGCCGACTGCCTCGCCCCCAGGCGCGGCAGCCGGTAGCGCTGCTGGGCCAGCTCCACCTGCACCTTGCCGTCGGCGCTGTGGGCGCGCCGCGCGAAGATGTCGAGGATGAGCTGGGTGCGGTCGATCACCTTCAGCTCCGTGGCGGCGGCCACCGCCTCCATCTGGGAGGGGGACAGCTCCTGGTCGAACAGGATCACGTCCGCCTCCAGCTGCATGGCGCGCACGGTCAGCTCCTCCAGCTTGCCGCGCCCCATCAGGTAGCGCGGATCGATGCGGCGCGGCCGTTGCAGCACCTGGTCCACCACGAGCAGCTCGTTGGCGTGGGCCAGGGCGGCCAGCTCCGCCAGGGAGTCCTCCGCCTGGTCGCGCGTCTCGGTGCTCACGCTCACCAGGATCGCCCGCTCCCTGGGGTCCTTCACGTCGCGGCCGCTGGGGGCGCGGGACAGGCGCGCCTCCAGCTCGTCGATGAACACGTCGAACACCAGGTCGTTGTGGTGCACGTCCACCGGCGGCAGCCGATTGGGGCCGCCCGTGTCCGCCCCCGGCTGCACGTGGGCCATGTGGATGCGCCGGGGCAGGCCGTCGGGCCCCACGCCGATGGCGGCCATGAGGTCCAGACGCAGGCCGGCGAGGTCGGTCAGGTCGTCGTCGTTGAGGGGCTCCTCGCGCAGGTGGGTGTGCACGCAACGCAGGCCGCGCAAACGCCGATGTCCCACCCGGTGGGCGGACAGGTCGGGGAACTGGATGCGCCGGTCGTTGCCCAGGATGACGAAGCGCACGTCACCCTTGCGGTCGATGAGCACGGCGATCTGCCGCCCCAGCTCCCTGGACAGCTCGCACAGGGTGCGCGCCAGCTCGGCGGTGACCACCTCAGACGGGGGCACGCGGCGCCGGTAGAGGCGCTTCAGGGCGTCCAGCTGGCTGGCCTTCAGGCCCTGGGTGTTGCCGTGGACGGTGTTCACGCGGCGCGCGCCCCGGCAAACGCGGCAAAGGCGTGGTGCAGGTCGGCCTGGCCGGTGGCGGCCAGCAGCGCCGGCACCGTGTCGGGGCGCACCGTGCCGTCGCCGCGCAGCAGCAGCAGACGCTCGGCGCTGCGCGCCACGAAGCCCATGTCGTGGGAGGCCAGCAGCACGCAGGCCCCCGCCTCCTGCCGCTCCCGGACGATCGCCTCCACCACCTGGATGCCCGCCACGTCGAGGCCGTTGTCCGGCTCGTCCAGCACCAACAAGGGGGCGTCGCCCAGCAGCGCCGAGGCCAGCCCCACCTTGCGCCGGGAACCCAGCGACAGGCCGCCCATGAGCACATCGGCCCGGTCGGCGATCCCCAGCCGCTCCAGCAACCCGGCCACGGCGGCGCGCGGCCCGGCCACGCCGCGCATCTGGGCGGCGAAGTGCAGGAACTCGCGGGCGGTGAGCCGGGCGTCCAGCACCAGCGCCTCGGGCAAGAAGGCGCTCAGGCGCCGCGCGGCGTCATGCCGCGTGTCCACGCCGGACACCCGCACATGGCCCCGCTCCGGCGTCATGAAGCCCGAGGCCAGCTTGAGGAAGGTGGTCTTGCCGGTGCCGTTGTTGCCCAGCACCGCCGTCACCCCCGCCGGAACCTCCAGGCTCAGGGCGTTCAGCACCGGGCGCGCGCCGCCGTAGCCGTGGCGGACGGCGTCGAACGCCACGGGCGGCGCGGCGGTGAAAACGGGGAGAACGGCGGTCAACGGGGGCGGGACACGCGGGCCGAGTGCTCCGCCACCACCTCGGGCGGAGACAGGCGCGCCAGGGCGCGGAACGCCAGCCACAGCACCAGGACATCGTCCAGATGGCCGAGCACCGGCACCAGGAAGTCGGGGGTGAAATCCACGGGCGCGATCAGGTACACCAGGGCCGCCACCACGATCAGCTTGGGGAACAGGGGCACCCGCCCGTCGCGCAGCAGGCGCACGTAGAGGCGCAGCAGGCGCGGCAGGGCGGCCCAGAACGGCAGCGCCAGCGGCCATCCGAATCCCCTCATGTGGCGGTTCCCTCCCGCATGCGTCTCCAAAAAAAACGGCGGCCGGAGCCCCACGCCCCGCCCGCCTTATTTAAGCACAACCCGCTCCCCACGGCGTGGATCAACTTGATCACTTCAAGGGAATGGGCATCCTGGCGCTTCCGGGGCGCGGATTCCGCCGTTCGCGGGGCCCGGGCACCCGGCGGCCTGTTGCCAAACACCCGCCCGGCCGTGGCGGGCCCGCCACGGCCGGGGGCCCGCTCCGCCGTGGGGGCCTATGCCGCCCGGCCGATGCGCTTGTCGTAGCGGCCGGCGCCGCCCTCGCCCTGCATGAAGGGGGGGGCGTCGGCGAACGCGCCCACCAGGCCCATGTAGATGCCCACGGCGCAGGCAACCACGAAGCCGCCGACAGCCAGAATGGCCAATCCGCTCATGTCACGTCCTCCCAAAACGGGTTAAACGCCAAGCGGCCTACCCCCCCGCCCAAGGACCATCCAGGAACGGACGCGGGCAGGTCGTCTCATGTCTTCAATCTAACAAAGGGTCGACAATCCCGCAAACTGTGGATAATTCTGTGGACAGCCTGTTGATTTGAAAAACAAAAAAAAGCGCCGGACCCCCTGACGGAGGCCCGGCGCTTTCAAGACGGGACGACGCGCGGTTTAGGCGGCCTTGTCCAACTTGTGGCGGATGGTCTGACCCACGCCCTGCATGTAGGGCGGCGCCTCCGACAGCGCACCCTTGATCCCGATCGCGATGCCATACAGGCACAGGCCCGTGAACACACCGAACGCCAAAATCGCCATTCCGCTCATGTTGTCGTCTCCCAATCGCAAGGTTATTGAAACCGCCCGACTCCCTGCCGGCTGCAAACCGGCCGATGCGCCGCACGGCATCCGTAGTGACGTAAGGTTACCCAGGGACGGGAAAGGTGCCCATGACCTGCCGCGCCCGCCGCGCGGATTTTTTTCAGCCATTTCGGGTGACGTACCTCGTGCCATATATATGACGCACGTCACACCCGGCCGGTTCCGGGCAAAAAAAAAGCCCCCGTTGCCGGGGGCCTTGGAGGGCGCGGCCGCGCCGTCAGGTGATGCTCAGGCCGCGCATGCGCGCCACCTGGTACACGTCCTTGTCGCCCCGGCCGGAGAGGTTGCAGATGATGATCTGGTCGGGCCGCATGCGCGGCGCCTCCTTGACCACCTGGGCGACGGCGTGGGCCGATTCCAGCGCCGGGATGATGCCCTCCACCTGCGACAGCAGGTCGAACGCGGCCATGGCCTCGTCGTCGCAGATGTGGGTGTAGCGGGCGCGGCCCACCTCGCGCAGGTGGGCGTGCTCGGGCCCCACCGCCGCATAGTCCAGCCCGGCGGACACGGAGTGGGTGAGGTTGATCTGGCCGTTGGCGTCCTGCAACAGGTACGTGAGGGTGCCCTGCAACACCCCCAGGGTGCCGCCGGCGAAGCGCGCCGCGTGCTTGCCCGTGTCCACCCCGTAGCCGGCCGCCTCCACCCCCAGCATGGCCACCTCCCGGTCCTTGATGAAGGCGTGGAACAGGCCGATGGCGTTGCTGCCGCCGCCCACGCAGGCGATGAGCAGGTCGGGCAGGCGCCCCTCGGCCTTGAGGATCTGGCGCCGGGCCTCCTTGCCGATGACGCTCTGGAAGTCGCGCACGATCATGGGGTAAGGGTGGCAGCCCAGCACGCTGCCCAGCACGTAGTGGGTGGTGCGCACGTTGGTGGTCCAGTCGCGCATGGCCTCGCTGATGGCGTCCTTCAGGGTGCGGCTGCCGTAGTGCACGCCGGTGCACTTGGCGCCCAGCAGGCGCATGCGGTAGACGTTCAGGGCCTGGCGCTCCATGTCCTCGGTGCCCATGTACACCTCGCACTCCAGGCCCAGCATGGCGGCCACGGTGGCGGTGGCCACGCCGTGCTGGCCGGCGCCGGTCTCGGCGATCACGCGCGGCTTGCCCATGTGCTTGGCCAGCAGCACCTGGCCCACGGTGTTGTTGATCTTGTGGGCGCCGGTGTGGTTCAGGTCCTCGCGCTTCAGGTAGATGCGCGCGCCGCCCAGGCGGCGGGTGAGGCGCTCGGCGAAATAGAGCGGCGTCGCGCGGCCCACATAGTCCTTGAGCAGGCTGTTCAGCGTCTGTTGGAAGGCCTTGTCGCGCTTGATGGCGCGGTAGGCCTTCTCCAGCTCGTCCAGGGCCGGCATGAGGGTTTCCGGGGCGTACTGGCCGCCAAAGGCGCCAAAGTGGCCCCCCTTGTCCGGCTGGCGGTAGGTGTCGGTCGGTTGAATCATGATGCGCCCTTGGCGTGGTCGATAAAGGCCTTCAGTTTAACAGGATCCTTGATCCCCGGCTCCGCCTCCACGCCGGAGCTCACGTCCACCGCGTAGGGCCGGATGGCGCGCACCGCCTCGGCCACGTTGTCCGGCGTGAGGCCCCCGGCCAGGATCACCGGCACGTCCTCCACCCAGCTCGCCAGCTCCCAGTCGAAGGTGCGGCCGGTGCCGCCGTAGGCGGAGTCGGAATGGGCGTCGAGCAGGAAGGCGCGCACCCGGTAGCGGTCCAGGCCCAGCAGGGACGATGCATCCTTCACGCGGATGGCCTTGATCACGTCCGGCCCCAGGGCGGCCACCGTCTCCGGCGCCTCGTCGCCGTGCAGCTGCACCATCTGGATGCCGGTGGCCCGGCGCACGGCCGCCACCTGCTCCACCGTGTCGTTGACGAACAGCCCCACGGTGGTCACGAACGGCGGCAGGGTGGCGATGATGGCGCGGGCCGCCTCCACGGTCACGCAGCGCCTGCTGTGGGGGTGGAACACGAAACCCAGGGCGTCCGCCCCCAGTTCCACCGCCCGGTGCGCGTCGCGGGTGTTGGTGATCCCGCAGATCTTCACCCGCACGGTCACGGCGCGTTCCCGATCAGCCCGCGCAGGGCCGCCGCCACGTCGTCCTGGCGCATGAGCGCCTCGCCCACCAGGATGGCGTCGATGCCGCCCCGCGCCTCCAGCGCGCGCACCTCGGCCCGGGTGAAGATGCCGCTCTCGCTCACCTTCGCCACCCCGTCGGGGATGCCCTTCACCAGTTCGTAGGTGGTCTCCAGGCGGGTCTCGAAGGTGACCAGGTTGCGGTTGTTGATGCCGATGATGTCGGCGCCGCTGGCCACGGCGCTCTCCAATTCCGCCGCCGTGTGCACCTCCACCAGGGCGGCCAGGCCCAGGGAGGCCGCCAGCTCGCGCCATGCGCGCAGTTGTGCCGTGGTGAGGATGGCGGCGATGAGCAGCACCGCATCGGCCCCCCACAGGCGCGCCTCGTGGATCTGGTACGGGTCGATGGTGAAGTCCTTGCGCAAGAGCGGCAGGTCCACCGCCCGGCGCACCGCCTTCAGGTATTCCGGGCTGCCCTGGAAGTACTTCTCGTCCGTGAGCACGCTGATGGCGCTGGCGCCCCCCGCCCGGTAGGCGGTGGCGATGGCCACCGGGTCGAAATGCTCGCGGATCACCCCCTTGGAGGGGGAGGCCTTCTTCACCTCGGCGATCACCCTGGCCGGACCGCCCGTGCGGGTGATGGCGGCCCGGAAGTCGCGGGTGGGCGGCAGCGACTCAAGCTCGCTGCTCCAGGCGGCCAGCGGGCGCCGGGCCTTGGCGGCGGCCACCTCCTCCCGCTTGGTGGCGACGATGCGCGCCAGCACATCCGGGGTGCCGTTCATCGGACGGTTCATCGGACCGCTCACCGGTTGGAAAAGCCCACCAGGGCGGCCAGCTTGTCCTCGGCGGCCCCGGAGTCGATGGCCTCCGCCGCCACGGCGATGCCGTCCGTCAGGGTGGCCGCCTTGCCCGCCGCCACCAGGGCCGGGGCGGCGTTGAGCAGCACGATGTCGCGCCGGGGGCCCGCCTCCCCCGCCAGGATGGCGCGGGTGATGGCGGCGTTGTGCGCCGCGTCGCCCCCGGCGATGGCCGGGGCGCCCACGCGCGTGATGCCGAAATCCTCGGGGCGGATGGTGTAGCTGTCCACCACGCCGCCCTTGCCCTCGGCCACGAAGCTCGGGCCGGTGGTGGTGATCTCGTCCAGGCCGTCGGAGCCGTGCACCACGAAGCAGTGCCGGGAGCCCAGCTTCACCAGCACCTGGGCCAGGATGTCGGTAAGGGCCCTGTCGTACACCCCCAGCACCTGCATGCCGGCCCCCGCCGGGTTGGTGAGCGGCCCCAGCACGTTGAACAGGGTGCGCACGCCGATCTCGCGGCGCGGGCCGATGGCGTGCTTCATGGCACCGTGGAACAGGGGCGCGAACAGGAAGCCCACGCCGATCTCGTTCACGCAGTCCTCCACCTTGGGCGGGGCCAGCTCCAGGTTCACCCCCAGCGCCTGCAACACGTCGGCGGAGCCGGAGCGGCTCGACACGGAACGGTTGCCGTGCTTGGCCACCGTCACCCCCGCCCCGGCCACCACGAAGGCCACGGTGGTGGAGATGTTGAAGGTGCCGCTCTTGTCGCCGCCGGTGCCGCAGGTGTCCACCACCAGGGGGTCGTTGACGCGCACGGGGGTGGCCATGTCGCGCATGATGCGCGCGGAGCCGACGATCTCGTCCACCGTCTCGCCCTTCATGCGCAGGGCCACCAGGTAGGCGCCGATCTGGGCCGGGGTGGCGCCGCCGGTCATGATCTGGGTCATGACCTCCGCCGCCTCGCTGGCGGACAGGTCCTCCCGCTCGATGATCCGGGCGATGGCCTCGGTGATGGTCATGCGCGCACCGCCTCGCGCATGGCGACGAAGTTGCGCAGCAGGTCGTGCCCCACGCGGGTGAGGATGGACTCGGGGTGGAACTGCACCCCGTGCACCTGGAACTCCTTGTGGCGCACCCCCATCAGCTCGCCGCTCTCGGTCCAGGCGGTTTCCACCAGACAGCCGGGCAGGGATTCGGCCTCGACGATCAGCGAGTGGTACCTGGTGGCCTCGAACGGGCTCTCCAGCCCCTTGAACACGCCGCGCCCGTCGTGGCGGATCATGCTGGTCTTGCCGTGCATCAGGCGCTCGGCGCGCACCACGCGGCCGCCGAACACCTCGCCGATGGCCTGGTGCCCCAGGCACACCCCCAGGATGGGCACCCGGCCCGCGAAGTGGGCGATCACCTCCTTGGAGATGCCCGCCTGCGACGGGTCGCACGGGCCGGGGCTGACGACGATGTGGTCCGGCCCCAGGGCGGCGATCTCGGGGATGGTCACCTTGTCGTTGCGGAACACGCGGATCTCCTGCCCCAGCTCACCCAGGTATTGCACCAGGTTGTAGGTGAAGGAGTCGTAGTTGTCGATCATGACGATCACGGGCGGGCCTATTGTCCTGTTTTCGCTTTATCGGTGGTGCCGGCGTGCCCCACGGGCGGACTCACGCCGGATCGGGGATAAGGCGCCAGTATAGCAACGGCGGCGCCCTTCGTGCAGGCGGCCTGCCCTACAGCCGCCCCTCCTCCAGGTCGTACACGTCGAAAAACACGTACACGGGGCGGTGCTTGGGCAGGTTTTGGGGGATGTAGTCCTCCATCATCGCCTGGATGTCGTCCGGCAGGTCGCTCAGGCGCAGCTCGCGCATGCGGTTGTTCCAGCGGATGATCTCCAGCCGGTCCCGCACCTTGGCGTGTTCGCCGATCCACGCCGCCACCGCCTGGTCGTCGGCGCCGGTGGCGACGAAGTCGCGCAGGGCCCCGGCGGAGATGCCGGCGAAGTCCAGGAACATGCTGGTCAGGCCGCAGGGCTGATATGTGTATTCCCCCTGGGTGCCCGCCAGCTCGGCGCGGCACTTGTCCACGCTGCGGGCGGCGATGACGAAGCCGCCCAGCGTGTCGCGCGGGGAGCGCGGATAGCCTTTGGTGAGGTCCGGGGCGAGCCGGGCGAGTTTCTTGTCCATGGGCGGTGCTCCCGTCTGTCGGGTACCGGACCGTCCGGCCCCCCATGGATGGTACCCTGCGCCGGGCGCCCGTCCAAGGGGCTGGCGCGGCGGGCGCCCGGCGCGGGCAAAAAAAGGGCCGCCCCGTGGGGCGGCCCTTTGGTGTTGACTCCGCCCGCCCGGCACGTCCATGTGCCGGCGCGGGCCGGAAGGCCGGGGCGCGGGCGGGCCGTCCGTGGCCCGCCGCGCCCTGTGATCAGATACCCACCCGGAACCCGAGGATGAAGCGGTTCTCCTCGGTCGCGGACTCCTCGTTGTCGGCGGTGCTGAACTCCGCCTGGAGGTTCACGTTGGGCAGCAGGAACAGGGACGTGTTGACCACGAGGATCTGGTCCGTCCCGGCCACCTCGGCGCCGCCCGTTTCCGTATCCTGGGCCTCGTAGCGGCCGGTCAGCAGCACCTTGGGCGTGAGCGGATACACCACCTCGGCCAGCAGGTTGGTCTGCTTGTCGTCCTGGACACCGGCCACGTTGTCCTGCATGTAGTAGCCCACGGCCAGGTTGGCCGGGCCCAGGTGCAGGTCCGCGTTCACGTCCCACTGGGTGTGGGTTTCGTCGGCGGATTTTGCGGCACCCGCCTTGGCGGCGATGAACCGGGCGCCCACGGTCTGGCCGGCCACGTTATAGGTGGCCCAGCCGAACCCGCCGCGCATGTTGTTGGTGACGTCGGTCACGCCCACCATCTCGTCGTTGCCGAAGCCGACGGCGTAGCGCAGGTTGCCCTTGGCGATGCCGTTCAGCTCGATGCCGGTATGGTCCACCGACACCGGCGCCTTGTAGTCGCTGAGGGTGGTGCGGCGCGGAACCGACAGGTAGAAGAACTCGTTGCTCATCACACCCACGCGCAGGTTCGCCAGGTTGTCCGGCAGCAGGTTGTTGAGGATGAGGAACGTGCCGCCCGGCGCCGCGGTGGTGACATCGACCGTATCGCCGCCGGGGCTCGTGGTCAACTGGTCGGATGAAAAGCCGAAGTCGAAGAAGTAGGAGATCTCCGGCCCCAGGCTGCCGCCGCTGAACACCTCCAGGGCGCGGCGGTCGACGGTCGCGGTCTCGTCCGCGCCCGTGTCAACCGTCTCGTAGGTGATGGTGGCCACCGACGCCAGCGGCAGGTTGTCCTTGGTCCAGACGAACTCCCCCTTCTTGCCCTCCATGCGGTAGCCGTTCTGCTTGAACGCCATGCCAAAGTCGTTGAGCTTGGGAAACTGCACGTGGCAGGTCGTGCACGGCACCTTGTTGGCCCGCGCGAAGGCCGGCATGGCCTGGGACACATCGGGCACCGCCATGGTCACGACGAGGCCGCAAAGCATGAGCAGCCAAGACCTGCATCTCTTTGTTTCAAACATGATTTCCTCTCCCTGAAATGCGTTGGACCGATCGGCCAACTGTTGCCATTCCTATCGGAATTTCCCGAAGGCTCATAAGTGGAATTTTTGGGCAACGAAAAATGGCGGGGCGGAGCGGCCGGAGGGGCCCCGGTCACCGCGCCGCTTGCGCCCCCCGCCGTAGGCGCGGTACCGTCTTGAGCCATGGTCATCGTCACCCACAGCGCCGACTGGCGCCGCGCTGGCACCGTCCTTTTGGACATGGACGGCGTGCTGCTGGACCTCTACTTCGACGACGACTTCTGGATGGAGCACCTCCCCGCCCGCTACGCCGCCGTGCACGACCTGGACCGGGTGTCCGCCCGCGACATGCTGCTGGCCTGGTACCGGGAGCAGGAGGGCACCCTGAACTGGTACGACGTGGACTACTGGAGCCACCGGGTGGGGTTCGACGTCACCCACCTCAAGGTGCGCCAGGCGGGCAGGATCGCCCTGCACCCGCTGGTGCCGGAGTTTTTGACCACCCTGGGCAACACCGGGCGGCGCCGGGTGCTGGTCACCAACGCCCACCCCAAGGCCATGCGCCTCAAGCTGGCCGCCAGCGGCCTGGGGAAATACCTGGACGGGACGGTATCGGCCTTCGATATCGGCATGGGCAAGGAAGAGCCGGGCTTCTGGGAGCGCCTGCACCGGGTGGTGGACTACCGCCCGGAGCGGGCGGTGCTCATCGAGGACTCCCTGCCCAACCTGGGCACCGCGGCGGCCTACGGCATGGGCGGGCTGATCCAGGTGACCCAGCCCAACTCCCACCAGCCGCCGCGCCCGGCGGGGCCGTACGCGGCGGTGGCCGGCGTGGGCGACCTGATCCCCGGCGTGCTGCTGGCGCCGCCCGAGGGGGGGTGACTACCCCGCCGCCCGGGCCTGTTCCAGGGTGGGATAGTCCGTATATCCCTCGGCGCCGCCGCCGTAGAAGGTGGCCGCGTCGGGGGTGTTCAGGGGGGCGTCCGCCCGGAAGCGTGCCACCAGGTCCGGGTTGGCCAGGAACGGCACGCCGAAGCTGACCAGGTCCGCCGCCCCGGATGCCAGCGCCCGGCCGGCGCGGGCCTTGTCGTAGCCGCCGTTGGCCATGTACAGCCCGCCGAAGGCGGCGCGGATGCGACCAAGGTCCACCGTCTGCCGGGCCACGCCGCCGATGGCCCCCTCCACCCCGTGCAGGTAGGCTATCCCCAAGGCCGAGAGGGCCCCGGCCACGAATTCGAACAGCCCCTGCGGATCGCTGTCGTGCATGTCGTTGAACGGGTTCACGGGGGAGATGCGCACCCCCACCCGCTCCGGCCCCCACACGCCGGTCACCGCGTCCACCACCTCCATGAGCAGCCGCGCCCGGTTGGCGAGCGACCCGCCATAGGCGTCGGTGCGCCGGTTGCTGCCGTCACGCAGAAACTGGTCCAGCAGGTAGCCGTTGGCGGCGTGCACCTCCACCCCGTCGAACCCCGCCGCCAGGGCGTGCACCGCCGCCCGGCGGTAGTCGTCCACGATGCCGGGCAGCTCGCCGGTTTCCAGGGCGCGGGGGGTGACGAACGGCAGCATCCCCTGGTAGGTGATCGCCTCCCCGGCGGGCCGGATGGCCGACGGCGCCACCGGCAGCGCCCCGCCCGGTTGCAGCGACGGGTGCGAGATGCGCCCCACGTGCCAGAGTTGCAGGAAGATGCGCCCGCCGGCGTGGTGCACGGCGCCGGTCACGTCCTGCCAGCCGGCCACCTGTTCGGCGCCGTGGATGCCGGGGGTGTGCGGATAGCCCACCCCCTGCGGCGAGACCTGCGTGGCCTCGCTGACGATCAGCCCCGCCGTGGCGCGCTGGGCGTAGTAGAGGGCGTTCAGGCCGTGGGGCACATTGCCCGCCCCGGCCCGGTTCCGGGTGAGGGGCGCCATCACCATGCGGTTGGCCAGGGTGTACGGCCCCAGGTGGATGGGGGTGAACAGATCGATTGGGCCCATGACGTGCCTCCCTTGCTTGCGGGCGGCCGTGGCCGCCGTTGCCTACTCAACTTCCCGGCGGCGGGGGCGCCTCCTCGCCGATGCCCTTGCAGTGGCACAACCCGCGGATGTAGCGCACCAGATCCCAGCGCTCCGCCTCGGAAAGCCGGTTGCCCCACGGCGGCATGAGGGACGACAGGTTGTTGGCCGGCCCGCCGTAGGTGAGGGTGCGGAAGATCTGCTTGTCGGTGAACTTGGCCATGTACTGGCCGTCCGTGAGGTTCGCGGGCAGCACCTCGAACTGCTTGGAGGCGTTCACCCCCGTGGCGTCGCCCCTGGGGCCGTGGCACTGGGCGCACAGGAAGCGGAAGTTGCGCTCCACGCTGGGCAGCGGCGCATCCGCCCAGGCGGCGGCGGGCCCCGCAAGCAGCATGAGCGCCAGCAGCGCGGCGGGGGCCCTCATGGCGCGGCCTTCCCCATGTCGGCGATGTAGCGCGCCAGGATGCGCATCTGCCCGTCGCCATAGTCCGTGAAGGTGTCGCCCTGGTAGATGGGCATGCGCGTCACCGGGACGTAGCGCCGCTGGTCCATCAGGAAGGCGAGGATCCAGTCCGGGTTCAGGCGCTCCGTGGCGTTGGCCAGGGTGGGGCCGCTCTCGCCCCCCACCAGCACGCCGTAGCGGGTGAGGGTCTTGTGGCAGGCGAAGCACTGCTGCTCCTTGCCGAACAGCATCCGCCCCTGGATGCTGGTCATGCGCGGCATGGGCGACGCCGTGTCGACGACACCCGTGGCCATGGCGGAATCGGTGAGGGACTCCAGGTACGCGGCCACCGCCCTGCCCCCCTCTCCGCCCAGCGCCGGGTGGGGCGAAAGGTCGGTGCTGGGCAGGTGGCTGTCGTGGCGGATGCCGCTGATGGGGCTCGGATTCGCCAGCCAGCGGGCGATCCAGCCGGGGCGGTACTTGCTGCCCGCGTACCACAGGTTGGGGCCCTTCTCCGCCAGCCGGCCGTCCAGGTCGAAGCCCGCCGGGGGGGGCGTGACCTGGTGGCAACCGGCACAGCCCGCCGCCCTGAACACCTCCGCCCCGCCCGCAAAGGCGGGACCGGCGAGCCACAGGAACATGCAGGCGATGGCGCACAGGGCGGCGCGCGTTGCGTCAAGCATCAGGGCGCGCCGATGGGTCCATCCGGCGCCTCCCCGGCCCGGGCGGTCCGGGCGGTGCCGCGCCGGATGGCGCCGGGCAGGATGTCGAGCAGGGCCCGGTTCTCCGCCTCCCGGTGCACCCGCAGGCGCAGGTGGCCCGGCAGGCCGAAGGAGCGGCAGTGGCGCACCAGAAAGCCGGACCGGGCCAGGTCCACGAACAACCGGTCCGGGTCGCACCCGTCCGGCAGGCGGCACAGCAGGTAGTTGGCCTGGGACGGCAGCGGCCCAAGGCCCATGGCGGTCAGCTCGCGCATGAAGCCCCTCTTGAGCGCATCCACCCGCGCCCGCTCGCGCGGCACGTAGCCGTCCAGCCCCAGGCAGGCCACGGCGGCGGCCTGGGCCGGGCGGTTCACCCGCCACGGCGGCAGCAGGGCGCACAGCCGCCCGATGAGGGCCGGCGCGGCGGCCAGATAGCCCACGCGCAGCCCCGCCAGGGCGAAGAACTTGGTGAAGCCGCGCAGCACGATCAGGTTCGGGTGCGCCGGCACCCGGCCGATGCGGCTGCCCAGGGGGTCGTACTCCACGAAGCTCTCGTCCAGCACCACCACGTGGCCGCCGGGGGCGCCGAGGATCGCCTCCAGGGCCGGGTCGGCCAGGCGCTCGCCGGTGGGGTTGTTGGGGCTGCACAGCCATACCAGGCCGGGCTGGTGGCGGGCGATGGCGTCCACCACCGGCCCGGTGGGGAAGGCGTCCAGCCGCTCGCGGCGCACGGTGACGGTGCGCCCCCCCGCCCGCGCCGTGGCATCCGCATACTCGCCGAAGGCCGGGGCCACCACCAGGGACGTTCCCGCCCCCAGGGCGCGGGGGATCAGGTCGATCAGCTCCGTGGCGCCGTTGCCCGCCACGAAGTGGTCCGCCGGCAGGGCGTGGTGGGCGGCCAGGGCGGCCAGCAGCGCCGTGGGCTCCGGGTCCGGATAGCGGTCCGAGTGCGCCAGCGCCGCCCGCGCCGCCGCCAGGGCCGGCTGCGGCGGGCCGAACGGGTGGGTGTTCACGGAAAAGTCGTGCACCGTGGGCGGCAGGGTGACGTGGCGGGCCAGCTCCGTCAGGTTGCCGCCGTGCTTCTGGAACGGCGTCATGCCAGCCCCACCGCGCACAGGGCGCCCAGGAGGCCCGCCGTCCACAGCAGGCGCAGGGCGCGGGCCACGTGCTCCGCCGCCGGTTCGACCCCCTCCCCGCCCAGCACCGGGCGCGGGTGCGGGGCGCCGCCGTAGTGGGCGGGACCGCCCAGGGCCACGCCCAGGGCCCCCGCCACCGCCGCCTCGGGCCAGCCCGCGTTGGGCGAGGCGTGGCGGCGCGCGTCGCGCAGGGCCACCACCCAGCCACGCCTGGCCCCGGCCCCGGTGAGCAGCGCCGCGATCAGCAGCAGCAGCGCCGTGAGCCGCGCGGGAATCCAGTTGGCCACGTCGTCCAGGCGCGCGGCGGCCCAGCCGAAGTGCACGTAGCGTTCATCGCGGTAGCCGATCATGGAATCGGCCGTGTTCACCGCCTTGTAGGCCAGGGCCAGGGCCGGGCCGCCCAGCATCAGGTAGAACAGCGGGGCGATGACGCCGTCGGAGCAGTTCTCGGCGGCGCTCTCCACCGCTGCCCCGGCCACCTGGGCATCGTCCAGCGCCGCCGTGTCGCGCCCCACGATGTGCCCCACGGCGGCACGGGCGCCGGGCAGGTCGTGGGCGGCCAGCGCCGCCCCCACCTTGGCCACGGCGCGCCCCAGCCCCGCCAGGGAGATGCACGCATAGGCCAGGTACACGGCCAGGCCGAAGCCCAGCCACGGGGCCACGCCATAGGCCGCCGCCAGCGCGATCCGGGCGACGCCGTAGCTGGCCGCCGGCAGCGCCACCGCCAGCACCACCCCGGCGGCCCTGAACCCCTGCGGAGAGCGCAGGCGCGGCCTTGCGAAGCGCTCGCAGCGGGCGATGGCCGCCCCCATCAGGCGCACCGGGTGCGGCCAGGCGGGCGGGTCCGCCAGCAGCACGTCGAGCAGCACCGCCGCCGCCACGATCAGGGGGGCGGAATGGGGGTCAAACCAGCCCATGCAGGGCCTCCAGGTCCAGGTGGGCGGCCACCGTGTCGGCAAAGGCGTCGATGGCCTGTTCCAGGGTGTCGGCATAGCAGACCGGGGGCGGCTCCGGCAGGCCGCGCAGGGCGCGCGGCGGGGCCAGCACGGCACGGCGCGCGGCGTCGTTGTCGAACAGGCCGTGCAGGTAGGCGCCCCACACGTTGCCCCGGGCCACGCCGGTGCCGTCCGGCGCGTCGGCGAACAACGCCTCGCCGGAGGCGGCGGCGCTGCGCCCCATGTGGATCTCGTAGCCGCTCACCGGCGCCGCCCCCAGGCGCGTGCCCGCCGGGGTGTAGGTGGCGGCGGCGCAGCGCTTGTCCGCCGCCATGGTGGTGACCACGTCCAGCAGCCCCAGGCCGTCGGCGGCGCCGCCGGTCTCCACCCCGTGCGGGTCGTCGATGCGGCGGCCCAGCATCTGGTAGCCGCCGCAGATGCCGATCAGGGGCAGGCCGGACGCGGCGTGGTCCAGAATGGCCCGGTCCAGGCCGCGTTCGCGCAGCCAGTGCAGGTCGGCGATGGTGGCCTTGCTGCCGGGCAGGATCAGGAGGTCCAGGCCGCGCGCCTGCTCCGGGCGGGAAACGTAGCTCACCGCCACGTCCGGCTCCACGGCGAACGGGTCGAAGTCGGTGAAGTTGGCGATGCGCGGCAGGCGCACGATGCCCACGTTCACGCAGCGGCCGGCGCGGGCGGCCCGGTCGCGCACCCCCACGCCGTCCTCCTCGGGCAGGTGGTGGTCGATATGCGGGATCACCCCCAGGGTGGGCACGCCGTAGCGGGCGTCCAGGTAGTCCAGGGCCGGCTTGAGCAGCGATTCGTCGCCCCGGAACTTGTTGATGACGAAACCCGCCACCCGCTTGCGCTCGTGGGGGGCCATCAGCTCGATAGTGCCCACCAGGGCGGCCAGCACGCCGCCCCGGTCGATGTCGCCCACCAGCAGCACCGGGGCGTCGGCCATGTCGGCCACCCACAGGTTGGCCAGGTCGTGGGCCTTGAGGTTGATTTCCACCGGGCTGCCGGCGCCCTCGATGACCACCACGTCCACCGTGTCCGCCAGGGCCCGGTAGTGCTCGGTGACGATGCGGCGCCCTTGCTGCTCCTTGAAGCGGTGGTACGCGGCCACGTCCATGGTGCCCGCCACCCGGCCCGCCACCACCACCTGGGAGCGCTGCTCCCCCACCGGCTTGAGCAAAATGGGGTTCATGTGCACCGACGGCGCGATGCCCGCCGCCCGCGCTTGCAGGGCCTGGGCGCGGCCGATCTCGCCCCCCTCGCACACGGCGGCGTTGTTGGACATGTTCTGGGCCTTGAACGGCGCCACCTTGAGCCCCCGGCGCCTGAAGATGCGGCACAGGGCGGCGGTGATGAGGCTCTTGCCCACGTGCGAGCTGGTGCCCAGCACCATCAGCGGCCGGGCGCGGCCCGGTGCCCCCGTGCCGCTCACGGCGCCGGGGCCTCCGCCCCGTTTGCCGGGGCGGGGGCGGGACGGGCCGGCGTGGCATCGCGGGTGACGCGCAGGTAGGGCACCTGGCCCCATATCTGTACCCATGCGTCCAGATCGGCCTTCACCCGCTGGGGGGCGTCCATGCTCCGCTCCACCACCGTGTCGGAGCGCACCCCCAGGCCGTCCCAGTTGGTGGTGATGCCGTCGTCCTGGTAGGTGCGCACCCACAGGTATTTGTAGTAGTCGTGGCCGGCGCAGGTGGTGGACATGTCGGCCACGGTCACGTCGACGTGCAGGCCCGCCGGGTCGCCCTGGGTGGCGGGGCGGATGGTAATGTGGCGCGGCACGCGCAGGCGGATCTGCCTAAATACCTCGTGGACGAGGGTCTGCCAGCGCAGCCGGTACTCCTCGTAGCGCGGGTCGCCGGGTTGGGGGTAGGCGCCGGTGTCCTTGTCGCGGAAGCCCCACAGCACCGCCAGCTCGTCCACCTTGACGTAGACCGCCACCTCCGGCGGCACCGCCGTGGGCGCCGTGGGGGCCGCCCAGGCGGGGGCGCACAGCGCCAGCAGCGCCGCCAGCAGCAGGACGGCCCTAGGCGCGCCCACGGCGGCTCCACAGGTAACAGGCGAGAACGATCGGCGACATCAACAGCGCATCCCACACCACGGCCATCAGGTTGCCCGCCGACAGCAGCGCCGACAGCGACCCGTGGCGGGTCGGCAGGAACGGCGTCCAGCCGGCGATCACGTAGGCGCCGTCCAGCGGCCACCACAGGGGCACGCCATACGGCGCCCTATTATCGTGCGTGAGCAGGTCCAGCGCCAAATGGCTGGCCACCAGGCCGAATGCGCCCAGGCCGATCAGCACACCCCGCCGCGCCTCGCACGGGCGGCGGATGAGCGCCCCCACGGCGCACAGGGCCCCCACCAGCAGGGCGAACGCCCCCGTGTGGGTGGCGGCGCGGTGGTAGGCGGGGTTCAGCCCCTCCCCCAGCAGGATGGGAAACAGCAGGTCCAGGTCGGGCAGGTTGGCCAGCACCACGCAGGCGGCCAGCAGCGCCACGCCGCCGGACCGGGACGGCGCGCCGCCCCGCACGAGCAGGTAGGCCGCCACCCCCACCAGGCCGTGGCCAACGGGCGTGGCCACGGGGGAACTAGACCCCGGCCGCCCCGGCGCGGCGGCGGAAGCCGTGGCCGAAGCCGGGGTCGTACAGCTTGGAGTAGTGGAATTCCGCTTCCGGCAGGGTGGCCCCCTCCAGCACCCGGCCCACCACGATCAGGGCGGTCATTTTGATGCCCGCGTCGCGCACCCGCTCCACGATATTTTCCAGGGTGCCGCGCACGATCCGCTGCTCGGGCCAGGTGGCCTTGTGCACCACCGCCACCGGGGTGTCCGGGGCGTATCCCCCCTGGGCGAGCTGCTCCACCACCCGGTGGATCATCTGCACGCTCAGGAACAGCACCAGGGTGGCGCCGTGGGCGGCCAGGGAGGGCAGATTTTCCCCCTCCGGCACCGGCGTGCGCCCGGCGGCGCGGGAATAGATGACCGTCTGCGAAATCTCCGGCAGGGTGAACTCCACCCCCAGCACGGCGGCGGCGGCGTTGGCGGAGCTGACGCCGGGGACGATCTCCACCGGAATGCCCCGCTCCGCCAGGGCGCGCATCTGCTCCATCTGGGCGGAGAACAGGCTTGTATCCCCGGTTTGCAGGCGCACCACGCGCATGCCGGCATTGAAGCCGTCGGCCAGGGTGGCGACGATCTCGCGCAGGGCCATGCCGGCGCTGTCCACCACCCGCGCCCCCTCCGGCACCGCATCCAGCAACGCCGTGGGCACCAGGGAGCCGGCGTATACCACCAGATCGGCCCGCTCCAGCAGGCGCAGGCCGCGCACGGTGATCAGGTCCGGCGCGCCGGGCCCGGCGCCCACCACGAAGATGCGGTCCCAGCCCCCCTCGGCGAGGGGGGCTGGATCGGTCGCGGTCATCAGTCCTTGACGGTGGTGATGAGGTAGGACGGGTTGAAGCCCTCGAAGTACTCCAGCCCGCCGCGCTCCACGGTGCGCGAGATGTTGACGATCACCATGTCGTGCTTGAGGCGCTGCGCCTTCAGGGTCTGCTGCACCTCCGCCAGGGCGTCCAGGGTGGTGGCGTTGAGCACCAGGATGCCGCCGGGCTTGAGGCGCTTCAGGCACCCCTCCAGGATCGCCTTCATGTGGCCGCCGCAGCCGCCGATGAAGATGCGGTCCGGCTCGGGCAGGCTGTCGTACATCTGCTCGATGTCGCCCTCCATCACCGTCACGTTGGACAGGCCGAAGCCCTTGAGGTTCTCGTAGATGTTGCGGATCTGCGAGAAGTCGCGCTCCACGGCCAACACCTCGCCGGCGTGGGCGACCCGCGCCGCCTCCACGCTCAGGGCGCCGCAGCCGGCCCCCACGTCCCACATGCGGTGGTCCTTCTTGAGTTGCAGCTTGGACAGGGCCAATACGCGCATCTCGGCGCGCATGATCTTCTCCGGCCGCGCGGACAGCATCTCGTCCGGGATGCCCAGGCTGGTGACCAGCTCGTACTTGGGCACCTGGCTGGCGGGCGGCAGGTCGCGCAGGTTGCGGTCGCGGGGCCGTTCCTTGACGGCGTCGCCCTTGGCGCCGTCGCCCTTGCGCTCGCCCCGATCCCGGTCGCGATCCCGGTCGCGGTCGCGCTCACGGTCCCGCTGGGCGCGGCCCCGGTCGTCGGCGGCGGCGGCGGCGGGCTCCTCGGTCACGGGCTTGAACAGGATCATGATGGACAGGGGCGAGAAGTTCTTCTTCTCGATCTCCTCCAGCGACCCCATGATGATGCGCTCCCGCGCCGTGCCCAGGTCCTGGCACACGTAGCACTGGGCCTCGATGCCGTGCTTGGTGAGCAGCTTGGCCACCGCGCGCGGGCTGCGCCGCTTGTCGGTGAAGATGCCGATCTTGGTGTTCTGGCGCACCACGCGGATCAACCGGTCCACGTTGCGGCCGGCGGACGAGGTGATGGCCGCGTCGTTCATCGGCTCCTTGATGGCCGCGAACGCCAGCTGCATGGCGCTGATGTGCGGGATGATGTGGATCTCATCCTTGTTGAAGCGCTCCAACAGGAACTTGGACAGGCCGTAGAAGTTGGGGTCGCCCGCCACCAGCAGCGCGATGCGCGCCACCGGCACGTTGGTGCGCCTGGACACCTTGGCCGTGTCGCCCGCGTGGGGCGCGCGCGTCACCGGCACGCTGTCGTCATCCATGCCGCCAGCGTGCGGCAGGCCGTCCGCCGGGACATAGGCGTTTTCCGCCACGCCGTAGCCGGGCCCGGTCTGCACCGCCACGGCGGCGTCACCCGGGTCGTCCCCGTCGCCGTCGTCGTCCGCGTCGTCGGCGGGCCTGGGGTTCACCTCGACGGAGAAGCCCGCATCCGGGTTGTCGCTGATGGCCGATGCGGCCGGCGCGTCGCCCCCCTCGCCCTGGCCACGTCCGCGGTTGCGCGGCGACGGCCGGCGGCGCCCGCGGCGGCGGCGGCCGTCACGGCGGCGGGGCTCCCCGGAACCCTCCGCCGCCGGCGCATCCTCGCCGGCCGCCACGTCGTCATCCGTGTCGTCGCCGCCGTCGTCATCGTCGCCGTCGTCACCGTCGTCGGACCCGCCTCCGGACCCGCCGTCGTCGTCGGCGCAGCCCTCGTCGTCGTCATCGTCGAAGCCCGACTCGCCCCGGCGGTCGGCGGGCAGGACGATCTCGCGCCCGTCGCCCACCGCGTCCTCGGCCAGGCCGATCACTTCCACCAGCTGCCGCAGGTTGGCGGTCATCGCGAAGGTGGGCACGCCCAGATCCTCGAACTGGTTGATGACGCGCTTGCCACCCACGATCAGGTGGCTGTGCCGGATGATGTCGAGGGTTTTGCCGACCAGCGAGTCGCGCCCTTCCGGGCCGACGCCGATCAGATAGATTTCCTTTGCCATAGCTGCTGTATCCCCAAGGCTCAAAATTTTTTGCGTTGGAACGCCCGCCGCCGGGCCGGGATTCAGGTTCCCGGTGCTTCCGGCGATCGGCCGGCGTCCTCGAAATGCTCGCTGTTTTCGGGGGCCGGGTCACCGGGTATGGCATACCCTTCCGTGGCCCATTGCCCCAAATCGATCAAACGGCACCGCTCCGAACAGAACGGGCGGTGCTTGTTTTCCTCCCACGTGGTGGCCTGTCGGCAGGTGGGGCAGGTGATCCGCATGACGTCAGGCGGATGCGGCGGAAACGAGTGGCTCGGGAAGGATGGATTCGGCGAGATGGGACGACTCCCCTGCCGCCGCCGGGGCAGCCGGAAAGCCGGTTCCTGGAATGCGGCGGCCCCTTGCACCAAGGGCAGGGCGGCCACCGGCCGTGCGCTCACGGCGGGCGGGAAACTCGGTCATGTCGACCGTAACCTCGAAAAATCCAAAACCGCCGGCCGCCCCGGTCCCGCGCCACCCCTGACAGTATGGAGGGCGCGTTGAATACCTTGTTCCACCAATGGGGCGGAGGCCGGCAAAAACCCGAATTCTATTTCCAGCCGAATCGGCACCCGTTGCCTGCGGAACACGCTCCGTTCCCGGCCGGTGCTGGCCAGATCAACCTCATTATTGGCGGGCCGCGAATGCACGAGCGCCAGCCCCCCTTGAGAGCAATGCTACCATGCTCCTTCAAATGTTGGCAAACACCCTTTCGCACAAACAAATACCACGATTTCCCGGTGGTTTGACACATTTTGCGGGGCTCTGTTAGATTTCGGCTCACCGTTTGCGGCCGGCATCACATTTCTTGGCCCGTTGCCGCCCGCCCCATTCCTGCTGATCCCCGTGCGGAACCACTGCCCGATGCCCCACTTGCCCCTTCGCCCGGTGGCCCTGGCCGCCACCCTGCTGCTGGCGGTCGCCTGTAGCGCCCCCGATGCCCCGAAGACGCCCGGCGCCGCCCAGCCCAAGGCGGCCGCCCACCAGGGCCCGCGGGACACGGGCGACTGGCTGGTGGACCACCTGCTCTCCGACCCGGAGCAGCTCAACCCGCTCACCAGCAACGACGCCACCGCCGCCTCGGTGCTGGGCCACATCGTCGAGACGCTGCTGGACCGCGACCCGCAGACACTGGAACTGCGCCCGCTGCTGGCCGCCGCCCGCCCGGTGGTGTCCGCCGACACGCTGCAATACACCTTCACCCTGCGCGACGGCGCCACCTTCTCCGACGGCAGGCCCGTCACCGTGGACGACGTACTGTTCTCCATCAAGGCCATCAAGTGCGAGCACGTGAACGCCCCGTTCACCCGCGTCTACTACGCCTCCATCGTCGACGCGGAGCGGGTGGGGCCCGGCCAGGTGCGCTTCACCGCCTCGGAACCCTATTTCAAGAACGAGGAGACCCTGGGCGGCATCGGCATCCTGCCCCGCCACCACTACGACCCGGACGGCCGCCTGGAGCGGGCGAGCGTGCGCCAGCTTGCCGAAGGCGCGCCGGCGGCGGCCGGCCAGTGCAAGGCCTTCGCCGAACGCTTCAACCGCGACTTCTCCCGCAACCCCCTGGGCAGCGGCCCCTACACCTTCACCGAGTGGGTCACCGGCGAGCGGGTGGTGCTCGACCGCAACCCCGCCTACTGGGGCTACAAGTTCCCCGGCGTGGAAACCCCGTATGTCGACCGGCTGCTGCTGAAGGTCATCAACAACACCGCCGCCGCCCTGGTGTCGCTGAAGGGGGGCGACCTGGACACCATGACCCTGGACCCCATGCAGGACCTGCGCGAAACGTCGTCCAAACGCTTCGCGGAGCAGTATTCCAAGCTGTCCTACCATGCCCCGGCCTACACCTACATCGGCTGGAACAACGACCACCCGATCTTTGCCGACGCCCGCGTGCGCCGCGCCATGACCATGCTCAGCGACCGCCACGGCATGGTGGACACCATCCTGCACGGCCTGGGCCAGGTGGTGGACGGGCCCATCTACCGCTTCCGCCCCGAGTACGACGAAACCCTGGAGCCGCCGCCCTTCGACCCCAAGGCCGCCGAGGCGCTGCTCAAGGCGGCCGGCTGGGCCGACCACGACGGCGACGGCGTGCTGGACAGGGAGATCGGCGGCAGGCGCGTGCCGTTCGTGTTCGAGATCAAGATCAACTCGGGCAACGAGCCGCGCAAGAGCGTGGCCCTCACCCTCCAGGACGAGCTGAAGAAGCACGGCATCGTGGCAAAGATCCGCGAGCTGGACTGGACCATCTTCTTGGACGCGGTGCGCAAGCACGAGTTCGACGCCATCATCCTGGGCTGGTCCATGAGCGTGACCCCCCCGGACGCCTACCAGGTGTGGCACTCGTCGCAGATCGAGAACGGCGGCTCCAACCACATCAGCTACCGGAACGCCCGGGTGGACGCGATCCTGGAGGAGTACCGCCGCACCTTCGACCCGGAACGGCGCACCGCCCTCTACCGGGAGTTCCAGCACATCCTCAACGACGAGCAGCCCTATACGTTCCTGTTCATGCGCAAGGTCACCCTGGCCCATGCGAACCGCTTCCGCGACGTGGAGGCCCTGCCCATCGGCGGGCCGGTCATGAGCCGCTGGTGGGTGCCCAAGGCGGAGCAGAAGTACGGCGCCGCCCAGTCCCCCGCGCCGTGAGAGTTGGCCCCCGGGCGCCCCGCGGCCGATAAGGAGCAGTCATGGGCCGCTACCTGCTGATCCGCCTGCTGTGGATGATCCCCACCTTCATCGGGGTCACCCTGCTGTCGTTCCTCATCGTGCACCTGGCGCCCGGCGACCCGGCGGAGCTGATGGCCGGCGGGGGCCTGGGCGCCGGCGCCGAGCAGGGCCTGTCCACCGAGAACCGCATGGCGGTGGACGACGCGGTGGCCCAGTGGCGCGCCCAGTTCGGCCTGGACCGGCCCCTCCACGAGCAGTACCTGGTGTGGCTCGAGAAGCTGGTCACCCTGGAGTTCGGCGAGAGCTTCAAGGACCAGCAGCCGGTGTGGGACAAGATCGCCGAGCGCCTCCCCATCACCATCCTGCTCAACGCCCTGTCGATCCTGCTCATCTACCTGGTGGCGCTGCCCCTGGGCATCTATTCCGCCACCCACCCCTATACCCTGTGGGACCGGCTGCTGACCATCGGGGCCTTCATCCTGTTCTCGCTGCCCACGTTCTGGGTGGCGATCCTGGCCATCGTGTTCCTGGGCGGCGGCGACTACCTGGCCCTGTTCCCCCCCGGCGGCCTGCGCGACGTGGCCTACTCGCCAGGCTGGCCCCTGGCCACCCGCGCCCTGGACATGGCCTGGCACCTGTTTCTGCCCGTGTTGATCCTGTCCTACGGCGGCTTCGCGGAGCTGTCGCGCTTCATGCGCGGCAGCCTGCTTGAGGCCCTGGGCCAGAACTACGTGCTCACCGCCCGCGCCAAGGGGCTGTCCGAGCAGGTGGTGGTCTACAAGCACGCCCTGCGCAACTCCCTGGTGCCGCTGGTGACCATCCTCGCCGGCATCCTGCCGGCGCTGATCGGCGGCAGCGTGATCGTCGAGAGCATCTTTTCCATCCCCGGCATCGGCCAACTGGGCTTCCAGGCGGTGCTGGCGCGGGACTACCCGGTGATCATGGCCGTGTTCACCATGGGCGCCTTCATCACCCTGATCTCCATCCTGCTGTCCGACATCCTGCTCACCCTGGTGGACCCGCGGATCAGCTTCGGCCGGCGGACCGCCGCGTGACGCCGCGCTCGCCGGCGGCGCAGGTGTGGGCGCGCATGCGCCGCTCCGGAACGGTCATCGCCGCCCTGGTGCTGATCGTGCCCATGGTGTTCTGCGCCCTGTTCGCCGACCTGATCGCCAACGACCGCCCCTACACCATGACCCTCCAGGGCGAGCGCTACTTCCCCGCCGTGCGCGGCATGGCGGTGGACCTGGGGCTGGCCCAGTGGCCGCGCGAACTGCTCAACATGGATTTCAAGGACCAGGCGGGGCCGGACGCGGTGTTCGCCCCGGTCCCCTACCGCCCCAACCGGGTGGACCTGAAAAACCCCCTGGCCCCCCCCTCCGCCGACCACCTGCTGGGCACCGACAAGCTGGGGCGCGACATCCTGGCGGGCATGGTGCACGGGGCGCGCATCAGCCTCACCATCGGCGTGCTGGCGGTGGGGCTGGCCACGGTGATCGGCGTGGTGCTGGGGGCGGTTGCCGGCTTCTTCGGCGGCATCACCGACCTGACGGTGAACCGCCTGTTCGAGATCATGATGGCCATCCCCACCTTCTTCTTGATCATCACCATCAGTGCCTTCGTGGCGGAGCCCAGCATCTTCTACATCATGGCGGTGATCGGCCTCACCGGCTGGGTGGGCATCGCCCGCTTCACCCGCAACGAGTTCATCAAGCTGCGCGGCATCGACTACGTCACCGCCGCCCTGGCCCTGGGCGCCCACCCGTCCCGGATAATGTTTTTGCACATCCTGCCCAACGCCATGAGCCCCATCATCGTGAGCGTGGTGTTCGGCATCGCCGGGGCGATCCTGGTGGAATCGAGTTTGAGCTTTCTGGGGATCGGCGTGCCCGCCGACGTGGTGACCTGGGGGTCCATCTTGAACGAGGCGCGGGGCAACACCTTCGCCTGGTGGCTGGCGGTGTTTCCGGGCCTGGCCATCTTCGTGACCGTGCTCGCCTACAACCTGCTGGGCGAAGGGCTGCGCGACGCCCTCGATCCCAGGCTGCGCGGCCGCTAGCTAGCCCTCGGGCGGGGCGGCCGCCACCTGCGACACGGCCTTGGCGGGGGACCCGGCCTGCACCGTCCCCACCGGCACGAAGCCCTTCCCGAGCATGTCCTCACGGCGCCAGCCATTGCCGTTGCGGCCCACGAAGATGGCCACGCCCATTTGCGCCAGCCAGGTCACCAGCCCCGCTACGGGCACGGCGCCAGCCAGGGAGTGACCGACCACGTCAAGCGCCACGACGGCCAGGAAGATCATGAAGGCGATCGCCCACAACCCCTTGAACAACGACCAGATGAACGAATAGAAGAACGCGGGCCAGGAAAAGCCCCGCTTGACCGCCTGATAGCCCTTGATGGGGTGGCGGTAGACGTCGAAGGTGCGCTCGAACCCCACGGCGCGGGCGTCAGTTGGCCTTGATGCTGCGGATGTAATTGACGAGGTGCCACGCCTGCTCCTCGGTGACCAGCCCCGGCACCACGGTGATCATGGCCGTGCCCGGGCTGCCGTGGCGGAACACCCACATCAGCTCGCCGTCGCTGCGGGCATCCTGCCACCTGGCGCTGGTGAGGTCGCGCGGGGAGGGGTCCAGCCCGGAGGCGCCGATGCCGTCGCCCCGGCCCTCCTCGCCGTGGCACACGTTGCACGAGCCACGGCCCCGGAACACCCCCTTGCCGATGTTGATGGAGGCGGGGGTGGCCTCGATCGGGTTGTCGAGCGCCCGCGCCTCGGCCAGCCGCTCCTCGGGCACACGGGGGCGCAACGGGTCGCGCTCCTCGGCCCAGGCCGCCGCCGTCAGCGCCAGCACCATGCACCCCGACATCATTCCCGCTATCAGCCGCCCGCCCATCAAACCCGCACTCCTCCAACAAGAACCGGTGCCCGGCCCGCCCGTCCGGCGGACGCCGGGGCGCCTCAAAACGCCTCTTTCTTGAGCGCCTCCTGCTTGCGCTCCTCCTCCTTCCGCAACTCGACCTGGTGTTTCTCGTAGGCCTCGGTGGTGTGGCCGTTCAGGGTGCGGATGAAGTTGACGATGTCCCACCCCTCATCCTCGGTGAGGAAGTCGGGGATGAACGGCACCATGCCGGTGCCCAGCTTGCCCTCGGTGAGCACCCCCATCAATTGGCCGTCGCTGAAGCGCTGGTGCCAGGCGGGATCGATGAGCGCGTTGGGAAACGGGCTGAACTGGCCGCGCACGGGGCCGAAGCCGTCCCCCTTCTCGCCGTGGCAGATGGAGCACATGCCCTTGCCGGCGTACAGCGCCTGGCCACGGGCCACCGACGCCGCGTCCGCCGCCACGGGGTTCTTCACCTGGGACCAGTCCACCTGCGGCTTGGGTGGTGGCGCCGGCGCGGCGGCTTCCGTGGCCTCCGCCCCGTCCGGCTGCCCGGCAACGGGCGGCGCGGCGGTCACCTCGGCGGCGGTCACCTCGGCGGCGGTCACCGCCGGCGCCCCGGCCGGAGAAACGGGAAGGCCCTCCTCCCCGGCGGAAATGCCGGGAAGGAGGGCCAACAGTGCGATCACCCGCAGGAAGATCATCGGATCCCCTTTCGGGTCATCCGCCCGGATGAAGCGCGATTACTTCTTCAGGGAGCGGATGTAGTTGATCACGTGCCACACATCGGCCGGATCGTCGAACATGGCTTCGTTGGCGATCATGGCGGTGCCATTGGAGCCGTGGAAGATGGTGTGACGGAGCTCGCCGTCGGCGCGGGCGCCCTGCCAGGCCGCGTTGGTGAAGTTACGCGGCGACGGGTCCATGCCCGCGGCGGCCGGGCCGTTGCCATCACCGGCATCGCCGTGGCAACCGTTGCAGCCGATCTCCTGGAACAGCTCCTCACCGGTGGAAACCGAGTCGGCGCTGGAGGCCACCGGGTTCTTGTCGGCCTTGGCGGCGGCCGGGGCGCGCGGCACCATCGGGTCCTTCTCGGCGGCCATGGCGGCGGCGGAGGACATCACAAGGGCGACCGCCAGGGCGGCCATTGCGAACTTCTTGGTCATTTGCAAACCTCTCATAAGTTCTGCGGGTGAACTGCAATGGCGCCGGGCTCCCGCAAGCTCGCCGCCAAAACCTTCCTCGTGGGCCATTCCGCACGCTGCGGAAGCCCAAGCAAACCGGGTCTCTCCCCAATTTCAAACCAAAAGGTAGCCGAAAGCTTATTGAGCCCAAAAAGCGATGTCAACCCCCGGTACCACCCGTGCCGGAAAACTTTTCGCCCTCACTTTACAGGGTCGCGACGGCGTGTTACAACCCCGCTCCATGTTGCCGCGCCGCCCCAAAGCCTCATTCCTTCCGCTGATACTGGCGTTTCTGGCGGCCTGCGCCCCCGCCCGCGGGCCGCAGGCCGCGCCCGAGCCGGCCGCCGCGCAGCCGGTGCGGCACGCGGACCTTGGGCACGACCACATTCCGCTGCCCGAATTCCCCCACGCCCCCTACAACAGCAACCCGCCCAGCTCCGGCGCCCACACCGCCTACACGGCGCCGTGGGGCGTGCACGCCCGGCCGGTGCCGCCGGAGGTGTGGCTGCACAACCTGGAGCACGGCGGCGTCGTCATCGGCTACCGCTGCGACCGCTGCGACGACCTGGTGGATCAGCTGAAGGACCTGGCGCACGGGTACGCCCTCATCGTCATCGCCCCCGATCCCGCCCTGGAAAACCGGGTGGCGCTGGCCGCCTGGGGCCACACCCTCGCCTTCGACGTGTTGACCGGCGCCAACCGGCAGGCGGCGCGTGACTTCATCGCCACCCATCACGGCGTGGACCACCACCCGCCCGGCGCCCACCCGCACGGCGCCCCGCCCCCGGAGGCCGAGGGGCCGGACCACTCGGGGCACTGATGGCAGCCCTCGCCCGGATCGCGGTCCGGGGGCCGCTGCTCGCCGTCGCCTCCGGGTTGCTCACCGCCCTCGCCCTGCCCGGCATGGGCGGTCCGGGGGCCCTGGCCTACGCGGCCCTGGTGCCCCTGCTGTGGGTGACGGTGGAGGCCACCGGTAGGCGCGCCTTCGCCCTGGGCTGGCTGGCGGGCACCGTGGCGTTCTTCGCCAGCATGGCCTGGGTGGCGGACACGGTGCACACCTACGGCGCCCTGCCCTACTGGATCGCCTACCCGGTGGCCCTGCTCAACGCCCTTTACCTGGGGGCCTACACCGGCGTGTTCGCCTGGGTGTCGCGCTTCCTGTTCGCGCGCCGGGTGCCCCTGGCGCTGGCCGCGCCGCTGGTGTGGGTGTCCCTGGAGTACGCCCGCACGCACCTGGTCACCGGCGACCCGTGGAACCTGCTGGGGCTGGCCCTGGCCGATTCCACCCGGATCGTGCAACTGGCCGACATCACCGGCGTGTACGGCGTGTCGGGGTTCATCGTGGTCATCAACGTGTGCCTGTTCACCCTGGTGGCCCCCCTGTTCGGGCGCTATCCGGGGCGGCGCCAGTCGTTCTTCCTCAACCATGCCCTGCTCCTGTTCCTGGTGCCCATCTGCGTGGTCACCTACGGGCAGGTGCGCATCGCCTCCCTGAGCCTGGATCACCAGCGCCACCCCAACCCGGAAGGCCCCATCCGCGTGTCCCTGGTGCAGCCCAACATCCCCCAGGCGCAGAAGTGGGACCCGGCCTTCCTGGAAGAGACCATCCAGCGCCTGGAGCACCTTACCCGGGCCGCCGCCGGGCACCGGCCGGACCTGGTGGTGTGGCCCGAGGCCTCCGCCCCGCTGGTGCTGGAGGAGGACCCCATGCTCACCGGGCGGGTGGCGGCCCTGGCAAGGGGGCTCGGCAGCCACCTCATGGTGGGCACCCTGTCCCTGGCGGAAGGGGGGGCGGCGCGGAACGCCGTCACCCTGTTCGACCCCCAGGGGCGGCCGGTGGCCCAGGTGGCGAAGACGCACCTGGTGCCGTTTGGCGAATACGTGCCGCTGGAACGCTACCTGCCCTTCGTGCGGGCGCTCACCGCCGGCATCGGCAACATGCTGCCGGGTGCCGAGCCGGTGGTGCTGCCGCACCCGCGCGGCGCCGCCGCCGTGGCCGTGTGCTACGAGATCATCTTCCCCGATCTGGTGCGGCGCCGCATGGCGGGCGCGGCGTTCATCGTCACCATCACCAACGACGCCTGGTTCGGCGCCTCGGCGGCCCTGGCCCAGCACTTCGCCCAGGCCCGGATGCGCGCCGTGGAGAACCGGGCCTACGTGGTGCGCGCCGCCAACACCGGCATCACCGGCATGGTCGACCCCTACGGCATCGTGCAGGCGGCGGCGGAGCCCAACACCGAGGCGCTGGTCAACGTGACCATCGACCGCGCCTTCGCCCCCGGTTTCTACGCCACCCACGGCGACGTATTCGCCCGCGCATCTGCTATATTAGTGTTCTTAATCAGCACCTTTGCCGCCTTCCGCCGGGCCAAGCGGCCCCGGCAGCGGGAGGAGGACGATACCGATGGATGACCTCTCGACCTATCGCGGCCGGTTGGCCGGACTCAAGCACGACGTGGGCGGCCTGATCGCCCACCGCGGCGTGGAAAAACTCTCCGACGAGCTGGCCGACATCTCGCTCCAGATGGAGGCCCCCGCCTTCTGGGACGATCCGGACGCCGCCCAGCTGGTGAGCCGCCGCCGCTCCCAGATCGAAAAGACCCTGGACGACTGCGCCCTGCTGCGCCGCGCCATGGACGATCTGGACCTGCTGGTCGAGCTCGCCGCCGGGGAGAAGGACGACTCCCTGCTCCCGGACATCGCCGCCGGGCTGGACCAGCTTGCCGACATGGCCGAACGCCGCCAGGTGGAATTGATGCTGTCCGGCGAGGCGGACCATTACAACGCCTTCGTGACCATCCACCCCGGCGCCGGCGGCACCGAGAGCGCCGACTGGGCGGGCATGCTCTACCGCATGTACAACCGCTACGTGGAGCAGGCGGGCTGGGAGTTCACCCTGCTCGACTATCAGCCCGGCGAGGAGGCGGGCATCAAGAGCGTCACCTTCCAGGTGACCGGCGACTACGCCTATGGCTACCTGAAGTGCGAGGCCGGCGTGCACCGGCTGGTGCGCATCAGCCCGTTCGACGCCGCCAAGCGCCGCCACACCAGCTTCGCCTCCGTGTTCGTGTCGCCGGACGTGCCGGACGACGTGGAGGTGGAGGTGGAGGAGAAGGACCTGCGGGTGGACATCTTCCGCTCCTCCGGGGCCGGCGGCCAGCACGTCAACAAGACCAGCTCGGCGGTGCGCCTCACCCACATCCCCACGGGCATCGTGGTGAGCTGCCAGAACGAGCGCTCCCAGCACCAGAACCGCGCCCAGGCCATGAAGGTGCTGAAGGCCCGCCTCTACGAGCGGGCCCTGGCGGAGCACGAGGCCAAGCTCAAGGAGATGGTGGGCGAGAAGATGGACAACGCCTGGGGCAGCCAGATCAGGAGCTACGTCTTCCACCCCTACCAGATGGTGAAGGACCACCGCACCGGCCACGAGACCGGCAACCTGAACGCGGTGATGGACGGCGCCCTGGACCCGTTCATCCGCGCCTACCTGTTGCATCAGATGGCCGCTTCCGGCAAGACTTGAGCACCGGCGGTTTTCCACCCGATCCCAGGCGCCCGTCACCCGATTTGCCGTGATTGCCATGACCACCGCAAACGCACCGCTCGCCCCCGCCCCACGCCTGGAGGAGATGCCCGAGGAGAACCCCGGCGTGGGCACCGTGGTCCTGGACGAGGAGCAGACCACCGATGCCCTCCCCTACTACGTCATCCTCTTCAACGACGACTTCCACACCATCGACCAGGTGGTGCTCCAGGTGCAGAAGGCCACCGGCGCCTCGCTGCACGACGCCTTCGAGATCACCATGCAGGCCCACGCCAACGGCAAGGCCGTGTGCTACACCGGCGACCTGGAGGAGTGCGAGAAGGTGGCGAACATCCTGCGCGAGATCAAGCTGACGGCGGAGGTGGACCACTACGCCGGGGCGTAGCGGCCCCACCCGAAAAAAAACGGCTTGCAGGCGCCCCGGCCGGCGCGGATAATGCGCGCCCATGCAACGGTTCGCCCCGAACCATTTCCGCGGACGATTCGGCAGGCTGCTGCGCCTGCACCCCGCCACCCTGGTGGCGCTGGGCTTCGTGACGCTGATCACCCTGGGCTCCGGGCTGCTGATGCTGCCCCAGGCCACCCATGCGGGTGGCATCCCCCTCATCGACGCCGTGTTCACCGCCACCTCGGCGGCGTGCGTCACCGGCCTGACTGTTGTCGACACGGGCACGCGCTTCACCCTGTTCGGCCAGTGGGTGATCCTGGGGCTCATCCAGATCGGCGGCATGGGGGTGATGACCGTGGCGGTCATGCTGTTCCAGGCCATCGGCCGCAACGTCCTGTTCAAGCAGCGGCTGGCCATGCAGGAGGTGTTCGCCCACACGCCACGGGCCGACATCCTCGGCGTGGTGCGCACGGTGGTGGTCTTCACCCTGGTGGTCGAGGCGGCGGGCGCCGCGCTGCTCTATGGCGAGTGGCGGGCCGACAACCCCTACGGCCGGGCGCTGTTCCTGGCGGTGTTCCATGCCGTGTCGGCGTTCTGCAACGCCGGCTTCTCCCTCTATTCCGACAACATGATGCACTTCCGGGCCGACACCTCGGTGGTGCTGACCCTGTGCGCCCTGATCGTGCTGGGCGGCATCGGCTTTCCGGTGATCCAGGATCTGGCCGACAATGCCAGGGCGCGCCTGCGGCGCCAGCGCGCGCGGCTGACGGTGCAGACCAAGGTGGTGCTGGTGACCAGCGCCATCCTCACCGCGGGCGGCACGGTCATCTATTGGCTGCTGGAGCACGCCCACACGCTCCACGGCGTGGCACCGGGCGAATCGTTCCTGATCGCCCTGTTCCAGGCGGTCAACTCGCGCACCGCCGGCTTCAACAGCGTGGACATCGCCATGCTCAACGAGGCCACCCTGGCCATGATGATCGGCCTGATGTTCTTCGGCGCCTCGCCGGGCTCGTGCGGGGGCGGGGTGAAGACCACCACCCTGGCGCTCATCGTGGCGTTCATCTGGGCGCGCGTCCACGGGCTCCGCCACGTGGAGATGTTCAAGCGCACCATCCCCCAGGAGACGGTAAGCCGCAGCCTGTCGCTCACCCTGATGGCGGTGGGGCTGATATCGGTGGTGCTGTTCCTGGTCCTGGCGGAGCATGCCCTGTCGGGCACCACGGGCACGGGTATTGGGCAGCACTTTCTGGGGTATCTGTTCGAGTCCGTGTCGGCGTTCGCCACGGTGGGCTATTCGGTGGGGACCACGGCCACCCTTTCGGACTGGGGCAAGGGGTGGGTGATCCTGCTCATGCTGGTGGGGCGCATCGGCGTGCTGAGCTTCGCCTATATCATCGCCGGCGGCGACACCGTGGACACCACGGCCCACGCCAAGGAAAACATCATGATCGGTTAGGAGGGCGTCGCGTGAAGCGGTTCGCGGTGATCGGGCTGGGCAAGTTCGGGTTTTATGTGGCGAAGAGCCTCTTCGAGCAAGGCCACGAGGTGGTGGCCATGGACTCGCACGACGACACGGTGCAGGCCATCAGCGCCTACAGCACCGAGTCGCTGATGGTCGACGCCACCGACCGCCACGCCCTGGCGGCCCTGGGGCTGGAGCGCATGGACGGGGTGGTGGTTTCCACCGGCACCACCATCAGCACCAGCGTGCTGATCTGCCTGTACCTGCACGAACTGGGGGTCAAGCGCATCCTGGCCAAGGCGCTGGACGACGATCACGCCAAGATTTTGCGCAAGGTGGGGGCGACGGACATCATCCACCCGGAGCGCGACACGGCCCGGCGCGTGGCCCGCTCCCTCTCCGCCCCCAACCTGCTGGACTTCGTGCCCCTGGCGGAAGGCTTCGAGCTGGTGCAGATCGCCCCGCCCAAGAAGCTGATCGGCAAGAGCCTGAGAGACGCCGACCTGCGCGCCATCTACCGCGCCCACGTGATCGCCGTGCGCGAGGCGAACCCGGAACACATGGTCCTGGTCCCCCCCGCCGACCGCATCATCCGCGAGGACGACGTGCTGGTGATCCTGGGGGATTCGCGGGATATCGCGCGGATTCAGGCGCTGTAGAACGGCGGCTTGCCGCCGCCCCGGCTACCGGGCCCTCGGCGCCGCCCCGCCGCATCGGCAGAAGTGCCTCATGTCGGCACGGCACGGCGACCAGTCGCCGCTCGTCGCCTCGTATACGAACAGCCGTTCGTTCGTTTGCCGGCAGGCGCTTTGCAGCAGGCGGCGGTTGCCGTCCTTCACGATGCGAACCCCGCACGCATCGCAGTGGGCGATGGCGATGCGGTTGTTTTTCTTGTAATAATCCACCGATTGATCAAAGCCGATGGGCGGCTGCGCGATCAGCTCCGGCAATGCCGCCAGCTCCTGGAACGAAATCGCGAACGCCCTGGGCGCGTTGGGGTCGCCCACCACCGCGCGCCGCGCGCCATCGACCCGCCAGACCGGAAACACCCCGCCCGCCAGCAGCTCCCGCGCGTCGATCTCGTATTGGCTGTAGACGGGCTCGACCGCCTGAAAGCACTCGAGCCGGTCCGTCCACCACTCCTCGGTTTTCATGAGGTACCAGAATTCCCTGGCGGAGATGGTTTTTTTCGGAACATCCATGGTGCGGCCAGTATAGCGCGTTGGGCCAGACGCCACGGCACCAACCACCCCCCGGCCCGTATGGCGGCCACGCGCTCCCGCTGCACCCCCCCTCCCCACGCCGCGCGACCGGCCGGGACCAGAACGCGCCTGTTTGACTAAACAACACTTGTGTTGTACGTTCCACACCAATGGGTACCTCTAATAACCGTCGCGAGCGGTGCGAGTGCAAGGCGGACGGAGCGCAGAACCTGAGACATATCTGGTGATAGGCGAGGGTTCGAGCACCGCCCAACGCCGCAATCGTACCGCGCAGTAGGTTTTTAGAGGTGCCCAAGCAGCTTGGGCTGAAATGAGGCACCCCCATGTTTGAATACCCAGCCACCCTCACCCCCGCCGACGAGGGCGGTTTTGTGGTGACCTTCGCCGACGTGCCCGAGGCCATCACCCAGGGCGACACCCACGAGGAGGCCCTGCTGGCCGCCAGGGACGCCCTGGAAACGGCCCTGTCCATGTATGTGGACGACCGCCGCGACCTGCCCCGCCCCGGCGCCGGGGCGGGCCGCGCCCTGGTGTCTCCCGGCGCCATCCCGTGCGCCAAGCTGGGCATCTACGCCGCCATGCGCCGGCAAGGGGTGTCCAAGGCGGAACTGGCGCGGCGGCTGCACTGGCACATGCCCCAGGTGGACCGCCTCCTGGACCTGAACCACGCCTCCCGCTTCACCCAGTTGGAACAGGCCGCCGCCGCCCTCGGCCAGCGCGTGGTGCTGGCCATGGAGCCGGCGGCGTAAGATCGCGGACAGTGGGATTACTTGTTCTCAAAATCCGTGTCGACAGAATTTCCGTCTATTTCATTTCGTAGCCTTTTCCACAAAGGTTTTATTTGTTTTCGTATTGCGGTTGAGTCCATCGTTTCGGCTGATCGAATGCCATATGGGACGAAGCCTTGCTTCCCGATGTAAGAGTATCTTCGATAAAGCTTTCTCTTAAACAGTAGCGTATCTGCGAGTCCGTTTTTTGCCCGGATATTGTTAGCTTTGTGTTGTGCTCTTTTGGCCGCGCGAACTGCCTTTTTCATTTTGCGGGCAAATTTCGCAAGCGATGATGACCGAATTGTTCGTCTTTGGCCATCAAACATGAACCCAAGATATTGCAGGGGTTTGTCAACGCCTGCCACTGAAAACGGGGGGGCGTCGGTCCCACAGTTCGTGAACTCGGAGACATTCGTTTTTTCTTTGTTTATTTCGAGCTTGTGCTCCTGGATGAATCGCTGAATATCATCTACAGCGACGTCCTTGTGTTCGTTACCACAGATGAACAGTATGTCGTCGCAGTATCTTCGGTAGCTTCCACCTAGGCGAGTTGCCAGGTCGCAACAAGACCCATCGAAAACGGTCATGTAGATATTTGAAAGAATAGCGCTTATTGGCGATCCCTGCGGAATACCCTTATTTACACGATGTACTTGTATAAGCCCCGCATCTCGTATCTTTCTTCGAAAAACATCAGGAGAACACAGGCGTTTCCTTCCGTTTTTTCGCGGATTGTGTGGTGAAATCCCTAATTCAGTTAAAATGGCGCTTTTTTCGATATATGCATACTTCGTTAGGGACTTAAATACTGCGTAGTGGTCATCTGGAAGGCGAGATTTCCCCAGCATCGTGGCCCAGCGATTTTTCAAAATTGCGTGATCTAGATTATCGAAAAAACCGGAAACATCCATTGCGATTGCACAACATGAACCGCGCTCATGGATATCGAGAAACGCTTCGTGTGCAAAGTTAATATTTGTTTTTCCGAGCGGTCGAAATGCTAGCACAACCTTGTTTAGAGGTGTGTCGCGTATTATGGATTCATACGTTTCAGCTAGGCGTTTAGAATAGTAGGCATAAACGTGTGAATCAATGTGGCTTGCATACCGAATTGGGCGGATTTTTTTCCTTTCGCCAGTCTTCTTGTTTATTTTGGATGTCCTTGTCTCTATGTTATATGCGATAAACGGAAGAAATGAGTGTTTCCGAACTCTTTCTGGAGACTGAACGAGTGCCTCGACCACTTCCCTTCGAACCGGTTCATCAAAATGGAGGTAGCGCCGGACTCTAAACCAAGTCTTGTCGGGTTTGGTCATTGACTGCCTTGGGGCGCGTAGCCGGCAATGCCGGGCAGGTTAGATGCTGGCAATCTGTTGCCCCTGCCCGGCGCATACCGGCGCGGAAAAATGCCTACGCCTTCGGCTGTTTTCAGCCCGCCAGCCTCAGTCTTCGATGGAGTACAATGATATGTACATCGCCTTCACGCTAGTTGCGCTCGCTTATCTAAGCTTGCTCGCCAGGTGTGTGCCCAAGGTCCATGCCGCACCAATTTGGTGGCAGATGTGCCTTGACACGTTGTTAGCGACCCCTATCCCAAATCGAATAGGGCAAACCCAATATAGCAAAAATGCCGGCTTTTCGAAAATATCTCGATACGGTTCGCGATTCGATCATGGCAGCCCGTTGGGCAGAGCACCGCGAAGCCCAACATCCGCCAGGCCCGCAGCGTAGCACAGGCCGTGGGCGTGTTGGGCTTCATTGCATTCTGCCCAACCTACGATAATGGGTCGTGTGGCGTGTGACACGCCGATATTGCAAGGCCGACGCGGCCGCTGGTGAGGAAAGCGTGGCGGAACACCCTTCCCCACCCACGGAGGCCTCGGATTTTTCGTCGGATCAAGGCGGAGGGAGCAAACGACCGCAGGTGTAGCAGCGCTACATCGAGGATCGTTTGCGAAGCGACAACGAAGAGCCCGGCGGAAAAGCCGTGGCCGGTGTCAGACCGTGCGGCTGAACCTTTGATTGGGCTTGGTGCCCAGGTACGCGTCGAAGGGCATCGCCATGTTGCGTATCAACAGCCGCCCCGCGGGCGTCACCGTGAACTTGCGCCCGTCTTTCGTGACCAGGCCGTCCGCCGCGAAGCCGTCGAACTCGGCCAGGGCATGGGCGAAGTGGGTGTCGAAGTCGATGCCGTATCGGGTCTCGAACATGGCCGGGTCCAGGGCGAAGTCGCACATCAGGCGGGTGATGACCTCGCGCCGTAACAGGTCTTCGTCCGTGAGCAGGATGCCGCGCTCCACGGGCAGTTCGCCGTTGTCCAGGGCGGCGTAGTAGTCGGACAGTTTCTTGACGTTCTGGGTGTAGCTGCGCCGCAACTGGCCGATGGCGGTGATGCCGAAGGCGTACAGGTCGCACCCGGCGTGGGTGGTGTAGCCCTGGAAGTTGCGGTACAGGGTGCCCTCGCGCTGGGCGCGGGCGATCTCGTCATCGGGCTTGGCGAAGTGGTCCATGCCGATGAACACGTAGCCCGCGTCGGCGAAGCGGTTCGAGACCATCTCGAAGATGTCGAGCTTTTGCGCGGGGGTGGGCAGCAGGTCCTCCGGGATCAGGACCTGGTGCTTCTTGAGCCACGGCACATGGGCGTAGTTGAAGGTGGCGATGCGGTCCGGCGCCATGTCGATCACCTCGTCCACCGTGGGGGTGAAGCGGGCGACGGTTTGCAGCGGCAGGCCGTAGATGAGGTCCACGTTCACGCTGTGGAAGCCCAGCTCGCGGCAGGTGTCGAACACCCGGCGCGTCATGTCGACGGGCTGCACGCGGTTGACGAGCACCTGGATCTCGCTGTCGAAGTCCTGGATGCCCATGGAGGCGCGGTTGAAGCCCGACTCGCGCAGGGCCACCAGGCGCTCCCGGTCGCACTCGCGCGGATCCAGCTCGACGCCCGCCTCCACGTCGTCGGCAAAATCGAAGTGGGCGTGCACGAAGGCCATCAGGTCGCGGATCTGGTCCGGCGCCAGATAGGTGGGGGTGCCGCCGCCCCAGTGCAGCTGCGTCACCTTGCGCCCCGGCGCGATCATGGCGGCGACCGCGGCGATCTCGTGCTTGATCTGCGCCAGGTAGGGGATCACCTTCTCGCGCTTCTGCGTCACCACCACGTTGCAGCCGCAGTAGTAGCACAGGGTGTCGCAGAACGGCAGGTGGAAATAGAGCGACAGGGGCCGCCCGGACTCCTCGCGGTTGCTGCGCGCGATCTCCGCCCGGTAGGCGGCGGCGTCGAATCTTTCGGAAAAGTGCGGGGCGGTGGGGTAGCTGGTGTAGCGCGGCCCGGCCTTGTCGTACTTGGCGATGAGCCGCCGGTCCACCACCACCGGCGCGCGGAAGCGGCTGTGCGGATCGTGCGGCATGGCTACCCCTGCTCCTGGGCGGCCTGGACGAAGGCCCTGGCGTGTGCCACCGGGATGTCGGGCAAGATGCCGTGGCCCAGGTTGACGATGTGCCCCGGCCCGCTGCCGAAGGCCGCCTTCATGGCGCGGGTGCGCCGGGCGATCACGTCGACCGGGGCGTACAGGGCGCACGGGTCCAGGTTGCCTTGCAGGGCCACCCGGTCGCCCACCAGGGCGTGGGCCTCGGCCAGGTCCACCGTCCAGTCCAGGCCCATCACGTCGCAGCCGGTGCCGGCGATGGCCTCCAGCCACTGGCCGCCGCCCTTCACGAACACGATCACCGGCACGCGCTCGCCCTGGGGCGTGACCCGGGGCACGCCCTGCACGATGCGCGCGATGTAGGGCAGCGAGAACTCCAGAAAGTCGGCCTTGGACAGGATGCCGCCCCAGGTGTCGAAGATTTGCAGCGCCTGGGCGCCGGCGGCCACCTGGGCGGAAAGGTAGCGGACGACCGCGTCCGTCACCCGTTCCAGCAGGCGGTGCATGGCCTGCGGGTCCGCATAGGCCATCTTCTTGATGAGGGCGAAGTTCTTGGAGCCGCCGCCCTCGACCATGTAGGTGGCCAGGGTCCACGGCGCGCCGGTGAAGCCGATGAGCGGCGCCCTGCCATTCAGCTCCTTGCGGATCAGGCGGATGGCGTCCATCACGTAGCGCAGCTCCACCTCCGGGTCCGGGTCGGCGAGCTTGTCGATGTCGGCGCGGGAGCGGATGGGGGCGGCGAACTTGGGGCCCTCGCCGGTCTCGAAGGCCAGCTCCATGCCCATGGCCTCGGGCACCACCAGGATGTCGGAGAACAGGATGGCCGCGTCCACCCCCAGGATGTCGATGGGCTGCAAGGTGACCTCGCACGCCATCTCCGGGGTTTTGCAGAGGGTCAGGAAGTCGCCCGCGCGCTTGCGGGTGGCCAGGTACTCGGGCAGGTACCTCCCCGCCTGGCGCATCATCCACACGGGGCGGCGCGGGGTGGGCTGGCGGAAACAGGCCTTGAGGAACAGGTGGGCAACGGACATCGGGGGTCACCAGAACAAGATGAAACAGCGCGCAATGGCGCGGCACGGCGGCGGCGGGCGGACGCACTCATTATCGGGCCAAAACCGCCGCCGGTCAGCAGATTTCCTCCCCCTCCAAAGGGCACCAGGAACGGTGGGCATTGCCATGAACCGTCACGCGCGCCCCCCAGTGCAAGGCGCCCCCGAGGGGAGCGGCACCGCCGCGCGGAACCCGAGGCCTGTCTGGGTGACGGGAGCGGGTCCACCGCCCAACGCGGCCATCGAGGCGCACGGCGGGTTGATGGAAGCGCCGGGCACTCGGGCGGGAGTGAGTGCCATGTTGCCGGGGGGTATTTTACGCCCACCCCGGCGGGTGTCAAGCGGCAGCGGACCCCGCCGGCCGCGGCGGGCGGCCGGCGGGGCGCATGGCCGCTACTTCCCGCCGGCGGGCAGGCCGCGCACGCTGGTGAACACGTGCGACGCCTTCTTGCCCGGACGGATGTAGGGGATGCAGTTCTGCACCGCGATGGAGGCATCGGCAAAGCCGGTGAGGATCAGCTTGATCTTCTGCGGGTAGGCCGCGATGTCGCCCACGGCGAACACGCCCGGAATGTTGGTCTGCATGTCCGGGTCCACCTTGATGGCGCTCTCCTCGAAGCGCAGGTCCCACTCCACGATGGGCCCCAGGTCGTTCTTGAAGCCCAGCAGCACCAGCAGGCGGTCGCACTTGATCTCCAGCACCTGGCCGTTCTTGTCCTCGGCGGCAACGCCGGTCACGTGGCCGGAGGCGTCGGCGTGGATGGCCTTGAAGTTGTAGGGGGTGATCACCTTCACCTTGCCCTCCTGCGCCAACTCGCGCATCTTGGTGATGCTGTGGCCCTGGGCGCGGAATTCGTTGCGGCGGTGCACCACGGTCATGCTCTTGGCGATGTCGGCCAGGCCCAGCACCCAGTCTACGGCCGAGTCGCCGCCGCCCAAGATCACCACGTCCCGGCCGGCGAACCGGCTCTTGTCGGTCACGCAGGTATAGACGCCCTGCGCCTCGCCGAACGGCGCGAACAGGTCATCGTCCGGCAGGCGCGGGGTGAAGGCGCCGATGCCGGCGGCGATGACCACCGCGCGGGAGTAGAACACGTTGCCCTTGTTGGTGGTCACCTCCAGCACCCGGTGCTTGAGGCGCTGCACGTCCACCACCGTCTCGTTCAGGTGGACGTCGGGCTTGAACTGCATGGCCTGCTCCTCGAGCCGGTCCACCAGGCCCTTGGCGCTCACCTTCGGAAAGCCCGGAACGTCGAAAATGTTCTTTTCCGGATACAGGGCGGTGAGCTGGCCGCCCACCTGCGGCATGCTGTCGATGATCCGGCAACTGGCCTCCTGAATGCCGGCGGAGAACACCGTGAACAGCCCGGCGGGACCGGCACCGATGACGGTAATGTCCTTGATCTGATCCTCGGAGATGCCCATATCGGCGGCGGCGGTTTCGGGTTCCAGGGTGGTCGTGGCCATGCTCTCACTCCAGTCCGTGTTTGCGGTTGACGTGCGGCGGGCGCAGCGCCCCGCCGGCTTGCGCCCCCCCAAAAAGAGGGCGCACGGAGGGGACCTTCCCGCGATAAAAAGCGTTGCATTTAACCAGCCCCACCCCGCAAAAGTCAATGCGCCCCGTGGCTGCCCGCCCGGGCGGGGTTTTGGGGCGGCGGCGGGCGCGCCTATAATTGGGCGCCCACCCCGGCCGGCGCCGGGCCGTTTTTTTAAAAAACCTGGAGAGCCCGTGACCCGTCACACCGTCCGCATCGCCATGGCCCAGATCAACACCGCCGTGGGCGCCGTGGACGACAACGCCCGCAAGATCCGCCACCGCATCGCCGCCGCCCGCGCCCTGGGGGCGCACCTGGTGAGCTTTCCCGAGCTGGCCCTGTGCGGCTATCCGCCGGAGGATCTGCTGTTCCACCCGGCCTTCGTCGACGCCGGGCGCCGCGCCATCGACGCCCTGGCGGCGCACACGGCGGGCATCGTCGCCGTGGTGGGCTGCGTGGAGCGCGACGCCGCCGGCCACCTGTACAACGCCGCCGCCGTGCTCGCGGGCGGGCGGGTGGCCGACGTGTACCGCAAGCAGCGCCTGCCCAACTACGGCGTGTTCGACGAGAAGCGCTACTTCGAGCCCGGCGATGGGATCGCCGTGCACATGCTGGGTACCCTGCCCATCGGCATCTCCATCTGCGAGGACATCTGGCCGGCGGACGGCCCGCCGGTGCGCCAGGCGCAGGTGGGCGGCGCCCGCATCCTGGTGAACATCAACGCCTCCCCCTACCACGCGGGCAAGCGCGAGGAGCGCGAGGCCATGCTGGCCGCGCGCGCCACGGCCACCGGGGCGTTCGTCTGCTACAACAACATGGTGGGCGGCCAGGACGAGCTGGTGTTCGACGGCCAGGGCGTGATCGTCGCGCCGGACGGAACGATCCTCGCCCGTGGCGCCGCCTTCGCCGAGGAGCTGATCTGCGCCGACCTCACCGTGGACGCCCCCGCCCGGCCCCACGCGCCGGACGTGCGCCACGTGTCCCTGGGCGATCCGCCCGCCGCGCCGGCACCGGCGCCGGTGCCCAACCTGGCCGAGCCCCTGCCGCGCACGGAGGAGATCCGCCGCGCCCTGCTCCTGGGCATCCGCGACTACCTGGGCAAGAACGGTTTTAAAAAGGCGCTGATCGGCCTGTCCGGCGGCATCGACAGCGCCCTGGTGGCGGTGCTGGCCAGAGAGGCCCTGGGGCCGGAGAACGTCACCTGCGTGTACATGCCGTCGCGCTTTTCGTCCGACCTGTCCACCCGCGACGCCCGCGCACTGGCCGAGGGCATCGGCGTGCGCTACCTGGAACTGGCCATCGAGCCCCTGTTCGGCGCCTATCTGCAAACCCTGGCCGGACCCTTCAAGGGCCTGGCCCCCAACGAGGCGGAGGAGAACCTCCAGTCGCGCATCCGGGGCAACCTGCTCATGGCCTTGAGCAACAAGACCGGCGCCCTGGTGCTCACCACCGGCAACAAGAGCGAGATGGCCGTGGGCTACGCCACCCTGTATGGCGACATGGCCGGCGGCTTCGCCGTCATCAAGGACCTGCCCAAGCAGCTCGTCTATGCCCTGTCGCGCCACATCAACCGGGTGGCCGGGCGGCCGGTGATCCCCGAGTCGATCCTCACCCGCGAGCCCACCGCCGAGCTGCGCGCGGACCAGAAGGACAGCGACTCGCTGCCCCCCTACGACGTGCTCGACCCCATCATCGAGGCCTACGTGGAGCGCAACCAGAGCCAGGACGAGATCGTCGCCCTGGGCTTCGAGCAGGACACGGTGCGCCGCGTCATGCGCATGGTGGACCTGGCGGAGTACAAGCGCAGGCAGGCCCCGCCGGGCATCCGCATCACCCCGCGCGCCTTCGGCCGCGACCGCCGCATGCCCATCACCAACCGCTTCCGGGAGTAGCGCCACGCACGCCCCTTTACGCGGCCGCCCATTCCCGTCATCATGGACCGCCCGAAGGCGGCCGGGCGGCGCCGGTGTTTCTTCCCATTTTCTGGACAGCGGATGAGCGAACCCGGTTACCAACTGATCGACTCCGGCGGCGGCCGCAGGCTGGAGCGGGTGGGCCCCCACTTGCTGGTGCGCCCGTCGCTCCAGGCGGTGTGGGCCCCGGCCCTGCCCGACCGCGAATGGAAGCGCGCCGACGCGGTCTACGAGCGCGCGGAGGGGCAGAAGGACCGCTGGCAGGGGACCATCCCCGAGCGCTGGACCCTCGCCATCGACAACCTGAGTTTCCAGATCCGCGCCACCGACTTCGGCCACCTGGGGCTGTTTCCGGAGCAGCGCGCCAACTGGCAGTGGATCGCCGCCCAGGTCGCGCGCGCCCGCAAGGACACCGGCACGCAACCGCGCGTACTGAACCTGTTCGCCTACACCGGCGGCAGCACCCTGGCCGCCCTGGCCGCCGGCGCCGCCGCCACCCATGTGGACGCCGCCCGGGGCGTGGTGCAGTGGGCGCGCGACAACGCCGCCCTGACCGGGGTGGAGGGCGCCCCCTGCCGCTGGATCGTGGAGGACGTGCTCAAGTACGTGCGCCGCGCCGGCAGCCGGGGCGAGCGCTTCGAGGGCATCATCCTCGACCCGCCCACCTTCGGGCGCGGCAGCAAGGGCGAGGTGTGGAAGATCGAGCCCGAGATCGTGAACCTGCTGGCCCAGTGCCGGCAGCTCTTGAACCCGGATGGCGGGTTTGTGCTGTTCTCCTGCCACACCCCCGGCTTCTCCCCCATCGTCATGCAGAACCTCACCGAGGGCGCCATGCGGGGCCTCTCCGGCGCCGCCGAGTATGCCGAGATGCGGGTGCCCGAGCGCGACACCGGGCGCTTTCTGCCCAGCGGCGTGTGCGCCCGCTGGAGCAGCCTGTGAGGGACCCCATCAGCAGCGCCGCCAACCCGGCCATCAAGGCCGTGGCGCGGCTGCGCAAGAAGCGCGGCGGGCAGTTGCTGATCGACGGCGCCCGCGCCCTGTCCCTGGCGCTTGCGGGCGGCGTGCGCGTGGAGGACGTGTTCCTGAGCGAGGCCGCCACCCTGGCGGAACAGGCCGCCGCCCGCGCCGCCAGGGCCGCCGGGGCGCGGCTGACCCCGGTGGCCGCCGCGATCTTCGACCGGATCGCCTACGGCAACGCGCCGGACGGCATCGTGGCCGTGGCCGAGGCGCCGGACTGCTCCCTGGAGCGCCTGACCGTGCCCGACGCGCCCCTCATCCTGGTGCTGGCGGGGCTGGAGAAGCCCGGCAACCTGGGCGCCCTGCTGCGCACGGCGGACGCGGTGGGGGTGGATGCGGTGATCGTGGCCGAGCCCGCCTCGGACCCCTTGTCCCCCAACGTGGTGCGCGCCAGCCGGGGCACCCTGTTCACGGTGCCGGTGGCGGTGGCCGACGCCGCCTCGGCCATCGCCTGGCTGGAGATCCGCCACATCCCCATCGCCGCCGCCGTGCCGGACGCGGCCACCCTGTACACCCGCGCCCCCCTGGGGGGCGCCGTGGCCATCGCCCTGGGGGCGGAGCACGCCGGGCTGCCGCCCGTGTGGAAGGCCGCCGCCAGCCTGTCGGTCACCATCCCCATGCGCGGCCGGGCCGATTCCCTCAACGTGGCCACCAGCGGCGCCGTGCTGCTGTACGAGGCCCTGCGCCAGCGCGGCGCCGGCTGAATTTCCGCCGGATTCCCCGCCGCCTGGGGCATGACAATCGCCGTTGACACCCTGCCGGCATCTACTTATCGTTCTGGCAGAATCACGGGCACTTCTCAAAACCGTCGCGAGCGCTCCGAGTGCAAGGCGCCCCGAGCGGAGCGGCACCGTTACGCCGCGCAGAACCCGAGACATATCATGGTGATAGGCGAGGGTTCGAGCACCGCCCAACGCAGCAATCGGACCGCTCAGCAGGTTTTGAGAGGTGCCCTCACCATTCACCCCAAAGGGAGCCCCATGGCCGGCATCTTCAAGGCGTACGACATCCGCGGCACCGTGCCCGACCCGCTCAACCCCGAACTGGCCCACCGGATCGGCCGCGCCCTGGGCGAGTGGCTGAAACAGGGCGAGGTGCTGGTCTCGCACGACATGCGCACCCACTCCCCGGCCCTGTCCGCCGCCCTCGTCCAGGGCCTGCGCGAGGCCGGGCGCGACGTGCTGTGCATCGGCCTGGGCTCCACCCCCATGAACTACTGGGCCAACCAGCACTACGGGGTGGACGCGTCCGTCTCCGTCACCGCGTCCCACAACGCGGGGCAGTACAACGGCTTCAAGATCTCCCTGGAACAGGCCAAGCCGGTGGGGTACGACACGGGCATCGGCGAGATCGAGGCCCTGGTGAACGGCTGGACAAGCGCCATGCCCGCCCCCCGCCCCCTGGGCACCCTGCGCACGGTGGAGGGCGCGCTGGAGCTTTACATGGACGCCATGGACCAGCACCTGGCCCCCCTCACCCGCCCCCTCCGGATCGCCGTGGACTGCGCCAACGGCATGGGCGGGCATTTCATCGCAAAATTCTTCGAGCGCCACCCGGAGCTGACGGCCGTCCCCCTGTTCTGGGAGCTGGACGGCACCTTCCCCAACCACGAGGCCGACCCGCTCAAGCCCGAGAACATGGAGCCCGTGTGCCACGCGGTCACCGCCCACGGGTGCGACCTGGGGGCGGCGTTCGATGGCGACGCCGACCGCTGCATGTTTTCCGACGAGCAGGGGCAGTCGATCCCGTCGGACCTGTTCACGGCCCTCATGGCCGAAGACATCCTGAAGGCCCGCCCCGGCGCCACCATCCTCTACGACCTGCGCTCGTCCAAGGTGGTGCCCGAGACGGTGCGGGCCCTGGGCGGCACCCCCGTGCGCGGCCGGGTGGGCCACGCCTTCATGAAGCGCCTGATGCGCGAAACCGGCGCCGTGTTCGGCGGCGAGCTTTCGGGCCATTATTACTTTGCCCAGTGCGCCAGCACCGATTCGGGGCTGATGGCCCTCATCACCTGCATCAACCGCTTGCAGCACAACACGGCGCCCCTGTCGGCCCAGGTGGCGCCCCTGCGCAAGTATTTCCCCACCGGCGAGATCAACTTCCGCGTGGGCGACATCCAGAAGGTGCTGGGCGCCATCCAGGCCACCTATACCGCCCGTGGCGGCACGGCGGACCACCTGGACGGGCTGACCATCGACCTGGGCGACTGGTGGTTCAACCTGCGCGCCAGCAACACCGAGCCGCTGCTGCGCCTGAACCTGGAGGCGGGCACCGCCCAGAAGCGCGATGCCGAGTTCGCGGCCCTGAAGGCCCTGATCCAGAAGGGGGGCTGAACCCCATGGCCAGACCGCCGGTGATCGGCATCATGGGACCGGGCATCGGCGCCCGGCCGGGCGACCTGGACAACGCCTACCGCCTCGCCCGCCTCATCGCCCGCGCGGGGTGGACGCTGCTCACCGGCGGCCGCAACGAGGGGGTGATGGCCGCCGCCCACAAGGGCTGTGCCGAGGAGGGCGGCTTCTCCATCGGCATCCTGCCGGGCAAGACGGCGGCGGACGCCGCGCCGGGCATGACGGTGCCCATCGTCACCGGCCTGGGCAGCGCCAGGAACAACGTGAACGTGCTCACCAGCAACGTGATCGTGGCCTGCGGCGCCGGCCTGGGCACGGTCAGCGAGATCGCCCTGGCATTAAAGGCCGAAAAGCCCGTGGTGCTCCTCGCCTGCGGCCCGGAAACCCACGCCCTGTTCAACAAGCTGGCCCCCCACTGGGCCCAGCCCGTGGACACGCCTGAGCAGGCGTTCGAGGCGGTAAGGTACAAGTTGGCGGGGATGGGGTGATAGGGAATGGTTGACCAGCCCAAACGGAACCCACGGCAAGGCGCTCGCGCCCCCCTCGGGCATCACCCGCGAACCAATGTCACGTCTTCACAATACAAGGTTGGCGCTGAATGCAATGAAGCCCAACGGCTTCCGGGTGCGGGCGCCCCGTGGCGGGCCGGGTGGGCGTTGGGCTTCGCGTTTGCTCTGCCCAACCTACGCGCTAACAACGCATGGCATAGCTTTGCATTTCGACGGTTGAACCCGTAGTCTGGGCAGAGCAACGCGACGCGGCCAGTGGGTATGCGGGGTGGATTTACGAGTAGTGGACCTGGACCCGTCTTTTTCGTAAAAGGACAAGCTATTATGCCTTTATCACAATTACTACTCATTGTTGCGTTGTCGTTCGCAATGACTTTGGAGGCATGCGTATCCATGCCGTCATTAACAGCGCTTTCAGAATGGCGTCGTGGAGCTAGTCCTGACACGGACACTGTAAGTAAAGTGGATGTCGGGGGTGTACTCTATACCGAGTATGACTACACACAAACACCAGCCGCTAGGATAAGTGAGCCTATAACCGTTTCTAACAAGAGTTATCAAGCTGGCACGGTTTTCGATGGGGTTCTCATCGATGGAATCGAATCCTACTGTCCAGCGCACTACTCGCTTGGCGACACCTATCCATGCCTGTCAGATAGTGACAATGATGGTTCATTTGATAGGACATTGAATCTATCGTCTGTTATGGGTGGTTGGACACCACTGACAAGTGGCGTTGGATACGAGAGCACCGTGAGCACGTCCGGCACTGAAAAAGGTTTCAAGATCGAGCTACTTTATCAGGGTATAGTTGGAACAGGAATAAGCGTGTCATACCGAGAGTATAAAGATGACATGGCACGGCCAGCATTCACACAGGATGTGAAATATGAAATGGATGGTAACGGTGGGGCGTTGATTGGTTTCAAGGGGTCGAGAATAGAAGTTATTAAAGCAACTAACGTCGACATTATGTACCGAGTTAAAAAAGGATTAACCAAACAATAAAAACCATAACTCAGCCCGTAGGTCGGGCCAAGCCCCGCGAAGCCCAACATCCCCGCTCCCCCGTTCACGGTTCCAGCGCCCATCCCGACACCGAGCCATCCCGCCAGACCCCGGCGCCAGCGCCCCCCGTTGGGCTTCATTGCATTCAGCGCCAACCGGAAAAACCGCCCGCCGCTACGCCGCCCGCTCCGCGTCCACCAGTTCCAGCTTGAGGCGTTTGCCCAGCACCTCGGCGGCGCGCAGGACGGTGTCGAGTTGGATCTTGGCGTTGTCCGGGTCCAGCAGGCGGTCGAGCTGGGAGCGGCTGGTGTGCATGCGGCGGGCCATCTCGGCCTTGCTCACGTGGCCGCTTGCCATGGCCTGTTTGAGCTGCCACGCCAGCACCCGCTTGATGGCGGACGCCTCCGCCTCCTCGAAAATACCCTCCTCCCGCAGAAAATCGTCAAAACCGGAACCGATCGTGCCCTTGCTCACCGTGCAACCTCCTTCATGCGCTTGTGCGCCAGCTTGATATCCGCCTCGGGCGTCTTTTGCGTCTTCTTGTGGAAGCCGTGCAGCAGCACCATGCGCCCGTCGGCCACGCAGAACAGGATGCGCGCGATGCGGCCGCCGGGCAGGGTGCTCCTGATCTCCCACAGGCCATTGCCCAGGGAGCGGCACACGGGCATGCCCACCGGCCAGCCGAACTCGGCCACCGCCACGTCACGCCCGATGGCGTGGCGGTCCGCCACCGGAAGGCCCTTGAGCCACTCCCGCACCGGCTCCACGCCGTTGGCGTTGCGGTAGAACGCCGCCGGGAGCTTCTTGATGCCGCCTGGATTCACCATGCCCCGCACATGATACATGTGTACCACGTAGCATACACGTCGTCAACACGTCCCCATCGGTGCCCGGCGCATTCCGGCACCGCATTCCCCTCCCCCGTTGGGCTTCGTTGCATTCAGCGCCAACCTATCCCCCTCTCACGAAATTCCCACACCCCCGCAGCCTTGCCCGCTTCACGGTAAACTACCCGCGTGCCCCTTCCGGGCGCGCCCGTCATGCGGAGGCCCCATGCCGTATTCCCTCCTGGCCGACCTGACCGCCCTGCTGCACGGAGCCTTCGTGGCGTTCGTCGTGTTCGGCGGGATGTTCGCGTGGCGGTGGCGGCGGGTGGTCTATGTGCACCTGCCGTGCGCGGCGTGGGGGGCGGTGCTGTCGCTGATGGGGTGGCCGTGCCCGCTCACGCCGGTGGAGAATCACTTCCGCGCCCTGGCCGGGCAGGCGGGCTATGCAGGCGGCTTCGTGGCCCACTACCTGATTCCCCTCATCTACCCCGCGGGCATGACCCGTGGCATCCAGATCGGCCTGGGCATCGCCGTGATCGCCATCAACGCCGCCGTCTATGCCGCGCTCCTGGCGGCCGTCCGGGCCGCCCGGCGGCGCCGCCCCGCCCCCGCGCAATCCCGCTAAATCTTTACTGGTTTATTTCCGATAAGGGGGTGTATTGCACCTTATTTTGTGGGGATAAGGAGGTATACGATGGAGGAATCGAAGCCGACACAAGGCCGTTGCGCCGCCGTCACCATGGCGGTGCGCGTGGCCCTGACCGAGGTGGAAAGCGGCCGCGCCGTGCACGGCTGGGCCACCAAGCTGTGCGAGCACGGCATCCGGGTGGACACGCCCGGGGCCTTTCCCCCCGGCACGCCGGTGGAGGTGCGCGCCATGGCCCGCGAGGGCGACAAGGCGGTGCGGTTGCAGACCCTCGGCACCGTGCTCATGGCGGACCCGGACGGCACCGGCGTGGAATTCACCAACCCTTCCGACAACCTGCACGAGGCCGTGCGGCGGCTGATCCGCTACTTTCCCTCCCTGGCCTGAAGAAGGGGCCTACCCCCGCCACGGCCACTCGCGCCAGCCGCCCAGCAGCGGAAAGTAGAGCCCCAGGCGGATGGGCCGCCCGTCCAGGGCCGACACCAGCCGGGCGTATTCCTCCAGTTGCGGCCGGTAGCGGCGCTGCTCCTCGTTCAGGAACGCCTCCACGTCGCCGCCGTGCACGCCGGTCTTGAAGTCCACGATCCAGCGCACGCCGTCGTCCACGAAGCTGCGGTCGATCACCCGGCGCGCCACGGCGCCGCCCAGCACGCCGCTTACCGCCCACTCGCTCACCGCCTCGCCGCGCGCGCCCAGCAGCCACCGCCCGCGCGGGTCGGCCAGGGTGTTCGATAGGGCCTGGCGGATGCGCGCCACCGCCTCCGGGTGGCGCGCGGGGGGCAGCCCCAGGCCGGTGAGGGCGGCGCCCAGGCGCGGGCGCAGGGCGTCGATGCGCGCATCGTCCCACTCCCCGGCGCCATGAGCGGCGGGCCGCCCCCCCTCGGCGCGACCGGCCATCCACTGCAACGCCCGGTGCACCACCGTGCCCACGTGGCGCGCCAGCTCCCCCGCCCAGTCGTAGGTGATCTCGATGCCCTCCGCCGGGGCCGGGCCGTCCGCCGCCACCGCCTCCGCCGGGTTCGGGGGGGCATAATCCAGCGGCAGACGCCGCAGGGGCTGGGGCGCGGGTTTTTCCGCCGTTTTCCCGTCCACCGGAGGCAGGCCGTCGAAGTGATGGCCCACCCCGCCCCACAGGTGCCGGAGCAGCGAGCCGCCGCGGGCGCTCCAGCCGTCGTTACCGTGCTGCGCGTGGGCCACCAGATGCAGGCGCGTCCGGGCGCGGGTGGCGGCCACGTACAGCAGGCGCTGCGCCTCCAGCTCCCCCTTGCGCCGGGCCACGGACTTGAGAAGGGCGAACAGCGCGTCGTCGTCGCCGCCGGTCTCCTTGACCGGGGCCAGCAGCACGTCCGTATCGCCCCCCGGAATGGGGCGCTCCAGCCACAGCAGCAGGCGCGGATCGTCGTTGTGGGGCGCCCGCCCCAGGCCGCACAGGATCACCGTGTCGAACTCCAGCCCCTTGGCGCGGTGGATGGTCATCACCTCCACCGGGGCTTGGCCGCCGTCCGCCGCGAACAGATCCTTCAGCCGCTCCGCGAGGCGCGCCGGGGACGGCAGGTCGCCCCCCAGGCGCGGTTCGTCCAGGCCGTCGAGCAGGGTCAGGTAGCGGGTGGCGTCGTCCAGGTCGTCCGGACGGAGGGTGGCGGGGCCCCACAGGGCGTACCAGGTTTCCTCCACCCACGGCGCCGCGCGCAGGCGCCCGCGCCGGGTCAGGGCGCGGTTCAGCACCGCCCCGGCGCGCAGGGCCCGCGCCCGGCCGTCGGGGCTCAGGGCGTTCAGGGTGGCGGGGTCCGCCAGCATGTCGGCCACGGTGCGCCTGTCGCCACCGGCCAGGGCGTGCAGGTCGGCCAGGGTGAGGCCGCACCACGGCGCGCGCAGCACCGCCAGCCAGGCGATGCGGTCCGCCGGGTCGCGCAGGGCGCGGGTGAGGGCGATCAGGTCCGCCACCGCCGGGCGTTGTTGCAGCGGGTCGATCTCCACCGCCCGGTAGGGGATTTGCGCCGCCCGCAGGGCGGGCAGGATGGCGGCCAGGTGCGGCCGGGCGCGCACCAGGATGGCCGTCCGGGGCCGCTCGGGCCGGTCGGCGGCGGCGTGGCGTTTCAGGGCCTCCCTGGCCAGGGCCGTCACGCACGCCGCCTCGGCGCCGACGTCCTTGCCGGCGATGGGCCAGAAGGCCACCTCGCCCGGCGCGTCCGATGCCGCCGAGCAGGGGGCATAGGTCACCGCGCCCGTGCCCATGTCCTCCTCCGCCGGAAACACGCGGGCGAAGGTGCCGTTCACCCACCCCACCACCGCCGGCACGGAGCGGAAGTTGGTGGACAGGCACAGGTATTCCAGCTTCACCTGGCCGATCCCCTCCCGCCGCGCCTTGAGGTACAGCCCCACCTCCGCCTCGCGGAAGCTGTAGACGGACTGCATGGGGTCGCCCACCAGAAACAGGGTGTGGCCATCCCCCGGCGCCCAGCCGGCGGTGAGGCGCGTGAGCATCTCGTACTGCCCGCGCGAGGTGTCCTGGAACTCGTCCACCAGCAGGTGGCGGATGGCGTTATCGAGGGCCAGCGCTAGGTCGGTGGGATCGTCTTCGCCGCCCAGGGCGTAGCGGGCGGCGGCGGCCACCTGCGGAAAGTCCACCCGGCCGTGGGCCGCGAACACCAGGGTAAGCTCCGCCACCGCCTGGGGGAGCACCGTGAACAGGGCCAGCAGCATCCGGCGCTGGGATTCCGGGTAGCAGGGGTCGGGCAGGGAGGCCACGTGGCCCAGGATCTGGACCGTTTTGGGCCGCTCGCGCAGGGCGTCGAGCAGCTCCAGCATGCGGCGCTTGGGCTCCGCGCCAGCGGCCCCGGCGGGAAAGCCGAGGCTCGCTTCCACCTTCTTGCGTACCTCGCCCTTGCCGGTCAGCAGCAGGTTGGCCACGGCACGCCAGGCAGGCAGGGTTGCCGCCCCGGTGGCATCCGCCCGCCAGGCGGCCAGGGCGGCCGCCGCATCGGCCCGGTCCGGCGGCAGGTTGCGGGCGGCATGGGCGGCCATTTCCGCCACGCCCTCCGCCATCACCCCCCCCAGCGCCCGCGCCGCCTCCGCCAGGGCGTCGGCCACCAGCCGCTCCAGGGCGGCCTCCAGGCGGTCCACCTCGGCCTCGGCGTCCCCGGCGCCAAGGACGTGGGACAGCCACTGGTCGCGGGTGCCGAGCATGCTGGCGATCATGTCCCGGGCGCGGGGCACGTTGCCGTCCAGGTGGGCCAGCAGGGACTCCAGCGCCGCCCCGTGCGGGCCGCCGTCGTCCAGGCGCGCCACCGTGCGGCGGGCGGCCTCGTGGTACAGCTCCGCCGGCACGTCCGCCGGACTCGGGTCGCCCCCCAGGCGCGACAGGTAGGGCATCTGCCGGGCGATGAGGGCCCACAGGGCGTCGAAGGTGAGGATGCGCAGGCGGCCGGGGGATTCCGCCAGGTGCCAGCCGCGCTCCCGGTCCCGCTCCAGGGCGGCGCGCGCCAGCTCCCAGGTCACCCGCTCGTGGGGCGCCGCCGGGGCCGCCTCATGCGCCGCCGCCAGGGCGCGGACGACGCGCTCGCGCATCTCCCCCGCCGCCTTTCTGGTGAAGGTGATGGCCACCACCTCCTCCGGCTGCCGGGCGACGGCCAGCAGCACCAGGATGCGCTGCACCAGCAGGCTGGTCTTGCCCGACCCGGCGGGGGCCTGCACGATGAACGAGACGGCCGGGTCCAGGGCGCGGGCGCGGGCGGCGGCGTCGGCGGTTTCAGTCATCGCCGCCCTCCCCGTCGGCCCCCGGGTCGTGGGTTTCCCACACGCGGCAGAGGGGGTCCAGGGCGCAATGGCGGCAGGTGGCGGGGTAGTCTTTCGGGTCCACCGCCGCGTCGCCGGCGGCGAAGGCGGCGCCCAGCCGGTCCAGCGTCCCGCGCCAGGCGGGGACCAGTTGGGCCCACTCCGGCGGCGCCCCGTCCGGCGGCTTGTCCGCAAGCGGCTTGACCTTGGGCAGCACCCCGTCCGCCTCGGTCAGCCCGATGAAGCGGCACGCGCCGCGCTTGACGGTGCCAAACGCCACCCCGGCCACCGGCCCGTCGCGGGTGATGGCGTAGAGGGGCAGTTGCGGCGCGTCCGGCCGCGCGCCGAACCAGTCGCCGGGTTTGGCCGTCCCGGTCTTGTAGTCGATGAGCACCTCGCCCCCGTCCGCCAGGCGGTCGATGCGGTCGATGCGGGCCTGCACGGTCACGCCGCCCGCCGTGGCCTCGGCCTTGAGCTCCGTGGCGATCACCGTGAACGGCGCGCGGCCCCGTTCCACGTCCAGCCATTCGCCGAGCAGGGCCGCCACCCGGCGCCGCTCCAGGCGGGCGAAGGCGTCCGTCAGGCCGGTTCTGGCGTGGATGGCGTCCACCGCCTGGGCCGTCGCCTCGTCCAGCAGGGCCGGCAGTTCGCCGGTCTCGGTGGCGGCGGTCAGGGCGGCGTGGCTGCCCAGGCGCCGCCACAGCCGCTCCAGGGCCGCGTGGACCAGGTTGCCGCGCTCCAGGGCGTCGAGCCCCGGTTCCGCCTCCTCCTCCAGCCGCCCCCCCAGCCGGTGGGTGGCGAAGGCCTTGAACGGGCAGGCGGCCTGGTCGGCGAACAGGGCCGTGCCGCCCGCCCCCAGCTCGCCGGGGGCCAGGGGCGGCCCCGCGGGGTCGGCCACCTCCGCCAGCGCGACCGACGCCGCCATGCGCCGCCCGTGGCGCAGGTCCGGTGCCGGATGGAGGGCGTCCGCCCCCACTGCCTCCAGGTGGGCGAACAGGGGGCTTGGGCCGCCCTCCCCCGCTTCGGACTGGCGCGGGTGGCTGACCACCACCTCCGGCGCCGCCCCCAGCAGGCGCAGGCTGGCGGCCTTGGCGAAGGCCAGCTCGGCGGCGGGGCCGGAGCGGGGCATCTCCAGGGCGCGCTGCGCCGCCACCGGCAGGAACGGGTTCGGGGCGGCGGCGAGCGGCCACTGGTCGTCGCGGAAGCCCATCAGCCAAAGGGCGTCGAAGGGGATGCCCGCCGCCTCCAGCACCCCCAGCACCTGCACGGTGGCCGCCCCACCCTGGGGCTGGAAGATGGCGGCGCTCGCCAGGGCCGCCAGGCGCGCCACCGCCTCCGCCCGGTCCATGGACTCCGCCACCGGGTCCAGTGCCGCCAGCTCCCGCAGCAGCTCGCCGAAACGCGCCACCGCCTGGAAGGCGCGGCTGTCCGGCGCCACGTCGCCGGGCCAGCCGATGGCGGCCAGCAGCTCCCAGAAGGTCCGCGCCCAGGCGCTGGGGGAACGCTTCCCCCCCTGCTCCGCCAGGGCGGCCAGCCAGCGGCGCAGGCGGCGGGCGGTTTCCGGGAGGGGGTCATCCGCCAGCGCCGGGAGCAGACCGGCCAGGGGGGTGTCGGCGCGACGCCGGCTGAGGAGGCGCGCCGCCGCCAGCGCCCGCGCCGACCCCTCGGCGGCGCCCAGCCAGGGGCCGCGCAGCACCATGCCCAGGGTGCCCGCCGGCAGGGGGCGGCGGTCCACCGCCAGGAGCGCCAGGGCGCCCGCCACCACCGGCTCGGCGGACAGGGAAAGCCCCAGGGAGAAATTGACCGCCCCCGGCGCCCCGGCGCCCGGCACGCGGCCGGGGGTGAGCTGCTCCGTGAGCGCCCGCTCCAGATAGGGCCGGTAGGCGGCCAGCTCCGGCACCACGATGCCCACCATCAGACCCCGTTCCACCCGCGCCCGCGCCCAGCGTGCCGCCAGGTGGGCCTCGTGGGCGGGGTCGTCCGCCGCCATGCGCCGCGCCGTTCCGGCGGCGTCCGGGGTGGGCCAGTCGCGCACGTCGCACCCCGTTTCCCCAAGGGCCGCCATCACCCCGCGCAGGTCCGGGGCGATGCGGTCGAAGCCCGCGAACCACGCCACCGGCGGCGCGGCGATGGTGCCGGCGCGCAGCCAGCCGGCCAGGGTGTCGAGGCGGTCCGCCGGGTCGTCCCAGCCCCCCGCCCGGCAGGCGGCCTGATAGGCGCCGGCCCATTTCTGGAACACGCGGGTCTCGCGGCTGGCGTTGTCCGGGTTCAGCGGCACGCGCCAGGCGCGCGCCAGTTGCCACGCCGCCCACGCCTGGCGCGCCGCGGCGGCGGGCCGGAGCAGCTCACCCCCCGCTTCCGAGTTCGCCACCACCCTTTCCCACAGCAGCAGCGCGTGGGCCTCGGAAAGGCCGCCCCGCTCCGGCCAGGCCGCCTCGGCGGAGCGGGCCACCCAGGCGTTCAGCGAGAGGATATCCGGCGCGGGCCAGGCCCGCTCCCCCGCCGCCAGCCGGGCGGCGTCGTGCCGCGCCGTCAGGTGCGCGGCCAGGCGCCGGTTGGCGGTGACCACCAGCGCCCCCGGCGGCAGTGCGCCGATGGTGGCGTCCGGCGCGTCCGACGCGGTACCGCCCACGGGTCAGGTGCCGGCCACGGGGCCGGGTGCCTCGGACATGAGCGGCAGCACCACCACGAAGTCGGTCCGTCCCGGCTCGGAGCTGACGCGGATCTCACCGCCGTGGCGCTTGATGATGCCGTAGCTGATGGACAGCCCCAGCCCCACCCCCTTCACCTCGGGCTTGGTGGAGAAGAACGGCTCGAACAGGTGCGGCAGGTCCTCGCGGGAGATGCCCTTGCCCGTGTCCGTGAAGCGCAGCAGCACGTGGCCCGGCTCCAGGCGCGCCTCCACGGTGATGGTGCCGCCGCCGGGCATGGCCTCCACCGCGTTGCTGAGCAGGTTCACGAACACCATCTGGAGCTGGTCGCGGGTGCCCTTCACCTTGGGCAGCACCTTGGGCAGCTTGCGCACCAGGTTCACCTTGGCGCCTTGCAGGTACTTGTCGTTGATGAGGAACACATCGTCCAGCACCCCCACCAGGTCGACGGTGGTCATGGTCTGGTCCGAGGGGCGGTGGAAGTCGCGCAGGCCCTCCACCAGCCGGGCGATGCGCTGCCCCTCGCGCATGGCCAGCGACACCAGGCGCCAGTCCGGGTCGTCCTGGGGCAGGCGCTTGAGGATGCGCTCCAGGCAACCCTGGATGCCGAACAGGGGGTTGTTGATCTCGTGGGCGATGGAGGCGGACAGGGTGCCGGTGGCCGCCAGCTTCTCGCTTTGCACCAGCCGCACCTGGGCCTCGCTGAGCTTGGCCACCATGCCGTTGAAGGCGTCCGCCAGCCGCGCGAACTCGTCCTGCGTGTGCATGACGATGGGGGCCACGTCGCCGTGTTCACCCAGCTGCTCGGTGGCCTGCACCAGGGTTTCGAGGCGGCCGGTGATGCGCCGGGTCAGGCGCACGGCGAGCAGGGTGGCGATCAGCAGCAGCACGGCGATCAGGCCGAACAGGGCCATGTTCATGTTGTGGGCGTACTGGCGCGTCCGCTCCTCCGCCTTGGCCACGTGGGCGATCTCCGCCTCCGCGTAGCGCCCCAGGATTCCCTGAAGCTCGTCCGAGATGGCGGCGGTGCGGTCCAGCTCGGTGAACAGCTGCACGCTGTTCAGCGCCACCCGCTCGAAGTAGATCATGTAGGTGTGCAGATAGGTGATGATGCGACGCCGCTCCGGCCCGGTGAGCGGCCCGCGCGTCAGCTCATCGATCACCTGCGCCACGCGGCGCGTGGCGGGCACCAGGATGTCGCGGTCGTTCCACAGCAGGTAGTCCTTCTCCCAGCTGCGGATGAACAGCAGGTGGTTGAGAAGATCCTCGGTCGCCGCCCGGCGGCGCCGGTTGCCGCCGGGGCGGTTTTCCGCCGCATACAGGGATTCCAGGTATTGGTTGAGGCCGTCCGCCATGCGCTTCATCTCCCCCACCAGGCCGGAGTTGGCGTCGCCCTTGTGGGTGATGAGGCGCACCACGCGCCCCAGCTCCACCTCGAACAGGGAGAGCTGGCCCTCCAGGGCCTCGCGGGACGGGTTCGAGGGGGGCAGGCCCGACGCGGCGTTGATGGCCACGATGGCCTTGAGGGCGGTGCGGGTGCTTTGGGCGGCGGCGTGGGCCTCGCCCACGTAGGGCATGCTTTCGTCCACCCCCTCGACGGGGTAGCGCAGCAGGAAGCGGCTTTCCGCATCCAGCGCCTGGAGCACGGTGGTCTCCACCACGCCCAGCTGGGTGGCAAGGGCCATCTGCCGTTGCAGGGTGGCGTAGGCGGCCTCGTGGATGCGGTCGCGCACCCACACCGCCGCCACCGCCACCAGGCAGGCGATGCCGATCAGCCAGAACAGGGTGAGCTTGAGATGGCGGGAGATGGTCACGCCTTCGCTCCGCGCTTGCGACGCGCCGCCGCGGACACGCAACAGCACGGCGCGCCGGTTCGGTACGGTTTACGATTTTTCAGGGTATGTGAATGCCGGGCACGAATCAAGCCGCCCCCGCCCGGTTCAGGGCCCGCCCACCGACCCTGGCGGGCGGGTGATGAACGCCGTCGTCCGGCAAGCCTGCGTCCGGTACAGGGATGTACCGGCGGATTTCATGCGCGTGAGCGCCTGGAATCCGGAGAGCCCGGAACACCACGCTGTTCCGGGTTCGAGTTGAAAAAGGCCACGGAGGAGCTTTTTCAACATTCCATCAGCAGGCGGTCGAGAAACGCCGTTTCTCGGCAAGCCTGCGTCCGGTACAGGGATGTACCGGCGGATTTCATGCGCGTGAGCGCCTGGAATCCGGAGAGCCCGGAACACCACGCTGTTCCGGGCTCGAGTTGAAAAAGGCCATGGAGGGGCTTTTTCAACATTCCAATTAGACCCGGCAGGGATCGATCCGCTCCGGCGCCGCGGCACGCGCGGGGAACAGGCGTCCGGCGCCCTGCTCCTGTTCCGGCGGCGCCCACAGCCGCACCATCAAGGTGGCCTCCGGCGCGCCGTCCGCGTAGCGGGCGGTGATGGCGGCGGCCAGTTCCAGGTCGGCCTGGGCGTCGCCGGTGATGAGGGTGAGCGGGCCCTTCACCCCCTCGGCCACCATGAGCCGGGCGCCGGGCACCGCGCCCCGCGTCACCAGCCCCTGGATCATGTTGTTCTCGCCCTCGTTGCGGCCCACCACCACCTTGGCGCCGCCGGGCAGGCGCAGGTGGCGGCCGACGGTGAGCAGCATGATCTGGTCGTGATCGAGCCGCCCCTCCGGGTTGTGGGCAAAGAAGTCGCGGAACTTGCGGGCAAAATTCTCGTCGGTCAGAAAGCAGCAGCCGCCCGCGGGCTGGAGGTAGTCGTCCACCCCCAGCTGGGTGGCAAGGGCCATCTGCGGCTTGCGGCTGCGGCCGGTGAACCCCTTCATCCTGTCGCGGTCGATCAGGTTCTCCCGCTCCGGGATGGTCTTGGGCAGGTTCTTGGCGGACAGGGGGCGCACCAGGCGGCCGTGCAGCGCCGCCTCGTCCTCGATGATGTCCATGGCCTTGCGGTTCTGGCTCATGGGGCGCTGGCCCAGCACCTCGCCGGTGATGACGAAGTCGGCCCCCTTCTCCCGCATGATCTCGCCGGCCTTGCGGATCATCATGGCGCGGCAGTCGATGCACGGGTTCACGTTGGCGCCGTAGCCGTGCTTGGGGTGGGTGACGATGCTCAGGTATTCCTGGGAGATGTCGACGATCTCCACCTCGATGTCCAGGTCCGCGCCGGCGCGCAGGCCGTCGTTGGGGCGGTTTTGCGCCTTGGGGTTGCCGGCGCGGCGCTGCTGCTCGGTGATGCAGAAGCCGGTGTAGAAGTGCACCCCCGTCACCTCCACCCCTTGCTCCTGCATGAGGCGCACCGACAGGGCGCTGTCGAGCCCGCCGGAGACCAGGGCGATGGCCTTGGGCGGGCGCTTGTTGTCCGTGGTCATGGGCGGGTGCGCGTTCCTTGTGGGGTTTGCCGGGAAATCGGGCGTGAATTTTCAAGTTTACAAGCGGTTGTGGCCGTGGCGCAACGCCATTGTCCCCTCGACCGCCGCATCCCCGCCTGTTACAGTGGCGCCATGCTCCTGCCCGTGATCGAGTGCCGCTGGAACCTGACCCCCGGCGAGGCGCGCCTCTGGCAGCGCCAACTGGCCGCCGCCGTGCGCCTGGAGGCCCTGGCGGCGCCGCCCCGGCTCATCGCCGGGGCCGATACCTCCTACAACCGGGGCAGCAACCGCGTGGCCGGCGCCGTGGTGGTGTGGGACACGGCGGAGCGGCGCGTGGTGGCCCAGGCCAGCGCCGTGGTGGACACGCCGTTCCCCTACGTGCCGGGGCTCTTGGCCATGCGCGAGGCGCCGGCGCTGATGCCCGCCTTCGCCGCCCTGGCGGTCATGCCCGACCTGCTCATGTTCAACGGCCACGGCACCGCCCACCCGGCGCGCTGCGGCCTGGCCTGCCACATGGGGGTGGTGTTCGACCTGCCGGCGGTGGGCGTGGCCCAGCAGCGCCTGTGCGGCCGCCACGAGGCGGTGGGGCAGGCGGTGGGTGACGGCGCACCGGTTATACTGGATAATGACCCGGTGGGGGTGGCATTGCGCACGCGGCGCCGTTGCAACCCGGTCTACGCCAGTCCGGGCCACCGCGCCGACCTGGCGGCGGCCCGCGCCGTCACCCTCGAAACCACATACGGCCACCGTCTGCCGGCCCCCCTGCGCGAGGCGCACCGGCTGGCCAACGCCGTGCGCCGATCGTTCACGCCTTGCAAGGATTGATTATGCCGTTCATGCGTTTCCGGCCCCTGGCCATCCATGCCCTGCTGGCCGCCGCCCTGCTGTTCCCGGCAACCGCCCAGGCCAAGGCGGCCGAGGGCGTCGAGCTGCTGGAGTCCATCGAGAACGTGTTCGTCGAGGTGGCCGACATGGTGCGGACCGGCGTGGTCAGCATCGCCCCCACCGAGGCCGACATGCAGGCGGCCATGCGCGCGCCGCACGGGTTTCCCCCGGGCATTCCCGGCCACCCCCCGCAGAACCCCCATGGCGAAACGCCGCCGCCCGACGCCCCGCCGCAGCCGGACAACAGCCCCGGCAGCGGCACCGGCGTGATTCTCGACCAGGACGGCCACGTGGCCACCAACGCCCACGTGGTGGGCGACGCCCAGGAGATGGAGGTGCAGCTCAGCGACGGCCGCCGCTACGCCGCCCGCGTGGTGGGCCGCGACCAGGACACGGACCTGGCGGTGCTGGTGCTGACGCGCCCCGACGGCGACAGCGCTCTGCCGGTGCTGCCCCTGGGCGACTCGGACAAGGTGCGCCCCGGCCAATGGGCCATCGCCGTGGGCAACCCGTTCGGCCTGGAGCGCACGGTGACCGTGGGCATCGTGTCCGGCGTGGGCCGCGAGGGGGTGAACCTGACCCGCTACGAGAACTTCATCCAGACCGACGCCCCCATCAACCCCGGCAACTCCGGCGGCCCGCTGTTCAACGTGCGCGGCGAGGTGATCGGCATCAACACCGCCATCATGAGCTTCGCCCAGGGCATCGGCTTCGCCATTCCCGTGAACATGATGAAGCAGGTGACCGGCCAGATCATCACCCACGGCACCGTGCAGCGCGGCTGGCTGGGGGTGGGCATCCAGAACATCGGCCGCGACCTGGCCGAGACCTTCGGCGTCAAGGAGGACTCCGGGGTGCTGGTGAACGAGGTGTTCGCCGACCAGCCCGCCGCCCGGAGCGGCATCCAGCCGGGCGACATCATCCTGTCGCTGAACGACGTGCCGGTGACCTCGCCCAACACCCTGGCGCGGCTCATCGCCGCCCTGGACCCGGACAGCGAGGCGCGCATCACCTACCTGCGCGACGGCGCCGAGCACACGGTGAGCACGGTGCTCGGCCACCGCGACCAGGTGCCGCAGTTCGCCGCCGCGTCCGCCCCGGAGCGGGATCTGGGCGCCCTGCTGGGCCTGGACCTGCAAGCGCTCACCCCGGAGCTGGCGGAACAGCTCGGGATGGACGGCGCGGGGCTGCTGGTGGCGCGGGTGGCGCCGGACGGCCCGTCCTTCGGCCGCGGCGTGCAGGAGGGCGACGTGATCCGCGAGGTGAACCGGACACCGGTGGGCAACCTGGACGAGCTGAACGCCGCCCTCACCAACCGCAAGCCCGGCGCCAAGGTGCTGCTGCGCCTCACCCGCCAGGGCTCCGGCCGCTACGTGGTGCTTTCCCCGGACGAGGCCAGGTAGGCCCCGTCCGGGGTTAAATCACTAAGTAGGGTACCGGCCCGTCAGCCACGTATCGTGATTTCGACGGCCTCCGGCTCTACACCGAATGTGGCAGCCAGTCCCTTGCGAGCCTCGGCAATCGTCAATCCCACGACCGCACTTGGTGCGGCCGGACGCGCAGGCGTGTCAGGCATTGGCTCAAAGACCAATTCGTCGAGCTTGATGCCTTTCTTTTCCAATTCGGGGCGGGAGAGGTAACGAACAGGGTTCCGTTCGTGCCCCCAGAAGTCGGGCACATCGACGCGAACGAACTCGCTGATGGTGATCAACCAGCGTGGACGTCCGCCACGTTCCGTCTCCGCCGCCTTGACCACACGCGCGACCTTTCCAACCAGGAAAGCCGACCCATGCGCTTCAGTCGCGTCAGAGAAATCATCGTTGGCGTTGTGGCGGTTCTGTGTGCAGACCAGCCAAGAACATCGCCGCGCGTGCGCGGCGTCCAGCACCCAGGCTTGCGACCCGCCTTCCTCCACGATGCGTTCAGGGCTGCGGGCGGTGAATACGACGATGGCTTCTTCTTGACTCATGACGGTCTCCAATGTGTTGGATGGTGGATGACGTCATTGTACAAACTATTCATAGTTCGTCAAGAAATTATATATAAATTATAACTAAAGTATGTTGAATGTCTCTTGCGTCGTGAACGTTTCGCCCCGACGAGGTACCATCCCGGACGAGGCTAGGTAGGCCCCGTCCGGGATGGTCGCGCACTCCGGCTACGGCAGCTCCGGCAGCGTCACCACGCGGAACGGGCTCTCCAGGGCGTACATGAGGGCCACCAGGTCGGCCATGTCCGCATCGGTGAGGCCCAGCGGCTGCAACTCGTTGGGCTGCCTGGCGCCGCCCTGGTTGTAGTAGCGCATCACGCCCATGAGCGTCGCCTCCTGGCCGTTGTGCAGGTAGGGGGCGGTGCGCGTCACGTCGCGCAGGGTGGGGGTCTTGAAGGCCCCGTCCTCGCGCGCCTTGCCGGTCACCGCGCCGCGCCCCTTGTCGCCGTCGTCCACGCCCAGGTTGTGGAAGCGGTTGTCCGAGAAGTTGGGGCCGTTGTGGCAACTGGCGCAGCGCGCCTTGCCCTTGAACAGCTCCCAGCCGCGCCGGGACGCCTCGTCCAGGGCGGCGGTCTCGCCGTGCTGGAAGCGGTCGAAGCGGGAGTTGCCGCTGACGATCTCGCGCTCGTAGACGGCGATGGCCCTGGCCACGTTGTCAAAGGTCACCCCCTCGCCGGGAAACACCTGCTCGAAGCGCCGCGCATAGCCGGGAATGGCCTTCAGCTCGGCCACCAGCGCCGCCGCGCCTTGGTGCATCTCCGCCTCGGACTGGATGGGGCCCTTGGCCTGCGCCTCCAGGCTCGGGGCGCGGCCGTCCCAGAACTGCTCCGCGTAGAACGCCGTGTTGATCACCGTGGGCGTGTTGCGGCCCAGTTGGGCGCCCATGTGGCCCAGCCCCTTGGCCATGCCGTCCGCCCAGCCCAGGGCCGGGTTGTGGCAGGTGGCGCAACTGATGACGTTGCTGCCCGACAGGCGCGGGTCGAAGAACAGGAGTTTGCCCAGCTCCGCCTTGTCCGGGGTGTAGGCGTTATCCGCCGGATAGGCCACCTGCGGCAGGTCGAACCCCCCCGCCCACGCCGGCCCGGAAAGCGCCGCCACGAGCACCCATGCCCCCGCCTGCAATGTCCGTTTCATCGCGTGCTCCTCCAATTGGATTGCCGGGGCCGTCCCCCCGCTGTGGGCGAAGGCGCGGCCGGCGGCCGCGCCTTCGTCACTTGTTAGTAACAATTACTAAATAAGAGTATTTCCCTTCCACGATGCTTGTCAAGAAGCGGGGTCATCGGCGACACTTGAATCGTGAACACCTCTGAACATAACACCGGCGCGGCAACCCTGCTGCGCGCCCACGGCCTGCGCGTCACGCCGCAGCGGCTGGCCATCTGCGGCCGGCTGCTGACGCGCCACCGCCACGCCACGCCGCAACAGCTGTTCGAGGAGCTGACCGGGGCGTTCCCGTCCCTGTCGCCCAACACGGTCTATCTCACCCTGTCCCAGCTGGAAACGGCGGGGCTGGTGCGGCGTCTGCACGTGGGCGGCCAGGTGGTGTTCGACAGCAACACCACCCGCCACGACCACCTCTATTGCCGCCATTGCCGCCGCGTCACCGACTGGGTGGCGCAAGGCGCCGACCTGCCGCCGCCCCGGGTGGCGGGCTGGACCATCGACGCGCAAAGCCGCATCCTCGCCGGCACCTGCCCGGACTGCGCCGCCCGCTGAGTCATCAGGGCCCGTCCCTGGCCTTTTCCAACCCGCAGCCGGCCGGCTTTCCGGTCGCCCCGGCTCCCGAACGCCCGGTCGTCAGGGGTGCCCCGGTGTGGACTTGGACGCGGTTCCGCCAAGGCAAGGCGTCGTCCGACAGCCTGCATGGGGCACCTCTAAAAACCTGCTGCGCGCCGCGATTGCTGCGTTGGGCGGTGCTCGAACCCTCGCCTATCACCATGATATGTCTCGGGTTCTGCGCTCCGTCCGCCTTGCACTCGCACCGTTCGCGACGGTTATTAGAGGTGCCCATGGGTATCCAATCCGTTATTTCCGCCATCGCCAATGGTGTATGATGCAATGTCCGCATTGGAGATGGGTTATGAACAAACCGTTGCTGGGCTGGGTTCTGGGTCTGGCACTATTGGGAACGGCGCCGGCCCGCGGGGAGGAGATCGTCGTGGTGGTCCACCGGGACGCGCCGGTGAGCCGGCTCTCCGCCCAGGAGATCAAGGACATCTACCTGGGCGAGCGCGCCTACTGGGGCAACCAGCGCATCAACCCGATCAGCTACGGCGCCAACAAGGCGATCCAGGACGAGTTCCTGCGCCGCGTGGTGCACACCGACCCCAACACCTACAAGCGCTACTGGATCAAGCGCATCTTCCGCGAGGGGGGCGTGCCCCCGGCGCGCATCGGCAGCGGCGAGGAACTCATCAATTCCGTGGCCAACACCCAGGGGGCGATCGGCTTCCTGTTCGCCCGCGAACTGCCCGCCGCCGGCGACCGGGTGAAGGCCGTATACCACCTCCCGGACTGATCCACCCCGGCGGATTCCCGTCCCGACGCCCGCGCCTCCCACCCCCTCCGACGGCCTTTCTCCCGCCGCGCCTGTGGATTACTGCCGTGTCAAGAAAAATCCGCGCCCGCAACCCGCTGATTCTTCGGGACGATAAACGTAACTTATTGTTTTAAAATGTCTTTTATAAATGACCATTTAATGTGCATATCGCTCTCCGGCCCCTTCTTTACAGGGTTTTGACCGCCGCAAACAGGGGTTTTCCACAGGTTTTCCAGAGCCTTTGTGGATGGGCGTGGCCGTCTTTCGGCCCCCCTTCGCCGCCCAATCGCCTGCCCCCCCCTGACAGGATGTTGAAAAAGTCCTTCCATGGACTCGTTCAACTCGAAACCGGAAAAACGCGGTTTCCCGGTTTCTCCGGATTGCAAGCGCTTACGCGCGTGAAATCCGCCGGTACATCCGGGCACCTCTAAAAATCTGCTACGCGGTTCGAGTGCAAGGCGCCCCGAGCGGAGCGGCACCGCCACGCCGCGCAGAACCCGAGACCTATCCGGGTGACAGGAGAAGGTTCGAGCACCGCTGGGCCGCGGCAATCGAGGCGCGCGGCGGGTTATCGGAGGTACCTTTTTGTCAGCATCGCGGCGGACCGGCTACAATGCCTTGATCCCCGCCGCCCCCAACACGACGCGACCATGCCCCACCGCCCCGCCCCAGCCGCAACATCCTTCACCCGCGCCCGCGCGCACATCCCCGCGTGAGCGCCCTGGGCGCCGCCACCGCCTCCGGCGTGCGCTGGGGAGCCGCCGCCGGCGCGGTCACCGCCGCCCTGCAACTGGTGCAGATGGCCGTGCTGGGCAGGCTGCTGGGGCCGGAACCGTTCGGCCTGATGGCCATGCTGCTGATCGTCACCGGTTTCGTGACCATTTTGCGCGACGCGGGGGTGCCGGAATACGTGGTGTACCGGCAACGGCTGGACCCGCCCGCCCTGGCCACCCTGGCGTGGGTGAACCTGGGGGGCGGCGCGCTGCTCGCCGTCCTGGTGTGGGGGGCGGCGCCGTGGATCGCCCGCGGTTTCGACGCGCCGGAACTGGTGGCGCCGGCCCGGGCGGTGGCGGTGGTGTTCGTGATCGGCGCCCTGTCCGCCGTGTCGCGCGCGGTGTTGCAGGTGCGCCTGGCATTCCGCCCCATCGCCGTGGCCGACATGGCCGGCACGGTGGTGAACCTGGCGGTGTCGGTGGCGTTCGCCATGCTGGTGCGCGCCGACGTGTGGGCGCTGGCCTGGGGTTTCCTGGCCGCCGCCGCCGTGCGCACCGCCTTTCTGGTGGGCGCGGCGCGGGGCGCCGGGGCGTTTCCCGGCCTGGCCTTCCAGCCGGCCGAGGTGGCGGGCTTCGCGCGCTTTGGCGCCTACCGGGTGGGCGCCACCGTGCTCAACTACCTGCGCGCGCGGGTCGATCAGCTCCTGGTGGGCATCCTGTTCGGCCCCCAGTGGCTGGGCTTCTACAGCATGGCCAGCAACCTGGTGCTGCAACCCTCCCAGCAGGTCAACACGGTGCTGGCCGGGGTGGCGTTTCCGGTGCTGTCCCGCGTGCGGGACGAGCCGGACCGGTTGCGCCACGGGTTCCTGAAGCTGGCGCGCCTGACGGCGGCGGTGAACGCGCCGGTGATGCTGGGGGCCCTGGCGGTGGCGCCGGTGGCGCTGCCGCTCATATTCGGCGCCGACTGGGCCCCCATGACGCCCCTGTTCATGGTGCTCGCCATGAATGCCTTGCTGCGCGCCCTGGCGGGGGTGGGTGGCAGCCTGCTCATGGCCAAGGGCCGGGCCGACTGGGTGTTCCGCTGGAACCTGGGGGTGATGGTCGCAAGCCCGGTGGTGATCGGGCTGGCCGCCCTGTCCGGCAGCGTGCTGGGGGTGGCGGTGGGGCTCACCCTGTTCCAGGCGGTCCTGGTGGTGGCCCACCAGGCGGTGCTCACCGCCCGCCTGCTGGGCCCGGTGCTGCCCGCCGTCGGCCGCGCCGTGGCGGCCCCCACCCTGTGCGCCGCCGCCATGGCGGCGGGGGTGGCGCTGCTGCCGCTGCTGCCCGTGCCGGGCCCCGCCCCCCTGCTGGCGGCCCAGCTGGCGGCGGGCGTGGCCCTGTATGCCGCCCTGTGCGCCGCGTTCGCGCCGGACACCCTGCGCGAGGCGCGAACGCTGCTCAGGGGGCGGGCTTAGGGGGCGCGGAGGATTCGGGGTTCCGGCGGCGGTCCGCCTCCGGCTTTTGCGCCACCAGAAAGTAGAGCAGCGGCCACTGGTCGCCGCGCGGGCAGCCACGCGCCACGTAGCGCCAGTAGGCGGCGCGCTGGATCAGGCGCGCCAGCTGGCCGCCCGCCAGCGGCACCGTGCCCAGGGCCTTGCCCAGCATGTCCGCCAGCACCTCGCGGATGCCGCCCACCGGCTCCAGCTCCAGCACATGGAGCCCCACCGCCCCCGCCTCGGCGCGCAGGGCGTGCTCCGTGTAGCGGTGATAGTCGTGGGGCTCCTCGTGCAGCCAGTACATGAACGGCACGTTGAGCAGCAGCACCCCGCCGGGCCGGAGCAGACGCGCCATCTCCCCCCACAGCACCTGGGGGCGCAGCAGGTGCTCCAGCACGTCCGACAGGATGATCACGTCGAAGCGCTCCGATTCCAGCGGGATCGGCCCGTTCAGGTCCACTTGCTGGTCCACGTGGTCGGCGCCGTGGGTGGAGTGGGGCCAGTCGGCGGTGGTGGCCGACACCACCCGGTCGCGGTAGAAGCCGTACAGGGGTGCCTTGCCGCAGCCCAGGTCGAGCAGGTGGCCGCGGCAGTGGCGCGCCAGCGCCCGGTCATAGCGCATGGCGATCAGCTCGGTGACCAGCAGCGAGCCGTCCTGCACCTCGCTGGGGTCCAGCGCGGCGCGCAGCCGGCCGGCCGCCAGCCGGTACTTGCTGGGCCGCCACGACGCGGCGTTCCTCACCCGGCCACCCCCCGCGCCGTCATCAGCCCCCTACCAGCCGCCGCAGCGGCTTGACCAGCGGCACCCGGTGATACACGAAGCGCATGAAACGGTACAGGCGGCCCTTGCGCCAGTAGACCTCGCGCTCGGTCAGGTAGTCGCCGCCGTCCCGCAGCGCCCGGTACAGGCCGCACCCCGAGCACGGGATGTCGTCGCGCGGGGGGGCGGCGCCGGTCAGCATGGCGCGGGCGTGGACGATCTTTTCGTGGTTGCTGGCGGCCACGTAGCCGTCGCGGAAGGCGTTGCCGCCAAAATCGCCCCAGCTGTTCCAGCAGCACCCCAATATCTTGCCGTCCCAGTTGATGCGCGGGTTGTTCCACAGGGTGTAGCAGACGTGGCGCATGTAGTTGCGCCCGGTGGTGTGTTCCAGTTCCTCGCGGGTGACCGCCGTCCAGCCGGTCTCGCGCTTGACCCGTGCCACGTCGCGCACCGGCGAGAACCCGGAGTCCCACGACATCTTGGCGACGAACTTCATGCCCAGGCGCGCCGCGTGCGCCCGCGCCGCGCCGATCTCGTGCTCGTTGTGGCCGAACACCACGAACTGCCAGGTCAGCTCCGGATACGGGGAGCCGTGGGCGGCCTTGTGGCGGTTGATCTCCTCGATATGGCGGATCACCGTGTCGAAATCGCCGCCGATGCGGTACATGCGGTAGGTTTCCGCCGTGGCGCCGTCAAGGGAGCACAGCAGGCTGCGGAACCCGTATTTCACCAACCCCTCCAGCACGCCGGGGCGCACGTCGTTGAGGTTCACGCCGCCGTTGGCGGTCATCTGCAACCCCTTCCGGTGGCCGTATTCGATGATCTTCAGGAAGTCCGGGTTCAGGAACAGCTCGCCCCGGTTCTCGAACTCGACGGCGGTCACCTGGCGGTTGTCGTCCACCAGCTGCTTGAAGTCGGCGAACCGCAGATAGCCGTGCCCCACCTCGGGCGGATAGCCGCCGCTGGTGGTGGGACAGGTGGGGCAGCGCAACTGGCAGCTGGCGTTGCCCTCGATGTAGATCCCGGCTGGCCGGACGGTGGCTGGCATGCGCCTCACGGAATGATGGGGCCCGCCGCGCCGCGCGGGTCACGGGCGGCCGGGGGACGCCAAGGGGGTGCCCAAGGATTCATTTTACCCGCTACCGGCGCATCCGCCCCGTGGCCGGGTCGAAATAGTCCATCACATACGGCCCGACGCCCGCGCCGAGGTCCGATCCCGGCGCCGACGCCCAGGCGCCCAGCACCTGGCCGATGCGTTCCGCCATGTCCGCCGGCGTGTCGTCGATGGCCGACCGGAAATAGCGGTCCGACTGGCGGTTGGTGTCCATGCTCACCCCCGGATCACCCTGCCGGGTGCTGCTGGCGTGCACGTAGCGGGTGACCGCCGGGTCCAGCGGCAGCCCGCAGGTGGCGAACAGCCGCACCGTCTCCTTGAGCGGCTCGCGGCTCAACGCCTCGTGGCTGACCACCGCCACCCGCGCGCCGGCGGCCGCCAGGTCCGCCAGCAGCACGTCGTAGTTGACCAGCCACCACACGGGCAGCAGCGCGCTGTCGCCCCGGGCGGCCGCGGGCTCCGGCAGCAACGGCCGGTAGGCGGCCAGCCGGGGCTGGTGCCGCACCGCGTCGGCAAGGTGGCGCAGGTCGGCGCGCAGCTCCCCCAGGGCGCCACGCTCGAAATGGCGCGCCACCGAGGCGCAAAGCGCTCCCGGGTGGCGGATCACCACCACGAAATGGGCCTCCGGGAAGGCGCCGGCCAGCAGCCGGCCCTTGAAGTTGAGGCGCAGCTCCTTGATCACCCGCACGGGCGCCGAGCCGCCGTCGCGGGCGGCGTGGGCCGCCGGCAGGGTGCTGGCGTTGTAGTTGAGCACCGAAAAGCGGCTGGCGCGGCGCGACACGGTGGTCCCCGCCAGCCGCGACAGGCGCATGCACAGGCCGCTGAATGCCCGGTCCAGCCCCAGCAGGAACGGCGGCCGGCCGGGCCGGTACAGGAGCGGGAACTTGGCCTGCGGAAGCGCCGCCACGCCGCGCCGCAGCACCTTGGCCTGGCGGGGGTCCGGCACGTCGCAGCAGGTGTTGCGGCCGGGCAGCTCCGGAAACAGGCCGGTTAGCACCGAGAACGGCTCCATGTAGAACGCCACGTCCGGATGGGCTGCGAAGATGTTCGACAGCCAGGTGGAGCCGGAACGCTCGCAGCCCAGGATGAACACATGCTTCATGGATGCCGCCGGGCGGGTCGGATGATGCGGGAACGGGGCAATGGCAATGGATCGGATGGGGGGTGACGGAACCTCCCGCCCGGAGGCGGGAGGCCCTATCTTATCGAAGGTTCGCCAAAAAGGCATCCCGCCCCGCCGACAAGGAGCGTGCCCCGGCCGGGGGGATGGCGGGAACCCGGCCGGGGCGGGCAAGCGAGCTAGTTGGAGTCCTCGTCCCGCTTGCCGTCGAAGTCGTTGTCCTTGCCGTCCGCGTGGTCGATCTTGGTCGGATAGCTGCCCTTGTCCTCGTCGCCACGATCGCCCTTGCGCTTGGAGTTCCGGTCGCCATCGTCGTCGCGGTCGTCGTCGTCGGTCCAGTCCGGGAAACCGTCGCCGTCGCGGTCGTCGTCGTGCGTGTCCGCGTAGCCGTCGCCGTCCAGGTCCTCGTCGTCCTTCACGCCGTCGTCGTCCACGTCGCCGTCACAGGCGTCCGGCGTGCCGTCCCCGTCGTGGTCGTCGTCGCCGTGGTAGGTCGAGCCCTTGGGGTTCGCGGTATAGACGCAGAGGTCGCAGCGGTCGCCGATGCCGTCCCCGTCCCAATCGGCCTGGTTCAGGTTGCTGTGGTTCGGGCAGTTGTCGGCGTCGTCGGCGATGCCGTCGGCATCGCTGTCCAACACGTCGCAGGCGTCACCCACCCGGTCCCCGTCCGTATCCGTCTGGGACGGGTTGCCGATGGTGCCGCAGTTGTCGCAGGCATCACCCACGCCGTCCGCGTCCATGTCCGCCTGGTCGGTGTCGGCGTTCACCGGGCACAGGTCGCAGGAATCGCCCACGCCGTCGCCGTCCGCGTCCGCCTGATCCGGGTTGAACAGGACGCAGTTGTCGCAGGCGTCGCCCACGCCGTCCCCGTCCGCATCCCCCTGGCCCGGGTTGTAGTGCAGCGGGCAGTTGTCCGCGCTGTCGCTCAGGCCGTCGTTATCCAGGTCGCAGCTCACGCCGTCGATGCAGGTGTCGCACGCGTCGCCCGCGCCATCGTGGTCCATGTCGCGCTGCGCCGAGTTGGTGGTCAGCGGGCAGTTGTCGCAGGCGTCGCCCACGCCGTCGCCGTCGCCATCGACCTGGTCGGTGTTGGGCAGGAACACGCAGTTGTCGATCTCGTCCACCACCCAATCCCGGTCCGTGTCCGTGTAGCGGCAGGCGCTCTCGTCCTGCCGTTCGCGCAGGCCGGAGTTGTCGACATCCATCATCGGGTTGTAGTTGGACGGGCACACGTCGCAGGCGTCGCCCACGCCGTCGCCGCTGGGGCCGTCATCGTCCACCTGGTCCGGGTTGTAGAGGCCGGGGCAGTTGTCGAGATCGTCGCACACACCGTCCCCGTCCGGATCGTTGCCCGGATCCTTGGGACAGATGTCGCACGCGTCGCCCACGCCGTCCTTGTCCCGGTCATTCTGGTTCGCGTTGGCCACCAGCGGGCAATTGTCCACGCTGTTCAGGATCTGGTCATTGTCCATGTCCGGGTCGCAGGCGTCGCCGATGCCGTCCAGGTCGGTGTCGAGCTGGTTGGCGTTGGCGGTCACCGGGCAGTTGTCCGCCAGGTCGGCGATGCCGTCGTTGTCGTCGTCCGGGTCGCACACGTCGCCGATGCCGTCGCCGTCCAGATCGGACTGGGACGGGTTGACGGCCAGCGGGCAGTTGTCGGCGCCGTCGGCGATGCCGTCGTTGTCGGAGTCGGTCTCGCAGGCGTCGCCCACGCCGTCGCCGTCCGTGTCCGCCTGGCTCGGGTTGGCGGCCAGCGGGCAGTTGTCGAACGGATTGGTGATGCCGTCGTTGTCCGCGTCGGCATCGCAGGCGTCGCCCACGCCGTCGCCGTCCGTGTCCGCCTGGGTCACGTTGGGGGTGAGCGGGCAGTTGTCGGTGGCGTCGGCCACGCCGTCGCCGTCGTCGTCCGGGTCGCAGGCGTTGCCGATGCCGTCGCCGTCCGTGTCGGTCTGGTTCGGGTTGGCCACCAGCGGGCAGTTGTCTCCCGCGTCGGCGATGCCGTCGTTGTCGTCGTCGTCGTCGCAGGCGTCGCCGATGCCGTCCGCGTCCGCGTCGGCCTGGGTCGGATTGGCAATCAACGGGCAGTTGTCCGTGCCGTTGGCCACGCCGTCGCCGTCCACGTCCGGGTCGCAGGCGTTGCCGATGCCGTCGCCATCCATGTCGGACTGGCCGGCATTGGCCACCGACGGGCAGTTGTCCACGCCGTTGGTGAAGCCGTCACCGTCCTGGTCGGCGTCACAGGCGTCGCCGATACCGTCACCGTCCGTGTCGGCCTGGGTCGGGTTGGCGGTGGTGGGGCAGTTGTCCACGCCGTTGGCCACGCCGTCACCGTCCACGTCGGCGTCACACACGTCGCCGATGCCGTCGCCGTCCTGGTCCGCCTGGGTCACGTTGGAGGTGGTGGGGCAGTTGTCGGTGGCGTTGGCGATGGTGTCGCCGTCCATGTCCGTATCGCAGGCGTCACCGATGCCGTCACCGTCCAGGTCGGCCTGGGTCGGGTTGGCGGTGGTGGGGCAGTTGTCGGTGGTGTTGGCGATGGTGTCGCCATCCTGATCCGGGTCGCACACGTCGCCGATGCCGTCGCCGTCCTGGTCCGCCTGGTTGGCATTGGCCGCCAGCGGACAGTTGTCGAGGGCGTTGACCACGCCGTCGCCGTCCTGATCCGGGTCGCAGGCGTCGCCGATGCCGTCACCATCCGTATCGGCCTGGCTCGCGTTGGTGGTGGTGGGGCAGTTGTCGGTGCCGTTGGCGATGCCGTCGCCGTCCTGATCCGGGTCGCACACGTCGCCGACGCCGTCGCCATCCTGGTCCGCCTGGTCCAGGTTGGCGGTGAGCGGACAGTTGTCCACGCCATTGGCGATGGTGTCGCCGTCCTGATCCGGGTCGCAGGCGTCGCCGATGCCGTCGCCGTCCGTGTCGGTCTGGCTCGCGTTGGCGGTGACCGGGCAGTTGTCCACGCCGTCGGCCACGCCGTCGTTATCGTCGTCCGCGTCACACACGTCACCCTGGCCATCCGCATCCAGGTCGGCCTGGGTCGGATTGACATCCAGCGGGCAGTTGTCGGTGGCGTTGGGGATGCCATCGCCGTCCTGATCCAGGTCGCAGGCGTCGCCGATGCCGTCCAGATCGGCGTCGAGCTGGTTGACGTTGGGCGTCAGCGGGCAGTTGTCGGTGGCGTTGGCCACGCCGTCACCGTCCGCATCCAGGTCGCAGGCGTCGCCGGTGCCGTCGCCGTCCGTATCGGCCTGGCCCGGGTTGGCGGTGGTGGGACAGTTGTCCAGGCCGTTGGCGATGCCGTCACCGTCCTGGTCCGTGTCGCACGCGTCACCGATGCCGTCGCCGTCCTGGTCCGCCTGGGTCACGTTGGAGGTGGTGGGGCAGTTGTCCACGCCGTTGGCGATGGTGTCACCGTCCACGTCCACATCGCACACGTCGCCGGTGCCATCGCCGTCCTGGTCGGCCTGGTCCAGGTTGGCGGTGGCGGGGCAGTTGTCCACGCCGTTGGCGATGCCGTCGCCGTCCTGATCCGGGTCGCACACGTCGCCGATGCCGTCGCCATCCTGGTCCGCCTGGTCCAGATTGGCCGTGAGCGGGCAGTTGTCGGCCCCGTCCGCCACGCCGTCCCCGTCATCGTCCGCATCGCAGGCGTCGCCGGTGCCGTCGCCGTCCGTGTCCGTCTGGGTCGGGTTGGCGGTGGTGGGACAGTTGTCGGTGCCGTTGGCCACGCCGTCGCCGTCCACGTCCGTATCGCAGGCGTCGCCGATGCCGTCGCCGTCCGTGTCGATCTGGCTGGGGTTGGCGGTGGTGGGGCAGTTGTCGGCGCCGTTGGCGATGCCGTCACCGTCCGCATCCGGGTCGCAGGCGTCGCCGATGCCATCGCCATCCGTGTCGAGCTGGCTGGCGTTGGATGTGATCGGGCAGTTGTCGGTGCCGTTGGCCATGCCGTCGCCGTCCACGTCCGTATCGCAGGCGTCGCCGGTGCCGTCGCCATCCAGGTTGGCCTGGTCCGCGTTGGCGGTGGTAGGGCAGTTATCCACGCCGTTGGCCACGCCGTCGCCGTCCACGTCCGTATCGCAGGCGTCGCCGATGCCGTCGCCGTCCAGGTCGGCCTGGGTCACGTTGGTGGTGGTGGGGCAGTTATCCACGCCGTTGGCCACGCCGTCGCCGTCCTGGTCGGTGTCGCACACGTCGCCGATGCCGTCGCCGTCCAGGTCCGCCTGGTTCGCATTGGCCGTGAGCGGGCAGTTGTCCACCGTATCGAGGATGCCGTCGCCGTCCTTGTCGTTGGAACAGGCGTCACCGATGCCGTCGCCGTTGGTGTCCGCCTGATCCGGATTGGCGGTGGTGGGGCAGTTGTCGGTGGCGTTGGGCACGCCGTCGCCGTCCATGTCGGTATCGCAGGCGTCGCCGATGCCGTTGCCGTCCGTATCGAGCTGATTGGTGTTGGCGGTGAGCGGGCAGTTGTCGATCAGGTCGGTGACGCCGTCGTTGTCGTCATCCGGGTCGCAGGCGTTGCCCAGCCCGTCGCCGTCCGTGTCGGTCTGGGCCGGGTTGGCGTTGACCGGGCAGTTGTCGACGCCATCGGCGATGCCGTCGTTGTCGTCGTCCGGGTCGCACGCGTCACCGATGCCGTCGCCATCGGCGTCGGCCTGGGTGGGGTTGACGACCAGCGAGCAGTTGTCGATGGTGTCGGCGACCGTGTCACCGTCATCATCCGGGTCGCACACGTCACCCACGCCGTCGCCGTCGAAGTCCGCCTGATTGGTGTTGGCGTTCCACGGGCAGTTGTCGACCGCGTCGGCCACCGTGTCGTTATCGTCATCCGGGTCGCAGGCGTCGCCCAGGCCGTCGCCGTCGTTGTCGGCCTGGTCGGTGTTGGCGTTCCACGGGCAGTTGTCGACCACGTCGGCGACGCCGTCGTTGTCGTCGTCCGAGTCGCACACGTCGCCCAGGGCGTCGCCGTCGTTGTTGGCCTGGTTGGCGTTGGCGATGGCCGGGCAGTTGTCGATGCCGTTGGCGAAGCCGTCACCGTCCTTGTCCGGGTCGCACACGTCGCCGATGCCGTCGCCGTCCATGTCGGCCTGGGTCGCGTTGGCGATGGTGGGGCAGTTGTCCACGCCGTTGGCGAGGCCGTCACCATCCATGTCGGGGTCGCACACGTCGCCCACGCCGTCCCAGTCCGTGTCGGCCTGGGTCGGGTTGGGGTCGTTCACGCAGTTGTCGTCGCAGCCGAAGATCTGGCCGCCGGTGCAGAAGTGGTCGGTGGCCGAGTTGCTGAAGTTGCCGTCGTCCAGGATCGTGTCGGCGTCCGTGTCCAGGCCGGAGCCGATGCAGGCATCGCCAACGCCGTCGTTGTTGGCGTCGGCCTGGTCCGGGTTGAAGGTGTTGGGACAGTTGTCGCACACGTCGCCGATGCCGTCCGCGTCCAGGTCCGACTGGTCGGCGTTGGCGGTCAGCGGGCAGTTGTCGAGCACGTCCACCACGCCGTCCTGGTCGAAGTCCGGCGTATCGGTGGCGGGCACCATGAACAGCGGCTGGCCGTCGCCGAACACGCGCAGGCCATAGGGGTTGTTGGTCTTGACCGGGTCCACCTTGAGCAGCCACACGCCCGCCAGGCCCGCGCCGTCGAAGCACACGGCCGGATCCGCCGCCACCTTGGTGGCGCCGGGGCCGCAGTGGGCATAGTCCTGGGCGGACGGGAACAGGTTGGAAACCCGCTCCGGCTGGTTCATGCTGGTCCACAGCCACTCGCCCTGGGCATCCGCCTGGTTGCCGCTCTCGAAGGTGTTCAGCTCGCCGATGGTGGAGCCGTTGGGCAGGTCGATGCGCGCGTTCACCTGCGGCACGGTGCCCGAGTCGCCGGTGCGCTCGTCCAGGTCGAGGGTCTGGATGTCCACCTTGCCGGTGACCAGGTTGGGCACCTTGATGAGGGTATCCGTCAGGGTCGGCGCCTCGGAATAGGGCCGGCCGGCGAACACCATCTCGTAGGCGCCCGGCAGCACGCAGTTGCTCACCGACGGGCCCAGGCAGTCGCCCACGTTGGGGTCGGTGGCGGAGCGCGATACGTCGATCTGGTAGCGGTTGAAGCCCTTGGCGCTGCCGGCGGGGGCCATGCCGCGCACGTCGCGGCCGTCCACCACCAGCTTGTAGACCATGCGGCCGGCGCCATAGGCGTCACCCAGGGGGGTGCCGGCGACCAGCAGGTCGCCGGGGTTGGCGTCCACGTCCACCGGGATGACGTACCAGGACTGGTCCGGCAGCACGGCCTTGTCCTGGTCGGTGCGCAGGGTGGTTGCGGTGAGGCTCGGGTTGATGTCGATCACCGTGCCGCGGAAGTCGTTCAGCGGGTTGCCGTCGGCGCCCGTGTCGGGCGGATCGGCATACTGGCCCGGCAGGGGCACCAGGGTATCGTCGTTCAGGCGCGCGTTGGCGCCGCCGTACAGGATGTATTCGAACATCGTGTTGGCGGAGGCGCCCAGCTGATAATAATCGTCCGTGCCGCCGGTGCCGTTCAGGGGCGCGTCGTAGTCGGCGTCGTTGATCCAGACGAACAGGTCCGGCGCCGCGGTGCCGTCGGCGATGGCCGGGTCGATCACGAAGAAATACTGGCCGAAGTTGTCGTCGTCACCGCCGAAGGTGATATTGGTGTCGCGGGCGCGGGTGTGGCCGAAGTACTGCACGTCGGGGATGCGCACCGGCGCCTGCACCGCCGGCGACAGGGTGCCGCCGGCGGCGTTGGCGGTCAGCGGGATGTTGAAGAGCGCCAGCGCCTCGCCATACTCGGTATTGCCCACCACGATGCCCTTGGTGGTATCGATGTTGTCCTGGAGGGTGATGGTGAAGCTCACCCCGTCCGGGAAGCCGGCGGCGCCGGTGCACTGGTCGCCATAATCGATGATCAGCCGGAACTCGTCGGAGCCGGTGGCGGTGCCCATGCGGAAACTGGCCGACTGGCGGTCCGGCGAGAACAGCACATAGTCCGTGGAAGCACCGGCCAGCTCCAGGCGCCGCAGCGGCGCGTTGCCGAGGACCGTCGCCACCTGCTGGGACTGGAAGATGCTGTCGCTCCACTTCAGCACGTTGTCCGGCGAGCGCTTGCCGCCGAGGCTGTCGTCGCCGATCTGCACGTCGGTGATCGCCCCCAGGAAGGTGACCGACGGCGGCGCGTTCAGGGTGATGGTGCCGGCGCTGGTGCGAAACAGCTTGAGCTGGGTGGCATCGTAAAAACGCACCAGCATGGACTGCACGCAGGTGTGGGTGCCGCTGGTGATCAGGCTGTTCTGGATCACCTTCTGGTTGAGATCCTCGTTCACCCAGCCGGTGAAGGGCACCGAGGTGAAGAACGCCTCGCGCAGCAGCAGCAGGTCCATGTCGCCCGCGGGGGCGGCGTAGGTTCCGGCGGTGAGGATGAAGCCGGGATCGTCCACCACCGGCGTGCCCGCCTGGGCGGTGCGGGCCAGACCCAGCACGCACAACATCGCCAGCAGCACCCGGACCAGCACCGGAACGCCCGGCCTGCTGAACACGGTGCCGGTCAAATGGGTTGGATGGGGCTGCATGACGATTTCCTGACTTTAGTAGAGGCTGGGATCCTCGGCGGCCACCACCGAGCCGTCGTGACCGACCGTGCCGGTTCCGCCCGGCGGGCTCCCCGATCCGCCGGACACGGTGTCGTTCGGATCCAACTGACTGGGACCGCCGCCGGAGCCGGTGGACCCGATACCCCCGCCCCCGCCGCCGCCGCAGGCGGACAGGCTGCACACAAGCAGCGCTGCCAGCGCGGCACGCGCCCCGGCAGCGGCGAGGCGCTGCGCGGAAGAGCGCGCACACAACATACTTGACGGCGATTCCACCATTGCAGACCGCTCCCTCCAACGTTCGTTCAGGGGTGCAACAATGCGTACATGACGCGGTGCCATCCTGGTTTGCAAGAAAAAAACCAGACGGTCGGTCAAGATCGGCTCCCGACCGGGCCGCCGGGGCACGCATTTTTTACATCCATCTGATTTAAAACAAAACCACGCTTCGGGATTTTACGTAAAAAAATGGGCTTGGGGAGCGACCGATTTCGGGCGAACACCCCCCGATTCCAGCCTTGTGGGTATTTTATTGCCCACCTTTCCCATGTAGGTACTTTTTTTCCCCTTTTTCGTCCGGATCAACCGACTTTTCCTGCCGCCGCCGTCGCGCCGGACCGGTTGGCATCGAGCGTTCACCCTGGGGCGGTCGGGCGCCTCCGTGGTCCCCTCAATACCTGGCGCGCGGTTCGATGGCCGCGCCCGGCGGGGTTCGAACCCTCGCCTATCTCCCGGATATGTCTCGGGTTCCGGCGGCGCATCGGCGCCGCTCCGCGCGGGGCACTTGGGGAGGCGCTCGCGACGGTCAATGCCCCTACTGGGTGTCCTCATCCCGGTCGCCGTCGAAGTCATTGTCCTTCTTATCGGCGTGATCGAGTTTCCAGTTATGGCTGCCCTTGTCCTCGTCGCCACGGTCGCCCTTGCGATGCGAGTGCCCGTCCTGGTCGTCGTCGCGGTCGTCCGTGTCGGCCCAGTTGGGAACGCCGTCGTTGTCCACGTCCAGGTCGATGCGGTCGGCGTAGCCGTCGCCGTCCAGGTCTTCCCGGTCCACGATGCCGTCGTTGTCCAGGTCGGCGTCGCACACGTCGGGGAGGCCGTCGTGGTCGTGGTCGTCCTGGCCGCTCTGGAAGTGGGTACCCGTGGGGTTGGGCGTGGACGGGCACAGGTCGCAGGAGTCGCCGATATGGTCGCCGTCCCGATCGTCCTGGCGCGGGTTGGGCCATTCGGGGCAGTTGTCCGCGTCGTTGGCGATGCCGTCGCCGTCGTCGTCCAGGTGGCCGCAGGCGTCGCCCACGCCGTCGCCGTCGGCGTCGGCCTGGCTCGGGTTGGGCACCGTCTCGCAGTTGTCGCACACGTCGCCCGCGCCGTCGCCGTCCATGTCGGACTGGCTGCCGTCCGCGTCGTCCGGGCAGGAGTCGGATACGTCGCCCACGCCGTCGCCGTCCCGGTCGCCCTGATCGGGGTTATGGTTGTCGGCGTTGTCGCACGGGTCGCCCACGCCGTCGCGGTCGCCGTCGGCCTGATCCGGATTGAAGCGCTGCGGGCAGTTGTCCCGGTCGTCGCCGATGCCGTCGTGGTCCACGTCGCAGCCGGAATCGCCGATGCAGGTGTCGCAGGCGTCGCCCACGCCGTCGTGGTCGCTGTCGTGCTGGGCCGGGTTGGCGACGGCGGCGCAGGTGTCGCAGGCGTCGCCCACGCCGTCGTGGTCCGCGTCCGCCTGGTCGCCGTTGGCGGCGCGCACGCAGTTGTCGATCTCGTCCGGCACCCGGTCGCGGTCCGTGTCCGTGTAGCGGCACACCGCCTCGTCCTGGTTGTCCACCAGGCCATCGTCGTCCAGGTCCGCCGGCGGGTTGTAGTTGGAGGGGCAGACGTCGCAGGCGTCACCCACCCCGTCGCCGCGCGGCCCGTCCGTGTCCGCCTGGTCCGGGTTGTGGAGCGTGGGGCAGTTGTCGTATTGCTCGCACACCCCGTCGCCGTCCAGGTCGTTCTGCGGGTCGAACGGGCACGGATCACACAGGTCGCCCAGGCCGTCGTGGTCGCCGTCCTTCTGGTTCGGGTTGAACGCCAGCGGGCAGTTGTCCGCCGCATCGCCGATGCCGTCGCTGTCGCCATCCCCGTCGCAGGCATCGCCGATGCCGTCGCCGTCCTGGTCCGCCTGGGTCACATTGGGGGTGTGCGGGCAGTTGTCGGTGGTGTCGGGCACCGTGTCGTTGTCGTCGTCCGGGTCGCATACGTCGCCGCTGCCGTCCCGGTCGCGGTCCTGCTGGTCCGGGTTGGCGATACGCGGGCAGTTGTCGGTGGCGTCGGGGATGCCGTCGTTGTCGCTGTCCCCGTCGCAGGCGTCGCCGATGCCGTCGTTGTCGCAGTCCGCCTGATCCGGATTGGGGGTGACCGGGCAGTTGTCGGTGGTGTCGGGAACGCCGTCGTTGTCGCTGTCCCCGTCGCAGGCGTCGCCGATGCCGTCACTGTCGCCGTCGGCCTGGTCCGGGTTAAAGGTGAGCGGGCAGTTGTCGGCCATGTCGGCGATGCCGTCGTTGTCGTCGTCCGGGTCGCACAGATCGCCGATGCCGTCCGCGTCGTTGTCGTTCTGGTGCGGGTTGGGCGTGAGCGGGCAGTTGTCGGCGGCGTCGGGAATCGTGTCGTTGTCGTCGTCCGGGTCGCACACGTCGCCGCTGCCGTCGCCGTCCGTGTCCGCCTGGTCAAGGTTGGGGATGAACGGGCAGTTGTCCACGCTGTCCAGGATGCCGTCACCATCCGTGTCCTGGCTAGTGGTGTCGCAGGCGTCGCCGATGCCGTCCGCATCCACGTCCGACTGGTCCGGGTTGGGCACCCGCGGGCAGTTGTCGGTGGTGTTGGGGATGCCGTCGCCATCCACGTCCGGGTCACACGCGTCGCCGATGCCGTCCGCATCCAGGTCGGCCTGATCGGGGTTGGCGTTCACCGGGCAGTTGTCGGTGGCGTTGCCCACGCCGTCGCCGTCCAGGTCCGGGTCGCAGGCGTCGCCGATGGCGTCGCCCTCCAGGTCCGCCTGGGCCGGGTTGGCGTTCACGGGGCAGTTGTCGGAGGCGTCGGGGATCGTGTCGTTGTCGTCGTCCGGGTCGCAGGCGTCGCCCTGGCCGTCGCCGTCCGTGTCGCGCTGGTCCACGTTGGGGATGAGCGGGCAGTTGTCGGTGCCGTTCAGCACGCCGTCGCCGTCCAGGTCCGGGTCGCAGGCGTCGCCGATGGTGTCGCCATCCCGGTCCGCCTGGTCGGGGTTGGCGTGCATGGGGCAGTTGTCGGTGGTGTCGGGGATGCCGTCGTTGTCGTCGTCCGGGTCGCAGGCGTCGCCCAGGCCGTCCTGGTCGTTGTCGGCCTGGTTCGGGTTGACGGTGAGCGGGCAGTTGTCCACGGCGTCCACCACGCCGTCGTTGTCGTCGTCCGGGTCGCAGGCGTCGCCCGTGCCATCGCCGTCCGTGTCGCGCTGGTCCGCGTTGGGGGTGGCCGGGCAGTTGTCCACGCCGTCCAGGACGCCGTCGCCGTCCTTGTCGGTGGCGCAGGCGTCGCCGATGCCGTCGTTGTTGGTGTCGAGTTGGTTGAGGTTGGGCACCAGCGGGCAATTGTCCACGGTGTCCGCCACGCCGTCGTTGTCGTCGTCCGTGTCGCACACGTCGCCCAGGGTGTCGGCCGGATAGGGGCAGGTGGCGCACCAGGTGGCGTTGTCGGCGGCGTCGTTGTTCTCCTGGCCGGGGTTGCCATCGATGGGGCAGTTGTCGATGCCGTTGGCCACGCCGTCGCCGTCCTGATCCGGGTCGCACACGTCGCCGATGCCGTCGCCGTCCTGGTCCGCCTGGCCGGGATTGACGATGGTCGGGCAGTTGTCCAGGCCGTTGGGGATGCCGTCGCCGTCGATGTCCGGGTCGCACGCGTCGCCGATGCCGTCCCAGTCCGTGTCGGCCTGGCCGGTGTTGGGCACGGTCACGCAGTTGTCGTCGCACACCAGGGCGTTGCCGCCCTTGCAGAGGTTGTCCAGGGGCGAGCCGCTGCCGTCGCCGTCGTCCAGGATGCCGTCGTTGTCCGTGTCGGCGCCGGTGGCCTGGCAGGCATCGCCCACGCCGTCGGCGTTGGCATCCACCTGACCTGGGTTGGCCACGGCGGGGCAGTTGTCGCACAGGTCGCCGATGCCGTCGCCGTCCGTGTCGAGCTGGTTCGGGTTGGGGGTGACGGGGCAGTTGTCGAGCACGTCGACAATGCCGTCCTGGTCGATGTCCGGGGTGTCCGGCGCGGGCACCATGAGCAGCGGCCGGTTGTCGCCGAACACGCGCAGGCCATAGGGGTTGTTGGACGCCACCGGGTCGACGGCGAGCTGCCACACGCCCAGGCGGCCGGTGGAATCGAAGCATACCGCCGGGTTGGCGGCCACCTTGGTGGCGCCCGGCCCGCAGTGGGCATAATCGGCATCGGAGGGGAACAGGGACGAGGCGCGTTCCGGCTGGGCCATGCTGCTCCACAGCCAGTCTCCCCGCGCGTCCATCTGGTTGCCGCTCTCGAAGGTACCGCCCTCGCCGATCGCGGTGCCGTCCGGCAGCGTCAGGGCGGCGGACACGGCGGGGACGCTGCTGCCGTTGCCGGCGCGCTCGTCCAGGTCGAGGGTCTGGATGGCCACCGCCGGGTTGGCGAGCGGCGGCACAGTGATGAGGGTGTTGGTGAGGGTCGGCAGCTGGGAGTCCGGGCGGCCGGCGAAGGTGAACTCGTAGGCGCCGGCGAGCACGCAGTTCACCACGTAGTTGCCCTGGCAGTCGCCCCAGTTCATGTCGGCGGTGGAGCGCGACACGTCGATCTGGTAGCGGTTGAAGCCCATGGCCTTGCCCGCCGGCGCCACGCCGCGCACGTCGCGGCCGTCCACCACCAGCTTGTAGGCCATCTTGCCGGCGCCGAAGGCGTTGGCCAGGTCGGTGCCCGGCGGCAGGGGGTCGCCGGGGTTGGCATCCATGTCCACCGGGATCATGATCCAGTCCTGGTCCTTCAGCAGGGTGCTGTCCAGATCGGTGCGCAGGGTGGTGGCGGCGCCGGGATTGATGTCGACCGGGGTGCCGAGGAAGTCGTTGACGGGGTTCCTGTCGCCCAGGTTGTCCGGCGGGTCGGCGTTGCCGCCGGGGGCCGGCACCACCATGTCGTCGCTCAGGCGCGCGCCGGTGCCGCCGAACAGGAGGTACTCGAACAGGGTGGCGGGCGAGGCGCCCGTAAAGGTGTAATCGTCGGTTCCGGAGGCCGCGTTCGACGCCGCGTCGTGGTCGGCGTCGTTGATCCAGATGAAAAAGTCGGGCGTGGCAGGGTTGCCATCGGCGACGGCCGGGTCCACCACCACGAAATACTCACCGAAGTTGTCGTCATCGCCGCCGTACAGGGGGTTGGTGTCGCGGGCGCGGGTATGGGCGTAGAACTGCACGTCCGGGATGCGCACCGGCGCCTGCACTAGCGGGTTCAGCCCCACGCTGGTGAGGGGCACGCCGCGCAGCTGCACCGCCTCGCCATACTCGGTGGCGCCCACCACGATGCCCTTGGTGGTGGCGATGTTGTCCGTGAGGGCGATGTCGAAACTCACCCCCTCCGGAAAGCCGGCGGCGCCGGTGCAGTTGGGGCCGTAGTCGATCAGCAGGCGGAAGTCGTCCGCGCCGGTGGCGGTGCCCAGCCGGAAGTCCACGCTGCGGAGGTCGGCGGAGAACTGCACCAGGTCGGTGGACTGGCCCGCCAGCTCCAGGCGCCGGAGCGGGGCGTTGCGCAGCACCGCCGCCACCTGGGTGGACTGGAACAGCGCGTCGCTCCACGCCAGCACGTTGTCCGGCTTGCGGCCGCCGGACAGCCGGCTGTCGTCGCCGATCTGCACGTCGGCGATGGCCCCCGCGAAGGTGACCGAGGCCGGCCCGTTGAGGGTGATGCGGCCCGCGCTGGTGCGGAACAGGGTGACCTGGTTGGCATCGTAAAAGCGCACCAGCAGCGACTGCAGGCAGGTGTACTGGCCGGCGCTGGTCTGGCTGTTCTTGACCACATTCTGGTTGGGGTCCTCGTTGACCCAGCCAGCCAGGCTGATGGCGGTGAAGGCGGTCTCGCGCAGCAGCAGCAGGTCCATGTCGCCCGCCGGGGCCGCGAAGGTGCCGCGCTGGAGGATGAAGGTGGGGTCGTCCACCACCGGCTGGGCGGCGTGGGCGGCCGGGGCGGCGCCGAGCACGACGATGGCGAACAGGATGGCGAGCGCGCCCAGGACGCCACGCGGCGCACGGCGGAGATTCCACCCCGGCGAACACAGGCTGTGCGATCCCGCCTTCACCGCATCGGTCCCAATCCCGTCCAAGACCGCCGTGGCGGTCAGTAGAGCGTCCCGTCCGTCACCACCGCATCGTGGCCGGCGCTGGATGTGCCGCCGGGCCCCGCCGGGCCGCCACTGACCGTGTCGCTCGGGTTCAGGGTGCTGGGGCCGCCGGCGGGCGCCGGAACGGTGTCGCCCGTGCCGCCGCCACCGCCGCCGCAGGCCCCCAGCAGCAGCGCCAGGGCCAATCCCGCAGCCGCCGCGGCGCGCACGCCCGGCCGATCGATGGAGTGCGCCGTCCGGCGCCTTGTATTGATCACCAAATCCACCCTCCGATGTACCGCAAGCCGTTACGCCATGGACACCATGCCGTTCCCTGCCTGGTGAGAGATAAAAACTTATGCAAGCACCGGACCAGTTTGCACGTTTTCATGCAAAACACGGCCCTGGCCGCCTTTTGCCGGGATAGTCCGCGTTTTGCCGGAAAAAAATCCGGCCCGCCGCTCGAAACCCGCCGATGGGTCACGGCCGTGGCGTCCCGATATGGGCAAATTTCTACCCACACGCCACCGGCCGAACGCCGTCGGCGACGATTTCCCGGCACGGCTGCGTATTTTGTGCTGTTTTCAGGCGCGGCGCCGCGTCCGGGCCAGTTCGCCGTCCGCCAGCGCCGCCAGCAGGTCGGCGCCGATGCGCCGGGCGTCGAAGGTGGAGCGGAACAGTGCGTGCCCCGCCGCCGCCAGCGCCGCCCGCCGCACCGGGTCGTCCGCCAGGGCGGCGATGGCCCGCGCCAGGGCGGCGCCGTCGCCGGGGGGCACCAGGACCGCGTTCGCGTCCGTCAGGAACTCCCGCGCCGCTTCCGTGTCCGCCGTGATCACCGGGCGCGCCATGGCCAGGCCGTCGAACACCTTGCACGGCACCACCCGGCCCGCCTTGCCGCCGCTTCCGAACACACCCAGCACCAGGTCGGCCCCGGCGATGATGCCCAGCAGCTCCGCGCGCGCCACCCAGCGCGGATCGAATGTGATGTTGGGCTGCCCGTCCGCCAGGGCGCGCATGGCGTCCAGCTCCTGGCCGCGCCCCACCAGCACGAAGCGGATGTCGCGCCGGTCCGCCAGGCGCCGGGCGGCGTCGAGGATGGTGGGCACGCCGTGCAGGGCGATGTAGGTGCCGAAGTAGAGCACCGTGAGCGGATCGCCCCCCGGCGCCGGGGGCGGATCGTCCGGCAGCCCCTCCGGGTCGGCCCCCACGGGCACCCGCAGCCACTTGTGCGCGGGGATGCCGTGGCGCGCCGCCAGAAAGCGGCCGTGGGCGTGGGTGTCGATCAGCACCCGGTCCGCCAGCCGGAACGCCGTGCGGTCGATCCAGGCCAGGGTGCGGGCGGCAAGCGTGCCCGGCCGCACCAGGCCCCGGTCGGTCACCACCGTGTCGTGCAGGGAGATGAGGGCGTTCAGCACCACCGGGCGGGGCCGGAACAGCCCCAGGAAGCGCGCCAGGAAGATGTCCAGGTGGCCCAGGTAGCCCACCACCAGCACGTCATAATCCGGCAGGGCCGCAAACTTGCGGGCCAGCCGCAGCCAGGCGGCGGCCAGGCGCAGGGCACGGCCCAGCCCCCCCCGCCCCACCCCGGCCATCTTGTCGGCGGCGTCGGCGAACACCCGCTCGTGGCACGGGATCACCTGGGCGCCGGCGGCCGCGAGCCCCGCCAGCAGTACCCGGTTCATGGGGTAGCCCTGCTGGTCGGAATAGGTGCCGAAATAGCAGATGCGCGGCGGCCGGCCGCCCTGGTCCCGCTGGGCCGCCGGCGCCGGCATCAGCCGTAGCGCGGAACGCTGGGGTCGATGGAGAGCGACCAGGCGTCGATGCCGCCGGCCAGGTTCACCACCCTGCCGAAGCCGCGCCCCACCAGGAAGGCGGCCACCTGGAAGCTGCGCACGCCGTGGTGGCAGTACACGACGATCTCCCGGTCCCGGTCCAGCTCGGCCAGGCGCGCGGGGATCTCGCCCATGGGGATGTGGGCGCTGCCGCCGATGGCGCAGAAGGCGCGCTCCGACGGCTCGCGCACGTCCAGCAGGAACAGTTCGTCGCCACTGTCCAGGCGGGCCTTGATCTCCTCGCAGGAGCGGTTGATTTTCATGGTGTCTATGGGGTTTGCCAGGGTTGGTGGATGGCGCCGGGGGCGCCGGGGGCGCCCGGTCAGCCCGCCAGCCACGCCATGTGGCGCAGTTCGGGCAGGATCAGTTGTTCCATGGCCAGGCGCACCGCGTTCTCGGAGCCGGGCACCGAGATGAGGATGCACTGGCCGCACAGCCCGGCCACCGCCCGGCTCATCATGGCGGCGCTGCCGATCTCCTGGAAGCTCAGGTGGCGGAACAGCTCGCCAAAGCCGTCGATGCGCTTGCCGAGCAGCCGGTCGACCACCTCGTAGGTGCTGTCCCTGGGGCTGATGCCGGTGCCGCCGTTGATGATGATCACCTGGGTCTCGCCGTCGGCCATCCAGGTGGCCAGCCGCTCGCGGATCTGCTCCGGCTCGTCGGGCACGATGGCGTGGCCCAGCACCGTGTGGCCGTCCTTCTCCAGGCGCTCGCGGATCAGCCGGCCGCTGTGGTCGGTCTCCGGGGTGCGGCTGTCGGAGCAGGTGAGCACCCGCGCCCGCACCGGCTGCTTGGCATGGGCTTTGTGTTGCGTGTGGGCCATGGGTTCCCCCCGGAACGGAAAGCAGGCGCGGGACCGGAACGGCCGCGTCCTTTTGGAATTATATGGGCAGCCCCGAAAGCCGGGCAAGGCCGCCCCGCCCCGCCCTGTGGCACAATGGGGCGGGCGCGCCCGCCCCCACCCCTTTGCATGGAGACACGATGCCCCACGCCGCCGGAATCACCTGGGACCTGACCGACCTGTACGCGGGGGTGGACGACCCCGCCATCGACCGCGACCTGTCGGCCCTCATGGGCCGCGCCAAGGCCTTCGAGGCCCGCTACCGGGGCAAACTGGGCGGCGGCCTGCTGGACGCGGCGGCGCTGCTGGAGGCGGTCATCGAGCTGGAGGCCATTTATGAGGGGGTGGGCCTGGCGGTCAGCCATGCGGACCTGGCCTTTGCCGCCGACACCCAGGCCCCCGCCCACGGCGCCCTGGTCACCCGCGCCCGCGAGACCGCCACCGACATCCGCTCCCACCTGATCTTCTTCGAGCTGGAATGGGTGGCCCTGTCGGACGCGCAGGCCGGGCCGCTGCTGGACGCGCCGCCGCTGGCGCGCTACCGCCACTACCTGGAGCGGGAGCGCGACTACCGCCCGCACCGCCGCACGGAGGGCGAGGAGGTGATCCTCGACCTGAAGGCCAACACCGGCGCCAGCGCCTTCGGCCGCCTGTTCGACCAGACCCTGGCGCGCATGCGCTTCCACTCCACCCTGGACGGCGAGACCGAGCAACTGTCGGAGGAGGAGACCCTGTCGCGCCTCTACCACCCGGACCGCGACACCCGAAAGGCCGCCGCCGACGCCCTGACGGACGGGCTGGAGCGGGAGGCGCCACTGCTCTCGTACATCTTCAACACGCTGGTGGCGGACCACGCCTCCGACGACAAGATCCGCGATTATCCGGCCCCCATGGCGGCCCGCAACCTGGCCAACGAGATCTCCGGCGCCAGCGTCGATGCCCTCCTCGACGCCGTGGACGGCGCCATGCCCACCGTGCACGACTACTACGGCCTGAAGCGCTCCCTGCTGGGCCTGGACACCCTGTACGACTACGACCGCTACGCCCCCATGCGGGTGGCGGCGGAGACCATCCCCTTCGCCGACGCCCAGGCCATCGTGCTCGACAGCTTCCGGGCCTTTTCGCCGCGCATGGCCGACATCGCGCAAATGTTCTTCGACCGGCGCTGGATCGACGCCGAGCCCAGGCCGGGCAAGCGCGGCGGGGCGTTCTCGCACTCGGTGGTGCCGTCCGCCCACCCCTATGTGTTCATGAACTACCTGGGCCGCCCGCGCGACGTGATGACCCTGGCCCACGAGCTGGGCCACGGCGTGCACCAGTTCCTGGCCCGGGAGCGCGGCTACTTTGGCGGCAACACGCCGCTTACCACCGCCGAGACCGCCAGCGTGTTCGGGGAGATGCTGGTGTTCTCCGCCCTCCGGGAGCGCCAGGCGGACCCGGAGGGCGCCCTGGCCCTGCTGTGCGGCAAGCTCGAGGACACCTGCGCCACCGTGTTCCGGCAGACGGTCATGACCCGCTTCGAGCAGGCCCTGCACCACGCCCGGCGCACCGAGGGCGAGCTGTCCGACGCGCGCATGAGCGCGCTGTGGATGGCCGCCAACCGCCCCATGTTCGGCAACTCCCTGACCCTGCGCGACGGCTATGCGGGGTGGTGGCGCTACATCCCCCACTTCGTGCACACGCCGTTCTACTGCTACGCCTACGCCTTTGGCGAGCTGCTGGTGCTGGCCCTGTATGCCCGCTACCTGGAGGAGGGCGAGGCCTTCGCGCCGCGCTACCTGGAGCTGCTCGCCGCCGGCGGCTGCGAGCGGCCGGAGGCGCTGCTGGCCAAGGTGGGCGTCGACATCACCGCCCCCGGCTTCTGGCAGGGGGGCCTGGGCGTGATCAGCGGCTGGGTGACCGAGGCGCGCCGGATCGCCCGGGAGATTCCGGCAGGAACAGGGTGAACTCCGCCCCGCCGTCCGGCGGGTTGTGGGCCAGCAGCGTGCCGCCGTGGCCGCGCAGGGTGCGGTAGGCGGTGGACAGGCCCAGGCCGCGGCCGCCGTCGCGGCCGGAGATGAACGGCTTGAACAGGCTGTCCAGCATGGCCTCGGGGATGCCGTCGCCCGTGTCGCGCACCTGGATGCACACGCCGTCCACGGCGCTGCCCTCCACGGGGTAGGCGCAGCGCTCGGTGCGCACGCGGATCTCGCCGCCGGCGGGCAGCGCCTTCAGGGCGTTGTCCAGCACGTGGCAGAGGGCCCTCCGGAGCTTGTCCGAGTCGAGCCAGGCGACGGAGCCCGCGTTCAGCTCCAGGCGCATGCCCACCCCCTTGCCGTTGGCGGTGGGGCGGAAGCGCTCGACGGATTCGGCCACGAAGGCGTCCACGTCGCGCTGCTCCGGGTTGACCTCGCCCGCCCGCACCAGCTCCATCACCCCGTCCAGGAAGCGGTCCATGCGCTTCGCCTCGCGCAGGATCACCTCAAGGTAGTGGTGGCGCTGCGACTCGGACAGGTCGCCGTCCATCAGCCGCGTGGCCAGGCCGGTGATGGGCACCAGCGGCCCGCGCAATTGGTGGGCCATGGCGTCGGCCATGCGCCCCACGGCGGCCAGGGTCTCGGCCTGCACCAGTTGGTCGCGCTGGGCCTTCAGGTCCTCCACGGTGGCGGTCAGGTCGTCGCAGGCCTGGGCGTTCTTGATGGCCACCGCCACCTGGTTGGCAAGGGCCTGCAACAGCGCCTCGTCGTCGTCGGTCAGGCGCGTGGCCAGGCCGCCGGGCTGCTCCTTGTCGAACACGCTGATGGTGCCGATGGAGCGGCCCTGGAACACCACCGGCACGCACAGGTAGTTGTGGACGACGCCGGACGGCAGCAGCTCGCGCTCCTGCGGGCGCGCCACGGCGTCGAGCCGCCAGCGCTGCTGCTTGAGGGCGGCGATGCCGGAGAGCCCCTCGCCCAGGTAGAGCGGGCGCAGCTCCTCCTCCGGCCGCATGTCGCCGGTGGTGACGCGCACCACCAGTTGCTGGCGCTCCTCGTCCCACAGGCGCAGCACGCCGCCGCGGGTCTGGGTAAGCTCGCGGCTCTTTTCCATCACCATCTCGAGCAGCGGGTCCAGGTGCAGGGTGGAGACCAGGGCCTGGCCGATGCCGTTCACCAGGCGCTGGTGCTTGAGCTGCTTGCGGGCCTCCTCGTAATACTGGGCGGCGCGGATGATGCCGCCCAGGTGGATGCCGATGGTTTCCAGCAGGCGCACCTGCGGATCGGTGTATTCGCGCACCGCGCGGTTCTGCACGTTGATGACGCCGATGAGGCGCTGATCCAGGCGGATGGGGGCGGCCATGATGGCCTTGAAGCCCTCCTCGCCCATCTCCGAGATCATCTTGAAGCGGGTGTCGTGGGAGATGTCCTCGATGGGCAGGGGGATGCGCTCGCGCCCCACCCAGCCGGTGACGCCCTCGCCCGGCGCCAGGCTCACCCGGCCCACCGCCTCCGGGTTCAGGCCGTGGGTGGCCGCCAGCAGGAAGCGCGAGCCCGCGCCGCCGTCCTCCAGGTAGATGGAGCAGGCATCGCTGCGCAGGTGGAAGGCCACCACCTTCACGATGGCCGCCAGGCGCTCGTGCAGCGACAGACCGGTGCCGTCGCTGATGCGATGCAGGGTGTTCAGGATCTCGAGGTCAAGGGTCGGGGCGCCCGGGGGCGTCCCTTCCGCGGCGCCCCGTTGGGGCTGCAAGCTAGCGTCGGACACGAAACCGTCTTTTGCAAAGTGGGTGGTGGCGGGCATCATTGCCCGCGTCGCTGATCGGTAGAATCAACGCTACCCAAGAAACGGTTTTTTGACAAGGACGGATATCCACCTATCCGCGTGAGGTCCGGCAAAAACGCGATGGAAGGGCTGTGAACCGCTACGTTCGGTCCCCGTGCTTTTCGCAGCATGTGCATGTGGGGCACAAGAGGCGCGAGGGGGAGATTCCCAGGGCATCCGCCAAGCGATGGATCATGGTCAAGGTGGGGTTGCGCTCGCCACGCTCGATACCGCCGATGTAAGTCCGGTGAATCTCGACCCTGTCCGCGAACGCTTCCTGGGAATACCCCCTTGCCACCCGCAGCTCACGGACGACCCTACCGAACTCAACGCACGTATCCCGCTTCGTAGCCACCCATAAACACTGGGCAAGGTGGTACTTGACGGTCTACAGACTATGAGTATCATATGTCCATCCCGATCAGGGGTTCCCCATGTATCGCCACATCGGGATGGGCTGATCTGTCGCGCACGCACACATTTTTCTACCGGAGGGTCCAAATGAAACGAGTTGTCGGTGTTCTGTTGGCTCTGTTCGTCATGCTGCCTGCGGCCGCGTTCGCGGGTGACCGCTTTGACAAGGGTTCGTGGCGGGTTGGGGTGGCGCTGGACTCGGTGGATTCCAGTCTCACGCCATCCATTGGGTATTTTTTGGCTGACAACCTGGAAATCGCCGTGCATCTGGACTCCTCCGTGGCCACCATCAGCAACCCTGGTGCCGCCGATGACGAATTGGAGTCGGCGGAGGTTGGCGCGGTGTTGCGTTACAGCTTCCCGGTCGGAGGGAGTGTGGTTCCGGTAATCGGTGCCGGCCTTGCCAGCTACACCGAAACAGAAAAGTCGGCGGGTAGCACCACATCCGATCTCGAGGGATCTCTGCTGATGCTTTCCGCAGGCGTGCGTTTTCTGGTGGGGGAAATCGGCTCCGTGGACCTGACGCTTGCGGGGGCTGGCGGCACCGTGGACGACAACGTTGCCGGCACCAGCCACGATGTTTCGGTCGGGAGCTTCTCTCTGTCCTACTCCCTGTATTTCTAGCGCCGACTGTCCTCCGGCGCGCCCAGACCGGGAGAAGCCCTCTCCCGGTCTGGGCACATACACCAAACCGTTCACGTCGAACGGTACTCCTGGACAGCCCGCACCAAACCCCGGCACAAAAAAGGCGGCCCGCCGGAACGGACCGCCTTGGGGGGGGCGCTTGGCCCGGTCAGCGGGAGTGGGCGCCGTCGCAGTAGGGCGCGGTGCGGGTCTTGCCGCAGCCGCACACGGCCACGGTCTTGGCCTCGGGGATGTCCACCACGCAGGGGCGGATGTCGGTCCCCTTGTGGGCCCCGTCGCAGTGGGGCATGGTCCGGCTCTTGTGGCAGGCGCAGTAGGCCTTGGTGCCGGCGCTTTCCTTGACGATATACGGCTTGTTCTGCATGGTCGCTCGCTATGTGGGTTCGGGTTAAAAAAGGCGCCGCGTCCGGGCCGCAGCCAAGCGCTAATTCTGCTGGATCAGCTCGACCTCCAGGTTGATGTCCACCAGGTCGCCCACCAGCATGCCGCCGGAGTCCAGCACCTTGTTGAAGTCCATGCCGAAGTCCTTGCGGTTGATGCGCCCGGTGGCGGACAGGCCGGCGCGGGTGTTGCCCCACGGGTCCTTGCCCACGCCCAGGTACTTGGCGGTCATGGTCACCGGCTTGGTGACCCCCAGCAGGGTGAGCTCGCCGCGCACCTCCATGCTGTCGCCGTTCAGGCGGCTTTGGGTGATGACGAAGGTCATGGCGGGGTATTGCTCGACGTTGAAGAAGTCCGGGCTCTTCAGGTGGCCGTCGCGCTTCTCGTGGCGGGTGTCCACGGAGGCGGTTTCGATCACCGTCTTGCCGGAGCCGATCACGCCGGTCTTGGGGTCCATGGTGATGGCGCCCTCGAAGGTGCGGAACAGGCCGGTCTGGTTGGTGAACATGTGGCGCACCGAAAAGCCCACGGTGGTGTGGTCCTTGTCGATGAGGAAGGTCTTCAGCTCCGCGTGGGCGGCGGGTGCCGCGGCCAGCAGGAGAAAGCCGGCCAGGACGGCCAGGACGGTCTTGCGCATGGGAAAATTACCCCTTTCTGGTTGGGTTTTAACAGAGTGGCGAAAAACGCCCAGAATCAACGTGCCCGTGTCCGGTACACGGACGGGCACCTCTAATAACCTGCTGCGCGCCGCGATTGCTGCGTTGGGCGGTGCTCGAACCCTCTCCTATCACCATGATATGTCTCGGGTTCTGCGCGGCGTAACGGTGCCGCTCCGCTCGGGGCGCCTTGCACCAGGGACCGCTCGCGACGGTTTTGAGGGGTGCCCTTCAAGGGTTCAACCGCTTGAAATCCGGAGAAACCGGAAAACCGCGCTGTTCCGGTTTCGAGTTGAAAAAGGCCATGGATGGGTTTTTTCAACATCGTGCTACCGTCTGCCGGCGGCGGCCCGCCCCGCCACCAGGTGCCCGCGCAGGCGGGTGAGGATGCGGATCAGGTCCGCCTTTTCCGTGTTGGAAAGACAGCTCATGGCCCAGTGCACGTGGGAAAAATGCTCCGGCAGCACCGCCTCCAGGGCGGCCAGGCCGCTGGCGGTGGCCGTCAGGCGCCAGGCGCGGGCATCGCCGGGCACCGGGTGGCGGCTCACCCAGCCCTTGCCCTCCAGGCCCTTGACCACGCCGCTCATGCCCGCGCGCGACACCAGCATGCGCCGCGCCACCTCGCACATCACCAGGCCGTCCGGCGCCGACTCCAGCACCACCAGCACGTTGAACTGCGCCTCGCTCATGCCCGCCCGGCGCAGGTAGTCGGCGGTGCGGTCCAGCAGCAGGCGGCCGGCGCGCATGACGTTGAGCCCGGTTTCCGAGTCCGCCCCCGCCACGGGGATCAGCTCGGTGAAGAAGCGGGTTTCGTCGATGATGGCTTCGGCCATGGCGTCGGAACGGGACATGGGTGCGGAATCGGCCCTCGTGCACAATGTTAAGTCATTAACATTAATGCTTCAAGATACCCCCATTCCGGGCCCCCTGTCAAACCCCTCCATTGCCGAATGGGGGGCCCGGCGGGGCGGGCGGCGGGCCTTACGCGGCGGCGCCGAGCAGCCCGTCCACCATGCGCAGGATGCGCCCGCAGCGCGCGGCCAGGTGGTCGTTGTGGGTGACGATGAGCACGGCGGCCCCCTGGTCCCTGGCCAGCTCGGCGAGCAGGTCGAACACCCGGTCGCCGGTGTGCTGGTCCAGGTTGCCGGTGGGTTCGTCCGCCAGGATCAGGTCGGGCCGGCCCACCAGGGCGCGGGCGATGGCCACCCGCTGCTGCTCGCCGCCGGACAGCTCCGCCGGGCGGTGGTCCAGGCGGTGCGCCAGCCCCACCCGTGCAAGCAGCGCCCGCGCCTTGTCGTGGGCGCCCGCCTCGCGGCGCAACAGCAGGGGCATGGCGGCGTTCTCCAGGGCCGAGAACTCGGGCAGGAGCTGGTTGAACTGGAACACGAAGCCCAGCCGCCGGTTGCGGAAGCGCGCCCGGCCGCCCGCGTCCAGCCCGAACAGGTCGCGCCCCTCGAAGGTGACCGTGCCGGCGGACGGCTCGTCCAGGGTGCCCAGGATCGACAGCAGGGTGCTCTTGCCGGTGCCCGAGGCGCCCACGATGGCCACCAGTTCGCCCCGGTGCACGTCCACGTCCACCCCGTTCAGCACCGACACGGCGCCGTCCTTGAGGGAGAACGCGCGGGTGATGCCGCGCGCGGACAGCAGCGGGGCGGCGGGCGCGGCGGATGGCACGGCGTCACTCATAGCGCAGCCCCTCCCCCGGTGACACGCGCGCCGCCTGCCAGGCGGGATACAGGGCGGCGATGAGCGAGATGGCCATGGCCGCCGCGCACACCGCGAACGCGTCGGCCCATACCAGGTGGATGGGGATGCGGCTGATGTAATACACGTCGCCGGGCAGCTCATAGGTGTTCTGGATGATCCAGCAGATTCCCAGGCCCAGGGGGAAGCCCAGGGCGGTGCCCACGCCGCCGATCATCAGGCCGATGAGGGTGAACACCGCCAGGATGTCGCGCCGGGTGGCCCCCAGGGCCTTCAGGATGGCGATCTCCCGCCCCTTCTCCATCACCAGCATGGCCAGGGTGCCCACGATATTGAACGCCGCCACCACGATGATGAGCAGCAGGATCAGCGACATCACCGCCTTCTCCAGCGCCAGGGCCGAGAAGAAGTTGCGGTTGAGCTGGTGCCAGTCGCGCACGGAGAAGTCGCCCGCCAGGTGCGCGCGCAGGGCGTCCGCCACCTCCGGCGCCGCCTCGAAGTGGCGCACCCGCACCTCGATGCCGGTGACCTTGTCGGGCATCTCCAGAAAGGCCTGGGCGGCGGGGATGGACACGTAGGCCAGGCCCGAGTCGTACTCGAACATGCCCGTGTCGAACACCCCCACCACCGTGAACGGGCGGATCTTGGGGATCAGGCCCATGGGGCCCATCTCGCCCCCCGGCGACACCACGTTGACCGTGCTGCCCACCAGGGCGCCCAGCTTCAGGGCCAGCTCCTTGCCCAGGATGATGCCCGGCTGGTCCGGCCCCGGCTCGGTGATCTCGTCCACACCCGGGTGGAAGCCCGCCGGGGCGCCGGTGGCAAGGGCCTTCAAGTCGCCGATCACCAGATTCTCGGCCACGGCGGTCACCGCCGCCTCGCCCTCCGGGTCGATGCCGCGCAGCACCACCCCCTGCACGCCGAACTCGGATGTGAGCATGGTCTGGCCGTAGATGAACGGGGTGGCGGCCACCACGCCGGGCTGCAACGCCACCTGGGCCGCCGTGTCCGCATACCCGGCGAAGGCCCCGCCCCGGTGGGTGATGACCACGTGGGAGTTGGTGCCCAGGATCTTGTCGCGGATCTCCTCCGCCGCGCCGGTCATCACCGCCATGGTGGCGATGAGCGCCGCCACGCCGCACATGACGCCCACCACCGAGATGACCGTGTTGACGGACAGCGCCCGGTGGCGCTTCTTGGCGCGCAGGTAGCGGAGGGCGACGAACAGGGGGAGGCGCACGGGGGGCTACTTGGTCTCTTTTGGCTTAGGTGATCCGTGGGACAGTATCACGTCACCAGCACCACCCTGAGACGGGATGCCACCCGGATAGATCACGTTGCGCGGCTTCATGGCCGGGAACAGCAGCACGTCGCGGATGGAGGTCTCCCCGGTCAGCACCATCACCAGCCGGTCGATGCCGATCCCCGCCCCGCCCGTGGGCGGCATTCCGTGCTCCAGGGCCCTGAGGAAATCCTCGTCCACCTCCTGGGACTCCTCGTCCCCCGCCGCCTTCTGCGCCGCCTGGGCCTCGAAGCGCTGGCGCTGGTCGAGGGGGTCGTTCAGCTCCGAGAAGCCGTTGGCGATCTCGCGGCCCGCCATGAACAGCTCGAAGCGGTCGGTGAGCGCCGGGTTGTCCGCCTTGCGCTTGGCGAGGGGCGAGATTTCCACCGGATAGTCCACCACGAAGGTGGGGTTCACCAGGGTGGCCTCCACGAACGCGCCGAAGATGGCGTCCCACAGCTTGCCCAGGTTCAGGCCCTTGGGGAGTTCGATGCCCTTGTTCTTCGCCCAGGTGGTGAGCCCGCCCAGGTCGTAGAGCAGCCCCTCGGGCACCCCCGCCTGCCCCGTGAGCAGGTCGCAAAAGCCCACCCGCCGCCACTCGCCGGTCAGGTCGATGGTGTGCTCGCCAAAGGCCACGGTGGTCACGCCCAGGGCATCGGCCGCGCCCCGGATGATGGCCTCCGTGCGGTCCATGAGCACCCGGTGGTCCGCGTAGGCCTCGTAGAATTCGAGCATGGTGAACTCGGGGTTGTGGGTGAGGTCCATCCCCTCGTTGCGGAAGTTCCGGTTGATCTCGAACACCCGCTCGAAGCCGCCCACGATCAGGCGCTTCAAATAAAGCTCCGGGGCGATGCGCAGGAACTTGTCCACCCCCAGGGCGTTGTGGTGGGTGACGAACGGCTTCGCGGCGGCGCCCCCCGGCTGGTCCTGGAGCATGGGGGTCTCCACCTCCAGGTAGCCCAGGCCGGTGAGGATGTCGCGCACGCGGCTGACGATGCGCGAGCGCTTGATGAAGGTGTCCTTCACCTCCGGGTTGACGATCAAATCCAGGTAGCGCTGGCGGTAGCGGGTTTCCTTGTCGGTGAGGCCGTGGAACTTTTCGGGCAGGGGGCGGATGGCCTTGGCCAGGTGGGTGTATGCGGCCACGTGGACCGAAAGCTCTCCGGTGTGGGTGCGGAACAGGCGGCCGGTCACGCCGCAGATGTCGCCCAGGTCGCAGCCTTTGTAAAGCGCGTAGTTGGCCTCCCCCACGTCGTCGCACTTGAGGTAGACCTGGATGCGCCCCGTGCCGTCCTGCACGTGGGCGAAACCCGCCTTGCCCATGCGCCGCTTGCCGACCACGCGCCCGGCCACGGCCACGTTCACCGGGCTCGCCGCCAGGGCCTCCGCCGTGGCGTCCGCGTGGGCGTCGGCGATGGCCTGGGCGTGGTGGGTCACGGGGAACGACGTGGCCCCGAACGGCGCCACCCCGGCGGCGGCCAGTTCGCCCAGCTTGGCGAGGCGCTGGCGCACCTGGTCGTTCATGTCGGGCAGGTTGGGGGCTTCCATGGCGAATCTCGTCCTGATGGCGCGTGAGATGGGCAAAAAAAAGTGGTAATTATAGCGAGGGTCGGCCTACCGTGGTGGAAGAGTTCACACCGCCAGATTCAAAAGGGAAACGGTCATCATGACAAAGGACGAAAAAAAACCGTCGAAGATCGCGAAAATCGCGAGCAAGGGGTTGAAAGCCGGATACCTGCCGCCGGCAGAGGCAAGGAAGGCCTCCAAAAGCGCCCGGATGCAGCGCCCCAACAAGAGCGGCGGAACCGGAAAGCGGGGAAAATAACCCGCGGGCACCTCTATTAACCGTCGCGAGCGCCCCGAGTGCAAGGCGGACGGAGCGCAGAACCCGAGACATATCTGGGAGATAGGCGAGGGTTCGTGCACCGCCCAACGCAGCAATCGGAGCGCGCAGCAGGTTAATAGAGGTGCCCCCGCCCATCCTGCGCGCCACCCCGGTTACGGCAGGCCGTTCCAGAACGCCGCCATGTCGTCCGCCAGGGGCAGGTCGAACGCCATGCGCTCCCCGCTCTGCGGGTGGTCGAAGGCCAGGTGGGTGGCGTGCAGGGCGTGGCGCGGCAGGATCAGCGCCGCCGCCATGGCGTCGGTCCAGCCGTGGGCGCGGAAGCGCAGGTGCCAGCGCGGGTCGGGCCCGTAGAGCTTGTCCCCCAGCAGGGGGTGGCCCAGGTGGGCCAGGTGCACCCTGATCTGGTGCAGGCGGCCCGTGTCCGGCGTGAGCTCCACCAGGGTGTACCCCGCGCGGCGGCCCAGCACCCGCCAGCGGGTGACCGCGGGGCGCGCCTTGTCGCCGTGCACCGCCTGCTGCTTGCGGACCAGGGTGCCCACGGCGTGGCCGATGGGCAGATCGATCTCCCCCTCCCCGTCCGTCATCGCGCCGGTGACGATGGCCAGGTAGCGCTTGGCCACCCCGCGCCCGGCGAACTGCATGGCCAGGTGGCGGCTGGCGGCGGGGACCATCCCCAGCACCGTGAGGCCGGATGTCTCCCGGTCGAGCCGGTGCACCACGTCGATGCGCTCCGGGTGGCTCCACAATTCGCGCCGGACCATCTCGTGCAGGCTCACCTGGGGGCGCGGGTGGGTGCGGTGCATGAGCACCCCCGATGGCTTGTCCACCACCAATACCTGCCCGTCCCGGAAGGGGATGGGCAGGTGGAACAGCGGCGAGCGGATGGTGCCGGCCCCCGGTGACCGGGCTACCGGGGCAGGTTTTCGCCGTAGACCCGGTAGTCGATCTCCTGGAAGATCGAGTCGAGCCACTCGCACTCCTTGAGGAAGCCCTCGTCGATGCGGTTGCCCAGGATCTCGTCGTACAGGCGGGTGAAGCGCAGCACGTGGTCGTTGGTGCGCTTGACGGCGTATTCGACGGTGGTGCCGGTCTTCATGATGAACGCCCAGTCGGAGCTTTGCGCCAGGAGCAGCTCGCGCGCGGCCTGGTTCAAGGCGCGGCGCAGCACGCCGTCGGCCTCGGGAAAGCGCCCGGCCAACTCGCACATGCGGTCCGCCGCCACGTGCAGGTGGCGGTAGATCCAGGCGTTGGAGCCCTCCAGCCAGTACTCCGCATACCCCCCCGCGCCCCAGGACGACAGGGCCGGCTGCGCCACCTGGTTGACGGGATGCTCGGCCAGGTAGGTCATGGGGGTGACCAGGCGCACCGTGTCCTGGTCGAAGGCCGCCTTGCGGATGAACATCTCCAGAAATTCCGGCCCCTCGTACCACCAGTGGCCGAACAGTTCCGCGTCGTACGGGGCCACCACCAGCGGCTTGCGGCCACCCATGACCTCGTTCAGGTGGGCCACCTGCCGCTGCCGGTTGGAAAGGAAGTTGGCGGCATGCTTGTCCACCTTGCCCATGGCCCAGTCGCGCCGGTAGGGCTCCTTGTGCAGGGAGCCCTTGCCGGTGATGCGGTGGTACTTGATGCCCGTGTGGATGCGGATGCCGTCCGGGTGGATGTAGGGGCCGATGTAGTCCCCGTCCAGGTCGAAGCCGATGTCGCGGTAGAAGTCGCGGTAGTCCGGGTCGCCCGGATAGCCCTCCTCGGCGCTCCACACCTGGCGGCTGGACTCCACGTCGCGGCCGAAGGCGGCCACCCCGGCGGGCGTCATCAGGGGCGCGAACACGCCGTAGCGGGGGCGGGTGGAGGCGTGCAGGATGCCGTGGGTCTCCACCAGGAAGAAGCGGATGCCCGCCTCCGCCAGCAGCCGGTCCACCCCCGGATAATGGCCGCACTCGGGCAGCCAGATGCCGCGCGGGCGGCGGCCGAAGTGCTTCTCGTAGTTGCTGACGGCCACCTGGATCTGGGCGCGCACCGCCGTCTCGTTCACGGCCATGAGCGGAAGGAAGCCGTGGGTGGCGCCGCAGGTCATGATCTCCAGCACCCCCTGCTCCTGGAGGCGCTTGAACGCCGCCAGCAGGTTGCGGCCGCAGATATCCTCGAAGATGCGCAGCTCCTCGGTGAAGCGCGCATGGTAGAAGTGGGCCAGGGCGTTGAAGTCGTCGTGGCCGCGGGTGCGGTTCCGCTCCTTTTCCGCCAGCTCGATGAGCTTTTTCAGGCGCCGGTCGTAGCGCTCCGCCAGCAGCGGGTCGGCCAGCATCTCGCACAGGGGCGGGGTGAGGCTCATGGTGAGCTGGAACGGCACCTGGTCGGCGGTGAGGCGGCTCATCATGGCGATGAGGGGGATATAGGTTTCCCCCATGGCCTCGAACAGCCAGTCCTCCTCCATGAACTCCGGGTATTCCGGGTGCCGCACGAACGGCAGGTGGGCGTGCAGGACGAGGGAGATCAGCCCCTTTTCCACGGTGTGTTCCCCTTCATGTGGCGGGCCCGACCCAAGGCGCGGGGCGCCGCGTCAGTCGCCCCGTCAGGAGCGGGAGGCAATGGCCGACCCGGCCACGCTGGGCGCCCACCCCTCGCGCAGGATGCGCTGAATCTGCTCCGAGCCGCCCCGCTCGCTGATGCCGCCGGACAGGGCGTAGATGGTCTCGAAGTCGCGGCCGGCGATGGCCCATTCCGGGTCGGTGCGCTCCGACGGGCGGTAGGCGGGCGCCGCCACCGCGTCGCTGCTGGCCAGGAGCACGAAGCGGCCGTCGGCGCCGCGCAGCCCCACGTCCACCCGCATGGTCTCCCAGGCGGTGCCGGCGGAAAAGAACCAGTCGCCCACCGGGCTGTGCACCTCGATGTCGAAGAAGCCGCCGCCCGGCATCTCGCGCACGCGCAGCACCAGGTGGAAGTTGGGGCCCAGCTGGGCGCGGGCGCGGTCCAGGTCGGGATCGGTGATCTCCCAGTAGGTGTACAGGTAGCGGGGCTTCTGCACCAGCAGCACCACGCGGGTGGCGCCGTAGCGCGCCGGCAGCGCGCCCAGCTCCGACAGGCGCGCCCCGCCCGGCGCCTGCGCCGGCTGGCTGGCCGGCGCCGAGATGGCCAGGTCCGGCGCGCCGGACACCCTGTCGATGGGCGACGCGGCGGGCGCGCCGGCGGGCGCCTGCACCAGGGTGGCGATCAGGGCGTCCTTGTCCAGCCGGTCGGCGCCGCCGATGCCCAGCTCATGCGCCAGGGCACGCAGGGCGGCGAGGGACATGGTGGTGAGGATGGCGCGGTCCATGTGTGTTTCCTTGCTCCGGAAATCGGCGCGCGGCGGTTGGGCGGCCGGCGCGGCGAGAATGATTGCGATGAGGTCGTCCTTGCGGGTCCGGCTGACGCCGGTGATGCCCATCTCGCGCGCCAGGGCGCGCAAGGCCATGACGGTCAGGCTGTCCAGGCTGGCGCGATCCATCGTTGGTTCCCCCCAAAGTCGGTGCAACTCCCCGAACCCGTTGCAAACTTTATCATACCTGATGCGACTGGGCCGCCTCGCGCCGTTTTAAATATTCGTTAACGGTCCGCTCCGGATCGATGCCCAGGGCCTGGGCGTACTGCTTCAGGTAGGCGCGCAGGTACAGCACCGGCGGCAGCCGCGCGAAACGCTCCTCCTCGATGTACTGCAAATAATACTGGGCGATCTTGGTACGGGCCGAGATGGCCTCCAGGGTCAGCCCGCGCCGTTCGCGCACCGCCCGCAGGGAGGGGCCGTCGATGTGGTGCAGGTCCACGTGCGGGGCGTGTGGCGGGTGCTGCGCCGGCGCCTTGGGCGCCGCGTCGGCCTCGGCCGGCTCCGGCGCCGGAACCTCTGTGACCGCCCCGGCCCGGGCCTCGCGGCCGTCCGCGTGGGCCGCCGGGGCCGCCGGGCGCGCGGCGTGGGTATCGGCGCGGGCGTCCGGCGACACGAACGAGTGGTTGAACATGCGCAGGTCGTAGGCGCGGCGCCGCTCCGGGTCGGACAGCACGTGGAGCGCCTCCTCCAGGCGCTGGCGGATGGAGATGACATCCTCCCCCACGAACAGGCCATAGGTGGCCAGGGAGTTGCCGCTCACCAGGTCGAGCTGGCGCAGGTAGGCGGCGTGGACGTCCGCCTGGCCGGCACGGGGGTCCACCTCGAGCAGATCGTAGAAGTTCACGGACGTGTAGTAGCTCACCGGTTGGTTACCACGGACTCGAGTTCGATCTGCTGGTTGGTCATGAGGTTGCGGGTCAGGCGGTCCACGCAGCGCGCGGGGCTCGAGTAGGGGTATTCGTGCATCACCGTCTGGTGGGCGCGGGCGGCCTTCCAGACCACGTCGTCGTACTCCACGTAGCCCGAGTAGTCCATGCGGATGCCAAAGTATTTTTCCACGGAGCTGCGCATGGCAAAGCCCAGGGTGAGGTCGTCCACCGTGCGCACCTGGTTCACCACCAGGCGCACGCGCATGGCGTTGATGTCTTCCCGGAGGCGCCGCCCCACTGCGGGGTCGGCGGCCGCCAGCACCTCGATGAGATCGTGCACCGAGTGTACGCCGCGCTGGTTCTTGGGGTCCATGGCCTCCTCCACCAGCTGGCGCAGCTTGAGCTCCTTGGACACGGCGCGCATGTAGCGGAAGTAGACGCTCTTGATGAAGCGGTAGGCGTTCTCGATGGCGGTGGGCTCCGGCACCACCACCAGGATGGCCTTGTGCGCCGCCAGAAAGAAATCCAGCGTGTTGAACGCGGTGCCGGCCCCCAGGTCGAGCAGCAGGTAGTCGAACTCCAGCTCGTCCAGGGCCTTCATGAGGGCGCTCTTGCGGGAGTGGGTGGGGTTGGCGATGTCCAGCATGTCGTGGGCGCCGCTGATGAGCTTCAGCCCCGGATAGGGGGTGGGCACCAGCACGTCGGCCAGGGAGGCCACCCGCCCGCTCATGAAATCGGACAGGGACTGGCTGACCGGGTGCATGCCCAGGCAGGTGTGCAGGTTGGCGCAGCCCAGGTCCGCGTCCACCAGGATGACCTTCTTGCCCAGCTTGACCAGGGACAGGGCGACACTGGTGGTCACGAAGCTCTTGCCCGTGCCGCCCTTGCCGCTGCCGATCGCCCAGATCTCGCGCTGACGGTCGTCACCGGTCTGCGCCTCGGACAGGTGTAACGGCTTCATACGGCGATTTTTAACGCATAAGGGCGGCGGATTACAAGTGAATTCGGGGTTTCATGCCGGACAAGCCGTCATCTCCGGGGCACCTCTGGGCACCTCCATCAACCGTCGCGAGCGGTCCCTGGCGCAAGGCGCCCCGAGCGGAGCGGCACCGCCACGCCGCGCAAAACCCGAGACATATCATGGTGATAGGCGAGGGTTCGAGCACCGCCCAACGCAGCAATCGGAGCGCGCAGTAGGTTAATAGAGGTGCCCCTCCGTCAACCGTCGCGAGCGGTCCCTGGTGCAAGGCGCCCCGAGCGGAGCGGCGCCGCCGCGCAGAACCCGAGACATATCATGGTGATGGGCGAGGGATCGAGCACCGCTTTGGCGCAACAATACGAGGCGCGCGGTAGGTTAATGGAAGTGCCCTCTGGTACGATTTTTTGGTGACGCCCTCGCCGCCGCCCCACCTCATCGTCAACCCCGCCGCCGGTCCCGCGCGCCGCCGCGCCGCCGCCCGGTGCCTGGCGCGGGCGGCGGCGGACCTGCTGCCGGGGGTGCGCATCCACCTGACCCGGGCGCCCGGCCACGCGGCCGAACTGGCGGCGGCGGCGGCCGAAGAGGGGGCGCCCCGCGTGTTCGCGGCGGGGGGCGACGGCACCTTCAACGAGGTGCTGCAAGGGCTGGCGGGCAGCGCCACCGCCCTCTGCCCGGTGCCGCTGGGCACCGCCAGCGTGCTGGCCAGGGAGCTGCGCCTGCCCATCGACCCCGTGGCGGCCCTGACGGCGCTCATCGCCCGCACCGACCATCCGGCCACCATCGGCCTGGCGGAGGGAAGCCACTTCCGGCGCCACTTCCTGCTCATGGCCGGCATCGGCATCGACTCGGCGGTGATCCAGGACTTGCTCCCCGCCATGAAGGCGCGCCTGGGCCTGGGCGCCTATTTCCTGCAGGGGCTCGCCACCGCCGCCCGCTACCGCTACCCCACCGTGCGGGTGTGCGCCGACGGCCAGGAGTGGTCGGGCACCAGCTGCATCGTGGCCAACGGGGTGAACTACGCCGCCGGCGTGTCGCTGGCGCCGGACGCGGGATTGACGCGGCCGGATTTGTGCATGATGCTGTTCTCCGGCGACGGGCCGTTCCCCTACCTGCGTTACATCGGCGGGCTGTTGGCGGGGGGACGGCACACGCGGATGGAGGGCGTTCGGGTACACTGTGGCCCGCGCTTCACCGTCTCGGCCCAGGTGCCCATGCGCGGCCACCTGGACGGCGAGCTGACCGGCCCGCTGCCGCTGACACTGACCGCCGTTCCCGGCGGGATCCGCCTGCCATTGCCCGGAACGGGGCGCGGCGGCGCCCGCCTCACCCCAGAGGTGCCATGACCCTGCCCCCCTTCACCACGCTCGACTGGGTGCTGCTGGCCGTGACGGCCTACACGGGCCTGCGCGGCGCCTTCCGCGGGCTGTTCCGCGAGATGCTGGGCGTCGGCACCGTGGCCGGCGCCTACCTGCTCACCAACCTGCTGCAACCCGTCGCGGCGCCGGGCATCGCGCGCATGTTCGACAACCCGGCGGTGGGCGCCGTGGGCGCCTATGGAACGGTGTTCGTGGGCTGCGTGCTGGCCCTCAACCTGGTGGTGGGCATCCTCACCCGCCTGAGCAGCGACTCCCAGCCCTCCTCCCTGCTCAACGGGGTGGGCGGCGCCGTGCTGGGGGGCGTCAAGGGGTTGTTGGTGGTGGCCGTCATCCTGTTCCTGGTGCGCGCCTTGCCGAACGGCAAGGCCCATATCAAGGGGTCGCTGGTGGCGCCCCACCTGGCGCCCCTGACCGACCTTCTGGGCGACCGGCTTATGGGCCACCTGCCCAACGTCCGGATCTCCCCGCCCGCCTGATGGGCACCTCTATTAACCGTCGCGAGCGGTCCGAGTGCAAGGCGGACTTAAGCGGAGAACCCGAGATATATCATGGTGATAGGCGAGGGTTCGAGCACCGCTTGGCGCAGCAATCGGAGCGCGCAGTAGGTTAATAGAGGTGCCCTGATCCCCCCCTTTCCGCCCGCGGGGCTGAACCGGAACGCCGTTCCGGTTTATGCTCGTTCACGGCAACCGCGTCCGGCCCCGCCGGGCGCCCCAGCACCGGAGGCAGCCCCGTGGACAGCACCCCCCCCGTCATCGACGGCGCCACCACCCTGGTGGGCATCATCGGCCAGCCGGTGGTGCACAGCCGCTCGCCGCAGATGCACAACGCCGCGTTCCGGGCGCTGGGGCTCAACTGGGCGTATGTGCCGTTTCCGGTGGAGCCGGCGGAGCTGGGCGACGCCGTGGCGGGCCTGAAGGCCCTGGGGGTGCGCGGCTTCAACGTGACCATCCCCCACAAGCAGGCGGTGATGCCGCTGCTGGACGACATCAGCCCGGCGGCCGTGGCCATCGGCGCCGTCAACACGGTGGTGATCGACGGCGGCCGCCTGGTGGGCCACAACACGGACGGCGAGGGGTTTTTGCGTTCCCTCACCGAGGCGCACCGCTTCCGGCTGGAGCGCAGCCGGGCCCTCATCCTGGGCGCCGGCGGCGCCTCCCGCGCCGTGTGCGACGCCCTGGCCAGGGCCGGCGTGCCCGCCCTGCGCATCAGCAACCGCAGCGCCGGCAAGGCCGAGGAGCTGGCCGCCACCATCCGCGCCCACCATCCGGGGTGCGACGCCAAGGCCCTGGACTGGAACCCCCTGGACCACCGCGCCGCCATCAACTGGGCCGAGCTGATCGTCAACACCACCAGCGTGGGCCTGCACGTGGGCGACGGCTCGCCCCTCGACACCAACGGCATCTCCCCCGGCCACATCGTGGCCGACCTCATCTACAACCCGCCGCAGACGCCGCTTCTGCAAAAGTGCGCCGCCCTGCGCGCGCGCACCCTGAACGGCCTGGGCATGCTGCTGCACCAGGGCGCCGCCGCCTTTGCCCTGTGGACCGGCAAGGACGCCCCGGTGGACGTGATGCGCCGGGCCCTGGACGGCGAACCGCGGCCGTCTTGACCGTTCGGCTGGCGGCTCCTATCATTCTCTGTTTATGTGGGTTTCCGAGATTTTCACCAGCATCCAGGGCGAATCCACCCATGCCGGGCGCCCCTGCACCTTCGTGCGCACCAGCGGCTGCGACCAGCGCTGCGCCTGGTGTGACACCGCCTACGCCTTCCACGGCGGCACCGAATACACCCTCGACGCCCTCCACCGGGCGGTGGCGGCGGCAGGCGTCAAGCTGGTGGAGGTGACGGGCGGCGAGCCGCTGTTGCAGGCCGACACGCCCCCATTCCTCGCCGGCCTGTGCGACCGGGGGTACGAGGTGCTGCTGGAGACCGGCGGCAGCCTGCCCATCGCCGGCATCGACCCGCGGGTGAAGCGCATCGTCGACTTCAAGCCCCCGTCGTCGGGCATGACCGACCTGATCCACTGGGAGAACATCGGCCACCTCAAGGCCGGCGACGAGGCCAAGTTCGTCATCGCCAACCGCGCCGACTACGAATGGTCGCGCGACGTGGCGGCGGCACACGCCCTGGCCGGGCGCGTGCCGGTGCTGTTCTCCCCGGCCTTCGGCCTTCAGGACCCGGCGACCCTGGCCGAATGGATCATTGCCGACGGGCTGGCCGCGCGCCTGCAATTGCAGGTGCACAAGGTCATCTGGTCGCCCAGCGCCCGAGGGGTGTAGGGCCCTTTTTTCCGTTCTTCCCAAAACGTCAAGCGAGCACACACAAGGAGCCGTGATGGAGATTCGTGTAGAGACCGGCAGCGTGACCACCTTCGAGAGCGACGTGCTGCTGGTGCCGGTGACCAAGGGCGACGCGCCCCTGGGCAACGCCGCCCGCGTGGACGGCGCCCTGGGCGGCCACCTGGCCGACGCCATGCGCCGCGGCGAATTCAAGGCCGGACGCGGCCAGACCATCGCCTTTCCCGCCGCCGACGGCCTGCGCTGCAAGCGCGTGGTGTTCGTGGGCGTGGGCGCCGCCGCCGAGCTGAACCCCGAGGCGTGGCGCCGCGCCGCCGGCCAGGCGGCCCGCGCCGCCAACCGCGGCAAGTTCCAGAGCGCCGCCTTCGCCCCCCTGGACGACGCGGGCTTTGGCGCCGTGACCCCCGAGGACGCGGCGGAGGCCATCGCCACCGGCGCCTGCACCGGCCTGTACCGCTTCATCGAATACAAGACCGAGGAGGACAGCCGCGAGCCGTCCACCCTGACCGTCCTCACCCTGCTGTGCGCGGACGGCATGAACCACGTGGCCATGGACACCGCCGCCCACGCGGGCCGCGCCCTGGCCGACGGCATGGCCCTGGCCATGGACCTCGCCAACCACCCGTCCGCCGCCGTCACCCCGCGCCGCCTGGCGGACGAGGCCGCCCACCTGGCCCACGAACACGGCATGACGCTGGAGGTGTTCGACGAGGAACAGATGCAGGCCATGGGCATGGGCGGCATGATCGGCGTGGGCCAGGGCTCCGCCGAGCCGCCGCGCTTCATCGTGCTGGAGCACAAGGGGGCCGAGGGCGCCCCGGTGGTGCTGGTGGGCAAGTCCATCACCTTCGACACCGGCGGCATCTCCATCAAGCCGTCCGCCGGCATGGAGGAGATGAAGGGCGACATGTCCGGCGGCGCCGCCGTGCTGGGCGTCATGCGCACCGTGGGCACCCTGAACCTGCCGCTCAGGGTGATCGGCATCCTCACCGCCGCCGAGAACATGCCGTCCGGCACCGCCCAGAACCCGGGCGACATCCTCAGGATGCACAACGGCCTCACCGTCGAGGTGATCAACACCGACGCCGAGGGCCGCCTGGTGCTGGCCGACGGCCTCTCCTACGCGCAAAAGTACGCGCCGCGCCTGCTGGTGGACATCGCCACCCTCACCGGCGCCTGCGTGGTGGCCCTGGGCCATCACGCCATCGGCCTGATGGGCACCGCCGAGGAGGCCAAGGCCGACTTCAAGGCCATCGGCGAGAAGGTGGGCGAGCGGGTGTGGGAGCTGCCGCTCTGGAAGGAGTATCACGACGACATCAAGAGCGACGTGGCCGACATCAAGAACACCGGCGGCCGCCCCGGCGGCACCATCACCGCCGGCTGCTTCTTGTCGCGTTTCGCCGGCGACGCCCCCTGGGTGCACCTGGACATCGCCGCCACCGCGTGGGACGCCAAGGCCACCGACTACCTGCCCGCCAAGGGCGCCAGCGGCGTGGGCGTGCGGCTGCTGACCGGCATGCTGCGCAAGCTGGCCGCGGCTTGAACGGGCGGGCGGCGGTGACGGCCGTCGATTTCGGCACCGGCCCGTTTCCGCACCCGGTGGAGGCGGGCGCCGCCGCCCTGTTCGACGATTGGGCCGCCGCCGGGCGCGACCGATCCATGGCCGACGGCCACCGCGACGTGACCGGCCAGCTCCTCGACAACTGGGCGCTGGACGCCGCCCACCACGTGCTGGACGTGGGCTGCGGCAACGGCTGGGCGGTGCGCTGGATGCTGGCGCGCGGCGCCGGCGCCGGGGCCGGGGTGGACGTGTCCGCCGCCATGATCGCCCGCGCCCAGGGCCTGCGCGATGGCGGGAGGTGCCATTTCCGGGTGGCGTCCGCCGCGTCGCTGCCGTTCGCCGAGGGCGCCTTCTCCCACATCCTGAGCGTGGAGAGCCTGTACTACTACCCCGATCCCGCCGCCGCCCTGGCGGAGTGGGCGCGGGTGGCCGCCCCCGGCGCCCGGCTGGGGGTGATCGTCGACCTGTACCGCGAAAGTCCCGCCACCCACGCCTGGATCGGCGCCCTGGGCGTGCCCGTGCACCTGCTCTCCGAGGCCGACCTGCCGGCCCTGGCCACCGCCGCCGGCTGGACGCGGGCCACCACCGTGCGCCTGCGCGACCGGCGCCCGCCCACGCCACCCGCGGACTTCGCGCCAAGCCCCTTCTGGCCCGATTACGGCACCTACTTGAGCCACCGGGAGCACGGCTCCCTGGCCCTGCTCGCCAGCCGCTGAGGCGGGCGGGCGGACGGTCCGCCGGACGGGCAATAAAGCCGCCCGTCCGGGCCGCCACCCGCCGATCCGTTTTAAATAGTGAAATCAATCTGTTATGCCGATCCGCGAGGCGCCTGAAAATTTATTTTCGGGAACGTCTTGCATGCCGGAAAAGTGCGGTCATAATTCGCACTGAAACCGGTGCTTCCCGACGCCCGTCCCAGGGCGCGGCACCGGCAGGGTGACCCGTCGGCGCCCCCCCTTGGCAAGGGGGCCCGTGACCGGCGGTGGAATCGGCAACCCGGCCCGTTGGGGCCCTTTTTTTATCGGCCTGCGGCAACAGCCGGGGGCAGGAGAAGTCATGGAAAAGAAGAAGCAGCCCGCGCGCGCGCGGGCCGGCAGCCCGGCCGGCGGCCGTACCCTGGGTCCGGTGCCGGACCTGGAGGCCCACGTCCACTCCGACTGGTGGCGCCGGATTTTCAACCCCCTCTACCTGAAGACCGACGCCGACGTGGTGGACGACAGCCGCATCACCCAGGCGGAAACCGCCCTGTTCGCCAAGCTGCTCGACCTGCCGGCGGACGCCCGCGTCCTCGACCTGTGCTGCGGCCAGGGCCGCCACACCCTGGAGATGGCGCGGCGCGGCTTCAAGAACGTCGAGGGGTTCGACCGCTCCGGCTACCTGGTGCAGAAGGCCCGCGCCCGCGCCCGCAAGGAGGGGCTGTCCGCCCGCTTCCGCGAGGGTGACGCCCGCAACCTGCCCTACCGCACCGACAACTTCGACGCGGTGCTGATCCTGGGCAACAGCTTCGGCTACTTCGAGACCGTGCAGGACGACTTGCAGGTGCTGCGCGAGGTGCGCCGCGTGCTCAAGCCGTGGGGCAAGCTGCTCATCGACATCGCCGATGGCGACTGGCTGCGCACCCACTTCGACGCCCGCTCGTGGGAGTGGATCGACAACCGCATGTTCGTCTGCCGCGAGCGCTCCCTGGCCGCCGACGGCGAGCGCCTGGTGTCGCGCGAGGTGATCACCGACGTGGAAAAGGGGGTCGTCGCCGACCAGTTCTACGCCGAGCGCCTCTACAACCACGAGGGCATCGAGCGCCTGATGGCCAAGGCCGGCTTTTCCGACGTGGCCTTTCCCGAGGCCCTCGCCACCGATTCCGCCCGCGCCCAGGACCTGGGCATGATGGCGCGCCGCAACATCGCCACCGCCCAGGTGCGCAAGGAGTGGGCGCCGCGCCGCGCCCGCCCGCAGGGGCAGACGCGCCACGTGGCCGTGGTGATGGGCGACCCCACCCGCCCCGACCTGCTGAAGCCCGACACGGTGTTCGACAACGACGATTTCTTCACCATCGACCGCCTCAAGGGCGCCCTGGCGGAGCTGCCCGGCTACCGCTTCACGTACCTGAACGACCACGCCACCCTGCCCCAGGACCTCATGCGCCTGAAGGGCAAGATAGACTACGTGTTCAACCTCTGCGACGAGGGCTTCGACAACGACCCGCGCAAGGAGCTGCACGTGCCCGCCCTGCTGGAGATGCTGGGCATCCCCTACACCGGCGGCAACCCCCAGTGCCTGGCCTACTGCTACGACAAGTCGCTGGTGCGCGGCGTCGCCAAGGAGATGGGCATCCCCGTGGCGGACGCCATCTTCATCGGCCCGGAAAGCCACACCTTCGACCTGCCGTTCGACTTTCCGGCCCTGCTCAAGCCCAACGCCGGCGACTCCAGCTTCGGCATCACCCAGCGCAGCGTGGTGAACAGCGCCCACGAGCTGATCGACGCGGTGCAGGAGATCCGCACCAACTTCGGCTACGACAAGCCGATCCTGGTGGAGCAGTTCCTCACCGGGGCCGACCTGACCGTGGGGCTGGTCGGCACCCCGCCGTCCAGCTACACCGCCTTTCCGGTGATCGAGGAGGACTACTCGGACCTGCCGGACGACCTGCCCAAGATCTGCGGCTACGAGGCCAAGTGGGTGCCCGACTCCCCCTATTCCCGGCTGCGCTCCATCCCCGCCAGCCTGCCGGCGGAAACGGAGCAGGCGCTCATCCAATGGTGCGCCGCCCTGGCCGGGCGCCTGGGCTGCCGCGACTACATGCGCCTGGACTGGCGCCTGGACGGACAGGGCGTGCCCAAGCTGCTCGAGGTGAACCCCAACCCCGGCTGGTGTTGGGATGGCCACCTGGCCAAGATGGCCGGAATCTCCGGCGTGAACTACCCGTCCCTGCTGGCCGCCATCCTGCGCGCCACCGAGGAGCGCCTGGGCCTGGAGACGGACGAGCGCCGCCACCTGGACGCCCTGGCCGGCGCCACCACCTGACCCCGTCCGTCCGGGCGCGATTGTAAAAAACCGTCGCGCCCGGACGCCGGATTGCGTTCCCCCGCCCCCGGCGATAGGCTGGAGGCGGGGGGACAATCCGGCCCGGCCGCTTCCGGCCGGACCCCAGATACGGCGGGAGCACCCATGAGCACACTGGCGGAACGCAAGTGCGTGCCGTGCGAGGGGGGCCGCGCACGGGCCCTCGACACCGGCGGCATCGCATCGTACCTGCGGGAACTGGGCACGGGCTGGCAGGTCATCGGCACCCATCACCTGGAGCGGGAGTTCACCTTTCCCGACTTCGCCCGCGCCCTGGCCTTCACCAACCGGCTGGGCGCCGTGGCCGAGGAGCAGGGCCACCACCCGGACATCTATCTCACCTGGGGCCGGGTGCGCGTCACCCTCTGGACCCACGCCGTGAACGGCCTCACCGAGAACGACTTCATCCTGGCGGCGCGGGCGGACACGCTGCTGTAGGGCTCCGTTGCCATCCGGGAGGCCCATGCCCCTCTCCATCGCCCTGCTCGACTCCTGGTGGCAAAGCCCCCTGACGGGCAGCGGCACGGCGGTGGCCATCGGCGGCCTGGAGCGCGGGCTGGCCGCCCTCGGCCACCGGGTCACCCGCATCCGCCCGGAAAACGGCGGCGGACACCTCGCCGCGCGCCTGCTGTTCAACCTGGAGCTGCCGCGCCGGGTGCGGCAGGGCGCCTTCGACCTGGTGGTGGGGTTCGACTGGGACGGCTTTCTGGTGCGCCCCGCCCCCGGCCAGCGCTATGCGGTGGGCCTGAAGGGCATCGTGGCGGACGAGCTGCGCCATGAACGGGGCCTGACCCGCGCCCTGTTATGGCTCCAGGCGTGCCTGGAGGGGCGGAACGCCCGCCGCGCCAGCCGCGTGGTCACCACCAGCCAGTACAGCCGCGCCGTGGGCATCCGCGCCTACCGCCTGCCCGCCGCCCGGGTGGCCGCCGCCCCGGAGGGCATCGACCTGGCGGAGTGGGCGCCCGCCGCCTGTCCGGCGCCGTGTCCGACCATCCTCAACGTGGCGCGCCAGTACCCCCGCAAGAACACCGCCACCCTCCTCGACGCCGTGGCGCGGCTTGCGGAACAGGTGCCCCGCGTGCGCCTGCGGGTGGTGGGCGACGGCCCCGAGCTGCCCGCCCTGATGGCCCGCGCCGACCGGCTGGGGCTGCGCGGCCGGGTGGCGTTCCTGGGCGCCGTGTCCGGCCCGGCCCTGCGCGCCGAGTATGCGGGCGCCCACCTATTCTGCCTGCCCAGCCGCCAGGAGGGGTTCGGCATCGCCTTCCTGGAGGCCATGGCAGCAGGCCTGCCGGTGGTGGCGGGCGACGCCGGCGCCCAGCCGGAGGTGGTGGGACGCGCGGGCGTCCTGGTGCCGCCGGACGACGCGGCCGGGCTGGCGGACACCCTCGGCCGCCTGCTGGCCGACGGGGCCCTGCGCGCCCGCCTGGGGGCCGCCGGGCGGGCGCGGGCGGCGGAATTCGACTGGCCCCGGGTGGCGCACCGGTTCCTGGCGGCGGCGGGAATCGGTGATAATGCGCCCCATGCACCCGCGCCTCGCCTCCCCGCCTGACCCGCCCCCGCCGCCGCGCCCCTGCCTGGTGCTGTACGACGGCGCCTGCGGCTGGTGCACCGGGTGGGTGCGCTGGCTGGCCCGGCGCGACCGGGCCGGGTGCTTCGCCTTCGCCCCCCTGGAGGGCACCACCGCCTCCCTCTACCTGGACGGCCCCGCCCCCCCGGACACCCTGGTGGTGGTGGAGCGTGCCGGCGCCGGCGTGCGCCTGAGCTGCCATTCCGAGGCGGTGTTCCGGGCGCTGCGGCGCCTGGGCGGCCCGTGGCGGGCGCTGGCGGCGCTGGCGGTGGTGCCGCGCCCGCTGACGGACTGGGGCTACCGCCTGGTCGCCACCCGCCGCCACCGCCTGCCGGGCCGCCCCTGCCCGCTCCCCCCCGACCGGGACGCGTTCTGGCCTTGAGCCGCCCCTCCCCCCTGTCGCGCCCGGACGCCCGCGCCTGGGCCCTGTACGACTGGGCCAACTCGGCCTATGTGACCACGGTCATCACCGCCGTGTTTCCGGTCTATTTTTCCGCCGTGGCGGCGGGGGGCATGGCGCCCCAGGCGGCCACCCAGCGCTTTGCCCTGGCCACCACGGCCGCGCTGCTGGGGGTGGCGCTGCTGGCGCCGGTCCTGGGGGCCCTGGCCGACCTGTATCCGTGGAAAAAACGCCTGCTGGCGGGGTTCATGCTCACCGGGGCGGTGGCCACCGCCCTGCTGGCCACCGTGGGGCCGGGGGACTGGCAACGGGGGCTGGTCCTGTTCGTCATCGGCAACGTGGGCTGCTACGGCTCCTTCGTGTTCTACGACGCCCTGCTGCCCCACGTGGCCCGGGACGGGGAGCTGGACCGCCTGTCCAGCGCCGGCTACGCCCTGGGCTACCTGGGGGGCGGGCTGTTGTTGGCCCTCAACCTGGCGTTCATCACCATGCCCGGCTGGTTCGGCCTGGCGGACGCGGGGGCGGGCACGCGCCTGGCGTTCCTGTCCGTGGCCGTGTGGTGGGCGGGGTTCTCCATCCCGCTGCTGCGCCGCGTGGCCGAGCCGCCGGTGCGGCCACGCGGCGTGCGGCGCGGCCCCTGGGCACAATTCCGCGCCACCCTGCGCGAGCTGGTGGGGCATCGGGACGCGGCCCTGTTCCTGCTGGCCTTCCTGATCTATAACGACGGCATCGTGACCATCATCCGCATGGCCACCCTGTATGGCGCCGAGGTCGGCATCGACCGGGGCCTCATGATCGGCGCCATATTGATGGTGCAGTTCGTGGGCATCCCGTTCGCGTTCCTGTTCGGCCGGGTGGCGGGGCGGGTGGGGGCCAGGAAGGCCATCCTGGTCACCCTGGGGGTGTATTGCGTCATCGCCCTGGTGGGCTACCGCATGACCACCGCCACGCACTTCTACCTGCTGGCGTTCCTGGTGGCGACGGTGCAGGGGGGGTGCCAGGCCCTGTCGCGCTCCCTGTTCGCCAGCATGATCCCGGCGGCGCGCTCCGCCGAGTTCTTCTCATTTTTCGCCGTGGCCGAGAAGTGCGCGGCGGTGCTGGGACCGGCCACCTTCGCCGTCGCCGTGGCCCTCACCGGTTCCAGCCGGGTGGCGGTGCTGGCGGTGGCCCTGTTCTTCATCGCCGGGGCGCAGATCCTGCTGCGGGTGGATGTGGAACGGGGCCGGGCGCGGGCGGCGGAACACCCGGATACGCCACCCGTGGCATAATGGCGCCCTTGCCAAATGGGGGATTCATGACCACGCGCCACAACCGCTACCTGGGCACCGGCATCACCCTGCTGATCGCCCTCTCCCTGCTGTCCGCCTGCGCCACCATCAGCGGCCCGGTCCCGCTGGAATATACCTACCAGGCCTCCGCCGCCCCCGGCCCGCTGACCCTGGCGGAGTTGCAGGCGATGATCCTGCGCAGCGCCGCCGAGCGCGGGATCGGAACGGCGGACCGCACCACCTTCCTGGACGTGGCCTACCCGGAAGACACGGCCGAGTACCAGCGCATGCACGGCTTCGGCATGCTGTGGGTGACCACGTTCTCGCGCCATGCGGACGACATGCCGCCGCGCAACGTGCGGCTGTTCACGTTCCGCTCCGGCATCGTGCACCTGACCCCGGTGGCCACCTTCCAGACCACCGAGACCGACCCGCGCATCGCCGCCGCCCTGGGGTCGCACCGCTTCGACGGCGCCTACCTGGTGCCGGTCACCCTGGAAACCATGGGCGCCGACGTGGTGCTCGACTTCCAGAAGCGCCGCACCTCGTTCAAGCTGGGCGCCATCCGCGACGTGCCGCCCACCGCCATGGGCGCCATGGCCTCCCTGGGGCGGGACATGGGCTTCCCCACCCCGGACGAGATCACCCCCATGCTGAGCCGCGAATACCCCCTGGTGGGCGCCATCGCCCGGCGCAAGGCGGAGCAGGCCGCCCCGCAATAATAGGCGCTACACCCCTATCCACGACGTTGACGCCGTATGCGGTCACGTTCTGGATTGTGCTGGTCCCCGATCACTTCCCAACACTCCCGTTATTGACTACCCCCGGTACTGCACCGCCTCGGCGATGTGGGCGGCGCCCACCTGGTCCGCCCCCGCCAGGTCGGCGATGGTGCGCGCCACCTTGAGCACCCGGTGATAGGCGCGGGCGGACAGCGCCATGCGCCGCACCGCCTGCTCCAGCAGCGCCTTGCCCGCCGCGTCCGGCGCGCAGTGCTCGGCCACCTCGCGGGTGCCCAGGCGGTGGTTGGCGCCCAGCTCCGGCTGCCGCGCGAGCTGGGCCGCCCGCGCCCGGCGCACCCGCTCCGCCACGGCGCTGGACGGCTCCTCGGCGGGCTTGTCGAGCAGCTCGCCGGGGGGCACCGGCGGCACCTCCACGTGCAGGTCGATGCGGTCCATCAGGGGGCCGGAGATGCGCGCCCGGTAGCGGGCCACCTCGCGCGGGGAGCAGCGGCAGTCGTGGCGGGGGTCGGTCAGGTAGCCGCAGGGGCAGGGGTTCATGGCCGCCACCAGCAGAAAACGCGCCGGGTAGGTGAACGCCGCCGCCGCCCGCGAGATGTGCACGGTGCCGTCCTCCATGGGCTGGCGCAGCACCTCCAGCGCCGTGCGCCGGAACTCGGGCAGCTCGTCCAGGAACAGCACCCCGTTGTGGGACAGGCTCACCTCCCCCGGCCGGGGCACGGTGCCGCCGCCGATCAGCCCCGCGTCGGAGATGGTGTGGTGCGGCGCGCGGAACGGCCGGTGGGTGACCAGCCCGGTCCCGTTCAGGGCGCCCGCCACGCTGTGGATGCGCGTGGTCTCCACCGCCTCGGCGAAGGTGGGCGGCGGCAGGATGCCCGGCAGGCGCCGGGCGAGCATGCTCTTGCCGGAGCCGGGCGGCCCCACCATCAGCACGTTGTGGCCCCCGGCGGCGGCCACCTCCAGGGCGCGCTTGGCGAACGCCTGGCCGTGCACCTCGGCCAGGTCGCCACAGGGGGCGGCCGGGTCCAGGCCGGTGAGGGTCTGGCTCTGAACGGGGTGCGGCGCGATGTCGCCGGTGCCGCGCAAGAAGGCCACCAGCTCCGGCAGGGAGCGCACGCCGTACACGGGCACCCCGGCGGCCACCGCCGCCTCCGCCGCGTTGTCCGCGGGCAGCACCATCCCCTTGAGGCCCCGGCGGCCGGCGCCGATGGCCAGGGACAGGGCGCCGCGGATGGGCTTCACCCGGCCGTCCAGGGCCAGCTCGCCCACGAACAGCAGGCCGTCCGCCGCGTCCGGGGGCAGGATGCCGTCCGCCACCAGGATGCCCACGGCGGTGGGCAGGTCGTAGGCGGAGCCCTCCTTGCGCACGTCCGCCGGGGCCAGGTTCACGGTGATGCGCTTGACGGGCAGGGCCAGGCCGCTGTTCTTGAGGGCCGCCTGCACCCGTTCCCGGCTCTCCTTCACGGCGGTGTCGGGCAGGCCCACGATGGAGAAGACGGGCAGCCCCAGGGCCAGGTCCACCTCCACCTCCACCGGGAGGGGTTCCAGCCCCAGCACCGCGCCGCTCATGATCCGTGCCAGCATGGTTTCCCCGTCAGGGCCGGTTGTGTGAACAGTGCGGCGCCGGCCCGGCGCCACAAACAAAAAAAGGCCACCCGTCGCGGGTGGCCTTTTTCAATAGCATGCTCCCGCGAATCGGGATTACAGCTTGCCCTTCAGGGCCGGAGCGGCCTTGAAGCCCACGTTCTTGCTGGCCGGGATCTTGATGCTCTTGCCGGTCTGGGGGTTGCGGCCCGTACGGGCGGCGCGCGCCTTCACGGTGAAGGTGCCGAAGCCCGGGTAGGCAAACCGGCCGTTGGACTTGATGGCGCTGGCCACGGCGTCAAACACCCCGTCCACGATCTCCTCGACAGCCTTCTTGCTCAGGCCGTCGGAAGCGGCCGCCACTGCACTGATAAGCTCTGCCTTCGTCATGATGTTCGCTCCACCTCCATGATGTCATTGGTCGCGGGTGCATGAGGGGAACGGCCCCTCCCCCTATCCAGAAAAAAAATCCGTCGCCACCCTGGTCTGGCCGTCATGTTAGAAAGCCCAAAATACCTTGTCAAGCGCATGGGCAGCGGTTTTCCGCATTATTTCCACAATCCGTCCGCGGGAATGGGTGGGGCACGGTTATTGCCCCGCCGGGGTTCCGGTTCCGCGCATCCGGTCGCGCAGGGCGTCGCCCAGCAGGTTGATTCCCAATACGGTCAACAGGATAGCCACGCCGGGCCAGACGGTGAGGTGCGGCGCCACCAGGATGAACTGGCGCCCCTCGGCGAGCATGGAACCCCAGCTTGGCGTGGGCGGCTGGGTGCCCAGCCCCAGGAAGCTCAAACCCGCCTCGGCCACGATGGCGCCGGCCATGGCGAAGGTGGCCTCCACCAGCACCGGGCCGAACACATTGGGCAGGATGTGGCGCCCCATCACCCGCAGGCCGGAGCAGCCCAGGGCCCGGGCCGACTCCACATAGGCCAGCTCGCGGGCCAGCAGCACCTGGCCGCGCACCAGCCTGGCGTAGCCCACCCAGCCCATGATGCACAGGGCCAGGATGACGTTGTGCAGGCTGGGCCCCAGCACGGCGGTGAGGGCGATGGCCAGCAGGATGCCGGGGAAGGCCAGGAACACGTCCACCACGCGCATGGCGCCCTCCTCCACCCAGCCCCCCTTGTAGCCCGCCACGGAGCCCACCAGGGTGCCGATGGCCAGGCTTACCGCCACGGTCACCACCGCCACGTACAGCGACACCCTGGAGCCGTGGATGACGCGGCTCAGGATGTCGCGCCCCAGGGCGTCGGTGCCCAGCAGGTGGCCCGCGCCGGGCGGCAGCAGGCGCAAGGCCAGGTGCTGCGCCGCCGGGTCCGCCGGGGCCAGCCACGGGGCCAGCGCCGCGCTCAGCACCAGGGCCGCGCACACGGCCCCGCCGAACCAGGCCGGAAAGCGCCTCACCGCGCCCGCTCCCGCCCACGCGCGAACAGGGGCGCCGCCGCCACCAGCTTCATCGCCCGGTCGCGGTAGTCGAACAGGTAGAAGCGCTCCCCGTCCGGGTGCGGGGCCGACAGGATCAGGTGGTCCTCCAGCCCCGCCTGGTGGTCGATCGCGCCGGTGCGGCGGTTCCACAGGCAGATGGCCCCCGCCGACGAGCTGGGCGGAAAGATCAGGTGATCCGGGCCGAACGGCACGATGTTGGTGCTGGCGGTCCAGCCCCAGGAAAAATCGTGCTGGGCCACCACGCTGCGCCGCCGCACGTCGATGGTCTTCACCACCACCTTGCTGGCCACGTAGGCGGCATAGACCAGGTCCTCGTCCGGCGCGAACGCGGCCAGCAGGTAGGGGTGGTTGAAGCGCGGGCAGAGCTTTTCGCCGAAGGCGTGGCTGGCCAGGTCCAGGCTCACCACGTCGCGCCCCAGGCTCACCAGGGCCCTCCCCTCGGCGGGGCGGTAGAGGATGTTGTTGATGGGGGCGTCGAGGGTTCGGGCTTCCAGCACCGCCATGGCGTCCAGGTCCACCACGAACAGCTGGTAGTGCTGCACCGGGTCCTCGCTGTTGCCGTTCACGATCACGTAGGCGGTGCGCCCGTCCGGCGCCACGCTCACGAAGTTGTAGCCCACCGGCCCCACCTTCAGGCGCCTGCGCTCGCCCGTGGCCAGGTCCAGCCGGGTGAGGGTGCAGTCGTCCTCGTAGCTTTGGCCGAAGGGGTCCGTGAGCACGCCCCCCACCAGCACGCAGGCGGCGCCGTCGGGGGTGAGCTGCATGTCCAGGTTGAACAGGTGGCGGCCCACGGGGGGGAAGGCCCAGCGCCCCACCTCGCGGTGGGTCTCCGTGTCCACCACGATGAGCTGCTGGGCGTAGGGCAGCCCGAAGGTGTTGAGGATCGCCAGGCGCTTGCCGTCGGCGGAACAATGCACCTTGAACGGGATGGACAGGGCGTCGCCCTGGTGCAGCGGGATGGTGGCGATGGGGGTCATGGAAAGGCGGGGCTTCATGTTCGGGGTTAGCGGAGGCGCACCCGCGGGTCGGCCGCCGCGTAGCACAGGTCGGTCAGCAGGCTGGCCAGCAGGTAGCCCAGGCAGATCATCAGCACGCACCCCTGCACCAGGGGGTAGTCGCGCGTCTGGATGGCCTCCACGGTGAGGCGGCCCAGGCCCGGCCAGGAGAAGATGGTCTCGGTGATGATGGCGCCCGCCAGCAGGGCGCCGAACTGGAGGCCGATGACGGTGATCACCGGAATCAGGGCGTTGGCCAGCACGTGGCGCACCATCACCCGCCAACGCGGCAGCCCCTTGGCCACCGCCGTGCGCACGAACTCGCGGTCCATCACCTCGAGCAGGCTGGCGCGGACCATGCGGGTGAGGATGGCGGCCATGGCGGTGCCCAGGGTGAGCGCCGGCAGCACGAACGCCAGCGGCTCCTCCGCCCCGCCCAGGGGCAGCCACCCCAGGTTGACCGAAAACACCAGGATCAGCAGCGGCCCCAGCCAGAAGTTGGGCATGGACACCCCCACCAGGGCCGCCACCATGGCGCCGTGGTCCAGCGCCCGGCCCGCGCGCACGGCGCACACCAGCCCCAGCGGCAGGGCGACGCCGATGGCCACCACCATGGCCGCCACGGTCAGCCCCAGGGTGGCCGGCACCCGCTCCGCCACCATCCGCCACACGGGGCGGCCCGAGTGCAGGCTGGTGCCCAGGTCGCCGGTGACGGCCCCGGCCAGGAAGCGCGCGTACTGGACCGCCAGCGGGTCGTCCAGGCCCATCTCGGCGCGCAGCTGGGCGCGGTCCGCCGTCAGCGCCTGCTCGCCCAGCATCACCTCGACCGGATCGCCGGGAATCAGGTGGATCAACATGAAAACCGCCGTCAGCACGCCGAGCAGCACCGGGATCAGCATGAACAGGCGGCGGATGAGAAAGGTGCCCATGGCCGGGGATTTTTTCACGACCGGCGCCCGCATACAAGCGCGGGCGCCGCAATCCCCCCTTTGCCCGGCCCTCGGGCGGCGTGGAAGGACCGCGCCGGCACCCGCCGGCCAGCCCCGCCGGAGCCGGGCGGCGCATGGTGAAAACCGCCCCTGGCCGCCGCATGGGGCCGGCGCGGACGCGCCACCCATGCGGAACAGCCGGGCACCGGGATGGATCAGGTCGCCGGCGTCACACACACCCCACGGATTCTTACGGGCCTCGCCATCGACCTTGGCGAGCGCCCCCAGGGCAACGGGGCCCTTGCCCCGCTCCAAATGACTGCCACCGTGGGTGCCGGGGGAAATTCACGGACTTGCGGGCGCGCCGGGCTACGGCCCCCGCCCCGACCGGAAACGCGCCGCAGGCGGCGGCGCGCACGAGAACGCGTTGCCGCACGCGCGGGCGGCGTGCCGGCGGGGCACCGCCCTGACCGTGTGCCGGTGGCGCGTGAGACGCCCCGCCTCAGGGTTGCGGGAGACCCGGACCGGCCCGGTGAGGGGCAACAAGTCCACCTGGGAAAATATCCTGGTGACGGGCATGGCACTTCCAAGGGTACGCGCCAGCGGCCGTTTCGCCCATCCCTCGAAAGTGGGATATCGCGTGCCTCCCGCAAAAAAATCGGCCGGCCCCCCTTGGCGTGGGGGCCGGCCGGACACACGGGCTGGCGGAAGGCCAGGTCTCGAGGCCTCTCCCCCCCGGGGGACACGGGTCCGGGGGGCAGCTATTTTCCGATCGGCCGTTCCGGGCCGTCGGCGGATGGGCCGCGTCTCACACACACGGGAGGGTACCTCTAATAACCGTCGCGAGCGGTGCGAGTGCAAGGCGGACGAAGCGCAGAACCCGAGACATATCATGGTGATAGGCGAGGGTTCGAGCACCGCCCAACGCAGCAATCGGGGCGCGCAGCAGGTTAATAGAGGTGCCCGGGAGAGACACCGGGCCGGAAACACCTTGGACACACGGGGCGTTCCGGCCATTCCAGGCCCGTCGGGAGAGCGTTCCGGCGGGGCCCGTCGCGACACGGTCGCGGCCATGGCTTCAAGGTACCGCGCCCTGGCCGATCCGCCCATCCCCCGAAAGGGGGGATTGTGCACGGTGCCGGGAAACATACCTAAAAACAACTGTGTTTTTGGATGGTTACGTTACAGCCCCTCGGAGAAGCGGAACGGGTAGAGCCCCTCCACGTCGCCGGCGGGCACCGGCGGAAAGTCCCACGCCAGGATGCGCTGGATGAGCGCCGCGTCGAAACCCTTGGCGCCGGTGGTGGAGCGTTCCACGGTGGCGGACCGCACCCGGCCGTTGGCGCCGATCACCATGCGCACGGTCACCACGCCGGACAGGCCGGGAGTGCGTACCAGCGCCTTGTCGTAGAAGTGGGTCAGCTCGCCCCGGTGCGCCATGATGACGCGGGTGATGTCCTCCGCGTGGCGGACGTGGACGCCGCCCGCCTCGCCCAGGATCTTGAACGGGTTCTCGACGATGGTGGTGGCGCGGGCGACGAACTCCCCCGCGCTCACCCGGCCCGCCGCCACGTCCTCCAGGAAGCCCTGGATCTCCTCGGTGGAGGCGGCCTCGCCCAGGGCGCCGCCGGCCCCCAGGACGGCCTCGAAGCCCTCCAGGTCCTGGATGTCGGCGAGCAGTTCCTCGATGCGCGCCAGCGCCGCCGTGTCCACCCCCCGTTTCGCCTGCTCGGCGGTCACGGCGGCGGCGCCGCCCAGCAGGTTGCCCTTGGAGCCCTTGACCAGGGGGGCGCCGCCATCCTTTTGCAGGAAGTCGTCCAGCCCCTCGTCGTCGTCCAGGGCGCCCATGATGCCGGCGGACATGGCGGCCTCCTGGTTCCGGCGCAACTCCTCCGCCCGGCGCTGCTGCTCGGCGACGAAGGCCCTCACGCGGGCGATCTCCGCCTGCCGCCGGGCTTCCTCCTGGCGCCGGCGCTCCGCCTCGACGGCCTGCTGGCGGGCGACATCCGCCTGGCGCCGCGCGTCCTCCACGCGCCGCTTCTCGGCGGCGACGCGCTGGCGCTCCTGCTCCTGGCGGGCGGCCGCGTCGGCCTTCTGGCGGGCGATCTCCGCCTGCTTGCGCGCCTCCGACTGGTGCTTGAGCTCCTCCTGGCGGCGGCGTTCCTCCTCGATGCGGCGCTTCTCGGCCTCGACGCGCTGGCGCTCCGCCTCCAGCCGGGCGGCCTCGTCGGCCTTCTGGCGGGCCGCCGCGTCGCGCTTCAGGAGCTCCGCCTCCGCCTTTTTCCGGGCCTCCTCCGCGGCCTTTTTCCGGGCCTCGTCCTCCGCCTTCTTCCTGGCCGCCTCCGCCTCGCGCTGCTTGCGCGCCTCGGCCTCCTGTTTCAGGCGCTCCGCCTCGGCCTTCCGCTTGGCCTCCTCCGCCACCTTGCGCCGGGCCTCCGCCTCCTGTTTCAGGCGCTCCTGCTCCACCTTTTTCCGGGCCTCCTGGGCGCGCTGGCGGGCCAGCTCCTCCTCGCTGACGAGCAGTTGGGCGATGCGCACCGGCTTGGGCGCAAGCGGCCTGGGCGGCGGCGCCTCGACGACGGTGAGCACCACCGCCACGGCGGCGTACACCACCATGGCCGCGGCGAGCACGCGCCGGAAGAGCCGGTTTTCGGAGTGGTTGGTCACGGGGGTGCGGGGGGCTCCGGCGGTCTAGCGTCCGAGCGCCCGTTCAACTTCCATCTGGCGGGTCAGATCGTCCCGGTCCACGGGCTGGAACACCTCGTCCTTGAGCGACAGGCCATACACCAGGCCGACGCCGCGCTCGAATTTCTCCGGCGGGTCCCAGGGCACAGACGTGTCGCCCTTGGGCCACTCCATGAAACCGGTGATGTCGATCACGTCGCCCTCGGCGGCCAGCCGCGCGGCGTCGGCATCGGCCTGGCCGGCACGCTCCCGGCCCCCTTGCTGGTCCGCCAGGGCGGTCCCCGGCACCCACAGCAGGCACCCCAGCAGGAACACCCCCAACTTACGGCACATGGGTCAACACGGCTCCGATTTCCGGGCGATCATACCATTCCGGCCGCGCGCGGGCTAAGCGCTCCAGGGTGCGCTCCACGTCCGGCCCCGCCACGCCGTCGCGCAGCCGCTCCAGGTTGGCCAGCCACGCCCTGACGGCGCGCTCCCGGTAGGGCGCCGCCTTCTGCTCCAGCCCCTGCCGGTAGAATTCCGCCTGGGCCGCGTTCAGCTCCGCCGGCACCGGCGAGGCCAGCATTTCGGTGGCGAAGGCGTCGAACATCTCGCCCATTTGCAGGCTGGCGTTGACGGTGGAGTCCTGGGCGCGGAAGCCCTGGACGGCATCGAAGGCCTTGAGGGCCGCCTTGAGGGCGTCGGTCTTCGCCGTCAGGTTCTCCTTGAGGGGCGGCACCAGGCGCACCCGCTCGAAGGCCGCCCTGGCCGCCTCGGCACGGTGGCGCCAGATGCGCCCGGCGATGGCCCGGCCCTCCGCCCCCAGCCGGTCCGCCTCGGCCAGGGGGGTGAACACCTCCAGCACCCGCGCGTCCACCCGGTCGTTGAGGTCCGGGGCGGCGGGGCGCTCCGGCAGGTTGCGGGTGCCCGCCTCCTCCAGGCGCACCGTGTCCACGTAGGCCTCCGCCCAGCGGTCGCTGCCCGCCTCGAAGCGGTCGCGCAGGGTCATCAGGGCGCCGATGGCCCGGTCGGTGGCGTCCGCCTCCTCGTACAGCTCCACGGCGCGCAGGATCAGCGGCACGGCCGTGTCGTCGGGCAGCGCCGCCGCGTCCGCCAGCAGCCGCGCGGCGGCGTCGCCGGGGCGGCCGGCGGCCAACAGCAGCGGCACCATGCGCGCGTCCACCTGCTCCGCCTGGGGGGTGCCGGGGAAGTCCTCCGCCAGCCGTTGCGCCGCCCGCGCCGCCCGCTCGGGCTGGCCCATGCCTCCCGCCGCGTTCACCAGCGCCTCCAGGGCCGCCGGGGCCAGCACCGATCCGGGCAGCCCGTCGGCGATGCCCGCGAGCAGGTCGAGCCCCTCCGGGTTGCCCGCCGCCACCGCCGCCACGGCGCGCTTGTAGCGGATGCCGGCCAGACGGTCCACGTCCTCCTCCGGGGCGGCACCCGGGTAGGCGGCCAGCACCCGCGAGAAGGCGGCGTCCGCCGCGTCCAGTTCGCCCGCGTCCAGGTGCGCCTTGCCCTCCAGCCGGGCCAGGCGCAGGTCGCGCTCCGGCCACGCGCCGCCGAACCACTGGCGGTAGGCGCCCCACAGGCGCATGGCCCGGCCGGGGTCGCCGTCCGCCAGGGTGTTCTCGCCGGTGGCGAGCAGGGCGGTGGCAATGCGCTCCCGGTGGGCCGATTCCGGGTAGTTTTCCAGGAACGCGCCCAGGGCCGGCAGGGCCGATTCCGGGTCGTCCCCCTGCAACGGGGCCAGGGCCGCGTCGGCGCGCACCGGCTCCGCCAGCGGGTCCGACGGGTCGAGCAGGCCGGCGGCCCGCGCCAGGGCGGCGGCGGACTCCTCCGGCGCCGCCTGGGCCGCCGCCGACACGGCGGCGGCGGCCATCAGCTTGCGGATCTCGGCGGACTGGACCGGGTCGTCCTGCACGTAATCCAGGGCCTGGGCCAGGGCCTCCTCGGCGCGCGCGGTGCGGCCGGTCCTAAGGGCCGCCTCGCCCAGCACCCGCCACGCCAGGATGTGCAGGGCGCGCACCCGGGGGCCATCGCGGATGACCGTGTCGGCCAGCCGGTACAGCTCGTCGTGGGCGTCCGCCTCGAACAGGATGCCGGTGAGCCGCTCGAACGCCGCCATCAGGCGCGGCTCGCGCGGGTGGGCCTTCACCAGGTCGATCATGGCGTCGTTCAGGGCGGTGAGCCGCCGGGCGTGTTCCGGGCCGCCCGGCCGGGCCTGGGCCAGGTGCCGCTCGCGGGCCAGCACGGCGGCATAGGCCGCCTCCCCGGCCTTGGAATGGGGCGGCAGGCGGTAGGCGGCGTCGGCATAGGCGTCCGCCGCCTCGGCGTGCTGGCCCGCCTCGAACAGCACCTCGCCCAGCAGGAACGCCACCTCGCCCGTGTCGCGCGCGTCCGGGTAGGTGCTCAGGTAGCGCCGGTACCAGTCGGCGGCGGTCTGGTAGTCCGCCGGCTGCTTGCTGGCCTGGGCCGCCGAGTGGAAGTAGCGCGCCAGGCGGTGGGTGGTCTGGCGCAGGGCCGGCAGGGTGGCGCGCCGGGTGGCGGCGTCCTGGGCGTTCCACCAGGGCGAGCCGGTGCCGAAGTCCGTCACCAGGCGCACGCGGGTGGCCACCGCCGCCTTTTCGTCGCCCGCCTCCGTATGGGTGTCGACCATGTAGCCCAGCACGGCGGGGGTCTGCACCGCCGTGGGGTGGCGGCGCACGTAGGCCTCGTAGGTGGCGATGGCCTCGTCGCGCCGGCCCACCTGCGCCTGGGCCTCGGCCAGCTCGCGGTAGACCATGTCGGCATAGTCCCGGTCGGCGGGCACCATTTTCTCCAGCACCGCCACACCGCCCAGCCGGTTGAGGGCGCGGGCCAGGATCTTCATCACCTCGCGCACCCGCTCCCAGTCCGGCTCCGGCATCATGGTGCTGTCGAGGACCATGGCCTTCCCCCTGGGCACGCGCTTGAGGTCGATGAAATCCACCGCCGCGCGCGCCGCCTCGGCGTTCTGCTCCGCCAGGTAGTAGGCCCATGCCCGCTTGTAGCCCGCATAGTCGCGGAAGCCGGGGGCGGCGTCGCCGTGGAGCACCTCGCCGTAGCGCTCGGCGGCCTGCTCGAAGCGGGCGTCGGCAAAGGCCAGCTCCGCCAGGCGGAAGCGCGCCTCGTCGTGGAACGGGCCGGGGGGGTCCTGGGCCACCAGGATGCCGAGCATGGCTATCTCCCGCTCCGTGTCGCCCAGATCCTCGTAGGCGCGGGCAAGCTGGTAGTAAATGCGCTGGCTGGTGGCCCGCTCCGGGTAGTCGGCGAGCCACTTCCGGTACAGGGCGATGGAGCGGTCGTGGCTCATTTGCGGCTTGATGCCGCCGCCGTTGCGCTGGTAGCGGGCCAGCTCGTTGCGGTAGGTGCGGATCTCGATTTGCAGATAGAGGCCGGCCAGCTGCTCCAGGGCATTGGCCACCCGCTCGCTGCGGTGCGGGGTGGTGGTCAGGAACGCCTCCAGCTCCGCCAGGGCGTCCAGCTTCTCGCCGGTGCCGATGCGCGACTGGGCGGTGAGCACCTGGCCGACGATGCGGTTCACGTCGGTCTGGCTCACCCCGGCGGGCTGGCTGGTGGCGCAGGCGCACAGCAGGGCCAGGGCGCACGGCGCGGCGCGGCGCAGCATGGCCGGCAGGCTCACAGCACCCCCCACGGCAGCTGGGCGCCGTGCTGGCGGTAGTACAGGCTGGCGCCCAGCATCACCAGCGCCGCCGCGCGGATCAGCAATATCCACAGCCGCCCCGCGTCGCTCACCGGTCGGCCCCGAACACCAGGTCGCTGCCGTCGCGGCCGGTGCTGTCGAACAGCACGCTCTGGGTGATGCCCAGGCTGGCGGTGATGGACAGCTCCTCCACCTGGTCGCGCTCCGCCTCCAGGGTGCGGATCACCAGCTCGCGGGCGGCGGCCTGGAACATGCCCCGGAACACGGCCAGCCCATCCAGCCCCGCGTTCACCCGCTTGGCCAGCGCCGGGTCGCCCCCCGCCCGCAGCAGCCGGCGGGCCGCCTCCAGGCGGCGCGTGGCGAAGCCGATCTGGCGGTGCTCGTCCAGCAGCCGGGCAAAGCCGGGGGTGCGGAACAGCACCCCCAGGCCGGTGGTCACCCGCGCCTGCCCGCCATCGCCCGGCTGCCAGCCGGGGGTGAAGATGAGGCCGGTGATGCCCGCGTCGAAGGCGGCGACGCGGCTCTCGTCGAGCAGCACCTGCACGGCGCGGGTGCGCCCGTGGTACAGGTCGAGCGCCTTGCGGTACTGGGCCACCGCCTGGCGCGGCGCGTTCAGGGCGCGGAACGCCTCGCCCATCACCAACAACCCCTCCATGGCATAGGGGCTGGACGGGTGCTCGCGCTCCAGGGCCTGGAACTCGGCCACCGCCTTCACCATCTCGCCGTTGCCGAAGAAGGCCAGGCCGCGGGCGAAGCGGTGGCGGTCGCCGAACGGCCCCTGCGGGCTCATCTCGCCGAACACCTCCACGGCCCGCTCCAGGCGCCCCTGCTCCGCCAGCACGGTGCCCAGGGCCAGCAGCAGGCGCTCGCGCAGGAGCGCCTCCACCGGCACCGAGTTGTTGCACAGGCGCACCGCCCGCTCCAGCTCGGTCACCGCCGAGAAGGTATCGCCCACCGCCTGGAAGGCCATGGCCCGGTTGGCGCTGAGGAACGGCCCGGCGCCGTCCGGCGCCGGCACCGCCACCGCGTCGTGGTCGCGGCCCAGGGCCAGGAGGGCGCGGATCAGCAGGTCGTGGGCCGCGTCCGCGTCGGGGCCGGGGGAAAGGGCCAGGGCGGACAGGATCGCCACCGCCTCGTCCAGCCGGCCCGCGTCCACGGCCAGGCGCGCGCTCCCCAGCCGCGCGCGGTTGCGCACGTCGGCGTTGGGGGAAGCGGCCAACTCCTGGTAGGCGTTTTCGGCGCGCCCCGGCAGGCCCGCCTCGCGGGCCAGGTCCGCCAGGGTCAGGCGGCGCCCGTCCGCCGGCGGGCCGAACAGGCGGGCCGACGCGTCCAGCACGGCGATGGCCGCCAGCCGGTCGCCCCGCGCCAGCTCCGCCATGGCCACCCGCCACGCGTGTTCGGCGCCGGGGGCCTGCTCGGCGGCCTCGATGGCGCCGCCCTGCCGCGTGACCCGCACCACGTTGCCGGGGGCGGGCAGCGTCACCCGCGTGACGTCGAAGCGCTCTCCCGCCTGCCACACCAGCTCCACGGTGGGGCCCTTGCGTGGCAGCGCCACGGGCACCCAGCCGCCCTGGGGGAAGGCGTCCGCCAGCCAGCGGTTGACGGCGTTCAGGTCGTCCACCCCGTCCACCCGCACCTGGTGCGGGCCCACGCAGCCGGCCCCGTCGCACGCGAGGAGCATCACCGCCTGCCCCGGCAGGCCGGTGAGGGCCGCGTCCGGCGTGGCGCGCAGGTCGGCCTCCACGGCCAGCACCGCGCCCTTGTGCGTCTCGAAGGCCTGGCTCACCGGCGCCACCGCGCCCGCCGCCAGGGCCGCCCCCGGCGCCCCCGCAAACAGCGCGCAGGCGGCCGCCCAGCCGAGGGCGGCCTGCATCCGAAACAATCTGTGCGGAGCCGTGGCCATCATAACGAACAAGTATCGCATACGGCCCCGCCATTCCCCATCCCCACCCTGGCCCCGGCGGCGGCCGGTCCGTATACTGGATGGCATTACCCGCCTTTTTCGTCATGGAGGGCCATGCCGCCGCGCGTCTTCATCACCCGTACCCTGCCCGAAACGGTCATGATCGCCATGACCCGGCGCTTCGAGGTGCTCCGCGCGGAGCCGGACCGCCCCCTGTCCGCCGCCGAGATCGCCCACGGCGCCAGGGACTGCGAGGGGCTGGTATCCATGCTGTCCGACCCCATCGGCGACACCGTCCTGGCCGCCTGCCCCAAGCTGCGGGTGGTGGCCAACTTCGCCGCCGGCACCAACAACGTCGACCTGGCGGCCGCCAAGCGGCGCGGCATCACCGTCACCAACACCCCCGGCGTGCTCACCGAGGCCACCGCCGACATGGCCTTCGCCCTGCTGCTCGCCGTGGCGCGGCGCATCGTGGAGGGTGACGCCCTCACCCGCTCCGGCCGCTGGAACGGCTGGGGCCCCACCCAGCTTCTGGGGCAGGGGGTGCAGGCCCGGCGGCTGGGCATCGTCGGCATGGGGCGCATCGGCCAGGCGGTGGCGCGCCGCGCCCAGGGCTTTGGCATGGACGTGGTCTACCACAACCGTCACCGGGTGGACGAACGCACCGAACGCTCCCTCGATTGCCACTGGGTGCCGCTGGACGAATTGCTGCGCACCTCCGACTACATCTCCCTGCACTGCCCGCTCACGCCGGAGACCCGGAACCTGCTGTCCGCCGAGGCGTTCCGGACCATCAAGCACGGCGCCTACCTCATCAACACCGCCCGCGGCGAGGTGGTGGACGAGGACGCCATGATCGATGCCCTGGAAAGCGGTGCCCTGAGCGGCGCCGGGCTTGACGTGTATACCGGCGAGCCGCGCGTGAACCCGCGCATCCTGGCCCTTTCCAACGTGGTGGCGGCCCCCCACGCGGGCAGCGCCACCTACGCCACCCGCGACCGCATGGGCATGATGGTGTTCGACAACCTGTCCGCCGCCCTGGCGGGCCAGACCCCGCCCAACCGGGTGGTGTGAACATGACCGACCACACCCCCACCGGTTCCGGCAACCCCGGCAACCCCGGCAACCCCGGCGCCGACCCGGGTGGCAGCTTCGACCTGGGCGCCCACCTGGCGGGCCTCATGATCTACGCCATGGACGACCCGGACCGGGCCGGGCCCCTGGGCTGGCTGGTGATCTACGCCGTCAAGGGCGCCCGCAGCCTGCCCCTGGAAAGCTACTCAAGAGGCCACGCGAGCCTGCCCGACGGCGCCTGGAAGCAGGGATCGGACCCGCGCGCGCTGATGGAGGCCCTGCCCGTGTTCGGCATCGAGCACGCGGGCGCCGTTCTCACCGAGCCGCACGAGCTTACGGGGCTGGACTGGCAAAGCCCGGACCACCACTTCGCCCTGTTCGACGCCATGGCCGACCGGCTGCCGTTCATCGTGCAGCGGGCCGAGGCCTATTGGGGCGTGATCCAGGACTGGTACGCGGCCCCGGAACGGGCGCCGGGCACCGACAAGGTGCTGCGCCAGTACGCCGCCCTCTACAACGCGGGCCTGTACTACGAGGCCTACAAGCTCCTGGAGATGCGCTGGATGGTGGAGCCGGAGCCGGGCAGGGATCTCTTGCGCGGCCTCATGCAGCTCTCCGTCGGGCTGCACCAGGTCGAGACCGGCAAGTTCGCCATGCAGCAGCTGGAGGAGGCCTACGGGCGCATCCGCACGGGCAAGGCGGCGTTCGGCTACCCCACCATCGAGCGCTTCATCAAGCGGCTCGAGAAGGCCACCCGCCTCATCAAGGCCCACGGCCCGGACGGGTACCAGAAGTTCGACCTGCGCATGTTCCCGAAAATGTGGTTCGCGAGCCCCTGGAAGATCCTGTGGGGCCGGATGCGCCAGGGCCTGTAGCGCCCCGCGGGCGCCAGGGATGCGTGGGTCAGCCGGCCCGCTCGTCCGCCTGCATGGCTCCGAAGGTGTTGCCCTCCGTGTCCCTGAAGGTGACCATCCAGCCCACCCCGGGAATGGCCATCCTGGGCGCGACGATGGTGCCGCCGTTGGCGGCGATCCGTTGTGTCGCGGCGTCGATGTCGTCCACGTCGATGATGTTGGTGACGGCGGGTCCGTCCGGGCCCTGCCCCATTCCACCGTTGATCCCTTCCCCGTCCCCGGTGGAAATCAGCCAGTAGTCCATGGGCCCGTCCCATTTCTGGAACCGCCAGCCGAAGGTGGCCTCGTAAAAGGCCCTGGCACGCCCCACGTCCGCCGCGGAGATGTCGAAATGGGTGACACGGGCCATGATCCGCCTCCCTATTGGGGTTTGCCGTGGGTCCGGTAGTGGGACTGGATCAGCTGCTCCAGTTCGTTCAGGAAGCGCGACCGGTCCTTGGGGGTGAAGGTCTTGCCGCCCCCCTCCATGGCGCCCATCTCGCGCAAATGGGTCAGGATTTCGCGGGTGGCCAGGGCGGCGCCGATGGCGGCGTGGGTGAACGGCTTGCCGGTGGGGCCCAGGGCCCCGGCGCCCGCCTTCAGGCAGCGGTCCGCCAGGGGGATGTCGGCGGTCACGCAGATGTCGCCGGGCTGGATGTTGGCGGCGATCCAGTGGTCCGCCGCGTCCGGGTCGCCGGGCACGATCTTGCGCCGCACGTCGTGCCCCTTGGGCAGCCCCATGTAGGCGTTGCTGACCATGTGCACGGTCAACCCGTGGCGGTCGGCCACCTTGACCACCTCGGCCTTCACCGGGCAGGCGTCTGCGTCCACGTAGATTTCCACGGTGTAACAAATACCCGTGCTAACGAAGGCCCATCAAGGGTCTGAACACCTACCGCTCGTTGGCCTTGAGCCATGCCGAGACAAAGCGGCTGTAGTCGTTGTACATGAGCTCATCGACCGTCACGTGGGCTTTCGCGCACAGATTCGGCAACTCCTGTCGAAACAGGCGATAGCGCCTGACGATATCACGGCCGCCCGGGATCGTCTTCCGGCCGGATGCGTCGTTCAGCCAGTTGCGCACGTGGCCGATGGCCCGTTCGGGGTTATTTTCGTGCGATTGGATATCGTTCCCGGCGATATCGGAAATGAATGCCTGGTAACGATACGGCTCGAAGTCCAGGATCAGGCAGTTCTTGCGCTGCTGCGTTTCATCTCCAAAGTGCCTGGCGCCGATGAACACACCCAGCTCCAGGGGCATGTTGAAGCGGGGAAGACCGGTCGCGGCGTCCGGCCCGGTCCGGCTGATGTCGTGGATGCCGAACTTGGAATTCGCGATCAAGCGCTGGATCTTGGTGAAGCGCACGTCACCGCCGTTGTTCTCCTCCAGGGCACACCGGGGTGTGAAGCCGCAATCGAAAACGGCAAAGACGATGGCGTTCCGCAGCGCGAGGTATGCGTCGTCGAACGGGCAGTTGATGAAAACGTTGCTGGCGTATCCCCTCGCCGCCATGGGGCGGCTCAGGCAGGTTTCTTGCCCGTGCGGGACGAGATGACCTGATCCACCGCGCGCTTGATGGTCTTGCTGTCGAGCTTGCCCTTCTTGGGGGCGGGGTTGATCGTCCTGGACGCGGTTGCGGGCTGGTTTCCCGCCCCAGACCTGAGGTTCCCGGCCTTAAGAGTGCTCTTGCGTGTCGCGCCCATCTGCTCCACCTCCGCAATCAATCATTGCCTGCACAGCCACTTGACGCCCCTGGACGCGGGCCGTGGGTGTTATCTGGTCATTATAGCGGAACCGTCCGGGAAGAAAAGGAGGCCCCCCTACCGGTTCATCCGCTTCAGCGCCGCCTCCAGCTCCTTGAGGGCCTCGCCGTAGGCGGCCCAGTCGCCGGCGCGGCTGGCGTCCTGGGCGCGGTTGAAGGCGTCCTGGGAGCGGGCCGCCAGGTCCTCCATGCTCTCGGAGCGGGCGATGCCCTGCGGCGGCCGGGCGCCGCCGGGCGCGGCGCCGCCCGACGGCACCGGCACCCCCTTGCCGAAGATGGCCCTGAGCGCCAGTTCCAGGTTCGGCTCCATGGCAAGCTTGTTGCCATAGGCCACGATCACCCGCCTGAGCTCCGGCAGCGAGCCGCGCTCGGCGGCAAGGTAGAGGGGCTCGATGTACAGCAGCGAGTCCTCGATGGGGATCACCAGCAAGGTGCCGCGGATCACGGACGACCCCATCTGGCTCCACAGGGTGAGCTGCTCGGATATCTTGGCGTCCTGGTCGATGCGCGCCTCGATCTGGCGCGGGCCGTAGATGAGCTTCTGCTTGGGGAACAGGTAGACCACCTTGCTGCCGTAGTGCTCCCCGTCCATGCGCGCCGCCAGCCAGGCGGTCATGTTGTCGCGCTTGGCGGGGGTGTAGGGGAGGAGCAGGATGAACTCCTCGTGCTCCTGGCCGGGGAGCTTCATGATGGTGTAATAGGGCTGCGCCGGCTGCTCGCCCACCCGGGGGATCTCCCACAGGTCCTCGTTGTTGTAGAAGTTCTGCGGGTCCAGCATGTGGTACTTCTGGAGCATGTGCGCCTGCACGGCGAACAGGTCCTGCGGGTAGCGCATGTGGGCGCGGATGTCCGCCGGCATCTCGGCAAGGGGCCGGTAGGTGTTGGGGAACGCCTTGGCGTAGGTGCGAATGATGGGGTCGTCCGGATCGGCGATGTAGAGGGCGATGCTGCCGTCGTAGGCGTCGACCACCGCCTTGACGGAGTTGCGGATGTAGTTGCCCAGGCTCCCCAGCCGCTCCGAGTAGGGCAGGTTGCCGGTGGTGGTGTAGCCGTCCAGCATCCACACCAGGCGGCCGTTCTCGCCGATCACCATGTAGGGGTCGCCATCCCAGATCAGGTAGGGTGCCACCATGCCCACCCGGTCCTTGATGTCGCGGTGGTACATGATGCGGCTCTCGGGCACGATGTCGCCGGAGAACAGGAGCTTGGTGGTCCCAAAGTGCAGGGCGAACGCCAGCTTCGCCAGGGGGCCGCTCATGGGCACGCCGCCCTTGCCGTCGTAGGTGGCGTACTGGTTCTGGTCGCCCACCGGATAGTCGAACTCCTTGGCCTGGGTGCGCACGAACACATAGTCGTTGGCCAGCTCGCCGTAGTAGATCTCGGGCCGCGTCACCTTCAGGGCCGGCACTTGGGTGGCGGGGGGGATGTCCTTCACGTAGAACTCGGGCAGCCCCTCCTGCGAGATGCGGTTCACCGGCCCCACGCTCACGCCGTAGCCGTGGGTGTAGGTAAGGTGCTCGTTGATCCAGTTGGCGCCCCCCGGCAGGTTGCCGTAGGACAATTCGCGCGGCGACAGCATCACCTGGCGCATGGTGCCGTTCACCCGGTACCGGTCGTTGTCCACGTCCACGAAGTCGTAATAGGTGCGGATCTGCTGCAACTGGCGGTAGGTGGACAGCAGGGGCTTGTGGTCCCACAGGCGCACGTTCTCGATGGTCACATGGTTGTCCACCAGCACCTCGGCGGACAGGGAGTCGGCGGCGGGAAACTCCTCGGCGCTGATGGCATCGAGCCCGAAGCCCACGCGCGTGGCCTCGATGTTGCGCTTGATGAACAGGCCCTCCTTGACGATCTCGTTGGGCACCACGCGGTATTTTTGCAGCATCCCCGGCAGCAGGTTCACCCCCACGAACGACAGGGCCAGCACGCCGCCCGCCACCACCACCGGCAGCTTCCAGTTGCCGCGCCAGGAAAGGGCCACGACCACCATCCCCGCCAACGCGCTGGCCACCGCCAGCAGCCGGTAGGCGGGGATGCGCGCGTACACGTCGGTATAGGTGGCGCCGGTGACCACGCCGTGCTTGGAGAACAGCGTGTCGAACACATCCAGTTGAAAACCCCACCCCAGCACCAACAAGGCGGCCCCCGCCAGCAGCCCCAGGTGGCGCGCCGCGCGCGGGTTGACCATGGGCCCCAGCGGCGTGAGGCCGATGGCCCCCAGCGCCAGGTAGGCGCCGGCGGTGACGACGCCGATCAGCACCAGGTTGCCCATCAGCCACCCCTGGGCGAAGTGGATGAACGGCAACTGGAACACGTAAAAGCCCAGGTCGCGGCCGAGCTGCGGGTCGAGCCGGCCGAACGGGGTGGCGTTGAGCAGGAGGATGAGGTCTTCCCAGCGGGCGGCGGCCTTGACCCCGGCCATGAGGGCCAGCACCACGCTGGCGGCCAGCACCACCGGCCCCAGGTAGCGCTCCAGCACGTTCTTGAGCATCTGCTGGCCGGGGCCGTACACCTGCGACAGCAGATGGTCCTTGGGATGCCGGGCCGCCCAGCTCAGGTTGGCGTAGACCAGGGCGAAGCAGATCACTCCCGCCCCGGCCCCCAGCGCCACCTTGGTGCCCACGATGGTGCGGAACACGTGGGCCAGGCGCACCTCGCGGAACCACAGCCAGTCCACATACAGGGCCAGGGCGGCGGAACCGAACATGATCACCAGAAAGCCGGCCAGCAGCAACAAGGCATTGCGGATCGGGTGCGGGCGCGCGGGGGAAAAGTCGTCGGGGCCGGTCATCGGGGTGTCCTTGGGAATCGGGTGTCCATGGCTGGGCGGTCGCGTCGCGCATTGGTTGTACACCGATCGCCCGCCGGGCGCAACGGCCCGCGCCCGCCGCCGTACAAAATGGGGCGGCCGGTCCGCACCTTTTTGCACGGCCGGGCGCCCCGGCGGGTGGGCGGCCGCCCCGGCGCGCCCCGTGAAGCGACCCGGTTCATGCGTCAAATCGGCACGTTACAAGCATTTGCACCGTTTTTGCGCACAACTGGCACGGGGCTTGCCACACACCTACGGATGGAGAGGGTGCCGCGCTCGTGCGGCAGCGCCCGGGCCGCCATCCGCGGCCCCGGACGTGGAACGGATTTGGGAGACGCTCGGATGCAACTGGCCTGTCCCTCCTGTCAACACCCGCTGACCGTCGCCACGGTCGGCGCCGAGCTCAGCACCGAGGTGGGCTGCGCCACCTGCAACGCGGTCGTGGGCATCACGGTGGCGACCACCATACTCGACGCGGGCACCCTGCCCACCGCCCACGGCCCCGCCCGCAAGGCGGTGGTGGCCCTGGCCGACCGCGCCCTGCGCGCCGCCTATGGCGCCCGCCTGACCGATGCCGGCTGGCGGGTGCGCCAGTGTGGCGATGGCCGCGAGGCCCTGCAAATGATGGCCCACGAGGTTCCCGACGTGGCGGTGATCGACGGCGGCTTTCCCCCCATCTTCGGCATGGGCCTGGGGGAGATCATCAAGAAGAGCAGCGTGACGCGCCGCGCCCGCGTGCTGGGCCTGCGCGCCGATGGCGACGACCTGCTGCCCCTGCCCGGCGCCGACCGCACCCTGCCCCTCACCGCCGGCGCCGATGCGGTGGCCGACGCGGCCCTGCGCCTGGCCACCGGCGGGCCGGCCGGGCCGGCCGGCGCCCCCAAGGCCCCGCAGGCGGCCGCGTTCGCCGGCCGCCCCATCGCCGGGATGCCCGTGCGCCCGGCCAACGCCCCCATCAAGCCGGCGGACGACGCCCACGCCACCGCCCGCCGCCTGGCGCGCATCATCCTGTCGGACATCGTGCTGTACAACCAGGCCCTGTTCGACGAGGCCGCCCGTGGCGGGCGCCTGCGCCAGGTGATGGGCACCTTCCTGGAGGAGGGCCGCGAACACTACGCCCACAAGGTGGACCCGGCCCTGGCCACCACCACCCACTACTTCGACGAGGCGGTGGAACGCTACATCGCCACCCGCGAGCACGCCCAGGACCCGGTGGCCGCCTGCACGATCTGATCCCCCCTCCCCACGCCGGGCCGGATGGCCCGCTCCATCCGGGCCGCCGTTCGCTATAATGGCCCCATGAACGCCCGCCGTCCGCCTGTCCTGCTGCTCTTGTCCGCCCTGCTCTTGTCCGCCTGCGCCGTGCCGCAGGGGATGAGCAAGGTCAAGGGCGGCACCTTCCACATGGGCACCGACATGGTGGACACGGAGGGCGAGGCCCTGGCCGTCGGCCTTCCGGAGCCGTTCTACGCGGACGAGCACCCATTCCACCCGGTGCGCCTGCGCACCTTCCTGATGGACACCACCGAGGTGACCAACGCCCGCTACCAGGAATTCATCACCGCCACCCCGCACGTTCCCGCGCCGCTGGACTGGTCGCGCCGCACCGCCCCGCAGGGCAAGGAGGACCACCCGGTGGTGTACGTGAGCTGGGCCGACGCCCAGCACTTCTGCGCCTTCGCCGGCGGCCGCCTGCCCACCGAGGCGGAGTGGGAGGCCGCCGCCAGGGGCCCGGAGATGCGCATCTACCCCTGGGGCAACACCTGGGACCCGGCCAAGGCCAACGTGTCCACCGGCCCCTTCGACCGGGGCCGCACCCTGCCGGTGGGGTCCCTCCCCGCCGGCGCCGGCCCCTACGGCCACCTGGATCTGATCGGCAACGTGTGGGAGTGGGTGAACGCCGACTACGCCCCCTACCCAGGCAACGACGCGCCGATCCAGGCGTTCATGGAGGGCTACAAGGTCATGCGCGGCCTCGGCTTCGAGGCGGTGGGCCACTACCTGCCGGAGGACTACGCCAGGGTGATGGCCATCAGCGCCCGGTCGTCCTTCCGGGGTTTCGACCACCCGGGCGCACGCCTGCGCGACGTGGGCTTCCGCTGCCTGTACGAGCCCCGCCCCGTGGGCGGCGGCTGACCGCCCGCGTCCGCGGGCGCGGCCCGGCTCACCCCTCCAGGTGGTGCTCCTCGCTGCGGTCCAGGCGCATCTGGGCGATCTGTTCCGACACCAGCCCCAACAGGAAGGTGAGCACCCCCGTCACCATCAGCAGCATCGACATGTTGGTGAAGCGGTGGGTGGTGACGAACGTGTACAGGTAGTACAGCACGCCGGTGCCCAGGAACAGCCCGCTCACCGGCAGGAACACCCGCAGCGGCGAGAACAGGGTGCTGATCTTGAGCATGATGAGGAAGAAGCGCACCGCGTCGCGCAGGGGCTTGATCTTGCTCCTGCCGCCGCGCCGGGCCGCCACGATGGGGATGTATTTCACCAGGTAGCCCGCGCGGATCAGCCCCAGGGTGAGGGTGGACGGGCTGGAGAAGGTGTTCGGCAGCAGGTAGCAGAACTGCTTGGCCAGCCCCGCGTGCAGCCCCCGGAAGCCGGAGGTGAGGTCCTCGATCCGGTGCTTGGCCAGGTAGCTGGCGAAGCGGTTGAAGACGTGGTTCGCCATGTCCCGGTGCAGGTCCGAGTCCGACGCCCGGGTGCGCGCCCCCACCACCATGTGATACGCCGCGAGGTGCTCCACGATGCGCGGGATGTCGGCGGGGTCGTGCTGCCCGTCACCGTCCATGATGATGACGTAATCGCCCGTCGCGGCGCGGATGCCGGTCTTCACGGCGGCGCCGTTGCCCACGTTGTAGGCGCGGCGGATTACCCTGGCCCCCGCCCGGGCGGCCACGTCGGCGGTGCCGTCCGTGGAGCCGTCGTCCACCACGATGATCTCGTCCCCCTCCGCCAGCACCGCCCGCACGCGGGGGAGCACCTGGCCGATGTTCATGGACTCGTTGTAGGCGGGAATGACGATGGACAGTTTGGGGGCGCTCACGCTGATCTAGGCGTCTCCGCTAAAGGCCGACGGGGTAAAACGCGCTTGGGGCACCTCTATCAACCTGCTGCGCGCCCCGGTTGCTGCGCTGAAGCGGTGCTCGAACCCTCGCCTATCACCATGATATGTCTCGGGTTCCGCGCGGCGTAACGGCGCCGCTCCGCTCGGGGCGCCTTGCACCAGGGGGCGCTCGCGACGGTTAACAGAGGTGCCCTATGGTACGCGAACCGGCCCCGAAATTTAAGCATCGCCCGGCGCCGTCACGCCCAGGCGGCGCGCCACCAGGCGCCGGTAGGCGGCCAGCAGCCGCTCCGCCACCGGGCCCGCCCGCCCATCCCCAATCGGCCGGCCGTTCACGGCGGCCACCGGCATCACCTCCCAGCCGGTGTTGGTGACGAACAGCTCGTCGGCCCGCCCCAGCAGATAGGGGGAGATGGCCTCCTCGCGGCAGGTGATCCCCTCCTCCCGGGCCACCTGGAGCACCAGGGCGCGGGTGACGCCGGGCAGGATGGCCCCGTCCGCCGGGGGGGTGGTGAGCGCGCCGTTCCACACCCCGAACAGGTTGCTTGCCGCCCCCTCGGCCACGTTGCCCTTGGCGTCCAGCAGGATCGCCTCGCGCGCGCCGTGGGAGCGGGCGTGGGCGATGGCCATGATGTGGGACAGGAAGTTGCCGGTCTTGGCCGCCGGGTCCAGCACCTCCGGCGGCGTGGCCGGCACCGGCGAGATGACCGTGGCGATGCCCGCCCGCCACGCCTCCCGGTCCCACGGCGGCACCGGGCGCGGCAGCACCACCACCGTGGGCGACTCGCACCCGGCCGGGTCGGGCACCGGGGCCGGCCCCACCCCGCGCGACACGGTGAAGCGCAGCATGGCGTTGTCCAGCCCGTTCTCGGCCAGCAGTTCGGCCAGGATGCGCGCGAAGCCGGTGCGCTCGAACGGCAGCGCCATCCCGATGCGGCTGGCGGAGCCCGCCAGCCGCTCGTAGTGCTCCCCCACGGCGAACGCCTTGCCGCCGTAGGCACGCACGGTCTCGAACACGCTGTCGCCGTACAGGAAGCCCCGGTCGAACACCGACACGCTGGCCGCCTCCGCCGGGACAAAGGCGCCGTTCAGGTAGACGATGGGCCCCGCCATGTCAGCCGCCCGCGGTGCCGAGGACGACCGGCCTGCCGCCGGCCGCCCGCACCGCCCCGTCCGCCGCCTGTTCGAGGGCGCGGCGCATGGCGGCGGCCTTGTGCAGGGTTTCCTCGTATTCCGCCTCCGGGTCCGAGTCGGCCACGATGCCGGCGCCGGTCTGGAAGCGGGCCATGCCGTCCCGGGCGTGGATGGTGCGGATGAGGATGTTCAGGTCCATGTCGCCGGCGGCGGACAGGTAGCCCGCGGAGCCGGTGTAGATGCCGCGCCGCACCGGCTCCAGCTCCTCGATGATCTCCATGCAGCGCACCTTGGGCGCGCCGGTGATGGTGCCGCCGGGGAACACCGCCTTGAGCAGCGCCGGGGCATCCATCCCCGGCCCCAGCCGGCCGACCACGTTCGAGACGATGTGGATCACGTGGGAGTAGCGCTCGGTGGTCATGAACTCGCTCACCCGCACGCTGCCGTAGTCGCACACGCGGCCCAGGTCGTTGCGCATCAGGTCCACCAGCATCACGTGCTCGGCGCGCTCCTTGGGGTGGGCCAGCAGTTCCTGGCCGGACAGGCGGTCCAGGGCGGCGTCGGCCCCGCGCGGGCGGGTGCCGGCGATGGGGCGCGCCTGCACCAGCCCCGCCCGCAGGCTCACCAGCCGCTCCGGCGACGAGCTCACCACGTGCCGGCCGTCCTGCTCGAGGTAGCAGGCGAACGGCGCCGGGTTGATGGCGGCCAGGGCGCGGTACAGCTCCCACGGGTGCAGGCCGTTCAGGGGCGCCGCGAAGCGTTGCGACAGGTTGGCCTGGAAGATGTCGCCGGCGGCGATGTAATCCTTGGCGCGGCGCACCATGTCCAGAAAGGCCGCGCGCGGCATCTCCGCCGCCACCGCCCCCACCGGCGCCGTGGCGGGGGGCGCGTCCTCGCCGGGGGCGGGGGTGTCGAGCCGCTCGAACAGGTCGACGATGCGGCCGCGCGCCCGGTCGTGCCGGGGGGCGGCATGGGCGCTCCGCTCCGCCGGGGCGGGCAGGTGGCACACCCACAGGCGCGCCTGGTGGTGGTCCACGGCGATCACCGTGTCGTACCACCCCAGGTCGGCCTCCGGCACCGGGGCGTCGTCCGCCGCCAGGGCCGGCAGGCGCTCGAAGCGCCGCGCCAGGTCGTAGGAGAACACCCCGCACAGCCCGGCGAAGAACGGCGGCAGGGCCGATGTGTCCGCCCCGCCCGGCCCGCTCACCCCGTTCTCCCTGAGCACCCGGCGCAGGGCGGTAAGCGGCCCGCCGGCAAGGGGCAGCGTGGCGCCGTTTTCGGTGAGCGTCACGCCGGACGGGCCGCAGGCGAGCACCAGGCGCGGGCCGCCCCCCAGGAAGCTCCAGCGCCCCAATTCGCCGCCCTTGCCGCTCTCCAGCAGGAACGGCCGCCGACACGGCATCAGGCGCATCAGGAGCTGCCGGGGCGTGCGGCCGTTCAGGGGCGCGTGCGCCGCCAGCGGACCATCGCCAAACGCGGCGCGGGTGGGGATGAAGGTGAGTGCGTCCAAGAACCGTTCCGGAGCGGCGGGCGGTGGCGCCGCCCGCGGGTTGCAGGCGCATCATAGGATGCTTCCGCGAGCGGGGCAAGCACCCCCGCCCGCCGCACCCCCGCCAGCGGGGTGGCCCCAGGCGTTTGCCGGGCACGGATGTTACCGGTTGAAAAAAAAGAGGAAACCAAGGACAAAAGACCATTGACGGCGGCCATTCCCGCCGATTACGCTGTTGCCCACGTGGAGACCTGGCCAAGGTGGCCCAGGGTCCACCCACAATGTTCCCCGGCGCGGCCGAATCGCGTTGGTGGCAAGTTTGGAGTGAAGATGAAGATCTCGGGCATTCTGAAGTTCGGGGCTCCGGTTCTTATGATGGCCGCCCTCGTGGCGTGCGATGGCAAGAAGGACGCGGAAGTGGCGGTAGAGGAGCCGGTGGCTGCTCCGATGGAGCAGCCCATGGCTGTGGAAGGTGCCCCCGCCGCCGACGGTGCGGTGCAGGGTGAGGCCCCGGCGACGGGCGAGACCCCGGCCCCGGCCGGGACGGAAGCCGGCGGCTAACACCGGTCCGGTAATCGAAAAAGGGGTGTACGCGGTGCGTACACCCCTTTTTTTCCCCTCTCCAGGGGCCTCCCGGGCACGCCCAACATGGCGTTGGAAAGGTCCAGCCTTTTCCAACCCGTGACCGGAAAGCGCTTTTCCCGGTTCCCCGGATTCCAGGCACCGGTGTGCCCTTGAATCCGCCGGCACGTCCCTGTGCCGGGCGCAGGCCCGCCGAAAGACGGCGCCCTTCAACCGCCTGCCTGTAACCGGGCACCTCCATATCACCGTCGCGGGCGCCATCCAGTACCAGGTGCCCCGGGCGGAGCGGCACCGTTACGCCGCGCGGAACCCGCGACCCACCCTGGTGATGGGCGGGGAGGCACCGCCCTGGCGCGGCAATCGAAGCGCGTGGCGGGTTATGGGTGCCCATCAGTAGAAGCTGCCCACCACCGCCCCCACCACCAGGTTCCAGCCGTCCACCAGCACGAACAGGATGAGCTTGAATGGCAGCGATATGACCACCGGCGGCAGCATCATCATGCCCATGCTCATGAGCACGCTCGACACCACCATGTCCAGCACCAGGAACGGCAGGTAGAGCAGGAAGCCGATCTGGAACGCGGTCTTCAGCTCCGAGATCACGAACGCGGGCACCACCACCTGCAACGGCAGGTCGGTCTGGGTCTCCGGGGTCGGGGTCTTCGAGATGTCCAGGAACAGTTGCAGATCCTTCTCGCGGGTCTGCGCCAGCATGAAGGTGGCCAGCGGCGTCTTGGCGCGCTCCCAGGCCACCTCCTCCGACAGCTCGCCGGCCAGGTAGGGTTGCAGGGCGGTGCCGTTGATCTGCTGCCACACCGGGGCCATCACGAAGAACGTGAGGAACAGGGCCAGCCCCACCAGCACCGGGTTGGGGGGCACGCTTTGCAGGCCCATGGCCTGGCGCAGGAACGACAGCACCACGATGATGCGCGTGAACGAGGTGACCATCACCAGGATGGCCGGCGCCAGGGTGAGCACCGTGAGCAGGAACAACACCTTGAGGCCGGTGACCAGCTGGCCGCCGGACTCGGCGTCACCCACGGTCAGGCTGATGGTGGGCAGCGCCGTCTGGGCCCAGCCGTGGACCGGGATCAGGGCCAGGGCGATCAGGATCAGGGTGGCGAGCGAACGGTGGCGCATCTAGGCGTTCCCCGAGCGAAGCAGTTGCAGGTGGCGTTTCAGGTCGCGGGTGGTGCGCGCGATCACCTCGCTGGCGCCCCGGTCGTCGGCGGCGGCCAGGGCGCGGGAGAAGGGGGTGCCGGGGCCGTCGCCCGGGCGCCCGGATTCGGGGGCCGTGTCCACCGGCTGGGCGAACACGGCCCCCCTCCCCTCTCCGGGACCCCCACCCACTTTCGAGGGCATCGGTTCCAGGTCGGCCAGGCGCGCCATGCAGCCGGGGCCCACCCCCACCACCAGGCGGCGGCCGTCCACCTCCACCACCACGATATTCTGGCGCGAACCCACCGCCGCCGAGCCCAGCACGCGGATGGGCACGCGGCTGGTGAGGGCGGTCACCTTGAAGCGCTTGATGAGCGCCAGGCCGCCCATCATCAGGGCCAGCACCAGGGCCAGCCCGGCGACCATCCTCACGCTGCTCTGCCACAGGGGCGGCGCGCCCTTGCCGTGCAGCTCCGCCAGCGGCTTCAGGCGCAGGGGGGCCGGGGCCGGGGCCGCCTCCGCGCCCGCCGGGGTGGCGGGGGCGTGGGCCTCCACTGGGGCCGGCGCGGCATCGGGTTTCACCACCGGGGCGCCGGCGCCCGTGTCCGGACGCGGCGGCATGTGCATCTCCACCGAGAGGGCCGGCATGCCGGCGCCCGCAGGCTCGCCCACGTCCTGCGCCGGCTTGCGGCGCGGGGCGGCCTGTGCCACGGTGACCGGATGCTCCGCGCCGGACGCCTTGATGATCCGCTCGAACTGGGCCAGGGCGTTCTTCCGCGCCAGCTTGAGCGGCACCGGCGGGCCGTACTGCTCCGCCTCCGCCAGCCGGGCCGCCTGGGTGGCGGCCGAACCCTTGGCGGCCACGGCGGGCCGGGGGCCGTTTCCGCCGTCCGGCAGCGGCTCCCCCTCGGGCGCCGGGGCGGGCGCGGCGGGCGAGTGGGCCGGATCGGCCGCCCCCGGCAGGCCGCTCACGGCCACGCGCAGGGTGCCGCCGTCGCGCGTCACGGTCACCTTGCCCGTCAGGTCGGTGCCGGCGATGCCCTGGGTGAGCAGGCGCACACGCACGGTTTGCGGGTCGTACTGGTAGGCGAACACCTCGCCGAGGTTCGGGTGCGCCACGGCAATGTGCTGCTTGGCGGGCATCAGCCACGCGCCCGGCAGGGTGATCTGCACCCCCTGGTCCAGGTAGGCCAGGCGGTAACCGGCGTCCGCGTCCACCGCCAGGGTCACGTCCACCGTGGTGGCGCCGCTGTCGGCGCGCACGGCGGCCAGGTGGTGCATGCGGGCCGCATCGGCCGCCGCCGCCGGGGCCGCCATCGGGGCCAGCGCGGCCAGCACGCCGATCAGCCCCATTGCCAGGCGCTTGTTCATTTGAGGTTATGGACCCTTTCCGCCGGCGTGACCACCTCGGTCAGGCGCACGCCGAACTTTTCGTTCACCACCACCACCTCGCCACGGGCCATGAGCTTGTCGTTGACCACCACCTCGAGGGGCTCGCCGGCCAGCTTGTCCAGCTCCACCACCGAGCCCTGGCCCAGTTGCAGCAGGTCGCGGATGAGGATGCGGGTCTCGCCCAGGCGCACGCTCACGTCCACCGGCAGGTCGAACAGGAAGTCGATGGAGGTTTCCTGGCCGGAGGCCACCTCGGCGATGGGCGCGAAGCTCACCGGCGTGGCGTTCACCTGCGGCTTGGACACGGCGGCCTTGGCCGGGGCCTTGGCCGGCGCGGGCGCCGGCGCCGGGGCGGGCGCCGGCTGGCCCAGGGCGGCGGCCAGCATCTCCTGCTCCGCCGCCGACAGCCCCTCCTCGGCCACCAGGGCCGAGTCGTCGCCCATCAGGGTGGGGTCGCCGTCGAGCACGGTGGGCTCCGGCCGGGCGCCATCGTCCGCCGCCAGGCCGTCGCCGCCCAGGATGGTCGGCTCCTCGCCGCCGGGCGACTCGGGGATTGCCCCGTTCTCGGGGAGATCGTCCATGTTCTCGTCAGCCATTGGAATCCTCGTCTTGGATGGAATCGTCCTGGGTCTGGATTTCGCCATAGACCTGGAACGCGATATAGCCGTCGTGCTCGCCCGGATAGCCCCAGAACTTGGGCACCCCGGAGATGGTCATCTCGAGCGGCCGGGAAACCTTGTTGGGCAGCACCACCACGTCGCCCACCTCCCAGTGGGCGACCTGGCCCAGGGGCACCTTGGCGCGCCCCAGCTCCACCTTGGCGGGCAGCGGTGTCTCCATCACCCGGGAGCGCAGGCGCCGCACCCAGCGGGTGTCCGCCACCAACTCCTCGCCCTTGAACACGGAGGAGAGCTTCTCCTTGATGGGCTCCAGGGAGGAATAGGGAAACACCATGTACATGCGTGTTTCGTTGTGGTTCAGCTCCACCGAGAAGCGGCAGCACACGGCCATGTCGGCGGAGCCGATGACCATGGCGAACTGGGGGTTGATCTCGGTGCGCTGGAACTCGAAGGTGATCGGGTGCACCGTCTGCCAGCACTGGCGCATCTCGGTGAGCGCCTGCTCCGCCACCTGGTGGATGAAATGGCGCTCCACGGCGGTGAAGTCGCGCCCCTCGATCTTCACGTGGGTCTGGTTGCGGCCGCCGAACAGCAGGTCCATCAGGTTGGTGACCAGCTCCGACTCCATGATGAAGATACCGCTGCCCTGCAACGGGTAGAGCCGGCAGATGGTGAAGCTGCTGGGCATCTGGAGGGTGTCGACGAACTCCTGGAACGGCCGGTAGACGAAATCGTCCAGGGCCACCACCGCCTCCTCCAGGAGCATGGCGCCCAACTCCTCCTGCATGGCGCGCGCCCACTTCTCGCAGATCATCTGGAGCGAGGGCAGGTGGCCCCAGTTGACGGCGTCGTTGGAGCCCAGGTTATAGGTGACGACGCCGGACTCCGCATCGTCGGCGACGGCCTCCTGCTGGGGCCCGTCGTCGCCGTCCAGGCCCTTCAGAAGGGCGTTGACCTCGTCCTGGGAGAGCACGCGTTCCATGGCTTACTGGACCATGAACTCGGTGAGGTAGACCGCCTGCACCTTGCCGTCGTCCAGCATCGCGTTGAGCTCGGCCATCACCTCGTCGCGCAGGGTGAACTTGCCGCGGGCGGTGAGCAGCGCGGCGCTATCCTTGCCCGACAGCAGCATCAGCACGCCGTCGCGCACGCGGGGCAGGTGGGAGTTGACCCAGTCCGCCGCCACCTGGTCGCTCAGCTCCAGGGTCATCTTGGTCTTCAGGTAATGGCTGCCGCCCGGGTCCGCCAGGTTCACCAGGAACGGTTCCAGCTCCAGGTTCACCGCGGCGGTCTTGGCGGCTTCCTCGGCGGACACGGCGGCCGCGTCCGCGTGCTCCCCGCCGCCGCCCAGCATCAGGTAGGCGCCGGCGCCGCCCCCCCCCAGCACCAGCACGGCACCCAGGGCGATGAACAGCTTCTTCTTGGATTTCTTCGGGGCCTCGGCCGCCGGTTCCTCGGGGGTCGCCTGCTTCTTGTCCGCCATCGTCTGTCTCCTTGTTTGTTCCTGGCCCCGGGGAACACCCCCTGGGGGCCGTGTCATCAGTCGTGCAGTATGAATTCGATCCCGCCCGACGGCCGGGTGGAAAGGGGGTCCGGATAGGGGATGCCGCGCGCCACCGGCACCACCTGCGCCGGGGCCACGCCCGCCCGCACCAGGGCGTTGCCCACCAGGGCGGCGGCCTGGGCGGCGCCGGCCCAGCCGGCGCCGGTCTCGGGGCCGGCCACGGCGGTGACCGCCACCACCTGGCCGGAACGGGCCAGGTACGCCCCCAGCCGCTCCACGCGCAGGGCGCCGGAGCGGGTCAGGCGGCCATCGGCGAGCAGCGCCGCGCCGCCGAAGCGCAGCACCATGCCGCGCCGGTCGTGGTAGATCTCGAAACCGCCGGTCAGGCCGTCGCGGTTCAGGCCGATGCGCATCTGCGCCACGCGGGCGCCCACCTCGCCAATGCCGTCCAGGGGCACCATGCGGTCGTCCGGGGCCTCCGGGTCGCCTTCCCACACGGGGGTGGTCAGGCCCGGGTTGCCGGTGGTCTTCGCCGACGGCGGCACCATCCCGGCCTTGAGCGCGTTCATGGACAGCATGAGCACGAACAGGGTGATCAGCAGGGTCAGCAGGTCGGCAAAGATGACCAGCCAGCTGTCCGCCAGGTCCTGGCCCACCCAGCCGTTGCGTTCTCCGTTGCGGTGCGTCACAGGGTGCCCTCCGCGTTCCTGATGACCACGCGCACGCGCGGGGTCTCGGCGCCCAGGCCATCGGCCAGGGGCAGCGGGGTGGAGTGCCCCACCGCCTCCACGCGCCGCTCGTCCAGGCCGGTGCCCAGCGCCAGCAGGGTGTGCGCCACGGCGACCGCCCGGCCCAGGGAGCCGGAGAACGGATCGGCGGGGGTGTCGCCGGGGGCGGCGTAGGCCTCCACCCGCACCAGTTGGTCCATGGCCCCGGCCAGGGTGCCCACGCGGGCCAGCAGCTCGGCGGGCACCGCGCCGTCGGGGGCGTCGGGCAGGTTCACGATCAGGTTGGGCCCCTCCCAGGCCACCTCGCCCCTGGACGGATCGTCACCCAGATAGCCCATCAGGGCGCGCAGCCCCTGGCGCGAGCCCGACAGCAGGGCGCCGCCCGTCTCGACGGGGGCGGCCTGCTCGCTGCGCTCGGTGAACATGAACGCCTTGGCCAGCGAGGCATACACGCTGCTGCGCCGCGCCTCGTCCACGTTGGTGAGCGAGACCAGGTACACCAGCAAGGTGAGCAGGATCAGGCTGAGGGAGGTGTTGATACCCCACACCGCGCGGATCTCCGCCTTCTGGGTGCCGTCGTCGCCGTAGCGGCTGATATGGGGGCGTTCGCTCATGGCCTTACAACCGGATGCGCGGGCGCTTGGGCTTGGCGGGTTGATCCGCCTCGCCCCTGGCCTCGTCCTTGACCTTGAAGCCCGACTGGCGCCCCATCGTTGTCTTGGGGTCGTCCTGCTCCAGGTTGGGGGTGATGAAGGCGGTCAGCTTCTGCTCGAGCACGGTGGGATGGTCGCCCTTGGCCACGCCCACCACGCCCTCCAGGGTGATCTCGCGCAGGATGCTCTCGCGCCAGCTGCGGTAGCGCAACTTGCCCGACAGCGGAAAGAAGACCAGGTTCGACAGCAGCGCCCCGTACAGGGTCGACAGCAGGGCCACCGCCATGGCCGGGCCGATGTTGGCCGGGTTGTTCAGGGTGTGCAGCATGTTCACCAGGCCGATCAGGGTGCCGATCATGCCCATGGCCGGGGCAAAGGTGCCCATGGTCGAGAACACCTCGGCGCCGATGCGGTGGCGCTCGGTGGTGGCGGCGATCTCGCGTCCCATCACCTTGGCGATCTCGGCGGGGTCGATGCCGTCCAGGGTCATCTCCATGCAGCGGCGGAAGAACGGGTCGTCCAGGGCCTTCACCTCCTCGGCCAGCGCCAGCAGCCCCTGGCGGCGCGATTTGGCGGCGTATTCCCCCAACACGCGCACCCGCTCCGCATAGGAGTGGTTGGGCATCACGAACGCCTTCTTGACCACGCCGAAGATGCCCACCACCTTGCCCAGCGGGTAGTAGATCAGGCACGCCCCGACGGTGCCGCCGATCACGATGAGGATGGCCGGCAGGTTCAGGAAGGCGCCCAGGTCCCCCGCCTGGGCGATGGAATAGCCCATGAGCGAGAAGGCGACAACGATGCCGAGTATGGTTGCGGGATCCATCGCTCTCCGTCCCGTTTGAAACCCGTGCCCACCACCACCGGCGGGCGCATGCCCTGGCTTGTGCAACACGGATGCCAGCCGCGCCGAAAAGCGTATTCTCCCGATATTACAGGTGCTTGCGCCCCACCCCGAAAACGCCGACGGGGGCCGGCGCCGCCATTTTGGCGGCGCGCCGGCCCCCGTGCGTCGATCCCTTGACGTTCCCGCCCCGATCCGGCCCGGACCGGGGCGGAGCGTCAAGCCGCCGCCGCTGTCAGGGTATCTCTAGGGCACTTCTATTAACCGTCGCGAGCGCCATGAGTGCAAGGCGGACGGAGCGCAGAACCCGAGACATATCTGGAAGATAGGCGAGGGTTCGAGCACCGCCCAACGCAGCAATCGGGGCGCGCAGCAGGTTAAGAGAAGTGCCCTCTATTAACCGTCGCGAGCGCCCCGAGTGCAAGGCGGACGGAGCGCAGAACCCGAGACATATCTGGAAGATAGGCGAGGGTTCGAGCACCGCCCAACGCAGCAATCGGGGCGCGCAGCAGGTTAATAGAGGTGCACTTCGCTACTAGCGGATGATGTTCACCATGTCGCGCAGCACCTCGTCGGTGGAGGTGATGACGCGGGAGTTGGCCTGGAAGGCGCGCTGGGCGGCGATCATCTTGATGAACTCCGCCGCCAGGTCCACGTTCGACAACTCCAGCGAGTTGGACAGCACGCGGCCGCGCCCGCCCGACTCGCCCACGCCGATGTTGGGCTGGCCCGACGAGAACGACTCGGAGAACTGGTTCGAGCCCTTGGAGTTGAGGCCCTTGGGGTTGTTGAAGGTGGCCACGGCGAGCTGGGCGATGATGCGCGACTCGCCGTTGTTGAACAGGCCCTCCACCAGGCCGTCGCCGGAGATGTTCACCGACTGCAGCTCGCCGGGGGCGAAGCCGTCCTGGGTCTGGAAGCTGGTGGACGAGATCACGCCGTACTGGGTGGTGCCGTCCAGGCCCGATCCGGCCTCGCTGTTGATGTTCTGGCCGAAGTCGAAGGCGATCACCTGGTTCAGGTTGGCGCCGCCGTCGAAGTTGAAGCCGGTGGTGGCCGTGCCCGAGCCGGCGGCGGCGGTCCAGCCGGTCCAGTAGCTGGGAGCGCTCTCGTCCGCCAGGGCGCCGGCGCTGTTGAAGGTCAGGGTGCCCGAGGCCTGCACCTCGTCCACGCCCGACAGGGTGTCGGCGCTGCCCACCACCGTGTACCAGTTCCAGGTATTGCCGGTGGGGGCCTCGGATGCCTTGCTGTAGTAAACCGTCGCCAGGTGGCTGCGGCCCAGGGAGTCCACCACCGAGATGGCGTTGGAGTGGTTGGAGGTGCCCACCGGGTTGGACAGGTCGAACCCGCCGGGGATGAGCGGGCTGCGCGAATCCAGGTTCGAGTTGATGAGCACGTTGCCCGTGGGGTTCGGGTCGGAGATGTTGGACTTGAGCTGGATCGACCCCAGCGAGCCCGAGATGTTGCCCACCGCGTCCGCCTGGAAGCCCATCAGGGCGAGCCCCTCCGGGTTGACGATGACGCCGTCCTTGTCGGTGCCGAACACGCCGGCGCGGGTGTAGGAGTTGCCCACGCCGTCGTTCACCAGGAAGAAGCCCTCGCCGTCGATGGCCAGGTCGAGCACGTTGCCGGTGGTCTCGAAGGAGCCCTGGCTCAGGTCCTTGTCGATGGCCGAGACCAGCACGCCGCGGCCCACCGGCTGGCGGCCCGCGGTGCCGGACAGCACGTCGGAGAACACGGTGCGGCTGCCCTTGAAGCCCACCGTGTTGGTGTTGGCGATGTTGTTGCCGATCACCGAAAGGCTGGTGCCGTTGGCGTTGATGCCGCTGACGCCGGAATAGAGGGAGCTGAGAACGGTCATGTCATGTCTCCTTTATTGGGTTGCGCCGCGGCGTGCGCGGCGCGAACGCCCGAATGGTGGTCAGTTGCCGTAGTTGGCCGTGCTCACCGAGAGCACGTCGGTGAGCGCCACCTGGTGCGCGCCCACGGTCAGGTAGGCGTTGCCGCCGTTGTAGATGGCGCCGGTGACCCGCCCGCGCACCTCGGTGTGGGTGGGCACCGTGTCGCCCATGTCGTCCTGGGCGGTCACCGTGAAGGTGTAGTCGCCGGCGGGCTGCGAGCGGCCCAGGTTGTCCAGGCCGTCCCACCCCCCGCTTTGGGCGCCGCCGGGCAGGGCGCCCAGGGGGAGGTTGCGCACGGTCACCCCGCTGGCGTCCTTGATGGTCACGTTGACGATCTCGGCGCGGCCGTCGAGCACGAACTGGATGGGGCTGGCGCCGTTTTCCCCCAGCACCACCCGGTTGCCCTGGGCCACCACGTCGCGGTCGAGGAAGCCCGCCACGCTGGCCATGCCCGACGGCGCCTGGGCCAGGCTCAGGCCCAGCAGGTTGTCGTTCACCGAGAACAGCTGCTCCAGGCTGGAGAACTGGGCGAGCTGGGCGGTGAACTGGGTGTTGTCCATGGGCGCCATGGGGTCCTGGTATTGCAGCTGCGTGGTGAGCAGCCGCAGGAACTCGTCCTTGCCCAGGGCGCTGCTGCCGGATTGCTTGGTGGTCTGGCTCAGCGCCGCGGCGGCGTTTGCGTCATCGATGGATCGAATGGCCATGCGTGTTCCTCCCGTCAGGCGTGAATGCTCAGGGACGATCCGGCGGGCACCACCACCGGCCGTCCGGGTCCGTCCGCCGGCTTGGGCACCGTGGCCTGGCGCTGCGCCGGCTGCCCATCCGCCTGCTCGCGCTGGCCCTTGCCGTTGCCCTCGTTCAACCCCACGTCCACCTGGGCGCCGTCGGCGCCGGCGTCGCGCAGCGCCTGCTCCAGGCGGCCAAGCTGATCGCCAATCAGGTCGCGGGTCTGGGCGTTGTGGACGGTGAGGTGGGCGCTGACCATGCCGCCCTCCACCACCACCCGGATCTTCAGCTCGCCCAGGTGCTCCGGGGTGAGTTGCAGGGTGGCCTCCCGGTCGCCCACGCGCACCATGCGCAGGGTGCGGTCGATCACCTGGTCGAAGGCCTCCGCCCGCGCCGGGTGGCCGGCGCGGTGCAGGGGGCCGGCATCCTTGACGTGCTGCGCGGGGGCGCCGTCGCCCGCCGGGCCGATGCCCTGCACCGGCCCACCGCGCTCGCCGCCGGCGGCATCCGCCTTGGGTGCCACGTCCGCCGGGGCGGCCTGGAGGGCGGCCTGGGGAACAACGGGGGCCTGGGCCGACATCTGGGCCAGGCGCGGCCCGTCGGCGGGCGCCGGGGCGGCCTGCGGGGCGGCCGGGGCCGTCCCCTCCGGCGCGCCGAAGCGCCCGCCCTTGGCGGCGCCGAAGCGCGGCGCGTCGTCCCGCTGGCCCTCGCCACGGGCCTGGGACGGCTCGGCGCCCCGCGCCGTGGCCGGCTCCGGGGCGTCGCCGCC
>JACRHL010000005.1 GCA_016212085.1 Nitrospirota bacterium | reverse complement strand
GCACTTCTATTAACCGTCGCGAGCGCCATGAGTGCAAGGCGGACGGAGCGCAGAACCCGAGACATATCTTGGTGATAGGCGAGGGTTCGAGCACCGCCCAACGCAGCAATCGGGGCGCGCAGCAGGTTATTAGAGGTGCCCCGTTTTCTGGCACGCCTGCTAGAAGGTATGGCCCAGGGTGAAGTGCAGGCGGTACACCGCCTCGCCGGGGCGGCGGTCGATCTTGTAGCCCAGGTCCAGCCGCACCGGGCCCACCGGCGTGGCGTAGTGAAGGCCCGGCCCGGCGCCGACCCGGAAATCGTTCAGGCCGATGGAGCGGCCCAGGTTCCACACGTTGCCCGCGTCCACGAACAGCACCGTGCCCCACCCCTCGCCGCCGCCCACGCGCAGCTCCAGATTGGCGAGGATCATCACCTCGCCGCCCTGCGGCACGCCGCTGATGAGGGTCTCGCCGGGCACGCCCACGCTGTCCAGGGCGTAGCCGCGCAGGGTGGACTGTCCGCCCAGGAAGAAGCGCTCGCTCACCGGCACCTCGGCGGATTCGAACAGCTTGCGCACCCGCCCGGTCTGGAAGTTGGCGGCCAGCACCTTGTCGCGGCCCAGGGTGTGGTAGCCGCTCAGGTGGGCGGTGGCCTTGCCGAACTGCACCTCCGACAGCAGGGCCCGCGCGCCCTGCTCGTAGGTGGCGCCCACCACCGTGCCGCGGGTGGGGGTGAAGGGGTCGTCGCGGGTGTCGCGCACCAGCGAGGTGGCGATGCTGCCCACGTTGATGCGCCGGCGCCCGGCCAGGGTCGACACCTGGTCCTCCGGCAGCCGGGGAAAGCGGTTGAACTCCAGGCGGTAGACCACCGACAGGGTGAGGTCGCGTCCCACCGGCGGGCGGATGCCCACCTCCCCCGCGCGGGTGACCCGGTCGAAACTGACCAGGTCCTCCTCCTCGTACAGCAGGCGCGAACTGAGGTTGGCCCGGTACGGCCCCACCCACGGCAGGGCGTAGTTGAGCGACACCATGCGCCTGAGCTGGCCCCAGCGGAAGCGGATGCCGGCCCGGTGACCGCGCCGGAACATGTCGCGGTAGCTCAGGTCCACCAGGGTCCGCACCGCGTCCTTTTCACCGTAACCGATGCCCAGTTCCACGGCGCCCGGCTTGCCCTCGTCCACCTGCACGGTCACGTCGCGCACGGTGGCGTCCGGCTCGTGGGGATCGGCGGTGATGCGCACCAGGTCGAAGGCGGCGGCGCGGAACAGGCGGCGGCGGGTCTCCGCCACCGTGGACGGGGTGAACAGGTCGCCGGGGTGGAACGCCAGCTCGCGCTGGATCACCTCGGGCCGCGTGCGGAAGCGGCCGGCCAGGGAGACGCGCCCCACCCGCACCTCGGGACCGGGGCTGACGTGGAACACCACGTCCACCCGCTCCTCCATGAGCGGCACGCCGCCCGGCCCCACCCGGCCGGTCCAGCCGGGGTGCGTGCGGATGGTGGCGGACACCTCGGCATCCACATGGCCATACTCGCCCAGCAGATCGCCCAGCCGGGTGCGCTCCGCGCGCAACCGGTCGCGCCGGAAGGCCTGCCCGGCCAGGCGCGCGGCCGCGCTATCCAGGGCGGCGCGGATGCCGGGGGAAAGGCCCTCCGCCCCCTCCACCCGGGCGCTCTCGAACCACCAGCGGCGCCCCTCGTCGATGCGGTAGGTCACCGTGGCCCGCTGTGGGCTGGGACCGTCATACGTCACGTCGTGACTCACGTCCGCATCCGGATAGCCGATGCCCCGGTACACGCCCTGGATGGTGGCGGTGCGGTCGATCAGCTCACGCTCCTCCACCGGCTCGTCGTCCAGCCGCCAGCCGGGCGACACGAGACGCGCCAGCTCCTTTCGGGTCAGGGCGACGTTGCCCTCGAAAACAACCCGGGCGGCACGGTACAACGGCCCCTCGGCGACGTTCACCCGCACCGCGTGCAGGTTGTCGCCGGCGGGGGCCATGGTGATGTCCACGGTGGCGCCGCGATAGCCGCGGTCCACCAGGGTTGCGCGCAGCCGGCGCGCGGCCTCGTCCAGCACCCGGTCGTCCAGCGTGCGCTGTCCGGTGAGATCGAGCACCGCCAGGACCTTGCGGGTGGTCAGCCTGCGGTTGCCGATCACCGCCACGTGCACCCGGTCCTTCACCCGCACCGGCACCACCACGTCCACCAGGGCGCCTTCCGGGCGCAACTGGAACGGCCCGATCCGCGGGCTGAGGTACCCTTGCTCCTCCAGGGCCGCGGCGGCCCGCTCCATGTCCTGCTCCAGGCGGTCCGCGTCGAAGCGGCGTCCGGGCCGGCTGTACAGGCGCACGCCGGTGGGCAGGCCGGCATCGTTCAGGGACGGGTGGCCGGCGAAACCCAGGACACGGATCAGCGCCTGCTCCCCCTCGTCCACCGTGATCCGCACCGCCACCCGGTCGCGGGAGGGGTCTTCCGGCAGGGGTTCGGACACGACCTGAACGCGCGCGCCAAAAAACCCGGCCTGTTCATACAGGGTGCGGACCGCACCCGCCGCCGCCGCAAGCACCGCCGCGTCCACCTCGTCACCGGGGACCAGCCGCGCGGCGCGCGCCACCTTGCCCGCCTCCAGCCGGTCGGCCCCCTCCACGCTCAGCCGGGCCAGGTGCTCGGCGCGGGTGAGCGACACCCAGACCGCCACCCGGCCGGGCGCCAGCGGCTCGACGCGCACCGCCGCCTGGCGGACCTCCGGCAGGTCCGTCAGGGCGCGAATGGCCCGTTGCACCGCCTTGGGATCGATGGTCACCCCTTCCCGGAGGCCGGACAGCGCCCCCAGCCGCTCCCGGTCGAGGCCGTTCAACCCCTCCCAGTGCACGGCATCGGTCACCGGGGCATCCACCTCGGCCGCGCGCGCGGCCGGCACCCATGCGGCCAGGAGCAGGGCGGCGGCCAACACCAGGGCACCTCTCAAAACCGTCGCGAGCGGTCCGAGTGCAAGGCGCCCCGAGCGGCGCGGCACCGCCACGCCGCGGAGGGCCCGAGACCTATCCAGTGGATAGGAGAGGGGGCGAGCACCGCCCAACGCAGCAATCGGACCGCGCAGCAGGTTTTGAGAAGTGCCCACCATGAACCGGGCGACGGGGGAGCGCATCAGCGGAAGCGGATCCGGTAGCGCACCTCGCCGCCCCGGCGCCCCTCCTCGTCCTGCTCGAGGATCAGGGAGATGCGCGGTCCGACCTGGTAGCTGAGGTTGATGATGGGCTCCTGCGTGGCGTCGGTCACGGTGCTGTAGGTGATGCGGCCCTTGCCGTCGAACAGGCGCTTGCCCACGGTCAGCCGGGCGGCGCTGCCCGCCGCCGGGTCGTCCGTGTAGAACGGGTCCACCTGGAAGCGGTCGAGGCCGGTGAAGCGCTGCACCTGCTCCTCCAGCTGGCTTTGCAGCTTGGTGGTGACCAGGTAGGTGGCCTCGCCCGCCCCCACCGCGCCGCCCGACGCCGCCAGTTCCTCGGTGGTGCGGCCCACCGCCAGGAGCGACAGCAGGTCGTTCTGCGGCAGGTCGGGTTGGGACGACAGGGTCAGGTCGAGCTGGTCCGCCGGGCCGGTGAGCACCAGGTCCACCTCCACCGGCTCGGTGCGCAGGGGGTCGTCGGGCAGGCCGTGCTGCACGGTGGTGTGGGCCAGCACGTCCAGGTAGGGCAGGATGCGGTCCGCGTGCACGAAATCGAGGCTGGCATGCTCCAGCTCGAACACGTGCTCGCGGAAGCGGATCTCGCCGGAGCGCACGTCGACGCGGCCGATCAGCCCCGGTTCGGCGATGCTGCCGGTCACCAGCAGGTCCGCCTCCAGGGCGAGCTTGGCCAGGTTGTTGTCGACGGTGATGTTGTTGTTGCCGTACAGGCGCACGGCCAGGCGGGTCTCGCCGAAGGGCACCACCCGCGCCACGTCCTGCTGGCCAGTGCTGACCATGTCCACCAGCCAGGCACCCCACTGCATGCGCCGGTCGTACAGGGCGCGGTGGATGTGCAGGTCGCCGGACAGGGTGGGGCCCGGCAGCACGCCGGACAGCGCCAGCTCGCCGGACACCGTGGCGCTCACCCCCGCGAACGGCCGGCTGCCGTACCGATCGATGGTCACGATGCCGTGCACCGCCTGGGTGTCCATCTGGTAGCTGCCCTGGGCGGCCACCCGGCCGCCGCCGATCTCCCCCTCCAGGTGGTCCAGCACCACCCGCTCGCCGCTCAGCAGCACGCTGGCCGCCGTGACGCGCAACACCTGGTCCAGCGCCACCAGCCGCACCCGGCCCGTGTCCATCTCGGCGCCGCCGTTGAACAGCGGGGCCTGCCACGGGCCCGCCAACTCGCCGGACACGCGCACGTCGCCATCGGCGCTGTCGAGCCCCGCCAGCGGCGCCACCAGGGCACCCAGCCGCAGCACGCCCACCGCCTCCAGCGCCACGCTCTGCGGGTAGATCCAACCGCCGCCGACGCGCAACCGGCCCACCGGTCCGGCAAACTCGGCGGTGGACATGGTGAACACGCCGTTGGCGCCGTTCAGGGTCAATTCCGGGGCGCTCACCGTGAATCCGCTGGCGGTCAACGCCACCGGGGCGAAACGGGCGTTGACGGCACCCAGCGCCGGATCCCCCAGGGGCCCGGCCAGCTCCGCGGTGCCGCTGACCGTGACCCGGGCACCCATGCCGGCCAGTTCCGGCGGCGCAACCGCGAGCATCTCCGGGCGCACCGTGCCCGCCAGCCGGGGCGCGTCCCAGTCGCCGGAGACCGTCAGGTCGAATCCGGCGGCGCCGCCGGAAATGCCATACTGCGGACGGGCGCGGTTCAGCCAGGACGCGGCGGCGCTGCCGCCAAGCTTCAGGTCGAAGCGGCGGTCCGGCGCAAGGGAGCCGGCGACGGCAAGGGCCAGCCCGTCGCCGTCCAGGGCCATGGGTGCCACCCGCAGCACGCCCCCGCGCAGGGACAGATCGGCGCGGTCCCGCAGGCGGGCCACGAGTCCGCCCGTTTGCAGGGTGGCGCCGGTCAGGGCGGCCCGCAGCAACGCGGGGCCGCCCTTCAGCGTGCCCGAGGCGCTCACCCGGCCGCTGACGCCCAGGCCGTAATCGCCGCCCAGCTGCTCGCGGACCAGCGCGTCCGTGGCGGGGAGCAGCCCGCGCAGCCACGGCACGGCGTCCGCGTCGGCCAGGCGCGCGGCCATGGCGAACGGGGCGTCACCCTGCAGGCGCGCGTAGAACAGGGCACGACCGGCGGGGTCCGCGTCACCCACGCCCGGCCCCGCCAGGTTCGCCAGCACCCGCAATTGCCAGCCGGACAGGGTCAGGGAGAGGTTGCCGCGCCCCACCGGCGCGCCATGAAAGGCGAAATCGCGCAGCTGGCCCCGGGCGGTCAACAGCGGGTCGTCGAGATCCCCCTCCAGCGCCACCTCGCCGGTGAACCGGCCCGTCAGGAACGGCACGTTCTCGCGCAGGATATCGATGCCGTCGATCGGCAGCAGCCCGGTGTTCAGCCGCGCCCGGTAACGGCCATCGGCCCAGCGCAGTTCGCCATTGCCATTGGCGCTGGCGGTCACCCCGTCCCGCGACAGATCGAAGCGGGCGTCCGTCAACACCATGCCCGCCTCGTCGATCCACAACGACGCCCGGCCGGAGCGAAGGGACTGGCCATACAGGTCGCCCGCGCCGGTGCGGACCTTCCCCCACACGGCCAGATGGCCGGGCCGGCGCACCACGTACAGCCTGCCGCTGGCGGGCACGTTCAGCTCCAGCGGCTCCCCCGGGTGAAACAGCCCCACCAGCGGCGCCAGGGCCACGCCCTGGAGGTTCGCCGCCAGATGCGTGGTGAGGCCGTCCGCCTTGCGGTCCGCGGACGGAAAGCCCAGTTCGCCGTCCAGGCGCATGTGGCCCGCGCCATCGCCGCGCACGTTGCGGAACACTAGGCGTGTCGGCGTCACCACCACGTTGCCGGTCAGGCGGCCCACCTCCAGGCCGCGCACGCGGCCGTCCACCAGGGTGCCGGTGGCGACGATGCGGAAATCCCGCGGCGTGCCGTCGAGGCGCCCGCCGGCATCCGCCGTGCCGTGCACGTAATCGAGCCCGACCAGCATGCCCAGGTCGGCAAAGTCGGCGCCGTGGACGGTCAGTTCGCCCTCCAGGGCGCCGTCCTCCGTCACGGTGGCGCGCGCCCTGACGCGGCTTTTCGCCGTCTCGGCCTCGACGCTGTGATCCTGGCGCCGATCCGTGTGCAGCGTGGATTCGCCATGTCCCCGGACCACCTTGGCGGCCAGCCGCCGCCACGCGGGAACCTGCGCGCCCGCCGGGTGGTCGGCGGCGGCATGGTCGTTCCGGTACTGCCACGCCACGGTGCCCAAGGGGGGCCACGTCGCCCCCAGCAGGTGCGCCTCGGCGCTGACGGTGCCGTAGGGGCCCGGATCGGCGAGCAGCCAACCCAGGTCCACGTCACCCGCACTCACCCGCATGTCGAAATCCGGCGGGTCGGCCAGGGTCACGTGGCCGGTGGCGCGCAATTCGCCGCCACCGGCCGCCACGTGGCCGTGCACCACCTCCACCCGCGACCGGTCCGCCCGCACCCGCAGACTGGCCGTTTCGAGCATCCGCCCGGACCCGCTCAGGCCGACGCCCCGCCCCTCCAGATCGCCGTCCCAGCGCAACCCGTCGGAGGGACCGTACAGGCGGCCCGACAGGCGCACCGTGCCACCCACGTCCGGCGCGTTCACGCCCAGCCGCCGGGCCACTCCCAGCGCCCCGGCCAGGTCGCCCTCGTAGTCCGTGCTGACGCCCACCACGGTCCGCCCGACGGCCCCGTCGTCTCCCGGTTCGGCGCGCGCGTCTCCGGACAGGGCCAGTCGGCCGACCGGGCTGGTGAATGTCGCCTTCACGATGCGCACCCGGTCCGGCTGCACCACCAGATCCATCGCGGACGCGTCGAGCAGGGGCTGACCGTCGAGCACCACGCCGCTCTGCCCCAGGCGCACCCGGTAGCTGCGCAGGGTGACATCGGGGCGGCCGGCCAGCTCGATGCCGTCCACGTCGAACACCGCATCACCCCGGCGCACCTGCGCGGTGCCGCCGGACACGGTCAGCCGGTGGGCGGACCAGGTGCGCCAGAGCGCCTCCGGCACCGGCAGCAAGGTGGCCGTTTCAGGCGTCGTTTCGGGCAGCGTGATGGTGAAGTGGGGTTTGATGAGGGTCACGTCGAAGGCGCGGATGCCGCCGGTGACCACCGACCACAGGGACAGGCGCACCTTGACCAGTTGCACGCCGCCGCCGCCGAACCAGTCGCCGACGGGCGGCAGCCGCACATCCTCCAGACGCGCCTGTGGCGGCAGGGCCGACAGGTGTATCCGGCCGATCGTCACCGGCTCGCCGAACAGCTCCTCGGAGCGGGCGAGCAGAAAGGCCCGCGCCCGCTCCGCCACGGCGCCGCTGGCCAGGAACGCCTCGGCCCCCAGCACCAAGAGCAGCAGGACAACCGCCCCGGCAAGGAGGCGAAAACGCAACGTCCCGCCCCTACCCGGCGGGCCCGGCCTTCGACACCTCCACGAAACTCATGCGGAGCGTGTAGAGCAGCTTTGCGATGAACTCCCCCTCCTCCGAGGTCAGGTTGCCCCGGGTCTTTTCCTCGAGCATGGCGAGGATATCGATGTTCTGACGCGCCGCCTCCAGATTCGGCTCCAGGATCTCCCCCTCCGGGGACGGCTCCAGGCCCATGAAGATCAGCGCCCACTGGGCAAGGGAGAAGGCAAAGGCGCTGAAGTCGATGGCCGGGTGCTGGGCGGCCATGGAAAAACCGCCCCCTTCCGGACGGTCCGGCTCCTGGGCGGACGGCGCGGCGTCCCGTGGCGCCGGTTGCGCCGGTTGCGCCGCATCGTCGTCGTGGCGGATGCGCCGGTCCCGGACGGAAAATCCTTGCTCTTCCATGTGCGCTACCTTAAAAACGGACATTTCCATCAACCGTCGCGAGCGCCCCGTGCGGATCGGCACCGTCGCCCCGCGCGGAACCCGAAACCCATCCTGTCCATGGACGCGGGGTCGGGCGCCGCGCGGGCACGGCAATCGGGGCGCGGCAGGTCATGGAGGCGCCCACGACCCCGGGGCCGACACCCGGCGCCCCGCCGCCCGCGCGCGGGGGCGCCGTTCACCGGGTAAAAATTAGCACATTTCCGGGTCGCGCCCCAACATCGGTGACGGGCGGCGCCGCCCGTCACCCGTGCGCGGAGGCAGCCAGCCGGCGGCGGCAGATCACCGCGTCCTCCGGCGGATCCGCGTAGTAGCCGGGGCGCACGGCCACCTCGTCGAAATCCGCCGCGCGGTACAGCGCCCGGGCCGCCACGTTGCCGGCGCGCACGTCGAGGAACACCTCGGTCACGCCCCACGCCGCCAGCACGCCCAGAACGTGCGCCAGCAGGGCACGGGCGACCCCCCGACGGCGCCAGCCGGGGTGCACGGCAATGTGGTTGAGGCTGCCCTCGTCGGCCGCCACGCTGACGCAGGCGTAACCCACCGGTCCATCCGCCCCTTCCGCAAGCCAGGTGTGGAAGGCTGGCGCCCGGAACTCGCGGTGCCACACGTCGAGGCCGCGCGCCGTTCCCATGGCGGCGCGCTCGATGGCCGCCAGGCGCTCCAGGTCCGCTTCCCGCGCGGGGCGGATGGCCACGCCGGACACTAGCCCGTGGTCCGCTGCCGCTTGGCCCAGTTGATCTCGGCCTGGCTGGCCTTCAGGTAGATGGGGGTCACCTCGTGGGGGGCATGGCGCCGGCCCTCCGCCAGCATCCGCCCGGCACGCCACGCCACCACCGCCGCCCGGGGCTGCCAGAAGACCGCCGGCGCCGCCGTGATGCCACGCGCCGGCGCCCCCGCCGCAAGCAGCGCCGGGGTGCCGCTGCCCGCCAGCACCAGGGGCCGGCCCAGCCGGTTCAGCTCCGCGAGCAGCGCCGCGGGTGCCACGGCGCACGGGGCCAGCAGCGGCTCCAGCCCACCGGACGCGGTGGCCCCGAACACGGCGCCATACACCTCGTCGCGACGGGCGGTGAGCACCGTGGCGACGGCGGCGCCGGCGGGGCGGGGCACGCCCCAGGCCAGCGCCTCCAGGGTGGGCACCGGCAGCAACGGCAGGTTTTGGGCGCGCGCCAGGCCCATGGCGCTGGCCACCCCCACGCGCAATCCGGTGAACGAGCCGGGGCCGATGGACACGCCGATGCCCGCCAGGTCCGCCAGGGACAGCCCCGCGTCCCCCAGCAGCCGCTCCAGCGCCGCCATCAGGCGCGAGGCGTGGGAGCCCTGCACGCCCACCGCATGCTCGGCGATCAAGCCGTCGGGGCCCGCGATGGCGATGCCCCCCAACGGGGTGGCCGTGTCGATGCCAAGAACCAAACCGGGCTCGGCGGCGCTCACGGGGCGCCCCCCGCGCCCACGGCGGCAATCCGCTCCGCCAGGACGCGCACCTGCTGACGCAGGGCGGCCATGTCGGCCAGTTGGGCCTGTTCCAGCTCCTGCAACCGCCCCGCCAACTGGTCGAAGCGCTCCCCCATGGCGGCCACCGCCGTGCCGGACGCCGCATCCGGCGCCGGCGCCGCCGGCCGCTCCTGGACACGTTGTTCCAGGTGGGCGATGCGATCCGCCAGGCTGGCCTCCAGCAGCGCCACCTGCCCGGACATGTCCGCCAGGGCCGCGCTGTCCGGCTGGGCGGGCTGGGGCCCCTTGGCAATCGCCTCCGACAGTTCACCCAGGCGGGCGTCGACACGCCGGGAAAGTTCGTCGATGCGGGCTTCCACGAAGGCCTGTTGCGGGTCCGTCTGCACGGCCGCCAGGCGCCGGTCGAGGGCGTCCAGGGTCTGCTCCTGCCGGGCAAGCCGGTCCGCCAGCGCCGCCGTTTGCGGCTCGGCGCCGGCCCCCTGCTCCAGGCGCTGGATGCGCTGGTCGAGGGTGGCCTCGAGCATGGCCAACTGGCCGCTCAGGCCCGCCACCTGGCCCGCGTCGCCGGCGGAGCCCGGCGCGCGCTGCTCCAGGACCGCCAGGCGCTGGTCCACGCCGCTGGCCAGGGTCTCCATGCGGTCGTTCAGGAACGCCACCTGCGGATCGGTCTGCACGGCCGCCAGGCGGCGCTCCAGGTGTTGCAGCGCCTCCTCCTGCCGGGCCACGCGCTCGGCCAGCTCCGGCGGCGCCTGGGTGGCGCCGGCGCGGCCGCCGCCGGGCGGCGAGCCGGCCTCCAGGCGGCCGATGCGTTGATCCAGCGCGGCCGCCAGCAACTCCACCTGCCCGGACATATCCGCCAGGGCGGCCGCCTCGGCGGCATTGGGCCCGACGCCGGGCCCGACCCGTTGCGCCAGCGTCTGCATCCCGGCCTTGAGCTGGGCGATCTCCGTCTGGGCGCCCTGTTGCAGCACATCCACCCGTTGCGCCAACTGCACCAGGTTGGCGGCGGTGGGGCCGGTGGCGCTGTCGAGGGCGGTGCCCAGGGCAGCCAGGCGCTGGTCGAGCGCCGCCAGCGTCTGCTCCTGGCGGGCCAGGTTCTGCTGCAACTCGGAGACCGGCTTGCCCTGCTCGCCCTGCTGCTGCTCCATGCGGGCGAGGCGCACGTCGACGGTCTCGGCGATCTGGTCGATGCGCCGCTCACCCTCGGCACCGCGGGCGGTGTTGGCGGCCTCCAGGGCGGCGATGCGGCGGATCAGCTCCGCCTTGGTCTCCGCCAGGTCCGCGCTGGCGCCGGCGGCGCCCACCTGGGACTTGAGCGCCTCCACCGTCTTCGCCAGTTCGTCGACCCGCGCATCCGGCGCAGGCGTCGCCTCGGCCGCCTGCCGGGCGTCCTTTTCGAGCTTGTGGATCTTTCCGGTCAGTTGGCCCAGGCGTTCGTCGATCCATTGCAGGTAGGGGTCGTCACCGGGCTGGCGGACCCCGCCGCCCGGTGCCGCCGGGGCGGCCTGCTGGGCACGGAGCGCCGTGCCCAGGCGCGCCTCGACGATGGCCACCCGGTCCATCACGTCCTGCTGGTCGGCGGATACCTCCTGCACCCGTCCGACGAAGAACTTCTCCGCCTCGCCCAGGCGGTCGGCGGTGAGCTTGCGCTCCTCCTGGAGATCCTTCTGGGCCCGCTCCAGGGACTTGAGGCCGAGGGTGATGCGCGACTCCAGTTCCGGGCTGACCCCCTCGCGCAGCTTCTCCTCCACCGTGTCCATGCGCACGCGCATGGCGCGCACCGTCTCGGTGGCTTCCTCCGCCTCGGCAAGCTGGCGTTCCAGCTTCTTTTGCAGATCCTGGATTTCCTCGACGTTGGCGCCCAGCTCCACCACGTCCGACTGGAGGGCGCAGCCGCTCAGCGCCACCAGGCACAGCAGGGCGGGCAGGAGGCGGCGCCAGGGCGGGAGGGGAACGGTGCCGGGTGTGGGCCGTGAACAGATCATCGGACTACCGCCATGCAACGGGCATACCATGCCGTAAAAAACGCCATTTCAGGCCCAAACCACCGCAAGCCGGCCGCAACCGCCCCCAAAGGTAACGGAATTCTGGCGCCCGCACACGTTGTTTTTGTCGCCCGGCCGCCCCGCTCACGGGCCCGCGCCCGTGAGGGCGAAGGTGAAGCGGACATCGATGCGCGCCTCCCGCATCGCCTCGGGGAACCGCGCGAACGGCGCGCTCAGGAGCACCGCGCGCACCGCCGCCTCGTCGAACGCGTCCGACCCGGACGAGTTCACCACGCGCACGGGCCCCACCGTCCCGTCGCGCAGGACCGGAAACACCACCACGGTGCCCTTCGCCTTGGGGCCGAAGATGTCCGGCGGCGACCAGCGCGCGCTGATGCGCCGCTCCACCGCCGCCAGGTACTGGGGAGTACCCCCCTGGGCCTGGGCCTGGGCATGGCGTTCGCCGCCCGCCGCGAGCTTTTCCCAGAACCGCGACAGCTCGTCGTCCTTCCTGGTGGCGGCCGGGCCGCCCCGTTCCGCCTTTTCGGAAAGCTTTTTCCAGGCATCGCCCAGGCCCGGCTCGTCCACCTTCACCTCCGGCGCGCGCGGGGCCTGATCGACGGGCGCGGTGGCCGGCGTCTGTTTCCGCCGCCACTCCGCCAGGTCGCTCTTTTCGGGCGGCGGTGCCTGCTCCGGTTGCCTCGGGCCCTTCCTGCCCATCTCGGCCAGGGCCTTGAACTCGTCCCCCAGGGACGACGCCGGTGGCGCCGGCGCGGGGGCGGTGGACAGCTTGTCCCACAACGGGTTTTCCGGCGCAGACGGCTCGGCCGCCGGGGCGGGCGCGGCGGGCGCCCTGGGTGCCGTCGGCGCCACCAGGTTGACCTGAATCACGTCGCGCAGCACCAACGGCCGGGGGCTGATGGCCTCCAGCACCGCCAGCACCACGAACAGCGCGCCATGGACCACGGCGGACCACAACGCGGCGCGCGGCAGGCCCGGCACGGCGGGCGGTGAATGCTGCAACGATTCCATCTTGAAACGGGATTCCACCAGCGGGACCGCCGAACCGCGCCGGCGCCCGGGGCACCCAACATGGCCCACGGCCGGTACCCGGCGCTAACGCAGTTCCGACAGGATCAGCTTGGCTTGTTGGGCCTCGTCCGACACCGGGAAGCGGGCGATGAGGCGTTTCAACGCGTCCTCCGCGGCGGGAATGTTGTCCATGCCGCGATAGGTCTCCCCCAGGCGCAACAACGCGGTCGCGGTGGTCTTGTGCTTGGGGAAGGTCTCCGCCTGCGTCTCCCACACCTTGACCGCGCGCGAGGCCAGGCCCTGGCCCCGGTAGCTCTCCCCCAGCCAGAAGTGGGCCTCGGGGCCGCGGTTCGATTCGGGATACTGCTCCAGGAAGTTGGCGAAGCCGGCGGCGGCCAGGTTGTAGCGCCCGCGCTTCAGGTCGGCCATGGCCAGCGAATAGGCCGTGTCCGCCGACACGGGACTGGTCTCGTCCCCCTTGCGCGGGGCGATCTTGACGCCGGGCAGCACCACGCCATCGGCCTCCCTTGCCCCTTCCGGCGGCGCCGCCTGGGGCGCGGCGCCCCGTGGTGGCGCGGCGTTCGCCGGGGTGGCGGGAAAGGCGGGAACGGGGGTCACCCCGGACTTCTCCTCCAGCACCGCCAGGCGCGCGTCGGCGTTCTGGGTGAACGTGGTGACGGCAAAACTGAGTTCGTCGACCTGGCCGCGCACGTCGGCCAGATCCGCGTGCAACTGGTCGACGGCGATGGTCAGGTCGAGCAATTCGGTGGGGGCCACCCCCGCCGCCTCGGCCACGCCGGCGCTGACCGCCGGCGTGGCCTGTGGTGTGGCGACGGGCGCCGCGCCAAGCCGTTGCTTGAGCAACGCGACGTCACGCTCCAGGTCCACATAGTTGGCCTGGGTGGCGCACCCGCAGAGCCCCAATGCAACGATGCCCAGCGCCGAACGGCGCAACCACGCGCTTCCGGACACGGGGCGCTAACGGGCCGCCGTCACGTGGGCGCGGCGGTTCTGGCTCCAGCACGCCTCGTCGGCGTCGGTGCACAGGGGGCGCTCCTCGCCGTAGCTCACCGTCGTCACCTGATCGGGCGACACCCCCAGCGCCATCAGGTAGCGGCGGGTGGCGGTGGCGCGGCGCTCGCCCAGCGCCAGGTTGTAGGCGGTGGTGCCGCGCTCGTCACAGTGGCCCTCGATGGCGAACTTGAGGTTGGGGTTCGCCTTGAGCTCCTGCGCGTTGCCCATCAGGATCGGCTTGTCCTGGTCGCGAATGACGGACTGGTCGAAATCGAAGTGGATGTCCCCCATGCGGGCGGCCACCAGGTCGGCCGGACCGGCGGACTGGGCACCCGAGGCGCCACCCATCTCGGCCTCCCGCACCGACGAGCCCACGAGGCTCTCGTCCAGCTCCTCGGTCATCATGCCGGATTCCTCGATGGCGCCGGTCACCGCCTGGCCGGACCCCATGCCGTCCAGGGTGGACACCTGCTTCTTGCTGCTGCATCCGGTCACGACGACAAACAGCGCCGCCGCGGACAGCATCCAGATACCCTTCATTGGATTTCCCTACCCTCCCTCGTTGTAAATGCCCGACAGCCAAACGGAAACGTCAAAGACAGTTGGCCTAACAGTTTAATGAAAAAAACCGCTGGACCCAATCCCAAAACGGGGGTTTTTATTTTTTTCTCGCCCGTCACGCCGCCCCGAACCGGTGTCAACGCCCCGTGGGCCCCGCCCAGCTCGGGTTGGTGTTGTTCGCCCCGTTGAAGGTGAGCCGCTCCGCGCCGCCGCCGTCCAGGTCCATCATGTAGATGTCGCGCTTGCCCCCGCGGGACGAGGAAAAGGCGATGTGGCGTCCGTCCGGCGAAAAGGTGGGGGTTTCGTCGTCCCACGACCCGGCGGTGAGCTGGCGCGGGTTGCCGCCGCCTGCGTCCATCACGCACACGTGGAAAAAGCCGCCGTCCTGGCAGGTGTAGGCGATCAGTCCCCCGCGCGGCGACCAGTCCGGCTCGCTGTTGTAGCGGCCACGGAAGGTCAGGCGCCGGGCAGGCCCCCCCTTGGCGCCCATCACGTAAATCTGCGGGGAACCGGCCTGGTCCGAGGTGAAGGCGATCTGCTGGCCATCCGGCGACCAGGCGGGCGACACGTCGTCCGCCGAGCTGTGGGTGAGCCGCCGGATCTTGCGCCCCTTGACGACATGGTAAATCTCGCGGTTGCCATCCAGCGATGCGGTCACCGCGTAGCCGTCGCCCTGCGGGTTCCAGTCGGGCGCCACGTTGAGGCCGGCGGCGGACAGCGACACCATGCTCTTCCCGGAGGCCAGCTCGCGCTCGTAGATCACCCAGCGGCCGCTCTTCTGGCTTGCGTACAGCACCTTTTCCGCGTCCGGCGACAGGGAGGGGGTGAGGGAGATGCCACGGTCGGCGGTCACCCGCGTGGGCGCGCCACCGTCGTGCTCCATCACGTAGATCTCCTTGCTGCCGGACAGGTCGGACACGAACGCGATGCGGCTGCGGGTGATGCCGTATTCGCCGGTGAACTGGTAGATCAGCTCGCCCACGAAGCGGTGCACCATCTGGCGCAGCTGGTCCTCCTTGCCGACGAAGCGCTTGCCCAGGGTCAGGCGGCCACGGGCACCGTCGTAGATGTGGCCGGTGAGCACCCAGCGCGCCCCCTCGCGCTCCAGGCGCACCCAGAGCATCACCTCCACGGCCTCGCTGCCGGCGATCTCGCGCAGTTGCAGCGGCCCCAGCGCCTCCTCGGGCGGCTCGGCCATGCGCATGCCCAGGTCACGGGCATGAAACAGGGCGCTGCGGCGCAGATCGGCCATGAGCACCTGGTTCACCTCGAGCACCTGGTTGTCGGCGCCGGCGGCGCCGGTCACCCCCAGAATGCCCACGGGGATGCGCCCGGCCGACTCGCGGGTGGCCGACAGGTCGTAGATGGCGTGGGCCTCCCGCCCCGTCACCAGCCAGACCAGCAATGCAAGGAGGGGGATCAGGCGGGCACCTCTATTAACCATCGCGAGCGGTCCGAGTGCAAGGCGCCCCGAGCGGAGCGGCACCGTTACGCCGCGCAGAACCCGAGACATATCTGGGAGATAGGCGAGGGTTCGAGCACCGCCCAACGCAGCAATCGGAGCGCGCAGCAGGTTTTGAGAGGTGCCCAGGCGTTTCAACGTCTGTCGCGCAGCGGCTCGGTCACCATGCCGAGCTGGGAGATGCCCGATCGCTTCACGGCGTCCATCACCTGCACCACCACCCCGTAGGGAACGCCCTCGTCGGCGCGCAGGTACACGCTCACGTCGGGCTTGCGGGCGCGCACGGAGTTGAACGCGGCCACCAGGTTGTCGGCGGACACGCGCTCCTTGTCCAGAAAGATGCGGCCGTTCTTCTCCACGGTGACCACCAGGCGCTCGGTGGGCTGGATGGTGTTGGAGGTGGAGGCGGGCAACGCGATGTCGATCCCCCGGTAGAGCAGCGGCGCGGTGATCATGAAGATGATCAGCAGCACCAGCACCACGTCCACCAGCGGCACCACGTTGATCTCGGAAAGGTAGCGGCGGTCCTTGGGATCGACTTCCAACGTCATTCGCCTTACATCAGGGCATCCGGAACGGCCGTGGTGGGCGGAACAGGGCTCGAACCTGTGACCTACGGCTTGTAAGGCCGCCGCTCTGCCAACTGAGCTACCCGCCCGCGTCCACGGCGCCACCCGCCCTTGACCGCCACGGTCAAGGGGCCGGCCGGCGGGCACGCGGGTGCATTTACAGGCGCCCGCCACAAGGGGTAGGATGCTACCGGTCCGGCGGGCATTCCGTCAACCGGCGCCCAGCGCCGCCGAAGGCGCTTTTTTTTGCGCCCGGCCCCACGCCACCAGCAAGCCAGAGGAAAAGCCGCGTGAGTGATCCGACGTCCGCCGTTCCGCCCCCACAACGCGCCCGGCGCCGGCTGGCGCTGACCGCCCTGGCCGTGGCCCTGCTGGCCGGCCCGGTGGCGTCGCACGCGGGCCAGCCCACGCTCATGGCCCAGGCCCCGCACGGAACCATGTCTCCCGGCCACGGCGCCCACCCGCTGCCGCGCTTCATCAACTTCGAGACCGGCGCCAACGTCAAGGCGCTCGCCATGCAGGGGCGCAACCTGTGGCTGGGCATGCCCACCGGCCTGATCCGCTACAACGTGGACAGCTACGACGACCACGAGGTATTCACCGTGGCCGAGACGCGCCGGGGCGACCGGCCGGGCCTTTTGGCCAACGGCATCTACGCCATCGACGTGGCGCCGGACAACAGCTTGTGGATCAGCACTTACGGCGGCGGCCTCACCCGCTACGACGGCAAGGACTGGACCACCTACACCCCGGAGCACGGACTGGGCGACCGCTGGGCCTACGACGTGGAGTTCGACCGGGACGGGCGCCTGTGGATCGCCACCTGGAAGGGGCTGAGCGTCCTGGAAAACGGCCGCTTCCACACCTATTCCGAGGCCGACGGCCTGGTGGACAAGTGGGTGTACGACGTGGAGATCGACCGAGGCGGCCTGATCTGGTGCGGCACCGAGGGGGGCGTGTCGGTTTTCGACGGTACGACGTTCACCAACTACACCCACAAGGATGGCCTGGGGGCCGACATCCCGGAGGCGGAACGCAAGCCGGTGATGCAGTCCAACGCCGCCCACCACCAGGTGGAGGGCAAGGCCAACCAGGGCTACAACCCCAACTACGTGCTGGGCATCGCCATCGCCCCGGACGGCGGCAAGTGGATCGGCACCTGGGGCGCCGGCCTGTCGCACTTCGACGGCAAGACCTGGAAGACCTATACCGCCCGGGACGGCCTGGGCGGCAACTTCATCCACGCGCTGCAATTCGATGCCGCGGGCACCCTGTGGGCGGCCACGGACGGCGGCGTGTCGTTTTTCAAGGACGGCCGCTGGCAGACCCTGACCACGGAACAGGGCCTCCAGGACGACAACGTGTTCTCCCTGCTGTTCGAGCCGGACGGCACCCGCTGGTTCGGCACCTGGACCGGCCTCTCCAAGATGCCGCCGGCGCCGCCCCTGCCCGAGGCACTGCCCTACAACCCGCACGGCTGAAGAAAAATTGGCGGAGACACCCAAACGGCGCCGGCGCGGCTGGCGCCGCACCCTGGACCGGCTTTCCGGCCGGGTGCGGGCGCGCATGCGTTTTCGTTCCGATTTCCACGTCTTCCGACGCCTGGCCGACGGCGCCGGCGCACGCCTGCCGATGGCGTGGGCCGATCGCTACCCGTGCCTGACCGACGCCACCGCCGAAACCGGCTTCGACCGCCACTACATCCTCCACCCGGCCTGGGCGGCGCGGGTGCTGGCACGGCTTGCCCCCCCGTTTCACGTGGACATCTCGTCGTCGCTGCACTTCTGCACCCTGGTATCCGCGTTCGTGCCGGTGCGCTTTTTCGATTACCGGCCGGCGCGGATGACGCTGCCCGGCCTGTCCTCGGCCCATGCCGACCTGACCCGCCTGCCGTTCGCCGACGGGGAGCTTCCGTCCCTGAGCTGCATGCACGTGGTGGAGCACGTGGGCCTGGGCCGCTATGGCGACGCGGTGGACGCGGACGGCGACCTGAAGGCCATCGCGGAGCTGAAGCGCGTGGTCCGGCCGGGGGGGTCGCTGCTGTTCGTGGTGCCGGTGGGACGGCCGCGCATCCAGTTCAACGCCCACCGCATCTACGGCTACGATCAGGTTGTCGGCTGTTTCGACGGGTTCAGGCTGATGGAGTACGCGCTCATCCCCGACCGGCCCGAGGATGGCGACCTGATCGTCGGCGCCACGGCGGAGCAGACCGCCGCGCAATCCTTCGGCTGCGGCTGCTTCTGGTTCGTCCGCGAAGGCTGACGCCGTTCGCCGGCGGCGCTCAGTCGCCGCCGGAGTGCCCGCGCCGCCGCACCGCCTTGGCCGGGTTGCCCACCGCCACCGTGTAGGCGTCCACCGGCTTGTTGACCACCGCGCCGGCGCCGATCACGCTGCCCTCCCCCACGTCGGCCATGACCACGGCGCCGTTGCCCACCCACGAGTCGCGGCCGATGACCACCGGCACCAGCTCGCCGCCCTGCTCGCGGATGGGCACGTCGGTGCGGTCAAAAAAATGCACGCGGGTGCCGCTCACCACGTGCACGCCGCTGCCCAGCAGCACGTCGTCGCCGATCACGCTCAGGCCCACGTTGCAGTGGGGGCCGATGTAGGCGTTGTGGCCGATGTGGATGCCGCGCTGGGCGAACAGGGTGCCAAACTCCACCACGAAGCCGCGGCTGGAAAGCCCCAGGGTGACCCGGTAGTAGGCGCGGCGCACATATACCCCCGGCGGGCCGGGCAGCAGGCTCATGCACTGGGAGCCCATGGCGAACAGGGCATGAGCCGCGTCCCACGGGGCCGCCCAGCGCACCGGGTAGGCGACGGGCGCCGCCAGCAGCCAGGCCAGGGCCTCCAGGAGGGGTTTGAGCAGCGCCTTCATGCTCCCTAAGCTACCGTTTTTTGGACCCGGAACGGCAGAGGCCACGGTAAATTTCCAGGTAGCGGCCGCCGATCACGTCCAGGGAGAAGGCACGCGCCACCCGGTCGTGGGCGGCGGCGGTCAGGGCGCCGCGCCGGGCCGGATCGGCACACAGGGCGAGCAGGGCGTTCGCCAGGGCGTCCGTGTCGCCGCTTGCCACCAGCAGGGCCTCGGCGCCGTCCTCCAGCATCTCGCCGATGCCGCCCACGGCGGTGCTGACGATGGGCACCCGCGCGGCCATGGCCTCCAGCAGCGTCATGGGCATGCCCTCGCTCAGGGACGACAGGGCGAACACGTCCATGCAGGCCAGCCAGAACGGCACGTCCGCCCGCTCCCCCACGAAATGCGCGCGGTCGGCGATGCCCAGTTTTTCCGCCTGTTGCGTCAGGCGGCCGAACTCCGGCCCGTCGCCCACCACCAGCAGGTGCGCGTCTGGCAGCGCCGCCGCCACGCGGGCGAAGGCGGCCAGCAGCAGGGCCTGGTTCTTGATGGTATTGAGGCGCGCCACGGTGCCCACCACCGTGGCGTCCGGCGGCACGCCCCATTCCACCGCCAGCCGCGCGCGGGCGCCCGGCGGCGCGCCGAAGCGGGACAGGTCGACGCCGTTATAGAGCACCTCTATGGCATTGCCGGCCATGCCCTCCACATCCACCAGGGCGTCCCGCACCTGGCCCGACACGGCGGTGACGTGGTCCACCCGGCGCCCCACGGTGCGGTTGAACAGGCGCCGCTTCCAACTGGGGGGATCGGGGTAGAAGCGGCCGTGCTCCGTGAACAGCAGGGGGATCCCCGCGCGGCGCCGGGCCAGGGCCGCGTAAAAGAACGGCGTGTACTGGTGGGCGTGGATCAGGCTGGCCTCCTCGCGCCGGGCCAGGCGGGCGATGCGGCCGGGCAGGCCCAGGTCCAGGCCGGGGCGGCGGTTCAGCTGGTGGCAATCCACCCCCTCCGCCGCCAGCGCCATGCCGAACGCCCCCAGCTCGTCCAGGCAGGCGACGAACAGGTCCACCCCGTGGCCGCGCAGCCAATGACACAGGTCCACCACCACCCGCTCGGTGCCGCCCACGGGCAGGCCGTGCACCAGGAACATCACCCGCATGGCCGCCTCCGCAACCGGGCGGGCGCGTTGCGCAGCAGCCCCAGGGCCAGCCGTGGCCACCCCAACGGCGAGCGCAGCCACCCCAGCACGCGCCGCTTCTGCGACACGAAGGCGGCCGGCGGGCCGGGGTCGAAGTCCCCCGCCGCCACCGGCCCCGCCTCGTCCGGGTGGGCGCTGAACCAGGCGTGCTGCCAGCCGCAGGACAGCAGGATGGCGATGGGCCGGGTGGCGTCCGCCGTGGGGAAGCCCGCCAACCCGGAAAGCGAGCGCTCGCGGAAGAATGCCGCCCGCGCCCGCAAGCGCTCCCGCTCCGCACCGTCCGCGTAGCGCGCCGCCAGGTCCAGCACGCAGGCCTTGCGGATCTCCTGGGCGGCCCAGGTCTCGGTGGGGAACTCCAGCTTGTCCGGCCGTTCCAGCCAGGGCGCCTCGCGTTCCGCCATCCAGCGGGCGTAGGCGAGCAGGCAGCGCCGCGCGTGATCGTGGGCGGCGTCGAGCTGGCCGCGCTCCTCCTTCCACAGCAGATAGCGGCCCAGCGCCTGTAGATGGACCGTGTAGGACCAGCGCAGTTCCGGCTGGTCCAGGCGCAGGGCGTCCGGGTCGTCCGCCGGGTGGATGGTGCGGCGGAGCAGTTCCTCGGCCTTCTCCCGATAGCGCGGGTCGGCGCTCAGGGTGGCGGCGTCGAGCAGGGCGTTCACCGCGTTGCCCGCGCCGCGTCCGGGGCCGTGGAACTCCGCCTCGCAGGTGCGGCTGGCGTGGCCGGTGGGGCCGCCGTCCACCCATCCCAGCACGGTGCGGGTGCCGTCATCCATGGCGATCACCCAGTCCGCCAGGGTCAGCACCGCCTCCCGCGCGTGGGGGTCGCCGGTCAGGTGGTGGAAAAGCAGCAGGCCCGAGGTGTAGCAGTGCTCGTTGGCGGGGCCGCCGCCGTACCGGCCCGCCGGGCGGCCGCGCAGGGAGCGGCGGGAGTAGGTGCGGTGGGTGGCGTTGCCCGCGTGCTCATAGTGGTCCGTGTGCCAGAACAGGCCGCCGTTGTAGGCGGAGCGGTCCGCCTGGGTGTGGTAGATGTCGATGTCCGTCACGTGGCGGGCCAGGTCCAGGGCCGGCTCCGCCCAGGCCGGATCGCCACTCCGCAGGCACTGGATCAGCAGGCCGTGCACGCAGTCGTACTGGTTGTTGTAGTGGGAGACCAGCGGCTGGGCCCCCTGATAGTGCAACTCCTCGTGGTCCGCGTACAGGTCGCCGAAGTGGCGCCAGCCGTATTCGTCCGGGATCTCGCGCCTGGCCACGAGGGGGCGCGCGCCGCGCACGGCCGGTTCGATCAACGTTTCGTAGGCGGGGTCCGGGGATGCGTCCCGTGCCGTGAACAGCGGAATGGCGCCGCCCGCCTGGACCGCCGCCGGGTCCGCCAAGGCCAGGCGCGGCTCGGCCAGCGTGGCCGCCCGCTCCAGGGCATCCGGGCCCACGGCCAGCCACAGGGTGTGCGTCTTGCGCTCGCCGCCCTGCAACTCGTGGGGGGGAGACTGGTCCGGGAACAGCTCCAGCGACAGGCCCTCCGCCGTGGCGGCGAGGCGCTTGGGAAAGTTCTGCCAGAAGCGCTCCAGGACCAGGGCCGCGCCGCCCGATTCCAGGGCCGGCTGGCAACGCCCCCCGGCGGCCACCTGGCCGTCCGGGCCGGTCACCCGGTAGCCCTTGAACGGCAAGGTCACCCGGCCATCCCGGTCCACGTGGTTCAGGCTGTCCCAATGGGCGCCGCCACTGGAGGCCTGGTGGATGGCCACCAGGCCGGAGCGGGTTTCCCCGTCCGCCACCAGCCGCCAATGGGGTTCGGCGGCTGGTGGCGCCGCCACGTCCCACGCCAGGCGGCGGAACGGCACGGAGCCGGGATCGCCCAGGTCCCACAGGCCCCCCGCATGCACGGCGGCCCGCGGGTTGTGCAGGGTGACGGTGACGCGCGCCGCCGCCAGCCCGGCAAAGGCGTCCACCCGGCACACGAAGCGCAACGGCGTGCCAAAGAAGCCGCCGCGCAGGCACACGGTGGCGCGCACCGGGCCACCGGCCTCCGCCTCGATGCGTTCCACCAGCGCCGCCCGCTCCATGCCGTTGCCGTCCAGCAGGCGCAGGCAGGCGGAGACCGGAGCCGCGCCGGGGGTTTGCGCCCGCAGTTCAAGCAGGGCCCCTTGCGGCCCCGTCGCCAACGCGGCCACCCCGGCGTCGGCGCGCCAGCCGTCCGCCGCCACGGTCGCCAGGGCATCGTGCCGGCCGGGCACGCCACCGGGGGTCAACGCCAGTTCCTCCGCCCCGTCCACCACCGTGTCCACCAGCAGCCACTTGACGCTGCCGTCCGGCCAGGTGGCGGTGGCGGCGCCCTGCACCGGCAGCGCCCGGCCGCCCTGTGTCAGCGCCAGCGCGGCGGGGTCGGCCAGCACCCCGCGCGCCAGGGGCACGCCAAAGGTGAGCGGGCGCGGGCCGCCGCCGGCACCGTGGACGGCGATGCGGATCACCGCGCCCCCTCACCGGCGGGCGCCGCGTCCAGGGCGTCGATCCAGGCGAGCAGCTGGGCCGCCTTGGCCTCCCAGCTTTGGGAGCGCACGAAGGCGCGGGTGGCCTCGGACGGCGAGGGCGGCGCCTGTGCCCAGGCGGCCAGGGCGGCGGCGCAGGCATCGGCGCCCGCGGCCACGGTCACGTGGCCGGCCAGGTCCGCCACCTCCGGCAGCGGGGTGGACAGCACCGGGCAGCCCAGCGCCAGGTATTCCTTGAGCTTCAGCGGATGGATGTTCACGGTCAGGGCGTTGATGCGGTACGGCAGCCAGGCCACGTCGAACCCGCTGGCCAGGCACGGCAGCTCCGCATAGGGCACCGGCGGCAGCAGGCGCACGTTGGGCGCCGCCTCCAGCCGCCCCATGTCCGCCGCGCGCGGGCCAACGAACAGGAACACGTCGTCGGGCCGGGCGCGGGCCACGGCGATCACCAGGTCCGGGTCGATGCGCTCGTCGAGCAGGCCGAAGAAGCCCACCACCCGCCGCGCCGGGTCGACGCCCATTTTCGCCAGCCGCGCCTTGCCGCCGTGGCCGCCGGCGAAGTGCGCCACGTCCACTCCGTGGGTGAGCAGCTCCGTGGCGCGGCCGGGGCGCGCCTTGCGCCGTTGCAGGTGGCGCGAGGTGGCCACCACCAGGTCCACCCGTTCCAGCAGGCGCGCCTCCTGGGCCGTCATCACGTCCTTGCCGTGGCCGGGCCACTCGGCATACTCGTCCACGCAGTAGTAGACCTTGGCGGCGGCGGGAAAGGCGTCGAACACGTCGGCCACCACCGGGATGGTGGTCAGCAGCACCCAGCGCTCCACGTCCCGCCCAGCCATGGGCGCCGCCAGGGCCCCGGCGATGCGGCGGGCGTTGAGGCGCCGTTCCGGGGCCAGCCCCCAGCCGGGCCACAGGACCGGGTTCAGCACCAGCGGCGCGGGGCCCGCGGCGGGGGCCCGCGCGGGCGCCAGCCACCCGCGCAGCTTGCCGGCCACCTTGGCCAGATCGGCGGCGCTCAGGCGCGGCCAGCGCATCACCGTGTTCACCCAGATCACCGGGTGACCGGCCACGATGCGCCGGAACAGGTGCTGGCAGCTGGACGGGTGCGCCCCCCAGTTGTCGGAAAACACCACGAAGCCGCGCACCGCCTTAACCCGCCCCGCCGCCGGACGCCATCAGCTCCGCGTACAGCGCCTCATACTCCCGCGCCATGCGCCGGGCGGAGAAATGCTCGAGCACCCGCTGCCGCCCCGCCTCGGCCACGGTGCGGGCGCGGGCCGGATCGGCCATGGCCGCCCGGATCACCTCCGCCAGGGCGGTGGCATCGCCGTGGGGGAACAGCCAGCCGGTGCGGCCGGGCCGCACCAGGTCGCGGATGCCGGGGATGTTGCTCCCCGCGCACGGCACGGCGCCGGCCATGGCCTCCATCATCACGCGCGGGATGCCCTCCTTGGCGGAGGGCAACACAAACAGCCCCATGCGCTTCATGAGCCCCAGGCGGTCGGCGCGGAACCCCAACAAGGAGACCTTCTCCGCCAGCCCCAGCGCCGCCGCCCGCGCCGCCAGCCGCTGCCGCTCCGGGCCGTCGCCGGCGATCAGGCAGTGCCAGCCGTCCGGCGGCAGGGTGGCCAGGGCGGAAAGCAGCGTGTCGATGCCCTTGCGCTGGATGAGCTGGCCCACATAGCCGACCACGAAGGCATCCTCCCGGCAGCCGTCGGGCAGGGGCGACGGGGGCGCCTCCTCCACCTCGCCCGTGTCGGTGCCGTTCACGATCAGGCGCGTGACCGGATGCAGGAAGGGGAATCTCCAGACCGAGGCGAGCAGGTCGTCCGACAGGGGGGCCACCCCGTCGCAGAACGGGAACACCAGCCGGTCGACGGTCTCGTAGAGCACCTCCCACGGGGTGCGGTCGTGCCCCCAGCCGTGGGGGGTGGCCAGCAGGCGGTAGCCGCCGCGCTTCCGGCCCAGCAGGGCGTACAGGTCGGGCTTGTAGCCGTGGGAGTGGACGATGTCCACCCGCTGCTCGCGGCAGAAATCGGCGAAGGCGCGCACGCCGGACAGGCTGAGGCGCCCCGGCGCCCGGATGGCGTGGGCGGCAAAGCCGCGCCGGCGCGCCTCGTCCACCAGCGCGGTGGGGCAGTCCGGCGTGTCCTTGATGGTGACCACGGTGGTGCGCACCCGCTCCGGGTCCAGGTAGCGGATGAGCGCCAGTATCCAGCGCTCCGCCCCGTACAGCACGTTGCCGGAACCGAATTGAACCACGTGCAGACTGCCTGCCGCCATGCCTCTCCTTCCCCTAGGTGCCGCGCCCGCACGGGGCCGGCCGCGAACGATCGTCATGCCCCTTCATCGGTGCGCGCCGCCCCCACGTCAACAGGCGTGTCCACTCCCGGCGGCAGGGGGCTGCGGGTCATGAGCGCGTTGGCCACCGCCACCTCGTTGCGGTTCAAGAAGCCGGTGGCGAACAGGGCCACGGGGAACAGCAGTGCGAAGCCGGACTGGCGCACCAGGTCCCACGCTCCGGGCATGGCCGGCACCAGGTGGAACAGGGCATACAGGCCCAGGGCCAGGGCCAGCACGTGGCCCAGGCGGCGGAACTCGAAGGCGATGGGGTAGATGGGGTTGCACACCAGGTAACCCACGACGCAGAACACCAGGTACGTGGCCGCCGCCACCCATGCCGCCCCCAGATAGCCGTACACCGGCACCACCAGGTAGTTGAGGCCCAGGTTCACCGCCAGCGCCACCAGGTAGCTGGCGGGCACCCGCAGGGTGCGCTTCGTGATGTACGCCCCCACCGTCGCGAAGCTGTGCAGGGCGTAGAAGCACATGCCCAGGCACACCACCGGAATCACCTGGATCGCCTCCCAGTAGGCCGCGTCGGCCATGACGTGGATCACCGTCGAGGCGGACAGGGCCAGACAGTACATGAGGAACGTGAAGCCGGTGAAGAAATAGGTGGCGATGCGCGCGAACTGCCACTTGGCGGCCGGGTCCTTGGCGATGCTGTACAGCATGTGGCTGGACCACACCATGCCGAACGAGCTGATGACGAGCGACGCCAGGAAGAACGGGAACTTGTAGCCCAGCGAATAGATGCCCACCTGGTCCAGCCCCGCGAAGGCGCGCAGGAAGTAACGGTCGGCGTTCTGCATCAGGGCCGATGCCATGAGCGCCGGCACCATGGGCAGCCCGAAGCGCAGCATGGGCATGAGCAGGTCGCGCCGGCCCGGCAGCCCGTTGCGGGCGATCATGTGCGCCGACATGACCACCGCGAAGGTGAGCGACGAGGTCAGGTTGCCCAGCAGCATGCCCAGGGCGCCCAGCTTCATGCCCACGATGAAAACCAGGTTGGCGGCCACCCCCACGGCCAGGCGGCCGAGGCTGTAGGCCACGTAGGTCAGCGGCCGCTGCGCCACCGTGAAATAGGCGGTGGGCACCAGGATGAGGATGTCGCAGAACAGCACGGCGATGGCCAGCCGCAGGAACACCGGGTCGGCCCCCTCCCCCAGCAACAGTCCGCTCAGGGGGCCGTTGAAGGGGTAGATGGCCAGCAATGCCAGCGCGCTCACCCCCGCCACGTAGGTGAAGCCGGTGGCCACCACCTGGCGCCGCTCGGCGTCGCTCTCGCGCTCGTTGTAGAAGCGGTAGATGGCCGGCACCTGGCCCGCCACCACGGCGATCAGCAGCACCCGCGCCGTGTACTCGAGGATCTGCACGATGCCGTAGTCCGCGGGCGTCATGTAGGCCGTGTAGACGGGCAACAGCAGCACGCCGGTCAGGCTGGTGGCGAGCCAGCTTACGGAATAGATCGACGACTGCTTGAGAAGCGTCCTGATGCGGCTGAGCAGCATTCCCCCGTACGTCCCTGTACTTGCCCTACCTGGCTTCGTCCAGGCAGGCCTCGTAGAGCTCCCGGTAGCGGGCCAGCATACGCTGCTCCGAGAACAGCATGCGGGCCGTGTTCCGGGCACGGGCGGCCAGCTCCGGCCAGCGGCTCATGCCGCGTTCCACGGCGCGGGCCAGGGCGTCTGGCTCCGGGTCGAACACCTCGCCGCAGCCGTGGCGCACCACGAACTCGGCGAACGGCGCCGCCCGCGAGATCAGCACCGGAACGCCGCAGGCCATGCCCTCCACCACGCTGTTGGGGCACTCCTTGCCCCCGTCCGGCGTGGTGTACGGGATCACCGTGAAATGATAGCCGCCATACACCGCCGCCATGTCCGGCTCCACGCCGTCGGTCAGTTCCACGTTGTCCAGGCCGCGCCCGACGATCATGGCGCGGGTGGGCTCCAGGCTGGTGTAGCCGCTGGCCCAGTGGCGGAACAGCATGTGCACCCGCGCCCGCGGCATGTGCCGGGCCGCGTCCAGCAGCAGCGGCACGCCGCGCCCGGCCAGCTCCTGCGCCGAGCGCGGCGCCGTGGCGAACAGCAGGCGCGGCGTATCCGCGTCCGGCGGCCGGGCGGCGGGGGCGAAGCGTTCCAGGTCCACCCCCGGGAAGATCACCTCGACCCGGTCGGGCTTGACGCCGGCGGCGATGAGCCGCGCGCGGAACGACTCGGTCTGGGTGACGATGCGCCGGCAGCGGGCCAGGAAACCGTTCACCAGCCCCCCCTTCTCCGAGGCCACGGTGAGCACGATGGGGCGGCGCCGCAGGGTCTTGTGGAAGATCCACGGCGACGGCTCGCCGTACACGTGGCTGATGTCGCAGCCCAGTTCCAGCAGCGGGATCACCAGCCGCAGCAGCGGATCGAACCCGGCGTTCACGCCCACGGTGCGGGCGGCGGGCGCGACGCGCAGCAGGTAGTGCCGGCTCACGCCGAACACGCGCCCGGAGAAATGCGCGGCCAGGGTGGCGATCTCCTTCGAGACCGCCTCGATCTCCGGCTCCAGGCAGGCGGTGTTCCAGTAGGTCACCCGCATCGGGGGGGCCGGCCTAAACCTTGCGGAAGCGGCAGATCCACTCCAGCGGGTGGTCCGAGGCCACGTGGTCGAGCAGGTGGATGGCGCGTTCCACCATGCGCGGCGCCACATCGTCCAGCTTGTGGGAGAGCCAGCTCTGGAACCGGAAGTGGTTGAGCACGCTTTCGGCGCCGTCCAGCTCGAAGCCGTGGCGGCGCATCTCCGCCGCCAATTCGTCCACCGACGCGTAGGTCACGTCGTACACCTTGAGGCCATTGCGCCTGCCGCCCACCGAACGCTCCTGCGCGTCCCGGACATGCTTGCCCACCGCGTCGTACAGGAACAGCCCGCCGGGGCGCAGGCGCCGGTGCACCTGCTCGTAGAAGCGGGCGCGCTCCGGCTCCTGGAAGTGGCGGATGAAGCGGAAGGTATAGACCAGATCGAACTCGCGCCCCAGGCCGGACAGGTCGAAGGCGTTACCCTCCCGCAGGTCCCACAGGTGGGTGAGGCCGGCGCTCTCCAGGCGCCGCCGGGCCACGGCGATCATCTGCGGGCTGGCCTCGACCAGGGTGCCGCGGCGCATGCCCGTCACCTCGGTGGAGAGGCGGGCCGGGCCCGGCGCCACCTCGAGCACGTCCTGGGCCCCCCGCTCGGCGATGGTGCGGTTCACGGCGGCCACCTGGCACCGGTGCAACTGCCGCCACCAGCTGAAGCGGAAGCGCTCGGCCAGATACTTGCCCGCGACCTTGTCGTCCTGATACAGGCTGCGGACGCTGCCCTCGTCACTGGCGACGGGTGTCGCGCAGGCGCCGTGCGTATTCATCGATCCGTCACCTTCCAATGGTTCTGGCAAACGCCGGATCCCCCGCCATGTGCATCGGATCCGGGTGTGCCGGTTTTGCGGCCTCCCTGGCCTGTTCCGCGAGCATGCGCCGGCTGATCAGCGCCAGGGCCGCGCACAGCCCCAGCACGTGCCAGATGATCTCGTAATACATGGCCGACAGGAACGACCCGCCCACCATGAAACAGATCAGGGCGTTCTGCAACCCGGTCGCGTAGCACCGCAACGTGCGCCCGCCGTCCCCCAGCTGCCCGGCCTGGCGCTTGACGCGCCGCATGTAGTACAGCGCCGTGAGCAGCATCAGCACGTAGACGCTGCCGCCGGTGTAGCCGGTGTCGGCGAACACGCCCGGCAGCGAGCCGTGCGCCTCCTTGCGCTCGCCGTAGGCGCCATCCAGCAAGTCGTACCAGCCGTAGGCCTCCGAAAAGGCGTTGAAGCCCACGCCGTTGAGCGGGTGGTCGTTGGCCATCTGCGCCGCCACGCCCCACAGGTACAGGCGGCTGGCGGCGGAGGACTCCTGGACGCCCTCGTCCTGCACCACCTCGGTGATGGTGGCCATGCGGTCGTAATACTGCTGGGGCATGAAGGCGCCCACCAGCGCCAGCAGCAGGCCGATGACGAACACGCTGCGGAACTTGTGGGTGTTCTGCCACCACAGGAACGCCAGCAACACCGCCAGGGTGACGAACGCCCCGCGCGAATAGGTGGTGACCGCGCGCACCAGCACGCCCAAAGCCAGCAGCGCCAGAAACGCCCGCTCCCAGCGCTTGGTGCTGGCCTGGAACAGGCCCAGGGTGAGCGACAGCAGCATCAACATGCCCAGGCCCACGCCGTTGTTGTCGCCCAGGTGCTCGATGCGGTTGGGATTCATGGCCCCCGGCGACACGACCAGGCCCACCAGACCCTGCTTGGCCGCCTCGGCCCCCAGGGAGACGCAGATGATGAACACCGCCCAGCGGAACTTGTGCAGGTCGTCCACCAGCACCGACAGCACATAGGTGATGATCACCACCTTGAGGAACACCTGGTACCACGTCCAGCTGTATTCCACGTTGACGGACTGCCAGGTGGAAAGCGCCCCCAGAAAACAGAACAGCAGCATGTACAGTTGCAGGGCGTTCAGGCTGTAGCGGCGGTGCACCAGCAGCGTGTAGCCCAGCACGATCACCGCCGCGATCATGGACATGGGGATGAAATCCAGGCTGTTGTAGGCCCATCCCTGGGGCCGGAAGTGGGCCACCCACAGGTACAACAACAGGGCGTGGAACGGGCTGCGCAGGGACTGGTAGATCCCGAACAGGAAGATGCCGATGACGAGCAGGGTGCGCATTTAGCTCAAGAAACCCTCCAGCGACCGCACCAGTGTGCGGTAATCGTGCTCCCGCGCAAACGCCCGGCCGGCCTCGCCCATGGCGCGGGCCAGGCCGGCGTCGGTGAGCAGGCGGACCGCGCGGGCGGCGATGGCGTCCACGTCGTCGCCGTCCACCAGGAAACCGGTCTCGCCGTCCCGGATGGCGTCGGGCACGCCGCCGTCGTTGCCGCCGATCACGGGCACGCCGCACGCGCCGGCCTCCAGGAACACGATGCCGAACCCCTCGGTGACGCCGTTCGCCATGCGCCGGTTGGGCATGACGAACAGGTCGGCCAGGTTGTACACGGCGCACAGCTCGCCCTGCGGCACATGGCTGATGAAGGTTACCGCCTGTCGCAGCCCCCTGTCAGCCACCATGGCGCGCAGCCGCCCCGCCTCCTCGCCATCTCCGCACACCAGGTAGTGGGCGTCCGGCACCCGCTCCAGGATCGCGGGCAGCGCCTGGATCACCCGGTCGTGCCCCTTGCGCGCCTCGAGCCGGGCCACGGTGAGCATCACCCGCTTGCCGGCCAGGCCCCAGCGCGCGAGCAGCGCCGGGTCCCTGGGCATGGGGCGAAACTCGGCGCCGTCCACCGCATTGGGGATCACCGCCACCCGAAGCCCCGGCCCGCCGCGCGCCAACAGGGCGTCGCGGGTGTGGCGGCTCACCGCCACCGCCCGCCCGAGGCCCTTCAGGAAGCGCGCCTTGCACAGCCCGTACAGGCGGCCGCCGTAATCCTGGACGATCTCTTCACCGTGCGCGTACAAAAAAATCTCCTGCGCCAGCCACGGCCGCAGCATCATCGCCAGCAGCGACTGGTTCACGTGGCCCAGCCAGACATGGGTCGCCCCCTCGGCGCGCGCCAGCCGCGCGACGGCGCGGGCCTCGCGGACGATGGCCGGGATGCCTTTCAGGTCTATTTCGGCAAAACGGGGGATCCGGTGAATGGTATAGGGCTGTTCACGATCGAATTCCACAGCGCCGGGACAGGCGGCGGCGAGCACCGTCACCGCGCCCGGCGGCAGGTTCAGGCAGATGTGGTGGTACAGCGTGGGCACGCCGCCCACGGCGGGGGCGAACACCGGGGCCACCAGCAGCAGCTTCATCCCACCGCCTCGCGCCGCGCGGGGCCCGGTTCCGCACGGGGCGCCAGCTCGTCCAGGATCGGGCCCAGCCGGCCGGCCCAGCCGTAGCGCTCGGACATCAGGCGCCGCGCCCGCTCCCCCAGCGCCCGGGCCGCCTCCGGGTCGGCCAGCAGGCCGGTCACGGCGCGCGCCGTGGCCTCCGCGTCGGCCCGCACCAGGAAGGTGTCGCCATCCGTCGCATCGATGCCGTCCGCCCCTTCCGGGGTGGTCACCACCGGCAGGCCGGCGGCCATGCCCTCCAGCACCTTGTTCTGGATGCCGCGCGCCATGCGCAGCGGCGCCACCATCACCCGGGCGGCGCCCAGGTAGGGGGCCACGTCGGGCACGGTGCCGGTCACGGCCACGCCGGGCAGGCGGCCGAGGGCGCACACCTCGCGGACCGGGTTGCTGCCCACGATCAGGAAGCGCGCGGCGGGCCGCGCCGCCCGCACCGCCGGCCACACCCGCTCGGCGAACCAGACCACCGCGTCCACGTTGGGCCAGTAGTCCATGGCGCCGGTGAACACCACGGCCTCCGGGCGCGCCGCCATGGACCGCCCGCCGGGGGCGATGCCGACCACGCCGTTGCCCGCCACGATCACCCGCCCCGCGCCGGGGTGGCGCTCGGCAAGCAGGTCGGCCTCGCCCGGCGCCACCACGAACACGGCGTTCAGGGCGCGCAGGGCGCGCGCCTCCAGGTCGGCCACGCGCCGGGCCTCGCGGCGGTAGACCCAGCGCGACAGCGGGTCGCCCGTCCGCTCCGCGTACTGGCGCCACTTGTCCGAATCCACGTCCATGAAGTCCACGTAGCGGCGTCCGGGCAGGCCGAACAGATAGGGCGCCAGCGCCGAGCTGCCCGCCCAGGCCACCGTGATGCCGTGGGCCGCCACCCGCTCGCGCACCCGGCGCGCCATGGCGTCGCGCCGGTAATGGGCCTCGCTCACCGAGATGCCCGCACGCAGCGCGCGCAGCAGCGACCGGAACCGGCCGCCGGCGATGGGCACCAGTTCCGCCGAGGCGCACAGCCGGGCCAGACCCTCGGGCACCCGGCGCGGGTCGCCCCCCTCGCGAAAGGCCAGCAGGTGCACGTCAAAATGCGCCGCCAGGGCCTCGATCACGTGGTAGTTGCGGATCTTGTCGCCCTTGTTGGGGGGAAACGGCACCCGGTGGGCGATGAACAATATGGAAGGGCGGCCGCTCACGGCAGGTTCCTCACGATGGCGGGGCCGATGCGCTCGGCCACGCACAGGGGCAGGCGCTTCCAGACCAGGATGGGCAGCCTGTACCTGGGGTTGTCCGGGTTGATCTCGGGCAGGTCGCCGCCGTCCGCAAGCCAGTAGCACCAGTGGAACGGGCGCGGCAGGGCGCCCCACTGGCACTTGAAGCGGTAGGTGCCCTGCCCCTCCGTGGAGCGCCCGAAGTCGAACTCCCGGTAGCCGTTTTCGCAGGCCCACTTGAGCACGGTCCAGTACAGCAGCATGTTGGGGGAAAGATGGTTGAAGTCGCGGATGGTGGAGGCCCAGGGGATCTCCAGCCGCCCCCGGTAGCCCACCAGAAATCCCGCACCCACCGCCCGGCCCCCGTGATCGACCACGGCGATGCGGCTCTCCGGCACCTGTTCCAGGATGGTGGCGAACAGCTTCCTGGCGTACACGGGGGTGCCCAGGTCGCGCATGTTGCGGGAGAACACCCGGTAGAAGTCGTCGAGCAGCCCGGCGCCGCCGACGCGGGTGGTCATGCCCGCCTTCTCCGGGCGCCGGATCTGGCTGCGCAGCTTGGGCTTGAAGCCGTTCCAGAGGGCGTCCGGATCGTCCGGCAGGGCCAGGTACAGCCCCACCTTGCCGGTCTTGTCCGGCCACCCGGCGACGGGGCGGGTCATGCGCAGCTCCAGGTGGCTGGCCCCCTCGCGCCGGGCCAGGGCCACGGCGTGGTCGAGCAGGGCGGCCTCCGCCTCCGGGTCGTCCGCCAGCACGCCGCCGTAGTTGAAGAACGGCAGCGACACGGCATAGTGGCCAAACAGCCGGCTGTCGATGACGCACAGGGGCAGCACGCCGCACAGCGCTCCGCCGCGGCGGGCGGCCAGGTACGGGGTGGAGTGGCCGAAGGCGCGGCGGATCACCTCGCCCCATGCCCACCGATGGTAGGCGCTGGCGTCCGGGTGGCGGTCCACATAGGCGTCCCACTCCAGGGCGCCCGCCGCATCCATGATGGCCACGCTCAGCATGGCAACAGCAGCCCGCGCTCGGCCAGCACCTCCCTGACGGTGGTGAATTCGAAGTCGTCCAGCAGACGCCGCAAACGCCGCTCGCACCGCTCCAGGTTGTTGTAGTGGCGGAAGCGCGACAACATGCGCGCGTTGGCAAAGCGCGGCTGCGCCGGGTCCACCTCCCACGGGTGCAGGTAGAACACCGCCGGCCGCCCGCTCCGGCCGATGCGCCGCAACCCCCAGCGGGTGACCGAATAGGGAAACAGGCGGAAGTAGCCGCCGCCGGCGATGGGCAGCTTGAGCGGCCCCGCCTCCAGCACCGAGATGGGGAACTCCACCAGCCCGGCGCCGCCGGGCGTGCGCAGGCGGTGTGGCGCCACCGGCCAGTCGGCGATGCCGTAATGGTCGTGGTGCACGGGGAAGATGCTGGAGTCGTACAGAAAGCCCGCCTCGGCCAGCTCGTCCAGGGCCCACAGGGTGTCCTTCACCACCGAGAAGGTGGCGGCGCGGTAGCCGGCCACCGCCGTGCCCGCCTGCTCCTCCAGGATGGCCTTGGCCCGGCGCGTCTCCTCGCGGAACCGCTCCCGCGACTGGTTGTAGATCTGCTGGTGCGAGTAGCCGTGGCAGGCCACCTCGTGGCCCGCGCCGGCGATCATGGGCACCAGCCTGGGATAGTGTTCGGCGGCCCAGCCGAGGACGAAGAAGGTGGCCGCCACCCCCTTGTCCGCCAGGATGGAAAGCACCTTCTCCGTGTTGGCCTCCACCCGCGTGGGATAGGTGGGCCAATCGTCCGGCGCCACGATGTCCTGGAAGGCGGCCACGTGGAAGTAGTCCTCCACGTCGATGCTGAGCGCGTGGCGCACGGTCAGCGGCTGCCCCGCGCGAACAGCATCACCCGCACCGTGTCGATGGCGATCAGGGTGTCCAGGGTCATCGAGATGTTCTTGATGTAGTACAGGTCGTGCTCCAGCTTCTCGCGGTGCTGGGTAAGGGTTTCCCCGTATGGGTAGCGGATCTGCGCCCAACCGGTGATGCCGGGCCGCACCACGGTGCGCAGGTAGTAGTAGGGGATCTGCCGTTGCAGGTCGTTGACGAACTCGGGGCGCTCCGGGCGCGGGCCGACGAAGGCCATCTCGCCCTTGATGACATTCACCAACTGCGGCAACTCGTCGATGCGCAGCTTGCGCAGGTACCTGCCCAGGCGCGTGATGCGCGGGTCGTCCGCGCCGGCGAACTGGGCGCCGCCCTGTTCGGCGTTGGTGCGCATGGTGCGGAACTTGGCGATCTGGAACAACGTTCCCGCCCGGCCCACGCGGGTCTGCCGGTACAGCACGGCACCGGGCGAATCCAGGAACACCAGCAGGCCCACCAGCACCAGGAACGGCAACAGCACCAGCAGCAGGACCATCGCCAGCAGCCGGTCGGGAATGCTTTTCAGGCGCTGATAGGCATCGATGCGGCGAAACCCGTCGGAAAACACCAGGCTGCTGGGGGGCAGGCCGGTGACCGGCACGCGGCCGGTCACCCGCTCCAGGAAATTGTCCTGGTTGTCCACCCGGATGCCGCCCATCTTGAGATAGAGCAGATCCTCCAGCGGCAGCCGCCCGCGCCGCTCGCGCATGGCGACGATCAGGCCGTCGATGGCGTGTGCCGGTACCACCTTGCGCAGGTTGTCCGTGTGGCCCAGCACCGGAATGGCCTCGCCATCGTCGAAGGCGTCGCCATCCGGCAGGATGGCACCCACCAGCTTGTAGTTGGTGCTTCCCCCCAGCCGTCCCCACACCTCGGCCACGCCCTGCGGCTCGCCAAGGATGGCGATGCGTTGCAACAGGGCGTCGCGATGGCCCATCCACAGGTAGATGACCCGCGTGCCGGTGAGCAATAACGGCAGGAGCAGCAGATTGAAGATGAAGATGCCGCGGCCGATGGCCAACTGCGGCACCAGGTAGTACAGGCCGAACAACGCCGCCGATGACACGGCCACCGACTGGGCCACGTTGACGGCCATCTGCTTGACGTCCACCGTGCCCTTCAGCGAGTACAGCTCGTGGTAGTACAGGGCCATCATGTGCACCATGATGATCAGGACGATGGCGTAGCGGTATCCCTCCACCGACAGGGTGAACGCGGCCGGATGGCCCAGGCGCAGCCACACGGCCGCGATGGTGGTGAGGGTGACCACCACCACGTCCATGACCAGCAGCGTCAGGCTGCGGACGGAAAAAAATCGGTCGATGAAGTAGCGCACGGAGAAACAGAAACCTTAGCGAGCCGCCGCCGGGCGCCCTCCCGGGCCGGGGTCAGTACGTGCCGTAGCGGTACCTGTCGTCCTGCTCCCGGGTGTCGGACAGCACGGCGCCGAGAAACTTGCCCTTGGGCAGACATTCCATGGACGACTTCACCACCGACCGGTCGGTGGTGCCCGCCTTCACCACCAGCAGGAAGTGATCGGTCCATTCCGCAACCAGCCCCAGGTCCGAGGCCGCCAGCATGGGCGGACAATCCACCACCACGAAATCGAAGCTCTCGCGCAGGCGCAGCATGGTGCGCTGCAACAGCGCCGAACCCAGCACCTGGGTGGACAGCGGGTTTTCCGCGCGCCCGGCGGTGAGCACGCTCAGGCCCTCGATGGCGGTGCCGCGGATGACCCCCTTCAAGGGCACCTCGCCGGAAACATACTCGATCAGCCCCGGGATGTGCCGGTTGCCACGGCCGATGGCGGGCCGTTTCAGGTCCGCCTCGAGCAGCAGCGCGCGGTATTCGAAATCCCGCGCCAGCACCGTGGCCAGGTTGACGCAGTTCAGGGTCTTGCCCTCGCCGGGCAGGGCGCTGGTGAGCGCCACCACGCGGCCGGGGGCCCCCGGCTGGCCGAGCATGGTGCGCAGCCGCGTCGCGAGCACGCGGAACTGCTCCTCGGCGGCGGAGTAGCGCGGCACCTGCCAGCGCTCCAGGGTGACCTTGTCCTCGTCCCAGGCCTGCTGGACCTTGGGGTGAATGATGAGGTTACGATCCATGTTGCAGCTCTTTCACGTGGGGAATCACCGCCAATACGGGCAAGCCTAGCACCGCCGCGACGTCGTCGTTGGTGTAGAAGCGCGGCCGCAGCAGGTCCCAGCCGATGACGGCCGACACGCCCAGCCCCAACCCTACCAGGAAGCCGAGCAGCACGATCACATCGCGGCGCGGGCTGACGGGCACCACCGGCAGGTTGGCCGGATCGATCACCCGGAACTGCTCGCCCTTCTGGCGGCGCTCCAGGCTTTCGGCGAGGCGCGCGTTCATCTGCTTCTGCAACAGCGCCTGGTAGTTCTGCTGCATGATGGAGTAGTCGCGCTGCAACTTCTGCAACTCCTGCTCCACCTGCGGCGTCGCCTCCACGCGGCGCTGGTACTCCTCGAAATCGGCCACCAGGCGCGCGCGCTTGGCCTCCAGGGCCGCGCTGTCGCGCTCGATCTGCGACACCTGGTCACGCAGATCCACCATCATCGGCAGCTGCGGCACCATGGTGGCCGCCTCGCCGTCGGTTCCGTCGGACCTGGACTTGAGCTTGGCCTTGATCTCCTCCACCTGGGCGGCCAGCGAGGCCACCTCGGGGAACTTGTCCGTGTACTGGGTGCGCAGCCGGGTCAGGCGCGCCTCCAGCACCGCCAGTTGCTGGGTGAGCGGGTCTTCCTGCTGTAGCGCGGCGCGGGCGTCCTCGCTCATCTCGGCGAGCTGGCGCTCGGCGGCGATGAGCTGGCGCTGGGTGAAGCTCTTCTGCTGCGCCAGGCTGGCCTGGGTCTCGTCCTGGTGCTGCAACTCCATCTGCAACCGGTCGAGGGCGCGCAGGTTGGCGTCGAGCTGGCCGGGCAGGGCGCCCATGTTCTCGGTCTTGAAGGCCTGCACCGTGGCCTCCATGTCCTCCAGCTCGCGGCGCGACTCGGCAAGCTGGGTGCCCAGGAACTGGGTGGTGCCCTCGGCCCGGCTTTCGCGGATGCGCAGGTTCTCGGAGATGAACATGCCGGCCATGGCGTTGGTCACGCGCATGACGGTCAGCGGGTCGTAGCCGTCATAGGCCACCGAGAACGCCTGCCGGCCCACCACGCGGATCTTGACCCGGTCCTTGAAGTCGTTCACCAGGGCGGCGCCGGAACGCCCGCCCTCCGGGTTGCTCCAATGCTGGTAGCGCGCCGTCAGGTTCCGCACCGCGGGCAGGTTGGCGATGCGCAGCCGCTCCATCACCAGTTCCAGGGTGCTGGGCTCGTTGGCCAGGCCGTACTCGTCGATCACCTGCTGGATCTGGCTGCGGCTCAGGATCTGCTGGGTGATGGTCTTGAGCAGTTCCTGCATGTCGTCGGACACGGTGGCCTTCACGTAGGCCTCCGGAACCTTCTGCCGCTCGACCAGGATCATGGTGGACGACCGGTAGACGTTGGGAAGCAGGTAGGCCACCACGGTGGTGATCACGGTCACCGCCGCCCAGATGCCCAGGATCCAGTACTTGCCGCGCCAGACCGTCTTGAGGTGGCGCTTGAGCTCCGCCAGCTGGTCGCCGGCGGAGCGGTCCGCGGGAATGTGTGATCCGTTCGCCATTACAGGAACCGCCAAATAATGTTGAATCCAACCGTGTTGGATGTGCTTCGGTAGGCAAGCCCGGTGGCCACGTCGTCCCACCAGATGCCCGACCACTTATATCCAATATCGGCGTAAAGCCCCGACTTGTCGCCCAAAAACATCAGCCGGTTGATGCCCGCCTCGGCGCGCTTCGCCGCCTCGGCCACGCTGCCGCTGGCCGTAAGCCAGACGGCGCCGGTGGCATAGGTCACCGGCTCCACCTTGAACGTCATCTGGTGGCGGCGGCGCAGCGCCGTGCGGCCCACGTCCACCACCGCCACGTCCGTATCGGCGGAACCGGACACCCGTATCTGGTGGGCGCGGCGGCTGGCGTGCGCGGACGCCCTGGCCACGTAGTCCCTGCCGTCCACCAGGTAGGTGGTGCCAAGGGTGGTTCCCCACGAATAGCGGTAGCCGGGACGGTTGTACACCCCGGACAGGGAGTAGGTCCGCTGCTGCGAGGTGCCCCCGCGCAACAGGCGGTTGTGGATGACGGTGAAGCCGGCCTCGCCCCTGAGCAGGCGGTGCATGTAGCCGCCGTTGACGTTCAGTGACGACTGGTTGGGCACCACGCCACCCTTGTAACGGCTGTCGCGCACCAGCCAGCCGGCGTGGTAACGGCCCACGGGCCCCGCCGTGTCGCTGTAGGTGATACCGTAGCGCAGCCCATAGCCGGAGCGGTCCTCGCGCAGGTTGAGCATGTCCGACGGCGGCCGCGACTGGCCGAGCAGGTTTTGCGCCTCCATCGCCGCCGGGTCCCCCCCCAGGGGCAACGCCGCGGATGTGCCGCCGGTGTCCTCCAGCGGCGGCAGCGAGGGGGATGTGTCGACCGCCAATGTGATATCCACCTTGCCAGCCTCCGAATGCTGCTCCAGCCACCGATCCAGGTTCAGGTTGAACACCACGCTGTGCTCGAGGTAGTTCAACTCCGCGTTATGGGCCAGTTGCCCGGCGATCACCTGGTAACGCATGTCCAGGTGAAGGTAGGCATTGTCCAGATCCAGTTGGGCGGCGATGCCCTCGGTGGTCTGCACGTCCTCCAGCTCGGTCGCGGCGGGGTCCGAGCTGGTCAGGTTGAGATAGGCGACCCGGCCGCTCGCCTCGCTGGTCAATCCCGCCTTCAGGGCGTGCGCGTTGTCCACCCACAGCAGCAGGAGCAGCCCCGCCCAGGTGGCCAGTGTCCCGAGACGGATCATTTGATGATGATCGTGTCTCCCGGCCACAACACCAGGTTGTACGCGCGGTGCTCCGCGCGGTCCGATGACAGCAGCCGGTAATCCAATTGCAGCACGCGCTCATGGCCCGACTCGCGATCCTGGCGCATGAGCAGGATCTCGTTGGATGCGAAGCGGGTGGGCCCCCCCGCCAACGCGATGCCCTGCAACAGCGTGGTGAAGTTGCGCACCTGGATCATGCCCGGCTGATTGACCTCGCCCAGAAGATAGATTCGATAGCTGTTGATCTCGGCGATGTTCACCTCGACCTGCGGGGCCGATTTGTACTCCTTGAGCAACTGCGCGAAATCGGCGGCGATCTCCACGGAGCTGCGGCCGGCGGCGACCACGTCGCCCACCAGGGGCAGGGTGACCTTGCCGTCCGGGCGCACCGCGACGCGCTTGGAAAGGGCCTCGTCGCCCCACACCTTGACCTCGAGCACGTCCTCCGGCCCCACCAGATACTGGGTGAGGAGGTTGCCGGTTTCGCCGGGGCCGCCCAGTGAATCCACGTAGGCCCGGGTATCGGAGCTGATCTGGTACCCGCCGCAACCGGACAGGATCAGCACCAGCGCCGGCACGAGGGCGGCCGCCCCCAAAAAGCGAATCGAAGCAGAACTGATCATCTCATTCCCTTGAGTTCAGTTTCGGCTGTTGCCACGGCGGACTTGAGCCGTGGCGCACCACCGCGCTACCCCCTTCGTCCGGACGGCGCCCGGACGTTCCATACCCCGCCTTATCGGCGGGCCGACCCACCAACCCAAGCGGGAAACGCGGCGCCGGATCGCCACCGCCTCCAGCCGCGCTCAATTGTATTGGAGCATCCCCTCTCCAAGCAGACGTCGGCTCATTGTAGCACCCCGCCGCACGGCCTGCGGGGCCGCCCTTGCTGGCCTGCCGGCACTGGTCTACAATCGGCGGAGGTTTTTTTCCTGGGGTTGAACGGCTGCATGGCGCGACACAACGGCTGGCGAAGAACGCGCGCGGCGCGCGGCATGCTGCTCGGGCTGGCACTGATGGCCGGAGGCTGCGCGTCGACGGCGGGCGGGCCGGAGGTGGACAGGCTGGCGGTCCTGGACCCCACCGAGCAGATGCAGGCGGCGGTGCAGGCCCATGCATCCGGCGACTACGAGCAGGCCGCCGAGGGCTTTTCCCGCGCCGCCGACGCCCTCACGGGCGACCCGCCCAACCGCGCCAAGGCCCTTGCCAACCTGGGCGCCGCGTTGATCGGGGACGGCCGCTACGAAAAGGCCGTGGCCGCCCTCGAGGAAGCCAAGTCCATCGACCCCAGGCAGTACCAGACCCGTTTCAACCTGGGGCGGGCCTATACCAAGCTGGGCCGCCTCCAGGATGCCCGCCTCAGCTACATGGCGGCGGGCCAGCTTGCGCCCAACAACCCGGATGTCCCCTACAACCTGGGCATCCTGTACGAAATCTACCTCAATCAGCCGGAAGACGCGCTCGACGCCTACCGCGACTACCTGGCCAAGGGCGGCGCCGAGGCCACCCGCGTGCAGGCCTGGATCACCGCGATCGAGCAGCGCCAGGCAACTCAGTAAGGACCCGTTTCCCGATGGCTTCGTTCCTGTCGTTTTTCCAGTCCGGCGGCGTGTTCATGTATTTCATCCTGTTCGTGCTGGCGCTGGGGGCCGCCATCATCATCGAACGCTGGCTGGTCATCGCCGGTTCCCGGGTGAACGGCCCAGCCCTCTGGGACGAGGTGGGCGATCACCTGCGGCAGGGCCGGGTGACCGAGGCGGCGGCGGCCTGCGAACGGGGGTGCACCCCCCTGCACCAGGTGCTGCACGCGGGCGTGGATGCCCTGGCCAGCGCCAAGGACCGGGAGGACATCGAGAACGCGGTGGAGGAGAAGATGATGGCCATCATGCCGCGCCTGGAGAGCCGCCTCCACTACCTGCCCACCCTCGCCAACGTGGCCACCCTGCTCGGCCTGCTGGGCACCATCATGGGCCTCATCGAGGCGTTCACCTCGGTGGCGGTGGCCGATCCGTCGCAAAAGGCGGCGCTGCTGTCCAAGGGCATCTCGCTGGCCATGAACACCACCGCCTTCGGCCTCATCGTCGCCATCCCGCTGATGCTGCTCTACTCCGCCCTGCACGCGCGCACCAACTCGCTGATCGACACCCTCGACCAGTTCGCCTTCAAGCTCATCAACCTGATCTCGTCCCTGGATCGGCGGGGCACCCCGTGAAGCCCCGCCGCCGCGGCCACCGCCGCCACCACCACATCGAGCGCGAGGTGGATCTCAACATCACCTCGTTCATGACCCTGCTGGTGGTGCTGGTGCCGTTCCTGCTCACCACGGCGGTGTTCTCCCGCGTGTCGGCGCTCACCATCGACGTGCCCACCCCCGCGCCCGCGGGCGAGCAGATGGCGCCGCCGCCGGACACGCCGCCGTTCCGGCTGGTGGTGCGGCTGGAGCGGAACGGCGTGGTGATCGTCGCCGGACGGGACACCCTGCCCCCCGTGCCGCGCACCGCCCAGGGCGGTTACGACACGGCGGCGGTCCACGCCCGCCTGGCCGGGATCAAGCAAGCCCACCCGGAACATGCCGCCATCGACATCCTGTCGCGGCCGGACACCCCCTACGAGGACCTGGTGGCGGTGATGGACGCGGACGGCGACCGCGCCGCCGGCACCCTGCTGTTCCCGGACATCCGCCTCGGGGAGGTCGGGCCGTGAGGGGCGCGCGCCAGCTCCGGCGCATGGAGGCCCGCACCCGCGCACGCACCCCCATCGCCAGCATCAACCTGGTATCGCTGCTCGACATCTTCACCATCCTGCTGCTGTTCCTGCTGGTGCAGGCGGGCGACCCGGAGGAGGCGCTGCCGGTGTTCGAGAACCTGCAACTCCCCTTCTCGGCGGCGCAGGCGCCCGCCAAGCGCCACCTGGTGGTGGCCATCGAGCGCGACCGCATCCTGGTGGAGGGGCGCCCGGTGGCCTCCCTGTCCCAGGCGGCGGCCGGCGACGACGTCATCCCCGAGCTGGCGGAGGCCTTGCAAGGCTATGTGCGGCAGGCGGCGGCGGGCGCCCGGGAGGGGGAACGCTTCAAAGGCAGCGTGACCATCATGGGCGACCGGAAGGTGCCGTTCAGCGTGCTCAGGCGGGTGATGGTCACCTGCGCGTCGCAGCATTTCGGCGACGTGTCGCTGGCGGTGCAGCAGCGTGAGGAGGCCGCCCGGTAGGACGGGGGCCTAATACACCTCCAGAAAACGCACGTCCACGCCGCTGCGCGCGTCGATCACCACCCGCACCGGGCGCGCGCAGCGCGGGCAACGCCCGGCGTAGGCGGTTTCATCCTGGGTCCGGTAGATCCTGGAATATACGCCGCAACAGCGGAACAGCACCCCCAGAAAGGGCCTCTCATCCACCATCGTCCACTCCTTGTCATGCCGGGGGCAGGGAACCCAATCACCCCGCCGCCAATCGTCATGACCGCCAATGCCAGTTCCGTACCAGCCGTTGCCATGCCGCGCCAACCAATTGTTAAAAAAGGGTTTAACCCCTCACGCGCCGTCCCGCTTCCAGACAAATCGTCAGCAGTTTGACGGGCCAGTGCATTGACGCATCCGGGAGCGGTTGCTAGGATCGGCACCCACTCCTCAATCCTTGTGACGCGATCCCGGCCCCATGCCGATCATCAACTACCTGCGCATACTCAAGGAGGACCAGGACATCCTGGTCTCCTTCATGGCCATGCTGGTGGGCCTCGCCACGGGCTTTTCCGTGGTGCTGTTCGTGTGGATGATCAACTACGTGCAGGCGCTCATGCTGGGCGAGGGCGATCCCATTTACCTCACCCAGGCCATGGCGTGGTGGCAGGTGTTCCTGCTGCCGGTGGCGGGGGGCTGCCTGGTGGCCGTGCTGTTCCCGTTCATCCCCAAGTCCATCCGCATGTACGGGGTGGGCGAGGTGATCCAGACCCTGCACGCCAAGAATCGCCACCCGTTGAGCCCGCGCGCGGCGTTCCTCAAGCTGTTCGGCGCCAGCATCACCCTCGGCTCCGGCGGCGCGCTGGGCAAGGAGGGCCCCAGCGTGGAGATCGGCGCGGTGATCGGCGCGGCCATGACCAGGCTGTTCCGCATCCCCGACAAGATGCGCGACGAGATCAAGGTGATCATGATCGGCAGCGGCGCGGCGGCGGCCATCGCGGCGGTGTTCAACTCGCCGTTCGGCGGCGTGGCGTTCGCCATGGAGGTGATCCTGTCGCACATGCACCTGCGCATCTCCAGCCCCATCTTCCTGGCATCGGCCACCGGCGCCATCGTGTCCACCACCTTCGTCGGGCCCGAGGTGATCCACGTGCCCAGCTACCACTGGGTGTCGTTCTGGGAATTCGGCACCTACGCGGGGCTGGCGGTGCTGGTGGCCGTCGTCGGCATTCTTTTCACCAACATCCTGCGCGGCACCCGCAAGGCGTTCGACGCGCTGCCGGTGCCGGAGTGGGGCAAGCCCATCATCGGCGGCGCCATCGTGGGCGGCTTCCTGGTGTTCTTCCCGCACGTGTACGGCACCGGCACCGAGGCCGTGGAGCACACGCTGAACGAGGATTTCGCCTGGCACATGCTGCTGGCGCTGGTGTTCGTGAAGGCCTTCGTCACCGCCGTCACCCTGGGCTCGCGCGGGTTTGGCGGCCTGTTCGGCCCGGCGCTGTACATGGGGGCGGTGACCGGCGGCGCCTACGGCGCGCTGGTGCACAGCCTGTTCCCGGGCATGACCGGCTCCTCCGGCGCCTACGCGGTGGTGGGCATGGGCGCCGTGCTCGGCACCATCGCCAACGCCCCCATCACCGCCACCATCATCATCTTCGACTTCACCCACGACTACCGCATGATCCTGCCGGTGGCGGTGGTGACCCTCATCTCCACGTTCCTGTCCGTGAAGAGCCGCACCAAGTCGATCTATCAGGTCAAGGGCTGACGGGCCCGGCCCGCCGCGACGCCCGAGCGGGCCACCAGGGATGAAGCGGCCACGTCAGGCGCCACCACGCGAACGGACACCCCGACGGCGACACCACCAGCCACTCGGCTTGAGGGACCGGCCCGCCTTGGGAATCCCTCAAACCGACGGAGGCCTCGGATTTTTTCGCTGATCAAGGCGGAGGGGAGGAAAACACCGCAGGCGTAGCAGCGCTACGTCGAGGATGTTGGCCGAGCCGACAACGCCGACTCAGCGGGAAAAGCCGTGGCCGGCGCTATCCGTTCCGGATCATGGCGCAGATGCGCGCGATCACCTCGTCGGCGCTCATGGCCGTGGTGTCCACCACCCTCGCGTCGGGGGCCTGGATGAGGGGGGCGATGGGGCGGGTGCGGTCGGCATGGTCGCGGGCGTTGACCTCCGCCAGGATCTGCTGGAAATCCGCCGCCTGGCCCTTGGCCACCAGTTCGTCGTAACGGCGCCGGGCGCGCTCCGCGGGGTCGGCGTCCAGGAAGATCTTCACGTCCGCGTCGGGGAACACCACCGTGCCGATATCGCGGCCGTCCAGGATCACGCCGCCGTGTCTGCCCATCCCCCGTTGCAGGTCCAGGAGCGCCCGGCGCACGCACGGCTGGGCGGACACGGCGGAGGCCAGGGCGGCCACCGCCTGGGTGCGGATGCGGTCGGTCACGTCCTCCCCGTCCACCAGCACGCGGTTGCCGCCGGCGCCGTCGGCCTGCAAGGTGACGGAAACCCGCGCGCACAGGGCGGCCATGGCGGCGGCGTCCGCCGGGTCGGTGCCGGTCTCGCCCGCCTTCCAGCCGATGGCGCGGTACAGGGCGCCGGTGTCCAGGTAGAGCAGGCCCATGGCGCGGGCCACGGCGCGGGCCACGGTGCTCTTGCCCGCGCCGGAGGGGCCGTCGATGGCCACCACGGGAGCGGGGGGCTTATGTGGCGGCATCCGCCTCCACCCGGCGCACCGCCTCGAAGATGGCGTCCACCTCCACCTGTTTGGAGACGAAGCGCACGTGGGCCTCGCGCTCCGCGGCGAACACCCGCACCTCGCCCACCCCGGCCAGGGCGGTGAGGGCCGCCGTCAGCCGGCCCGCATCCAGCACGGCGCCGGTGAGCGGCACCACCACCTGACGGTAGGGGATCGGCGCGCGCATGCCCCAGGCCACCGCCAGCCACACCAGCGCCGCCACCAGCACGAAGCCGAACAGCGCCGCGTGGCTGATGCCCATCAGCCAGCCGCCCACGGCCCCGCCCACGAACGGCCCCATGAACTGGCAGGTGCTGAACACGCCGCTGGCGGTGCCGCGCGCCCCCGCCGGGGCGAACTTGGTGAGCAACGACGGCAACACCGGCTCCAGCATGTTGAAGCCGATGAAGAACGCGGTGAGGCCGGCGATCACCCCGACCACCGAGTCGTCCGCCAGCAGGAACGTCACGGCGCTGACGGCCACCAGGGCGATGCCCAGGCGCATCACCTGCACGATCCAGCCCTTCACCTCCGCCAGGATGGTGGACGGCACCATGATCGCGAAGCTCACCAGGATCACCGGCAGATACACCTTCCACAGCTGCGCGTGATCGATGCTCTGGGCCAGCAGCACCGGCACCGACACGAACACGGCGGTCAGCGCCATGTGCAGCACGAACGCCCCCAGGTTGAGGCGGCGCAGGTCCGGGTTGGCGAGAATGCCCGCCAGGTCGGCCGGCGTCAGCTCCATGTCGCGGTGGTGCTTGACCTGGGGCGGGTTGGGCACCACCACCCACAGGAACAGGATCGACAGGGTAGCCAACGTGCCGACGATCTCGAAGATCACGTCCACCCCCCAGCGGGCGCCGATGATCGGCCCCGCCACCACGCTGAAGGCGAACGACAGGGCGATGGAGCCGCCCAGCATGGCCATGGCCTTGGTGCGGTGCTCCTCGCGGGTGAGGTCGGCCATCATGGCGGTGATGACGGCGGCGATGGCGCCGCTGCCCTGCACCATGCGGCCCACGATCATGGCGTTGATGGAATCCGCCTGGGCGCACATGAAGCTGCCCGTGGCGAACAGGATCAACCCCAGCGTGATGACCGGCTTGCGCCCAAAACGGTCGCTGGCCATGCCAAAGGCCACCTGCAAAAGCGCCTGGGTCAGGCCGTAGGCGCCCAGGGCAAAGCCGATCGTGGCGGGGGTGGCCCCCTCCAGCCCCTTGGCGTACAGGGAAAAGACGGGCAGGACCAGGAACAGCCCCAGCATGCGCAGCGCGAAGATGCCCGACAGGGACATGGCCGCGCGGCGCTCCAGGGGACTCAGGCCGTTGTTTCGGGGCATAATGCGCTACGCGGGCGCGGCCTTAGGGCGGCCCGGATTCCTAAGCGGTGAGAGTCGGATGTGGCACGGGGCACCGGCGGAGATGGGGATGGCCCACCCCGCTTCGGGGCCCGGTTGATTAGAACCGCGCCTCCGCCGCCCTGTCAACGGCAAATCCCCCCCGCGGCCCGGACACCCACCGGCGGCGCGCCGGAGCGGGCCTGGCCGGGCCGACCGGGCACCCGGCCGGATATTGACAAACCGGCCGCTTAACTGGTAGATTTCGCCGATTAATTTGTTACTTTCGGCCCTGTCTGGTTTCATCCCCGAGGCGGCCGGCGGCAACCCCGTGCCGGGCCACGACCGGCGCCGCCGGAAGCGCCTCACGATATCGCCATTCAACGCATCCGTAGGCACCATGTCGATTCGCATCAAGATCAACGGTAAACAAGAGGAAGCCGCCGCCGGCGCCACCGTGGGCAGCCTGCTGTCCCACAGGGAGATCGAGCCGCGCATGGTCTCCATCGAGCTGAACGGCACCATCCTGCCGCGCGAGGCGTTCGACACCACGCGCCTGGCCGAGGGCGACAAGCTCGAGCTGCTCTTCTTCATGGGCGGCGGCGCCGGCGGGCTGTTCCCCAACGTGGCCGCGATGGTGGGCAACACCCCGATGGTGCCCCTCAACCGCCTGGTGGAGAAGGGCATGGCCGAGGTGCTCGCCAAGGTGGAGTACTTCAACCCCGGCGGCTCGGTGAAGGACCGCATCTGCGAGGGCATGATCGACGCAGCGATGGAGAGCGGCCAGCTCAAGCCCGGCGGCACCATCATCGAGCCCACCAGCGGCAACACGGGCATCGGCCTGGCCATGCTGGCGGCGGTGCGCGGCCTGCGCCTGATCCTGGTAATGCCCGAGAGCATGAGCATGGAGCGCGCCAGCCTGCTGTCGGCCTATGGCGCCCAGCTGGTGCTCACCCCCGCGTGGGAGGGCATGCGCGGCGCGATCCGCGAGGCGGAGCGGCAGCGCGAGGAGAACCCCAGCTACTTCATGCCCAACCAGTTCGAGAACCCGGCCAACCCGGCGGCGCACCGCAAGAGCACCGCCCTGGAGATCCTCGAGGCCACCGGGGGGCGCATCGACGCCTTCGTGGTGGCGGTGGGCACGGGCGGCACCATCACCGGCGTGGGCGAGGTGCTGAAGGAAAGGATCCCGGGCGTGCAGGTGATCGCGGTCGAGCCCGAGACCTCCGCGGTTCTGTCCGGCGGCGAGCCGGGCCCGCACAAGATCCAGGGGATCGGCGCGGGCTTCGTGCCGCCGGTGCTGAACCGCGCCATCATCGACCGCATCATCAAGGTGGGTGACGACGACGCCTATCGGACCGCCAAGCAGCTTGCCCGCATGGAGGGGCTGCTGGTTGGCATCTCCTCCGGCGCCAACGCCCTGGCCGCCATGCAGGTGGCCCGGGAGCTGGGACCGGGAAAACGCGTGGTCACCCTGTTTCCCGATACGGGCGAACGCTACTTCAGCATCGAGAAATACTTCAACATCTAAGCCGCGCCCGGGGCCAATCGCGGATACGCCGGCCCCGTCCAGCGGCATGGAAGCGAGTCATGGATTTTACCGAAGAACAGATTGAGCGCTACAGCCGCCACATCATCCTGCCCGAGGTGGGCGGCATCGGCCAGGCCAAGATCCGCCGGGCATCGGTGTTCATCGTCGGCGCCGGCGGCCTGGGGGCGCCAGCCGCCATGTACCTGGCCGCCGCCGGCATCGGCAAGCTGGGCATCATCGACGACGACGTGGTGGACCTTTCCAACCTGCAACGCCAGGTGATCCACCACACCAAGGACGTGGGCGTGCACAAGGCCGAGTCGGCCCGGGAAAAGGTCAACCTCATGAACCCGGACGTGGAGGTGGTCACCTACCACGACCGGCTGATGGCCCACAACGCCCGCGAGATCGTCGCCGGTTACGACTACATCATCGACGGCACCGACAACTTCGCCAGCAAGTTCCTCATCAACGACCTGGCGGTGCTCACCGGCAAGCCGCTGATCCACGGCGGCATCCTGCGCTTTTCCGGCCAGGTGATGGCCATCCGCCCGCGCGAAAGCGCCTGCTACCGGTGCATCTTCCGCGAGGCGCCGCCGGAGGGCACCGTGCCCACCTGCCAGGAGGCGGGGGTGCTGGGCGTGTTGGCGGGGGTGATCGGCACCATCCAGGCCACCGAGGTGCTCAAGATGATCCTCGGCATCGGCCGCAGCCTCACCAACCGGCTGCTCACCTACCAGGCGCTGGACAGCGAGATCCGCGAGGTGAAGGTGAAGCGCAACCCGGACTGCCCGGTGTGCGGCGACCATCCCACCATCACCGACCTGATGGACGGGGAACAGCGGGCCTGCGCCCTGTAGGCCGGTGGGGAGATCGATAGAAAATGGTTAACGCGAAAACGACCTCGAAAATCCTCGGGCTCAAGTGCCGCGAATGCGGCAGCGCCTACCCCGCCGAGGCGATCCACGTCTGCGAGTTCTGCTTCGGCCCCCTGGAGGTGGACTACGACTACGCCGCCATCGGCAAGACCCTCACCCGCGAGACGATCCAGGCCGGCCCCCTGTCCCTGTGGCGCTATGCGGCCCTGCTGCCGGTGGACGGGCCGCCCACGGTGGGCCTGCACGTGGGCATGACGCCGCTGGTGCACGCCAAGAACCTGGGCCGCAAGCTGGGCCTGAACCACCTCTACGTCAAGAACGACACGGTCAACCACCCCACCCTGTCGTTCAAGGACCGGGTGGTGTCGGTGGCCATCAGCCGCGCCCGCGAGTTCGGCTACAAGACCGTGGCGTGCGCCTCCACGGGCAACCTGGCCAACTCGGTGTCGGCCCACGCGGCCGAGGCCAACCTGGGCTGCTACGTGTTCATCCCCTCCAACCTGGAGGCGGGCAAGGTGTTGGGCAACCTGGTGTACAACCCCACGGTGCTGGCGGTGGACGGCAACTACGACGACGTGAACCGTCTCTGCTCGGAAATCGCCTCCGAATACCCGTGGGCGTTCGTCAACATCAACGTCCGCCCCTACTACGCCGAGGGCTCCAAGACCCTGGCCTTCGAGACCGCCGAGCAGCTCGGCTGGCGCGCCCCCGACCACGTGGTGGCGCCCATGGCCTCGGGCTCCCTGTACACCAAGATCCGCAAGGGCCTGACCGAGCTGGCCAAGCTGGGCATCATCGACGAGCACCCCACGCGCATGCACGGGGCCCAGGCCACCGGCTGCTCGCCCATCGCCCGCGCCTTCGAGGAGGGGCGCGCCTTCGTCCGGCCGGTGAAGCCCGACACCATCGCCAAGAGCCTGGCCATCGGCAACCCGGCGGACGGCTTCTACGCCCTCAAGACCGCCCAGGAGACGGACGGCCGCATGGCCCACGTCTCCGACGACGAGATCGTCGAGGGCATCAAGCTGCTGGCCGAGTGCGAGGGCATCTTCGCCGAGACCGCCGGCGGCGTCACCATCGGCTGCCTGAGGAAGCTGGCCGAGGCGGGCACCTTCGGCAAGGACGATGTGGTGGTGGCCTACATCACCGGCAACGGCCTCAAGACCCAGGAGGCGGTGCAGGGCAAGGTGGGCGACGTGGTGCGCATCTCCCCCTCCCTCACCGACTTCGAGAACAAGTTCTCCCTGGAGGACAAGGGGGCGAGCGTCGCCCAGGCCAAGGCCGCCGGTCGTGGCTGACAGGCCCCGTTCCCGTTGATTCGACCGTTAGGATAGGGACACATACCATGGCTGTCACCGTTCGCATTCCCGCCCCGCTGCGCAAGCTGACCGGGGGAAGCAGCGACGTCCCCGCCCAGGGGGCGACCATCGCCGCCATCATCGACAATATCGAGGCCAGCCACCCGGGCCTCAAGGCACGGCTGTGCGACGAGACGGGCGGCATCCGGCCATTCGTCAACATCTACCTGAACGACGAGGACATCCGCTTCCTCGACGGGCCCGACACCCGGCTCGCCGACGGCGACCTGGTGTCCATCGTCCCGGCCATCGCCGGGGGCGCGTGACCGTGGAACGGCACGCGTTGCGCTTCCACCTCACCTTCCCGCGCACCTCGGTCACCGAGCCGGTGCTGTGCCGCATCGCCCGGGAACACGAGGTGGAGTTCAACATCCGCCGCGCCGACATCCAGGAAGGGGTGGGCACCATGGACCTGTCCCTGTCCGGCACCCACGCCGAGATCGACGCGGCCGTGAAGCGCATGATCGCCCTGGGCGTGGGGGTGGACCCGATCGAGCGCAACGTCATCGAATAACGCCCCCGGCTCGATGAAACGGGCCGGAACCGGCAATGGAGTGGTTATGAGCTTTACCGAAGAAGAGATCGAGCGCTACAGCCGCCACATCATCCTCAAGGAGGTGGGCGGCGCGGGGCAGCAGAAGCTGAAGGACGCCAAGGTGTTCATGGTGGGCGCCGGCGGCCTGGGCTCGCCCGCCGCCCTGTACCTGGCGGCGGCCGGCGTGGGCACCCTGGGCATCGTCGACCTGGACGTGGTGGATCTTTCCAACCTCCAGCGCCAGATCCTGCACACCACGCCGGACGTGGGGCGCCCCAAGGTGGTGTCGGCCCGGGAAACCCTGCATGCCGTCAACCCCAACATCACCATCAACACGGTGGAGGAGCGCATCACCAGCGCCAACGTGCTGGACATCATCAAGGACTACGACATCGTCATGGACGGGTCGGACAACTTCCCCACCCGCTTTTTGATGAACGACGCCTGCTTCATGCTGAAAAAGCCGCTGGTGTCCGGCTCCATGTTCCGCTTCGACGGCCAGGTGACCGTGCTGCGCGGCCACCTGCCCACCGACCCGTGCTACCGCTGCCTGTACCCGGAGCCGCCCCCGGCGGACCTGGTGCCGTCGTGCCAGGAGGCGGGCATCCTGGGCGTGCTGGCGGGCACCGTGGGCATCCTCCAGGCCACCGAGACCATCAAGCTCATCCTGGGCCAGGGCGACGTGCTGGCCGGCAAGCTGCTGGTCTACAACGCCCTGGAGATGGAGTTCATGAAGGTGAAGTACAAGAAGAACCCCCACTGCCTGCTGTGCGGCCCCAACCCGCAGATCACGAAGCTGCTGGACTACGAGATCAGCTGCACCCTGCAACGGCACTAGGGGAATTCTCGCGCAATCGAAACGGCCGGTCCGGCAACGGGCCGGCCGTTTTGTTTTGGGGGGTCGCGCCCCACGGGCGCGACACACCTCCGCCCTGGCACCGCGCGGGCTGACAGCAAACAGATGCGATGCAGGGAGGAAAGTGGTCGGGGCGAGAGGATTTGAACCTCCGACTCCACCGTCCCGAACGGTGTGCGCTACCGGACTGCGCTACGCCCCGAGAATCACTCGGATTCAGAATGCGGCATTATAGGGTAGGCGGAACGCATCCGCAATGCCCTGGTGACTCAATTTACCGCCGGTCATGCGAATTCCCGCCTTCAGCGCCGGGTCGAGCCGCGCGGCGGCGCGCCAGCCGTGGCCGGCGAGGGTCTTGATATAGGGCATGGTGGCCGCCGCCAGCGCCAGGGTGGAGGTGCGCGGCACCACCCCCGGCAGGTTGGGAATGGCGCAGTGGATCACCCCGTCGGCCGCGTAGGCTGGATCGCTGTGGCTGGTGGCGCGGATGCCCTCGACGCAGCCGCCCTGGTCGATGGCCACGTCCACGATCACGCTGCCCTTGGGCATGGCGCGCACCATGGCGCGGGTCACCAGGCTGGGGGCGTGGGCGCCGGGGATCAGCACCGCCCCCACCAGCAGGTCGGTCTCCATCAGGCAGGTGGCGAGGGATTCCGGGGTGCTGGGCAGGGTGCGGGCGGCGGGAAAGTCGTGGGCGATGCGCGTGAGCGCCGCGCCGGAGCGGTCCAGCACCGTCACCCGGGCGCCCATGCCGCAGGCCACGCGGGTGGCGTGGGTGCCCACCACGCCGGCACCGAGCACGGTCACGCGGCCCGCCGGCACGCCGTCGATGGCGGGCAGCAACACGCCGCGCCCGCCGTGGCGGCGTTGCAGCAGATTGGCCCCCACCACCACCGCCAGCGCCCCGGCCACCTGGCTCATGGGGGCGAGGATGGGCAGGCGGCCGTCCGCCGCCTGCACCGCTTCGTAGGCGATGGCGGTGACGCCGGTGGCGAGCAGGTTTTGGGTCAGCTCCCGGTCCGCCGCCAGGTGCAGGAAGGTGAACAGAGTCTGCTCCGGCCCGAACAGGGGGATCTCGGTGGGCTGGGGCTCCTTGACCTTGAGCACCAGGTCGGCGCCAAAGGCCTCCTCCTGCGCGCAGACATCCGCCCCGGCGGCCCGGTAGGCATCGTCATCGAAGCCGCTGCCGGCACCGGCGCCCCGCGCCACGCGCACGGGGTGCCCGGCGGCGGTGAGCTGCGCCACCGCGTCCGGCGGCAGCGCCACCCGGAACTCGTGGTCCTTGATCTCCCTGGGGATGCCGATCAGCATGGACGTTCTCCCCGGCTTCCCGGGGGGCGCCTAGAAGCGCACCCCCAGCAGGTTGGCGGACAGCATCACCCCGCCCGACCCGACGCCGGCCAGGGAGGGCCGCTCGCGGTGCAGCACCGGGGTGGGCATGGCGGTGTGAACCGCCCCATGCTCCAGCGACACGTAGGCGGTCTGGGAGTCATAGATCCCCCAGGCGGCGCCGATCAGCACGCCGGCGGCGGCGCCATTGGTGATGAAGTTGAGATGGTCGGACGGGCGATCCGCGAAGGCCAGCATGGCGGTGCCCACCAGGGCGCCCACGGCGCCGCCGTACAGGGCGTTGCGCATGATCTTCTGCAGGGCGATGTCGTCCGCGTGGGCCATCCGGGCCGGCAGCAGGGCCAGCACGAAAGCCAAGACCAGGGCAGCGACGGGCCATTTGCGCATGTTCACCTCTCCAAGCGTTCCGGCGGCGCCTTGTCCAGAACGTCCGCCTCCAACAACAGGTCCTTGCCCAGCCGCCGCACGGCGAAGGGGCCCAGCGCCACCCGGTCGGCCAGGGCCGCCGGCGAGCGGCCGGCCACGCTGCCGCGGGCGTCGTCGCCGCCCATCACGGCGGGGGCCACGTAGCAGGCCACCCGGTTCACCAGGCCCAGCCGCAGCAGCTCCGCCGCCAGGGTGGGGCCCCCCTCGCACAGCACCCGGTGCACGCCGCGCGCGGCCAGCCCGGCCAGCAGCGCCGTCAGGTCCACCCGGCCGTTGCGGGCGGGCAGGCGCAGCACCTCGGCGCCGGCCCGGGCCAGCGCCTTGCCCTGGCCGATGCTGGCGTCGGCCACGCACGCCAGGATGGTAGGGGCCTGGGCGCCCGGCGTCAACACGCGCGCCGTGGGCGGCGTGGCCAGGTTGGCATCCACCACCACCCGCAACGGGTCGCGCCCGCCGCGCACCCGGCAGGTGAGCTCCGGGTCGTCGGCCAGCACGGTACCGATGCCCACCATGATGGCCTCGTGCCGGTCGCGCAGCCGGTGGCCGTGACGACGCGCCACCTCGCCGGTGATCCACCTGGATTCGCCGGTGGCGGTGGCCACCTTGCCGTCGAGGGTCTGGGCGAACTTGAGGGTGACCCACGGCAGGCCGCGTTCCATCACCCGCGCGTAGGGGGCGTTGAGGGCCTTGCAGGCGGCATCCTCCACCCCCACCGACACCTCGATGCCCGTGGCCGCGATGGCCCTGATGCCGCGCCCCGCCACCTTCGGGTTGGGGTCCACCATGCCCACCACCAGGCGCTTCACGCCGGAGCGGATCACCTCCGGCGCGCACGGCGGGGTGCGCTTGGCGGTGTGGCCGCACGGTTCGAGGGTAACGTAGAGGGTGGCGCCCCGGGCGGCGCGGCCGGCGGCGGCCAGGGCGTGGATCTCGGCGTGGGGGGTGCCGGGGCCGCGGTGGTAGCCCTCGCCCACCACCTTGCCGTTCCTGACCACCACCGCGCCCACCAGCGGGTTGGGGGCGGTGCGCCCCAGGCCGCGCCGGGCCAGGGCCAGGGCGCGCCGCATCCAGGCCGCGTCGGTGGTCACGCTACATGCCGATGACGTTGTAGCCCGCGTCCACGTAGTGGATTTCGCCGGTCACGCCGCGCGCCAGGGGCGACAGCAGGTAAACGGCCGCGTCGCCCACCTCGTCGATGGTCACCACCCGGCCCAGGGGCGCCCGCTCGGCGGCGCGCGTCTGGATGCTGCGGAAATCGCCGATGCCGGAGGCCGCCAGGGTCTTGATGGGCCCGGCGGACAGGCCGTTGACGCGCACGTTGCGCGACCCCAGATCCTGCGCCAGATAGCGCACCGAGGCCTCCAGCGCCGCCTTGGCCACGCCCATCACGTTGTAGTTGGGCATCACCTTCTCGGCACCGTAGAAGGTGAGGGTCAGCGCGCTGGCGCCGCTGCTCATGTACGGCGCCGCATGGCGGCACACGGAGATGAACGAGTAGGCGCTGATGTCGAGGGAGAGCAGGAAGTTCTCGCGGGTGGTCATGAGCAGCGGGTTCTTGAGGTCGTCCTTCTGGGCGAAGGCCACCGAGTGCACCACGAAATCGATCTGGCCGAAGTGCTCGCCCACCTGGCGCATGGCGGCTTCCACCTGCCCCTCGGCGCCCACGTCGCAGGGCAGCACCAGCGACGCCTGAAGCTCGTCGGCCAACGGGCGGAGGCGTTTTTCAACCGCCTCGTTCAGGTAGGTGAGCGCCAGTTCCGCACCCTCGCGGCGCAACGAGCTGGCGATGCCGTAGGCGATCGACTTGGCGTTGGCCACCCCGAGGATGACCCCCCTCTTCCCATCCAGCAGACCCATCTCGAACTCCTGAAAATCCTTTGGAAAAAACCGCTCAGGCGCCGGCGTTCGCCCCGCCCGCCTCGTCCGCCTCGAAGGCGGCCACCTGCGCGGTGAGCGCGGCCGCGTAACGCCGCGCCTGCCAGCGGCGGATGGCGGGGACGGCCGCCAGCGCGGCCTCATCCCTGGGACGCAGGGCGCTGACCTCCTTGAGCACCTGGTTGCCCACCACCATCGACGGCTCCACCGCCTCGCGCTCGGCCTGGGCGTTGCGCCATTCGCGCAGGCGGTTGAACAGCAGATCGTCCTCCCGCGTGTAGCGGCGCCCCTTGGCGTTCTTGAGGCGCGGCAGCTTGTCGGTGGTGGCCTTGCCGGCGGCGACCGCCTCGATCAGCTCCGGGCCGTAGCGCCGCACCATGCGGTTGCGGCTGCCGGCGATGTGCTCCAGCGCCTGGGCGGTATCCGGCGCGGCGCTGGAGATGGCCAGCAGCAGGTCGGTGCCCATCACCTTGAACGGCGGCCAGTCGCGTTTTTCGGCCACCTTCTCGCGCCAGGCGTGGACCTCCCGCAGCACCCGCTGCGCGTCCTCCGGCAGGCGGTTCGCCCCCTTGACGGTGAGGAACGCCTCCTCCGGCGCCACCCGCGGCGCCCAGTTGCGCGACTCGATGAGCACGCATTCCTCGGCCACCAGATCGTCGCGCCCCCCCTCCAGGACCAGCCGCTTGAGCTCGTCCATGATCTCGGGCAGGTAGCGTGTGTCCAGGTGGGCATAGTCCAGGGCGTCCTTGCCCAGCGGACGCTCCGACCAGTCGTGCTTCTGGAATTTCTTGTTCAGGGTCACGCCGTAGTAGCGCTGCACCAGGTCGGCCAGGCCGAAGCGCTCGATGCCGGCGGCGCGGGCGGCGATCATGGTGTCGTAGATGTTGTGGATGGTGAAGCCGTAATCACGCTTCAGCGACACCACGTCGAAATCGGCGCCGTGAAACACCACCACCACCTCCGGGTCGGCCAGCAGCGGCCCCAGCATGGGCACCTCGACGTCCGCGAGGGGGTCGATCACCGCATGGTGGCAGACGCCGTCCCCGTCGCGGCCGGTCACCTGGATCAGCGACACCCGCTCGGTGTAGTGGTGCAACGAGTTCGACTCGATGTCGACCGCCACCACGGGGCAGCGGCCCAGGACCACGACAAAGTTCGCCAGCGTGGCGTTGTCCTCGATCACCAGGTAGTCCTGGGGCGTGGCGATGTCGAGCCTGGCGCCGTCAGTCATGGGTGCCCCGCCCGCTGGAGCCGAAGCCGCCGCCGCCGCGGGCCGTGTCGGACAGGGTATCCGCCTCCATCACCTCGCCGGAAAAATGCGGCACGATGACCAGCTGCGCGATGCGCTCGCCGTCCTGCACCTTGATGTCGCGGTCGAAAACGATCTTGATCTCTCCTCGGTACGAGCTGTCGATCACCCCGGCCACCGTGAAACCACGGCCGGAAAGGGCCACTCCGGAACGGTCCTTGACGATACCCACCCAGCCGGCCGGAATCTCCAGGGCGATGCCGGTGGCGATGAGCCGCCCCTCCTGGTCGCCGCAGGCGTACAGGTCGTAACCGGCGGCGCCGGCCTCCACCCGCCGGGGGAGGCGCGCCGCCGGGACGAGGCGCCGCACGCGCAGCGCGCCGGGGGCGGAAGCGCCGGAATGGCTGTTGCCGAAGTTGGATTGCATGCGTTACGCCGTTGGTCGGGGCGACCCTGGGAGGCCTTAAAAAAGCACCATATTTTCACTGTTTCGGGCGTGCGGGTCAACCGGGTTGCGGTGCAACGGCCGGGATTTGCGGGGAGGCCTGTATAATTAACCGGTGCGCCACGCCGTTCCGCCATTCGTCCGCCCGCTCCTTGCCTGCGCCGCCGTGGCGTGCCTGCTGGCGGGCGCCTTCGGCCCGGCGCGCGCCCACGCGCAGACCGCGCCCGCCCCGTCGCTCCCCCTGGCGTTGCTCAGCGCCACGCCGCTGCCGGTGGATTTCGGCTTCGTGTCGGTGCGCGCCACGCCGCCCAGCAGGACCATCACCATCACCAACCTGGGCAGCGCGGACCTGGTGGTCACCGGCATCACCCCCAGCGACCCGCAGCTGACCGTCGACCGCACGTCCCTGTCCCCCATTCCCAGGGACGGCAGCGCCCTGATCCGGGTCACCTTCGCGCCGACGGCGGCCGCCAGCGTCAGCGCGCACCTGTCCATCGCGAGCAACGACGCGTTCAATCCGGTCTACAAGCTCCCGGTCAGGGCCGAGGGGGTGGACGTGCGGATCGCGATCAACCCCACGCACCAATTGATCCTCCCCCGCCAGGAACTGACCTTCCAGGCCACCGTCACCGGTTCACCCAACAAGGCGTTGACCTGGGCGGTCAGCCCGGCGGTGGGCGGCGGCACCATCTCCAGCACCGGCCGCTACGTCGCCCCGGCGGTGCCCATCACCGAGGCGCGCATCATCGCCACCAGCGTGGCCGACCCGCTCACCAGCAGCCAGGCCACCGTCAACGTGTTCGCGCCCAGCTCCACCCAGGATGCGGCCACCACCTTCGGCTCGGGGGCGTTCGCCACCGCCCTCGTCACCGGCGACCTGGACGGCGACGGCCTGGTGGAGGTGATCGTCGGCGCCCCGGCGGCGGACGTGGGCGTGGCCGCGGGCGCGGGCCGGGTGTGGATCGGCAGCTTCGACGGCAACGGCTTCTCGACTGCGCCCACCACCCTCACGGCGCCGGCGCCGGCGAGCGGTGGCGCGTTCGGAACCGCCCTGCTGCTCGACGACGTGGACGGCGACGGCCTGCCCGACCTGATCGTGGGCGAGCCGGGCAGCGGAGCCACCCACGTGTTCGCCGGATTCGCGGGGGGCGCCTTCGCCAAGGCCGGCAGCATCGGCACGCCCGCCCCCGGCAGCGGCGACCGGTTTGGCGCCGCGCTGGCGCTGGGCCACTTCGACGGCTCCGCCGACAACCTGATCGCCGTGGGCGCGCCGGGCACCCCCATCAGCGGCCTGGCGGGAGCCGGGCGGGTGCACCTGGTCACCGTGACCGACGCCGCCACCGACCCGATCGTGCTCACCCGTCAGCCGTCACTGGTGCGCTCCGCGGCGGTGCCCGAGGCCGGCGCCGGATTCGGCGCCAGCCTCGCCGCCGCCTGCCTGAACGACTGTTCACGGCTGGGCCTGCCCGCCGAGGCCACCCAGGTGAACGACCTGATCGTGGGCATGCCCGGCGCAACGGTAACCCAGGGCGGCGTGCCCCTGGCCGGAGCCGGCCGCGTGGTGGCGCTCACCGACCGGCCGGTGGCGGGGGTGACCCGCTATCTGGACCAGGTCACCGAGGTCGCCTCGCCGGCGCCGGCGGGTGGCGCCCGCTTTGGCGAGCGGGTGGCGACGGCGGATTTCACCTACAACGCCACCAGCGACCTGGTCGTGGCGGCCCCCGGCCAGCCGGTCACCCTGGGGGCCTCGCGGCCCAATGCCGGCGCGGTCATGGTCTTTCTCGCCAATGGCATGGGCGGGTTCCAGTTCGCCACCCACCTGCGCGACACGGCCGCCAGCGCCGGCCAGGCCTTCGGATCGGCATTGTCCCTCGATGACGTCAACGGCGACCTGCTGCCCGACATCACCGTGGGCATCGGCAACCCCTCCGGCACCGGATCGGTGGTCACCTACTACACGGACGGCGAGGCCGAGTTCACCCACATGCGCGTGTTCGATCCGGCCACGCCACTGCCGGCCGCCCGTTTCGGCGCCGCCCTGGCGCGGACCGATCTGAACGGCGACGGCCTGATGGACCTGCTGGTGGGCGCGCCGGCCCAGGGTGTCGGCGGCGTGCCCGGCGCCGGCAGCCTGCACGTGCTGCTCGACAACCCGCCCGGCCGGGTAACCCTCAACCCGCCCCGGGCGGTGCTGGCCATGAGCGGCAACGAGAGCCGCGTGGACCAGCTCAGCATCAACGGCGGCATCGCCGACCTGTGGGAGGTGGTGGGCGGCATCGGCACCGTGACCAGCAAGGGGGTGTACACGCCGCCGGCCACCATTGCCGACCCCCTGGACCGGGGCGTGCTGGTGCGCGCCCGCGACAAGCTGCACCCCACCCAATGGGGCATCACCCGCATCGAGCTGGTGGACCACGTTTCGGCCCTCGCGGCACCGGAAATCACCCCCCTGAACGACGGCAGCGGCCAGATCCTGCTGGGGTTGCCGGAGGAGGGCATCAACTTCGGCAGCGCCGTCGACATCGCGCCCATGGGGCGCTTCGCCAACGATCCGTTCGCAGCCCACCAGTCCGTGGTGGGGGGCTTCCGCGCGGTGAACAGCGGCGTGACGCCGCGCATCAATTCCTATCCCCACGACGGCTACCCGGACCGGCCTTACGCCGCGCTGCAACTCTACGGAGCCCAGGGCGCGGAGCGCACCGGCTGGGGCGCCCAGGTGGTGCACGGCGATTTCGACGGCGACGGCAACACCGACCTGGCCATCGCCGCGCCGTTCGGCTCGTCCGAGGTGGCGGCGGGCACGACGCAAACCGACCCCCAGGCCCAGGTGGGCTTCGTCGACATCTACTTCATGGATGCGGACGGCAACATCGGCACCTACCAGGACACCCTGGTGCCCAGCGCGCTGCGCCTGAACATCGCCGACACGGCGGTGAATCTGGCGGGCAACGCCATCTGGCCGTCAAACCCGGCCCTGCCGCGCAACCTGGCCAACACCCGCTGGGGTTACCGCCTGCTGGCCCAGGACATCAATGCCGACGGCCGCACCGACCTGATCGTGGGCGCCCCCCACGCCGACGTGGCCGGGGTGCGCGACGCCGGCCTGGTGGAGGTGCTGTTCGCACCGCCCACCCTCACCGGCGACTGGCGCCCGGGGGTGGAACGCGTGGTCCTGACCGAGCCGGTCCCGCGTCCGGGGGCCTATTTCGGCAGCGCCATGGCGGTGGGCAACGTGGCGGGCGACGGCAAGCTGGAGCTGTTCGTGGGCGCCCCGGGGCGCGACCCGGAGGGCCTCCACCCGCTGTTGCACAACGACGGCATCGTGTACGGCTTCAAGCCGGAGCCGACGAACCCGGCCAACCCCGGCCAGAACTGGAACCGGCCCGCCGCCGCCCTGCGCGCCGCGCTTTCGGCCACCACGCCGCTGACCGTGGCCGACCCGGTCACGCCGCCAACCGGCCACTATTCCGGCTTCGGCATGAGCCTCGCCGTGGGCAACCTGATCGCCAGCGACGCGGCGGACGAGCTGGCGGTGGGCGCGCCGTTCCGCAGCTTCACCAACGGCGTGTTCCTGGACCCGTTCGGCAACCGCGTCACCCACGAGTCCGGCGACGTGAGCCTGTACGACGGCGGCGCCGGGTTCACCGTCGCCGCGCCCGAGGTGCTGGTGCCGCCGCTGCGCCAGATCGACATGCACTTCGGCGAAACCCTGGCCGTCGCCCAGCTTTCGGCCACCGGCCCGCCCTCCCTGGCGGTGGGCGCGCCGTTCTATGCGGCGCGCACCATCACCCACGTGGGCGCCGTGTTCCTGTACCAGGGAACCACCGCTTCCCGTCCGCTGTACACGGGGCGGGTGGTGGCCCCCCAGGCCAAGGGGCAGGAGGGCTTCGGCCTTGCGCTCGCCGCCGGCGACCTGGACAATGACGGGGTGGACGAGCTGGCCGTTGGCGCCCCCAGCACCAACATCGACCAGTACATCGGCTTCCGCATCGTTCCGGGCCGCTTTGGCGGCCTGATCCAGCTGTTCGACCTGCGCGTGCAGGCGGGCCGCATCGTGATTGTCAAACCGCACCTGTAATCCGCATTCCCGTTTCCATACCCGTTCACGCACACATGCCCGTAAAACTGATCCTGTACGATCTGGATGGCACCCTGGTGGATTCCAAGGAAGACCTGGCCCGCGCCGTGAACCGCACCCTGGCCGACCTGGGGCTGCCGGAGCGGCCGCACGGGGAGCTGTACACCTTCGTCGGCAACGGCGTCCGCCCGCTGCTGGCCAAGGCGGTGGGCGGCGAGCACAACACCGCCGAGCTGGACCACGCCATCGAGGTGTTCCGCGCCCACTACCTGAACCACCTCACCGACCACACCACCCTCTATCCGGGCGTGGACGAGGTGCTGGCCACCTTCGGCCACCTGCACCAGGCGATCGTCACCAACAAGCCCATGCAGTACACGGCGGGGGTGGTGCGCAACCTGGGCCTGGGGCCGCGGGTGGGGCTGGTGCTGGGCGGCGACAGCACGCCGTACCTGAAGCCCGATCCGGCCATCCTGCACGCGGCGCTGGCGCACTTCGGGGTGGCGCCGGAGGAGGCCCTCATGGTCGGCGACGGCCTGCCGGACGTGGGCGCTGCCCGCGCCGCCGGCGTGCCCTGCGCCCTGCTCACCTGCGGCCTGGGCAACCCCGCGGAGCTGGCGGCGGCGGCGCCCGACTTCCTGCTGGACCACATCGCCGCCCTGATTCCGGTGGTGGCGGGCTTGAACGGCGGCCCCGCCCAAGCGGAGGGCGGCCGGTGACGGCGGTGTTCCGCCCCCTGGCCCTGTTGCTGGCCGCGCTGCTGCCGTGCCTGGCCGGGCACGGCGCGGCCGCCGCCTACGACATCCAGCCCGAGGTGCGCCGCCACGTCCTGGACAACGGCCTGACCCTGCTCATGGTGGAACGCCACCAGGCACCGGTGATCTCGTCGGTCATCACCTACCGGGTGGGCAGCGCCGACGAGCCGTCCGGCGCCACGGGCATCGCCCACCTGTTCGAGCACATGGCCTTCAAGGGCACGCGCCGCATCGGCGTCACCGATGCCAGGGCCGAGGCGCCGCTGCTCGACGAGATCGACCGGCTGGTGCTGGAGCGCGCGGCCGCCGCCCCCGCACCGGACCCGGAGGCGCTGGCGGCCCTCGACGGGCGCATCGCCACCCTGAGCGAGCGGGCGCGGACATTGGTGGTGCCCAACCAGTTCGGCGACCTGTACCTGCGCCAGGGCGCCACCGGCCTGAACGCCAGCACGGGCGCCGACGTGACCACCTATTACGTGAGCTTCCCCGCCAACCGCCTGCCGTTCTGGGCGGCCATCGAGGCGGACCGCATGGCCAACCCGGTGCTGCGCGAGTTCTACGCGGAGCGCGACGTGGTGCTGGAGGAGCGCCGCATGCGCGTGGACGACAACCCCGGCGGCCGGCTTTACGAGGCGCTGCTGGCCAGCGCCTTCGTGGCCCATCCCTACGGCAACCCCACCATCGGCTGGCCTTCCGACCTGGACCATCTCACCCGCCCCCAGGCGGCGGCGTTCTTCGCCCGCTACTACGTGCCCGCCAACACGGTGATCGCCCTGGTGGGCGACTTCGATCCGGACGAGGCCATCCGCCTGGTGGAGCGGAGCTTCGGGCGCCTGCCCAGGCGCGGCGCGCCCCCGGCGCCGCACACGGTGGAACCGGATGTCGACGGCGAGCGCCGGGTGACGGTGCGCCACGACGCCAACCCGCAGCTTTCCATGGCCTTCCACCGCCCGGCGGTCACCGACCCGGACGACGTGGTGTTCGACGTGATCCAGATCATCCTCTCCGACGGCCCCTCCAGCCGCCTGCACCGGCGCCTGGTGCTGGACGCGCGGATCGCCACCGGCGTCACCACCGGCGGCGGCGTGCCCGGCTACCGGGCGCCCAACCTGTTCGTGCTGAACGCCACGCCGCGCCACCCGCACACCACGGCGGAGGTGGAGGCGGCCCTCCAGGAGGAGCTGGAGCGCCTCAAGACCGAGCCGGTCACGGCCCGCGAGCTGACCATGGCGCAAAACCAGGCGGAGGCGGCCCTCATCCGCCGCCTGGGAAACAACGCGGGCATGGCCCAGTCCCTGGCCTACTCGGAGGCGGTGGCCGGCGACTGGCGCTTGCTGTTCACCATGCAGCAACGCATCGCCGCCGTCACCCCGGACGACGTGATGCGGGTGGCGCGGGGCTGTTTCGACCCAAACCGGCGCATCGTCGCGGAGCTGGTGCCAACCCACCCGGATGCACCCGCCGGGGAGGGCGACCGATGAGACATCCCCACCGGCCATCGGCGCTGCTGGCGCTGCTCTTCGCGGCCCTGCTGTCAGCCTGCGCCGCCCTGCCCGACCCACGCACCATGACCTTCGACCCGGTGGAGATCACCGAGCCGCCCATCGACGTGGTCACCCTGGACAACGGCATGACCCTGTACCTGCTGCCGGACCGGGACCTGCCGCGGATCCACATCGGCGCCCTGATCCAGGCCGGCGCCGTGTACGCGGGGCCGGGCGGGCAGGAGGTGGCCGCCTTCACCGGGGCCCTGCTGCGCACCGGCGGCGCCGGCGACCTGGGGCCGGACGCGCTGGACGAGGCGCTCCAGTTCGCCGCCATCGAGATGGGCAGCGCCGTGGGGGACGACAACGCCACGGCCACCCTGGACACCCTCACCCGCACCTTCCCGGAGGCGCTGGGCCATTTCGCCGACATGCTGCGCCGGCCGCGCTTCGACGCGGAGCGGCTGGAGGCCCGCAAGGCCGCCGCCATCGAGGACATCCGGCGCCGCAACGACAACCCGGCCCAGATCAGCCGCCGCGCGTTCGCCAAACTGCTGTACGGGGCCGACCACCCCTACGCCTGGTTCCCCGAGGAGGCGGACGTGGAGGCGGTCACCCGCGAGCGGTTGACGGCCTTCCACCAGGGCTTCTTCCACCCGTCGCGCACGCGGCTGGCCATCGTCGGCGACTTCGACCGCGACGCGATGGTGGTGGCCATCGAGGCGGCCTTCGGCGACTGGCGCACGACGCCGGAGCCGCTGCCGGAACCGCCGCGCCTGCCCACGGAGGACGTGGGCCAGGTGGCCTTCACCCACCGCGACGTGACCCAGGTGTCCGTGCGCGTCGGCCAGCTCAGCATCGACCGTTACCATCCGGACTATTTCGCCCTGGCCCTGGCCAACCGCATCCTGGGGGGCGACAGCTTCCGCAGCCGCCTGTTCAACGTGGTGCGCACCCGGCACGGCCTGGCCTATTCCGTGGGCAGCGCCTACACGCCCGGCCACCTGGACCGGGGCACCTTCCTGATGGCGGTGCGCACCCGGCCGGACCAGGTCGGCCAGGCCTTGCACCTCATGCTCGAAGAGGTGCGCCGCCTGCGCACGGAGCCGGTGCCGGAGGCGGAGCTGGCGGCGGCCAAGGAGGCGTTCCTGAACGCCTTCGTGTTCACCAGCGACACCCCCGGCGAGGTGGTCAACCGGCGCATGTACCTCGACTATTGGGGCCTGCCCGCCGACGAGTTGCAGAACATCAAGACGCGCACCCTGGCGGTGACCGCCGACGACATGCTGCGCGTCGCCCGCGCCCACCTGGTGCCGGAGCGCATGGCCATCCACGCGGTGGGTGACCGGGAGCAGCTCAAGGCGGCCCTGGCGCCGTTCGGCACCCCGCAAGAGATCCCGCTGGACGACTGACATGGGCAACGTTTCCACCCTTCTTCCGGACCATTGACATGGGCGACGTTTCCATCCTCCAGGCGGTGGTGCTGGCGCTGGTGCAGGGCCTCACCGAGTTCCTGCCCATCAGTTCCTCGGCCCACCTGATCCTGGTACCCTGGGTCCTTGGCTGGCCCGATCAGGGGCTGGCGTTCGACATGGTGGTGCACCTGGGCACGCTCACCGCCGTGTGCGGCTATTTCCGCCACGACCTGGTCGCCATCGCCCGCGCCTGGGGGGGCAGCGTGCGCGGCGCCGCCCCCGTGGACGCGGCCAGACGCGAGGCGGCGCGGATGGGCTGGCTGGTGGTGCTGGCCACCATTCCGGTGGGGCTCGCCGGGCTGCTGGCCAAGGACTGGGTGGAGACGGCAGCGCGCAACCCGGCGCTCATCGGCACCACCTCCATCCTGTTCGGCCTGCTCCTGTGGTGGGCGGACCGGGCCGGCGCCCGGCGCCGCGACACGGGCCAGCTCGGCACGCGCGACGCCCTTTGGATCGGCATTTCCCAGGCGGTGGCGCTGATTCCCGGCGTGTCACGCTCCGGCATCACCATGACCGCCGGGCTGTTCCTGGGCCTCACCCGCGAGGGGGCGGCGCGCTTCTCGTTCCTGATCAGCATCCCGGTGATCGTCCTGAGCGGCGGCCTGGAGGTGCTGGAACTGGCCGGCAGCGGCCAGGCGCTGCGCAACGTCGGCCCGCTGCTGTTGGGCTTCGCCGTGGCGGCGGTCAGCGCCTACCTGTGCATCAAGTACCTCATGGCCTACCTCAAACGGCATGCCATGGGCGTGTTCGTCGCCTACCGGGTGGCGCTGGGTGCCGTCCTCCTGTGGGTCAGCCTGTAGCACCCGGTTCGTTCCCGTCGCGAACCTTCCAACAAATGGGCACCTCTATCAACCGTCGCGAGCGCCGCGAGTGCAAGGCGCCCCGAGCGGAGCGGCACCGTTACGCCGCGCAGAACCCGAGACATATCATGGCGATAGGCGAGGGGTCGAGCACCGCCCAACGCGGCAATCGAGGCGCGCAGCAAGTTAATAGATGTGCCCAAATGGTTGCGTAGCAAAAACAGGCGCTCTTATGATGGGTGCTCAAGTGTTCAACTCAAGGTGGCACCAGGGCGCGCACGCCGCACCCCGCCACCGGGTCACCCTCATCAATCAAGACGGAGAATAGCGATCATGGCTCAAGAACGTACCGGCGTCGCCACCCTGAAAGGCAACCCCCTCACCCTGCTGGGCCCGGACCTGAAGGTGGGCGACTCCGCCCCCGAGTTCACCGTCCGCAAGGGCCTGGCCGACGTGAAGAGCAGCAACTACAACGGCACCGTGCGGATCATCTCCGCCGTCCCCTCCCTGGACACCCCGGTGTGCGACCAGCAGACCCGCCGCTTCAACCAGGAGGCGGCCGCCCTGGGCAACGTGAAGATCCTGACCATCTCCATGGACCTGCCGTTCGCCGGCAACCGCTTCTGCGAGGCCGCCGGCATCGACAAGGTGGACGTGCTGTCCGATTACAAGGATGCCGACTTCGGCACCAAGTACGGCGTGCTCATCAAGGAGCACCGGCTGGACATGCGCGCCATCTTCGTGGTCAACGCGCAGAACAAGATCACCTACAAGGAGATCGTCCCCGAGATGACCCAGCACCCCGACTACGACGCTGCGCTGGCCGCCGCCCGCGCCGCGCTGGGGGGTGCCGCCGCCCACGCCTGATCGCCCCTGGGCCGATCCCGATCCGGCGGGCCGGGAGCACCCATGCTCCCGGCCCGTTTGCGTTTGCGGGCCCCGCGATATTCGCCATGCCGCCTTTCCCCCCTGATGCCCGGCGCAAAAAACCGGTACAATGTCCGGTCATGCGCGAACGCCTGCAAAAGATCATCGCCCAAGCCGGGATCGCCTCCCGCCGCGCCGCCGAACGCCTCATCGAGGAGGGGCGGGTGACCGTCAACGGCCAGGTGGCCGCCCTGGGCGACCAGGCCGACCCGGAGACGGACCACATCAAGGTCAAGGGCAAGCTGCTCAAGGCCGCCGCGGAACACAAGGAGTACTACCTGTTCTACAAGCCGCGCGGCGTGCTCACCACCGCCGCCCAGGACACGGAACACCCCACCGTGTTCGAGTTCTTCGAGAAGAACCCGGTGCGCGTGTTCCCGGTGGGCCGCCTCGACCTGGACAGCGAGGGCCTGATCATCATGACCAACGACGGCGACCTGGCCAACGCCCTCATGCACCCCAAGGGCGAGATCCCCAAGCGCTACCGGGTGAAGGTGAAGGGCGTGCCCGGCGAGCGCGCCATCGATCTGCTGCGCAAGGGCGTGCCCCTGTCCGACGGCAGGACCGCTCCGGCCCAGGTGGAGCTGGTGGAAACCACCAAGACCAACGCCTGGTTCGACGTGATCATCCACGAGGGGCGCAACCGCCAGATCCGGCGCATGTTCGACCACGTGCACCACAGCGTGGTGAAGCTGCGCCGCGTGGGCTACGCCTTCCTGAGCGTGGGCGACCTGAAGCCCGGCACCGCGCGCGCGATCACCCCCGCCGAGGTGCAACGCCTGCGTACCCTGGCCCAGGACAGCGCCAAGCCGAAGGCGGCCGCCAAGCGGGTGACCAACGCCGGCACGCCCACCGCGCGGGCGCCCAAGCCCGCGGCCAAGAAAACCCCCGTTGCCAAATCCGCCTCGGCCAAGCCAACCCCGGCCAAGCCCCGCGCGCCGCGCGCCACCCCCAAACCGACCAACACAAGGAAAGGCCGATGACCAATCCCCTCGCCTCCAGCTGGCGCACCCACACCTGCGGCGACCTGCGCGCCGGCCATGTGGGCCAACGGGTGACCCTGTGCGGCTGGGTCCACCGCCGGCGCGACCACGGCGGGCTCACCTTCATCGACCTGCGCGACCGCTACGGCCTCACCCAGGTGGTGTTCAACCCGGAGCACGCGGCGGAGGCCCACGGCGGCGCCCACGCCTTGCGCTCCGAATACGTGGTCCGCGTGCAGGGCACCGTGACCGCCCGCCCCACCGAGACCGAGAACACCAACATCCCCACCGGCATGGTGGAGGTGATGGCCGACGCCCTCACCGTGCTGAACGGCGCCGAAACGCCGGCCATCCCCATCGACGACGCCATCGAGGCGAACGAGAGCAACCGCCTCACCTACCGCTATCTGGACCTGCGCCGCCCGTCCATGCAAAAAAACCTGGTGCTGCGCCACAACGTGGCGCGCGTGGTGCGCGGCTACCTGGAGCGGTCCGGCTTCCTGGAGATCGAGACCCCCATCCTCACCCGCAGCACCCCGGAGGGCGCCCGCGACTACCTGGTGCCCAGCCGCACGGTGCCCGGCGGCTTCTTCGCCCTGCCCCAGTCGCCCCAGTTGTTCAAGCAGATGCTGATGGTGGCGGGCATGGACCGCTACTACCAGATCGTGCGCTGCTTCCGCGACGAGGACCTGCGCGCCGACCGGCAGCCGGAGTTCACCCAGATCGACGTGGAAATGAGCTTCGTGGACCGGGACGTGGTGATGGAGGTGATGGAGGGCATGGTGCGCGAGGTGTTCGCCAAGGTGTCCAGCATCCCCCTGCCCGACCAGTTCCCGCGCATGACCTACGACGAGGCGGTGCGCCGCTTCGGCACCGACCGGCCCGACACCCGCTTCGGCCTGGAACTGGCCGACCTGTCGGCGATCGTGGCGAACTGCGACTTCCAGGTGTTCAAGGGCGCCCTGGCGGCGGGCGGCCTGGTGAAGGGCCTGCGCGCCCCCGGCATGGCCGGCCTGTCGCGCAAGGAGCTGGACGACCTGACGGAGTTCTGCAAGACCTACAAGGCCAAGGGCATGGCCTGGATCAAGGTGACGGAACACGGCCTGGAATCGCCCATCGCCAAGTTCTTCGACGCCGACACCCTGGCGGCCATGCAGCGGGCGCTGGCGGCGGAGCCGGGCGACCTGCTGCTGTTCATCGCCGACAGCCGGCAGGTGGTGAACGACACCCTGGCCAACCTGCGCCTGCACGTGGCCCGGCGCACCGGCCAGCTGGACGGCAAGCCCGACAGCCTGCTGTGGGTGGTGGACTTTCCGCTCCTGGAGTACGACGGCGAGGCCAAGCGCCACGTGGCCCTGCACCACCCCTTCACCGCCCCCCACCCGGACGACATGGCCCTGCTCGACAGCGCCCCCACCCAGGCCCGCTCCCTGGCCTACGACCTGGTGTGGAACGGCACCGAGATCGGCGGCGGCAGCATCCGCAACCACGACATGGCCTTGCAGCAGAAGGTGTTCGGCCTGCTGGGCATCGACCGGGACGAGGCCAGGGCCAAGTTCGGCTTCCTGCTCGACGCCCTGTCGTTCGGCGCGCCGCCCCACGGCGGCATGGCCTTCGGCCTGGACCGGCTGGTGATGCTGCTGGCGGGGGAGGACTCCATCCGCGACGTGATCGCCTTCCCCAAGACGCAGAAGGCCACCTGTCTGCTCACCCAGGCGCCGTCACGGGTGGACGACGCCCAGCTCAAGGAACTCTACATCAAGAGCGCGGTGGTGGACTGACCGCGTCCCGGACGCCCTGACGGGCCTCGCCGGTAGAGGATGTACCGGCGGATTGAAGCCGCGCCAGCGGCTGAAATCCGGGGAGACCGGGAAACCCCGTTGTTCCGGTTTCGGGTTGAAAAAGTACACGGATGGACTTTTTCAACGTCCCATCAGGTCGCCGCGGCGACCACCTCTTCCAGGAAGGCGGTTTCGCGCGGGTCCGTGTCGCGCACGTAGAACGCCATGCCCACGTCGTCGCCGCCGAAGCGCGCGGCGATGCCCAGCCGGGCGGGCGTCTCGACGATGCCGTTGGGACCGGGCGACAGCACCACCGCCTTGTCCGCCCCCGGCGCCCGCTCCGCGCCCAGTGCCGCCATGTACACCACATACGGGTGTCCCCACGGGTCGAGCCCGGTCTCCGGCAGGTACGGCCCGTGCCAGGCCCGGGGCCCGTCGGTGGCATAGTGCCCGTTGCCGGACGGCTGGTTGCGTGCCAGGTGGTTGTCGAGCAGGTCCACATCGGCGGGCGAGTCGCCCCCGAAAATGCCCATCAGCAGGTGCCGGGCGTCGCCGATGCCCGACACCAGCGCCGTCAGCCGCTCGCCCCCCTGGGCGTCCATGGTGGGCCAGCGCCCCAGGTCCTGGTAAAAACTGACGACGGCGTTGGCGATGTCACGGGTTTGATAGTGGGCCCGCGAAATGCCGTCCGCCTCCGGCTCCCCCGCCAGCAGCGGCGGCAGCAGCGCCGCGATCACCATGGTGGTGACGCCCACGCCGAAAAGCTGGGTGAGCGTGGCACCCCCCTTGTGTTGTCCGCCCATATCCCATCCTCCAAGCTGAAGGGTTTTCCGGGCAATGGACCATCCCCAAAGGTCCTCTCGGAGGGACCGAAGCAAAAGATGAACCAGCCCTGAACGGGACACGCAACGGGTTGTTTTCGAAACGGATTCGCGATGTCCGCCAGGGCACCGGCCACACTGGAGCGGGCGTGGCGTGACGCGCCCCGGCACCGAATTGACGGCCCTAACGCGGGTGGCTGCGCCGCCACTCCCGGGGGGGCGTGAACTCCCCGGCCCAGATGCCCGCCCCCATGGCCCGCGCCCGCTCCTCGTCGGGCACGTAGCGCTCGCTGAAGTGGCGGAAGGCGAGGGCCCAGCCGGAGGCCACCATGGCCCGGCCCAGATCGGCCCCGTTGCCGCCTTGGCAGGTGCCGAGCAGGCGGCCATAGGTGTCCACCTCGGCCACCACGCAGGTGACGGGGTGGCCGCTCACCAGCGCCCGCATGGCGGCGGTGGCCTGTTGCCCGCAGGGGGTGTCGGCGCCGTGGGCGCGGCAGGTCTGGTCGCGCTCCGGCGCGTCGATGCCATGGATGCGCACGCGCCGGCCGTCCAGTTCCAGGGTGTCGCCATCGATCACCTGGGCATCCGCCGTCAGCGCCAGCGCGTCGGCCCCCTGGGCCGCCAGTTGCTGAACCAGCCACAGGGTGGTCCCGGCCACCTTCCTGGACGGGAACACCCGCCCCGCCAGCGGCCCCTGGTGGCAATGGTAGTCGCCCGCCCGGCGGTCGTGATGGCAGCCGTGGGTGTCCAGGGCGACGCCGTGGGCCGCCGCGTACCCCGGCGCGGCCAGCACGGCCAGCGCCAGCAGCCACGGCAGGCGGCACGCCCGGCTCATGCGGACGGGCAGTCCGGCGCCAGCGGGCATTGGCTGCAAAGGGGCTTGCGCGCGGCGCACAGGGCGCGGCCGTGGTGGATGACCTGGTGGGAAAAGACGGTCCACTGGTCGCGGGGCACGATCCGCATCAGGTCGGTCTCCACCTTCACCGGATCCTCGTTTTCGGTCAGGGCCAGGCGGCGGCAGACGCGCCCCAGGTGGGTGTCGACGGTGATACCCGGCACGCCGAAGGCGTCGCCCAGCACCACGTTGGCGGTCTTGCGGCCCACGCCGGGCAGTTGCACCAATTCCTCCAGGGTGCCGGGCACCCGGCCGCCGTGGCGGGCGACGATGGCCTGGCAGGCGCCGATGATGTTCTTCGCCTTGTTGCGGAAGAAGCCGGTGCTGCGGATGATCTCGATCACGTCCCCCGCGTCCGCCGCGGCCAGCGCCGCCGGGTCGGGATAGGCGGCGAACAGGGCGGGGGTCACCTGGTTCACCCGCCGGTCGGTGCACTGGGCGGAGAGGATGGTGGCCACCAGCAGCTCGTAGGGGTCGCGGAAGTCCAGGGCGCATGCCGCGTCCGGGTAGGTGCGTGCCAGCGTGTCGAGGACGCGCGCCACCCGCGCCGGGTCCGGGGCCTTCGCGCGGGCCACCCTAGAGCCGGTTGATCTCGTCGATGAGCTGGCGCAGGCGCCCCTGGTGCCGGTGGTTCATGGGCACGTCGATGCAGCTCAGCACCTCGGCGTCCGTGTCCATGATGGGCTTGTTGGGGATGCACAGGCGCTCGATGCCGCGCCCGTTCATCATGTCGGCGAAGGTGTCGTTGAGGCGCTCGATCTCCGTATCGTCCAGGGGCCGCCAGGTCCACAGGGTCACCCCGTTCTTGTGGCGGTGGGCGGAGTGGAACACCCGGAAGAAGCGCAGCACCTCCCCCACGCCGCTCTCCACCGAGTGGTGGATGGCGAGCAGCCGCAGGTCCTCCTCGGAGATCAGGCCGCGCCCCAGCAGGTGGTCGCAGATGTAGTCGCGCCAGTCCTCCCAGTAGGTGCTGTTCTCCGACTCCATGAGCACGATGGGCATGGGCGTGGCCTTGCCGGTCTGGATCAGGGTGAGTGCCTCGAAGCCCTCGTCCAGGGTGCCGAAGCCGCCGGGAAACAGGGCCAGGGCGCGGGTTTCCATGAGGAAGAACAGCTTGCGGGTGAAAAAGAAGCGGAAGTCCAGCAGCTTGGGATCGCCCGCGATGTACCGGTTGGCCTCCTGCTCGAACGGCAGCTCGATGTTGAGGCCGAAGCTGCGCTTGGCGCCGGCGCCACCCTGGGCGGCCTCCATGATGCCACCGCCGGCACCGGTGATGACCATGAAGCCGTGCGCCACGATCTCCCGCGCGAAGGCCTCGGCCATGCGGTAGCTGGGCTGGTCGGGCTGGGTGCGGGCGGAGCCGAAGATGGCGATCTTGGGCACGTGCCGGTAGGGGGCGAACACCTCGAGCGCGCGCCGCGACTCGCGCAGGGCCAGGTGTGCCATGCGCAGGTCGCGCCGGTCGGCCCCCTGCTCGAACAGCCCCACGACGGACCCCAGCAAGCCGCGCAACAGGTCGGAGTTGGGGGCGCGTTCGAGGGCGTCGAGCCGATCCAGCAGTTGGTGCCAACGGGTGTGCGAGACGTGCCTGCTCAACGGGCCAGATACTCCATGCAAGGGGTTGCGCCGCGAGTGGGCCCGGCACCGCTGAAGTTAATTCGGATCGGCTTTTTTGGCAAGGCGGCGGCGCGGCCGCACCCTGGCAGGCTGTTGAAAAACAGCCATTTTTCGGCAAGCCCGCGTCCCGCTACAGGGATGTACCGGCGGATCCCGTGGCACGCAAGTGCCTGGAATCCGGAGAATCCGGAAAACCGCGCTGTTCCGGATTCGAGTTGAAAAAGTCCATGGATGGACTTTTTCAACATCCTGCTAGAACAGCCCACCCTGCTTGGGCTTGTGGAAGGTGACGTTGACGGGGTAGCGCTCCGAGAAGCAGGCGGTGCAGTAGCCGCCGCCCACCTTGGGCGAGGCGGTCAGCAGGCCCTGCTCGCTCAGGTACCCCAGGGAATCGGCCCCCAGGTACTCGCGGATCTCGGCCACGCTCTTGGAGGAGGCGATCAACTCCCCCTTGGTGGGGGTGTCGATGCCGTAAAAACAGGGCGAGGTGATGGGCGGCGAGCCGATGCGCATGTGCACCTCGCGGGCGCCGGCGCGGCGGATCAGCTCGACGATCTTGCGGCTGGTGGTGCCGCGCACGATGGAATCGTCCACCACCACCACGCGCTTGCCGGCGATGACCTCGCGCACCGGGTTGAGCTTGATCTTCACGCCGAAGTGGCGGATGGCGCTCTGCGGCTCGATGAAGGTGCGCCCCACGTAGTGGTTGCGGATCAGGCCCATCTCGTAGGGGATGCCCGAGGCCTCCGCATAACCCATGGCGGTGGCCACGCCGGAGTCGGGAACCGGGATCACGATGTCGGCGTCCACCGCCGTCTCCAGGGCGAGCTGGCGCCCCTGGTTCTTGCGCACGCTCCACACGGCGTGGCCGCCGATGGCGCTGTCCACCCGCGCGAAGTAGATGTACTCGAAGATGCAGAACGCCCCTGGGGTGAGCGGGAACGGCATGCAGCTCGAAATGCCGTCGGGCCCGATGGTGATCATCTCGCCGGGCTGGACGTCGCGCTCGAACTCGGCGCCGATCAGGTCGAAGGCGCAGGTTTCCGACGCCACCACCCAGCCGTCGCCAAGGCGCGCCAGGGACAGCGGGCGGAAGCCGTGCGGGTCGCGCACCGCCACCAGCCCCTGGGCGGTGAGGAACACGATGGAGAAGCCGCCCTTCACCTGGCACAGGGCGTCGATCATGCGGCGCGCCATGGTGGCCTCGCGGGAGCGCGCCACCAGGTGCATGATCACCTCGCTGTCGATGGTGGACTGGAAGATGGCCCCCTCGTCCTCCAGCTGCTCGCGCAGCAGGTCGGCATTGGTCAGGTTGCCGTTGTGGGCCATGGCCAGGGTGCCCAGGCCCGACTTGGCCACCAGCGGCTGGACATTCTCCAGCCCGCCGCCGCCGGCGGTGGAGTAGCGGTTGTGGCCGATGGCCCACGCGCCCTTGAGCCGGCGCAGGCGGGCCTGGCTGAAGATGTCGGGCACCAGGCCCTGGTCGCGCACCGCGTGGAAGCCCTTGCCGTCGAAGGAGACGATGCCCGCCCCCTCCTGGCCCCGGTGTTGCAGGGCATACAGGCTCAGATAGGCTAGGTTGGCGGCCTCCGGGTGGTTGTAGATCCCCACCACGCCGCACTCCTCGTGGGGCTTGTCGTGGCGGAGCTCCTCGGGGCTGAACCAGGTGCCGTTCACGCCGTTCTGCCCTCCAGCTGGTCCTTGAGGGCGTTGCGGTAGATGGACGCCAGGCGGGACAGCGCCGCGTCCACGCTGAGCCTGCGGTCGATGCCGATCTGCAAGCGGTCGCCGCGCACCCAGCCGATCGCCTCGAACGGCACGCCGCACTCGCGCAGGGTTTCCTCCATCACGTCGCGGTTGGCGGGGGCCACGGTGAGCACGAAGCGCGACTGGCTCTCGCCGAACAGCAGCGCGTCGGCGCGCAGGCGCGTGTGGGTGGCCAGCCCCAGCTGCGCGCCGATGCCGCCGGCCATGGCGCACTCGGCCAGGGCCACCGCAAGGCCGCCCTCGGCGGTGTCGTGGCAGCTCTTCACGCAGCCGGTGTCCATCAGCCGCAGGATGGCGTCGTTCACCCGCCGGGCCATGCCCAGGTCGAGCTGGGGCGGCACGCCCTGCTCGCGGTTGTGCCACACGGCCAGGTATTCGGAGCCGCCCAGGTCCTCCTGGTTCCGGCCCACCACGATCACCAAGTCGCCATCGTCCTTGAAGCCGATGGTCACCGGCTGGCGGCCGTTCTCGATGAGGCCCACCATGCCGATGGTGGGGGTGGGATAGATGCCCATGCCCAGGGTTTCGTTGTAGAGCGACACGTTGCCGGACACCACCGGGGCGTCCAGCGCCTTGGAGGCGTCGGCGATGCCCTCGATGGCCATGGCGAACTGCCACATGATCTCGGGCCGCTCCGGGTTGCCGAAGTTGAGGCAGTCGGTGATGCCCAGGGGCCGGGCGCCGGAGGCCACCACGTTGCGGGCCGATTCGGCCACGGCGATGGCGGCGCCCGTATAGGGGTTGAGCATGCAGTAGCGGCTGTTGCAGTCCACCGACAGGGCCAGGTAGCGGTCGGTGCCCTTGATGCGCAGCACGGCGGCGTCGGAGCCGGGCCGCACCACCGTGTCGGTGCGCACCATGTGGTCGTACTGCTCGAAGATCCACTCCTTGCTGGCGATGGTGGGCGAGGCCAGCAGCGCCTCCAGCACGGCGTTCAGGTCGCCGGGGGCGGGCAGGCCGTCCACGTCCAGGGCCTGCACGGCCTCCAGGTAGCCGGGCACCTGCATGGGCCGCTCGTATCGGGGCGCCTGCTCCGCCAGCTCCTGGGCGGGGATCTCGGCCACCGTCTCGCCCCGGAAGGTGAGGCGCAGCATGCCGTCGTCGGTGACCTTGCCGATCACCGCCGCCTCCAGGTCCCACTTGGAAAAGATCTCGCGGACCCTGTCCTCGTGGCCGGGCTTGGCCACCAGCAGCATGCGCTCCTGGCTCTCGGAGAGCATCATCTCGTAGGGAGTCATGCCGGTCTCGCGGCACGGCACCAGGTCCAGGTTCAGGTGCACGCCGGTGCCGGCGCGGCTGGCCATCTCGCACGAGGAGCTGGTGAGCCCCGCGGCGCCCATGTCCTGGATGCCCTCGATATGGTCGGCGGCCATCAATTCCAGGCAGGCCTCCAGGAGCAGCTTCTCGGTGAACGGATCGCCCACCTGCACGGTGGGGCGCTTCTCGTCGTTCTCGCCAAACTCCTCGCTGGCCATGGTGGCGCCGTGGATGCCGTCGCGCCCGGTGCGGGCGCCCACGTACATGACCGGGTTGCCCACCCCCTTGGCCTGCCCCAAGAACAGCCGATCGCTCCGGCCGATGCCCACGCACATGGCGTTCACTAGGTTGTTCTGGTTGTAGGTGGGGTTGAAGTACACCTCGCCGCCCACGGTGGGCACGCCCATGCAGTTGCCGTAGTGGGCGATGCCCGCCACCACCCGGTTGAGCAGGTACCTGTTCTTGGGGCGCGACAGGGTGCCGAAGCGCAGGCTGTTGAGCAGCGCCACCGGCCGCGCGCCCATGGTGAACACGTCGCGCAGGATGCCGCCCACGCCGGTGGCGGCGCCGTTGAACGGCTCGATGAACGACGGATGGTTGTGGGATTCCATCTTGAACACGGCGCACATCCCGTCGCCGATGTCCACGGCGCCGGCGTTCTCGCCGGGGCCCTGCACCACCTGGGGGCCGGTGGAGGGCAGGCGCTTCAGGTGCACCCGCGAACTCTTGTAGGAGCAGTGCTCGCTCCACATCACCGAGAAAATGCCCAGTTCCGTGTAGGTGGGCACGCGCCCCAGGATCTTCTGGACGGTGGCATACTCCGACGCGGTCAGGCCATGCTCCCTGGCCAGCTCGTCGGTCACCTGCGGTTCGCCGCTCATGCGCTGTGCTCCACGAGGTTGGAAATCATGCCCATGAACAGGGCGCGGCCGTCGGTGCAGCCCAGTTCCGGCTCCGCCGCCCGTTCCGGGTGGGGCATCAGCCCCAGCACGTTGCGCCCGGCGTTCAGGATGCCGGCGATGTTGTGGATGCTGCCGTTGGGGTTGGCGGCGTCATCCACGGTGCCGTCCGGACGGGCGTAGCGGAAGGCCACCCGGTCGTTGTCCTCCAGCTCCTGGATGGTGTCGGGCAGGGCTTGGTAGTTGCCGTCGGCGTGGGCGATGGGGAAGTTCACCACCTGGCCCTTGGCGTAGCCCTGGGTGTAGGGCGAGGCGGCGCTGGCCACGCGCAGGTGCATGGGCCGGCAGATGAAGTGCTGGTCGCGGTTGTGCACCAGGGCGCCGGGCAGGATGCCCGCCTCCACCAGCACCTGGAAGCCGTTGCAGATGCCCAGCACCGGCCGCCCCTGCTCCGCGAAGCGCCGCACCTCGGCCATGATGGGCGACACGCGGGCGATGGCGCCGCAGCGCAGGTAGTCGCCGTAGGAAAAGCCGCCCGGCAGCACCAGGCCGTCGATCCCCGACAGCTCCCGGTCCTTGTGCCAGAGGAAACGGGCATCCTCGCCACACACGTGCTTGATGACGTGATACACGTCGTGGTCGCAGTTCGATCCGGGAAAGACGACGACACCGATGGTCACTGGGAAATCCGCCGTTGCAAGAGGGTGTTACCGATCCACTAACCCACCGGAGCCGCCCCCGCGCCGCGAAACGGGCATAGGGGGCGCCCCGCGTCTGATCTCGTTGTTGTCCGAGAATTTTAACATATCCCGGCCCACCGCCGCCGCCCCAAAAATCGCTTTGCCTTGACTCCCTTCCGCGCCGGCCCTTACCATCGGGGTTTCCCGGTTTTTCCTCGTGAGATCAATCCCGTTGAGCAGCACCGTCAAGGCATCGGACAAGCCCCGCGCGGGCGGGCCCCTGGCCACCGCCTGGGCGGTGGCCGACCTGATGCGCCTGACCAGGCCCCATGGCACCTTCCTGTTGTTGATCCCGTCGCTGTGGGCGCTGGTGCTGGCCGGGCACGGGCGCCCGCCGCTGGCGCTGGTGGCGGTGTTCGTGGCGGGGGCCTTCCTGATGCGCTCCGCCGGCTGCGCCATCAACGACCTTGCCGACCGCCGCATCGACCCGCTGGTGGAACGCACCCGCACCCGCCCCCTGGCGGACGGACGCCTGGGGGCGGGGGCCGCCCTTTTCACCTTCGCCGTGCTGGTGGGCGTGAGCGGCCTGCTCATCATGCACCTGAACCGGCTCACCATCATCCTCTCGGCGGCGGGCCTGGGCTGGGCGGTGCTGTACCCGTTCACCAAGCGCTTCGTGTCCTGCCCGCAGGCGTTCCTGGGGGCGGCGTTCGGCTGGGGTACCTTCATGGCCTGGGCGGCGGTGCGTGACGAGATGGCGCTCACCCCGGCGCTGCTGTTCCTGGCCACCGTGTGCTGGGCCATCGCCTACGACACCCTCTACGCCATCCAGGACATGCAGGACGACATCAAGGTGGGCATCAAGTCCGCCGCCATCCTGTTCGGCTCCGCCGCCTGGGCGTGGGTGACCGGCCTGCTCATGGCCACCTGCGCCCTGGTGGGCTGGGCGGCCCTGCGCGAGGGGGCGGGCGCCCCGTTCCTGGCGGCGCTCGCCGCCGTGGCGGGCTACTTCGCGTACCAGGGGCTGCGGGTGCGGCGGGGCCTCGACCGGCCCCAGGCGTTCGCCCTGTTCAAGGCCCACGTGCCCGCCGGCGCCGCGCTGCTGGCCGCCATGTGGCTCGACCTGCGGGGAGGGGCGTAATGGCCTACGACGACCTGCGCGAATTCATGGCCGCCCTGGAGGCCCAGGGCCAGCTCAAGCGCATCAGCACCCCGGTGGACCCGCACCTGGAGATGACCGAGATCGGCTACCGGGTGATCCGCGAGGGGGGGCCGGCGCTGCTGTTCGAGAACCCCAAGGGGTACGACATGCCGGTGCTCATCAACCTGTTCGGCACCGTCGACCGGGTGGCCATGGGGCTCAAGTCCGACCGCCACCGCCTGCGCGAGATCGGCGAGCTGCTGGCCTACCTCAGGCAGCCGGAGCCGCCCAAGGGCTTCCGCGACGCGCTGGGCAAGCTGCCGCTGCTCAAGCAGATGATGAACATGCCGCCCAGGACGGTCAAAAACGCCCCCTGCCAGGAGGTGGTGCTGGAGGGCGACGCCATCGACCTCACCCGCATCCCGGTCATGGGGTGCTGGCCCGGCGAGCCGGCGCCGCTCATCACCTGGCCGCTGGTCATCACCCGGGGGCCCGACGGCGGCCGCACCAACCTGGGCATCTACCGCATGCAGCGCCTCGACCGGAAGCGCGCCATCATGCGCTGGCTGGCCCACCGGGGCGGCGCCCTGGACCACAAGGCGTGGGGCGAAAAAAAGCCCGAGCCGGTGCCGGTGGCCATCGCCATCGGTTGCGACCCGGGCACCACCATCGCCGCCGTCACCCCGGTGCCCGACACCCTGTCCGAATACCACTTCGCCGGCCTCCTGCGCGGCAAAAAGGTGGACGTGACCGACTGCCGCACGGTGCCGCTCCAGGTGCCCGCCACGGCGGAGATCGTCATCGAGGGGCACGTGTCCCTTTCCGATTATGCGGACGAGGGGCCCTACGGCGACCACACGGGCTATTACAACCAGGTGGAGCGCTTCCCGGTGTTCACCGCCACCTGTATCACCCACCGCAGGAACCCCATCTACCACAGCACCTACACCGGCCGCCCGCCGGACGAGCCGGCCATCCTGGGGCTGGCCTTGAACGAGGTGTTCGTGCCGTTCCTGAAGCAGGCCTACCCGGAGGTGGTGGATATGCACCTGCCCATGGAGGCGTGCAGCTACCGCATGGCCGTGGTCTCCATCAGGAAGCAGTACCCCGGCCACGCCAAGCGCGTGATGATGGGGCTGTGGAGCTTCCTCCGCCAGTTCATGTACACCAAGTTCATCGTCATCGTCGACGACGACATCGACGTGCGCAACTGGAACGACGTGATCTGGGCCATCGCCACCCGCGTCGACCCCATCCGCGACACGGTGATGATCGACAACACCCCCATCGACTACCTGGATTTCGCCTCGCCCGAGTCGGGCCTGGGCAGCAAGATGGGCATCGACGCCACCGGCAAGCTGCCGCCGGAAACCCACCGCGAGTGGGGCACCCCCATTGCCATGGACCCCGGTGTGGTGGCGCGCGTCACCGCCCGCTGGAAGGAGTACGGATTTTGACCCTACGCGACGCGTGCCTGCTGGCGCTGGCCACCCTCACCCTGTCGGGGTGCGCCCACCTGCCGGTGACCCACAAGGCCGCCGGCGTTTCGCCGGGCATGGTGCTCATCCCCGCCGGACCCTTCACCATGGGCACCGACCAGACCGACGCCACCAGCGACGTGGCCGACTACGGCCTGCCGTTCACCCTGTTCGACGACGCCAACCCCGCCCACGCCGTGGACCTGCCCGCGTTCTACATCGACCGGTACGAGATGACCAACGCCGAGTACCTGCAATTCCTCGACGTGACCGAGATACCCCAGTCCGCCCCCGCCACCTGGGAGGACAACCACTACCCGGAAGGGATGGGAGACTACCCGGTGACCGGCCTCAACTGGTACCAGGCCACCTTCGCCTGCATGCACTTCGGCAAGCGCCTACCCACCGAGGCGGAGTGGGAAAAGGCGGCGCGCGGCGCCGACGGCCGCACCTACCCCTGGGGCAACGGCTTCGAGGAGGCGAAGGCCAACATCTCCCGTGGCGAGCACGGCCGCCTGATGCCGGTGGGCAGCTTCCCCCAGGGGGCCAGCCCCTACGGGGTGGAGGACATGATCGGCAACGCCTGGGAATGGACCAGCAGCTACTATCGCGCCTACCCCGGCAGCGCCTACGCGAGCGACAAGTTCACCCAGTTGCTCAAGGTGATCCGCGGCAACTCCTACGGCGACCACGGCCACTTTCCCGACCCGGAGGCGCGACGGGCGGTGGTGGGGCAGATGTCCCGCGCCAACTACCGCTTCTACTTCCCGCCCACGGCCGCCACGCGCGACTCGGGCGTGCGCTGCGCCATGGCGGCGGAACCGGCTCCGTAACGGCCGCCCATGCGCCCGCTCACCGTCACCCTCGTGCTGGCCCTGGTTCTCGCGCTGGCCCCCCGCGGCACCACGGCGCCGGCAACCAGCGGCGTGCCGTTCAGCCACGTCTCCGCCGAGACCTGCGGCGCCTGCCACGGGCCCGACGGCTCCGCCCCGCGGGTGGACGTGGGCCAGGCGGATTGCGCCGAGTGCCACGCGGGCTCCCACGAGACCGGCCTGACCACCGCCGCCGATGCGCCGGCCCACCCCGTCGCCCACGGCCCGGACCTGACCGACATGGCGCTGATCCCGGCGGGCCCCGCCATCGTCGGCAACGACGGCCGCGAGATCACCGAGGGCAAGGGCGACCTGGACGAGACGCCGGAACACATGGTGACCCTTCCCGCCTATTACATCGACCTCTACGAGGTGACCAACGCCCGCTACCAGCGCTTTGTCGGCGCCACCGGCCGCCGCGCCCCGCGCCACTGGAAGGACGGCATCCCGGCGGGCAAGGAAAACCACCCGGTGGTGTACGTGAGCTGGGAGGACGCGGATGCGTTCTGCAACTGGGAGGGCAAGCGCCTGCCCAACGAGCTGGAGTGGGAGAAGGCGGCGCGCGGCACCGATGGCCAGGTGTTTCCGTGGGGCAACCGCTTCGCCCTGGACCGGGCCAATTCGCCGCAACGCTGGGCCTCGCTGAAGGAGAAGGGCGACACCATGCCGGTGGGCTCCTTCGAGGACGGCAGGAGCCCGTATGGCCTGTACGACATGTCGGGCAACGTGTGGGAGTGGACGGTGGACTGGTACCAGCCCTACCCGGGCAACGCCTTCCCCAACAACTTCTATGGCGAGAAAAACAAGGTGCTGCGCGGCGGCTCGTGGTACGACTGCCTGTCGTACGGGTGCGGCCTGTCGGCCCCCAGCTACAACCGCAGCCGTTTCTCGCCAAAAATCCGCAACAACTCGTTCGGCTTCCGCTGCGCCGCCGACGCCCCCGCCCAGGGCGCCCCGGCACCCGGGAGGGAACCGTCGTGAGGCGCCGGCTCCCCCTGCTGATCGGCCTCCTGCTGCTGGGCGCCTGCGACCCCATGGGCGGCGCCCTGCAACGGAAGCCGCCGCTCGCCGCGGCGGCCGCCGCGCCCGAGGGCATGGTGCGGATACCCGCCGGCCCCTTCACCATGGGCACCGACGAGGAGGACGTGGACGGGCGCGGCGCCGAGCTGGGCCTGATGGTGCCGTGGTTCGATACCGCCCACCCGGCGCACCCGGTCGACCTGGCGGCGTACTTCATCGACGCCACCGAGGTGACCAACGGCGCCTACGGGGCGTTCGTGGCCGCCACCGGCCACCAGCCACCCCCCCATTGGCAGGGCCCCGCCCCACCCCAGGGGCTGGAAACCCACCCGGTGACCCACGTGAGCTGGCACGACGCCGAGAGCTACTGCAACGGGCGGGGCGGAACCCTGCCCACGGAGGCCCAGTGGGAAAAGGCGGCGCGCGGCACCGACGGCCGCGCCTACCCGTGGGGCTCGACCTACACCCACGACGCCGCGAACGTGGCGCGCGGCCACACGCTGCCGGTGGGCTCCGTGGCCGGCGGCGACAGCCCCTACGGCGTGAAGGACCTGATCGGCAACGTCTGGGAGTGGACGGCGGACTGGTACCAGCCCTATCCGGGCGGCACCTACCAGGACGACCGCTTCGGCACCACCGTCAAGGTGCTGCGCGGCAACTCCTGGGCCAGCGTGGGCCACTACCCGGACCAGCGGGATTTCATGGACATCGTGGCCAACAACTCCCGCGCCACCTACCGGCTGTTTCTGGACCCCGCCGGCCGCCTGAACGACGTGGGGTTCCGCTGCGTCCAGCCCACCCCTTGATCCGGTGACCGCCCCGGCCGCTCCCCCGGCCCTGCCCGGCAGGGCCGACGTGGTCGTGGTCGGCGCCGGCGCCGCGGGCCTCACCTGCGCGCTGGTGCTGGGCCGCGCCGGGCTCTCCGTGTGCGTCCTGGAAAAGCAGCACCCCAACACGCCGGTACCCCGGGGCGAGATCATCCAGCCCAACGGCTTGGCCGCCCTGGAGCGGCTGGGGCTCTTGGACGCGGTGCGCGCCCGGCCCCACGCGGAAACCCGCCGGTACCATTTCCGCCGTATCGGCGGCGGGCCCCTGGCCACCTTCGACTATGGCGAGCTGGACACCCCCCTGCCCACCACCCTGGTGCTGATGCCGGAGACCATCCACCAGGCCCAGACGGCGGCCCTGGCCGCGCTGCCCAACGTTGCCGTGCACGAGGGGGCCGCCTGCAAGGGGCTGGCCCGCCAGGGGGACCGGGGGACCGAGGTGGTGGTGGCACAGGGGGGGCGCACCCGGCGCATCCGGGCGCGCATGGTGATCGGCGCCGACGGGGCCCAATCGCGGGTGCGCCGCGCCATGGGCGTGGGCGCGCGCGTCAGCCGCTACGGCGAGGGCTACCTGACCGGCACCCTCCCCCGCCCCCCCGGCTTCGACCGGGACGGCTGTTACTACCTGGGCAACAACGAGATCCTGGGGCTGTTCCCGGTATCGGCGGACACCCTGTACTTCTTCTACCTGGTGCCGCTGGCGCGGGTGACCGCCCTGCGCGGCCGCTCGCCCGGCTGGCTGCGCGAGCGCATGGAACAGATCCATCCGGGCATTGCGGGCCACCTGGACGGCATCCGCTCCTGGCGCGACCTGCACTACTTCCCCTGCCTGAAGGTGATGGCGCACCGCTGGCACGGGCCGGGGGTGGCCCTGGTGGGACACGCGGCCCACTCCGTGAACCCCCACGTGGCCCAGGGCCGCAACATGGCCCTGGTGGACGCGGAGGAGCTGGCCGGCCGCGTGGCCGGCGACCTGCGCCGCCACGGCACGGTGCGCCCCGCCACCCTGCACGCCTACGAGGGCGCCCGCCGCCCCCAGGCGGAGGCACTGCAACGGCTGGGCGACGAACTGGTGCTGTTCTGGAACGCCGGCAACCCCCTGCTGTGCACCCTGCGCGACCGGGCCTTCCGGGGGCTGGCCCGCAACCCGGCCCTGCGCCGCAAGGTCACCGCCGAGATCGCCGGCCTGTCCCGCGAGCCCTTGAGCCCCTGGGAGCGCGCGCGTCTGGTGGCGGGGTGGTGACCGGGGCTATACTGGGCCCCGTGCACGGCACGTCAACGCAACGGATGGGCGCATGAGCCACGTGAGCACCGAAATCTGGGTGTCCGGCCATGTCCAGGGGGTGTGGTTTCGCGCCTTCACCCAGAAGGCCGCCCAGGCCCTGGGGGTGACGGGCTACGTGGAGAACCTGCCGGACGGCCGCGTGCACCTGGTGGCCGAGGGCACGCCGGACCGGGTGGCGGCCCTGCTCGCGCGCCTCGAGGAGGGCCCGCCCGGCGCCCGCGTGGACCACATCACCAGCGAGCCCGTGGAGGCGGAGGCGTTCACCGCCTTCACCATCCGCTACTGATTCCCTTGCCGACGGCGCCCGCCGCTCCGGAGCGGCGCCACGCCCGCGCCTTGTGCGTTCGCCGGGCAAACCATCGAATCACTGACAGGATGTTGAAAAAGGGCACGGATGGCCTTGTTCAACCCGGAACCGAAGAATCGCGGTTTTCCGGTTTCTCCGTATTCCAGGCGCTTACGCGCATAAAATCCGCCGGCACACCCCTGTGCCGGACGCAGGCGTGCCGAAAAACACCGCTTTTCAACAGCCTGCTAACGAAAACCTAACACAACGTTCAGGCCCGGTTCAGAATCGGGACGTATCCTGATCTCAATGGGGAGCCAAACAAACCCCAGCCCTTGGAGATCAGGAAATGTTCACCGTCATCAATACCTATATCACCCTCACCGCCGTCGCCAGCATCGTCCTCTTCGCGCTGGAGGTGCGCACCGAGCGCCATATCTCCGAGCAGTTGCGGGCGCAGCGCGGGACCGCGCGCTCGCTGCCCAAGGCCGCGTAACCCGAGGCGCCCGCACAAGGGCGCTCAACCCCGCCCGCCGGCCACGCCCTCTGGGGCGGCCGGCGGGCGGGACGGGGCCGGCCGGCCGACCCCGCACCCCAACACAGCACCAGCCAAATGGCGTCCGGTACGCCACCCATCCCGCCCATCAATCACGCAATAACCGGGGCGGCACGCCGCCGCGAGATGCCTGGGTGCCCTCCCATGTTCATGGGTACCTCTGGGCACCTCTAAAAACCTGCTGCGCGGTTCGATTGCAAGGCATCCGTCAATCCTCTAAAAAAATCATGACCGATTCAGCTTGCGTTCAGAATTGGGCGTTACATTAAAGCCATGTGGAAAACGAAACGAACCTCACGATACGGAGTAAATAACATGTTCACCCTTATTTACGGCTACATCACCTTCACCGCCATCGCCAGCGTCGCCATCACCGTCATGGGCATCAACGCCGAGCGCCGCGCCTCCACCCTGGCAAAGCGCCCCGGCGCGCAGCCGGACGCCCTGCAGAAGGCGGCCTGAGACGGCCTTTTTGCGGAACCACGACAAACCTCACGATACGGAGTAAATAACATGTTCACCCTGATTTACGGCTACATCGCCTTCACCGCCGTCGCCAGCGTCGCCATCACCGTCATGGGCATCAACGCCGAGCGCCGCGCATCCGCCCTTGCCAAGCACTCCAACGCGCTCCACGATGTCCTGAAGAAGGCCGCCTGACGCGGGCTGTCGGGATGCGCCGCCACACCGCATTCCGGTCCGGAAAGACCCGTCCATCCGGACCGGAATGCGGAGGCGTTCACCCGTTGACACCAAAACAGAACACACCCGTAATCCAGAAAATAACCGCCACGATCCGCCCTGCGGACAGGCGCCATCACGCATGGGCACCTCTATTAATCTGCTGCGCGCCCCGATTGCTGCGTTGGGCGGTGCTCGAACCCTCGCCTATCACCATGATATGTCTCGGGTTCTGCGCTCCGTCCGCCTTGCACTCATGGCGCTCGCGACGGTTAATAGAAGTGCCCGCATGCGCATGACGCCCCGGGGCGTCACATGAGCGGGCCCACCCCGGCCTCAACACACAGCACACGCCACCGTGCCCTCCACCCCCGCCACGCGGGGTCGGGCACGCCCCTCACACCACGCGGATAGCCGTTTCCAGATAGTCGTGCCCGGTGAGGCGGTAGGCCTTCAGCAGCGGCTGGGCCGGGTCATGCAGGCCCATGATGATCCAGCGGAAATCCGGGTCCAGGGAGGCGATGCCGCGCGCCGCCTGCACCACGTCGGCGATGGACGGCACCGGGCTCGACTCGGTGTGGGAATGGAAGATGCACACCACCTCCATGCCCGCCCCCTCGATGCGCCGGTAGGCATACTCCACCGCCGGGGCGGCGATGGAGAAGGTCATGGTGGAACGGTCGGCGTTGGGCACCGGGATCATCACCCTCACCTCGCGCCCCGCGGCGCCCAGGAAGCCGCAGCACTCGAGCGGCTTCTCCTTGAGGCCGTGGGCGATCATGGCGTCGACGATCCGTTGCGGGACGATCAGCATGGCCCCATGCTAGCGGCGGCGGCGGTTGCCGGGCAACCGGCCTACAGGTCGAGGGTGCCGAAGATCAATTCCAGATCCTTCAGCTCCAGGTCGGTCACCAGGTCCTTCTCGCCCCCCAGCAGGATGTTGGACAGGGCGCGCTTGCGCTCCTGCATGGCGACGATCTTCTCCTCCACCGTGTCCTCGGCGATGAGCTTGTAGGAGAACACCTTGCGCGTCTGGCCGATGCGGTGGGCGCGGTCGGTGGCCTGCTGCTCCACCGCCGGGTTCCACCACGGGTCGAAGTGCACCACATAGTCGGCCCCGGTCAGGTTGAGGCCGGTACCGCCCGCCTTGAGGCTGATGAGGAACAGGGGGATCCTGGGGTTGTCCTGGAACTCGGTCACCCGCCGTTCCCGGTCGCGGGTGCGACCGTCCAGGTACGAATAGGGCACCCCCGCCGTGTCCAGCCGCTTGCGGATGATGGTCAGCATGGAAACGAACTGGCTGAACACCAGCACCCGGTGCTCCTCCTCGACCGCCTCGGTGACGAACTCCATGAACAGGGTCATCTTGGCCGATTCGCCCACGTCGCCGCGCAGGGCGGCGGGCAGCAGCTCCGGGTGGCAGCACACCTGGCGCAGCTTGAGCAGGGCATCCAGGATGGTCACCCGGCTGCGGCCCAGGCCACGGGTCTTGATGCTGTTCGCCACCTGGGCGCGGCACAGGTCGCGGATGCGGTCGTAAAGGACGCGCTGGCCGTCCTCCAGCCGGCAGTAGAGGGTGGATTCCACCCGCTCCGGCAGTTCCGCCGCCACCTGCTCCTTGGTGCGGCGCAGCACGAACGGCCGCACCCGCGTGAGCAGTGCCTGCGCCGCGTCGCCGTCGCCGCGCTCCACGGGGCCGCCGAAGCGGCGCCGGAAGTGGCGGTAGCTGCCCAGCAGCCCCGGCATGAGGAACGCGAACTGGGCCCACAGCTCGCCCAGGTGGTTCTCCAGCGGGGTGCCGGTCAGGGCCAGCCGGTGGGTGGCCTTGAGCTCGCGCACGGCGCGGCTGACCTGCGATTCCGGGTTCTTGACGTACTGGGACTCGTCGAGCACCAGATAGTGGAAGGGAATCGCCTCCAGGCGCGCCAGGTCCTGGCGCACCAGGGCGTAGTTGGTGAGCACCACGTCCGCCTCGCGCAGGCGCTCGGGGCTGGCATGGCGGTCGGAGCCGTGCCACACGGCCACGGTCAGGCCCGGCGCCATGCGCTCGATCTCGTGGGTCCAGTTGAAGATCAGGCTGGTGGGCACCACCACCAGCGACGGGCTGGTAAGGTTGCCGCGGCTTTTCTCCAGCAGCAGCAGGGCGATCACCTGGATGGTCTTGCCCAGGCCCATGTCGTCGGCGAGGATGCCGTGGAAGCCGTACTCGCGCAGGAAATCCAGCCAGGCGAGGCCCTCCGCCTGGTAGGGGCGCAGGGTGGCCTTGAGGCCCTCCGGCGGCGCCACCGAACCCACGCCGGAAAAGGAGCGGATGCGTTCCACCACCTCGCGGAAGGCCGCGTCGGCGCCGTCGCCGCCGGTAAGCTCCATGACCAGCGGCACCTGGTAGCGGGTGAGCCGCGCCTGGCCGCCGGCCCCCAGTTCGGCCTCGTGCAGGGCGCCGGCCTGCTCGCGCACCCAGGTGGGGATGCGCGCCACGCGCCCGTCCAGCAGGGGGATATAGCGGCGCCCGGCCTCCCAGGCCTTGAGCAGCTCGTCGGCGCCCACCACGGTGCCGTCGAAATCCGCCCCCACCTCCAGGTCGAACCAGTCGACGCCCGACACCACGCGGCTGGCCATGCGCGCCTGCCCCCGGTACACCCGGTGCTCCGCCAGGGACGCCTCGCCAAACACCTGCCACCCCTCCGCCGCCAGGCGTGGCAACTCCTCGAGCAGGAAGTCGAGGGCGTCGTCGCCGGCCAGGGCCCAGCTTCCGGGAGACTTGGGGAGCGGCGCCGAAAGGTCCGGCGTGCGCGGCGCAAGCAGGCGCTCCGTCAGCGCCTTCTCGCGCTCCCGGTCACGGGCATACAGGACCACCCGGCCATCCTGCTCCGCCAGCGGGCGGGTGATGCCCACGGTGGCCACCGGCGGCGCGGCGCCGTACACGAACTCCATGCCCAGCAACAGCTCGGAACGGGTGTCGGTCAGGGTCAGGCGCGGCACCGGCGGCGTGCCGGTGACCGTGTGCGGGGTCAGTTCCGGCGGCAGGGCCAGGTCGCCCATCGCCACCAGGCGCGGCAGCCAATGGGTGGCGAACTCGGCCCGGTCCGACGGGGGCACCAGCAGCGGCTGCTCGGCAAGCTGCGCCGCCAGCCGCCCGGGCAACGGCACGATGAGGCCGCCGATCACCTGCCCGTCGCAGTATAGCGGCGGCTCGCCGGCGATCACGCGCACGCCGCTCGGCGCCGGGCCGTCCCCGCCCAGCGGCAGGCGCAGGCACCAGCCGTCGTCGTCGGTCTTCTCCAGGATGGGCACCACCACCTGGGGCGCCCCCACCACCAGCGGCTGCGGGGCATCCGCCAGGTACAGCCGGCCCCCCTGCGCCAGCCGCGTGAGCAGGCCGTAACGGGCCTCCAGCGGCGGCGTGAAGCGGTAGCTGGCGGCCTGCCGCTGGCCGAGGCGGCGCGCCTCCACCGGGAACTGGCGCAACTGCCGGCACATGGCCATGTCGTAGCGGGACATGAAATCGGGGGCGGGCTCCAGCGGGTCCGCGCCCCAGGTCCGGGCCAGGCTGAAGGGGGAGTGCTTCTCGGCGCCGCGCCCGCTCGGCTGCACCTTGTGGGTTTCCACCACCACATCGCCGTTGTCCTGGATATCGAGCCGGTAGACGAGCCAGGCGCCGGCCCCGTCCGGTGGCGGCGGCGGCAGGTCCGTCTCCATGCCGCGGCGCAGGACCACCTGCCAGGGCACCCGCTCCGCCAGCCGGGGAACCGCCTCGAACACCTCCGGCGAGCGGCCCAGATCGAGCAGGGCGGCCGCCTGGTGGGCGCAGGCGGCGACGCCACAGGTACACTCGGTGGCCAGATCGGCGCCCGCCAGGTCCACCCGGACCGGGTGCTCGGCATCGTCGAGGACGGTCACCAGGTAATGGACACCGTCCTCCTCCCAGCCCTGCTTGGTCACATTGCCGGCTCGGAACAGGCGCGACGCGCGCCCCAGCACGCGCTCCCCGAAGCGCGACATGAGGGCGCTGACACCAAAGCGTTCGCGGGGAATGGACACGTTCGACAAGACCCACCACGCCCGCGGCACCATGCCGTTGGGCAAAGGGTTAAGGATACCGTTCGCGCCACCTTGTTGGGAAGGGCATCCCGCGTTCCACGAAATATGGACGGACTCAACGGCGTGCACGGAGTGGACGATAAGACAGCGTGCGCCGAATTCGGATACACTCCGATGGGGGCGCGCCACGGCCCGCTGGACCCTGGCACCAACACGCCGCCCCGGCGGTTTTTCTCTATGGATGGAAGCCAAACCGCCCCGTCGGCGCCGGCACTACCAAGGAAGGCAGGAGCATGAGCAACGAGCACGCCACCCTCTCCTTTTCGGATTCGGGCAAGCAGGTCGAGCTGCCGGTCTACAAGGGGAGCATCGGTCCCAGCGTCGTCGACATCCGCAAGCTGTACAAGGACACCGACCACTTCACCTTCGACCCTGGCTTCCTGTCCACCGCCAGCTGCGAGAGCAAGATCACCTACATCGACGGCGAGAAGGGCGTGCTGCTGTACCGGGGCTACCCCATCGAGCAGCTCGCCCAGCACAGCTCCCACCTGGAGGTGTGCTACCTGCTGCTGTACGGCGAGCTGCCCACCAAGGACGAATTCGACCAGTTCCAGCGCAGCATCACCATGCACACCATGGTGCACGAGGGGCTGAAGAATTTTTACAACGGCTTCCGTCGCGACGCCCACCCCATGGCCATCATGGTGGGCGTGGTGGGGGCCCTGTCGGCCTTCTATCACGACTCGCTGGACATCCATAACCCGGAGCACCGCGAGGTATCGGCCCACCGGCTGATCGCCAAGATGCCCACCATCGCCGCCTGGAGCTACAAGTTCGCCCAGGGCCAGCCGTTCCTGTACCCGGACAACCGCCTGGGCTACGTGGAGAACTTCCTGCGCCTCATGTTCGGCGTGCCGGCGCAGGATTACGAGGTGAACCCGGTGGTGGCCAAGGCGCTGGAGCGCCTCTTCATCCTGCACGCGGACCACGAGCAGAACGCCAGCACCAGCACCGTGCGCCTGGCGGGCTCGTCCGGCGCCAACCCGTTCGCCTGCATCTCCGCCGGCATCGGCACCCTGTGGGGCCCCGCCCACGGCGGCGCCAACGAGGCGGTGCTGAAGATGCTGGCCGAGATCGGCTCCGTGGGCAACATCGAGAACTGCATCCGCCGCTCCGAGAACCCGGACGACCCGTTCCGCCTCATGGGCTTCGGCCACCGGGTGTACAAGAACTACGACCCGCGCGCCAAGATCATCCGCGAGAGCTGCCACGACGTGCTGAACGCCCTGGGGGTGGACGACCCGATGCTGGAGGTGGCCCTGCGCCTGGAGGAAAAGGCCCTCAAGGAGGACTATTTCATCAGCCGCAAGCTGTACCCGAACGTGGATTTCTACTCGGGCATCATCCTCAAGGCCATCGGCATCCCCATCAACATGTTCACGGTGATGTTCGCCCTGGGCCGCACGGTGGGGTGGATCGCCCACTGGATGGAAATGATCAAGGAGCCCAACACCCCCATCGGCCGCCCGCGCCAGCTCTATACCGGGCCCACCCCGCGTGACTACGTGCCGGTGGCCCGGCGCAAGGGATAACCCCATCCGCGCCCGGAAGGAGAGCGCCGCCCCAGAGCCCGTTCAGGCCCCCGCCCGCGCCATGCGGGCGGGGGCGATCGTTCCGGCCGCGCGGGCCCCTTCCGTCACGCGGCCTGTCCCGGGCGCCGACCGCCCCGCCGCACCCTTTCACCGGCTTGAGCCCATTCCCGCGTGCGCCGATAATGCAACCCATGGATATACGCCGCACATCCAGCCTGGCGCCCACCGCGGTTCTGCTCGCGGTGATGGGCACGGTGGCGCTGACCGCCGGCGCCGGGTGGCTGGCGCCGACCGCCCCGGAATACGCCCAGGCGCGGGCCGCCAAGCGCGACCTGCTGGCCGCGCTGCCCAAGGTGGACCACATCGCCTGCGACGTGGGCGGGATCTACCTGTTCACGGCCGACACGCCACTCATGGCCGTGTGGCTGGCGTCGGTCCCGGCGGAGCTGTACACGGCGCAGGGCGACTTCGCCGGCCCGCTCTCGCGGGACGAACTGGCCACCCTGATGGACACGGCCCGGCCCTACGCCACCCAATGCCTGGACAGCGGGGCGGCGCCCGATGAGCGCCGCCTCCCGCACAGCCATACCATCTAGGGGCCACGGGCGGCCGCGGCCCGCCTAGCACCATGCCTTCCCCCGCGCGGCACCTGGCCGTCTTCTACCTGATCTACTTCAGCATGCTGGGCGTGTTCGTGCCCTACCTGAGCCTGTATTTCCTGGACATCGGCCTCACCGCCTACCAGATCGGCACCGTCGCCGCCCTGATGCCCATGGTCAACATGCTCACGTCCAGCCTGTGGGGGGTGCTCGCCGACCGCACCGGCAAGCGCCGCGCGCTGATGCGCCTCACCAGCGGCGGCGCGCTGGCGGTGTTCGCACTGATGCTGGTGCGCACCGAATATTGGTGGATCGTGGCGGTGCTCACCCTGTACACGGTGTTCCGCGCGTGCATCCTGCCCATGGTGGAGGCCACGGCCATGGAGGCGGTGGACCGCCTGGGGGTGGATTACGGGCGCATGCGCATGTGGGGCTCGCTGGGGTTCATCGCCGCCACGCTGGCGCTGGGGCCGGTGCTCGACGTGCTGCCGTCGCGGCTGGTGCTGTGGGTGGTGCTCGCCCTCCTGACGCTGGTGCTGTGGTCCGTGTGGCACCTGCCGGACACGGACGTCTCCCACGAGGCGCATCCGCGGGGCGCGGCGCGCATGCTGCTCACCTCGCGCCCGGTGCTGCTGTTCTACGCGGTGTGCATGCTGATGCAGGCCAGCCACGGCGCCTATTACGGCTTCTACAGCGTGTACCTGGAGGGCCTCGGCTACAGCCGTGGCGCCATCGGCACCCTGTGGGCGCTGGGGGTGGGGGCGGAGGTGGCGGTGCTGGCCTGGTCCGGGGCGATCCTGAGCGCCGTGGGCACGCGCCGCATGATTCTGCTGTCGCTGGCGCTCACGGTGCTGCGCTGGGGCATCCTGGCCAGCGCCACCCACCCCGGCTGGCTGTTCACCGCGCAGTTGCTGCACGCGGCGTCGTTCGGCCTGTTCCACGTGGCGGCGGTCACCTATACCCACCGCATCATGCCCGCGCGCCTGCGCGCCACCGGGCAGAGCCTGTACAGCAGCCTGTCGTTCGGCCTGGGGCTGACGGTGGCCATCTACCTGTGCGGGTTGTTCTACGCGCGGGTGGGCGCCCACGCCCTGTTCGCCGGGAGCGCCCTGGTGGCGCTGTGCGCCGGCCTGCTGGCCATCGGCCTCAGGCCCTCGCCGGAACGGGCCAGGGCGGCCGGATAGGGGTTCCCCCCGTTCACCGCCCCCCCCCAATGTCCGCCGCGCCGGGCGGGATCCGCGCGCGTTACACCCTGGCCGTCAGCGCCACTTGATGGAGCACCCCTGGGCCGGATGCTGGACCGGGTCCGGGGATGTTCCGGCCAGCAGGGCGTCGATGGCGGCGCGCAGATCCTCACGGGTCACCCGGGCGGGGTCGCCCCAGCTGTCGTCCAGGCGGCCGTGGTAGGCGAGCCTGCGGCCCGCGTCGTAGACATACAGGTCCGGCGTGCACACGGCGCCGAAGGCGCGCGCCACGTCCTGCGACAGGTCCTGAAGATACGGAAAACCGTAGTTTTTCTCGCGCCAGCGTTTTTGCAGATTCTCGAAGGAATCGTCCGGGTAGGTCGCCGGGTCGTTGGAGCAGATGCCCACGAATTGCACCGGCCGCCCCTTGTAGGCACGGACCAGGGCCACGTAGCGGTCCTCGATGGCCTGCACATAGGGGCAGTGGTTGCAGATGAACATCACCCCCAGCACCCGCGCCTGGGCGAAGTCGGCCAGGCGGTGGTTGCGGCCGTCCACGCCGGGCAGGTCGAAATCCGGGCAGGGGGTGCCCATGGGGATGGCGGCGGTCCTAAGCAACGCCATGGGATGCATGCTCCGCGACCAGGGTGAACACGCCGCCCTCATAGGCCACCACCGCCGGACGGGCGTTGGGGATGGGCCGCATCTCGCCGCCGGCCAGCTCGGCGATGATCATCTGGCACACCTTGTGGTGGGACAGGATGACCACCCGCCCGCCCGGATGGGTTTCGGCCACCCGGCGCACGAGCGGCACCATGCGTTCCATGAGCTGCGTGGTGGACTCGCCGCCGTCCGGCGGCGCGAACGCGGGGTCGTGCTTGAGGCGCTGGAACGACGCCGGGTCGGCAGCCTCGATCTCGGCGTGGGTCTTGTCCTCGTAGCTGCCCATGCGCCGGGCGCGCAGCTCCGGGTGGTAGCTGGCCGGCACGCCCAAGGCCGCCACCAGCACCTCGGCGGTCTGGCGGGCGCGGGGCAGGTCGGACGAGACGACGCGGTCCACCGGGTGGCGGCGGAACCATTCCGCCAGTTCGTGGGCCTGGGCCAGGCCGGTGGCGTTCAGCGGGGCGTCGCCCTGGCCTTGCACGCGCTTGGCCAGGTTGGCGTCGGTCTGGCCGTGGCGGGTCACGAACAGCAGCGTGCGCGCGCTCAATCCCCCTCCTCGGCCAGTTGCATGAACAGCTCGCGGGCCGCCACGAACCCGGTCTTGGTGAGGGTCACGCCCACCACCCGCTCGTGATCGTCGCCACTCCAGCGGGCGGGCACCGGGGCGCGGAAGCCGTCCTCGCCCTCGGCGATCTCGTAGCCGGCGGAAAAGCCCGCCACCAGTTGCCGCGAGATGAGGGCGCGCACGGCGTCGTGGAAGGCGCGGCGGAACGACTCGGGCATGCTCTCGCGGGTGTCGGCCACCATGCGTGGGGCCTTGAGCTGGCTGTGGATGAACCCCAGTGTGCCACCCGGGATGCACACCCCCGGATTGATGCGCCGGCGCAGGTCGGAGCCGCTGCGGATGCTGGTGAGGTACAGGCGCAGCTTCATGCCGTCGGTGGAGGTGAGTTCAAGGCCGTGGTGGTACTTGAACAGCTCCTCCGGGTCGTTGTAGTTGCGGTGGGGGTTTTGGCAGTAGAGGTGCTTGAGGATGCGCACCTCCATGATGCTCAGGTCGATCAGCTTCATCGTTATTCGCCCGCAGTGGGCCCGCCCATTCGGGCCGCACGGATCATTGCCAAAGGCGTTGCCACGACGCGGGTTACGCGTCCTTGGGCATTTCGGCCACCTGGGCGGCCGTGAAAATCGGGCCCTCCAGGCAGACGTATGTGTTGCCGATGTTGCACCGGCCGCATTTTCCCACCGCGCACTTCATCTTGTTTTCCAGGGTCAGGTGGATCTGCTCCAGCCCGAAGCCCATCCGCGTGAGCGACTTGATCACGAAGTTGATCATCACCGGCGGGCCGCAGGTGAAGGCCAGGGCGTTCTCCACCCCCTTGCCCTCGCGCTCCAGGATCCACGGCACGCGCTCCTCCAGCACCGTGGGCACGAAGCCGGTCTCGCCGTCCCAGTCCTCCGGCTCGCCGCCGGGGTCGACGGTCTTCACCACATGCATATCGGGCCGTTTCGACCATTCCGCAAGCTCGCGCTGGTAGACCAGGTCGCCACTGGTGCGGGCGCCGTGCACGACGACGATGGAGCCGTACTTCTCGCGCTCGTGCAGCACGTTCCAGATGAGGCAGCGCACCGGCGGAAAACCGATGCCGCCGGCGGCGAACACCAGGTCCTTGCCCTTCAGCTTGTCCAGGTCGTACCAGTTGCCGTAGGGGCCGCGGAAGCCGAGGATGTCGCCCTCCTTGAGCTTGGCGAGCTGGCTGGTGACCAATCCCACGTCGCGGAAGCAGCACTCGAAGTAGCCCTTCCAGGTGGGCGACGACGAGATGTTGAAGGTGCTCTCGCCCACCCCGAACAGGGAGAATTCGCCGAACTGCCCCACGTTGTAGGAGAACGCGGCGCCGTCCGCCGGGTTCACGAACTCCAGCTGGAAGGTGCGCACGTCGTGGGTTTCGCGGATGATCCTGCGGATGCGCACCTGCTTGGGCAGGTACAGGTTGGCCGCGCTCATCCTCTGGGGCTGGGGAAGGGTCATGCGCCGATCTGCACCAGTTGCTGTTTCTTGTTGGCCTGCATGGCGTAGCTGGTGATGTCCACGTGCACCGGACAATCGCGCACGCAGCGGCCGCAGCCGGTGCAGCCCAGGGCCTCGAAGGCGTCCTCGTAGATCTTGAACTTGCACAGGAAGCGGTTGCGGTAGCGCTCCCACGAGGTCTTGCGCGGCTGATGGCCGGAGGCGTGCAGGGTGAAGTCCGGCAGCTGGCAGGAGTCCCAGATCTTGATGCGCTCGCCGGAGCCGGGGGCGCCCACGTCCTGGAAGTCGAAGCAGTGGCAGGTGGGGCACTCGAAGGTGCACACCCCGCACGACACGCACTTGGTGCCGAGGCGCTCGAACATCTCGTCGTCGAAGTTGCCCGGATTGTCCAGGAACGTCTTGACCTGGGAGATGTCGAACACCCGCACGAAGCGCTCGCGCGCCAGGGCACCGGCCTGCTTGCGGGCCAGGGCCAGGCCGGACGCGTCGCGGTCCGCCGCCACCAGGTCGCCCAGGTGATCGAGCAACGCCTCGCCGCGGGCGCTGAACACCTCCACCACGCACACCGGCGCGTCGCCCTCGGTGCGGGTGATGAGCACGTCGCTGCCTTTGGGGTCGTCGGGGCCCAGGCCCTGGGTGGTGCAGAAGCAGGAAATGTCGGGCCGGTCGCAGGAGAACGAGACGACGGTGGTCACCCGCCGCCGCTCCGTGAACAGCGGATCCTCGTAGCCCCACTTGTCGCCCCCGAACACCGCCGCCAGCGAGCCCATGATGCCCACCGTGTCGCACGGACGGGCGCCCAGCACCACCGTCTCGGGGAACGCGCGGCGGGGCTCGGTGAGCAGGTAGCTGCCGTCGCCGTTCCTGAGGTAGGTGAACACCTGCTCCTGCTTGGGGAACAGGAACTCCTTGAAGGTGTTCTGCGGCAACAGGTAGTCGGTCACCACCTGGTTCGCGGCGGTGACCACGCCGAACTGGCACAGGCCGTCGACGGTGGTGGGGGCCACCACGCGCAGGCCGGCGGTGGACAGCCGGTCCACCATCTGCCACAGCCGCTCGGGGCGGATGTAACCGCGCACGCTCACGTCAGTCGCCCCCCCGCTCCTTCTCGGCGTTCTCGGCCATGATGCGGCCGGCGAAGTTCACCAGGAAGCCCATCACGTCGCCGGGGCTGCCCTCGCCGGCGAACTCGCGGCCCAGCTTGGACTTGAGGGCCATGATCGGGATGTCCACCGGGCACACCCGCTCGCACTCCAGGCACTCGGAACAACGCGCCTGGATGTGCCAGGTGCGCACCAGGTTGTAGACCACCTGGCGGCTGGTGTCGATGTGCTTCACCATGCGCAGGGCGTTGGTGATGTGCGTGGTGGAGGCCTCGTCCGCCGGGCAGCCCTGGGTGCAGTAGCACGACGGGCAGACGTTGCGGCAGGCGTAGCAGTGCAGGCACTTGTTGAGGGTGGCCGCCCAGTTGATCTCCGAGTCGTCCGCCTTGTTGGCCTCGTAGTCCAGGTAGCGCGGGTGCGCCAGCTTGTCCTCCGCCACCTTGGCGGCGCCGTGGGCGGCCAGGTATTCCGGGCAGTCCAGGCACTTGGTCTGCACGAAGGGGCGCGCCACCTCTTTGGTGTAGGCGTTCAGCCCATCGGTCTCGTAGACGCCGGAACACTGCATCACCACGGGCAGCACGTTGTCGCGGGTCACCCCGGACATGTTGCCCTCCTCCATGAGGATGTCCAGGTTGTGCAGCTCGCACGGCTTCACCACGATGGCCACGCCGCCCTTGCCCCGGGCCGCCTGGCGCGCGCCCAGGTTGGCGTAGTTGAGCAGGTTGTAGTCGCAGAACGGGTTCCAGACCAGCTCCTGCTCCAACTGCTCGCGGCTGACGACGAAGGTCGGCATGGTCAGGTCGGTGAACGGGCTCTGCCGCCCGTAGCCGACCACCATGCCGATGCGGCCCGCCGCCAGCCACTGGGCCGCCTGGTCGATCACCTCGTCCAGGGACGCGTAGCGCTTGAGCGTGTGTATTCCGGTGGCGTAGATCATGACAACGCGGGAAAGCCCCCGTCTAGCCCAGTACCTTGCGCATCCGGGTGCCCAGCTCGGTGGGGTTGCGCACCGTGTGCACGCCGGCGGCGTCCAGCGCCCGGTACTTCTCCTCGGCGGTGCCCTTGCCGCCGGAGATGATGGCGCCGGCGTGGCCCATGCGGCGGCCGGGAGGGGCCGTGGCGCCGGCGATGAAGCTCACCACCGGCTTGGTGACGTGGGCCTGGATGTAGGCGGCCGCCGCCTCCTCGGCGGCGCCGCCGATCTCGCCGATCATGATGATGCCCTCGGTCTCCGGGTCGGCCTGGAACAGCTTCAGGCAGTCGATGAAGTTGGTGCCGTTGACCGGGTCGCCACCGATGCCGATGCAGGTGGTCTGGCCCAGGGCCACGTCGGAGGTCTGCTTCACCGCCTCATAGGTGAGGGTGCCGGAGCGCGACACCACGCCGATGCGGCCGCGCTTGTGGATGTGGCCGGGCATGATGCCGATCTTGCACTCGTCCGGGGTGATGATGCCCGGGCAGTTGGGTCCGATCAGGCGCGACGGCTTGCCTTGCAGGTAGCGCTTCACCTTCACCATGTCGAGCACCGGGATGCCCTCGGTGATGCAGACGATCAGGCCGATGCCCGCGGCGGTGGCCTCCATGATGGCGTCCGCGGCGAACGACGGCGGCACATAGATCACGGTGGCGTCGGCCCCGGTGGCGGCGACGGCGTCGGCCACGGTGTCGAACACGGGCAGGCCCAGGTGCTTGGTGCCGCCCTTGCCCGGCGTCACGCCGCCCACCATGTGGGTGCCGTAGGCGATGGCCTGCTCGGAGTGGAAGGTGCCCTGGGCGCCGGTGAAGCCCTGGCAGAGGACCTTGGTGGATTTGTTGACCAGCACGCTCATTTTGTATCGTTCCCTTACCGCTTAGCCACCGCCGCCACGGCCTTCTCGGCGGCGTCGTTCAGGTCGAGCGCCGCCACCACGCCGATGTTGCTCTCGGCGATCATCTGGCGGCCCTTCTCGACGTTGGTTCCCTCCAGCCGCACCACCACCGGCACGCCGATGTTGACCTGCCGGGCCGCCTCGATCACACCCTGGGCGATCACGTCGCAGCGCATGATCCCGCCGAAGATGTTGACCAGGATGGCCTTCACGTTGGGATCGGAAAGGATGATCTTGAACGCCTCGCGCACCTGGTCGGCATTGGCGCCGCCGCCCACGTCGAGGAAGTTGGCCGGCTCGCCGCCCTTGAGCTTGATCACGTCCATGGTGGCCATGGCAAGGCCGGCGCCGTTCACCATGCAGCCGATGGCGCCGTCCAGGGCGATGTAGTTGAGGCCGTGGCGCGAGGCCTCCAGTTCCTTGGGGTCCTCCTCGGTGATGTCGCGCAGGGCCTCGATGTCGGGGTGGCGGTAGAGGGCGTTGCCGTCAAAATTCATCTTGGCGTCGAGGGCGATCACGTCGCCGGAACCGGTGATCACCAGCGGGTTGATCTCGACCAGCGCGGCGTCGGTATCGATGATCGCGTCGTAAAGGCCCAGCATGAATTGGGTGAAGTGGCGGATCTGGGTTCCCGAGAGGCCCAGCTTGAAGGCCAGGTTGCGGCACTGGAAGGCTTGCAGGCCCACCGCCGGGTCCACATGCTCCTTGAGGATCTTCTCGGGGGAGTGGGCGGCCACCTCCTCGATCTCCATGCCGCCCTCGGTGCTGGCCATGAAGGTCACGCCGTCCACCGCGCGGTCGATCACCGCGCCCAGGTAAAGCTCGCGGGCGATGTTGCAGCCGTCCTCGATGTAGACGCGGTTCACCTCCTTGCCCTGCGGGCCGGTCTGGTGGGTGACCAGGGTCATGCCGAGCATGCGCCCCGACTCGGCCTTGACGTCGTCCAGGGACTTCACCACCTTGACGCCGCCCGCCTTGCCACGGCCGCCCGCGTGAATCTGCGACTTCACCACCCACACCGGGCCGCCCAGCTCACGGGCCACCGCGACCGCCTCGTCCGGCGTGACCGCCACCCCACCCTTGGGCACGGCCACGCCGTATCGCTTGAGGATATCCTTGGCCTGATACTCGTGAACGTTCATCTGTGTTCCTTACGTCTTGCCGTCGTTCTGGAATAAAACTGGCGTCCGGGCCTCCGGCGCCGTGCTAGCCGGGCAGGTTCCCCGCGTTGTCCGGGCGCCGCACGTAGTCGGGCAGGATCATGGGCGAGACCGCGTCCGGCGTCACGCCCGCGTCGGTCATGGCCTTGTGGAAGCCGTCCAGGTGGTTGATGGTCAGCTCGCCGAAGCCCACCGCCTTGGCGCGCTCGGCGGCGGCCTTGCCGGCGCGCCGGCCGAACACGATGATGTCCAGCAGCGAGTTGCCCATCAGGCGGTTGGTGCCGTGAATGCCGCCGGACGCCTCGCCGGAAACGTACAGGCCGGGCACCCGGGTCTCGGCGTTGACGCCGATCTCGACCCCGCCGTTCTGGTAGTGCAGCGTGGGGTAGATGAGCACCGGCTGCTTGCCGATGTCGATGCCGTGGCGGCCGTACTTGCGCACCATGCCCGGGTAGCGGCGGTGCACCACGCCGTCGCCGTTCATGGCGTCGATCACCGGGATGTCGAGCCACACGCCATGGCGGCCGAACGGGCTGTCGATGCCGCGCCCCTCGGCACACTCGCGGATGATGGCGGCACATACCACGTCGCGCGCCTCCAGCTCGTTGACGAAGCGCTCGCCGTTCTTGTTCACCAGGTGCGCGCCGCCGGAGCGGATCGCCTCGGTGACCAGCAGGCCCGCCATCTGTTCCGGGTGGATGGCGCCGGTGGGGTGGTACTGGAAGGTGCCCGGGTAGGCGAGCGGGGCCCCCACCCGGTAGCACAGCGGCAGGGCGTCGCCGGTGGCGCCGAAGTGGTTGCTGGTGGGGAAGTTCTGGATGTGCAGCCGGCCGATGCCGCCGGTGGCGACGATGATGCTCTTGGCGCGCACCACGATGCGCTGGTCCACGTCGAGGTTCTGCAACACCGCGCCGGTGACCGCGCCGCTCGGGTCGGTGAGCAGCTCGATGGCGGGGGCGAACTCGACGATCTGGATGGCCGGCTCGTTCAGCACCGTGTCCTTGAGCACGCGCATCATGTCGAGGCCGGTGTAATCCTTGCAGGCGAGCAGCCGGGCGCGGCTGGTGCCGCCGCCCTTCTTCACCTTCAGGTTGCCGTCCTGGTCGCGGTCGAACAGCACGCCGATGGAGTCCAGCCAATCCACGACGAAGGGGCCGTCCTCCACCAGCACCTTGAGCAGCCGGGGGTCGTTCTTGTAATGGCCGCCGTGCATGGCGTCCACGAAGTGCTGGATGGGCGAATCGTCCTCCTTCACCGCCACCTGGATGCCGCCCTCGGCCATGACCGTGTTGGAGTCGCCCATGCGCAGCTTGGTGGCGATCATCACCGACGCCCCCGCGTCCTTGGCGGCCAGGGCCGCGGTGGCGCCGCTGCCGCCGCCGCCCAGCACCAGCACGTCCACCTCGTAATCCGCGCGCGACAGGTTGGCGGGCTTGGCCACCAGCGGGCTGTCCGCCTCCAGCAGGCGGGCCAGCTCGTGCACCGTCTCGGCGCCCGCGTTGGGGCCGAAGCGGATGGGCCGGTAGGCCTCCTTCTTGTAGTCCGGGTGGTAGGCGGCGAGCAGCGCCTCCTTCTCCTGGTCGCGCAGCAGGGGCACGGCCTGGGCCATGCGGTGCTTGCGCGACACCTCGATCACACCCAGGTAACGTTCGAGCAACGGATCCATTTTCACGTCATTCCATTCGGTGGCGCGCCCGTCAGCGGCGCGACTTGCAGTATTCCTTCATGCCCGCCTCGTCCAGGGCGAAGATCTTCTCCCACTCATCGTTCCAGTAACCGGAGCGGATCCGTTCCATCTGCATGTCGAGGCGCTCGTGCTTGGTGGCGTAGAACACGCTCCAGGTGCGGCGGGCGTAGAGGGCGATCATGTTGGGGGCCATCTCGGCGATGCAGCGCGACACGCACAGCCCGCACATCACGCAGCTCAGGGCCTTGTCCGCCGCGGCGGCGAAGTCGCCCTTCACCGCGTCCTTCACGGCGCCCTTGATGTCGATGTCCTGCGGGCAGACCTTGTTGCAGGCGTTGCAGTTGCGGCAGTTGAGGGCCTCGGGGAAGTACTTGAACAGCTCCTCCTTGGGGTGCTCGATCTCCTCGATGCGGTAGTTGGGCTTGGCGGCCGGGTAATACGGCGTCATGAAGAACGACATGCCGTCCTCCACGCGCATCTGGCACCCCAGGCCCACCTTGAGGGCAAAGTCGTCCTTGTTGCGGTACACGGTGGCGCAGGCGCCGCACACGCCGCCCAGGCAGCCCACGCCACGGGTGAGCTGGTGGCCCGTGTACCACATGGTGCTGATGACCGTCATGCCATCGGGCACCTGGTACTGCTTGCCCATGATCTCGACGGTTATCATCTGGGTTTGGATTTCGGCAGACATCGCTTATGATCCGATCAAGGCAGGCCGACTCGAGGGCATCAAGGCCCCGGGTCGGCGCACGTTGTACAGGAAAATCCTGCCTACTGGGCACCTCTATTAACCTGCTGCGCGCTCCGATTGCTGCGTTGGGCGGTGCTCGAACCCTCGCCTATCACCATGATATGTCTCGGGCTCTGCGCTCCGTCCGCCTTGCACTCGGACCGCTCGCGACGGTTAATGGAGGTGCCCTACTTTACCATTGGCGACGACCGCCGGACAACGCTCACGCCGCGCCCCGCAGTTCCACGCAGCGCGCCACCAGCGCCTCGCCCGACAGCGCCAGCAGCTCCCTCCAGGCGCCGTCCCACTCCCCGTCCGCGATCTGCCGCATGCGCCGCGTCAGCTCCGGCGGCGCCGGCATGGCCCGCGCCACCGCCTTGCGGGCATACAGGCCCAGCAGGTTGGGGGCGATACCCACCTCGCACACCATGGCACAGAGGTTGCAATTCACGCATTCGTCGAAGGCCGGGGCCACCAGGTCGAACTGCCGGTTCATCATCTGCCGGACCGTGGCGCGCACCGGGATGTCCTGCGGGCAGACGGTGGTACAGGCGTCGCACAGGGTGCAGCGGCGCGTCTCCGGGTAGATGGTGAACAGCGCCTCCGCCGGGTCGTCCAGCTCGGCCATCCGGTAGGTGGGCTTGTGGGGCGGATCGACGGGATAGAGGGTGATGGACATGCCCTCGCGCACCTCGATCTGGCAGCCCAGGCCGGTCTTCGGCGCCATGCCGCCCGGCGCGCGGTAGGTGGTGGTGCAGGCGCCACAGGCCCCGCCCAGGCAACCGGCGCCGCGCACCACGGGTATGCCCGCGTACCACATGGCCTCGAGCACGGTGACGCCCTCCGGCACTCGGTGCACCACGCCGCCCAGTTCCACGCTGACCAGGGGCCGGTTCCGGTAGCGGGTGGACAGGTCGAGGGTGTGGGCGGTCGAATCCATCGGCAGGCGATATCCGGCTTGAGGGGAACGGGATACCCATTATGATAGGCCCGCCTGCCCCGCCTGCTCAACGGCGGCGTGCCGGGCGTTCCGGCGCGCCGCCCCGGCGTGGAGCTGGTTTTGGCACGCCCGCAGCCCGCACTGGGATGTACCGGCGGATTCAACGCGCATAAGCGATTGAAATAATTACAAACACGACAACGGCGCCGTGCCGGTTCCGGCTGGAAAAAGTCCACCCGTGGCCTTTTTCAAGCCCCTGTCAGATGACGCGGTGGTAGTCGGCGAGGTCCAGGCGCCACACCTTCACGCCGCAGTAGCGGTCGCCCTCGGGGCAGACCGGGCGGGTGCCGGCGCGGTCGCGCAGGCCGCAGGGGGGCAGCAGCCAGCGGCCGATGCGCGGGTGCACGGCGCGCACCTGCTCCGCCTCGTCGCGGCTGGCCTGCCAGATCTCCTCCTGGGCGTTGTAGCACAGGCGCATGGCCATCTTGTGGTGCAGGGCGGCCAGATCGGCGCTCTCGGTGAAGCGGATGGCCAGGGCGTTGGGCAGCAGGTAGTGGGCGGCCTCCTCCGGGGCGCCGGCGGCCTTGAGGCGTGCCACGTCGTCCCAGGTCTGTTCCATGGAGCGGGCGAACTCCCGCTCCAGGCGCCCGTCCTGCCGCACCAGCAGCGGCGTCACGTAGTCCGGGGCGTCGCCCACGTGGGCGGAGAGGATGGGGCGCGAGGCCGGGGTGAGGCGGTGGCGCTGGTCCTGGCTGTCGGCGGTGTGGGACAGCTTCTTGGCGAAGGTGTAGTGGGGGTGCACCATGGCCCGGCCCAGCTTGGTGTGCAGCTTCAGGTTGAGGGTCTCGCCCATGTAGGGGTTTTGCGCCGGGTCCAGCACGGCGGCGATGGCCGCGTCGTCGTCCAGTTCGCGGGGGGTGACGCCCAGCACCTCGCGCACGGCGCGGGCCAGGGTCTGCTCGCCGCGCCCGGACCAGTCGATCAGGCGGCTGGTGCGGCCGTCCAGCTCCCGGTCGAAGCCGGCGATCAGGGCGCCGGCGGCGCCCCGGCCCTCGGCGAGGCGCGCCATGAGGGCGAACTCGGGCGTCGCCTCGATGGGCAGCGGATCCTCCATCAGGACCTTGAGGTCCGGATCCTGGGCCAGCACCTGGGCCACCATCGCGCCGATCACCCGGCGCTGCTCGGCCGGGGTGTCAAAATGGTCCGTCAGCCGCCGGTAGCGCAGCAGGGTGAGCAGGCTGACCGTGTGGTAGAGGTAGGCGGTGGTGCCCACGGGCAGCAGGTAGCGCGCCACCTCCTGGGCCTTCTTCTGGATGTCGCCGGTCCCGCGCGGCTGGTCGGCCCGCCCCCTGAACAGCCGGGCGTACTCCGCCCGCGCCAGGGGCAGCAGGGCCTCGGTGAGGCGCGCGTAGTCGGCCATCTGGCGGGCCACGGCGGCCAGGTAGATGTCGCGCTGGGCGGGCGCGAGCCCCTCCGGCAGGTACACCTGGTCCGGCGTCACCGTCACGTAGCGCTGGCTCACCTGCTCCGAGTTGTAGAACGGGTGCGCGTGCAGGAAGCTCCAGATGAACTGGCGCGACACCCCCTCCAGGGCGAATTGCAGGTGCACGTGCTGGAGGGTGGTGTGGTGGCCCGCCTGGTAGATGGCGGCGGCAAGCTTGTGCTTGCGCTCGTTGGCGCGCTGGCGCTTGTCCGGGTCCGTCAGGTGCTGGCCGGCCACCTGCTCCGGGGTGACGATGCCGTTCGGGGCGTAGCAGGTGCGGGCGGCGGCCACCGCGTTGTCGAACGGCCGCGCGAAGCTGTTGACCAGGGTCACCTTCATGGCGCCACCGGGCCGCCGGCGCCGATGCCCATGTGGTGCCGCGCCAGCGTCGACTCGATGGTGGCGTGCACCCGTTGCGGCAACGCCTTCCGCTCCGCCTCGTCGAGCACGGAGACGTCGATGGGGTCACCCACGATCACCCGCACCTCGCCGTCGAACCCGACCGGCACCCGCTCGCGGAGCAGGAAGCGGCTGCCCTCCACCGTCACCGGCACCAGCACCGCGTCCGCGGCGGTGGCCAGCTTGAGGCTGCCGCGCTTGAAGGCGGCCATGCGCCCCTCCGGGTCGCGGCTGCGGGTGCCCTCGGGGAACAGCACCAGGCGGCGCCCGCCGCGCAGCCGATCGGCGGCCTCCAGGATCGCCTGGCGGGCGGCGCGGGCGTTCTCCCGGTCCAGCTCCACGCACCCCACGCGGCGCATCCAGTAGCCCAGCACCGGGATGCGGAACAGCTCCTTTTTGGCCACGAAGGCCGGGCTGCCGGGCAGGTGGCCCATGAGGATGGGAATGTCCAGGGCGCCCTGGTGGTTGGCCACGTACAGCACCGCCCCCCGCTCCGGAATCTTTTCCAGACCCTCCACCCGCACGCGGGCGCCGGCCTTGGCCATCGCCCGGCGCGACCACTCCCCGGCGCGGGTGAGCAGGAAATGCCCGGCACGGTCCTTGTCGATACGGGTCAGCACGGCCAGGCGCGCCATGGTGCGCGCGCCCCCACTGAGCAGGAACAGGAACAGGCGGATCAACAGCCAGTAGCGTTTCATGGTGCGGCGTCGGGCTTCGGTCTTTCCGGCGGCGGATCGGGGGATCGGTTATTATAGGGGCCCGTCAATCATTATCACCGATTATCGAGATCGCGCGCCGTGAGCACCACCCCCAGCAAGCAGTTGGAGACCTTTCCCAACCCCAACCCGGAGCGGGACTACGAGATCCACTTCAACTGCCCGGAATTCACCTGCCTGTGCCCCAAGACGGGCCAGCCCGACTTCGCCACCCTCGACATCCGCTACGTGCCCGGCGAACGGTGCGTGGAGCTCAAGTCGCTCAAGCTCTACCTGTGGTCGTTCCGCGACGAGGGGCACTTCCACGAGGCGGTGACGAACCGCATCCTGGACGACATCGTGGCGGCGGTGGCGCCGCGCCGCATCACCGTGACCGGCGACTTTTTCGTGCGCGGCGGCATTCACACGGTGGTGACCGTCAGCGGCGGCAGCCAGCTCACCCCTCGGGGCTAGCCCCCTCCGCGCCGCCCGGCTTGCGGCGCCGGCGCCGGCGCCGCTTCTTGGCGGCCGCGGCGCCTTCCGCCGTTGCGGCCGGCGCGGCGGCCACCACGGCGGCCTTTTCGGGCGGTGCCGTCGCCCCCGCCGGCGCGCCCTTGCCGCGCCGGCGGCGGTCACGACCATCGTCCGAACCCTCCCGGCGCGGGGCGCGCTCGCCACGCCCCCCCTTGCCCCGGTCGCGCCCGGCCTTGTCGCCCTTGCGCTCGCGGCGCCGGTGCGGTTGCAGCACATCCGCGAACAACTCCTCGTCCGGCGCCTCCAGCGGGATCTTGCGGCCGATGAACTCCTCCACCTGGGTCAGGTACTCGGAGTAAGTCTCGCAGCCCAGGCTGATGGCGTCGCCGTCGGCGCCGGCGCGGGCGGTGCGGCCGATGCGGTGCACGTAGTCCTCGGCGTCCTGGGGGATGTCGTAGTTGATGACGTGGCTCACGTCGTCGATGTGCAGCCCGCGCGAGGCCACGTCGGTGGCGATCAGCACGGGCAGGGCGCCGCTCTTGAATTCGTCGATCAGGCGCAGGCGCTTGGTCTGCGGCACGTCGCCACTGATGAACTGGGCCTGGATGTGGTTGGCGGCGAACCAGTATTCCAGATCCTCGCCGGTGCGCTTGGTGTTCACGAACACCATGGTCCGGCCGCCGATGATGCCGTTCAGGAGCCCGACCAGCAGGCTGAACTTCTCGTGGTTGCCCACGAAATAAAGCACCTCGCGCACCCGCTCGGCGGTCACCTGGCCGGTGCTGACCGCCACCTGCTGGGGCTCGTGCATGTATTCGTAGGCCAGCTCCTTCACCCGCTGCGGAAAGGTGGCGGAGAACAGCAGGGTCTGGCGCACGCCGGGCACGGGCATGCGGTGCATCATGTAGCGGATGTCGTCGATGAAGCCCATGTCGAACATGCGGTCGGCCTCGTCGATGACCAGGATCTCGATCCCCTTGAGGGTGTACACCCCCTGCTTGAAGTAATCGATCAGCCGGCCGGGGGTGCCCACCAGCACGTCGGGGCCCCGGCCCACCTGGGTGCGCTGCCGGTCGTAGTCCACGCCGCCGAACACCACCACGGTGGACAGGCCGCTGTCCCGGCCCAGCACCTCCGCATCCTTGGCGATCTGCACCACCAGCTCGCGGGTGGGGGCGATGACGATGGCGCGCGGCGCCGGCTGGTCGCCCCGGTAGGCGCGCGGGTTGCGGAGCAGCCGCGCATAGACCGTGACCAGGAACGCGGCGGTCTTGCCGGTGCCGGTCTGGGCCTGGCCCAGCACGTCGCGCCCGGAAAGGCTGACCGGCAACGAATGGGCCTGGATGGGCGTGCACTCGTGAAAGCCGGCGTGGGCGATGCCCGCCAGCACTTGAAGGGGGAGATCGAGTTCGTCGAAACGCATGGTTATACCCAAAACAAACGGCGGGTGGGCGGGTCAGTCATCGGCCAGGAAGCTCTCCGGGGTCTGCCCCCGGAAGCGGCCGGCGTAGGTGCCGTGGCCCAACGTCCGCTGAAAAATAAATTGGCAGATGGGAATATCGGGGTAGATCTCCAGGGGGATCGGCCCGAAGTTCGACATCTCGAGCACCTGGTGATTGGTCAGGCCCGGCTGCATGAAGCTGGCGGAGATGTGCACCAGCAGCCCCAGCCGGGCGAAGCGCGAGCGCCCCTCCAGCCAGCCGCAGATGTCGTCCGGCAGGTCGATGCGCTCGCGGGTGATGCCGAGCACCGTCTCGCCCGGCTTGAGCAGCAGAAAGTCGCCGGGCGCCACGCGGATGCCGCGGGTGGCGTCCTTGAAGTCCGACTCCGGGCGCACGGCGATGTTGTTCTGGGAGTTGCGGAACACCCGGAACGCGTCGGCCAGGTGCAGGTCGACGCTGGCGGGGCCCACCATGGCCTCGTTGTAGGGGGTGATGTGGATGCGGCCGGATTCGATCTCCCGTAGGATCTCGCTCCTTGCAAGGATGCTCATAACGTTAAGACGGCGCCGCTCCCAGAATCCAAAAAAACACGGCCCACGGCCGGTGGGGCCCTCATGCTAAAGCACCCGGGCGCGGATGTCCACAAAGCCGGGCCGAAGGGGGCCGGCGCTCACCCCCCGGCGGCGGACAGGTCGGGCTGATAATAGACCGCGTCGGCCACGAAACGCCCGCCGTCCGCTGCCACCGCCAGCACCCGGAACGGATAGGGGCGGTCGTATGCCAGGCCGCCGTGGCGCACGATGAGGGGCACCTCGGCCTTCTCCGCCACCGGCAGGCGCACCTCCCCCCGCTCCATATCCACCAGCGCCGCCGGCAGCCCGTCCACGGACAGGCGGAAGACCTGGGGCCCGCTCCCCTTGTTGACCAGGTGCACACTGTACGCGGCGTGGTCGGCGGTTGCGCGCATCGACACGGCGCGCTCCGGGTGCACCACCATCTTGAGCGGGTCGAAGGTGGCCACCCCATAGGCCAGCGTCAGCGCCGACACGAGCACCCCGCCCACCGGCCACAGCACGCTGGGGGTGACCACGCGGCCGCGCCGGGTCTGGATGCGGATCAACTCCTCGCGCCGGGTGCCGAAGCCGAACGACAGGATCGGCCCCTTGCCGAAGCGGCCCAGGTACCCCTCGCAGGCGTCGATGCAGATGGCGCAGTTGATGCAGCGCGTGTAGACCTCCGGCTGGCGCGGGTCCAGATCCATGGGACACACGTCCTTGCACAGGGAGCAGCTGCGGCAATCGGCCGCGCGCTCGGCGGCGAAGCGGATCTGCAACGTGTCGCGGTTGCGGAACATGTACTGCCACAGGCCGTACGGGCACATGTACTTGCACCAGAAATGGCGCAGCAGCCCCAGGTCGATCACCACGAAGGTGCCGAGCATGATGGTGAACACGGCGATGTACAGGTTGAAGCGCCCCTGCGCGAAATGCCCCCACAGGTCGTCCAGGGTAAAGAAATAGCGCAGCGAGGCGAGGGTGAGCACGGCGGCCACCAGCACCACCACCAGCGTGAAGGCCAGCCCGGCCAGCACCAGGCCGATGCGCTTGCGCTTGCTGCGCCCCTCCGCCCGCTCCGGCGAGATGCCCGCCAGCACGCGCCGCCCCAGCAGCCGGCGCGCCAGGCCGTTGAGCCACTCCGACAGGGTGTGCTGCGGGCACATCCAGCCGCAGAAGATCATCCCGAAGTTGGAATAGAAGGCGGTCATGGAAAAAAAGATCATGGCCCAGAACGGAAAGACGATGAAAAAATCGTCCCACCAGATCTGCATGCCGCCGATCAGGAACCGGCCGCTCGACACGTCCACCCGGAACAGGCCGGTGAACGGCAGCACCACGAAGGCCGCCAGCAACGCCCACTGGATGCCGTGGCGGATGCGGATCAGCTTGGCCGCGATCACCGCCGCCCCCGCACGCTGCGCCTGAGCAGCAGCAGCAGCGCCCCGCTGATGACGACAATGGCCACCATCACCGCGCCCAGGTAGCGCTTCATGCCCAGGTTGCGGCCCAGCACCTGCGCCTCCGGCGCCACCAGCCCCACCATCCAGCCGTGGTGCGGCCCCTGGTACCAGCCGGGATTGCGCGCCAGCCCCACCAGATAGGGGGTGCCGTCCGCCGCCAGCCAGCGGTCCATCTGCTCGCCGCCGGGGCCGGGCGTGGCCAGCCCCAGTTCACCCAGGGTGCGGCCCAGCAGGTGGCGGTTGGCGGACAGGATCACGCGCCCCCCCTCGTCCACCACGAACGCCTCCCCCTGGCGCGCCACGCGCATGCGCTCCACCTCGCCCGCCCCCAGCACGCGGGCCACGTCGAACAGCGCCACCAGGTGACCGCGGGCGCCGTCGCCCAGGGGCGTGGCGATGGTCAGGGCCGGGCGGCCGTCGGGCAGGGTGAACAGCTTCGACACGCCGACCGCCGGACCGCCCAGCCACGCGGCGCCCAGCCCGTCCGGCGGCGGGTCGGGCCAGGTGCGGGGCGCGCCGGGGCCAACCCGGGCCAGGGCGAAAAAGGGCCCGGAACGGACATACTCGCCATAGTCGCTCAAGGGGGGCTCGGCGGACACTTCCGCCATGGCCATGGCGGAAGCCATCAGGTCCACCAGCTCGGTGGCGTCGCGGATGTGCCGATCCACCCGCTCCAGCAGGGTGGAGGCCACGCCGTTCAAGGGGTTCTGCCGGTCCAGGACGGCGATGTCGGCAAGCTCACGGCCAAACGTGAAGAGGATGACGAGGATGGGCACCCCCACCACCAGCAGCACCCGCCAGAACACGCCCCGGCGCTTCACGGCCGCCGCCTCGGGGCGGGCACGGCGCGAAAACGGCTGGACGGGGCGCTCACGCGGGCGGGCCACACGGCGCGGACGGCGGACACCCGGGCGCCGTCAAAATACCTGTTCGTCCTCTTCGTCCCGATCCGCGGTGAACGGCGTCCGGGTCTTCTGCCGGTCGGCCTTGCGCCAGGCGAAGTAGAGGAACAGGCCCACCAGCACCGTGAAGATGCCGATCAGGAAGGTGAAGAACCCGCCCCACAGGCCGGCGAGGGAGATGTGCAGGTAGTGATACCCCTCCTCGTCCACCAGCTCGGCGGCCCAGGCCGGCACGGCCCAGAGGACCGCCAGGATGGCGAGGGGAATCCGGCGCGCCACGGTCACACCGCCTTGCCGAGCATGCGGGCGAAGTCCGCATCCAGGTTGTCCCAGGTGGTCACGCCCGGGTAGACCGCCTGGATGACCCCCCTCCCATCCACCAGGAAGGTCCACGGGTCGCCCGCCACGCCCATTTCGGTATACACGTGGGAGTTCTTGTACTGGTCGATGTGGATCACCTCGAAGGCGTGCTGGTACTGCTCCTGGTAGTGCCTCACCGTGTCGATCTGGTTCTGGCACTGGGTGCAGTGGGAGGGCGTGCCGAAGATCAGCACGAACGGCTTGCCCGCCGCCACCAGCTCCTTGATGGTGAACTTGTGCAGTTCCGGGTCCGGGTTGTAGGCGGTGCAGTACTTGGACAGCTTCTCGCCAGGGCCGGGCACGGCGTTGACGATGGGCTTGATATGGTCGCCCACCCGGTTGGTCTTGGTGGTTTCCACCGCGCAACCGGGGGCGATCGTCAGCAGGGCGGTTGCCGCCGCTGCCGCAACGAGTCGTTTCATGGAGGTAACGTCCTTCATCGGGAACGCGTTCCCTGTGTCCCGCGCGATGCCCACCATCTTACCAGCATCCGGGCCGCCGCGCACCGGGGGACACTCAGGGCCGCGCGGTGCGGTAGACGTTGTAGCCGAAGACGGCGTTGGCGGCCAGCACCAGGAACCCGCCCATGCCCACCACCCCCATCCACGGCGCCTTGGCGTGGGCGATCAGGTCCGGCGTGCCGGCCCAGAACAGTTGCCCCCCCTTGAGGCCGGCGATGAAGAAGCCCACCACCATCAGGCACAGGCCCAGGTTGTGGCTCCAGAAGTGGACCTTCACCAGCCCTTCGCTGTAAACCGCGCGCTTCAGGATGCGCGGGATGATGTAATAGCTGGCGCCAAAGATGGCCATCTCCACCCAGCCCAGCAGGTTGATGTGGCCGTGGGCCAGGATGATGAAGCGCGCCGGCGGCGCCTCCAGGAAGTGGCGGATGGACGGAATGCCGCTCTGGATGGCCCCCCACGAGAAGCCGATCAGGGCATAGCCGATGCAGGCATAGAAGAAGCGCAGGATGTAGCGCTCGACAAGGGTCAGACTCTGGTCCATGGGCGTCCTGTCCTCGGTTAATCCCTTTTCGCGGACGGGTCCGCGTCCCAGCACATGCGCATGCCAAAGAAGTCGGAGGCGAAATCCGGCCGGGTGGGGTTGCGGGTGGTGAGCTGCGACGACCACGGGTCGCACTTCCAGCAGCCGCCACGGGTGACGATGTAGTAGCTCTCCTCGTCCGGATCGATGGTCACGTTGCCGTCCTCGTCGGTCTTGAAGGCGGCGTAGAAGACCGGATCGTCCTGGTTGCCCGGATACTGCTCGTAGTGGCTGGCGGTCCACTCGTAGACATTGCCCATCACGTCGTGCAGCCCATAGGGGCTGACGCCGTCGGGGTAGCTGCCCACGGGGGTCAGGTGGTCCGCCAGGTAATCGATGTTGGCGCGCGCCGGGTCGTAGGTGTCGCCGTAGGGGTAGATGCGCTGGTCCTGACCGCCGCGGGCCGCCTTCTCCCACTCCGCCTCGGAGCACAGGCGGCCGCCGCGCCACTTGGCGTAATCCATGGCGTTGACGCTGCTGATGTAGGTCACCGGCAGTTCCCCCTCCCCTTCCGGGAAGGTCAGCTGGCCCCGCCAGTGGGGCGGCGGCCGGTAGCCGGTGGCGTGCACGAACTCGGCGTACTCGGCGTTGGTCACCTCGTACTTGCCGATGTAATAGGCGGGCAACTGGCGCTGGTGCATGGGAACCGAGTCCGGGTTGGCGCCCTCGTCACCCTCGTTGCGGCCCATCCAGAACGGCCCGGCGGGAATCAGCGCCACGCTGTCCTCGCGCGGGATGGCCTCCGCGGCCACCCCCTCGGCCTTGAGGCTGTCGCGCAGGGCCAGGGTTTCGGTGATGAGCTTGTTCTTCTCCTTGGTGGCGAGCAGGATGGCGTGGGCGACACAGAAACAGAGCACCACGGCAAAAAACGTGGCGGTGATGGCCGCCCACGGCAGGGACGGCATGGCCAGCAGGTCGTTTTCCATGGCATAGGCGTCTGGCGCCTCGGCCTCCGCCTCGGGCAGACCGTCGAGATCCTCGATCACCGGCACGGACTCAGCCCCTGGGACGCTTGGCGACCGTCAGGTAGACGTTGGCGATGAACAGCCAGTGGCCGATGCCCATCACCGTCGCGGGGATGACGAACCCCAGCGCGTGCCACGGCTGATACGCCGCCTTGGCTTCGTGGAAGCCGATGCCCTGGGCGAGCATCATACTGCCCTCCAGATAGCCCAGGGTGACCATGGACAGGTACCACATGGACACCCCCACCGCCATGCCCCACAGGGACAGGTGCGCCAGGCGCCGCGAGTAGACCGGCCGCTTGAGGGTGCGCGGCAACAGGTAGTAGCAGACGGCGATGACCACCATCACCACGCCGCCCACCAGGTTCACGTGGGCGTGGGCCAGGGGATCGATCATGTGGCCGGCGCCGCCGGTGGAAAAGATCCAGCGGCGGATGTCGGGCATCACCTGCACCACGCCCTGGATGGTGCCCACGAACAGGAAGGTGACGCCCCACACCAGGAAGCGCACCACCATGGCATCGCTCCAGCCGGTCCGGTCGTGCACCACGATCCGGTCCCCCTGGTGCTCCACCTGGTGACCGGCCAGGGACGCCGGCTCGGCCTTGAGGTGGACGGCCACGGCGTCCTTCAGCTCGCGGTCCGAGAAACCGTGCGGCAGATCCAGCGAGGCGAGCGGAATGATGTGCTCCTCACCGGGGCGGGATACGGTGACCAGCCGGCTCATGCGCGCACGTCCTTCCCGGCCATGCGGGCGCGCAGCAGCTCGGCGCCCCAGCCGGCCATGAGGGCCAGCTCCAGCATGACGATCATGAAGAACACGAACAGGACGGGCCCCAGCACCGTCAACTGGCCGGTGGCCATGCGCACGGTTTCCAGATAATCCGAGGTGTGCAGCACCGCCACGGGCGCCATGGCATACCACTTGCCGTTGTGACCGGCGACGATGCCGGTGACGAAGCCGGACAGGGCCGGCGCAACGGCCGTGACCGCGAACCAGCGCGGGTTGGTGAAGGTGTTCACCCCCTGCCAGACCTCGACGTGCACGCCGAGCAGCTTGATCAGCATGTAGTACACGGTGCCGCCCAGCGCCATGCCAAGGAGCGCCATGGTGGGGGGCATGCGCGGGCTCCACTTGGGCCCCGCCGCGTGGCTATCGGCCATCGCCGCCTCCCTGGGGCGGGGCCGCCACCTCCAGCTGACGGTCCTTGAGGCTGAACAGAAACGCCACCAGATCGGCACGATCGGTCTCGGGCATGCTGGCGAAGGACGGCATCTGGAAGAATTTCTTGACCTGGGACGGCAGGATGGCCTGTGGGTTGTCGGCGCTCAGGTAGGCGGTCAGCCACTGCTCGCTGCGGCGCGAGCCGATGCCGTCGAGCACACCCCCCTGGTGGCCGCCCACGTCCCAGATGCGGTGGCAGGCATCACAGGCGTTACGGCGGTACACGGCCTCGCCCTGGGCCGCCGCCGCGCTTTCCACCTGATAGGTGGGCATCACCTTGGCGGGGGCGTTGTAGACCACGTATCCCACGTACAGGGCACTCGCCGTGATGATGGCGGTGAGCCCCCAGACGACCTTTTCGCCCTTCCTCACGCCTGACCCGATGCCCCCCCGTCACCGCCCGGCTTGCCAGCCTCGGCGTTTTCCTCATCCGCCTCGCGGCGCAGACGGGCCTCGCGGGTCAGCTTCTTCTGGCGCATGGCCAGGTCCTGCTCGCCCTCGTCGAGGTACATGTCGTCGTCCAGCTCCTCGAACATCTGGTACTTGATCTTTTCGTCGAACTGCCCCTTGCGGAACCCCCAGATGACGGCGATCACCACGCCGATCAGCAGCAGGACGGCGGAGATCACCCAGACGTAGGGAACCCAAAGAGTGGGAAGCTCGGGCATGGCAGCAGCCTCGATGTGCGGTGGGCGCCCCTGGGGACGCACCCATCCATTGGGAGTTGCGCGAACTCACTATTGTATGGAAATCGGGGCGGGAATCTCAACACATTCCCGCCTGGCGGCCCGCCGCCGGCGGGCCCACGGCCGCTCAGGCGGGCTGCACCTGGGCGTCGAAGCCGGCGCCCTCCACCGCGTCCACCAGGGCGCCGGGGGTCACCTGCTCACCGTGCACCACCACCGCCCGTCCCGGGGTGAGGGTCACCTTGACGGACTGGACGCCGATCACCCCCTCGAGCAGGGAGGTCACGTTGCCGACGCAACCCTGGCAGGTCATGCCATCCACCTTCAGCGTGGTCGTCATATCCGGTTCCCCTTCGTTGCAAGAAACGTTGCGGCACGCCGTCGCGGGCGGGCGGCGTGCCCATCCCGCGCAGGACTCGGGCCAGACCAAGGAACTATGGTCGCACCTGACGGTCGAGGCCCGCAAGCACCGCGGCCATGTCGCGCAGGCGACCCATGACGACCTTTCCCGCCTGGTCGTCATCGTTCACGGCACCGGCGCGGGCGGCCAGCCCGGCCACGTCCAGCCCGGCCAGACCGGGCAGGATGCCCTTGCCGGTGGAGCGCATCAGGTCGGGCAGGTACGCCTCGTGGATGCCCAGCACCGCCGCCTGGGTCACCCGGCCCCGCGGGTCCAGCCCCAGGGCCAGGCTCACCGCGCCGTGGCGGTATTCGAACTCGGTCACCATGGCGACCCCGGTCACGGCACCGCTGGCGTCCTTGGCCAGAAAGAAGCTGTACAGGTCCGCGTCCACGGCCACGCCGAGCGCCTCCTTCACCCAGCGGGCCGAGGCCGCCGAGAGCGCCTCCTTGCGGCGCACCACCTGGTCGCCGGCGGGCAGCATCTGGCGGAGGGCCAGCTTGGTGTCGAGAAAGGTCTGCATCTTGCCCGCATGCGCCTCGTGGGCGGCCGCGGGGGACGCGGCCGGCCCGCTCCAGGCAAACAGGCTCGCCACCATGGCCATCCCCACCAGCAACCGCCGGGACGGGTTCGAAAAACGGGTCATCATCAGGTCCTCCCTGGTCGCGGCGCGGCCCACAACTCCCAAAGCACGCGCAGCGACGTGATCAACAAACAGATGCCAATGGTCACCCCCGCCGCCAGGTTGAGCGTGGCGAATCCGGGGGACACGAAGCGCACCAGCCACAGGCCGGCGATATCCAGGGCCAGGCCCAGGAACAACGCCCCCACCAGCGCCGCGCGCACCCCCTCGGGCAGGGTGGACAGGCACGTCAGGGCACCGGCGGACAGCAGGATCATGGCAAACCCGAGCAGGTGCACGTGGCTGAGCTGCGCCATCTGCTCGATGGTGACGGACGGCCCCCCCCCCTGCCCGGCCCGCCCGGGGTCCGCATGGTCCATGGGCGCCGGCTCCGCCTCCGGGTCATCCAGCGAAAACGGCTCCTCCACGAAGCCCTCCGTCTCCAGGACGGCCGCCTCGTGGGCGGAAAGCGCACGGTCGCGGTAGTGGTCGGCGATGTCCGCGCTGCTGAGGCCCACCGACAGGGCGGCGTTGAGGGCCCCGGCCAGGTAGCCGGCCCCGAGGATCAGCACGAAGCCGGTGACCAGCAGCTTCCAGGATAGCGTCAGCCCGGAAAAACGAAAACCGCCCATGGCGGCCCTCACCGGCCCGCGCCGCCCTCCGGGCCGGGCACCGGCGCGTGGGAGTGCGGCACCGCGACGTGGTGATCGTGGCCATGGCCGTGATCGTCATCGTGGTGGTGATGCTCGTCGTGGTCATGGTCATGGTCGTGATCGTCGTGATCGTGATCGTCGTGGCAGTGGTCGTCGTGCTCGTCGTGATCGTGATCGCCGTGGTGGTGATGGTCGTCGTGATCGTGATCGTCGTCGTGCTGATGGTCGTCGTCGTGCTGATGGTCGTCGTCGTGCTGATGGTCGTCGTCGTGGTGGTGCGCCGCCTCCTCCAGGGCGTGGGCGTGGGCGTCGCCACCGTCGTGGTGCAGGTGCTCGTGGTCGTGGTCGTGGGCGTGCAGGTGAACGTGCTCGTGGGCGTCCGGCCCGTGGGCGTGCCGGTGCGCGTGCAGGAACTCCTCGATGATGCGGCGGTGCTCCTCGTCCATGCGCCCGGCGCGCAGCTTGTCGTGCAGCAGCTCGTGGGTCATGAGGGCGAGCGGCAGCTCCAGGTTGTTGGCCTCGAGCAGCTTGCGGTCGTACAGGATCTCCGAGGCGGGGCCGCTTTCGACAATGCGCCCGTCCGCCAGCACCAGGCAGCGGTCGCACACGTCGAGGGCGATGTCCAGGTCGTGGGTGCAGAGCAGGATGGTCTTGTCCGACTGGCGCAGCCACTCGATGAGCTTGCGGCGGTTGAGGGGGTCCATGTTGGTGGACGGCTCGTCGAACACCAGGATGTCCGGCTGGTACGAGAGCACCGTGGCCAGGGCCAGGCGCTTGCGCTCGCCGAACGACAGGTGGAACGACGAACGCTCCTCGAAGCCGGCCAATCCCACCAGCTCCAGCGCCTGCGCCACCCGTTCGCGTACGTCGGACCTGGGCAGGCCCAGATTGAGGGGGCCGAAGGCCACGTCGTCGAACACGGTGGGGCAGAAGAGCTGGTCGTCCGGATCCTGGAACACGATGCCGACCTTGCGGCGGATGGCCACCAGGTTGTCCTTGGTCACCTCCATGCCGTCGATCACCACCCGCCCCTGGGTGGCCAGGGAGACGCCGTTCAGGTGGCTCATGAAGGTGGACTTGCCGGCGCCGTTGGGGCCGATCAGCGCCACCTTCTCGCCGGGCCTGATCGCGCACGACAGCCCCTTGAGCACCGCGTGCCCGTCCGGGTAGGAAAAGTGGATGTCATCGACCAGGATGGCCGCGTTGTCGGACATGTATCGCTCCGCAGAAAAATGGGGTCAACCGACCCCGATCATTACTAGTACCACGCCTGGATCGCGGTGTGGAAGGGGCCCGCCATGTCCACCGCCAGGAGCCCGACGGCCACGGCCAGCATCAACCCGGCCTTGGCAAAGTCGCGCCCGTCCCAGGAAAATTCCACCATGGTGGGAAAGGTGCCGTTGTAGCCCTTCGACAGCATGGCCTTGTACACCCGCTCGGTGCGCTCGAAGCTGCGCACCAGCAGGGTGCCCACGTAACCGCCCAGGATGGTGAAGGTGCGCATGTTGGTGCGGGGCACGAAGCCGCGCGCGCGCATGGCCACGTTCAGCGTCTTCATCTCCTCCATGAACACGTACACGTAGCGGTAGGTGAACAGCACCATCTGCACCAGCATCGCCGGGCAGCGCAGCCGCTGCAGGGCGATCATCGACACGTCGAAACGCGCGGTGCCGAACATGATGAAGCTGCCCAGGATGATGGTCATCGCCTTGGTGAAGATGAGGGTGGCGAAGCGCAGCCCCTCCCACGAAAAGCCCATGCCCAACACGTGGAAGGCCGGCACCCCCGGGTAGGAGAACGGCATGATCAGGAAGAACGGCAGCAGGAACAACCCCGCCGCCTCCATGCCGTGGCTGACGAAGTGGAACGGCAGCGACGCCGTGCGCAGCACCAGGGCCGCCACCACCAGCGCGCACAGGGCGGCGGGCAGCGTTTTCAGCAGCGCCACCCCGAACACGAACACCAGCAGCGAAAAGATCTTGAGGCGCGGGTCCCAGCGCTGGATGGGAGAGGCGATGTGGGCGTGGCGGTCGATATCAAGCGGCATGTTTCCCCCGCTTTCCAAGCTTGATGGCCACAAGGGCCAGCGCGGCGATGACGGCGAAACCGATGGCCACCCGGCCGATGGGGATGCCCTCCGCGCGCACCTTGCTGGGCCGCCCCCCCTCGTGCTGGGAGGCCACCTGCCCCGGCCTCACGCCGGACAGATCGGCGGCCGGGATGGTCACCTTGATGTAGTGGCCCATTTCCGCGTCGGCGTCGGCGACATAGTCCTTGTGTTCGGGAATGGAGAACACGTGGCCGCCGTTGGCGTCGGTACGCCCCTCGGAGATCACCTTCTCGTCGGTGTCCATCAGGCGCACGGCGATATCCTGGGCGGGCTTGCCGTCGGGAAAGAAGGCCTCGATCAGCACCCCGTCGTCCAGGGCCGTGTAGTCGAGCAGCAGCTTGTGGGCGTGGGCGGGGGCGGGGGCGAACAGGGCCGCGCCCAGGGCCAGCGCCGCCACGATGGCGGCGGGATGCGCCGGCTTCACCTGCGGGCGGCGCCAGCCGGCCAGCATGTCCGGCCGGACCTTCACCAAGAAGCCCACGCAGGCGGCGACCACCAGGCCCTCGAAGCCCATCACCCCCACGTGGATCCACACCACCGCCTTGGCCACCGCCACGAAGGCGTCGCCGGTGGTCACCATCACCAGGGCCAGCACGCAACCGGCGGAGAGCACGCCGAGGGCGCCCGCCAGGCCGCCAAACACCACCTCGCGCTTGGCGAACGACACCAGGTGCCGCAGTTGCCACACGCCATAGGCCACCAGGGCGCCGCCGCCCAGCATCACCGCGTTGATGCCGATCACCGACACGCCGCCGTGGCCGAACAGCACCGCTTGCAGGATGAGGCCCAGGAGGATGGCCGGGAACGCCCGCTTGCCCAGCACCACCCCCACCAGACCGTTGAGGATCAGGTGCACGCTGGCGGCGCCGATGGGGAAGCGGATCAGCGAGGCGACGAAGAACACCCCGGCGATCACCGCCAGCTTGGGCACCTCCTCCATGTCCATCTTGCGCATGGTGGCCGCGCCCAGCACCGCGGCACCGGCCCAGCCGGCCGCCAGCACCGGCCCGGAAAGAACACCGTCGGAAATATGCATGACGACGACACAACTCCTAACTTTGGCCACGAAAGAGGGCGGGGCAGAAGCCGTATCGGACTTTCGTCCCGCCCCCTTGAACCGTGCGCGGGATGACCGCCCTCAGAAAGGTAGCACGAATCCTAAAATTCGGCTACCAGCCCCGGAGCGGTTTATTTGCCCCCCTGCCGGGGTCACTTCATGTCGTGGGTCTTCACCCACAGCACGGCGCCCAGCTCCACGGCCTTGTCCGCGCCGTCATGTTTCATGGGCTTGGCGGCGGTGTTGAGGGCGGCGAAGCCCCACCAGCCGGCCTTGGGCATGGCGTAGGTGAACACGCCGTTGGCGTCGGCCTTGATCACCTGGGTGATCATGGAATCGGCGGGCGGATGGATCTCGCCCTTGGCGTCGTAGTACTCCACCTCCACCTCGGAGTGCGGCACGGGCTTGCCGTCCAGCAGCACCCGGCCCTGGAACAGGTTGCCGGTCCACAGGCCGTAGGGGCGGGTGAGGGGCACGATCTCGGTCTTCAGGCCCACCGGCTTGTCCCAGCCCACCTCCATGCCCAGGCCGTTCACCACCACCTTGGTGTAGTGGATGATGAAGGAGTCCTCGGCGGGCTCCCAGTAGGGCGCGGGCTCCACGAAGAAGACGTGGTCGCCGGGCTTCTTGACCTCGTAGCGGGTGGCGAAGCCCTTGCGGCTCGCGCCGGCGCGGTCCTTGAGGGTCACCTCCTTGAGGGTGCCCAGCAGGTCGGTCTGCTTGTCACCGCGGATCATCACGCCAAACCGCGCCGGCTTGGCCATGTGCATGCCGTGGCCCTCCAGCGGGTGCCAGAAGCGCAGGTCGAGGTTCACGCCCCGGTTCTCGCCCTGCCCCACCATCTCGTCGGACGGGATGATCATCTGGAAGTGGGCGAGGGCCGGGGCGGCCACCATGGTGAGCGCCAGGGCGGCGCCGGCGGCGATGGCTCGGGTCATTGTTTTCATCGGGACAATCTCCACATGAGGTGCGAAGGGCAATCCACCAGCGGCCCCACCCCGCCGAAGGACACCGTCGATCCAACGGACGCGGGCTCCCCAGCCGGGGGCGCCCGCGCCTCGGGTTTAGAAATTCATCTGGCCGCGCACGCCGAGCACGGTGACCGTGTCCGCGTTCGGGTCGCCGCCGTTGTTGGTGATCACCTGCACGTCCGGCGTGACGGTGAAATGGTCGGACACGGCCAGCTTGTAATAGGCCTCCAGGTGCCCCTCGTCGTCCTTCCCGGCCATGGACGGATGCCGGGTGTTCACACCCACCAGGCCGTAGCCGATGCCCAGCACGTCGGCGGCGCGGCCCCAGGCCGCACCGCCGACGACACCACCCGCGCTCCAGGAGGCGTCCACCACGTTGGCGTCGTCACCGGCGGCGGTGGCGGTAGCGGCGGTGGAAACGATGCCGTCATCCTGGGCGGAGTAGCGGGCGAACACGCCGACGCCGCCGGGCAGGGCCTGGTCCAGGCTCACGCCCCAGGCCACGTTCTCGGTGGTGTTGCCGCCGCTGTCCAGGTAGGCACGGGCGTCATAGATGCCGTAGACGCGGTAGTTGCCCTCCAGGCCGCCGACCTCGGGGCTGAAGGTGAGCTGCGCGGCGCTGTAGGGCCGGTCGCTCACGCCGTCGAACCCGGAGCCGTTGCCGTTGGCCACCAGCGCCATCAGGGACGCGCTCTCGGTCAGCCCGGCGGTGATGGCCAGGCCGGGGCCATAGTACTGGTCCAGCTCCGCATAGGTGGTGCCGGCGGAGCGGGTGAAGATGGCCGACATGAACTGATCGGTCTCGTCGTTGGCGTAGGCGTTGTCGTCGTACATGCTGTGCACGTCGAGCTTGCCGAAGTCCACCACCAGCCGGCCGTCGGCGTAGTCGCCCTCGTAGTACAACTGGGACACGGACGGAGAGTTGAAGGCGTTGTCGGCGGTGGCGATCTCGGTGATGAAGGCGTCGTAGTTGGCGGTGGACAGCGACCCCAGGCGCCCGTCCACCCCCGCGCCGTTGCCAGCCTCCAGCGAGATGTTGATCGTGCCCGAATCCCCCATCGGTCTGGTCAGGTTCAGGTCCATGGTATAGGTCAGATCGGTGCTGTCGTTGGTACCGTTGCCGCTGGTGCCCTGAACGAACCAGGTCACGCCGCCATCCAGCGCCAGCGCGCCGACCTGGTGCGGGATCACGTGCCCGCCATCCACATCGTCCTCGTGCGCGAAGGCGGGCACCCCCAGCGCCAGGGAAAGCCCCATGACGGCGGCCACGGCGGTTGCGATCAGTCCATTACGGGTTACCATCATCGTTCTCCCTAACCCCACGAAAACAGGCCATTGACATCCAGCCAGATGGTCCAGGAAGGCGACCGGGCGCGCTTGGGCCGTTCGCGCCTGGCCGGGCCGACGAGGAGGACATGGAATATTGCCCCAAGCCGGCATGAAAAGCACTGCATGTCCGATGCGTGCAACACATCGTGACACGTAACGATAAAAACGTAACACGACGAAAAAATGGCGTCAACGGGTTTTTTTGCTATTTTTTAAACTTTCGTGTTACTGATTTTTCGGAAACCGGCGCACCGGGGCGCCCGGCAGGCCATGCCACCGGAAACCCTTTTCGGACGGGACGGGAGTAGCTTGCCCGCAGGGGGGGGCCGGGATCAGCCCAGGATCAGGTAGGCAAGACCGGTGAGCGCCGGCCACAGCACCCCGCGCATGAGGCCGATGGGGTCCCACAGCACCAGGGCCAGCAGGATGAACATGCCGAACGGCTCGACGCGCGCCAGCGGCATGGCCAGCGCGCGGGGCAGCAGGCCCACGGCGATGCGCCCGCCGTCCAGGGGCGGCAGCGGGATCAGGTTGAACAGCATGAGCAGCAGGTTGAAGATCACGCTGATCTTGAGCATGAACAGGAGCGGAATCCAGAACCCCGCCCCCGCCCCCGCCATCTCCGGCAGCTCGAACATGCCCCGGTACACCTCCTGGGCAAACTCCGGGTGCAGGCCCAGCCCCAGGTGGAACAGGCCGCCGGATACAAGCGCCAGGAACAGGTTGGCGCCGGGCCCGGCAGCGGCCACCCAGGCCATGTCGAGCCGGGGGCGGCGCAGGGCCGAGAAGTTCACCGGCACCGGCTTGGCCCAGCCGAACAGGAACGGCGTGCCCAGCGCCATCATCATCAGCGGCAGGATCACCGTGCCGAACGGGTCGATGTGCGGCAACGGGTTGAAGGTGACCCGCCCCAGCAGGCGCGCCGTGGGGTCGCCCTTGCGGTCCGCCATCCAGCCGTGGGCCGCCTCGTGCAGCGTGATGGCGAACAGCAGCGGCATGGCCACCAGGGCGATCTTCTGGACGACCTGGGCGAATTCCATCGTCACTGCGTGTCCGCCGGCCAGACCCAACTGTCGTCGGAGAGCGGCGCCGGATCCACCTCCTCGCCGGCCTCGGTGGGGGCGCGCACCGTGGCCGCCGGCCGCACCGGCCGCGCCGGCTCCGGGGCGGTGGCCACGCGCTCCAGTTGCGAAAAGCCGCGGCGGCGGATCTCCAGCACCGCGAAGTCGCGCTCCACCGAGCCATCGTCCGCCACCGTCAGGGCACCGGTCACGCCGGCGAACGGCCCGACCAGGCGTGGCCACGGGCCGCCGGTCCGCGCACCATCGTCCAGCAGGGCGCGGATGGCCAGGTTCATGGCGTCATACCCCAGCGCGGCGAACAGGTCCGGCATCCGGTCGTAGGCGTCCTGATAGGCGTTCGCGAAGGCACGCCCCGGGTCGGCGCCCCGGAACAGCGGGGTAACGAAGCGCGCGCCGAGCACCGCCTGGCCCCCCTTCTTGATCAACCGCAGGTCGTTCCAGCCGGGGCTGCCGACGATGGGCACGTTGATGTCGAGAAACGGCAATTGCGGGGCCACCAGCACCACCTGCTGCCACGGCCCCGGCAGGAACACGGCGTCGAACCCTGGAAAATACGGATGCGGCCCCAGCGGCGGCCCCTGCAACGGCGGCGGGGGCACCGCGCCGACCTTGGCGGTGGGGTCGCCCTTGCGCAGCCCGGCCAGTGCCAGCTCGCCGGCTCCCAGGCGCGCCACGTCGCCCTCGGTGACCGCCGGGATGCCACGCCCCTTCAGGTCGCGCTTCACCATCGCCTCGATGTTGAGGCGCACCTCCGACACCCCCTCGGCGTAGCGGATGGTCTCCTGCACGCTGCCGCCCAGGCGCGCCAGCTCGTCGGCGAAGGCGCGGCCCACCCGGTCGCCATAGGCGCCCACCGGGGCAAGGATGACGAAGCGCGATAACCCGGCGGAGCGGAACGCATGACGCGCGGCGGCCACCCCCTCCGCCTCCGGCGCCACGCCCAGCCCCACCACGCCGCCGCCGGCCCCGGCCGGCGTCGGCACCAGGGGTGCGATGAGCGGTACCCCCTCGGCGCGGGCCTGGCGCGCAGTCTGCTCCACCTCGGTGGAGAGCAGGGGGCCGATGAGCAGGTCCGGCTCCGCCTCCTTGAACAGCGGCTTGACGTGGCCGGTCAGCAGCGGCCGGCCGTCGCCCTGATCGCGCACCCACAGGGCCAGCTCCCCGTCCGGCAGCCGTTCACGCGCCTGTTGCAGGGCCAGCCGGATGCCGTTCAGCACCGGCTCACCATAGCCCGCCAGCGGCCCGCTGAGCGGCAGCAGCACGGCCACCCGCGTCCGGTGGGCGCGCAGCCGCTTGCGCTGCTCCTTCACCAGCCGCCCGATCTCGCGGGCGAACGGCTCGCGCGGATAGGCGGCCTCGTAACGCGCCGCCCAGTGATCGGTCTTGTACACCACACCGGCGTCCAGGTAGTGCCGCACCAGGCGCTCCTGGATCCAGGCGCCGGGCACCGCATCGGGAAAATCGCCGGCGATCGACTCCAGGTCGTCCACGGTCATCCGCTCGTCCACCAGCCGGTGCAGCTCGGCCAGGCCCTCCGCGCGGGCCTCCGGCGGCAGGTAGCCCTGGCGCCGCAAGCGATCCTGGATGGCCCGGCCCGGCTCGCCCAGCGCCAGGCGCGCATCGGCGATTTCGATCAGCAGACCCGCCTTCTGTTCCGGCTGGGCGCGGCCCAGGCGGCCAAGCAGGATGTCGAGCACCCGGTCCCACTCCCGGTCGCGCCGGTAGATGGCCAGCAGTTCCCCGCCCACCTCCTCCACGAACGGCGACTCCGGGACCTGCGCCAGCAGGCGCTCCCATGCGTCACGGGCCTCCGTCTGCTGCCCCAGGGAGGACAGCGCCACCCCCAGGCGGTACAACGCCTGATCCAGATAGCTGGTGTCGGGGAAGGTGGCCAGGGCGCGCTTGTAAGCACTGGCGGCGCCCTTCATGTCGCCGGCCAGGAACAGCCGGTCGGCGGCATCCAGCGCCGTGATGTCGGTGAGGGGGTCGTCGAACAGCAGCCCCTCGGACGGCTGCTCCGGTTGCTCCGGTTGCGCGCCGGCGCCTCCCGCCAGGGCGCCCAGCAACAGCGCTGTACACAGGACGAGAACCCGGCCAAGACGGCGGAGCATGCGGCGATAGGGGGGTGACGTGTTGAGCAACGGTTCCATGACCCACGGGAGACGGTGAAGCGGTAATATACCATTCGATGGCGAACGGATCAGCCCACAACCCCACCCTGCCCCCGCCGGACGCGGACGCCCCCTCCCCGCTCGACCGCGACGTGACGCGCTTTCTGGAGCACCTGCGGCTGGAACGGCGCCTCTCCACCCACACCGTGGCGGCCTACCGGGCGGACCTGAAGCGCCTCCAGGAGTGGGCCCGGCGCGAACGGATCCGGGACGCGCGCGCCATCACCGCCGAGCGGTTGCAGGGCCACGTGGCGGAGCTGACCGCCCGCGGCCTGGTGCCCAGCAGCATCGCCCGCGCCACCTCCACCCTTCGCGGTTTCGTGCGCTTTCTGCTCGAGGTGGCGGCCATCCACCTTGACCCCGCCCGGCACCTGCCCACCCCCAAGGCGTGGCGGCACCTTCCCGACGCCCTCTCGGAGGAGGAGATGACGCGGCTGCTGGAGCCGGCCCTGGAGCCGGGGGAACTGGGGCTGCGCAACGCGGCCATCGTCGAACTGATGTACGCCTCGGGCCTGCGCGTGTCGGAAACCGTGGGGCTGCGGCTGGACGGGCTGGACCTGTACCAGGGGCTGGTGCGGGTGACCGGCAAGGGCGACAAGGAGCGCCTGGTGCCGGTGGGCGAGGTGGCCGCGGCGCGGCTGCTCGACTACCTGCGCGGCGCACGGCCGAAGCTGGTGCGCGGCCGCGACTCCGGGCACCTGTTCATCACCCTGCGCGGCGGCGCCATGACCCGCCAGAACTGCTGGCACATGATCCGGCGGCGCGCCGCCCGCTGCGGCCTGCGCGCCATCTCGCCGCACACCCTGCGCCACTCCTTCGCCACCCACCTGCTGGACCACGGGGCCGACCTGCGGGTGGTGCAGGCGCTGCTCGGCCACAGCGACATCAGCACCACGCAGATCTATACCCACGTGTCGCGGGAGCGGCTGAAGGAGGTGCACCGCCGCCACCACCCGCGCGGTTGACGCAATAAATCAGTCGGGAATGACGAGGCGCCGGCCCATCAACAGGCGGTCGGCATCGGCGATGCGGTTGGCGTCGCGCAGACGCTCCACCGGCACGTCGTAACGGCGGGCGATGCGGATCAGCGAATCGCCGCCGCCCACCACATGCACGCGCGGGGCGGCGGAACGGGCCTCGCCGGCGGGAACCAGCAGGCGCTGCCCCTTGAGCAGCCGCGCCCGCGTGCTCAGGTTGTTGGCGGCCGCCAGGGACGATAGCGACACGCCATAACGCTGCGCCAAGCCCGACAGGCTCTCGCCGGAACGCACCAGGTGCTCGCGGGGGGGCGCCGGCCTGGCGCCGAACCCGGCGCCGGGAACGATGACCCGCTGCCCCTTGACCAGCCGCGCGCGGGTGAGCAGGTCGTTCACCCGCGCCAGCTCCGAAAGCGACACGTCGTAACGCTGCGCCAGGCCCGACAGGGTCTCTCCCGCCGCCACCACGTGCAGCCGGTCGCCGCTGCGGGGCGCCGGCACGGTCAGGCGCTGGCCGACGATCAGATCGGCGCGGGCATCCAGCCTGTTGGCGGCCATCAGATCCGCCAGCCGCACCCCGTGGCGGCGCGCGATGCGGGTCGGGTTGTCGCCGCGGCGCACGGTGTGCAGGGTCGGTTTCGGGGTGTCCGCGGCGTGGGCCTTCATGGCGGTCAGCGCCACCAGGGGGGTCGGCTCGGTCTCGGGCTCCGGCGCGGCCAGCGCCACGGGGCGCGCCTCCGCCTCGGCCGTCATCTCCTCGTCCGCGCCCGTCTCCGCCACCACCTCCGCGTCCGCGCCCACCCCCTCCGCGCCGGCTTCCGCCACCACCTCGGCAGCCGAGTCCACCACATCCGCGCCGGCTTCCGCCACCACCGCCGCGTCCGCCACCCTCTCCACCTCCGCCGGCGCCGGCCCGGCACCGCGCACCGGAACGTTCAGGCGGCTGCCCACGGTGATATGGGAGGCGCGATCCACGTCGTTGGCGCGAACGATATCGGCCACGCTCACTCCGAAGCGGCGCGCGATGCGGGTGAGGGTGTCGCCCGGCTGCACCGAGTAGACCACCAGGCTCGGGTTCACCCGGTTCTCGTAGTAATCCCGCACGGCCAGCGCCACGCGGCGCGCGATGTCGCGCTGGAACGCCTCGGAGCGCAACTCCCGCTCGTCCAATTTGTTGCTCAGGAAGCCGGTTTCCACGAGGATCGACGGACGCTGCCCCTTGAGCACCCAGAAGCGCGCCTCCGAGCGCCGGCCTTCACGACCGTTCGCGTTCAGGTCGGCGAAGCGGCGGTACGCCAGGTGCGACAGCACCCGCGACTCGACCACGTTGTTGGGCGAGCCGTTCTGGTCGAAGATCATCGGCAGCCGCGCGGCCGCCTGTTCGCCGCCCACCAGGTCCGATGCGTTCTCCATACGCGCCACGCGCACGGCGCTGCGGTCCGCCGAGCTGCGCGGCGCCAGGGTGTACACGTGGGTGCCACGGGTGCGGCGGTTGCCGCTGGTGTCCGCGTGGATGCTCACGAACAGGTCCGCCTGGAGGCGGTCGGCCCTGCGCACGCGGCCACCCAGGGAGATGAAGTAGTCGCCGTCGCGGGTGAGGTACGGGCGCATGCCGGGCATGGCCGCCAGCTCCTCGCGCACGTAGCGCGCGATCTTGAGCACCACGTCCTTTTCGCGGGTGTGGTAATAGCGGCCGATGGCGCCGGGGTCCTCGCCCCCGTGGCCCGCGTCGACCACCACCACGAACGGCCGTCCCGGGGGCGCGGCCGGCGCCACGACCGGCTCCGGCGTCGGCTCCGGCGGCGCGGCGGAAATGGTCTCGCGGCGCGGGCCCAGCACGTCGAGCACGATGCGGTAGGGTTTGTCCCGGTAGGGCGACAGGGCGAAGTGCTTGAACTGCCCCTCGCCGGCCAGCGCCACCACCACGCGGGTGCCGCGCGGGGTGGATTCCATGGTCACCCCGCTTACCCGGCCGTCCACCGGACCCCAGGAGGTCTGGGCGGTGCGGGGGCGGGCACCCCGGATCTCCACCACCAGCCGCTCGGGATCGCTTTCGCGCGTGACCCGGTAACTGGGATCGCCGTTCAGGTCGAGCACCAGGCGGGTGTTGTCGGGGGCGGACCAGGTGCGCAGGTCGGTGATATCGACGGAGCTGGCCCAGGCGGCGTGCGGGGCCAGTAGCGGCAGCACGCACGCCAGCGCGGCGCGCAGCCAAGCCGCCACGCACCAACCCCGCCCAACGCGCGGACGCATCCCTATGAACTGATGAAGCCCCAGCATCCCAGTGCAGCACACTAACGGACCGCACCGCGATACCGCAAGCCCTTGCCACAAAAAAGCCCCGCCCCCGGCGTGGCCGGGAGCGGGGCTTGGCATCACACCGCACCGGGGCGGCGCGGCATCGGGGGGCGTTAGTACATGCCGCCCATGCCGCCCATGCCCATGTCACCGGCGCCCGCGGCGGCGGCCGGCTTCTCCTCGGGGATCTCGGCGATCATCACCTCGGTGGTGAGCATCAGCGCCGACACGGAGGCGGCGTTCTGCAGCGCGTAACGCACCACCTTGGTGGGGTCGATGATGCCGGCCTTGAACATGTCGGTATATTGCTCGGTCTGGGCGTCGAAGCCGAAGGCGTCCTTGCCCTCCTTCACCCGGCCCACCACCACGGAGCCCTCGACGCCGGCGTTGGCGCACAGCACCCGCAGCGGTTCCTCCAGGGCGCGGCGCACGATGGCGGCGCCGACCTTCTGGTCGTGCTCCAGGTCCAGCCGGTCCAGAGCGTCGATGCAGCGCAGCAGGGCCACGCCGCCGCCGGGCACGATGCCCTCCTCGACGGCCGCCTTGGTGGCGTGCAGGGCGTCCTCCACGCGGGCCTTCTTCTCCTTCATCTCCGGCTCGGTGGCGGCACCCACGTTGAGCACGGCCACGCCGCCCACCAGCTTGGCCAGGCGCTCCTGGAGCTTCTCCCGGTCGTACTCGGAGGTGGTCTCCTCGACCTGGTTGCGGATCTGGGTCACGCGCGCCTTGATGGCCTCGGTGGAACCGGCGCCCTCGATGATGGTGGTGTCGTCCTTGGTGATCACCACGCGCTTGGCCTGGCCCAGGTCGTCCAGGCGGGTGTTCTCGAGCTTGCCGCCCAGCTCCTCGCTGATCACCTGGCCACCGGTGAGGGTGGCGATGTCGTGGAGCATGGCCTTGCGGCGGTCGCCGAAGCCCGGCGCCTTCACGGCGGCCACGCTCAGGGTGCCGCGCAGCTTGTTCACCACCAGGGTGGCCAGCGCCTCGCCGTCCACGTCCTCGGCGACGATCACCAGCGGCCGGCCGGCCTTGGCGACGGCCTCGAGCACCGGCAGCAGCTCGCGCATGTTGGAGATCTTCTTCTCGTGGATCAGGATGGCGGCGTTTTCCATCACCACCTCCTGACGGTCCATGTCGGTGATGAAGTACGGCGACAGGTAGCCCCGGTCGAACTGCATGCCCTCGACCACGTCCAGCGTGGTCTCCATGGACTTGGCCTCCTCGACGGTGATCACGCCGTCCTTGCCCACCTTCTCCATGGCCTCGGCGATCAGGTCGCCGATGGCCTTGTCGGAGTTGGCGGAGATGGTGCCCACCTGGGAGATCTCGGCCTTGGTCTGGCACGGGCGGGAGAGCTTCTTGAGCTCGCCGATGACGGCCTCCACGGCCTTGTCGATGCCGCGCTTCAGGTCCATGGCGTTGGCGCCGGCGGTCACGTTGCGCACGCCCTCGCGGTAGATGGCCTGGGCCAGCACGGTGGCGGTGGTGGTGCCGTCACCAGCCACGTCGGAGGTCTTGGAGGCGACCTCCTTCACGAGCTGGGCGCCGATGTTCTCGAGCGGGTCCTTCAGCTCCACCTCCTTGGCGACGGTCACGCCGTCCTTGGTGATGGTGGGGGCGCCCCACTTCTTTTCGATGATGGCGTTGCGGCCCTTGGGGCCCATGGTCGCCTTCACCGCATTGGCGAGCTGGTTCACACCGCGCAGAATGGCGGCACGCGCCGTTTCATCGAATACGATCTGCTTAGCCATGTCTTGAATCCCTACGTTTTCCGTTTACAGAACTTGAAAAAAGGCGGTCGCGACGGCGTCAGGCCACCACGGCGAGGATGTCCTCTTCCTTGATGACGAGCATGTCGCGGTTGTTCACCTTGAACTTGTCGCCCGTGTACTTGCCGAACAGAATCTCGTCGCCGACCTTCACCTCGGCAACGTCACCGCCCACGGCCTCCACACGTCCGCGCTGGGGCTTCTCCTTGGCGGCGTCGGGGATGTAGATGCCCCCCGCCGACACCTCGGCCTCCTCGACGTAGCTGATCAGCACGCGATCCTTAAGCGGTTTCAGGTTCATTTCGACGCATCCTCCAAAAAAGGGACAATGAAGCACTATCGCGGTACCGCGCACGGCGCCGCGATGAACTGTTCGTTTCGATAAGAAAGCGGTACCGGCCCCGTCGTGACCGGATGGGTAGGTTTTTAACCAGCGCGGGCGGGCTGGCAACCCCCGGACCGATATTTTTTTTGGGAAACCCGCGCCCCGCCCGCACGGCGCGCCACCCCGGAGAAAATGCCGGTCAGCGCATCTTGGACAGGTCGAACGGGAAGCGCCAGACCTTTCCGGCGGACTCGTGCTCGATGACCAGGTCGATCGTGCCCTCCGGGTCGATGCCGTCGGAGGGGAACCAGAAGGTGGAATCGGCGGTGTACAGCCCGTCCCGGTAGGTCTGCGCCGGCCCATTCTGCCAGTGGGAGTTCTGGATGCGCTTGCCCCCCACCTCCACCCAGCCCCGCAAGCCGTCGGCGAAGTCCGGGGTGTCGTCGAAGGTGGTCACCGAGAACACCAGCTTGCCGCGCCCGCGCGCCACCGCGTCGTCGCGCTCCCACGGCTGCAACGCCTGGAAGTTGCGGGCCGCCTCCTGGGCGGCGAAGGCGACGGACAGGAACTCGGTCATCAGCAGCGCGGCGCCCTGCCCCTTGCCGTCGCCCAGGTTCACCACCCACGGGTCCATGAAACGGGTGGGGTCGGCGGAGCTGGCGTTGAAGCCGCCCACCTTCTCGGCGCGCGTCGCCTGCTCCGTGGTGAGGTCCATCCAGATGGCCTGCGCCGGCTGCGCCACCACCCAGGTAGCCACCAGCGCACCCAGGACGAACGCGCCACCAATACGAGTTTCCACGACACCCTCCTTAAACGCAAAGGCCCGGCCACACACCGGAAAAATGCCTGTTTCCGTCGGGCATTCTAGCCAGCGGCCGGCGTCCGAATCAACCCGGGGCGGCGCGCCCTCAGGCGTCCTTGCCCCCCGCCCCGGCGATATCCCCCTCCCCCTTGTCCAGCTCCTCCTTGTACACCTCCACCAGGCTGATCACCTCGATCCCGGCGTCGGTCAGGGCCTTCCTGACGGCACCCAGCTTGCCGTCCCTCACCTTGAGCATGTAGTTGATCTGCACGGGCATGGCGGTCTCGTCCAGGCTTAGGGTGTGCCACCTTCCACCAAACCGGACAGGGCCTGGCGAATCGCCTGCTCCCGCTCCGGCGGCAGCCAGGGAATGGTGCGCAGCATATGGGTTTCGGCCAGTTGACGCAATTGGGAGACGGTGCCGACGTGCAGCCTGGCCGCCAGGTAGATGGCCAGCTTGCGGTCCACCCCCGGCACCCGCGCCAGCATGGCCGCGGCGGGGGGAATGCGGCGGGTGAGCTCCGCCAGGCCCGGCGGTTCCACCCCCTTGGCCAGCAGCGCCACCTTGGCCGCCAGCTCCCGGCCGATTCCGGGCAGCCGTGCCAGGGTGCCGTCGTTCAGGTGGCGGACCAGATCCGGGCCGTGGCGTTCCAGCACCGCCGCGCCACTGCGGTAGGCGCGCACCCGGTGCGGGTTCTCGCCAAACGCCTCGAGCAGGTCGGCGACCGCCAGGAGGTGCCCGGTAACACGGCGGACGGACACCGGCGCGGCGCCGGGCGGCCCCTCCCCGCCCGCCTCAGCCGGAACCGCCATGGCGGTCAGAAGTTCAGGATGGCGCTCTGGGTGTAGTTCACCAGCGGCTCCGGGTACACGCCCAGCAGCAGCACGAACAGCACCGAGAACACCAGGGCCGCCTTCATGCCGGCGTTGAGGGTGAGCACGTGCTCACCGTCCGGTTCCTGGAAGTACATCACCACGATCACGCGGATGTAGTAGAAGGCGCTCACGGCGGCGAGCAGCGCGCCCACCACCGCCAGCCAGATGTAACCGGCGTTGACCGCGGACATGAAGATGTAGAACTTGGCGATGAACCCGGCGGTGGGCGGAATGCCCGCCAGGGAGAACATGAATATGAGCATGAACAGCGCCGCCCACGGGTGGTTTTTGGAGAGGCCCTTCAGGTCGTCGATCTCCTCGCCCATCAGGCCGGCGTTGCGCAGCATGATCATCACGCCGAAGGCGCCCAGGTTCATCACCGCGTACACGGCCAGGTAGTACATCACCGAGAAGGTGCCCAGGGCGTCGCCCACGACAACCCCGATCAACGCATAGCCCGCGTGGCCGATGGAGGAGTAGGCCAGCATGCGTTTGAGGCTGGTCTGCACCATGGCGATCACCGCGCCCACGAACATGGTGAGCACCGCCACCACGGTGAGGATGACCTCCCAGTCGGACTTCAAGCCGCCAAAGGCCTCGATCAGCACGCGCAGGGTGACGGCGAAGGCCGCCGCCTTGGGGCCCACGCTCATGAAGGCGGTGATCGGGGTCGGCGACCCCTCATAAACGTCCGGCGCCCACATGTGGAACGGCGCGGCGGCCACCTTGAAGGCCAGGCCCACCACCATCATGATCAGGCCGGCGGTGGCCGCCGGGTTGGGGCCGGCGCCGTTCAGATAGGCGCCGATGCCCTGCAGGTTGGTGGTGCCGGCCACGCCGTAGACGATGGACATGCCGTACAGCAGCACCGCCGACGAGAACGAGCCGAGGATGAAGTACTTGAGGCCCGCCTCGGTGGAGCGGCTCTCGTAGCGCTTGAGCGCGGCCATGATGTACAGGGTGACGGAAACCAGCTCCAGACCCATGTAGACGGTGATCAGGTCGGTGGCGGACACCATCACCATCATGCCGGTGAGCACCAGCAGCACGAAGTGGTAATACTCGCCCAGGTGGATGCGGTCCTGCTTCAGGTACGCGCGCGACAGCAGGATCACCAGCAGCACGATCACGTAGAAGATGAACTTGAAGAAGTTGGAATACGGGTCCACCACGAAGGTGTCGGCGAAGGCCGAAATCTCCGCGTACTTGATGCGCCAGGTGGCAAAGGCCGCCAGCGCCACGCCGGCCAGCGAGAACCAGGCGAGCGGGTCCTTCTTGTCGCGCGGCAGGAGCAGGTCGAACATCAGGACCAAACAGGCGAATCCCGCCACGATCATCTCGGGCAGGAGCGCAACCACACTGGACATGGGAATGGTGGGGGTCATGGTCGTCTCTCAGTTCATCGCGATCTGTTGGGCACCGGCCACGCCGGCGGTCTGGTCCAGCAGGTGCAGCACGCTCTCGTGCATCACATCAAGGAACGGCGCGGGGTACAGGCCGATCCAGAACACCATCACCACCAGCGGCGCCAGCACGAACCACTCGCGCAGGTTCAGGTCGGTCAGCTTCTGGTTCTCCGGGTTGCTGCACTCGCTCCACACCATGCGCGCCACCAGGTGCAGCATGTAGACCGCGCCCAGCACGATGCCGGTGGCCGCCAGCACCGAGGTGAGCGGGTGGAACTTGTAGGCGCCCAGCAGCACCAGGAACTCACCCACGAAGCCGTTGGTGCCCGGCAGGCCGATGGACGAGAAGGTGAAGATCATGAACATGGTGCAGAACACCGGCATGGTCTTGGCCAAACCGCCGTACTCGCTGATCTCGCGGGTGTGGCGCCGGTCGTAGATGACGCCCACGCACAGGAACAGGGCACCGGTGGTCACGCCGTGGTTGATCATTTGCAGGATGGCGCCCTCGATGCCCTGCTGGTTGTACACGAACATGCCGATCATCACGAAGCCCATGTGCGACACGGACGAGTAGGCGATCAGCTTCTTGATGTCGCTCTGCGCCAGGGCCATGTAGGCGCCATAGATGACGGCGATGACCGACAGGGTGAGGATCAGCGGCGTGTAGCTGATGGAGGCGTCGGTGAGCATGGGCAGGCAGAAGCGCAGGAAGCCGTAGGTGCCCATCTTCAGCATCACCGAGGCCAGGATCACCGAACCCGCCGTGGGCGCCTGCACGTGGGCGTGCGGCAGCCAGGTGTGGAACGGGAACATGGGCACCTTGATGGCGAAGGCGATGAGCATGGCCGCGAACAGCCACATCTGGGCGCGCGGATCGAAGCCGACGGTCATCAGCGTCGGGATGTCGAAGGTGTGGCCGCCGTTGAAGAACATGTAGATCAGCGCCACCAGGAGCAGCAGGGAGCCGGCCAGTGTGTACAGGAAGAACTTCACCGCCGCGTAGATGCGGTTGACGCCGCCCCACACCCCGATGATGAGGTACATGGGAATCAGCATGGCCTCCCAGAAGATGTAGAACAGGGCCATGTCGAGGGCGCAGAACACGCCGATCATGGCGGTCTGCATCACCAGGAGGTTGATCATGAACTCCCGGCTGCGCTCGGCGATGGCGTGCCACGAGCAGAGCACGCAGAACGGCGCCAGGAACGTGGTCATGATCACCAGGAGCAGCGAGATGCCGTCGATGCCCACGTGGTAGTTGATGTGGAACGTGGGGATCCAGGCGGCCTTCTCCACGAACTGGAAGGCGGCGGTGCCGTGGTCGAACCCAAGCCACAGGGGCAGCGAGATCAGGAAATCGGCCACGGTGATGACCAGGGTGATGATCTTCACCGTCTGGTGGTCCCGCACGAGGAGCGCGATCGCCGCGCCGATCAGCGGCAGGAAGATCACCCAGGAGATTAAGTGGTCCATGATGCTTGTCCGTTGCCCTTTGTAAAACCCTGCAAGGCGCGCGTCCGGCGGCCCCCGCTAGAACAGGAAGAAGCCCCCGACGATCACGAAGATCCCCAGCGACATGACCATGGCGTAGTGCTGCACGCGGCCGGTCTGGAAGAACTTGAGTATCTCGCCCGTGATACGGGTGGTGATGGCCACGCCATCCACCAGCACCTTGTCGATGATGATATCGTCCGCCACGCGCCACATGCGGTTGGCCAGGCGCAGCGTGGGGCGGGTGAAGATGGCGTCGTACAGCTCGTCCCAGTACCACTTGTTGAGCGAGCCCTGGTACAGGGTCTGGTAGGCGGCGGCCAGGCGCGACGGCGCCTGGCTGGGGCGGCCATACCAGCGGTGCGCCATCCAGATGCCCGACACGGCCACCAGCATCGAAAGCGCCATCAGCGCGAACTCGGCGCCCTTGTCGTGGCCGCCGTGGCCGGCCTCCTCGCCGTGCGCGGCCGCCGCGGCAACGGGGTGAGCAGCCGCCTCGGGGGTAACAACCGCCTCGGCACTCACGGCCGCCTCGGGGGTAACAACCGCACCGGGGGTAACAACCGCCTCGGCACTCATGGCCACCTCAGGGGTGGCGACCGCATCGGGAGTAACAGCCGCCTCGGCACCCAGGGCCGCCTCGGGGGCCGCCGGGGCGCCATGCCCGTCGTCGTCGGCGAACGCCGCCGTCACCAGGTCCGGCAGGGGCGTGGCATGGGCCTGGAGGGCGGGGGTGCCGCTCACGGCGGACTGGAACACCGGGCTCATGTACTCGTGCACCGGGTTCTTGCCCCAGAACGGCTGCCCCAGCCACCCCACCAGCAGCGAGCCGATGGCCAGCGTCACCAGCGGGATGGTGATGACCTTGGGCGACTCGTGGGCGTGGTGGCGCACCTCATGGTCCATGTTGTCGGCGCCGTAGAACACCAGGAAGAACACGCGGAAGGTGTAGAACGCGGTCATGAACGCGACGATGATGCCGACCAGCCACAGCCCCTTGCCCATCATGCCGGTGTTCCAGGCCTGCCACAGGATCTCGTCCTTCGAGAAGAAGCCCGCGAACGGGAAGATGCCCGCCAGTGCCAGGGAGCCCCACAGCATGGTCCAGTAGGTGGTGGGCATGTGGCGCTTGGCCTGGCCCATCCTGCGGATGTCCTGCTCGCCCGCCAGGGCATGGATGACGGAACCCGCCGCCAGGAACAGCAGGGCCTTGAACACGCCGTGGGTGAGCAGGTGGAACATGCCGGCGGCATAGGCGCCGATGCCGCAGGCCATCACCATGTAGCCGAGCTGGCTCATGGTGGAGTAGGCCACCACCTTCTTGATGTCGTTCTGGGTGAGGGCGATGGTGGCGCCGAACAGGGCGGTGAAGCCGCCCACGATGGCCACGGTCATCATGGCCACCTCCGACGCGTTGAAGATCGGGTGGCAGCGCGACACCATGAAGATGCCCGCGGTCACCATGGTGGCCGCGTGGATCAGCGCCGAGATGGGGGTCGGGCCCTCCATGGCGTCCGGCAGCCAGGAGTGCAGCAGGAACTGGGCGCTCTTGCCCACCGCGCCCACGAACAGGAGCAGCGCGATCATGGTCATCACGTTCACCTCCCAGCCCAGGAACGAGACGCTCTCGTCCAGGTGCTCGGGCACGGCGGCGAACACGGTCTGATAGTCCACGCTGTCGAAGGTGACCCAGATCAGGAAGATGCCGATGGCGAAGCCGAAGTCGCCCACGCGGTTCTGGATGAAAGCCTTGAGGCTGGCGTTGCAGCTCGCCTTGCGCTCGTACCAGTGGACGATCAGCAGGTAGGAGCAGAGGCCCACCGCCTCCCACCCGAAGAACAGCTGAAGGAAGTTGTTGCTGGTCACCAGCACCAGCATGGAGAAGGTGAACAGGGAGATGTAGGCGAAGAACCGGTCGTAGCCCTTGTCGCCGTGCATGTAGCCGACGGTGTACAGGTGCACCAGCGACGACACCAGGGTCACCAGCACCAGCATGGAGGCGGTGAGCTGGTCCACCATCACCCCGAAGGTGGGGTTGAAGGAGCCCACCGGGATCCACTCGAAGAAGTCGACGTTGACGGTGTTGCCCTGGGCCACGTCGAACAGCGCGGTGAGCGACAGGGCGAACGACAGGAACACCATCGGCACGCAGATCAGGTGCGCCTGATTGCGGAACCACTTCTGGAACAGCCCCACCACGATGAATGACACCAGGGGGAGCAGGGGGATCAGTGCGTAGGTGACCATGACGGTGCTAGCGACTCCTTAACGGGGATCGAACGCCGGGGTGCGGCGCGCTTACCACTTCATGACGTCGAGTTCCTCGACGTTGACGGTCTTGCGATTGCGGTAGATGGCGATCAGCAGGGCCAGACCCACGGCCACCTCGGCCGCCGCGACGGTGAGGGTGAAGAACACGAACACCTGCCCCGTGATCGACTCCAGGTAGTGGGAGAAGGCCACGAAATTGATGTTGACGGCGTTCAGCATCAGCTCGATGGACAGCAGCACCACGATGATGGTGCGCCGAATCACCACCCCGATCACCCCGATGAAGAAGATCACCGCGGAGAGAATCACATAGCTGGAAAGCGGGATCACGACTGCTCCTCCCCGTGGTCTTGAATCAGCTCCTTCTTGGTCAGCACGATGGCGCCGATCATGGCCACCAGCAGCACCAGCGAGGCCAGCTCGAAGGGCAGCAGATAGTCGGTGTAGAGCGTGAGGCCGATGGACTCGGTGTTGCCCACCGCCTGGATCACCTGGGCAGGGGCCTCGCCGGTGGGCAGGCCAAAGCCGCCCGCCTGCATGGCCCCCACCAGCATGGCGGCCACCGAGCCCAGGATGAGCACCGCGAACGGCCACTGCCGGTGCAGGTGGCGCGACTCGGAGCGCAGGTTCAGCAGCATCAGCACGAACAGGTACAGCACCAGGATGGCGCCGGCGTAGACGATGATCTGCACCACCGCCAGGAACTCGGCGTTGAGCAGGACGTACAGGCCCGCCACGTGGAAGAACATGGTGAGCAGCGCCATCACGTTGTAGACCGGCTGCCGGAGCGACACCGTCAGCACCGCGCAGACGACGCAGACGGTGGCCAGGTAGATGAAAATGGCCTGCATCATTGTTTGGAAAGCTCCATCTCCAGGGCCTCGCGGGTCAGGCCGACGGTGACCGGCCGCTCCCCCTCGCCCAGGTCCACCGGCGGGAAGGAGTAGCGGTTGTCACCCAGCCCCTCCTTGGGGAACAGGGTGCCGTCGTCCATGTTGTGGGCGATCAGGTAGGCCTTGCCGTCCGCCAGGTGCTGCTCGCCCAGCTCGTACAGCTTGCGCTTGTCGAACATGAGGTCGCGGCGGTCGAACACGGACGCCTCGTACACCTTGGTCATGGCCAGCGCGTCCACCGGGCAGGCCTCGGTGCAGAAGCCGCAGAACACGCAGCGGGTGATGTCGAGGTAATACTCACGGGCGTAGCGCACCAGCGGCTGGCCCGGCACCTCGTCCGACACCACCTTGATACAGTTGGACGGGCAGGCCGCCTCGCACAGGGAGCAGCCCACGCAGCGCTCGCTGCCGTCCTCGTAGCGCAGCAGCGACATCAGGCCGCGGTAGCCGTCGGGGATGTCGTGGCGCACGTGCGGGTATTGCAGGGTGCAGTATGGCTTGAACATCTGCTTGAAGACGAGCTTCATGCCCATCAGCAGCTCGGTCATGAATATGCTTCGTATCAAACCCATGGCGTTGTCTTCCGTTTGAGTTCTATGCCTGGTGACCGTCAGTTGTTGACGATGTACACGCCCACGGCGGTGACCAGGATGTTCACCAGGGCCACCGGAATCAGCACCTTCCAGCCGAACTTCATCAACTGGTCGAAGCGGACCCGGGGGAACGTGCCGCGGATCCAGATGAAGAAGAACAGCAGGGCCCAGGTCTTGAGGGCCAGCCACACGAAGCCCGGCACGAAGTTGAGGAACTCCGCCGGCGCCTCGTAGCCACCCAGAAACAGCACCGACGCCAGGCACGACACCAGGATCATGTTGGCGTACTCGGCCAGGAAGAAGAAGGCGAAGCGCATGCCCGAGTATTCGGTGAAGAAACCCGCCACCAGCTCGGACTCCGCCTCCGGCATGTCGAACGGCAGGCGGTTGGTCTCGGCGACGGCGGCGATCACGTAGGTGACGAAGGCCACCGGCTGCACCCACAGGTTCCAGTGCCAGAAGCCGCCGTCCTGGTGCTCGGTGATGGCGCGCAGGGAGAGCGACTCGGACAGGAGCAGCACGCCCACGATGGACAGGCCGATGACAAGCTCGTAGGAGATCACCTGGGCGCCGGAACGCAGGCCGCCCAGCAGGGCGTACTTGCTGTTGGACGCCCAGCCGCCCAGGATCACGCCGTAGGCGCCCACGGAGGCGAAGGCGAAGATGTACAGCAGGCCCACGTTCAGGTCGGTGATCGTGCCGCCGGTGCCGCCCAGCAGCGAGAAGCCCTCGCTGTAGGGCACCACGGCAAAGCCGATGAGCGCCGGAATCAGGCAGATGATGGGCGCCACCGCGAAGATGATCTTGTTGGCGCCGGACGGGATGATGTCCTCCTTCATGAACAGCTTGAGGCCGTCGGCGATGGGTTGCAGCAGGCCCCACGGCCCCACCTCCATCGGCCCCAGGCGGTCCTGCATGAACGACAGCACCTTACGCTCCGCATAGGTCATGTAGGCGACGGACAGCAACACCACGCCCATGACCACGGCGATCTGGATCACCGCCAGCAGAACCGTTGTTCCGAGTTCCATTGAAGCGCTTCCTTATGCAATATCCCTGACGGCGGCCAAAGCCCCGTCAGTGAACCTTCTCGACGGTGACCCGCTCGAAGCGGAACTGGGGCACGCTGCCCTCCTCGCGGCTGCCCACCACCACGCCCATCAAGTCGCGCACGTGGGACTGGGCGCAGTGCTTGGGGAACAGCACCGTGCCCGGATTGGCGTGGGAGCTCAGCTTCACCGGCACCACGGCGCTGCCCAGCAGGCTGGTGACCCGCACCTTGTCGCCCTCGGCGATCTGGAGCTTGCGGGCCTCGCGCGGGTTCATCACCAGCTCGTCCGCCGGGTCGATCTTCATCAGGCCCCAGTTGTGGGTGGACATCTGGCCGGAGTGGAACAGGCTGTCCGCCAGGTACAGGCGCGTCTCGTGCGGCGAGGCGGTGTTGAGCACCGCCGGCAGGTCGTAGCGGTCGTCCATGGTCTTCAGGTAGGCGCCGGCCAGATAGGCCTCCAGCGCCGCCGTCACGTCCACGCCATGGCCGGCATTGGTCACGTCCAGCGCGGCGAACTGGGGGATCAGGCCGGCGGCCTCGGCGCGGATCTCGTCGGTCCCCGCATACTCCAGGGGCACCTCCAGCTCCCGCGCCACGGCGGAGAAGATCTGCCAGTCGGGACGGGCCTTGCCCGGCGCCTTCATGGCCTGGCGGATGCGCTGCACCCGGCCCTCCATGTTGGTGAAGGTGCCGTCCCGCTCCGCATAGGATTGGGCCGGGAACACCACGTCGGCGCGCAGGGCGGTCCCGGTGAGGAACAGGTCCTGCACCACCAGGAAGTCGAGGGCGTCCAGCGAGGCGGCGACGTTCAGTTCCGCCGGCAGGCTGCGCACCGGATCGGTGCCGGCGATGTAGGCGGCGCCGATGCGCCCCTCGCGCATGCCGTCGAAGAGGTCGGTCAGGGAGTTGCCGGGGAACTCCGGCAGCGCGCAGTTCCAGGCCTGCTCCACGCGGGCGCGGGCGGCGCCGTCGGACCAGGGCAGGCCGCCGGGCAGCAGCTCCGGCGCGGCGCCGGCCAGCACCAAGCCCAGTTCGTTGTTCTCGCCGGTGAGCGGGTTCACCCCCGCGCCGGGCTTCAGGTTGCCGGTGAGGAACGCCAGGTCGATCAGCATGGCCAGGGCGCTGGCGCCCTTGAGGCCGCCCATCACCCGCGGACCGGCCAGGATGATGCCCTTGTCCGCGTTGGCGAACGCCCGGGCCATGGCGACGAGATCGGCCTTGGTGGCGCCGGTGGGGGTTTCGATCTCCTTGTAGGTGCCGGCCATCTCCTTCTTGATGGCCGCCACGGCGGCCGGGTACTTCGCGGCCACGCCGGCGTCGATCAGCCCCTCGTCCACCACCGCCTTCACCAGGCCCTTGATGGCCGCCACCTCGCTGCCCGGCGTGATCACCAAGCGCCCCGCGCCGAGCTTCATGATCTCGGTCTTCATGGAGTCGACGGTGAACACGGGCATCTTGCGCTTGGTGATGCCATCCTTCACCGCCAGGCCGCAGATGGGCGCCTCCTGGGTGATGTCGGAGCCCACCAGCAGCACGGCATCGGCGCGGCGCAGGTCGTCGAAGCTGTTCATCATGCCGGTCACGCCCAGGGCCTTGTGCATGATGGTGGCGGCGTTGATGTAGCCGTAACGCAGGGTGGAATCGAAATTGGGCGATTCCAGCGCGTTGCGCATCAGGCGGCCGAACAGATAGAGGTCCTCGTTGGCCAGGCGCCCGCCGGCGATGCCGGCGATGCCCGCGCCGCCCTTGGCGGCCTTGGCGGCGGCCAGGCCCTTGGCGGCCTCGGCCAGGGCCTCGTCCCAGCCGGCCTCCACCAGCTTGTCGCCGCGGCGCACCAGCGGCTTGGTGAGGCGCTGCGCGTCCTCCATGAAGTGGAAACCGAAGTGGCCGCGCACGCACAGGGAACCCTGCCCCGGCCCCACGCCCTCGATGGGGGTGACGCGCGACACCTCGCCGTCCATGGTGCGCAGGTTGTACTGGCAGCCGCAGCCGCAGTAGGTGCAGGTGGTCTGGGTCTTCTCCTCCTGCCAGGGGCGGAACTTGTACTTGGAGAAGCGGCTGGTGATGGCGCCCACCGGGCACACGTCCATGCACTGGCCGCAGAACTCGCAGTCCAGCGGCTCGCCCATGGGGGCGCCCACCACGGTGATGAAGCCGCGCTTGGAAAAGCCGATGGCGCTCAGCTGCTGGATGTCGCTGCACACCTGGATGCAGGCGCCGCAGAGGATGCAGCGGTTGCTGTTGAAATCCAGCACCGTGGAGCGGATGTCCTCCGGGTAGTCCTTGCGCTTGGTCTCGAACGGGTTCTCCGACGAGCCGTACTTGACCGAGTAGTCCTGGAGCTTGCACTCGCCGCCCTTGTCGCACACGGGGCAGTCCAGCGGGTGCTGGGTGAGCAGCAGGTCCAGGTTGGTGCGGCGGTCCGCCAGGGTGCGCGGCGAATCCGTGAGCACCTCCATGCCGTCCATGATCTCGGTGGCACAGGCCATGAACATCTTGTTCATGGGCTTCACCACCTCCACGGTACAGATGCGGCACGCCGCCTGCGGCCGCATGCGCGGGTGGTAGCAGAAGGTCGGGATCTCGATCCCGAGCAACTGCGCCGCCTGGATGATGCGGGTCCCCTTCGGCACCCCGATGGTCTCGCCGTTGATGGTGACCGTGATGGTCCCCACTTTCGTCGCCGTGGTCATCAAACGCCTCTCGCTAAGTCGTTCCGGCTGCCTTCGTCCACCCGTGTCCGGCTACTTGATCGCCATGAACGGGCAGGCCATCACGCACGCCTTGCAGCGGATGCAGGTTTCGTGGTTGATGAAGGCGGTCTGCTTCTTTTCCCATTGCAGCGCGTCGGTCGGGCACGGCGGCTTGCACAGGCCGCAGGTGGTGCACTTGTCCTCCATCACCACGTACTCGATCAACTCGTCGCAGGAGTGCGCGCGGCACTTCTTGTCGACGATGTGCTCCTCCACCTCGTCGCGGAAGTAGCGCAGGGTGGTGAGCACCGGGTTGGGTGCCACCTGCCCCAGGCCGCACAGGGAATTGGCCTTGGTGAAGTGGGAGATCTGCTGGAGCTTGGGAATGTCCCCCAGCTCGCCCTCGCCGTGGGTGATGCGCTCGAGGATCTGGAGCATCAGCGCGGTGCCGTCGCGGCAGGGGGTGCACTTGCCGCACGACTCGTCCACCGTGAACTCCATGAAGAAGCGCGCGGTGTCCACCATGCAGTTGTACTCGTCCAGCACCACCACGCCGCCGGAACCCATGATGGCGCCGCCCGCGTTCAAGGACTCGTAGTCGATGCCGGTCTCCATGTACTCGGCGGGCAGACAGCCGCCGGACGGCCCGCCGAACTGGGCGGCCTTGAAGCCGACCTTCTTCAGGGTCATGCCGCCGCCGATCTCCTCGACCAGCTTGCGGATGGTGGTGCCGGTGGGCACCTCGACCAGGCCCGGCCGCTTCACCTTGCCGGTGAGGGCGAAGGTCTTGGTGCCCTTGGTGGTCTCGGAGCCCCAGTAGGCGTACCAGTCGCCGCCGCGCTGCACGATCTCGGCGATGTTGGCGAAGGTCTCCACGTTGTTGATGTTGGTGGGCTTGCCCCACACGCCGTGGGTGGCCGGGAACGGCGGCTTGATCACCGGCATGCCGCGCTCGCCCATGATCGAGTTCAGGAGCGCCATCTCCTCGCCGCAAACGTAGGCCCCCGCGCCCTCCTTGATGATGATGTCGTAGGCGAAGCCGGTGCCCAGGATGTTGTCGCCCAGGAAGCCCCGCTCCTTGGCCTGCTTGATGGCCTCGGTGAGGATCTTGATGGCCAGCGGGTATTCGGCGCGGCAGTAGATGTAGCCGTACTTGGCCCCCACCGCGTAGGCGCCGATGATCATGCCCTCGAGCAGGGTGTGCGGGTCGCCCTCCAGCACGGCGCGGTCCATGAACGCGCCCGGGTCGCCCTCGTCCGCGTTGCACACCATGTACTTGGGGGTGCCCTCGGCGTCGCGGGCGAACTTCCACTTCATCCAGGTGGGGAACCCGGCGCCGCCACGGCCGCGCAGGCCCGACTTCTTGACCTCGTCGATGATCTGGTCGCTGGTCATGGTGACGGCCTTCCTGAGGCCCTCATAACCGCCGGTGGCCAGATAGTCGTCGATGGCGTAGTAGTCCACCACGCCGCAGCGCTGCATGACGATCTTCACCTGGTCCTTGAAAAACGGCTCGTCGTGGAACAGGGGAACGCCCTCGTACAGCACCTGCTTCTCGTCCGGGTTGGGGAGCTGGCCGAAGGCGGAGCGCTTGGAGGCCTCGCCGTCCAGCAGGTGCTCCTTGAGGATCTGTTGCAGGTTCTTGGACGACACCTTCCTGTAGCAGACCCGCGGTCGCCCCTTCACCTGGATGTCCACCAGGGGCTCGTTGTGGCACATGCCCACGCAACCGGTGGGCATGACGTCGGCCTCGAGCTTGTGGTCCTCGAGGAACGCCGCGATCTCCTCCTTCAGCGCCTGGGCGCCGGAGGCGGTGCCGCAGGTGCCCATGCCGATCCAGATGCGGGGCTTTTCGCGCCCTTCCGGCCAGGGCACGAAGCGCTTGGGCATCACCGACGGGGTTTTTGCCGCTGCGGCGGCCGGGGCTTCCGCCAGCGCGGCGCCGGACTTTTTCTCGTCAGCCATTATTTATTCCTCCGCGACTGAGGCCGACTCCTTTTCCCGGATGGCGGCGATTTTTTCCACCATCAAGGCAGGCGTCTGATGCGCGGCCGTTTCGGTATTGATGAGACACAGGGGGGCAAGACCGCAGGAGCCGATGCAGGCCACCGGCTCCAGCGTGAACATCATGTCGGGCGTGGTGCCCCCCGCTTCCACCCCGATATCGCCCTTCAGACGGTCGAGGATGTCCTTGGAGCCCTGCACGTGGCAGGCGGTGCCGACACAGATCCTGACCACGTACTTGCCCCGCGGTTCCGTGTAGAACTGCGAGTAGAAGGTCAGCGCGCCAAAGATCTTGGCCAGCGGCACCTCCAGAATCTCCGCCATTTCCGGCAGAAACTCCGGGGGAATGTAGCCGTAGTGGGCCTGCACCTTCTGCAGCACCCGGATCACCGGACCCGCGGTGCCGGCCTCCTCCTCCGCCAGCTCGCAGGCGCGGGTGAGGTCCAGCGCTTCGTCCTTCGCGGTATTCGTGGTCATCTGATCCACCTCAAAGCGGTTACCGGTCGCACTCGCCCATCACGATGTCGTAGGTGCCGAACACGGTCACGACGTCGGCGATCATGTATCCGCGCGACATGTGATCGAGGGCGCCCATGTGCACGTAGGATGGGGCACGGATCTTGAGCTTGTAGGGGCTGCCGGAGCCGTCGGACACGATGTAGAAGCCCAGCTCGCCCTTGGGGCACTCGGTGCCGCAATAAACCTCGCCCCTGGGCACGTCGAACCCGTGGCAGACCACCTTGAAGTGCTGGATCATGGCCTCCATGGACATGTTCACCAGCACCTTGTCCGGGCGCTTCAGCTTGGGGTCCTCGGTCATGACCGGGCCGTCCGGCTGGTTGTCCAGCAACTGCCGCACCATGTGGGCGGACTGCTCCATCTCGCGCACGCGGATGTAGTAGCGGTCGTAGGTGTCGCCGTTGCTGCCCAGGGGCACCTCGAAATCCAGCTCGGGGTAGAGGCCGTAGGGGTCGCACTTGCGCAGGTCGTGGTACACGCCGGAGCCGCGCAGGGCGGGGCCGGACAGGCCGTACGACACCGCATCCTCGGCGGTGATGATGGCGATGTTCTTGGTGCGGGCGAGCCAGATGCGGTTTTCCCTGAGCAGCGTGTCGTACTCGTCGATGCGCGCCTGGAAGGTGGCCAGGAAGCCGCGCAGCTTCTCGATGCACCAGGCATCGATGTCGCGCTCCACGCCGCCGATGCGCAGGTAGCTGCTGGTGAGGCGCGCGCCGCACATGCGCTCGAACACGTCGAGAATCACCTCCCGCTCGCGGAAGGTGTAGAAGAACACGGTCATGGCGCCGATATCCAGCGCCTGGGTGCCCAGCCAGAACAGGTGCCCGGAGATACGCGACAGCTCCGCCGCCAGGGTGCGCAGCCACTCGGCGCGGCGCGGCACCTTCACCTGCATCAGCTTTTCCACGGCGCGCACGTAGGCCCAGTTGTTGGCCATGGCGCAGATGTAGTCGAGCCGGTCGGTGAGCGGGATCACCTGCTGGTAGGTGCCGCGCTCGGCGATCTTCTCGGTGCCGCGGTGCAGGTAGCCCAGGTACGGCGTGGCCTTGAGGATCTTCTCGCCCTCGAGCTCCAGCACCACCTGAAGCACGCCGTGGGTGGCCGGGTGCTGCGGCCCCATGTTGAGCATCAGCGACTCGGTGCGCAGGAGCGGCAGCTCTTCGTCCTCGGTGACGCTTTCCGGATCCCAGAGATACTCGGTCGTCTGCATGTCCGATCAGTCTCCGATCTGGGGGATGAAGTCGTAGTTCTCGCGCCAGCCCCGGCCCTCGATGGGGAAGTCCTTGCGCAACGGCCAGCCGTCGAAATCATCGGTCATGAGGATGCGGCGCAGGTCCGGGTGGCCGGTGAAGGTGATGCCGTACATGTCGTAGGTCTCACGCTCCATGAAGTTCGCGCCCTTCCAGATATCGCAAACGGAGGGCACGGCGCAGTCGTCCTCGCGCACGCGGGTCTTCAGGATCACCCGGCGGCGGTGCTGGATGGACCAGAACACGTGGATCACCTCGAAACGCTCGGCGTCGCCCATGTAGTCCACGGCGGTCACCTCGACCGGGTAGTCGAACGCCAGCTCCGGGTCGTCGTGCAGCATCCGGCAGATGTCGTGCATGCCATCGCGGGTGACGGAGAGGTAGGGCTCGCCGGCAAACACCCTGTGGCCCACCACATGGTCGGGAAACGCCGCCCGGATTTTGGCGACAACATCGTTTTCGACAGTCTCGCTCATGAATCCGCTCTGCCTACTTGGTGAAAACCTTCTGGCTCATGATCTTCTTCTGCAACAGCAGAATGCCGTCGATGAGCGCCTCCGGGCGCGGCGGGCAGCCGGCCACGTATACGTCGACCGGCAGGATCTGGTCCACGCCCTGCACCACCGAATAGGTGTTGTAGACGTTGCCCGAGGTGGCGCACGAGCCCATGGCGATCACGTAGCGCGGCTCCGGCATCTGATCGTAGATGCGGCGCACCACGGGGGCCATCTTGCGGGTGAGGGTGCCGGCCACGATCATCAGGTCGGACTGGCGGGGCGAGCCGCGGAACACGCCGGCGCCAAAGCGGTCCAGGTCGTAGCGGGCCGCCACCACGGCGATCATCTCGATGGCGCAGCAGGCCAGGCCGAAGGTCATGGGCCAGATGGCCGACTTGCGCGCCCAGTTGACCGCGCTGTCGACGGTGGTGACCAGCACCCCGGAGTCGAATTCCCGGTTCAATCCCATTCCAGCGCTCCCTTCCCCCAGGCGTACACGTAACCGATCAGGAGGACGGTGATGAACAGCACCATCTCCACCAGGCCGTACACGCCGATCTTGTTGAACACCACCGCCCACGGGTACATAAACACCGCCTCGATGTCGAACAGCACGAACAGCATGGCAATAATGTAGTAACGCATCGGGAACGGCTGCCGGGCGTCCGAGATGGGCGGCGCGCCGCACTCGTAGGGCAGCAACTTCTCGCGATAGGGCGCGCGCGGACGCACCAGCTTGCCGAGCAGGATTGTCACGAACCCGAACGCCCCGGCGATCACGAAGAAGATCAGCACCGGCAGGTAGTCGGTGGGTACAAAATCCGTGGTCACAGAATCCGCCTCCCCGACGCCACAATGGGGCGCCGCTCCATAGGTCGTTGGCTCACGTTGTCATACGGCAGGGAGCGGAATCATACGAATATCCGCGCCATGCTGTCAATCAAGGCGGAGCCGCCCGTGGCGCGGCCCCGCGCGGCATCAGCCGGAACCCGCCTCCTGGGCCAGCACCACGTCAAAACAGGACACCTGCGGCGGCCCCGCCAGCACCCCCTCGGGCAGGCGTTGGCCGTGGGCCTTGCGGAACGCCTCGGATTCGGTCCAGGCGGTGAACGCCGCGCCGCTTTTCCAGGTGGAATGGGAGATGTACTCACCATCCTCGCCCTTCAGCAGCTTGAAGGAGACGAATCCCGGCACCTCGGACAGATAGCTCCGCCGGTCGCGCCAGGCGGCCTCGAACTCGGCGCCGCGCCCGGGCGCCACCCGGAACCGGTTCATGGCGATGAACACGGCATCAACCCCCCGCCGGCTGGTACGGGTAGCCGTTGAAATCGGGCGCGCAGAAGATGCCGCAGTGGCAGTGGCCGTCGCGCGGGATCTCCTCCTGCAGGCCCGGCTTGCATGGGCAGACCCGGTCCAGCGCCCGGTCCCACTGGATCACGAAGCACGGGCAGTAACGCTTGCCGTGCAGGTGCTGGTGGCGCGCCAACCCCTGGATGACGGTCTCGTTGATCTCCGGGTCGGGGTTGAACGTGACGTCGAGCTTGTCGACCACCCCCTGGGCGAACACCCGCGTCTCGGCGATACAGGTCTCTAGGTCCTTCCGGGGCCGTTCGGCCTGACCGGACGTCGCTTGGGCCATCTCACACTCCCATACTGCGGCGGCGGGCGCCGCGAAAGGTGGTCACGCACAAATTGTCGTCGGCTTGGTGTTCTCCCCAGATTATCGGGGGGCGGCAAAGAGCTGGTCAACAATGGAAACCGCCGGTCGGCGGAATCGCGGGCAGGCGGACGCCCGGCCGGGTGGGGCGCCCGGGCGATCCGGGCCCGGCCGCCCGGGCCAGGGCCCCGGGGGAACGGCTGGCTACATCATTCCTTCGCGGACCCGCAGGCCACCCCCCACCCCCACGTCGATGCGCGGCGGGCGGCCACGGCGGCGCGCGACCTTGATGCCCAGCTCGGTGATCTTCTTGCGCAGGGTGTTGCGGTTGATCCCCAGCAGGCGCGCGGCGGCAACCTGGTTGCCGCGGCACTGCTCCAGCGCCAGGGCGATCAGCGGCCGCTCGAACTCCGCCAGCAGCAGGTGGTACAGGCCGCTCTGCCCCGCATCGCCCATCACCTGGACGAAGCCGCGCACCTTGGCGGCCACCAGCTCCTCAAGCGAGTGCGAGGCAAGGTCAAACTTAACGGACTCCCCTTTTTCCGTCACCGGCTCTCCTTCCATTTCGGTTTGCAAACGCCATCGTCAACTGGCGCGGGCCGTCGCTCCCGCCACCGGGTCGTCGTCCGATCGAAAGTGGGCGCCCACCCCGCGGGTGCGGCCAAGGGCCGCCCGGGTGATGGCGCGCGCCACGGTGAGCAGGTTGAGGCAGGCCGTGGCGTCCGCGTCGAACGGGTCGTACGGGAAATCCGCCAGGGCGCCCTCGATCCAGGCCAGCGCGTTGGCCATTCCCTGACCGTTGCGCACCAGCCCGACCTGATCCCACATGACATTCTGCAAAATGCCGCGCGTTTCGTCCACCAATTCGCGCGGAACCGGCCCCTGACGGCGCGCCGCCAACCGCCCGAACGCCGCCCGCGCGGCCCCGCCATCGGGCCCGTGGCCGCCACAATCCTGGGCCAGGGCGCCGCCGGCGCGGGCACCGAACACCAGCGCCTCGAGCAGGGAATTGCTGGCCAGGCGGTTGGCACCGTGCACACCCGAGCAGGCCACCTCGCCGGTGGCGTACAGCCCCGGCAGCGCCGTGCGGCCCGACGGGTCCACCCGCACCCCCCCCATCATGAAGTGGGCGCTGGGCGCCACGGGTATGGGCCGGGACGCGATGTCGAGCCCCAACTGGGCGCAGGTTGCGGCGATGGTCGGGAAGCGCCGCCACAGCGCCTCGCGCGGCAACTGGGTCATGTCGAGCCAGACGTGGGCGGAGCCGGTGGCGGCCATCTCGCTCCAGATGGCGCGCGCCACGTCATCGCGCGGGGCCAGCTCGCGCTGCGGGTGATAGCGGGCCATGAACGCCTCGCCGCGCTCGTTGCACAACACCCCGCCCTCGCCACGCATGGCCTCCGACAGCAGGAACGGCGGGTACGGGTCGGCAAGCACGGTGGGGTGGAACTGGACGAATTCCATGTGGCGCAGCTCGGCACCGGCCCGCTCGGCCATGGCGATGCCGTCGCCGGTGGCGGTGGGCGGGTTGCTGGTGCGCCGGTAAACCTGACCCGCGCCGCCGGACGCCAGCAGCACGGCGCGCGCCGCGACCACCCTCGCCCGCCCCGCCCCGGACGCGCCGGCGGGAAGCAGCACGGCACCCACCACGCGCCCCTCGCTCACCAACAGCTCGGATACAAAGTGGTCGGCCAGCCAGTGGATGTCGGCCCGGGTTTCCGCCTCGGCACGCAGGGCGCGGACGATCTCGCGGCCGGTGGCGTCGCCACCGGCGCGCAGGATGCGGCGCCGGCTGTGGGCCGCCTCGCGGGCCAGGGCAAAGGCGCCGTCGGCCTCCCGGTCGAAACAGGCCCCCCACGCCACCAGGTCGGCGATGCGCTGCGGCCCCTCGCGCACCATCAGACCCACCGCCTCCGGGTCGCACTCGCCCTTGCCGGCGCGCAGGGTGTCTTCCAGGTGCAGGCCGCCGTCGGCGGATTCGTCCAGGGCGACCGCCACGCCACCCTGGGCCAGGGTGGAGCAGCCGTCCCCCTTGCTCACCACCAGGATGGTGCCGTGGCCGGACAGGGTGATGGCCGCCTGCAACCCGGCGACGCCACACCCCACCACCAGAAAATCGACCTCCATGGGCTGCGTATACACCCCCTTCATCGGCGCTGCCTCGGATCAACAAACATTGGAACCCACCGGGCCCCCAACGGAATGGTAATACGCCCCCGGCGGTTTTGCCACCTGGGCGGGAAACGGCCCCGTCAGGGTTCCAGCCCCACGGTGGCGCTGGGCGCCAGCGGACCGGACCGCAGGGCGACCGCCCAGGGCAGTTCGCCGGTGGCCGCCGCGATGGCATAATCCGCCTCCGGGAGCAGGCGCAGGCCGAAACGCCCGGACGCCGCCGCGCCGTTCAGGGTACCGTTCCAGGCGGCCTGCACGGTCATCACCCCGTCCACCACCCGCACGCTCACCAGCGACACCGCCAGCTCCGCCACCCGCGGGCCCGCCAGACCCTGGCCGATGCGCCCCTCGGCCTGGGGCCGGTCCGCGGCCCCCCACAAGGCCGCCAGGGCGCCCGCGTCGCGCGCGGCCACACCGGCCTCCACCGCCGCCAGCACCCGGTCCGCCGCCTCCGCGTAGGCCACGGCGGGGGACTGCTTGTCCTTGTCGTGGGCGCACCCCCCCGCTGCCGGCAGGGCCAGCAGAGCCAGCCCCAGCAGCGCGCGCAGGACGCCCTTGTTTACCAGTCCACGCATGGCGACTCCGCATTCCTCCATATGAAAAAGCCCCCGCACGCCATCCGCGCCGGGGGCCTCGAATCGGGTCCGCGGCGACCGGCTATTTCTTCTTGGCCTTCTTGGCGACGACGATGCGGTCATAATCATCAAACAGGGCGCTGTCGTAGGCGCCTGCCTTGATGTCGCGGCGCACGGCGGCACGCACGGTCGCCTCGCTCAACCCGGCGCCCCCCACGGTTCCCTTCTTGACCGTCACGGTGCCGCGCTTGACCGTTACCCCGAAGGTACGCTCGCCCACCTGCACAACCTCCACCTTGGCGCGATCGCGAACCTTGTCGCGGCGGCCGCCGGTGAACTTGCGGAAACGGGTGGTAAGGGACACTTCCTGTAACGCGACTTGAGCAGACTTCCTGGGCATTCGCTTCTCCTTATTCCGGTTGCGTAAGGGCCCTCATAACCCTCGACAATAAACACCTTCTGGAATTAGACGGTAATTTAGCGGCGCGCGTCAACGTCAAGCCCGTGAAATTCCGTATTTGCCCGGTCAGTCAACCCCCAGCAGGTCGGTAATGTGGAAGGCGGGCATGGCCATGCCCGCCAGGGGGGCATGGCCCACCCCCTTGCGCTGCACCAGCACCTTGAAGGCCTTGCCCATGCCGTGCGGGTCCATCAGCCGGCGCATGGCGCGGAACTCGTCCGAGTCCCGCGGGTCGCCCCCGTCGCAGGCGAGCACCGCCTCCATGGCGTGGGTGATGCCCAACCCCACCAGGAAGTGCGCCTGGTCGGTAAGGCCCACCGCCTCCAGCCCCACCCGGGTGCCGGCCCTGGCCAGGCTGGAAAAGTCCACGTGCGCGGTCATGTCCTGCCGGCCCACCCGAACATACGGGTTTTCGCTCGCCTTGTGCTCGTGAAAACACAGGAAGGTGCCCCGGCGCCGGTCGGCCTGGTAATAAACGTCGGCGGGATAGCCGTAATCGATGGTGATGACGAACCCCCGCTCCAACGCGCCGCCCACGGCGCGCATCCAATCCAGCGCCGCCAGGTTCACCTCGGTGCGGTAGCCCTTCGGCAAGGTGATGCCGATGGCGTCGAAATAGGCCGCCAGCGCGGGCGTGGAGGGGGGGCCCCACCCCTCGCGGAAACGGCCGTCCTTCTCCCCCACGTACACCTCGCGCAGGCCGTCCCCGGTCATCACCACCTGGTGGTGTGGCAGCGAGTCCACCAGTTCGTTGGAAAGGAACACGCCGCGCACCCCGGACAGGGCGCCCAGGTCGGCGGCCCACTCGATGCGCGCGCCGTAAGCGGCGAGCAGCTTCTTCTGGCGGGCGATCAGATCCTCCGACACGTCCACGATCACGTAGCGCAGGCGCGCGAACAGCGCCGGGTCCGCCGCCTCCACGGTGCGCAGCACGTCGTGGGCCAGATGGCCCTTGCCCGCGCCCATCTCCACCACCGTGAACGGCCCGTCCGGCAGGGCACGGCTCATCTCGATCACCTGGGTGGCCAGCAGCCGGCCGAAGACGGGGTGCACGTCGAGGCTGGTGAAAAAATCGCCGTCCCTGCCGATCTTCCCGCGCGGGCCGGTGTAGTAGCCCACGCCGGGGGCGTAGAGGGCCAGTTCCATGTAGCGGCGGAACGGAATGGCGCCACCGGCGCGGGCGATCTCGTCGGCGATCAGCGCGCGCAGCGTGTTGCCGGCGTCGGTCATCGGGCGGCGCGCAGGTATGTAAGGTAGCGGATGGTGGCGCCCTGCGCGGCGAACTTGCGCTCGTATTTGGTGCGGATGCGCCCCGGGACGTGGTAGCGGAAGCGGTGCGGGCCGGCGCCGTTGGCAAAGCCCGGATGGGCCTCGAACACCGTGCGCATCTGGAACGCATAGCAGGTGAAGTCCGTGGCCAGGTGCACCACGCCGCCGGGGCGCACCTGGCGGAACACCAGATCCACGAACGGCGGGGCGACCATGCGCCGCTTGTGATGGCGGCGCTTGGGCCACGGGTCGGGGAAGTTCACGTGCAGCTCGTCGACGACGCCGGGCGCGAACAGCTTGCCCAGGGCCGCCAGCGCGTCCCCCTGGATCACCCGCACGTTGCCGATGCCCTCGCGCTCCAGGCGCCGGGTGAGCTTGACGATGCCCTTGCCGAACACCTCGATGCCCACGAAATTGCAGCCGGGGCGCGCCGCCGCCATCTCGGCCAGGCTCTGGCCGTTGCCGAAGCCCAACTCCACCACCAGCGGCGCCGGACGGCCGAACACCCCCGGCCAGCCGCCGGCCGCCAGCCGCTCCGCCGTCACCAGGTGGCGCGGGTCCACGTCGATGGCGGTGGCGCCGCGGATGCGTGTGGTCCATAGCGGTTCCATGGCTGTCCGTCTCCGCTCCTTCGTGAGCTTGCTGTGGATCGCGGCCGTGCGGAAACCGCCGGCTCACGCTAACCGTGAGCCACTATTTTACCGATTAGGGGGGGATGGCGCCCTCCCATCCTCACAATGCCCTCACCGGCGTGCCGCCGGCGGCCGGTTTTTCGGTCGTCGGCGTGGAGCGTCTGCCGGCCCCCTTCGCCGCCGCGCTGGCGGACTCGGGCGTGCCGATCACGGCCCTGCGGGGTGGCGACGCACCCGTGGCCGGAACCTCCATCCTGGTGGTGGTCACGGAACGCGCCGGCCTGGGCGAACTGGCCACCCACGCACAAGGCGGCTGGCCCCACGGCGTGGCCGCCCTGTATGCGGGCACCAGTCCGTCCATCGCCGCGCGCTGCGCCCAGACGGGGGCCAGCCGGGTCATCTGCCTGGACGAGACCGCCCCCGCCGAACTGGCCGCGCAACTCGTGCTGCCGGCGCCCGGCCCGCAATGGCCGCTGGCAACCCTGGACGCCCTGCCCCTGGCCATCGCCCTGCGCGACGACGACGGTACCTACCATTACCGCAACGCCGCCCACCATGCGTTGCAGCCGGAACGGCTGGACGGCAACGGCGGCACCATCGCCCCCCTCGACCTGCACCAGGTGACCGATCCGGAATCGGGTCACGTGTTCCTGTGGTCGCGCATGCCCATCGAGACCGCCACCGGTGGCTCCGTGCTGGAGACCCTGGAGGACATCACCGGCCGCCACACGGACCAGACCGAGATCCTGCGCCAGCGCGACATGCTGGTGCGACGCGCCTGGGACCTGGCCCACGCCAACAAGGAGCTGGCCAACCTGGACCGCGCCAAGGCCGATTTCATCGCCCTGGCCGCCCACGAGATCCGCACGCCGCTCGCCTCCCTCAACAACGCCGTGCACCTGCTCAAGCGGCGCAACCCCGACCCGGCCCGGCAGGCGCGCTTCGCCGAGATGGCCATCCGCAACGTCGCACGGCTGGCGGCGCTGGCGGACGACCTGCTGGAATACACCAAGCTGGAAACCCGCCAGATGTCGCTGCACGTGGCCCCGGCGGACGTGGGCGGCTGCCTGTGGCAGGCCGTCGACGGCGTGCGTACCGAGGCGGACGCCCTGGGCGTCACCCTGGACTGCGCCATCGGCACGCCGCTGCCCATCCTCCAGGGCGAGGCGGAACGCCTCGGCCAGGCGACGCGCCGCATGCTCGAACACGCGGTGCGGCGCAGCCGGCAGGGCGGCACGGTCACGCTGCACGCCGCCTGCATGCGCGGCTGGCTGGAGCCAACCGTGACGCTCCCCCCCGGCGCCCGCCCGGACCTGCCGGAAACCCCGGAGGCATGGGTGGAGCTGGCGGTCACCGATCAGGGCGGCATGCTCCCGGAGCAACACGTGAGCCAGCTGTTCAACGGCTTCGCCTCGGCGCGCTCGGCGCTGGCGGACCCGGTGCAGGGCGGCGGCCTGGGGCTGGCCATCTGCCGCCGCATCGTCGGCGCGCACGGCGGCGTGGTGTGGGCGGAGCCGGTGGCGCCGAACGGCACGCGCCTGGTGATGCGCCTGCCGTGCCTGTCGACCCACGGCATCGGCCTGTACCAACTGGCGCACCGCTACCAGCGGCTGGTGCGCCAGCAACAGACGCCGTGGCTGGCCAGCGTGGGGCTGTGCGCCGCACCGGGCGACCCAGCCCTGCTCGCGGAGCTGTGCCAGGCCGCGAACTGGCCGGAGGCGGACTGGGTGGCGCTGGACACCCCGCAGGAGGTGGTCATGCTGGCCACCGGTGGCGAGGGGCAGGTGCGCGACCGGCTGGCGAAACTGCTGATCCTATTGCCGTGCAGGGATGACGCCCGGCCGCCGATACAGGTAGGGTGGGCCAGCCCGGGGGATGGCGAACGCTTCCGCGACGCCCTGGCCCGCGCCCGTGCCAGCACCCGCCCCATCGGCGACGGCGCAACGCTGACCATCAAGACGGGAGACGAGGGATGATGAGCTACAAGATCCTGATCGTGGACGACGAGGCCGACCTGCGCGAGTCGGTGGGCTACCTGATGGAGGACGCCGGCTTCCAGGTGGAAACCGCCGCCAACGGCCACGAGGCGCTGGGCGCCGCCCAGGTGTTCCAGCCCGACCTGGTGCTGCTCGACGTGATGATGCCCAAGGAGAACGGCTACCGGGTGTCACGCCGCATCCACGAGGCGCAACTGGCGGGCCTGGTGCCGGCCCACACCAAGGTGGTGCTGCTCACCGCCCGCAAGCTGGACCAGGACCCGGAGCGGGAACGGCTGTTCGCCGAGTTCGCCCAGCCGGACGGCGTGATCTACAAGCCGTTCGACCCGGACCAGCTGGTGGCCCAGGTCAGCCACATGGTCGGCCTCAACGCCGCGGCGTAGGGCCCGACCGGTACGGCCCCTCGCCATCCGTGGCCAGGGAGTACACCAGCACCTCCAGCAGGCCCTGGGTGGTCTCCACCTGGCGGAACAGGGTCAGATAGCCGTCGCGGCGCACCTCCAGCGCGTGCAGCCCGCGCTCCAGCACCAGGGAGCGGTCGCCGCTGAAGTCGCGCACCTTGCCCATGTAGTCCGCGTCCACGTACACGTCGGCGTCGTCCGGCGTGATCAGGAACTGCAACGCGCCGTCGTTGCCGCCAAAACTGGTCAGAATGGGCGCCGGCGTCGACGACGCGCACGCCGCCAGGGACACCGCCGCCACCAGGCCCAGCCAGATCTCGCGCATCGGTCGTCTCTCCCGTTTTAACCGTCCGTGCCACCCCTCCGCGCCGCTTTCGGCGGATTATAGCGGAGCGGGCGCGGCGCCGCGCGTTGCCCGCCGCGGACCCCCTTTGCCATAATGCCGGCAGGGGGCGCGCCGGACGGTCCGGCCAGTTTTTTTCCTGGAGGCGGAGACGGCATGGCGAAACTGGGGGTCAACATCGACCACGTGGCAACCCTGCGCCAGGCGCGCGGCGGCATCGAGCCCGACCCGGTGACGGCGGCGGCCCTCTGCGAGCTGGCCGGCGCGTCGAGCATCGTCGCCCACCTGCGCGAGGACCGGCGCCACGTCCAGGACCGCGACCTGACCCTGCTGCGCGCGACGGTGCAGACCCGGCTCGACATGGAAATGGCCGCCACCGAGGAGATGGTCGCCATCGCCACCCGCCTGAAGCCCGACATCTGCACCCTGGTGCCGGAACGGCGCGCGGAGCTCACCACCGAGGGCGGGCTCGACGTGCGCGGCCACCTGGCGCCGCTCGCCGAGCGCATCAAGCGCCTGAGGGACGCGGGCATCGTGGTGTCGCTGTTCGTGGAGCCATCGCCGGAGCAGATCAAGGCCAGCCGCGACGCGGGGGCCGATTTCGTCGAGCTGCACACCGGCCACTACGCCAACGCCCGTGGCGCGGAACAGGCCCGGCACCTCCACCTGCTGCGCGAGGCGGCCGTGCTCGCGGACGCCCTGGGCCTGGGCGTGAACGCCGGGCACGGCCTCAACTACACCAACATCCAGGCGGTGACGGCCATCCCGCAGATCGTGGAATACAACATCGGCCACAGCATCATGGCGCGGGCCATGCTGCTGGGGCTGGAACGGGCGGTGCGCGACATGCGCGCGCTCATTCCGCAGGACGGCGCCACGGCGTGATCGTGGGCATCGGCCTCGACCTGGTCAAGCGTTCGCGCATCGAGGACGCCGTGGCGCGTCACGGCGCGCGCTTCACCAACCGCATTTTCACCCGGGCGGAACAGCGCTACGCCGGCGAGCGCGCCAACCGGGTGCTGCACTACGCGGGCATGTGGGCGGTCAAGGAGTCGCTGGTCAAGGCCCTGGGCACCGGCTTCCGCGACGGCATCCGCTGGCGCGACATCGCCTGCGGCCACGACGACCTGGGCAAGCCGGTGGTGACCCTGTCCGGCAAGGCCCTGGAGCGGGCCGAGGCCATCGGCGTGGGCACCATCCACGTGTCCATCACCCACGACACCGAGTGGTCCGCCGCCCAGGTGATCCTGGAACGTTAGGCAACCGGCCGGCGCCACCCGGCCACACAAGGGGGCTGCCATGGAAATCGTCACCGCGGCGGAGATGCAGGCCATCGACGCGGCCACCATCAACGGCCTGGGCGTGCCCGGCCTGGTGCTCATGGAGCAGGCGGGCACCCTCACCGCCCGCGCCATCGTCCGGCACTTCGGGCCGCCCGCCGGCAGGCGCGTGGTGGTGCTGTGCGGCAAGGGCAACAACGGCGGCGACGGCTTCGTGATCGCCCGCCACCTGCTGAACGCCGGCGCCGCCGTCACCTGCCACCTGGCGGGGGGGGCGGACGGGGTGCAGGGCGACGCCCTGGCCAACCTGCGCGCCTTCGCCGGCCTGGGCGGGACCCTCATCGCCGCCGACGCGGGCCACACCCTCGCCCACGACCTGGCAACGGCGGACCTGGTGGTGGACGCCCTGTTCGGCACCGGCCTCAACCAGCCCCTGCGCGCCCCCGCCGCCGACTGGGTGAACCTGCTGCACCAGGCGCACCGCCCCACGGTGGCCGTGGACATCCCGTCCGGCGTCCACGCGGACAGCGGCGAGGTGCTGGGCACGGCGGTGCGCGCCGACCTCACGGTCACCTTCTGCCGGCCCAAGCGCGGTCACTTCATGGGGCCCGGCGCCGACCTGCGCGGGCGGCTGGTGGTGGCGGACATCGGCATCCCCGACCGGGCGGTGGCGGACGCGGAGGTGGCACCGCGCCTGATCCGCCCGGATCAGGCGCGGGCCTGGCTGCCGCAACGGGCCGGTTCCGGCCACAAGGGCACCTATGGGCACACCCTGATCGTGGGCGGCAGTCCGGGCATGACCGGCGCCCCCACCCTGGCCGCCCTGGGCGCCCTGCGGGTGGGCTCCGGGCTGGTGACGGCAGCCGTTCCCGAGGGCCTGAACGACATCCTGGAGCAAAAACTCACCGAGGCCATGACCCTGCCGGTGGCGGACACCCCGGACCGCACCCTGGCGCCGGAGGCGGTGGCGCAACTGGTCCGGGCCGCCGCCGAGCGCTCCGTGACCGTGCTCGGCCCCGGCCTTTCGGGCCACCCGGACGCCGCCCGGGCGGCGCGCGCCTTCACGTTGCAGTGCGAGGGGCCCCTGGTGATCGACGCCGACGGCCTGAACGCCTGGGCCGGCCACATGGACGCCTTTCCGCGCCGTCCCCTGCCCACCGTCGTCACCCCCCATCCGGGCGAGATGGCGCGGCTCACCGGCAAGCCCACCGCCCAGGTGCAGCACGACCGCATCGGCACCGCCTGCCGCTTCGCCCACGAGCACGAGGTGACCGTGGTGCTGAAAGGGGCGCACACGGTGGTGGCCGACCCGTTCGGCCAGGTGTGGGTGAACCCCACCGGCAACCCGGCGCTGGCCAGCGGCGGCACCGGCGACGTGCTGGCCGGGGTCATCGGCGGCCTGCTGGCCCAGGGCCGCCCGGCGGCGGAGGCGGCGGCGCTGGGGGTGTTCCTGCACGGCCTGGCGGCGGATATCTGGGCGGATCGCCACGGCCGGGCGGGACTGGCCGCGGGCGACCTGGCCGCCCTGCTGCCGGAGGCCATGGCGCGCCTCGCGGCGGGCGCCGCGACCATCCCGGTGGACACCATCGGCCCGCTGGGTTGACCCCCACCGAACGGTGCCCGTCTAATAAAGGGTTAGAGCGGCCCCAAGCCGGCCGCACGGCACGCGGATGGAGACCCCATGACCTTTCTGAACGTCGCCATCATGGTCGGCATCCTGCTCGCCGCCATGGTCGCGAGCATGCTTTATTACGGATCGCGCGGCAAGAAGCAGATCCGCCACCTGTTCGACGGGCTGGCATCCGCCATGGGCGGCGGCGTCGCCCAGCAGAACCGCATGCATTACCCGCACTGGACCACCCAGGTGGCCGGGCGGCCGGCGGAGCTGTTCTTCTACCTGTCGGAGGGACACCGGAAGACGGCGGACATCGTCTACCTGGTGCTGGCCACGCCCATCCGCCTGCCGTCGGCCTCCCTGGTGGTGGAGGAGGGTTTCTTCACCACCGCGCCGGACAAGGGCTCCTTCAACGCGGTGGCGGGCGACTACCTGGCCGGCCTGATGCCCGGACGCTACGTGTACGCCACCGACGAGGCGGCCACGGTGGCCCTGTTCGCGCGCGGGGGCCTGGCGGAGCGGCTGGAGCCCCTGGGGCGCTACCCCAACATCGTCCTGGGGCCGGACGCCATCACCGTGGGCAAGCCCTACGGTGGCGCCCTCGACCTGACACCGGAACGCATCGGCCAGGACCTGGCGGCGCTGGCCGCCCTGGCCGCCCACCTGGAGACGGTGGCGGCACCGCCCGCGGATGCGCCGCCGGTCCTGGCCCGGGGGTGATCGTCGTCAGCGGATCCGCCGCCGCCACCCGCTCCCTGGGCGCCCGCCTCGGCGCGGCCTGCCATGGGGGCGAGGTGCTGCTGCTGGAGGGGAACCTGGGGGCGGGCAAGACCTGCCTCGCCAAGGGCGTGGCCGAGGGGCTCGGTATCGACCCGGCCACGGTCACCAGCCCCACCTTCACCCTGATGCGGCTTCACCACGGCCGCCTGCCGTTCTACCATGTGGACCTGTACCGCATCGGCAGCCCGGACGAGATCGCCCGGCTGGGGCTGTTCGACGAGGTGGACGGCCCCGGCGTCACCCTGGTGGAGTGGCCCACGCTGGGCGGGCCGCACCCCCCCGCCGACGCCCTCCGCATCCACATCGGCCCCGGCGCCGCGGAGGGGGAGCGGCGCATCACGCTCACGCCGTCCGGCAACGCCCCCACCCATCTGCTCAACGCGCTGGAAAGGGAAAACTGACGTGTTCCCCCCCTACCTGTTCGCCTACGCGGAGACCCTGCGGGCCGAGCCCGCCGTGGCCGCCCTGCGCGCCATCGCCGGCCGGATGGGCGCGCGCCTGTGGCTCACCGGCGGCACCCTGCGCGACGTGCTGCTGACCCGCTGGCCCAAGGATCTGGACCTGGCGGTGGACGGCGACACCACCGAACTCGGGCAACGCCTGGAGGCCGCCGGCCACGGCCGCTGCGTGCCCCTGGACCCGGACACGGGCACGGTGCGGCTGGCCCTGCGCGGCAGCCAGGGCATCGACTGGATCGACATGGTCACCCTGCGCGCCGCCACCATCGAGGGCGACCTGGCGGCGCGGGATTTTTCCGTCAACGCCATCGCCCTGCCCCTGGACGACGCCTTCGACACCGCCACCGCCGCCTTCGTCGACCCCACCGGCGGCCGCGCCGACCTGCACGCCCGCGTGCTGCGCCTGGCCGGGCCCACCGCCCTGGCGGACGACCCGGCGCGCATCGCGCGCGGCTACCGGCTGGCCGCCCAACTGGGGTTTTCCCTGGACCCGGAGACCCGCTCCGCCCTGCGCGCGCACGCCGCGCTGGTGGCGCGCCCGGCGGTGGAGCGCATCGCCCGCGAGCTGGACGAACTGCTGGCGGCGCCGGACCCGTCCACCGCCCTGGCGGACATGATGGCGGACGGCGTGCTGCCGGTGCTGCTGCCGGAACTGGCGGCGGGCGTGGGCGCCACCCAGAACGGTTATCACCACCTGGACGTGTGGGGCCACACGCTGCAGACCGTGGCGGAGCTGGCGCGGCTGCTGCGCGACCCCCTGGCACGGCCGGAGGACACCGAACTGGACGCCTGCCTGCGCGACGACGAGACCCGCCGGGTGCTGGCCTGGGCCGCCCTGCTGCACGACGTGGGCAAGCCCGCCACGCGCCACGAGGAACACGGGCGGGTGCGCTTCATCGGCCACGAGCGGGAGGGGGCGCGCCTCACGGAGGCCGTCACCCGGCGCCTGCGCCTGTCCGGCCGCCGCGCCCGGCGCGTGGCCCGGCTGGTGGCGCACCACCTGCGTCCCATGCTGCTGATGGCCCAGGGGACCGACACGGTCACCGTGCGCGCCATCGACCGCCTGTGCCGCGACCTGGAGGAGGACCTGGAGGGGCTGTTCCTGCTGGCCCTGGCGGACACCCGCGCCGCCCGGGGCCCGGACCGCCCGGCGGACGCGGAGCAGCGGCTGCTGGCCCTGTGGAACCACGTGCGGACCGTGCGCCACCGGCACATCCGCCCGGTGGACGACGGCCCGCCGTTCCTCACCGGGGACGACCTGGTGCGGCGCTTCGGCGTGCCCCAGGGGCCGCTGGTGGGGGAGCTGCTCAGGGCCCTGCGCGACGCACGCCTGGCGGGCGAGATCACCACCCGCCAGGACGTGAAGCACTGGCTCAGGGCCCGCCTCAAGGGCACCTCCGGCGGGGCCGACAAGGATTCATAAGGCTTTTCCTTCCCCCGGTCCCGTCGGCTATGATGGGCCATCTTCATGGATGAGAGGTTGACGTGACGCGCCCGTTCATTCCCGTGGTTCTCGCCGGCGGCATCGGTTCCCGGCTGTGGCCCCTGTCGCGGGAGCTGTACCCCAAGCAGCTCATCTCGCTGGTGGGCGAGCAGACCATGCTGCAAGCCACCCTGGGGCGCCTGGAGGGGCTGGAGGGCTGCGCGCCCCCCATGCTGGTGGCGGGGGACGAGCACCGCTTCCTGGCCGCCGAGCAGGTGCGCCGCCGGCCCAACGCGCCCCAGTCCATCGTGCTCGAGCCGGAGGGCCGGAACACCGCGCCGGCGGTGGCCGTGGCCGCCCTGCTGGCCCGCGCCGGCGGCGCCGACCCGCTGCTTCTGGTGCTGCCCGCCGACCACGTCATCGGTGACGTGCCCGCCTTCCACGGCGCCGTGGAAACGGCCCTGGCCCAGGCGGAGACGGGTTCCCTGGTCACCTTCGGCATCCGCCCGGACCACCCGGAAACCGGCTACGGCTACATCCACCAGGGCGCCCCCGCCGACGTGCCGGGCGCCTTCCGGGTGGAGCGCTTCGTCGAAAAACCCGACCTGCCCACCGCCCAACGGTTCGTGGCGGCCGGCGACTATTTCTGGAACAGCGGCATGTTCGCGTTCCGCGCCTCCGTCTACCTGGAGGAGCTGAAGGCCCACGCCCCGGACATCCTGACCGCCGCCGAGGCGGCGGTGGCCGGTGCCACCCGCGACCTGGACTTCACACGCTTGGCCGCCGGGCCGTTTGGCGCCTGCCCGTCCGAATCCATCGACTACGCGGTGATGGAACGCACGGCGCGGGCGGTGGTGGTGCCCGTGTCCATGGCCTGGAACGACCTGGGCTCGTGGCGCGCCGTGTGGGAGACCAGCGGCCCGGACGCCCAGGGCAACGTGCTGATGGGCGACGTGATCGCCGAGGACGTGAGCGGTTCCTACATCCGCGCCGAGGAGCGTCTGGTGGCTGCCGTGGGCATCAAGGATCTGGTGGTGATCGAAACCGGCGACGGCGTGCTGGTGGCCCCCCGCGAACGCTCGCAGGACGTGAAGACCCTGGTCAAGCGCCTACAGGGCGCGGGGCGCCGGGAGCTGTCGGTGCACCGCACGGTTTACCGGCCGTGGGGAACCTACACGGTGCTGGAGGTGGCCACGCGCTTCCAGGTGAAGCACATCACCGTCAAGCCGGGGGCGGCCCTGTCGCTGCAAATGCACCACCACCGCGCCGAGCACTGGGTGATCGTGTCCGGCACCGCCAGGATCACCCGCAACGACGAGGTATTCCTGCTGTCGGAGAACCAGTCCACCTACATCCCCATCGGCACCCGCCACCGGCTGGAGAATCCGGGCACCATCCCGCTGGAGATGGTGGAGGTGCAGAGCGGCGCCTACCTGGGGGAGGACGACATCGTGCGCTTCGACGACATCTACGGCCGCCAGGGCGACACGCCCACCAAATAGATCAGCTCTCCGCCCAGACGCGGCCCAGCTCGCGGGCGGCGGCGCCGGGGTCGTCCGCCTTCAGCACCGCCCCGATCAGCGCGCCGCCGGCGCAGCCCGCCGCCTTCACCGCCGCCAGGTTCGCCCCGTTCACGCCGCCGATGGCGTACACGGGGATGGCGAGCGCGCGGCACGCTTCCGCCAGCGGCCCGGTGCCGGTGGGCGGCAGCGCGTCCGCCTTGGAGGTGGTGCCGAACACGTTGCCAAAACCCACGTAGTCCGCCCCGGCCCGCTGCGCCGCCAGCGCCTCGTCCAGGTTGTGGGTGGAGATGCCCACCAGGGCGCCCGCCGGCAGCAGGGCGCGGGCCACGTGCGGGGGCAGGTCGTCCTGGCCCAGGTGCACGCCGTCGGCGCCGCACATGAGCACCAGGTCCACCCGGTCGTTCACCAGGAACAGGGCGCCGTGGGCGTGGGCGGCCTGGCGGAGGGCGGTGGCCGTGGCCAGCTGGGCGTCGCTCAGGGGCGCCTTGTCGCGGTATTGGACCAGCCGCACGCCGGCGCCGAGCGCCGCCGTCACCGCGGCCACCAGTTGCTCGCCGGAGCGGGTGGCGGCATCGGCGATCAGGTACACGCCGCGGGGCGGCGGCGCCGCCGGGCGGCCCATCGGGGACCTACTGGCCGGAGACGGCGGCGTCCACCATCCTCTTTTCCGCCTGGCGCTTGAAGAACTCCTCCAGGTAGCGGGTGGAGTAATGGCCCTTCTGGAACACCTCGTCCGCCAGCACTTCCAGGTGCAGGGGCACGGTGGTCTTGATGCCGTCCACCACGATCTCCTCCAGGGCGCGGCGCATCTTGGCGATGGCCTCGGCCCGGTTGTCGCCGTGCACGATCACCTTGGCCACCATGGAATCGTACTGGGGCGGCACCGCGTAGTTGGTGTAGGCGGCGGAATCGACCCGCACGCCGGGGCCGCCGGGCGGATGGTACCAGGAGATGATGCCCGGGCTGGGCAGGAAGGAGCGCGGGTCCTCGGCGTTGATGCGGCACTCGATGGCGTGGCCCTTGTGCTTCACCTGCTCCTGGGTGAACGACAGTTTCTCGCCCGCCGCCACGCGGATCTGCTCCTTGATCAGGTCGATGCCGGTGACCATCTCGGTGACCGGGTGCTCCACCTGGATGCGGGTGTTCATCTCGATGAAGTAGAAATCGCCATTGGGATCGAGCAGGAACTCCACCGTGCCCGCGTTCGTGTAGCCCACCCCGTGGCAGGCGGCCAGCGCCGCCGCGCCCATGCGCCGGCGCAGATCGTCGTCCACCGCGGGGGAGGGCGATTCCTCGATGAGCTTCTGGTTGCGGCGCTGCACGGAGCAGTCGCGCTCGCCCAGGTGCACCGTGTTGCCGTGGGTGTCGGCGATCACCTGGAACTCCACGTGGCGCGAGGTGGGGAAGAAGCGCTCGATGTACACATCGTCGTTGCCGAAGGCGGCGGCGGCCTCCTTCTTGGCGGAGCTCACCGCGTCGAGCAGCTTGGCGCGGTCGGTCACCACGCGCATGCCGCGCCCGCCGCCCCCGGCGGAGGCCTTGACCATGATGGGCAGGCCGACCTGGTCCGCCAGCTTCAGGATGGTGGCGTCGTCGTCCGGCAGGATGCCCTCGGACCCCGGCACCACCGGCACGCCGGCCGCCTTCATGATCGCCTTGGCGCGGGCCTTGTCGCCCATCTGGGCGATCACGTGGTGATTGGGACCGATGAAGGTGATGCCGCAGGACTCCACCACCTCGGCGAAATGGGGGTTCTCGGCCAGAAAGCCGTAGCCGGGGTGGATGGCGTCGGCCCCGGTGACCGACGCGGCACTGACGATATTGGGAATGTTGCGGTAACTCAGGGCATTGTCCGCCGGTCCCACGCACACGCGCTCATCGGCGAACAGGACGTGCAGGGCGTCCTGGTCGATCTCGGAGCAGATGGCCACGGTCTTGATGCCCAATTCCTTGCAGGCGCGGATCACGCGGATGGCGATCTCGCCCCGGTTGGCGATGAGGATTTTCTGGAACACGGAAATGAAACCCGTCCCGTTACTTAAGGTTCAATGCGGATCAGCGGCTGGCCGAACTCCACCGGCTGACCATCCTCGACCAGGACGGCGGCCACCTTGCCGGAGAAGTCGGACTCGATCTCGTTCATCAGCTTCATGGCCTCGACGATGCAGACCACCTGCCCCTTGCTGACCGTGTCGCCCACCTGCACGTAGGCGGGCTTGTCCGGGCCCGGGGAGCGGTAGAAGGTACCCACGATGGGCGAGGTGACGACCCTGCCGTTGTTCTCTGCCGGGATGCGCACGTCGTACGCCGGGGCGGCCACCGCCCAGGCGGTGGGGACCGAAGCGGCCTGGGCGGCCGGCGCCGCCATCGGCGCGGGCGGAGCCGCCACCACCGTAGGCGGCAGGTCCTGCGCCAGGCGGACCCGGATCCCCTCCTGCTCGATCTCCACCTCGGTAAAGCGGGTATCGTCCAGGAACTTGACCAGGTCCTTGAGCTCTTTCAGGTTCATTGGGGTCACCTTATTTGCAGAAAACGGATGGGCGCGCCGCCGGGCGCTACTTGGCCCGCTCGATGTAGGTCCGGGTGCGGGTGTCGACGCGGATGCGCTCGCCCACCTCGATGTAAAGCGGAACCTTCACCACCGCCCCCGTGGCCAGCTTGGCCGGCTTGCTGCCGCCGGAGGCGGTGTCGCCCTTCACGCCCGGATCGGTCTCGACGATCTCCAGCTCCAGGAAGTTGGGGATCTCCACGTTGATGGCTTCGCCCTTGTAGAGCAGCACCTTGGCTTCCATGTTCTCCTGCATGAAGTCCACCGCGTCGCCCAGTTGATCGGCGGTGAGGCCCACCTGGTCGAAGGTGGAGGTGTCCATGAACATGTACTCGTCGCCGGACTGATACAGGTACTGCATCACGGCGTAGGTCAGGTCGGGCGTGTCCAGCTTCTCGCCGGAACGGAAGGTGCGCTCCAGCACCCGGCCGTCCTTGAGGGACTTGATCTTGGTGCGCACGAAGGCGCCACCCTTGCCCGGCTTGACGTGCTGAAACTCGATGATGGTGTACGGCACGCCGTCGATCTCAAGCTTGGATCCGTTGCGGAATTCCGCGGTCGAAATGGTTCCCATGTGGTTGCTCGGTCTTTCCTGAAAAAAAACGGAGGGTTTAGTGTTGCCCGTCCCCGGTTGTCCGCCTAACCGGCGGCCTGGGCCAGGTGGTCGATCAGGCCGGCGAGCCCCAGACGGTAGCTGGCCGCGCCAAACCCCATCACCTGGCCGATGGCCACGTCGGCCAGGTAGGAGTGGTGGCGGAACGGCTCGCGCCGGTGAATGTTGGAAAGGTGCACCTCCACCACCGGCACGCCCACCGCCAGGAACGCGTCGCGCAGGGCCACGCTGGTGTGGGTGAGGGCCGCCGGGTTGATGAGCGCCCCCTGGACCTGGGGGCCGTGCGCCTGAATCAGGTCCACCAGTTCGCCCTCGTGGTTGGACTGGAACACGCGCAGCCCGTAGCCGGCCTTCGCGGCGTCGTCGGCCAGGGCGCGGTTGATGTCGTCCAGGGTGGCGCGGCCATAGGTGCCCGGCTCGCGGGTGCCGAGCAGGTTCAGGTTGGGCCCGTGCAGGATGAGCAGGTCGGCCATGGTTCGGTTCAGCGCAGTTCCACCGCCAGCCGTTCCGCCTCCAGGCGCAGGTAAAAGCGCCCGCGGCCGGGGTTGCCGTCCGGCTTGATGACCATGAGCAGGAAATACTCGTCGTTCACGCCCACCACCTGCACGCAGCCCTCCGCGGTGTCGATCTGAAAGCCGTTCAGGCCGCCCATGCCGGCCCCCCGGACGGCGCCATGCAGGTCCTTCCGGGACACGCTGAGCTCGGCGGCCAGGGTGGTCATGTCGGCCAGCGGGTCGAGTTGCAGGGCCTCCACCACCAGACCGTCCGCCCCCACCAGGGCGATGCCGCGGACATCGTCCAGATGGTTGGCCACCCGGCGCAGGGACTGAACCAGCTTGATCATCGTTCGGCCTGTATGCGGTTGAGCCAGGCGGTGAGCGTGGCGATCTTGACGTCCTTGGCGGAGGGCTTGGCCTGGGTGCGGCCGGCCGTGTAGCCCTCGCGGAAACCCTTGTCGTACACCTGGGTCTCGTCGCGCACGGTGAGCAGATCGGCCAGGGTCTCGGCGTCCTCCAGCCGCTCGCGCAGCTCGGTGGCGTCCGGCTCGCGCTCCAGCAGGTGCCGGTACATGTCGATGCCGCGCTCGTAGTTGCCCTGCTTCACGTACAGATCGGCCATCTCGCGGGAGGCGAGGGCGGGGCGTTCAGGGCCGCGTGCGAAATCGGATCCGGGTGTGTGTTGCTTCATGGTTCCATCCGGCGTTAGACCGCTAGCGGAAGATGGTAGCAGAGAGCGCGCGGCGGGGCCAAGCTCGGACCCGCCCCACCCGTCCACAACGCCGCCCGAACGGGCGGCGCACGAACCATCGGGCGCTTCCATTCAACCGTCGCGAGCGGTCCGAGCGCAAGGCGGATTTAAGCGCATAACCCGAGACATATCATGGTGATAGGCAATGGTTCGAGCCCCGCTTTGGCACGGCAATCGGGGCGCGCGGCAGGTTCATGGCCGTGCCCCATCGTACCGCCGGGTGCCGCCCGTGATCGCGGCGCCGGATTTTTTTGGCGGGCGGCGCCCGGTACCCGGTCCGGGCGTTGACGGGGCCGTGGGTTTGGAGAACGGCACGCGCTTCGGCTACATTGGAACCGACGCGCCCCCAGGGCGCCCCCCACCCCTGACAGGACGGCCAGCGGCCGCGAAGGACATGCCCAACATCACCTACATGGCCGTCAACTTCGTCTACCTGCTCGCCCTGTGCATCTGGCTGGGGGGCATGATCGCCTTCGTGGTGCTGTTCGCCCCCAGCCTCACCCAGGCCCTGTCCCGCGACGAGGCGGGCCGGGTGGTGGGCATCTTCCTGACCCGGCTGCGCCCGGCGGTCATGGCGTGCGTCGCGCTCATCACGCTGACCTGCGCCATCAAGTTCGCCCTGTGGGAGACGCTCACCCCCTGGCTGCTCGCGCGCTGGGCGGCCCTGGGCGGCATGGCGGCGCTCGCCGCCTACGACTTCCGGGTGCTGGCGCCGCGGCTGGCGGCGGCCAAGGCGGCGGGCGAGCACGCCACCTTCGGGCGCCTGCACAAGACCGCCGTGAACACCATGGGGGCGACCATGCTGCTCGGCCTGGTGGCGCTGTTCCTGAGCTAGGCACGCGCCCCGTGACCCGCCGCCCCGCCCGGACCCGCGCGTACCTGATCCTGCTGCTGCTCGCCTCGCTGCTGCCCGCCTGCGCCACCTTCCGGCCGGAGTCGGGCGGATACGATACGGGCCACACCGAGGAGGGCTACGCGTCGTGGTACGGGCCGGGTTTCCACGGCAAGCATGCGGCCAACGGCGAGCTGTACGACCAGGAGGCGTTCACCGCCGCCCACCGCACCATGCCGTTCGGCACCCTGGTGGAGGTCACCCGCCGCGACACGGGCGAGCGGGTGGTGGTGCGCGTCACCGACCGGGGGCCGTTCGTGCGCGGGCGCATCCTCGACCTGTCGAGGGGCGCCGCGCGCCAGCTGGGCGCCATCGGCCCCGGCGTGGTGCCGGTCACCCTGCGGGTGGTGGCCACCCCGGTGGAGGCGGCCCGCGCCGCGGGCACCGCCTACACCATCCAACTGGGCAGCTTCGAGAGCATGGCCAACGCCGAGGCGCTGAAGGCCCGCCTGGAGCCGCACATCCCCGGCCTGCGGCTGCTGCCGGCGGATGCCGCGGGCGGCGTGCGCCTGGTGACCCGCCGCTACGACGACTACCGGCACGCCAAGAAGGTGGCCGGCCGCATCCGCCGCAACCTGACCCCCGGCGCCTTCGTGGTGGTGGAAAACCTCCCCTGACCCGCCGCGCCGTTCTGGCAGGCATCTTGAATCACCCCCGGATGGGGCGCCGCGAACCGCGCCGCCACGGAAGTCCGGATGCCAAAACCATGAAGCGCACTTCCCACATTGCCCCCCCGTTCGCACGGTTGCGGGCCGGCGCCGTCCCGACGGCGGCCTGGGTGGCCTGCGGCTACTGCCTGTTCCTGGTGTTCGTGCTGGGCTGACCGCCCCCTTTTCAAAATTGACAAGGCGCGCGGCGCTGCCGGATATTAATGCCCTGCCCCCCATCTTTCCTGGCCACGAGGAAGCGTCCATGTCCGTGCTGAGCGAGAGTCTTCTGGAGCTGGTGCGCCGCACCTCCACCCAACTGCCCGACGACGTGGTGAACGCCCTCAAGGCGGGGCAGAAAACCGAGACGGAGGGCTCCGCCGGCGCCTACGCCATGCGCGTGATCCAGGACAACATCCAGCTCGCCGACACGTCGTCGCAACCCCTCTGCCAGGATACCGGGGCGATCCTGTTTTACGTGCACGGCCCGGTGGGCATGAACCAGATGATCTTCCGCCGCGCGGCGGAGGCGGCGGTGAAAACGGCCACCGAAAAGGGCTGGCTGCGCCAGAACTCGGTGGATTCCATCACCGGCGCCAACTCCGGCACCAACCTGGGGCCCGGCTCGCCCACCTTCCACTTCGAGCAGTGGGAGCAGCCGGGGATCGAGGTGAAGCTGATGCTCAAGGGCGGCGGCTGCGAGAACGTGGGCGTGCAGTACTCCCTGCCCGACAACCGCATCGGCGCCGGGCGCGACCTGGCGGGGGTGCGCAAGTGCGTGCTCGACGCCACCCTCCAGGCCCAGGGCAAGGGCTGCGGCCCCGGCATCCTGGGTGTGTGCATCGGCGGCGACCGGGGCAGCGGCTACGCCGAATCCAAGGAGCAGCTGCTGCGCACCCTGGGCGACAGCAACCCCAACCCGGAGCTGGACGCCCTGGAAAAGCGCCTGGTGGCGGAGGCGAACCAACTGGGCATCGGCCCCATGGGCTTCGGCGGCCAGACCACCCTGCTGGGGGTGAAGATCGGCGTGCTGAACCGGCTGCCGGCGAGCTTCTTCGTGTCCGTGTCGTACATGTGCTGGGCCTACCGGCGCCAGGGCATACTGCTGGACGGCGGGCACGCCATCGACCGCTGGCTGTACTGACCCACCCTTAGCGCCGCGCAAGGAACCCCGCGATGATCGAGCTGATCCCGCCCTTCACCGAAGACAAGATCCGCGCCCTCAAGGTGGGCGACATGGTCCACATCACCGGACCGCTGTTCACGGGCCGCGACGCGGTGCACAAATACCTCCACGAGGGGGGCCAGTCCCCCGTGTCCCTCCAGGACCAGATCATCTACCACTGCGGCCCGGTGGTGGTGCGCGAGGGGGGCAAGTGGGTGGTGAAGGCCGCCGGCCCCACCACCTCCATCCGCGAGGAGCCGTACCAGGGCGACATCATCCGCGACCTCGGGGTGCGCGGCGTCATCGGCAAGGGCGGCATGGGCGAGAAGACCCTGGCCGCCCTCAAGGAGTATGGCGCGGTGTACATGCACGCCATCGGCGGCGCCGCCCAGGTGCTGGCGCGCTGCGTGAAGGAGGTGAAGGGGGTATCGCTGCTCGAGGAGTTCGGCAGCCCGGAGGCCATCTGGCACCTGGAGGTGGTGTCGTTCCCGGTGGTGATCACCATGGATTCCCACGGCAAGAGCCTGCACCAGGAGGTGTTCGCCCACTCCGCCCGGGCGCTTGACGGCATCCTGTAACGCCCCGAAGATAAGCGGGTGGCCGATCTCATCACCACCCACCCCAGCGCCGACTTCGACGGCGTGGCCGCCATGGTGGCGGCCCGCCACCTGTATCCGGGCGCCCTGCTCGCCTTTTCCGGCTCCGCCGAGGGGGCGGTGCGCCGTTTCCTGGCGGAGCACGTCCCCCTCACCGTCCTCAACCCCAAGCAGGTGGACATGGCCGGCATCGACCGCGTGGTGCTGTGCGACGGCCACGGCGCCGACCGCGCCGGCCACTTCGAGGAGCTGGCGCGGCGCGGGCCGCTGCACGTGTTCGATCACCACCCGGTGGAACCCGGCGCACCCGCCCCGGAGTGGTCGCTGATCGCGCGCGTGGGCGCCACCACCACCCTGCTGGTGGAGCGGCTCAAGGCGCTCACGATCGCCCCCGCCCCCTGGGAGGCCACCCTCATGGCCGTGGGCGTCTACGAGGAGACCGGCAGCCTCACCTACGCCAGCACCACCGTGCGCGACGTGGAGGCGGTGGCCTGGCTGCTGGACCACGGCGCCGACCTGGCGGTGCTGCGCCGCTACCTGTCCACCGAGCTCAACGTGGAGCAGCTGGCGCTGCTGGACGCCCTGGCCCACCAGCTCGAGGTGCGCTACCTGGACGGCTTCAAGGTGGGCGTGGCCATCGCCTACGCTGAGCGCTTCGTGCCCGAGGTGGCGGGGGTGGCCAGCCGCCTGTTGGCCATGGAGCCCATGGATGCACTGGTGACGCTCATCGCCATGGACGACAAGCTGCTCCTGGTGGCCCGCGGCAGCCGCCAGGAGATCCCGTTGGGCCGGGTGGCGGCGGCGTTCGGCGGCGGCGGCCACCCCACGGCGGCATCGGCCATGGTCCGTGACCGCACCCCGGTGGAGGCGGCGGAGGAGGTCTGGGCGGCGCTGGACGCGGCCATCGTCCCCCTGCGGCGCGCCCGCGACCTGATGACGCCGCGCCCGGTGACCATCGGCAAGGACGCCACCCTCACCGACGCGGAGGCGCTGCTCACCCGTTACGGGGTGAACACCCTGCCGGTGATGGACGGGCAGCGGCTGGCGGGCATCGTCAGCCGCGAGGCGGTGCAGAAGGCGCTGTTCCACGGCATGGGCGGCATGGCGGTCACCGAGGTGATGGAGGCGGATGCCTACGTGGTGACGCCGGACACCCCCTTGCGGGAGATGCAGGACCACATGATCACCCGCAACCTGCGCTTCGCGCCCGTGCTGGGCGACGCCGGCCTGGTGGGCTGCATCACCCGCACCGACCTGTTGCGCGCCATGCACGACGACCTGCGGCCGCCCCCCTCCGGCACCCCCGCCGGCGAGGGCCGCCAGCGCCAGGTGCTGGGCCTGATGCGGCAGCGCCTGCCGGAGGCGGTGTGCGCCCTGTTGCAGGAGCTGGGCGAGGCGGCGGCACGCCGCAAGGTGGGCCTGTACATGGCCGGCGGCATCGTGCGTGACCTGCTGCTGGGCCGCGACAACCTGGACATCGACCTGGTGGTGGAGGGCGACGCCATCCCCTTCGCCGAGCACTGGACCCGGACCCACGGCGGGCGCGTGCACAGCCACGAACGCTTCGGCACCGCCACCCTCACCCTGGCGCAGGACGATCTGCCGCCGGGCTTCAAGGTGGACCTGGCCACGGCGCGCACCGAGTATTACGCCTACCCCACCGCCCTGCCCACGGTGGAGCACAGCTCCCTGAAGAAGGACCTGTACCGGCGCGACTTCACCATCAACGCCCTGGCGGTGGCCCTGCACCCGCCCCACTTCGGCCTGCTGATCGACTATTTTGGCGGCCAGCGCGACCTGAAGGACGGCCGCATCCGGGTGCTGCACACCTTGAGTTTCACGGAGGACCCCACCCGCGCCCTGCGCGCGGTGCGTTTTGCCACCCGCTTCGGCTTTGCCATCGGGCCACAGACGGAACGGCTGATGCAGGGCGCCGCCAAGATGGGGCTGTACGCCCGGCTGTCCGGCAAGCGGCTGCTGACGGAGCTGCGCTACCTGCTGTCCGAGGACGACCCGGCGCAGGCGCTGCGCGCCCTGGAACGCCACGGCATCCTGGCGGGCATCGAGCCGGGCTTTGGCGAGGTGGCGGGGCTGGACCGGGTGATCGAGCGCGCCGGCGAGGCCATCGCCTGGTACCGGCTGCAATACGTGGCCCCGCCCCTCGCCGTGTGGCAGGTGTACCTGCTGGCCGTGGCCGGCTGCCTCGCCCCGGAGTGCCGCGCCCGGTTCTGGGAACGGCTCGACGTGCCGGGCCGGCTGCGCCACGAATGGGAGCGCTGGAACGGCCTGCCGGAACAGGCCCAACAGGCCCTGGACCGCGACCCGAGCGACAACCGCCTGGCCGTGTACCGCACCCTGCACGGCGCGCCGCCGGAGGTGCTGGTGCGGCTGATGGCCGCCACCGGCAGCGACCCGGTGCGCCAGTCGGTCTCCCTCTACCTGTCCCAGCTGGCCGATATGCGGGTGGCGCTGAGCGGCGACGACCTGGAGGCGCTGGGCATCGCCCCCGGCCCCGTGTACCGGGAGATCCTGGAGCGCCTGCTGTGGGCGCGCATCGAGGGGCGGGTGGCGACCCGCGACGAGGAGCTGGCCCGGGTCAGGGAGTGGTACCGCCCGTAGTGCCGCCGAAGCCGGCATTGTCCGGCGGCGGCTCGGCGGACCCCACGCAGTTGCGGCCGGCCAGGTCGAACTGCAACGAGGCGTCCTGCACCACGTCGCCCAGTTGGATCTGATCCACCGAGTCCATGCCCGCCAGCACCTTCCCGAAGTAGGTGTACTGGCCGTCCAGGGCGCGCACCTGCGTCTTCATGATGAAGAACTGGCTGTCGGCGCTGTCCAGGTCGCCCGGCTCGCGGGCCATGCCCACGGAGGTGCGGAAGAAGCGGCGGTTGTTGATCTCCGCGGGGATCTTCTGGCCGCTGCCGCCGGTGCCGACGCCGGTGGGGTCGCCGGTCTGGACCAGCTCCCCCTCGACGCGGTGGAACGTCACGCCGTTGTAGAAGCCCTGGCAGGTGAGGGTGCTGATGCGCTCCACGTGGTTGGGCGCCACGTCCGGGTCGAGCTCGATGACGATGCTGCCGCGCGTCGTGACCAGGCGGATGATGGGGCGCGCCAGGCGGGTGCTGATGCGCAGCACCTTGTCGCCCGGGACGATCCGGTCCAGCACCGCGTCCCCCTCCAGAATGCGCCCGAAGACGGTGAAGTGATCGTCCAGCGCTGGGTCCAGCCGCGACAGGGGAAAGATCAGGCGGTGGGTGGTGTTGTTCTTGGAACCCACCCAGGCCATCGCCACGTAACCGCGGTCGAGGGGGTTGCCGGTCAGCTCGACGGGGATGGAGTCGGTCTGCGCCTGCTCCGGGTCCGGGTTGCCGAACTGCACAAAGCGGCCGGGCTGCACGTCGAAGAACGGCTGGTTGTCGTACCCGCCGGTGAGGATGAGGCCGGACACCAGGTTGATGGTTTCCGTCGCGAACTCGGGGTCCATCTCGAAGCGGATGTCGCCCTTGCTGGTGGACAGCACCACCTCGGGAAACGCACCGCTCTTGGCGACCACGCCGCCGCTGCCGCCGCCCCCACCGTCGCCGCAGGCGGCCAGCGCGCAGGCCAGCACCACGCCCAGGGCGGCATGCAGGGGGGTGAACGGCGGGCGGCGCGGCATGAGCGGAGGCCTTACGGCCGTGGGCCGACCACCGTCACGCGGGTCATGGTGTCGCCCTGCTTGATCTTCTCCACCACGTCCAAGCCCTGGGTCACCCGGCCGAAAATGGTGTACTGGCCGTCCAGGTGCGGGTGGCGGCCCAGGGAGATGTAGAACTGGCTGTCGGCGCTGTTCGGGTCCTGGGTGCGGGCCATGGCCACGGTGCCCGCCTCGTGCTTCAGGTTGCTGAACTCCGCCTTCAGCTTGACGCCGGAGCCGCCGCGCCCGGTGCCTTCCGGGTCGCCGCCCTGCACCACGAAGCCGGACACCACCCGGTGGAAGGAGAGCCCGTTGTAGAACCCGGCGCGGGCCAGCTCGACAATGCGCGCCACCGTGTTGGGCGCCACGTCGGGGCGGGTCTGGATGGTGACCGTGCCGTATTTGGTCTCGATCTGGAGGGTCGGGGCGTCCGCCGCCAGCGCGGGTGCGGCCAGACCCGACAACAACATCATCGCCATGCCGATCAGGGTGGATTTCATCACGAACGTCGCCTCAAATCTGGGTAAAGTTAATCCGACAAAGGGCATCCGATTCGGCCGTTGCACCGGGGTCGGCCACGCGACCTCCATGATAGCCCACGGAAGAGCATGAATTGTGCCACAGAAACCGGTCCGCGCGGTAACGCCACCCCGCGCCTCCCACACGCGCCATCGCGCGCGGCGCAGGCGGCGGCGTGGCTGGCCTTGGGGATCGCCCACGCCGGGCTGGCCGCCCGCTGGCAGCCGCTCGCCACCTGGTTCTACCCTATCGTCTGGTGGGCCTACATCGTCCTGGTGGACGGCTTCGCCCGGCGCCGGGGCGGCCAGGGGGTGCTGGCCGGCGGGTGGCGGGGCGTGGCCGGGCCGGCCTGCATGTCGGTGGTGTTCTGGCTGATCCACGAGGCGGTCAACCTGCGCATTGCCAACTGGTACTACGTGGGGGTGCCGGAAAGCCGGCCGGAGCGGTGGCTGGGCATCACCCTGTCGTTCGCCACGGTCATCCCGCTGCTTCTGGCCACCCACCAGGCATTGCTGCTCACCCGGCTGTTGGGCCCCTGCAAGGTGCGCCGGCGCGGGGTGCCGGAATGGGTGCGGCGCGCCATGCAGGGGGCGGGCGTGGCCTGCCTGGTGCTGCCCCTGGCGTTTCCGCGCCACGCCTTCTGGCTGCTGTGGGGGTTCGTGTACCTCACCCTGGAGCCCCTGAACCACCGCGCCGGCCGCCCCTCGCTGCTGGCCGACCTGGAGGTGGGCAGCGTGCGCCGCCTGCTCGCCGCGCTGATCGCCGGCCTGGCCTGCGGCCTGTTGTGGGAGGGGTGGAACTTCTGGGCGGGCGGCAAGTGGATCTACACGGTGCCGGGGCTGCCCGACTGGCGCTGGTTCGAGATGCCGCCGTTGGGCTTCCTGGGGTTTCCGCTGCTGGCCCTGGCGGCGCTGGCGTTCCACGCCGCCGTGACGGGCTGGTGGCGCCGGGGCGGCAGGGCAGGGCGGCTGGCGCTGGCGGCGGGGGGGGTGGTGTTCTCGGTGGCGGTCCTGGGCGCCATGGAGCACGTCACCATCGACGCGGTGCGGCCCGTCCTGGCGGACGTGACGCCGCTGGCGGCGGACGCGCGCCGGTCACTGCCCGCCGCCGGCGTGCGCTCGGTGGACGCCCTGGCGCGCGTGGCGGACGCCGACCTGAACGCCCTCGCCACCCGCTTGAACCAGCCGCGCGCGTCCGTAGGCGCCGCGCGCGACTGGGCCCGGCTGGCCACGCACCGCGGCATGGGCGCGGCCAACGCGGACCGGCTGTGGGCGGTGGGCATCCGCGACGTGGCGGCGCTGGCCGCCCTGTCGCCGGAAGGCCTGGCCTGGCGCCTGGGCTCCGGCGCGCCGGAGCCGCGCAAGCTGGCGGTGTGGATAAACGGCGCCCGGCCAAGGCCCGTCGACCGGCCCTAGCTCTCGGGCACACCCGTGCCTGGAATCCTGCTACGACACCTTGCGCGCCGGATCCGGCAGCGCATCCGCCGGCAGCGCATCCGCCACCCGCTGCCGCTCGTTGGGGCCCATCACCGTGAGGCCGCCGACCTTGGGGCGCCAGCGGAAACGGCCCAGCCCCACGGCGATGCCGCGCCGCCCGAACATGTCGCGCAGGGCCTCGAAGTTGTGGCCGAGGTGGGTCACGGTCGCCCGGTAGCCGTAGCGCAGCACCTCCTTGCGGGCCTCATGGCCCACCACGTTCTGGGTGAACATGAAGGTGTCCTTGGGGTCGGGCTCGATGATGGCGATGTCGATGCCCGGATGGCTGGCCCGGTGGTGCTCCCGGGCCAGCCGGAGGCGGATGCTGGTGTTGATGCGCATGGCCTGGTCGGCCACGAAGCTCATGCCCTTGTCGCGCAGGCCCCGGCAGAAGCCGTGGCAGGTGGGCAGGCACACGCCCTTCCGGTCGTTCTCCAGGTGCACCACCGGGTTGATGACCACCAGCAGGCCGGCGCCGTGGCGGATGGCCACGTCCATGTTGGCCACCCGGCCGATGCCGCCGTCGATATAGTCCACGCCGTCGATGCGCACCGGCTGGAACAGGACGGGCACCGCCGACGACGCGGCCACGGCCCGGCTGATGGGCACCCGGTCGAACCCATCGGCGCCGAACACCACGTATTCGCCCCGGTCCAGGTCCACCGCGGGGATGAACAGCTCCCCCCGCAAGGTGCGGAAGTCGTTGCTGTAGGGCTCGCGGGAGAGGTGCTCGCGCAGGTGCCGCTCCAGCGGCTTGAGGGTGAAGATGCCCGACGGCAGGATCTCCTGCACCGCATACGCCAGGTCCAGCAGCGACGGCCGGCGGCGCTTGCGCACCACGCCCAGCGCCAGGTGGCGCGACGCGCGGAACAGGGCGGCGCCGGCCTTCCTGAGGGTGGGCCAGGTCTCGCCGGTACCGAAGGCGTAGATGTCCTCGCGGCGGAAGTTGAAGGGGGAGGCATCGTCCGCCATCACCGCGTCGTAGATGGCGCGCGGCCGGATGCCGTTGGCCATCAGCGCGGCGGCGTTGGCGCCGGCGCTGGTGCCCACGAAAATGTTGAAGTCGTTGCTGGAGAAGCCGGCCTCGAAGAACTCGTCCAGGGCGGTCAGGCAGCCGATCTCGTACATCCAGCCGGGGATGCCGCCGCCGGACAGCACCAGGGCCACCTTGCCGGCGCCGGGGCCACGGCGCGCGTTCCCCCCTCGCTCCCCGAAAATCGAGGCTACGGCCATACGACCTCCGCTGCGGGTTGGCACAGGGACGCCGCCGGCCTGCGAACCGGCGCCCGACCGCCCTCTTATCGGCTGCCGCGCCCCCGCCCTTGAACCACGCGGGGGCGCGGTGGTGGCGCACCTGGAGGGGCTGCCGTTTCACGACGTGACCGGCCTCGACCCGTCCCGCGCGCCGGACCGCGATCAAGGCTGATCCGGCGCCAAAACAGACTGATTTTTTTAATCATTCCGACCCATAAAACGCTTGTGCGCCGTCGCGCCCCGGATGGTATGGTTGAGGTGTACGGACAACCTTTCACCCCGCAATGGAGGATCTGCCATGGGTGTGACGTGGGTATTGGTGGCGGACAGCAGCCGTGCGCGCATTTTTTCCAAGAACGGCCGCGGGCCGCTGAAGGAGGAGGCGGGGTTCATTCACCCGGAGGGGCGGCTGCACGAGCAGGAACTGACCAGCGACCTGCCGGGGAGTGCATCCGGCCACATCGGCGGCGAGCGCCACGGCGTGGGTCAGCGGGTGCCCCCGAAGCGTCATGAGGCAATCACCTTCTCGAAACAGGTGACCAACCATCTGGAGACGGCGCGAGCGCAGGGCCAGTTCCACAAGCTGATGGTGGTGGCGCCGCCGGCCTTCCTGGGCATGCTGCGCGAGCAGTTCAGCCACGCCCTTGCCCACCTGGTGAGCCAGGAGATCAACAAGAATCTGGTACAGCTCGATGCGGACATCCTGATGCAGCACCTGCCCGCCCGCATCTGACGCCCCGTCCTGTCCCGGCATGGGCCCGGCATGGTACCATCGGTATCGCGCCGGGCCTTTTTTCTCACGATAGCCACCATGCCGCTCTCCCCCACCTACGACATCCGCAAGAGCTACGACGACAACTACGTGGACGGGCCGTTCTTCGACGGTCCCCTGCCCGATCTGCCGGCGGGCGCGACCCACCGCTTCCTGGATTTCCGGATCGGCGCCCCCGTCGGCGTGGCGGCGGGGCCGCTGCTCAACAGCAACTGGGTGGCGCTGTACGCGCGGCTTGGCTTCGACCTGCCGGTCTACAAGACCGTGCGCTCCGCCCCGCGCGCCTGCCACCCGGCCCCCAACTGCCTGTTCCTGGACCGCCCCGGCGACCTGACCGACAACCGCCTGGGCGAGCGCCTGGTGGCCACCGGCGACGCGCCGGACACGCTCGCCGACATCTCCATCACCAACTCCTTCGGCATGCCCAGCAAGGCGCCGGAGGTGTGGATGGCCGACATGGAACGGGCCCGCAAGGCGTGCGGGCCCACCCAGGTATTCATCGCCAGCTGTGTGGGCACGCCGGGGGCGGGCGACCTGGCCGCCGACTATGCCCGCACCGCCGCCATGTGCCAGGAGGCGGGGGCGCAGGTGGTGGAGATCAACCTGTCGTGCCCCAACGTCACCAGCGGCGAGGGCAGCATCTTCACCGACCCCGCGACCGCGCGCGGCATCGTCCGCGCCACCGCCCAGGCGCTGGGGTCCACACCGCTGATGATCAAGGTGGGGTACTACACCGATCCCGCCACCATGGCGGCGGTGGTGGGGGCCTGCGCGCCGTTCGTGCAGGGGGTGGCGGGCATCAACACCCTGTCCCTCGAGGTGGTGGACCGGGCCGGGGCCCAGGCCCTGCCCGGCGCCGGGCGGCTGCGCTCCGGAATCTGCGGCGCCGCCATCAAAAGCCGGGGGCTGCTCCAGGCCCAGCGGCTGGTGCGCCTGCGTGACGACGAAAAGTACGACTTCGTGGTGGTGGGCGTGGGCGGCATCATGACCCCCCAGGACATCGACGCCTACCTGAAAGCCGGCGTGGACGCGGTGATGAGCGCCACCGGCGCCATGTGGGACCCCTATCTGGCCGCCACCTGGCGCCAGGGCCGCGGGGTGAGGGCCGCCTCCTAGGACAGCCGGAACAGCCGGCGCGCGTTCGCGCTGGTGGCCGCCACCAGCGCTTCCACCGGCACCCCCTTGATCTCCGCCAGGGTCCGGGCCACCAGGGTCACGTAGGCGGGCTCGTTGGTCTTGCCCCGAAACGGCACCGGCGCCAGATAGGGGCAGTCGGTCTCCACCAGCATGCGTTCCAGCGGCACCCTTCGGGCGGCCTCGCGCACGGCCTCGGCCTTGCCGAAGGTCACGATCCCGGAAAACGACACATAGTAGCCCAGCTCCAGCCCGGTCTCCGCCAGGGACGGGTCGGACGAGAAGCAGTGCAGCACGCCGGTCACGCCCGGGAACTCGCGCAGGATTTGCGCCGTGTCCGCCTCCGCCTCGCGGGTGTGCAGCACCACCGGCAGGCCCAGTTCCCCGGCCAGTTCCATCTGGCGCCGGAACCAGTGGCGCTGGATGTCGCGCGGGGAGTGGTCGTAGTGATAGTCCAGGCCGATCTCGCCGATGGCCACCACGTTGGGGTCCGCCGCCATGGCACGGATGGCGGCCAGGTCGCCCTCGGTCATGGCGTTCACCTCGTGGGGGTGCACGCCGGCGGTGCAGCTCACCTCCGGGTGGGCGCGAGCCACCTCCAGGGCGGCCCGGCTCTCGGCCACGGTGGTGCCGATGGTGAGCATGTGGGCCAGCCCGGCGGCGCGGGCGCGGGCCAGCACCGCCTCGCGATCGGCGGCCAGCGGCTCCATGCTCAGGTGGGCGTGGGAGTCGATGATGCCCGGCAGGGCGGGAACGGTCTTGCTCATGGGATCGGGCGCGACGGGTGAATGCAATCGGGGCTCCGGGGGGCGACAACCGGTGGATGTTCAGTTTAGGGCCGCTCCGGCGCCCCGGCAAGGGAATGGCCGAAGAACGCCGCCACATCCGCACGCTCGGCGGTGCGCGGCATGGGCGGCAGCGAGTCGAGCAGCGCCTGGCCGTAGCGCATGCGGCGGATGCGGTGGTCGAGGATGGCCACCACGCCCCGGTCGTCCAACCCCCGGATCAGCCGCCCCACCCCCTGCTTGAGGGCCAGCGCCGCCATGGGCACCTGGAACTCCATGAAGGCGTTCCTCCCCTGCTGTTGCAGGGCGTTCACCCGCGCCGCCAGCACCGGGTCGTCCGGCGCGGCGAAGGGCAGCTTGTCGATGACCACGCAGGACAGGGCCTCGCCCGGCACGTCCACCCCCTGCCAGAAGCTGCCGGTGGCGAACAGGATCGCCGGCGCCTCCGCCACCAGCGCCTCCAGCAGCTTGTGGCGCGGCATCTCGCCCTGCTTGAGCACCCGGCCGGGCAGCCGCCCCAGGCAGCGCCCGTACACCTCCTCCATCATGCGGTAGCTGGTGAACAGCAGCAGGGCGCGGCCGCCGCTGATGGCCATCAGCTCGCCGATCTCCCAGGCCACCGCCTCGGCGAAGCGCGGCTCCTTGGGGGCGGGCAGGTGGTCCGGCAGGTAGAGCAGCGCCTGCCTGGGGTAGTCGAACGGCGAGCCCAGCAGCAGATCCCGCACCGGCGCGCGGCGCGGGGTCGCCGCGTCCTCGGGGGGCGCCTCCACCCCGGCGGGCCGGAAGCCGAGCCGGTCGCGCATGTAGGCCATGTCGCCCCCGGTGGACAGGGTGGCGGAGGTGAACACGGCGCTCTTCACGCGGCCGTACAGGTGCTGGTTGAGCAGCGGCCCCACGTGCAGGGGCGAGGCGCCCACGGCGGAGCCGGTCTTGCGCGCCTCGGTCCAGTAGATCATGTCCGGCGACTGGGGGGCCAGGAGCAGGGCCAGGTCCGCATGCAGCGCCTCGGCGCGGCGCGCCAGCTGGTACAGCTCGTCGCTCTGGTCCTCCCGCGATTGCAGGGCCACCGCCAGCAGCCGGGCCGCGTCCTCCAGCCCCTCCGCCGCCGGGTGGAAGCCGGGCCCCAGCGCCTCGGGGCGGAAGCGCACCCGGCCCCCCTCCGGGTCGGCCCCGCCGCGTCCGAAGTGGGCGAAGAACGGCCCGGAACGGTCGCTCACGCGCTGGGCGTCCGCCGCCACCCGCGCGGCGTCATCCCGTTCCAGGGCCACCACGGCGCGCATCACGTCCGTGGCCAGGTCGCGGATGCGGAAGCCGCTCACGCGCACGCCAAAGAAGGCCGTGGCGATCTCCTCCACCATGTGCGCCTCGTCGAAGATCACCGTGTCGTAGTGGGGCAGCACCTCGCCGAAGGCGCCGGACTTCACCCCCAGGTCGGCGAACAGCAGGTGGTGGTTGACCACGATCAGGTCGGCGCGCATGGCGCGGCGCTTGGCGCGGGTGATGAAGCACGCCTCGAAGTCGGCGCAGCGGCCGCCCAGGCACTGCTCGGCGGTCACCGTCACCTCGCGCCAGATGGGGTGCGTCTCGGGCAGGTCGGCCACCTCGGCCAGGTCGCCCACCTCGGTCTCGGCGGCCCAGGCGGCGAGCTGCTCCAGGTCGTGGCGGGAGATCAGCCCGCCGGGGCCCTGGGCGCGCACCTGCGCATAGCGGTGCAAGCACAGGTAGTTGCTGCGCCCCTTGAGCACGCAGGCGTTGCGGGCGTTGGGCAGCACCCGCTCCAGGGCCACCAGGTCCTTGCCGAACACCTGGTCCTGGAGCAGCCGGGTGCCGGTGGACACCACCACCCGCTTGCCGGACAACAGCGCCGGGACCAGGTAGGCAAAGGTCTTGCCGGTGCCGGTGCCGGCCTCCGCCAGCAGGTGGTGCCCCCCCTCGATGGCGTCGGCCACGGCGCGCGCCATCTCCAGCTGCTGGGGACGGGGATTGAATTCCGGGAAGCGGGCCGCGAGCAGACCGCCCGCGCCCAGCACCGCATCGACCGCGGCGCCGGGCGCGCGCTCAGGGGCCGGGCTGGCCACGGTCGTGGACGACGATGGGGTTGACGCCCAGCTTGACCAGGTCCAGCCGTGCCCACTTGGCGGCGTGCTCGTTGGGGAAATGCCCCACCCGCACCCGCCACCAGTCGCCCTTGCCAACCAGGTCCACCTTGACGGCGTAGGCATCGTGCCCGGAACCGGACAGGCGGCTCACCAGCTCGTCGGCACGGCGTTTCTCGGAGAACGACGCCACCTGCAGGGCGTAGGGCGCGGGCTCCGCCGGCTTGGCCTTGGCGGTGGCCACCGGGACGGGCTTTGGCACGGGCCTGGCCGCCGCTTCGGACACGGCGGCGGGCGGCATGGATGCGGGGGCGGCGGCCGACGGTGTCTGGTCCGCCCCCCGCGGGGCGGGGCTGGCGGGGTCGGCCGCCTGGGGCTCGGTGCCGGCCGGCGGCGGCAACGGCAGATCGCGCACCACCAGTTGTTCGGCGGCCGGCCGGCCCTGACCCAGCACCTCGTAAAAACGCACCGACGGTTGCGGCGGCTGCTCCTCGGCGGCGGGTTGCGCGCGGGCGGGGGCCACCGGCGCCGGCTCCCCCCCCTCCACCTGGATGCGCCCGGGGGCGAGTTCCAGGTCCGGCGACGCCACGTCCTGTTGCCGGCCCGAGGCGAGCAGGATGCCGGCAAGCAGCGTCCCCACCGCGCCAACCCCCAGTATGTAGGGCCGGAGTTCGGCCTTGTTGGTGCGTTCTTCCTCGGCTTTCTTGGCCAGGCGGCTCATGGACCGTGTGCCCTTTCGGCAAATGGACGGCGGCGGGCGGATGGCGCGCCGCCCGTTGAATGTACCACAGGGGGCCTGCCGTATTTAAGGGACGGCGGGCCAACGCGCCCACGAAAGATTCCGGGCGAAACCGCCGATAAGAGGGCTGGATACCCAGGCCCGCGACGGATGGGCCAACCGGTTTTGCCATCAGGACGGGGATTGACCATGTCGGAACACGACGAAATCAAAACGCGCGAATTCACCCGCAACGAGGTGCGCATGGACGTGGTGGTGCGTGCCAGCGGCCACCCGCACATCCAGGGCCGCTCGCGCGAGCTGAGCATGAACGGCCTGTACGTGCTCACCTGCGAACACCTGGCGGCGGACACGCCCTGCCATGTGACCCTGGTGCTCTCGGACGGCAAGACGACCATCGAGGCCAACGCCCACGTGGCCTGCACCGAGCCCGCGGGGATGGGTATCGCCTTCGACGAGATGGAGCCGGAAAGCTTCCAGCACCTGCGCAAGCTGGTCCTGTTCAACGCCAAGGACCACGACCTGGTGGAGCACGAGATCGAAAACCACATCGGCTTCAAGACCCGCATCCGCTGACCGCCCGCGGGCGGCGGGCCGCCGTTAGCAGGCCGGTTCGCCGGACGCGCACCACGCCCGCCACATCCGCCGGTAGGACGCCTCCAGCGAGCGGGTGAACGGCTCCGCCGCCAGCAGCGCGGACGCCGCCATGCGCGCCCGCAGCCCGGCGCGCAGCCGGGCCAGCCCGCTCACATCCCGCGCCATGTCGCCCGCCACGCGCGCGAAATCCCCCTCGGTGGCCGCCACCCAGCCGTCCAGACCCACCATGCCCAGCACGCTGGCCCCCATGCGGCCGGCAAAGTCGTCCCCCGCCAGGGTGAGCACGGGCACCCCCATCCACAACGCCTCGCAGGTGGAGGTGTGGCCGCAGAACGGCAGCGTGTCGAGCACCACGTCCACGCGCCGGTAGTGGTCCAGGTAGCCCCCCTGCTCCGGCAGCTCCCAGATCAGGTCGACGCGTTCCGGGGCAATGCCATGCCGCGCGAACGCCTCCAGCCAGCGGCGCCGGTTGGCCTCGGGCCTCAAGGTGTGGCGGATGAGGGCGAAGCGCGCCTCCGGCAGCGCCTGGAGCACCCGCGACCACAGGGCCACGGTGCGCTCGTTGACCTTTTTCAGGTTCACCAGGGAGGCGAAGGTGACGTGCCCGGCGGCCAGCGCCGGCAGCGGCCCGGGGTCCGGCGCGTTGGGGGGCGGCAGGTAGCAGCAGAAGCCCCCATCGAGGCGCGCCAGCCGCTCCGTGTAAAAGCGCCCGGTGGGCGGCGGGTTGGCCACCCCGTCGGTGACCCGGAAATCCACCGTCGGCAGGCCGGTGGTGGCCGGATAGCCCAGGTACGACACCTGCACCGGCGCCGGCCGGTGCGCCAGCACGCGCAGCCGGTTGGCGCCGGACAGGCCCGCCAGGTCCACCAGGATGTCGATGCCGTCGGCGCGGATCCGGTCCGCCACCTCCGCGTCCGTCCGGCCGGTTACGTCGCGCCAGCGCGGGCAGACCTGGCGCAGGGCGTGGGTGACCTCGTCCGGCTCGGCCACGTTCGCATAGCAATGCGCCAGCACATGCCCCGGGTGGTGATAGGCGATGATCGAGGCCAGAAAGGCCGACACCGGGTGCTTGCGGAAGTCCGGCGACAGGTAACCCACCCGCAGCGGCCGGTCCGGGCCCCGGTCGTTGCCGTGGGGTGCCGCCGGCGGCGCGTCGGCCTGGCAGGCCCTGCCCCACTCCGCATGGGCCGCCAGCACGCCGTCCGGCGTCAGGTCCGGGTCGTAACAGGTGGTGAACAACCGGTTGTTGGCGGCCTGCTCGCGGCGGTCCGGCGCGCGCACGGCGGCGTAGTGGCCGCGCGCGGCGGCAAAATCCCCCAGCGACTCGCAGGCCAGCGCCGCCACGAAACGGCTGGCGTCGTCCGCCGGGTCCCGTTCCAGGGCCGCCAACGCGGCGTCCCGCGCGGCCCGGTATTGGAACTGCTCCAGCAGCAGCGCCGCCAGGTCGCGGTACACGCCCGCCCCGTCCGCGCCGGCGGCCAGATCCCCCAGCAGCGGCGCCGCCTGGGGCCCCTGGCCGAACTCGGTCATGGCGGCGATCAGCCGCAGGCGCGGGTCGCGCCGGGCCGGGGCCAGGGCCACCGCCCGCTCGAAGGCCCCCACCGCCTCGGGCCGGCCGGCGAGCTGGCAGGCCCGGCCGAGGCGCTCCGCCGCCGCCGCGTCGTCCGGCCGGGCGGCGGCCACCCGGCTCAGGTGGTGCACCGCCTCGCCGGCGCGGCGGTTGGCCAGGGCCAGCTCGCCGATCTCCCGGTGGGCGTCCACCAGGTCGGGCTTCAGGGCCACGGCGCGCCGCAGGTGGCGCATGGCCTCCTCCACCAGCCCCACGGCCTTCAGGGCCTGGCCGGCACGCAGGTGCAGGTCGGCCTGGTTGGGTGCCGCCGCCAGGGCGCGGCGCAGGAAGGGCAGGGCCCCCTGCGGGTCACCCCCGTCCAGGTGCAGGCGGCCGGCCAGGGCCAGCGCCGCCGGGTGGTCCGGCCGCGCCGCGAGCACCTTGCGGCACAGTTGCACGGCACCGTTCAGGTCGCCGCGCCGGTGGTGGCGCGCCGCCCGGGCAAGCCAGTCGTCCTCCCGGCCCATGCGCGTGGCCTCCAGCCGGAACAGCGGATCAGAACAGGGTGTAGATGAACGGCGCCACCGCCGAGCCCTGGCTGAACACGATCAGCGCCCCCAGCAGCAGCAGCACCAGGATGATGGGCGCCAGCCAGAACTTCTTGCGCTCGCGCATGAAGGCCAGCAAGTCCTTGAGCAGATCGAACATCAGTACGGTTTCTCCATCCGTTCCTTGGGCGGGGCGTCGTGGCGCACGCGGTAGCTGTTTGCCCCCTCGTCGAAGCGCCGCGCCATGGGATCCCTGGCCACCCGCCGCATGACCAGCCCCACCGGGACCAGCACCAGGTAGAACATCACCGCCAGGATGATACGCGTGTTCACGAAGCCGAGCACGGCGCCCACCCGCATCCACCCCCGGTACACGGGGCGCAGGGTGGCGGGCGCCGCCAGCGCCCACAGCCCCAGCACCCCCGCCAGCGCCCACGGCCACGCCACCCACACCAGCGCCTTGTGGGCGAGCAGCGGCAGCAGCAGGCCGAACAGCCCACAGACGATGGCGCCGGTGGTCAGGCCGAAGCGGCGCAGGCCGGCACGGTCCAGTTCCGGTATGGCGTGCGGGTCGATGGCCATCAGTCCAGCTCGAACTCGCTCTTCCAGGAATCGTCCCGCTCCCAGGCAGGCTGATCCGCCTTGGCGAGGACGAGGTTCTCCAGCACCAGGTAGTCCATCTCCGTGCGCATGAAGCAGCGGTAGGCGTCCTCCGGGGTGCAGACGATGGGCTCGCCGCGCACGTTGAAGGAGGTGTTGACCACCACCGGGCAGCCGGTGAGGCGGTCGAACGCCGACACCAGGGCATGGTAGCGGGGGTTGGTCTCCGCGTGGATGGTCTGGATGCGCGCCGAATAGTCCACATGGGTGACGGCGGGCAGCGTGGAGCGCGGCACGTTGAGCCGGTCGATGCCGAACAGCCCCTGTTGCGCCGGGGTCATGGGAATGCGCAGCGCCTCCCGCACCGGCGCCACGATCAGCATGTAGGGGCTGGGCCGGTCCAGCTCGAAGCAGTCGGCCACCCGCTCCGCCAGCACCGACGGGGCGAACGGCCGGAACGACTCGCGGTACTTGATCTTCAGGTTCATCACCGACTGCATCCTGGGGCTGCGCGGGTCGCCCAGGATGGAGCGGCCGCCCAGGGCGCGGGGCCCGAACTCCATGCGCCCCTGGAACCACCCCACCACGTTGCCGTCCGCCAGCACCTGGGCCACCCGGGGCGCCAGCTCCGCGTCGGGAAGCTCCGTGTACACGGCGTTCACGCCGTCCAGGTAGGCACGGATGCCGTCCGCCGTGTGGCGCGGCCCCAGGTAGCCGCCCCGCATGCGGTCGGTGCCGTTCACCGGGCGCGGGCCGTCCAGGTACTGGTGCCACACCGCCAGCGCCGCCCCCAGGGCGCCGCCCGCGTCGCCGGCGGCGGGCTGGATCCAGATGTCCTTGAACGGCCCCTCGCGCAGGATGCGACCGTTGGCCACGCAGTTCAGGGCGACGCCGCCGGCCAGGCACAGGGTGTCCACCCCCAGCTCCTTGTGCACGGTGCGGGCCAGGCGCAGCACCACCTCCTCGGTGACCGCCTGGATGGAGCGGGCGATGTCCATCTCGCGCTGGGTGACGGCACCCTCGGCGCGCCGCGGCGGGCCGCCGAACAGGGCGTCGAAGCGGGCGTTGGTCATGGTCAGCCCGGTGGCGAAGTCGAAGTAGCGCATGTCGAGCCGGAAGGTGCCGTCGTCCTTCAGGTCGATCAGGTGCTCCAGGATACGGTCCACGTATTTCGGCTCGCCGTAGGGGGCGAGGCCCATCAGCTTGTATTCGCCGGAATTGACCTTGAAGCCGGTGTAGTAGGTGAACGCGGAATAGAGCAGGCCCAGGGAGTGGGGAAAGTCGATCTCCCACACCGGCTCCAGGCGGTTGCCCGAACCGCGCCACACGGAGGTGGTGGCCCACTCCCCCACCCCGTCCAGGCACAGCACCGCCGCCTCCTGGAACGGGCTCGGGAAGAACGCCGACGCGGCGTGGGCCTGGTGGTGCTCGGTGAACATCAGCGGCGGCAGCGCGCCACGGGGCACGCCGCCCAGGGCGGCCAGCTCGCGCCTAAGCTCGCTCTTCAGGTAGAGCTTCTCCTTGAGCCACACGGGCATGGCCGCGACGAACGAGCGGAACCCCCGGGGCGCGAAGGCCAGATAGGTCTCCAGCAGGCGCTCGAACTTGACCAGGGGCTTGTCGTAGAACACCACCCGGCCCACGTCGGCAAGGCCGATGCCCGCCTCGTCCAGGCAATAGCGGATGGCGTGGGCGGGAAAGCGCGCGTCGTGCTTCCGGCGCGAAAAACGCTCCTCCTGGGCGGCTGCCACGATGGCTCCATCGCGCAGGAGGGCCGCCGCGCTGTCGTGGTAATAGGCGGAGATGCCGAGGATGATCACGCGGACCGGCGGTTAGCAGGCAACAGGTAACGGCACGACACAGGCACCCCGTCAGGCACATTCCACATATGGCCGCCGAGGGGCGGGCCGGTTCCGGGCGAATGTGTTCATACTATCACAACGCCGCACCCGCCCCCGGCGCCGCTCACCAGCCGGCGGCCATGCCGCCGTTGACGCGGATGGTGGCGACAAAATGCCCCAGCTCGGCGCCCGTCACCTGGCGCCACTCCCGCTCCAGCTCGGGCGTGAGCTGCCGGTCCGTGGCGCGCACCGCGGCCAGCAGCGCCTCCTGCCAGTCCAGAAAGAAGGCCTCCGGCAGATTCAAACCCCGGGGGCCGAACTCCCCGGCCAGGCCGCCGATCACCGTTTCGGTGCCCGGCACCCCCGACGCGCGGCGCACCAGCGCCATGAGCAGGCGGTTGAACAGGTACTTGGCCTTGAACACGTCCACCCCCGCGAAGCGGACACGCACATTGGCGCCGCGCAGCATCACCTCCTCGTGGAGGCGGTCCAGAAAGGACGCGGACTGGGTGCAGCGCTTGACGCTCTCGACGAAGGCGACGGACACGGCCTACCCGCCGGCGGACGCGGGGGTGCCGACGGCGCGCCCGCCAAAACGCAGCCACAACGCCACCGTCATGAGATAGCCGCCAAAAACAAGGACCTCCATCAGGGTCGGGTTGGCGTTGTAGCCGAACAGGATGGCCAGCACGCCCCCCAGCCCGCCACGGTCCGGCAGGATGTGGCCGGTGTCCCACACCCCGTAGGCCAGGGCCGGCAGCCAATCCACCGCCACCCAGTAACCGGCCGCCCGCGCCAGCATGCCCGCCGCCAGCAGCACCAGGAGCACGGTGGTGGCGTCGAAAAACGTCTTCAGGGGAATGCGCCGCCCGCCCTGGAACAGCAGCCAGGCGATGAGCACCGCCGTGAACAGCCCGGCGATGCCGCCGATCACCACCCCGGCCGTGTCCTCGCCCCCCCCGGCGACGATGGCCCACAGGAACAGCACCGACTCCGCCCCCTCGCGGAACACCGACACGAACGCCAGCACGAACAGGCCGACGCCACGCCCCACCGCGTGCTCGGCCACCTTGCCGGACAACTGCCGGTCGATCTGCCGGCGGCTCTCCCTGAGCCACACGATGACATAGGTGATCATGGCCGCCGCGATGCCCAGGATGGCGCCATTCATGACCTCCTGGCCGGCCCCGGCGAACAGTTCCGAGATGCGGTCCGCCACGAAGGCGAAGCCAAGGCTGGCAAGGACCGCCGCGCCCACGCCGGCCATCACGTGACGGCCATAGGCCATCGCCCCCAGCCGCGCGACCGCCGCCAGGATGATGCCGACGATGAGGGCCGCCTCGAAGCCCTCGCGCAGCAGAATCAGATACGCACCAACCATGTTCCTGGCGTGCCTAAACCCTATCCTTGTGGTTCATGCCGGCCCGGCGCCGCCGCGGGGCGCTCACCGCCGGACCTTACCGGTAGGCGTGCGGCAAAAGCAAGGCGGGCCCGGCGGCCGGCCTCCCCTAATCGGCAAGTCCCAGGCGCGCCTCCAGTTCCGTGATGGCGGTCACCGGCGGCGCGCAGGTGCCCCCCTGGCACACATAGGCCGCCGTGACCCGGCCGGGGGACCCCTTGCCCGCCAGCCACGCGGGGGCCTTCGGCCGCGCCGGATCGATGCGCTGCACCCAGGTGTTGGGCCGGAAGCGCCGCGCCAGCCGCGCCTGCCACGCCGCCGCGTCCGGCCCCGCCAGCGCCACCAGGGTGGGTGGATGGATCAGGGCGTCGGCGGCCAGCAGCAGGTTGGCGTAGCCCTGGGGCGCCATGGCCGCCTGCTCCAGGAACGCCCGCACCGCCCCCTCGGCAGCGGCGTGGTAGCGCCCGGCGCCGGTGAGCTGGTGCAGGCGGAGCAGGCACAGCGCCGCCACCGAGTTGCCGGACGGGATGGACTGGTCCGTGCCGGAAAGGGTGCGCGCGATCAGCTCCTCGTGCCCCTCCCCGGTAAAGTAGAAACCGCCCTGCGGCGCGGCGAACCGCTCCAGCACCGTGTCCATCAGCCCGGTGGCGGCGTCCAGGTGCGCCCCGTCGCCGGATGCGTGGTGCAGGTCCAGCAGCCCCTGGGCCAGAAAGACGTAATCGTCCAGGCAGGCGGGGTGCCTGGCCTGGCCGTCCTTGTAGCAGCGGCGCAGGGCGCCGCCGGGCATCAGCTTGCCGGTCACGAAATCCGCCGCGCGGCGCGCCCGGTCCAGACAGGCCGCGTCGCCGAACACGGCGGCGGCGCGGGCGAAGGCGCTCAGCATCAGGCCGTTCCACGAGGCGATGACCTTGTCGTCCAGCCCCGGCCGCACCCGCTCCGCGCGGCGCGCGAACAGCTTGGCGCGGGCGCCCGCAAGGATCCCGGCGGCGCGGGCCGCGTCCAGCCCGAACTCGGCGGCCACCTCCGCCAGGGGCTCCGGCGTCCACAGGATGTTCTGCCCCTCGAAGTTGCCGCCCTCGGTCACCCCGTAACAGGCGCAAAACAGGTCCGCGTCGGGCCCCAGCACCTCGTCGATCTCCCCCGGCCGCCAGACGAAGAACCGGCCCTCCTCCCCCTCGCTGTCCGCGTCCTGGGCGGCGTAGAAGCCCCCTTCCGGGTGGGTCATCTCGCGCGCCACGTAGTCCAGCGCCTCGCGCGCCACCTGCGCGAACAGCGGATTGCCCGTGGCCAGGTGGGCGTCGATGTAGAGGGGGATCAGGAGGGCGTTGTCGTAGAGCATCTTCTCGAAGTGCGGCACCAGCCACTTCTCATCCACGGCGTAGCGGGCGAAGCCGCCGCCCAGGTGGTCGCGGATGCCGCCCTCGGCCATCTTGGCCAGGGAGTGGCCCGCCGCGTGCAAATAGGCCTGGTTGCCGGTGCGGTGCCAGCGGGTGAGCAGGAACGCCAGGGCCATGGTGGACGGAAACTTGGGCGCCCCGCCAAAGCCGCCCCACACCGGGTCGAACTCCCGCACCAGCTGCTGGGCGGCGGCCTCCAGCAGGTTGTCGGACAGGGCGCTCCCGGTGGGGCGGGCGTGGTTCACGCGGGCCAGCCCCTGGACGAGGGCCGCCACGTTGTGGGTCACGTCCTCCGGCTTCTCGCGGAAGTGCGTGGCCACCCCCCGCAACACGTCGCGGAACGCCGGCATGCCGTAGCGCGGCTGGCTGGGAAAATAGGTGCCGCCCCAGAACGGCCCCAGTTCCGGGGTGAGGAACATGGACAGCGGCCAGCCGCCGCCGCGCCCGGCCAGGAGCTGAAAGGCGGTCTGGTAGATGTGATCCAGGTCGGGCCGCTCCTCCCGGTCCACCTTGATGTTCACGAAGTGTTCGTTCATCAGCGCCGCCGTGGCCGGATCCTCAAAACTCTCGTGGGCCATCACGTGGCACCAGTGGCAGGCGGAGTAGCCGATGGACAGGAAGATCGGCTTGTTCTCGGCGCGGGCGCGCGCCAGGGCCTCCTCGCCCCACGGATACCAGTCCACCGGGTTGTGGGCGTGCTGGAGCAGGTAGGGGCTGGTCTCGGCGGCGAGGCGGTTGGCGGGGGCGTCGGACATGGGCGGATTCCGTGCGTGGGTGGACAAGGCGGGGGGTACGGTCCCCTTGGGATTATGGGGTACCCCCCCCGGCGTGCTCAAGGGCAAGGGCGATTGACGGTCACCGTGGAAATCCTCTAGGATTCGGGGTTTTTTGGAAGGGGAATGGCTACACAGATTTCCGATATGATCCGCGCCGCCCTGGGCAATGCCCGGAGTGCGGGCGCCCTGGCCTTCGACGCGCCGCCCGCCATCGTGCTGGAGTCCCCCAAGCAGGCGGCCCACGGCGACGTGGCCTGCCCGGTGGCGCTGGGCCTCGCCAAGCAGGCGCGGCGCTCCCCGCGCGACGTGGCCCAGGTGATCGTGGACCACCTGCCGCCCATGGAAGGGCTGGTGGACAAGGTGGAGATCGCCGGTCCCGGCTTCCTCAATTTTTACCTGAGCGCCGGCTACTGGACCGCCCAGCTCCCCGACATCCTGGCCGCCGGCGCCGCCTACGGCACCCACGCCTGGGGCGCTGGCCGGCCCACCATGGTCGAGTTCGTCAGCGCCAACCCCACCGGGCCCCTGCACGTGGGCCACGGGCGCGGCGCCGTGGTGGGCGACGTGACCGCCAACCTGCTGGCCGCCGTGGGCACGCCGGTGAAGCGCGAATACTACGTGAACGACGTGGGCAACCAGATGAACATCCTGGGCCGCTCCACCCACGTGCGCTACCTTCAGGCCCTGGGACAGGACGTGCCCTGGCCGGACGACCACTACCGGGGCGACTACATCAAGGACATCGCCCAACGGATCCAGGACGCGGACGGCGACCGCTGGGCCGGCCTGCCCGAGGCCCAGTGGCTGCCGCACTTCTCCGCCACCGCCTACCAGGCCATCCTGGGCGAGATCCGGGACGAGCTGGACCGGTTCGGCATCCGCTTCGACCAGTGGTACTCGGAGCGCGAGCTGTACCGGGGCGACGACCCGCCGGTGCAGCGCGTCATCGACGGCCTCAAGGCCGCCGGCGCCGCCTATGAGCAGGACGGCGCCACCTGGCTGGCCACCACCCGCCACGGCGACGACAAGGACCGGGTGATGGTGCGCGGCAACGGCGTGACCACCTACTTCGCCTCCGACGTGGCCTACCACCAGGACAAGTTCGCGCGCGGCTTCGCCCGCGTGATCGACGTGTGGGGCGCCGACCACCACGGCTACATCGGCCGCATGAAGGCGGCGGTGACCATGCTCGGCCGCGACCCGGACGACCTGACGGTGGTGCTGGTGCAACTGGTGTCGCTGCTGCGCGACGGCGTGCCGGTGGCCATGTCCACCCGCGCCGGCGAGTTCGTCACCCTGAAGGAGGTGACCGACGAGATCGGCGTGGACGCCACGCGCTTCTTCTTCCTCACCCGCAAGTCGGACGCGCAACTGGAGTTCGACCTGGAGCTGGCCAAGCAGCGGACCGCCGACAACCCGGTGTACTACATCCAGTACGCCCATGCGCGGGTGCACCAGCTGTTCGCCAAGGCGGCGGAGGCGGGCGTCGACCTGTTCAAGGCGGACGGCGCCTTCAGCGGCCAGACGGTGGACCTCGCCCCCCTGCACGACGCGGAGACGCTGGCCCTGGTCAAGCAGCTCGCCGCCTACCCGGACGTGGTGGACGACGCCGCCCGCGAGCTGGCGGTGCACAAGATTCCCTACTACCTCCAGGAACTGGCGGCACGCTTCCACGCCTATTACTACAAGAACCGCTTCGTCGGTGACGACCCGGCCCTGACCCGGGCGCGGCTGGTGCTGGCGGGCGCCGTGGGCCAGGTGATCAAGAACGGCCTGGGGCTGCTCGGCGTGTCGGCCCCCACCCGGATGTGAGCCACCGGTACCGTGTCCCAGGCGCTCGAATTCACGCTCCAGGCCCGTTGCGGCGAAACCCTTGCGCGCACCGGGGTCCTGCACCTGAAGCACGGCACGGTGCACACCCCGGTGTTCATGCCGGTGGGCACCCACGGCTCGGTGAAGACCATGGCCCCCCGGGAACTCGAGGAGCTGGGGGCCGAGATCATCCTGGGCAACACCTACCACCTCTACCTGCGGCCCGGCCACACCCTGATCGACTCCCTGGGCGGCCTGAACCGCTTCATGAGCTGGGACCGGCCGATCCTCACCGACAGCGGCGGTTTCCAGGTGTTCAGCCTGGGCGACCTGTGCACGGTGCACGAGGACGGGGTACGCTTCGCCTCCCACATCGACGGCAGCCGGCACGACTTCACCCCGGCGCTGTCCATGGAGATCCAGATGGCCCTGGGGTCCGACATCGCCATGATCTTCGACGAGTGCCTGGAATACCCCGCCACCCGCGAGGTGACGCGCCGCTCCATGGAGCGCTCCATCACCTGGGCGGAGCGCTCCAAGGCGGCCCACGGCAAGGCGGACCAGGCCCTGTTCGGCATCGTCCAGGGGGGCTTCGAGGCGGACCTCAGGGCCCGCTCCGCGGCGGCCATGCGCCACATCGGCTTCGACGGCTACGCCATCGGGGGCCTGAGCGTGGGGGAGGGCAAGGACCTCATGTACCGGGTGCTGGACGACACGGTGCCGCACCTGCCGGAGGACGCGCCGCGCTACCTGATGGGGGTGGGCCTGCCCATCGACCTGGTGGAGGCGGTGGCGCGCGGCATCGACATGTTCGACTGCGTGATGCCCACCCGCCACGCCCGCACCGGCTACCTGTTCACCGGCTGGGGGCGCATCAACATCAAGAACGCCCGCTTCCGGGACGATGCGGACCCCATCGACCCGGCCTGCGCCTGCTACACCTGCCAGAATTTCTCGCGGGCGTACCTGCGCCATCTGTTCATTTCCGGTGAAATCCTTGGTCATCACCTGAATACCATCCATAATCTGCACCACTACCTCTCGCTCATGGCGGCCATCCGCCGGGCGATCGGGGAGGGCCGCTTTGGCGCCTTCCACCGGGAGGCGGCGCACCAGTATCACGAGGAGACATGCCATGCTTGACTGGATCGGGCTGCTGGGGCCCACCCCCGCCATTGCCCAGGACGGCGCCACCGCCGGGGCCGGAACCTTCATCACCAGCTTCGCCCCCTTTCTGCTCATCTTCGCCCTGTTCTGGTTGCTGCTCATCCGGCCGCAGCAGAAGCGCCAGAAGGAGCACCGCAAGATGCTGGAAGAGATCCAGAAGGGCGACAAGGTGGTCACCAACGGCGGCATCCTGGGCAGCGTGGCGGCGGTGACCAAGGGCACGCTGACCCTCCAGATCGCCGACAACACCCGCATCAAGGTGCTGCGCTCGGAGATCATGGGCCTGCAGGACAAGCTGCTGGCCGACGAGGACAAATAAGCCGTTCCGGCCGGGCCGAAACGGATCACACTTCCGGGAACTGGATATGGGCAAGTCAATCGGCGTACGCTTCGCCGCGGTGGCCCTGGTCGCCGTCATCTCCCTGCTCTACTTTCTGCCGAGCCTGCCGGAGCGCATGATCTCGGCGGACACCCGCGCCAAGCTGCCGGGGGAGGGCATCAACCTGGGGCTGGACCTCCAGGGCGGCATCCATCTGGTGCTCAAGGTCGCCCGCGACGTGGCGGCCAGCAACTTCGTGGACCGCACCTCCGACTCCCTCGCCCAGACCATCAAGGACGCGGGGCTCAACGTCACCGTGCGGCGCGAGGGGCCGTTCGGCGTGACCATCACCGGCGTGGCCGACCAGGCCACCCGCGACCGCATCACCACGCTGGTGGAAAAGGACTACGGCGTCCTGGCCCTGGAAAACCGGGAACAGGGCACCGACCTGGCCTACCGGCTGAGCGACCCGGACCTGGACCGCATCCGGGTGGGCGCCGTGACCCAGAGCGTGGAGACCATCCGCAACCGCATCGACCAGTTTGGCGTGGCGGAGCCGCTCATCCAGCAGCAGGGCTCGGACGAGATCCTGGTGCAGCTGCCCGGCGTGTCCGACCCGGACCGCGCCATCGACCTGATCGGCAAGACCGCCCTGCTCGAGTTCAAGCTGGTGGACGAGGCGGTTCAATTGGAGCGTGGCATGCCGCTGCCGGAGGACGACGAGATCCTCTACCGCCGCGTTCTGGACCCGCAAACCGGCCAGGAGCTGGACCGGGAGCCGCACGTGGTGAAGAAACAGGCCATGCTCGCCGGCGACACCCTCACCGACGCGCGGGTGTCCATCAATCAGTTCAACGAGCCTTACGTGGCCATCACCTTCGACCCGGTGGGCGCCAAGATCTTCGACCAGGTGACCGGGGAGCACGTGGGCGAGCGCTTCGCCATCGTGCTCGACGGCAACGTCTACTCGGCGCCGGTGATCCAGGAGCGCATCGGCGGCGGGCGCGCCTCCATCACCGGCCAGTTCACCTCGCAGGAGGCCAACGACCTGGCCATCGTGCTGCGCGCCGGCGCCCTGCCGGCGCCGGTGGAGGTGCTGCAAAACGTGACCGTTGGCCCCAGCCTGGGCCAGGATTCCATCCACGCCGGCCTGATGGCCACGGTGGTCGGCACGGCGCTGGTGGTGCTGTTCATGACGATCTACTACCGCCTGGCGGGCGTGATCGCCAACGTGGCCTTGATGCTCAACCTGATCGTGCTGGTGGGCGCGCTGGGGGCCATGCACGCCACCCTCACCCTGCCGGGCATCGCCGGTATCGCGCTCACCGTCGGCATGGGGGTGGACTCGAACGTGCTGATCTTCGAGCGCATCCGCGAGGAACTGCGCCTCGGCAAGACCGTGCGCCTGGCGGTGGACCAGGGGTATGACCGCGCCTGGGTGACCATCGTCGACGCCCACGTCACCGCCCTCATCACGTCGGCGGCGCTGTTCCTGTTCGGCAGCGGGCCGGTGAAGGGCTTCGCGGTGACCCTGAGCCTGGGCATCCTGATCAACCTGTTCACCGCCTTCGTCGGCACCAAGGTGTTCTTCGATTGGATGAACAGCCGGCGGCGCCTGGAAACCTTGAGCATCTAACCGGGGCGGCTTTTTCATGCTGGAACTCATCGGCAAGACCCATATCGATTTTCTGGGCCGGCGCAAGATCGCCTTCACCATCTCGGGCCTCCTGGTGCTGCTGGGGCTGGCCACCCTGGTGCAGATCGGCCTCGGCAAGGCCAACCTGGGCATCGATTTCGAGGGTGGCACCTCGGTGCAGCTTGATTTCGAGCACCCCGTGCTCATGGAGGAGGCGCGCCGCATCATGGTGAGCGGCGGCTTCCCGGACGCGGACATCCAGGAATTCACCGGCACCAACAAGCTGCTGATCCGCGTCAAGCGCGCCGGCTCCATCGAGGAGAAGGCGTCCGCCAAGCTGCGCGCCATCTTCCGCGACGCCCTGCCGGACAACCCCTTCGTGGTGGACTCGGTCACCGAGGTGGGCCCGTCCATCGGCGACCGCCTGCAAAAGGACGCGATCCTGGCCGTGTTCCTGTCGATGCTCGGCATCATGGCCTACATCGCCATGCGCTTCGAGTTCCGCTTCGGCGTGGCGGCAGCCATCGCCACCTTCCACGACGTGCTGGCGGTGCTGGGCCTGTTCGTCCTCGTGGGCAAGGAGGTCAACCTGCTGCTGATCACCTCCCTGCTCACCGTGGCCGGCTACTCCCTGAACGACACGGTGGTGGTCTACGACCGCATCCGCGAGAACCTGCGCCGGCGCCACAAGGAATCCCTGGAGCAGGTCATCAACAACGCCGTCAACCAGGTGCTGTCGCGCACCCTGATCACCAGCGGCACCACCTTACTGGTGGTGGTGGCGCTCACGTTCTGGGGTGGCGAGGTGTTGCACGACTTCGCCTTGGCACTGCTGATCGGCATCGTGATCGGCACCTACTCATCGATCTACGTCGCCAGCGCCATCGTGCTGGTGTGGCGCGGCAAGGCCGGCAAGATCGTCAACCCGGAACCGGACGCCGAGGAGGCCACCCCATGACCATCGCCCGCATCACCACCCTGCTCCTCACGGCCCTGCTGGCCGCCGGCTGCGGCACCGGCGGCACCGGCGGCAACAGCGGTGGTACCGCCAGCAACGGCGGCACCGGGGGGGGCAACCAGACCACCACCAACGACGCGCTGCTGGAGGAGCTGAAGGCCCTGCGCCAGGAGGTGCGGGGGCTCTCCGACGACGTGGCGGAGCTGAAGAAGGCGCCGGCCCCCCTGCGCCAGGCCGAGGCGCCGCGCCAGGACGAGCCGCCGCGCCCCACCACGGCGCAGGTGCCGGTGCCCACGGCGGGCTATCCGGCCAAGGGCAACAAGAGCGCCCCGGTCACCATCGTCGAATTTTCCGACTTCCAGTGCCCGTTCTGCGCCCGTCACACCCAGAACACGGTGCCGCGCATCGAGGCCAATTACGTGAACACCGGCAAGGTGCGCTACGTGTTCATGGACAACCCCATCCCCTCGCACCGTTTTGCGGCCAAGGCCGCCGAGGCGGCCCACTGCGCCGGCGAGCAGGGCCGCTACTGGGAGATGCACAACGCCATGTTCGGCGCGCAACAGCGCATCATGCCCGGCAACTTCCCGGTGTTCGCCGAGGAGATCGGCATCGACCGGGCCGCCTTCGAGCAGTGTCTCGACTCGGGCCGCCACCAGGCACGGGTGGAAACCGCCGCGCGCCTGGCCTCCGAGGTGGGCGCCCGCGCCACCCCCACCTTCGTGATCGGCCGCACCGAGGCCAACGGCCAGGTGCGGGGCGAGCTGGTGGTGGGCGCCAAGTCCTACGACGCGTTCGCCGCGGTCTTCGACCGGCTGCTGGGCAAATAACCGCCGCACCGGGCGCATTGACAGGCGCGCCCGCCTGGGATATATTCGATCTCTCGAATATAAGAACAAATGAAGCCTGTTTTTGTTGAAGAAATACACCAGCTGCACGCGGAGTTGTGTCAGGCGCTGGCGGATCCCAAGCGGATCCTGATCCTGTACGCCCTGTCGGAACGCCCGCTCAACGTGGGCGAGCTGACCGAGCTGCTGGGCATCCGCCAGTCCAACGTCTCCCAGCACCTGGCGGTGCTGCGCGACCGCGGCCTGGTAAACGCGGAGCGTGACGGCACCAACGTGCGTTACTCCCTCAAATACCCGATGGTGGTGGCGGCCCTCGACCTGTTGCGCGGCGTGCTGCGCGACAGCTTGAGCGACACCCGAAACCGCGCCGAACGTTTAATGGAGATTGTACGATGACCGACAGCGTGGCCGATGTGGCGGCGGATCAGCAGCTGGACATCCGCGGGGTCACCTGCCCCATCACCTTCGTCAAGTCGAAGCTGAAGCTGGAGACCATGGCGTCGGGGCAGGTGCTGAGGATCCTCATCGACTACCGGCCGTCCGCCGTCAACGTGCCGCGCTCGCTGGCGAACGAGGGCCACGCGATCCTGAGCCTCACCGAGGAGCCGGGCCCGGTCTGGACCCTGGTGGTGCGCAAGGGGTAACGGGTGGCCAAGAAGCTCGGCATCCTGCTCAACACCAGCCCCGAGCACCAGAACACCTATACCGCCTGCAAGCTGCTGGAGGCCTTTCTGGACGGCGGCCACGAGGCGGAGCTGTTCCTGATGAACGACGGCATCTACAACGTGCTCCAGAACAACTCCCCGTACCGCCTGTTCGGCGGCGTGGAGGACCTGATGGAGAAGGGGCTGAAGGTGTCGCTGTGCCTCACCACCGGCGACATCCGGGGGTTCGGCGAGAGCGCTTTCATCCGTGGCGTCGAGTGCCGCAGCCAGGACCACCTGGCCGACATCGTGGCCAGTTCCGACTACTTCCTGCATTTCGGCTAGGCCATGAAGCGCGTGGTACTGGTGCTGCGGCACACGCCGCTCAATCACATCAAGAACCTGGAGGCGTTCCGCCTGGGCCTCGGCCTCACCCTGAGCAACAACGAGGTGACCGTGGTCATGGTGGACGAAGGGGTCCTGAATGCCATCGACTTCCGCCCCGAGGTCATCGACCGGCCGTCGGTGGCCGCCTTTCTGGATTTTTACGAGGACGTGGGCATCCGCTCCATGGCCGACCAGGGCGCGGCGGAGCGTTTTGGCGTGACCCGTATTCGCAAGGGTGTGGAGCTGGTGGACCACAAGCTGATCGTGGACGCCATCCGCCAGGCGGACGTGGTCATCCCGTTCTAGAGGAAGGGCACCCGTGGCAACCCTGCACATCCTGCGCAACTTCGACCGCAAGCTGATGGACGACACCATCGACACGGGCGCCGGCGACCAGATCCTGCTGGTGCAGGACGCGGTGCTGCACCCGGGGCCGTTCCCGTGCACGGTCTCCGTAAGCCAGGACGACATGCTGGCGCGCAACGTCCAGCCCCCGTACGAGGCCCTGAGCTACGCGGGCATCCGCGACCTGATGATTGCCCACGCGCGCGTGGTGCTCTGGTAAACCACCCGAAGGTGCGACCATGACCGAGATGCCGACCATCGACCACGAGCTGGACTGCCGCGGCCTGTCCTGCCCGCTGCCCATCATCAAGACCAAGAAGGCCATCGACGGCCTGGCGCCGGGGCAGACGCTGCGCATGATCGCCACCGATCCCGGATCGGTGAACGACATGGCCGCCTGGGTCTCCAAGACCGGGCACGTGATGGTCGCCCAGACCCAGGACACCGGCGGATTCAACTTCTACATCCGCAAGGTGGGGTAGAATCAAGCAAGGGGATTTTTCCGTCCGGGGCCCCGCCCAGGGTGGGGTGTGTGGTGTGACGCCCCGGAACTGAATGGAGATCGACATGTCGAACGCGATGGACAAGGATTTGGACGCCCAGGTCGAGGCACGGGTGCAGGCCCTGCTGGACCAGAAGCTCGGCCCCCTGGTGGACGAGCGGGTGGCCAAGGCGCTGGCGACGCACCAGGCCAAGGGGAACGGTCAGCTCGACCGTATCGCCATCATCGCCTCCAAGGGCAGCCTGGACATGGCCTACCCGCCGCTGATCCTGGCCACCACCGCCGCCGCCATGGGCATGGAGGCGGGCATCTTCTTCACCTTCTACGGGCTCGACATCATCAACCGGAAGAAGTACGCGCACCTCAAGGTGCCGTCGCTGGCCAACCCGGCCATGCCGGTGCCGGTGCCCAACATCATCGGCGCCCTGCCGGGCATGACCATGATCGCCACCGCCATGATGAAGAGCTGGATGGGGCGGGTGAAGCTGAACTCGGTGCCCGAGTTCATCGAGATGGCCAAGGATCTGGACTGCACCCTCATCGGCTGCCAGATGACCATGGACGTGATGGGCATCAAGAAGGAAGACCTGGTGGAGGGCGTCCAGGTGGGCGGCGCCGCCACCTACCTGGAGTTCGCCAGCAAGGCGAAGATCAGCCTCTTCATCTAGGCGGATGCTGAAAAAGTCCCTCCGGGGGCTGTTTCGACGCGCCCGGACCAGACCAATTTTTTCCGGACTCCCTGAATTCCAGGCCCTGACGCGCCCGGATACCGCCGCGTCCCGGCGCCCCTCCGCCCGCCTATCGCGGCGGCGGGGCGCCCCACCACCCCTGGCGCATGCGGTAGATCTCGATCCGGGGACCCTGGCCGGCAAACTCCCGGACCGGTTCCTGCGCCCGCACCATGGCGTAGAAGCGCCGCGCGTTGGCGGTGAGCTGTGGCGCCTGGCGCGCCAGGTTCTCCTGATAGAAACGCTTGTAGATCAGTTCCGAGATCACCACGTAATCCCCCGCGTTCAGGCGCAGGGCGCGCGGGTCGTAGCCGGTCTGCACGGTCTGCGAGAGTACCCGCACCCGGAACGGCTTGGTCACCCCTACCGCGCCCCACATGTACCAGGCGAACGCCTCCATGAGGGTGCGGTTGGCGGTGACCGTGGGGATGAGGTAATTCTGCACCGCCAGCTCCGTCGCCGGGTCCGGCGTGAACAGACGCGGCAGGTAGTGGGGCAGCCACCCCTCCAGCACCACCGGGGCGCCGGCGGGCAGATTGTCCTCGATCCAGCGCGCGGCGACCACCCGCGTGTCCGGCGGCTGGGCCGCCACGGAGCGCAGGAACGGCCGCGCCCCGTGCCACAACGGCGCGGTCAGCAGCAGCCCGGCCAACAGCGCCACGCCCGGCGCCCGCCACGGGGCCGGCAGCCGCCCGCCCACGGCGGGGTCCGCCACCAGCAGCCACGGCAGCAGCAACGCCAGGCAGACGAAAAGCGGGAACACCGGCCGCAGCCAGTAGTCGTCCAGGGTGACGCTGGTGGCGAACGCCGTCACATAGGCCAGGCCGAACAGGAACGCGAACAGCAGCCGCCGGTCGCGCCAGGCACCGTACAGGGCCGTGCCCAGCGCCCCGACGAGCACCGGCGCGCCCACCTGCTTGAGGGTGGCGGCAAGCAGGCTGGAGAGTTTTTCCGTCAGGCCGGAATGGTAGTCCTTGCCCACGTGCAGCAGGGTGCCAGAGGCCCGGCCGGCGGCGCGTTCGATGGTGGGGCGGTAGGCCTCGAAGTCGAGCACCATGTACGGCATGAACAGGAACACGAACAGCGGGAACAGGGCCAGCGCCAGCGCCACGTGGCGCCACGCCAGGCGGCCGCGCCACGCCTGGAGGGCGAGCCAGGCCGTAAGCACCGGCAGCAGCACGATCGCCGGGATCTTGCTGGCGAAGGCCGCCGCCGCGCACGCCACCGCCAGGTAGGCGTTGCGCGGGCGCGGCTGGGCGAAGCAGGCGAAATAGGCGGTGAGCGCCAGGAACAGGAACACGAAGGTGTCGTTGCGCACCTGCACGGCGGCCGCCTGCCCGTCCGGCAGCAGCACCGGCAGCAGCAGGCACAGGGCGGCAACCGCCAGCGAGCCGGTGCGCCGGTGCGCCATCAGCGCCAGCACCAGGCACCCCAGGCTGTAGGCCAGCGAGAAGCACAGCTTGGCGCTCACATAGACGTGGGCGTCGGCGCCGTACAGGAACGCCACGAATTCCGTCTTCGAGGCCACCAGGCCGAGCACGGAATAGACCGCGTACTGCGCCGTGTACCACGCCGCCAGGATGTACATGGGCAGGGTGTGGTAGTTGAACCAGCGCGGGTTCAGGTCGCCCCCCAGGAAGCCCAGGGCGGTGGTGACGATGCGCTCCTCGTCGATGATCCAGGTGGAATAGTCGCGCAGGCCCGCCGAGCGCAGCAGGGTGAGGGCCAGCACGGCCAGCGCCAGGGCGGACCAGATCAGCAGGCGCGGGCGGGCGGGGAGGCGGATCATCGGATGGGGCCGGTGGCGGGCGGGCGGCTCAGGCTTCGGCCACGATGCGGCGGATGGTTGCCACCGCGTCGTCCGGCAGGCCCACCCACAGGGGCAGGCGCAAGAGGCGGCCGCTCAGGTCCACGGTGCGCGCCAGGTCGCCATGGGGGCGGCCGTGGCGGCGGCCCGCCGGGGCGTCGTGCAGCGGCACGTAGTGGAACACGGCCTTGATGCCCTGGTCGTTCAGGGTTTTGAGCAGCAGATCGCGGCGCGCCATGGTGGGCAGCAGCAGATAGTACATGTGCGCGTTGTGGACGCAGTGACCGGGGATGATCGGGCGGCGCAGGTCGCCGGCCCGCTCCATGCCCTCGAACGCGGCGTGGTAGGCGTTCCACGCCGCCAGCCGCCGGTCGGTGATGGCCCGCCCGTCCTCCAGCTGCGCCAGCAGGAAGGCGGCCACCAGCTCCGAGGGCAGGAACGACGAGCCCACGTCCACCCAGGTGTACTTGTCCACCTGGCCGCGGAAGAACTGGCGGCGGTTGGTGCCCTTCTCCCAGATGATCTCGGCCCGGTCCACGAAGCGATCGTCGTTCACCAGCAGCGCGCCCCCCTCGCCGGACATCAGGTTCTTGGTCTCGTGGAAGGAGAACGCCGCCAGGTGGCCGATGCCGCCCAGGGGGCGCCCCCTGTATTCGGCCAGGACGCCCTGGGCGGCGTCCTCGATGACGATCAGGTCGTGGCGGCGGGCAATGTCCATGATGGCGTCCATCTCGCACCCCACGCCGGCGTAGTGCACGGGCACGATGGCCTTGGTGCGGGGGGTGATGGCCGCCTCGATGAGGGTTTCGTCCAGGTTCAGGGTGTCGGGCCGTATGTCCACGAACACGGGCACGGCGCCGCGCAGCACGAAGGCGTTGGCGGTGGAGACGAAGGTGTACGACGGCATGATCACCTCGTCACCCGGCCCCACGCCGGACAGGATCGCCGCCATCTCCAGCGCCGCCGTGCAGGAGTGAGTGAGCAGCGCCTTCCGGCAGCCCACGTATTCCTCCAGCCACCGGCCGCAGCGCTTGGTGTAGGGGCCGTCGCCGGCGAGCACGCCGTTGTGCAAGGCATCCTGGATGTAGCCCAGCTCGCGGCCGGTGAGGAACGGCTGATTGAAACGAAGCGTCACGGCAAGACAACCCAAAGTGATATCAAGCTAGTTTACCCCATCCTTCAGGTGGCATAGACCAGAATGCCCACCACGATCAGCACCATGGCGATGCCGTGGTCGCGGGTAAAGGGCTCGCCCAGCACCCGGTGCGCCAGGCCCACCACCATCAACTGGGTGAGCGCGGTGCTCATGTACACCATGCCGATGGACAGCGACTTGAGCGCCAGATAGGCGCACACGGAGGCCCCCACGAAGCAGGCGATCGCCACCGCCAGGTGCACCCGGCGCCGCGCCCGGAAATAGAGCTTGTAGGAGAGTTGCGCCTGGGCGGTGGCGAACAGGGCACCCGCCAGGGCCGGCCAGCCGCCGCTCACGTGGCACCAGGCCGCCTGGGCCGGCAGCGCGCCGGCACCCCCACCGCCACCGAGTCCGGCGGCACGTCGCGGGTGACCACCGCCCCCGCCCCCACCACGCTGCGCGCGCCGATGCGCACGCCGGGCAGGATGATGGACCCGGCGCCGATCCACACGTCGTCCCCCACGGTGATGGGGCCGCCGCTGTCCTGGTATTCCACGTCGGCGATGTCGTGCCCGGCGGCGTGCAGACGCGCGCCGGGGGCGATGCGCACGTTGTTGCCCAGCACGATGCGGTGGCCGCCGAAGAAGCTGGGATAGAACGACGCCCCCCGGTTGATGCTGGCGTTGTCGCCGATCTCCACCAGCCAGGGGAACTTCATGTACACGTCGTGGTCGATGAACACGTGGCAGCCGGCCCGCCCCAGCATGAGACGGAAGCACAGGTTGCGCACGAACCACGGCATCAGGTTGAGCAGGGCGTGCAGCAGGTGGATCAGGTAGGCATAGGCGTGGTTGGCGGTGAGCTTGGCCCACCGGTTGCCCGCAAGGTATGCCTTGAGTCCGCTCACGACTTGACCCTGAGCGCCATCCACAGCACGCCGAGGGTGATCAGCCCGGTGCCCGCCACCTGGGTGAGGCGCACCGGGTCGCCATACAGGTACGACACGCCGAGCATGAGCGGGAAGAACATGCTGGACAGAGGGTAGCTCAGGCTGAGGGGGTATTTCTTGTGGGCCACCCCCCACACCAGAAAGCGCAGGCAGTTGAGCCCCGCCACGAAGGCGACGGCCCCCACCAGCAGCCACAGGGACACGCGCTCCAGGTCGGCCAGGGTCTTCAGGGTGACGGCGCTGGCGACGTTGAGCGCCACCGCCACGAACACCACGAGCAGCGGCACCCAGCCGCGGCGCGCCTGTCGGTTTGTGTCGTGCACCGGTCTTCCCTTTCCGTCGGCGGCCGCAGGGGCATCCGCATCCTTTCGGCGGCATGGACTCACAGGATCAACTCGCGGCCATCCACGGTGATGAGTTGCAGGCGGATGCGGTACCCCCCGCCCTGCCTGAGCGGGGCGGACGACAGGTCGTCCGCCTGCTTAGGCAGGCCCGGTCCGGGCACGAAGCCGCTCTGCGCCCGGCCGGACAGCGGCGTGCCGCCATACAGCCGCATGTCGCCCTCCGTCTGGTAGCGCCAGAGCGAGTCGCGGCCCAAGTGTACCAGCCGCCGGGCGTGGCGCTTCAGGTCCGCCGGGGCGATCCACGGGCGCGGGCCCGCCGCCACGGCGGGGTTGCCGAAGGCCAGGTCGCCATACAGGCGGGTATCGGCGCCGGGCGCGCGCGCCCGCACGCTGACCTGCGCCGCGCCGGCCGCCAGCAGTTGCGGGGGCAGGCGGTAGGTCAGCCACTGGCGCATGCCGGGCACCACCGCCACGGTCCGCCAGTCCACCTGGCGCAACGGCGTCATCTGCTCCGCGGCGAAGCGCAACGGCCCGGGCATGGCGGCCACGCTCACCGGCCCGGTGAGCGGCATCCCATCCAGGCGCACGTCCAGGTCGTCCACCCGGCCGTCGCCGTCGCGCACGTCCAGTTGCAGGGTGGCGACGGCGATGGCCTCGGCGGTCAGCCCGTCGGGCAGGAGGAAGGTCTGCACGGCCAGGGTGCCGGGCCGGCTCAAGGGCAGCGACCAGGCGTGCCAGCCGGGATCACGGGCCAGGTGAACGGTCACCGGAAGCACCCCGCAGCCGAGCAGCAATGCCCCCGCCCAGACACGCCGGCCCATGTCCAGGCCGGCATGGCGCGCCAGCCACACGGCGCCCGCGGCCAGCAGCATCCCCAGCAGCAGCGCGGCGGCCAAGTGGGTCAGCCCCGGGTCCACCCACGGCTGGACCACCCATCCCGGTCCCGCCGCCAGCATCCAGGCCGTGACACACAACGCCGCCCACAGCCCGGGGCGGAACCCGACCCGGTGGCCGTAGGCCCGCAGGCCGGCATCCACATAGGCGCGCCACGCCCAGTGCAGCCCCAGGGCGCACAATACCGCCACCAGCCCCATCACCGGGAAGGCGAAGCGCCGCTCCTCGGAAAAATAGCCCGTGTACACCGCCGCCGTGTACACCACCGGGGCGGCCAACAGCAGCGCGGGCAGCCCGCGCGCCACGGTGGCAAGGCCCACCAGCGCGCCCAGGACGAGCAGCCCGTGCAACGCCGCCGTGACGTGGCCAGACAGGATGAACGGGTTGACGTAGGTCACCGCCGGCCCCTTCCACAGCCGGTAAAACTTCTCGACCCTGAGCAACGCGCTGTCCAGGGGGTGCTCCCGCACGCTGTCGAGCGCCGGTGGCGCATAGGGGTTGCGCCCGCGCGGGCCCACAAAGGCCGCCGGCGCCACCCAGCCGTCGTTGGCCAGGTCGTAGGACTCGTTCAGGCTGGGGGTGATGGAGCGCTGGCCGGAGGGGGAGAACAGGAAGGCCTCCGCATGGTGGGCGCGGGTCACCTGTGCCTGCCACGCCAGGTACGGCACCAGATACGCGCCCATCAGCAACACCCCCGCCAGCGCCGCCGCGCCGCCCCCCCGGGCGCGCAGCCGCCACGGCACCAGCAACGCCAGCCCCGCCACGGCCAGCAGGGAGAACGGGAAATAGGCCGGCCGGCTCACCCCCAGCCAGAACAGGACCAGGCCCAACGCCGCCGCCAGCCACGGCGCCCGGCGGGGGCCCGCCGCGCCCCGGCACAGGATCATGGCCAGCAGGACGGCCAGCAGGATCAGGAACAGGCACAGGCTTTCCGCCAGCACCTGCGAGGCCATGTAGGTGGCGGGCAGGTACAGGGCGAACAGGCCCAACGCCAGGAACGCCACGGCGGGGGGCGCCAGGCGCCGGGCGATGTCGAATACCAGCACGGCGGACAGGCCGTGCAGCAGCGCCTGGGCCAGCCGCAGCCGCTCCACCCCCTCCCCCAGCAGCAGTTGGGCGCCCGCCAGAAAGGCCGGGTAGCCGAGTCCCTTGCCGGCCAGGTAGCGGACCACCACGTCCCCATCCAGGTCGGCGGCCCGCTCCACCGGAACCGTGGGCGCCATCGCCGCCACCCACCCCGCCATGCCGGGCACGTGGCCGCCCACGATCACCAGCAGGTAGTTGGCCAGTTCCAGGTACAACGCCGCGTCGAACACGGGCGCCCGATAGGTCCCCGCCGCGAAGAAGCACAGGTCCAGCGCCACCAGCAGCGCGGCCACCAGGGCCAGGACGGAAACGGTGGCGGCGCGCCGCGAGACCTGGGTCATGCGGCCCTCAGTGCCGCCAGCAGCCCAGGTCGAGGCCATAGGCCGCGGCCAGGCGGGCGTTGGCGTCGGCGAAGCCCGTCGCCAGCTCCCCGCGCAGGGCGTCCGGCAGGTCCGCCTCCGCCCCCCCGGGAACCTCGCTGGCGTTCACCCGCTCGCTCAAGCCCTGGGGGACGAAGCCCGCCGCCACCCCCAGGAAGGCATACAAATCCGCCACCGCCCGGGCGTTGCCCACGAAGGTCTCGTGCACCAGGATGCGGATGCGTTCCCTGGGGAAGTGGCGCTCCCAGATGGCGATATCGTCCATGTAGCGCCCCCGGCGCAGGTAGGCGAACGGCGACACGGAGAATCTTTGGGGGTCCCACGCCTCCCGGCGCGCCCCCTCGGCGGCGAACGCCTCGGCCATGCCCAGGGGCTCCACCCCGTTGGCCCGGCTGAAGCGCCAGTGGGACACGGCGCGGGCCACCGGGTCGCGCACCATCACCAGAATCCGGGCATCGGGATAGCAATGGGCGATGCGCCCGGCGGCGACCGCCGACTCCAGGTACGACGTGCTCTTCTCCCCTTTCAGCCAGGCGCCGGGCTTGCCGGCGAAGAAGGTGCGCTCGTAGTGCGCCAGGCCCTTGGCAAAGTCGTCATCGCGCATGAAGAACTTGGGCTCGGGGCGCACCGGCCGCGCCATCTCGATCTCCGGGTGCGCGTCGAGCAGGTGATACAGGTAAGTGGTGCCGGAGCGCTGGGCGCCGACGATGAAGAAGCGCTCAGTCACCGCCGCCCACCACCTCCCGCACGTGGAAACTCTCCGCCGAGCTGCTCTGGTTGATGAGCCGCACCAGGTACTCGCCCAGCATGCTCAGGATCAGGATCACCACGCCGTTGAAGAAGCTGAGCAGCACCACCAGCGTGGTCCAACCGGGCACCTCGGTGGTGTGCAACAGGGCGGCCAGCAGGTAATAGCCGCCGAGCAGGAAGCTCAACGCCGAGATGCCCAGGCCGATGGCCCCCACGAAGCGCAGCGGGTACGACGAATAGTTGAACAGGATGGTGGCCACCAGCGAGACGATCTTGGCCAGGCTGTAATTGGTGGCCCCCACCGCGCGCGGGCGGTGCTCCACCCAGGCGTTGGCGCGGCTGTTGGAAAACATCAGCGACAGGCCGGGGATGTAGGGGTAGCTGGTCTTGTAGGCGCACACCCGGTCCACCACGTCGCGCCGGATCAGGCGGAAGTTGGTGAGCACCAGGTCCTTTTCCTTCTTGAAGATGCGCTCGTTGACCGCCTTGATGAGGATGGTGCCCACGCGCCGGTAGAAGGCGTGCTTCTTCTGGCGGAAGCGGCCGATCACCAGGTCGTGCCCCTCGGCGGCCTTGTCGATGAGGTGGGCGATCTCCTCCGGGGGGTTCTGCATGTCGTCGTCCATGGTCACCACCCAGTCGCCCCGGCTTTGCTGAAAGCCGCACATGTTGGCGTTGTGCTGGCCATAATTCTTGAGCAGGTTGACGGCGATGATGCGCGGGTTGGCGCGCGCCCTCGCGGCGATGACCTGCCAGCTGCCGTCACGGCTGCCGTCGTTGACGGCGATGATCTCGTAGGACAGCCCCCGCTCCTCGAAGAAGCGCGCGGTACGGTCCAGGGTCTCGCCCACGATCCCCTCGCTGTTGTAGACCGGGATGACGACGCTGTACCGGGGACGCTGTTCGCTCATGGGTTCGCCTTGGGCCGCGGAACGGGGCCCTACGGGTTGTCCTTCAGGTAATCGGCCAGGGCCTCCCGCCATGGGCGCATGGTCAGCCCCAGGGCGCGCAGGCAGCCCTTGTCCAGCGCCGAGAACGCGGGGCGCCGGGCGGGGCGCGGGAACGCCGTGCTCGGCACCGGGTCCACCGGGGTGGAGACTCCCTTCAGGCGCAGGATCTCACGGGCGAAGTCGTACCAGCTTGCCTCCCCCTCGGCGCTGGCGTGGTAGGTGCCGAAGGCGCCGGTCTCCATCAGCGCGCCGATGGCGCGGGCCAGCTCCACGGTCCAGGTGGGGTTGCCCACCTGGTCGTCCACCACCGTCAGCCGCTCCCGCTGGGCCGCCAGTTGCAGCATGGTGTGCACGAAGTTCCGGCCGTGGGCGCCATACAGCCAGGCGCTGCGCACGATGTAGTGGCGCGGGCAGTGGGCGCGCACTTCCAGCTCGCCGGCCAGCTTGGAGCGGCCATAGGCGGTGACCGGCCCCACCGGGTCGAACTCGCTGTAAGGCGCCGTGGCGGTTCCGTCGAACACGTAGTCGGTGGACACGTGCAGCAGCGCCGCCCCGGCCCCGTGCGCCGCCACCGCCAGGTGGCGCGGCCCCAGGGCGTTCACGGCAAAGGCCGGGCCGGGCTCGGTCTCGCAGCGGTCCACGTCGGTGAAGGCGGCGCAGTTGACGATCAGGTCCGGGCGCAGGCCGTCCACCGCCCGCCGCACGGCGGCGAAATCGGTGATGTCGAGGGCCTCCTCCGGGAACGGGTGGACCTGGTGCCGGTCGGCCAGGGTGGCCATGACATCGCGGGCGAGCATGCCGCCGGCGCCGGTGAGGAGCAGCTTCACGGCCTTACAGCCCCGCCTTGGCGCGGGCCACCCAGTCCCGGTGGGCCAGGTACCAGTCCACGGTTTCGGCGATGCCGGTCTCGAAGGTGTGGTCCGGCTTCCAGCCCAGTTCACGGGCCATCCTGCCCGCATCGATGGCGTAGCGCCGGTCGTGGCCGAGGCGGTCGGTGACGAAGGTGATGAGGGAGCGGGAGCCGGACAGCCCCGCCCGTTCGTCCACCCGGTCGCAGAGCAGGCCGACGATGTCGATGTTGGCCCACTCGTTGTGGCCGCCGATGTTGTACACCTCGCCCAGGGCGCCCGCCTCCAGCACCCGCTCAAGGCCCTTGCAGTGGTCCAGCACGAACAGCCAGTCGCGCACGTTGCGCCCGTCCCCATAGACCGGGATGGCGCGGCGGTCGAGGATGCGGTCGATCACCACCGGGATCAGCTTCTCCGGCAACTGGTAGGGGCCGTAGTTGTTGGAGCAGCGGGTGGTGACCACGGGCAGGCCGTAGGTTTCGCGGTAGGCGCGCGCCAGCAGGTCGGAACCGGCCTTGCTGGCGGAATAGGGGCTGTTGGGGGCGAGCGGCGTCCGCTCCGTGAAACAGCCCTCCGGCCCCAGGCTGCCGTACACCTCGTCCGTGGACACGTGCAGGAAGCGCGTGCCCGGGCGCCAGCCGCCGTCCCCCTCCGCCCAGGCGGCCCGCGCCCCCTCCAGCAGCACCAGGGTGCCGTGCACGTTGGTGGACACGAACGCCTCGGGCCCGGTGATGCTGCGGTCCACGTGGGACTCGGCGGCAAGGTGCGCCACCCGGTCCACCGGATCGAACCCGCGCGCCGCCATGTCCGGGTGCGCGCCGGTCATGAGCGCGTTCACCAGCGCCTGGTCGCGGATGTCGCCGTGCACGAACAGGTGGCGCGGGTGGTCCGCCAGATCGTCCAGGTTCTCGCGCCGGCCGGCGTAGGTGAGCAGGTCCAGGTTGACCACGCGCCGGTCCGCGTCCGCCGCCAGCATGTGGCGCACGAAGTTGGAGCCGATGAAGCCGGCGCCGCCGGTGACGAGCAGGGTGTGCCGGGTCATTCAAGCGCCTTGCGGAAAACGGAACAGGTCGCCCGGCGCCAGCTGGGTAAGCAGTGGGGCGTTACGGTCCTTGTCGGACAGGAGCGGATCGGCCACCGGCCAGACGATGCCGATATCGGGATCGTTCCAGCGGATGCCGCGCTCGCCGCCGGGGTGATAGATGTCGGTGCATTTGTAGATTACCTCCGCGCGGCCGCTCGTCACACAGAAGCCGTGGGCGAAGCCGGGTGGCACGTAGAGCTGGAGCCGGTTCTCCGCCGACAGGGTCACGCCGTACCACTTCCCGAACGTGGGCGAGCCGCGCCGGATATCCACCGCCACGTCGAAAATTTCCCCGATGATCGCCCGCACGAGTTTCCCCTGCGGCCGCTCGATCTGGTAGTGCAGCCCGCGCAGGGTGCCCCGCACCGAGGCGGAGTGGTTGTCCTGCACAAACGGCAACGTCATGCCGTGCTCCCGGAACCGGTCGGCGTGATAGGTTTCTATAAAGAAACCGCGGGCGTCCTCGAACACCCGGGGGGAGATCAGCAACACCCCCTCCAGGGGCGTGGTTTCCACCTTCATGCGCCCAGCTCCCTCTCCTCGGCCAGGATGTCCAGCAGGTAGCGGCCGTAGCCGTTGTTCCTCATGCCGGCGGCGATGCGCTCCACGTCCAGGGCGCCGATGTACCCCATGCGGTAGGCGATCTCCTCCAGGCAGGCCACCTTGAGCCCCTGCCTGGCCTCGATGGTCTCGATGTAGTTGGAGGCCTGCAACAGCGACTGGTGGGTGCCCGTGTCCAGCCACGCCACGCCCCGCCCCAGGCGCTGCACGTGCAGCTCGCCCATCTCCAGGTAGGCGCGGTTGACGTCGGTGATCTCCAGCTCGCCACGGGCGCTGGGCTTCAAGGCCGCGGCGATGTCCAGCACCCGGTTGTCATAGAAATAGAGGCCGGGCACCGCGTAGCGGGAGCGGGGGTTCTGGGGTTTCTCCTCGATGGACGTCACCCGGCCCTCCCGGTCGAAGGACACCACGCCGTAGCGCTCCGGGTCGCTGACCCGGTAGGCGAAGATGGTGGCGCCCCGCTCGCGCGCGGCCGCCACCTTGGCGGTGGCGGTGAGGCCGGTGCCGTAAAAGATGTTGTCGCCCAGGATCAGGGCCACCCGGCCGTTGCCGACGAACGCGCGCCCCAGGATGAACGCCTGGGCCAGCCCCTCCGGCGCCGGCTGCGCCACATAGGAGAGGTTGATGCCGAGCTGGGAGCCGTCGCCCAGCAGCTCGCGGAACAGGGGCTGCTCGTGGGGGGTGGTGATGAGCAGGATGTCGCGCAGGCCGGTGAGCATGAGGGTGGCCAGCGGGTAGTAGATCATCGGCTTGTCGTACACGGGCATGAGCTGCTTGCCCACCACCCGCGTGAGCGGATACAGGCGCGTGCCGCTGCCGCCGGCCAGGATGATCCCCTTGATCGCCATCGTCAAAAACCTATCGAACCGGATGCAAACAGGCGGCGCCACACATCGTGGCGGGCACGGCGCCCAAACCCAAAGGATACCGCGAGCCAGCGAAAAAACAAAAACCGCGCGCCGCGCACGGGGTTTGGCGATCCGCTTGCCTCGCCCGGTGGGCTACGTCTATGCTTCGCGTATCATGTCATGTTAGCTGGAGGGACCTGCCACTTTGGACGGCGTCATGTTCGAGGCGATGATCATTCTCGGCCTGATCATCGCCAACGGGTTTTTTGCCTGTGCCGAGATTGCCATCATCTCGTCCCACAAGGGGCGCATCAAACAACTGGCCGAGGAAGGGAACGACGAGGCACGCCACGTGGCGAACATGCACGCCGATCCGGACCGCTTCCTGGCCACGGTGCAGGTGGGCATCACCGTGGTCGGCGCCACTGCCGCTGCCCTGGGCGGTGCCACCGCCAGCGACCGGCTGGCGCCGGTGCTGACCACGCACCTGCCCGAGTCCCTCGTCCCCTTTTCCGAAATGATCGCGCTGAGCTTGGCCGTGGTGGCCATTTCGTACCTGTCGCTGGTGGTGGGGGAGCTGGTGCCTAAGGCCATCGCGATGCGCTACCCGGATCAGATCGCCCTCGCCCTGGGGCGCACCATGCACGGCATCTCGCGCCTGGCGTATCCGCTGGCGCGCATCCTGTCCGGCTCCACCGGCCTGCTGCTGAAATTGCTGCGCATCGACATGGTCCGGGCCAACCCCATGGCCACCGAGGAGGACATCAAGCTGCTGCTGCGCGAGGGGCGCGAGAAGGGTGAGATCGAACCCGGCGAGCAGGAGTTGATCCACAGCGTGTTCGAGTTCACCGACACCAGCGTGCGCGAGGTGATGGTGCCCCGGCCCAGGATGCACACCCTGGAGGTTCAGACATCGCTCAAGGAGGTGTTCAATTTCATCGCCGAGAAGATGCACGCCCGTTATCCGGTGTACGACGGCGACAAGGTGGTGGGCATCCTCAACTACAAGGACCTGATGCAGCTCATGCTCGACCCGGAGCGGGCGGGCGGCATCCGCAAGCTGCTGCACCCCCCCTATTTCGTGCCCGAGACCATGAAGGTGCTGCGCCTGCTCAAGGAGATGCAGCGCCGCCACGTGCAGATGGCCATGGTGGTCAACGAATACGGCGACGTGAGCGGCATGGTCACGGTGGTGGACCTGCTCGAGGAGATCGTCGGCGACATCCGCGACGAGTACGACACCGAGGACAAGAGCGTGCAGCGCATGCGCGACGGTTCGCTGGTGGTGGACGCGGACACGGCCATCTACGACCTGCACGAGGACTACCAGCTCGACATCCCCGACTCGCCGGACTACGAGACCCTGGGCGGCTTCATGCTCAGCCAGCTGCAAGGCATCCCGCACGGCGGCGAGATGGTGCACTACGCCCAGTACAAGTTCACCATCGTCGACATGGACGGGGTGCGCATCGCCAAGGTGAAGATCGACCAACCCCCGCAGAAGGTGGCCTGACGCCCGCTACGGCACCGCCAGGTGCCGGACGTAGCACACCAGCAGCCAGATCTCCCGGTCCGACAAACGTCCGCCCCAGGGCAGCATGGCCGTGTCCCGCACGCCGTTCTGGATCGCATAGAAGATCTCGCCGTCGCTCCGGGTGACCTGGAAGGCGGGGGCGGTCAAATCGCGCGGAACGGTGTCCAGGATGCGGTCCGGCGCGGCACCGCCCGGCGCGCCCGCGTGGCAGACCTGGCAGTTGGCGCCGTACAACAGGCGCCCCTTGGCCACTGCCTCCGGCGTGTCGGGCACCGGGTTCCGCATGTTGCCGTAAAATTTGCGCAGCCGCTCCGGCACCGGCGACGGGGGCCACGCGCCGTCCGTCTGGGCGTCCGGCGGTTGCAGGGGATCGGAAAGGTATTGGCGCAGCGGGTCGCCCCCGGCGCCGGGCATGACGTCACCCCCCGGCTCCGCCGCGCAGGCGGGCGCCGCCGCCAGGTGCCCCACCCCGCCCAGCAGGGCGACGCACAGCACGCTTATGACGGCCTTCGCACCCATTACAGGGCAAATGTAACAGAGGGGTTTTCGCGCCGTAAAGCGGCGCGTCAATTGCCGCGGCGGCCGGGCGCGGCGGGCGTGAAGCCGGGGTCGACCAGGTAGGCGCTCTCGAAATCGGCGCGGGCCTTGTCGAACTCACCCATGCGGTAGTGCGTGTAGCCCAGGTAGTAGCGCGCCGCGAGGGCGGTCGGATCGGCGGCCAGGGCCTCCGTGAAGGCCCCCTCGGCGGCCAGGTAGTCGCCGTGGTGATAGAGGTGCAGCCCCTTGGCGATGGTTTCCGTGGCGGCGGCGGGACCGGCGGCGGTCTCCGCCGTGGCGACCACCGGCAGGGCCCACAGGGTGGCCGCGACCAGGGCGGCCGTGAAGAGCTTGGTGTGCAGCATCGTCGGCTCCATTCCCATGCGCCCCGGGGTGGCCCGCCGCCGGCTCGCGGCAGGGGGGCGTCCCCCCTTTTTCGGCATTCCGGCCCGGCAACTTGAAGGCGGCGGGGGTTCGGGCGCAGCGCCCGGCCGCCCGCGTCAGGGCTGCTCGGACGGCGGGTCGCGGTAGGCGGGGGAAAGGGCCATCACCGTCCGTTCGTAGGCGGCCACGTCGGCGATTTCGCGCGGGGTGAGGCGCAGGGCGAAGGCGGGCATGTTGCGGCGGCCGCTGTCATGGCTCACGAAGCCATTGACGATGGCCTCCACGTGCTCCCGGTGGCCCAGTTCGTAACCCCGGAAGCGGCGCGGGTTCTCCGCGCCCAGGTCGAAGTCCGTGGGAGGCTCGCCCGCCGCCTGGTCGCCATGGCAGAAGATGCACCAGGCGCGGAACACCCCACGGCCCGCCGCCTGGTCGGGCTCCAGCGCCAGGGCGGCGGCGATCACCCGCTCCGGGTCCGGCGGCCGCGGGGGCGGGGCCGGGGCGTTGCAAGCGGCGGCCAGGGCGGCAAGCAACGCCCCGGCCAAGCGCGCGTTAGGCCCCCGCCATGGCCCGTTCGATGGCATCCACGTCCTTGGGAATGGCCGCCGACAGCACCCGGGCGGGGCCGTCGGTCACCAGCACGTCGTCCTCGATGCGGATGCCGATGCCGTGGAACGGCTTGGGGATGTCCGGGGCGGCGTCGATGTACAGGCCGGGCTCGATGGTGAGCACCATGCCCGGCTCCAGCGGGCGCGGCTTGTGGTCGTCCAGGTAGTAGCGCCCCACGTCGTGCACGTCCAGCCCCAGCCAGTGGCTGGTGCGGTGCATGTAGAAGCGGCGGTAGGCCCCGTCCTGGATCAATTTTTTGGGGTCGCCCGTGAGCAGCCCCAGGCGCACCAGCCCACGGGTCAGCTCGCGCACGGCGGCGTGGTGCACCGCGTCGAAGGTGACCCCCGGCCGCACCCGGCGGATGGCCACCCGGTTGGCGTTCAGCACCACCTCGTACACGGCGCGCTGGGCCTCCCCGAAGCGCCCGCCCACCGGGATGGTGCGCGTCACGTCGCCGGCGTAGCCGCCGTATTCGGCGCCGGCGTCGATGAGCAGCAGGTCGCCCCGCCGCATGCGCCGGTCGTTCTCGACATAGTGCAGGATGGTGGCGTTGACGCCGCTGCCGCAGATGGTGGGATAGGCGGGGCCCGCGGCACCGGCGCGGCGGAAGTGGTATTCGATCTCCGCCTCCACCTCGTACTCGGCCATGCCCGGCCGCAGGGCGCGCATGGCCGCCAGGTGCCCTTGGGCGGTGATGTCCACCGCCCGTTGCAGCAGGTCCAGCTCCGCCTCGCTCTTGAGCAGGCGCTGCTCCGCCAGGATCGGCGTCGGGTCCACCACCTGGGCGGGGCCGTGGGCGCCGGCCCGGCTGCGGCCGCGCATGGTGGCGATCTGGTCGATCACCGCCTGGTCGACCTTGGCGTCGTAACCCAGGCGCAGGTACACCCGGTCGCGGCCCGCCAGCAGCCTGGCCAGGTGGTCGAAGAACGTTCCCGCCTCGTGGGCCGCGTCGGCGCCAAAGCGGCGGCGGGCGCCGGCCACCCCGGCGCGACGGCCGGTCCAGCGCTCCATGGCCGGGTCCTTGGGGGGCACGTACAGGGTGTAGCGGTGGCGGTTGGCGCCCGCGTCCAGCACCAGGTAGGCGCCCGGCTCGGCAAAGCCGGTCAGGTACAGGAAATCACTCTCCTGCCGGTAGCGGTGGTGAACGTCGTTGCTGCGCACGGTCTCGGGGGCGCCGGCGAAGATGGCGATCGCCCCGTCGATGGCGGCCATGAAGCGCTCGCGCCGGCGCGCGTGCACCCCCTTGTCGACCCATGCCATGTTTCCTCCCGGTCTGGTGGTTCGCGCGAACGGCGGCGCCGCATGGTACCACGCCTCCCGGCGCCACCGGCCGTTGCGCCCATCATGGTATCCCACGTATCATCAACCGGTCATGAGCGAACCCGCCAAGAAGCCGCCCCTGAGCCTGATCATCCTGCTCACGCTGGTGGCGGCCCTGTGCATCATGATCTTCCTGCAAATGCGTCACGGGTTCCACATGTTCAACACCTTCCATCCGGACGTGGAGGGGTTGGAAACGCCCGCCACCCCCGGCTTCCCGTAATCCGCCCGCCCCACCCTGGAATCCCGCGCCATGCACGCCTGGACCGACGTCGCCCCCCTCACGCACATCCGCTCCCACCCGGCCACGGCGGTGTGGAACGGCAAGATCTATGTGTTCGGCGGCGGCGGCCCCCGCTTCGCCAGCCTGAACACCGTGGAGGTGTACGATCCCCGGGTGGACCGCTGGGACGCGGCCGCCCCCATGCCCACCCTGCGCTCCGGCGCCGTGACCGCCGTGATCGGCGGCCGCATCTTCGTGGTGGGCGGCGGGTTCCGCAAGGATGACGGCAAGTTCCGCTTCCTGCCCACCACCGAGATCTACGACCCGGCCAGCGACACCTGGGCCGCCGGCCCCGACATGCTGCAACCCCACGACTACCCCGCCTGCGCCGAGCTGGACGGGGCCATCTACATCCTCGGCGGCCACCACCCGGACGCCACCGAGGGCGGCCCGTCCGAGGACCCCGGCTTCAACTTCTGCGAGCGGCTGGCCCCCGGCGCCGGCCGCTGGGAGCGCCTGGCCGACATGCCCACGCCGCGCTTCGCCCCCATGGGCGTCACCTGGCGCGGCCGGGTGTGGGCCGTCGGCGGCTGCGCCTACAGCCCCGAGGCGGGCGGCGTGCGCGACTTCGACCGCATCGAGGTGTACGACCCCGCCGGCGGCGCCTGGACCACCCCCGGCTTTTCCATGCCGTGGCCGGCGGCGGCCCACGGCGTGGCGCGGGACGGCGACACGGTGTACGTCATCGGCGGCTACTCCGGCCCCGGCATCCACGCCCGGGCGGTGCGCTTCAACGCCGACAGCGGGAAGGCGCGGGACCTGCCCTCCCTGGGCGAGCCGCGCGCCGCCATGGGCACCTGCATCGTGGACGGCCGGCTGTACGCCATCGGCGGCTGGCGGGGCGACGGCCGGCAGGTCACCAACCGGGTCGAGGCGCTCACCCTCTCCGGCGCCTGACGGCAACGTGACCGTCCGCATCGACAGCCTGGCGCCCATGCACCGGGCGCGCTCCCACTTCGGCTTCGCCGTGCACGGCGGGCGGCTGTACGTGTTCGGCGGCGGCGGCGCGGGCTTCAAGAGCCTGTCCGCCGTGGAGGCGTATGACCCCGCGGCGGACCGCTGGGAGGCCCGCTCCCCCATGCCCACGCCACGCTCCGGCATCGCCGCCGCCACCGTGGGCGACCGCATCCTGGTGATGGGCGGCGGCTTCCGGCGGCCGGACGGCAGCTTCGACTTCAAGAGCACCGTGGACGTGTACCTGCCCCTGGAGGACCGCTGGGAGGGCGGCCCCGCCCTGCTCATGCGCCACGACGCCCCGGCGGCGGTGGCCCTGGGCGGCACCGTCCACCTGTTCGGCGGCCACCACCCGGACGCCAGCGGCGGGCCGCTCACCGACCCGGCGTTCGACTTCTGCGAGGCGCTGGACCCGGCCGCCACGGTGTGGCGCCCCCTGGCGCCCATGCCCACGGCGCGCTTCTCCCTGGCGGCCCTGCCCATGGGCGGCGACATCTGGGCGCTGGGCGGCGGCGCCTGCCAGCACGGCACCTTCCGCAACCTGGACCTGATCGAGTGCTACGCATCGCGCGCGGACCGCTGGACCCCCGGCCCCACCCGCCTGCCGTGGCCCGCCGCCGGCCTCCATGCGGCCACCCTGGGCACCACCCTGTGGGTGGCCGGAGGCAATGACGGCGGCCGCATCAGCGACCGCCTCGCCTTCTACCACGCCGCCCACGGCCGTTGGGAGGATGCCCCGCCCCTGCCCGAGCCGCGCGTGATGGGCGCCATGGCCCACCTGGGCGGCCGCCTGGTGCTGGTGGGCGGGCGCGGGCCGGACGGCCAGACCCCCACCGCCGCCCATTTCGCCATCGAGCCGACCCATCTGATCTGATCAGGATGGTGCGATTAGGGCGCATCTGTTAACCGTCGCGAGCGCCCTGGGCCGGGCAATCCGCAGGGGTACGGCCCCCCTCAGGCGGCGCGCACCAGACCCACCATCACCCCCAGAATGCGCACCGGCCCCTCCGAGCCGTCCAGCGCGATGGGGGCATAGGCCGGGTTGGCGGGCCGCAGCAGCACGCGCGGGCCCTGGCGGCGGAATTCCTTCAGGGTCACCTCGCCATCGATGTCCACCGCCACCACGTCGCCATCCCGGGCCACGGGCTGGGGGCGGATGACCGCGTAGTCCCCCTCCACGATGTGCCGGTCGATCATGCTGTCGCCCTGCACGCGCAGGGCAAAGCAGCCGTCGGCGCCGAACACGGAGCGGGAGTCCAGCGCCAGCGCCCCCGCGTCGTACGCCTCCGCCCCCAGGGGCTGGCCGGCGGCGATGCGGCCCAGCACCGGCACCGTGCCCACGGGGCGAACGGCGTCGGCGGCAAGCTCGATGCCGCGCGAGCGCCCCTCGCGCCGGCGGATGTGGCCGCCGCGTTCGAGCAGCTTGAGGTAGTCGCTCACGCTGCGGGTGGACTTGATGCCGCAGCCGGCGCAGATCTCGCGCACGGTGGGCGGGCAGCCGTGCTCCGCGTAATAGGACTGCGCGTAGGCCAGAACCAGGCGCGCCTTGGCGTTGAGGGTCTCCATGGGGTCAGGCTATCAAAACAAATGTTTGCCCGTCAAACACAAAATCGCCGCCGCGCCGGAACCCGGGCGCCACGAAGGGGCGCGGCGCATCCGATCGGCCCTTGACCGGCCGCGGAAACCGGCCGGATAATCAACCCACGCAACCGCGCACACCTTGATCATTTGGAAAGGCCCGGCCCTGGTTCCGGTGCCCGGTGGCTTTCCCCATTGCCGATCCGCCCGCCTTTTTTCGGGCCAACTGGAGATACCGCGAACGATGCTGACCGAACAGATGGTGCTGGATGCCCTGCGCAACGTGCAGGAGCCGGAACTGGGCAAGGATATCGTCTCCCTCAACATGGTGAAGGACATCGTCATCGAGGGCGACGCCCTCACCTTCACCGTGCAGCTCACCACCCCCGCCTGCCCGCTCAAGAGCGAGATCGACAAGCGCTGCCGCGAGGGGCTGGCGGGGATGCCGGGCCTGAACCGCATCGACATCAAGTTCGGCTCCCACGTGCGGGCCGGCGCCACCAACCCGCAGATGCAGGAGATGGCGCCGGGCATCAAGAACGTGATCGCCGTGTCGTCCGGCAAGGGCGGCGTGGGCAAGACCACCGTGGCGGTGAACCTGGCCGTGGCCCTGGCTAGGCAGGGCGCCAAGGTGGGCCTGCTGGATGCGGACATCTATGGCCCCAACGTGCCCAAGATGATGGGCCTCTCCAAGCAGCCCACCTCGCGGGATGGCAAGATGGTGCCGCCGGAGGCGTATGGGGTGCACGTGATGTCCATGGGCTTTTTGGTGCCCGAGGACACCCCGCTGGTGTGGCGCGGCCCCATGATCCACGGCGCCATCCAGCAGTTCCTCAAGGACGTGGCCTGGAACGAGGTCGACTACCTGGTGGTGGACCTGCCGCCCGGCACCGGCGACGCCCAGCTTTCCATCTGCCAGCTCATGCCCGTCACCGGCGCGGTGATCGTCACCACCCCGCAGGAGGTGAGCCTGCTGGATTCCCGGCGCGGCATGGCCATGTTCCAGAAGGTGAACGTGCCGTTGCTGGGCATCGTCGAGAACATGAGCTACTTCCTGTGCCCGCACTGTAGCGAGCGCACCGACATCTTTTCCACCGGCGGCGGCAAGGCGGCGGCGGAAAAGCTGGGGGTGGAGTTCCTGGGGGCGATCCCCATCGACACGGCCATCCGCGTGGGCGGCGACCAGGGCGCCCCCCTGGTGGCCACCTGCCCGGAATCGCCCCAGTCCCAGATCATCACCGAAATCGCCCAGCACATCGCCGCCAAGATCGCCGTGCGCAACCAGGGGAACGTGCTGCGGATTATCTAGGGCTTCGACTTAAGACACGGGAAACACGAAAGGGCGGCCAATCTGGCCGCCCTTTTTTCTCTCGGTTAGCCCTGAACGACCCAGTAAAAATACGAATCCAGAAAGCATGCCTGCGATGGGCTTTCAGCTACGGATGGGTAAGGAGATTCCACACAAAAAACGTTGCTCCGATTACCAAAATTCCTAGGACAATTGTAACCGCAACCGATGCACTCTTAGGCAATGGCGCGAGAACGCGAGCAAGAGTTCTGACAAAGGTTGTGGTCCCGACATCAATTTTCCGATGGTAACCATAAACGAACAACAACAAAACGCAACTGATCGCAGTGAAGCTCGTAAAGCGCTCAGCAATGAACTTCGCAGAGAGTATAAGGAACGGATCATACACGACCGTCCCAATCACCGAAGAAGCAGTCGTACCTTCAGGCCCTTGACCAATATTAACAGCCGACAAAACGGCAATGGAGATGCCCGCTATCCCAAACGCTAGATTTTGAACAAATGAGAGGACAGGCAGTGATGACGTAAGGGTAGCCATCTCTCGACCGATTTGTACGGATTTTTCGATAAGGTCGAGGAACAGTTTCGGTTTCACTGTCTTATGGCCATCTTCAGAACACACCCTCTTAAATGCGCGAATATACGCAACTAGACCTAAGGACGACAAATATTCCTCAAGAATAGCCGACCGTTTGTAATCAAGCGCTTTCTTGTAAAGACACCGCAACGTTTCTGATCGCCATGCCACATCATCTTCGTCACTTCTGTATAACAGCGTGATGGTATCGGTCCTCGGATTATGGTGCTGGTGTCGATACACCATATCCTTCAGGAAAAAAAACGCTTGTCCGGCTACGATAGAAACTTTTGTTTCTCTTTGTTTTTCATCTATCGGAAGCGATATACCAGTCCCACGCAGCGGTTCTTGTTCATCCCACTCCATTTCTACCACACCGTTTCGGGCAAGAGAAAATGGGAAACAAAACGCAGCTTTGCTGCGAATTACTCCCAACAGATCATGGCGCTTGTCTTCGAAATAATTATCCAGCGAGCCATGCTGTTCGCCTAACTTAGGGCTATATTCGGTCAACCGACCTTGGGTCCAACGAATCCAGTCAAATACCTCACCACACCAATTCTCCTGGCCGACGAACAACAAGATGGAACCCTCAAGATGCCCTTTATCGAGGTTTGGATTATTGGAACATTTACCAACCAATACGAACGTAAAATCTGATTTCAGCCCAAATACATTCCGAATGAAAAATCTTTTAAAGATGGGAATCGGAGTGTCCAGCAGCATCCGCCGTTGGTGGGAAATTATGTAACGACTACGCAAGTCGGACACATTTGCTGTCACCGCGCGGGTTGGCTGACTGGAAAATCCAACGACGCTAAAAGACAATCGTCCGGCAACGGTTGGGATCCACCCACGAAATTTCATCGGATTTGAGGTCGTCGCGTTTAGCCGTGGCGCACTATGCGGTCGATGGCATGTTCGGAAATGGCCCCCTGAGGCACTACCTGCCCATCCCTGGTAACGGCCATACCGTATTGACGAGTAGCACCAGTCTCACCGTCGTCGTCTGTGGGAACTTGGCCACTAAGCAGATCCGAAAATGAACCAGATGCAACACGGCTCATCTCATAGTCGCCGTGATCCGCCCCAAAAATCAGCCACGCAGTCAAAAAGAAAAGGGCTGCGAGCCCACCTCCGGCCAAGATCAATAATGCGGCAAACAGATCAGTCACGGTGTTTCGCCCTCAAAAGATACAATCCGACGCCGCCAGTGCCCAAGGTACCGGCTAAACCAGAGCAACCCCTCTTGCCTTGTCGGCCAATCGCGAGAAATCTAAAGATATTAACGGATTAGGGCAATGTACCGCCCTCCCCCCGGTTGGTTGCACCACCCTGGTCATCGCCCTCCCCGGTTGATGGGCCCAGACAGCCCACACCGTACAAGTAGCCATGCAAACAAGAGAAGTCAAGTTTTTTTCCTATAAATTTTACGACCGTAGGCAAGCATAGTCAACTAAGCGGGCGAACCGGAAGCGGCGCTCCAATATACATTAAACTCACAGACCGGGACACATTTCATCCTGCCGTGTATGAGGGCCGAACGACCAACACAAGGCTGACATGGCATTTGCGCCAAATCAACGGCGAATTCTCACCCCGTTGATATGGATCCCGGGATCGATGTCCGTATTGGGCGGGCGCCATCAGAAACGCCTGCCGGCAAGGACCGTACGCCGTCCGGGCCGCGCGGGGCGGCCTTGCGGGGCGTTTGGCCGCGTTCCGGGAGCAAGGCGGCGGGCGCGACGGCTCCAGCCGATACAATCGCAAAATGCTCCGCATAACGGGATTGCACGGCGCCCTCCGGGGGTCTATAGTCGATCTACGGGATCGTGGCTTGCCGGACAACTGCTTGGATTCCTGTCATTCCGGCGCACCGGCCGGTGGGGGCGAGTGCCGTTGGGGGCGCGGGCACCGAAGGAGAGCATTATGACAATCGCGGGCATCCGCACCTCCCCGGGTGGGGGGTGGCGTGGGCGGCGCCGTTGCGTGGGGTTGGGTGGGCGGCGCGTGGATGCGCGCCTCTCAAAACCGTTGCGAGCGGTCCGCGCAGCAGGTTTCGAGGGGTGCCCGGACGTTGGGAGAGGGTATCGGCGGCCGGGACCGCCCGCGCGGCCATGAACACGGCCGTGCTGGACATGGATGCCCGTGGCCGCGTCCGCCTTTGGAGCGCCGGGGCCGAGGCGCTTCTGGGATTGGCGGCCGACCAGGTGCTGGGCGTGCCCCTGGCGGACCTGCTCGATGCCGACCGCGTTCCCGGCGGGGATGCGGTCCAGGCGGTGGAGCGGTATTTCGCCGCTTCCGGCTGGCCCCCCGCCGATGTGACCGTGGATGTTCCGGTCCGCCGTGGTGACGGGGGGGTGCTGGAGGCGGCGATGACCCTTTCGGCCTACACCATCCACTCCCGGCGCCGGGTGATCGCGGTGATCCGCGAGGCGGGGGAGCAGGGGGACCTGGGCGCGGCCCGGCTGCGCGAGCACCACATCATGCACGCGACCATCGCCGCCATCGGCAGGATGATGGCGGCGCGCGACCCCTACACCGCCGGCCACCAGCAGCGCATGGCCCGCCTGGCCCGCGCCATCGCCCTGGACATGGGACTGGGGGAGGAACGGGCGGAAGGGGTGTTCATCGGCGCGGAAATCCACGACATCGGCAAGATCGACGTGCCCGCCGAGATCCTGGTCAAGCCCACCCAACTGCACGACATGGAATGGCGCCTCATGCAGCGCCACCCGAGCGTCGGCTACGACGTGCTGAAGGACATCGCGTTCCCGTGGCCGGTGGCGGACATCGCGCACCAGCACCACGAACGGCTGGACGGCTCCGGCTATCCCCAGGGGCTGAAGGGGAACGATATCTGCCTGGAGGCGCGCATCGTGACCGTGGCCGACGTGGTGGAGGCCATGAGCTCCCACCGCCCCTACCGCCCGGCCCTGGCGCTACGGGAGGCGATGACGGAGCTGTACGACCACTGCGACACGCACTACGACCCCCAGGTGGTGGCGGCGTGCACGCGCCTGATGGATGGCGGCTTCCGCATGGTGGATGCGCCGGAGGAGGCGATGCAGGCACACGCCTGAGGCCGGCGCCACGGCCCCTGGGCCCGGCTGAACGCAAGGCCAGCTAAAAGGCCACCCTGGCCACGCTCACCGTGGCGTTCAGGTCGTCCGCCCCCTTGTACTTGAGCTTCTCCACCACCAGGCCGCCCGGCCCCACGCCAGCGGAGAGCATGGCGGCCGGCTCGCCCACGGCGGGGGTGCCCATGTACTTGAGGACCACGTCGGAGGGGTTGGGGATATCCGGCACGGCGGCCAGTTGGGCGGCGGGATAGGTCACGAAATCCCAGTCCATCTCGTCGCACAGGGCGCGCAGGCCGGGCTCGTTCCGCTTGGCGTCGATGGTGGCCACGCCCCGCACGCACATGAGGCTCAGGGCCGCCCCCTCCAGGGCTTTATAAATGGCCTCCAGCAGGGTTTCGCGGCTCGCCCCCTTGTCGCACCCCAGCCCCAGCACCAGGGACCTGGGGCGGTAGATCACCGTCCTTGGGGCGATGCGCTCCCAGGCGGGCCCGGCGGGCACCCGGTCCGTCACCCACAGGATGGCGGCGGCGGTGTCCGGCACCCCGTCCAGCGAGTCGTACAGGGTGATGCTGCGGGGCAGCGGGGTGTCCCGCGTCCACCAGCCGCGCTCGCCGGTCTCCTGGACGAACGCCACCGGCTCCTCGTTCACCACGGCGGCGGACACGCGGGTGATGTGGCCGTGGGTGGCCGGGTCCACCTGCCAGCCCAGCTCGCGGCCCAGGATGTCCACCGGGATGGTCTGGCCCACGTCGGACGCGGTGGTGATCACCGGGGTGGCGCCGATGGCGCGGGCCACCTCCTCCGTGTAGGCGTTGGCGCCCCCCACGTGGCCGGACAGCACGGAGATGACGAAGCGCCCGGCGTCGTCGATCACCAGCACCGCCGGGTCCGTCTCCTTGGACTGGAGATGGGGCGCGATGAGCCGCACCACCGCCCCCAGCGAGACGTGGAAGATCAACTGGTCATAGGTCTGGAACCAGGCGCCGATCCGGGCGCTCAGGGGGCCGGAATAGTACTCCGCCGCCGCGCCGCCGATGTGCCGGAACTTGTCGCTCAGGATCAGGCGGGCGCCGGGAAGCCTGGCCGCCAGATCCCGCGCCAGGGTGGCGCCGTGCTTGGTGATGGCGATCACGGCGGTGCCGTCGTGCCGGGCCACGGCAACCCTCCCCAATCAAGGCGGGGCCGGGCGCCTTGGAAAGGCCCGGCCCCGGCGTGGATCAGACGTGGTACTGGAGCTGGCTTTCGCCCATCAGGTAGGCATCCACGTTGTGGGCGGCGCGGCGCCCCTCGGAGATGGCCCACACCACCAGGCTTTGGCCCCGATGGCAGTCACCGGCGGCGAACACCCCCGGCACGTTGGTGGCCATGCGGTCGTCGGTGCGGATGTTGCCGCGCGGGTCCAGCTCCAGGCCCAGGTCCTTCACGAACGGGGCGGTGGCCGGATACAGGTAGCCCATGGCCAGCAGCACCAGGTCCACATCCAGGGTGAACTCGGAACCGGGCACCTCGGTCATGCGCGGGCGGCCGTCGGGGCCTTGCTCCCACGCCACCTTGACGGCGTGCAGCCGGGTGACCTTGCCATCGTGGCCGGAGAAGGACTTGGTGAGCACGGCGAACAGCCGCTCGCCGCCCTCCTGGTGGCTGGTGGAGTCGCGCCACACGCGCGGCCACTGGGGCCAGGGGTTGTCGTCGGTCCGCACGCGGGGCGGCTCGGGCAGCAGCTCGAACTGGTGGATGGACTTGGCGCCGTGGCGCAGCGACGTGCCCAGGCAATCCGATCCCGTGTCGCCACCGCCCAGGATCGCCACCCGCTTGCCGGTGGCCATGATGTCCTGCTCCGGCGCCAGGGCATCGCCCCAGTTGCGCCGGTTCTGCGGCACCAGGAACTCCATGGCGAAGTGGATGCCGGCAAGCTCGCGCCCCGGCACCGGCAGATCGCGCGGGACGGTGGAGCCGATGCAGATGCAGACGGCGTCGAACTGCTCCTTGAGCTCGGCCACCGGGATGTCCACCCCCACGTTGGTGCCGGCGCGCATCTCCACGCCCTCTTCCTCGATCAGGTCCACCCGGCGCTGCACCAGGGTCTTTTCCATCTTGAAGTCGGGGATGCCGTACATCATCAGGCCGCCGATGCGGTCGTCCTTCTCGAACAGGGTGACCGAGTGGCCCGCCCGGTTGAGCTGCTGCGCCGCCGCCAGGCCCGCCGGTCCCGAGCCCACCACCGCCACCCGCTTGCCGGTGCGCTTGGCGGGCGCCTGGGGCTTCACCAGGCCGGCGCCAAAGGCGTGGTCGATGATGCTCACCTCGATCTGCTTGATGGTGACCGGGTTGTTGTGGATGTTGAGCACGCACGAGGCCTCGCACGGGGCGGGGCAGATGCGGCCGGTCACCTCGGGGAAGTTGTTGGTGGCGTGCAGGCGCGCGAGGGCGTCGGCCCAGCGCCCCTTGTAGACCAGGTCGTTCCAGTCCGGGATGTAGTTGCCCAGGGGGCAGCCGCTGTGGCAGAACGGCACGCCGCAGTCCATGCAGCGGGCGCCCTGGATTCTGAGCTCGTCGTCCGTGAGCGGCAGCACGAACTCCTTGTGGTCGTTCAGGCGCTCCTCGACGGGCCGGTACCCGTACAGGCGGCGTTCATACTCCTTGAAACCGGTGACCTTACCCACGACCGGAACCCTCCAGCACCGAATCCTTGTTCCCGGCGGCCCGCGCCATCTCCGCCATCACCCGCTTGTAGTCGACGGGCAACACCTTCACGAAGCTGGGATAGGCCTCTTCCCACTCCTCCAGAATATCCGCCGCGACCAGGCTGCCGGTCAACGCCGCATGACGCGAAACCAGATCGTGCAGCTCGCGCACGTCGTCCGGATCGCTCACGTGGGACAGCTCGATCATGGCCTTGTTGCAGCGCTCGGGGAAGCGCTCGCGCGGGTCGTACACGAACGCGACGCCGCCACTCATGCCGGCGGCGAAGTTGCGGCCGGTTTTGCCCAGCACCACCACGCGGCCGCCGGTCATGTATTCGCAGCCGTGGTCGCCCACGCCCTCCACCACCGCGCGGGCGCCGGAGTTGCGCACGGCGAAGCGCTCGCCGGCGACGCCCCGGAAGAACGCGTCACCGCCGGTGGCGCCGTACAACACCGTGTTGCCGACGATGAGGTTGCGGTCCGACAGGTACGTGGCGTCCGCAGGGGGGGCGACGATGACGCGCCCGCCGGACAGGCCCTTGCCCGTGTAGTCGTTGGCGTCGCCGGAGATGCGCAGGGTGATGCCGCGCGGCAGGAACGCGCCAAAGCTCTGCCCCGCCGTGCCGTTGAAGGTGAAGCGGATGGTGTCGTCCGGCAGGCCGTCGGCGCCGAAGCGCTTGGTCACCTCGTGGCCGAGCATGGTGCCCACGGTGCGGTGCACGTTGCGGATGTCCAGCCGCGCCTCGACCCGCTGGCCGTGCTCCAGGGCCGGCTGCGCCAGCTCGATGAGCTTGCGATCCATCACGTCGGCGATGTCGTGGTGCTGGCGCGCCACGTTGCGGATGGCGTAACCCGGGGTGTCGGGCCGGTGCAGGATGGCGGTCAGGTCGACCCCCTTGGCCTTCCAGTGGTCGATGGCGGCCTTGGTCCTGAGCAGGTCCACCCGGCCCACCATGTCCTCGAACTTGCGGAAGCCCAGCTTGGCCATCAGCTCGCGCACCTCTTCCGCCAGGAAGAAGAAGAAGTTGATCACGTGCTCCGGCTTGCCGGCGAACTTCTTGCGCAGCTCCGGGTCCTGGGTGGCGATGCCCACCGGGCAGGTGTTCAGGTGGCACTTGCGCATCATGATGCAGCCGGAGGCGATCAACGGTGCGGTGGCGAAGCCGAACTCGTCGGCGCCGAGCAGCGCGCCCACCACCACGTCGCGGCCGGTCTTGAGCTGGCCGTCCGTCTGCACGCGGGTGCGGCCGCGCAGGTCGTTCAGCACCAGCACCTGCTGGGTTTCCGACAGGCCCAGCTCCCACGGCGAGCCCGCGTGGCGCACGCTGCTGATGGGCGAGGCGCCGGTGCCGCCGTCGTGCCCGGCGATCACGATCAGGTCGGCGTGGCCCTTGGCGACGCCCGCGGCGATGGTGCCCACGCCCACCTCGGCCACCAGCTTCACGCTGATGCGCGCCTGGGGGTTGGCGTTCTTCAGGTCGAAGATGAGCTGGGCCAAGTCCTCGATGGAGTAGATGTCGTGGTGCGGCGGCGGCGAGATCAGGCCCACGCCGGGGGTGGCGTGCCGCACCTTGGCGATGACGGCGTCCACCTTGTGGCCCGGCAACTGGCCGCCCTCGCCGGGCTTGGCGCCCTGGGCGATCTTGATCTGCAACTCGTCGGCGTTGGTCAGGTAGTGGCTGGTCACCCCGAAGCGGCCGGAGGCCACCTGCTTGATGGCGCTGCGGCGCAGGTCGCCGTTGGCGTCGCGGCTGAAGCGATCCGGGTCCTCGCCGCCCTCGCCGGTGTTGCTGCGGCCGCCGATGCGGTTCATGGCGATGGCCAGGTTCTCGTGCGCCTCCTTGCTGATGGAGCCGAACGACATGGCCCCCGTGGCGAAGCGCTTGACGATCTCCGACGCGGGTTCCACCTCGTCCAGGGGCACCGGCTGCTTGGCGAACTTGAAGTCCATCAGGCCGCGCAGGGTGGCATAGCGGCGGCTGGCCTCGTTCACCTTGCGCGAGTAGTCGCGGAAGGTCTCGAAGCTGTTGCGGCGCACCGCTTCCTGAAGGGTGGCCACCACGTCCGGGTTGAGCTGGTGGAACTCGCCGCCGCGGCGCCACTGGTACTGGCCGTCGTGCTCCAGGGGCAGGCTTGGCACCGGGCGCGCCGGGAACGCCTTGCGGTGGCGGCGCAGGGTCTCCTCGGTCATCTCGGCGATGCCGATGCCCTCCAGGCGCGAGGCGGTGCCGGTGAAGTAGCGCTCCACCACCTCGGTGGTGAGGCCGATGGCCTCGAACAGGTGCGAGCCGCGGTAGCTCTGGACGGTGGAGATGCCCATCTTCGAGATGACCTTGAGCAGCCCCTTGGTGATCGCCTTCACGTAGTTGGCGTGGCACTTCTCCACCGGCTTGTCGGCGGGGATCAGGCCCGTGTCGCACAGCGCGTTGATGGTGTCCAGCGCCAGATAGGGGTTGATGGCGCCGGCGCCATAACCCAGCAGCAGCGCGAAGTGCATCACCTCGCGCGCCTCGGCGGTCTCGACCACGAAGCCGGCGCGGGTGCGCAGCCCCTTCCGGATCAGGTGGTTGTGCACCGCCGCCGTGGCCAGCAGGCTGGGAATGGGGGCCTTGCGGCGGGTGGCGCCCCGGTCCGACAGGATGAGGATGGTACAGCCGTTCTGGATGGCATCCTCCGCCTTCTCGCACAGGCGGTCGATGGCGTCCTCCATGCCCGTCGCGCCGTCGGTGGCGTTGAACAGCATGGGCAGGGTGACGGTCTTGATGTTGTACAGCTTCACCGAACGCATCTTGGCCAGCTCCTCGTTGCTGAGGATCGGCGTCTCGAGGCGGATGCGGCGCGCGCTGATGGGGCTGGCGCGCAACAGGTTCTGCTCGGAACCGATGGCGCAGCCGGTGGACATCACGATCTCCTCGCGGATCGGATCGATGGGCGGGTTGGTCACCTGCGCGAACAGCTGCTTGAAGTAGTTGTACAGCAACTGCGGCTTGTCCGACAGGACCGCCAGCGCGGTGTCGTTGCCCATGGAGCCGACGGGCTCCTGCCCCTCCAGGGCCATGGGCCCCAGGATCACCTTGAGATCCTCGTCCGAATAGCCGTAGGTGCGCTGGTGGGCCAGCAACTCCTCGCCGGTCAGCGGCGGCACCACCGGCGACAGGTCGAGCCGGGCCAGGTGCAGCTGGTTCGACTTGAGCCAGCGGCCATACGGCTTGGCGGCGGAGATCTCCTGCTTCACCTCCACATCGTCGATGATGCGGCCCTGGACGGTGTCCACCAGGAACATGCGGCCCGGTTGCAGGCGCCACTTGCTGACGATCTGGGACGGCGGCACGTCCAGCACGCCGGCCTCGGAGGCCATGATGATACGATCGTCCTTGGTGACCATGTAGCGCGCCGGGCGCAAGCCGTTGCGGTCCAGGGTGGCGCCCACCATGCGGCCGTCGGTGAAGGCCATGGCCGCCGGCCCGTCCCACGGCTCCATGAGCTTGGCGTGGAACTCGTAGAAGTCGCGGCGCTCCTGGGGCATCTCGTCGTGCCGGCCCCACGCCTCGGGGATCATCATCATGGCCGCGTGGGGCAGCGAGCGGCCCGCCATGACCAGCAGCTCGAACACGTTGTCGAAGCTGGCCGAGTCGCTCATGCGCGGCTCGATGATGGGCAGCAGCTTGCCGATGTCGCGGCCGAAGCGGCCGGATTCGAGCTGGCTTTCGCGCGCCTGCATCCAGTGGCGGTTGCCCGTGATGGTGTTGATCTCGCCGTTGTGGGCGATGAAGCGGAACGGCTGCGCCAGACCCCAGGTGGGGAAGGTGTTGGTGCTGTAGCGCTGGTGCACCAGGGCGATGGCGGAGACCATGTCCGGATCGGTGAGGTCCGGGTAATACGGGGCCACCTGGTGGGCCATGAGCTGGCCCTTGTAGATCAGCGTGTTGGCGGACAGGCTGGGGATGTAGAAGTAGTGCCCCTGGCCGATGCCCAGGCCGCGCACCGTGCGCTCGGCCTGCTTGCGGATCACGTACAGCTTGCGCTCGAAGGCGTTGCCGGTGACGTGCTCGGCGGCCACGAAGAACTGGCGGATGGCCGGCTCCTCCTGCCTGGCCACGGCGCCGATGACGGAGTTGTCCGTGGGCACGTCGCGCCAGCCCAGGAAACGCTGGCCCTCGTTGGCCACGAACTGCTCGATCACCAGCTCGCAGCGGTTGCGCTGGTCCACCTCGGTGGGCAGGAACGCCACGCCCGCGGCGTACTGCCCCGCCGGGGGCAGGTCGACCCCCGCCACCTTGCGCATGAACGCATCGGGCAGCTGGATGAGGATGCCCGCGCCGTCGCCGGAATCCGCGTCGGCACCCACCGCGCCACGGTGGGTGAGGTTGTTCAGGATCTGCAGCCCGTCCTTGATGATGCCGTGGGATTTCACCCCCTTGATGTGGGTGACGAACCCGACGCCGCAGGCATCGTGCTCGTTCTCGGGGCGGTACAGGCCGCCGGACGGGCGCGGGTGGTTATCCTTGGATGACATATTCGAACCGTTGGCTTATATAACGTGTCGTCTCGTTAACAAAACATGCCCGGAGGTCGCGCACCGTTCCGGTGCCCCAAGGCCGGCCCGGCGGCACTGGCCGGCGGCCGGAAACGGGCATCGTCGACGAACGGATTGACCCCTGGATCAGGTATTATACCCCAAACCCCCCGCTTGCCGATGGCCGAAAAATCCACCGCCCGACGGGGGCGGCGCTCCCTTGACCGGACCGGCCGATCTCCTTAACATGGATAGGCTCCAATCGAGTCATTGATTACGCACGTCCTTTAACCCGGTCCCGTGAGGCCGAGAAGGATCATCCCCATGGCGCCGCCAATCGAACAGCAGCCGTCCGCGCACACGGGCGCCGAGGACCCCGCGGGGCGCACCATCCTCGATGGCGAGGCCGCCGAGCGCGTGCTGCGCCGCATCGCCCACGAGGCCCTGGAAACCCGTCACCCCAACGCGGAACTGGCGCTGATCGGCATCCGCACCGGCGGCGACTATCTGGCCCAGCGGCTGGTGGAACTCATCACCCAGATCAGCGGCACCCGCCCCCCCCTGGGGCTGCTCGACATCACCCTGTACCGGGACGACCTGGGCGAGCGGGCGGACCAGCCGGAGCTGAGGGAAACCCTGATCCCCTTCGACATCGCCGGCAAGGACGTGCTGCTGGTGGACGACGTGCTGTTCACCGGGCGCACCATCCGCGCGGCCCTGAACGCCCTCATGGACTTCGGCCGGCCGGACCGGGTGCGGCTGGCGGTGCTGGTGGACCGGGGCCACCGCGAGCTGCCCATCCGCCCCGACATCGTCGGCAAGAACATCCCCACCGAGCGCGCCGACCGGGTGCGCGTGCGGTTCACCGGCGACCATCACGTCAGCCGCGTGGTGCTCCATCCGGGAGGCCAGCCGTGAACGCCGCCACCCGCATCGCCGTGGGCAAGGACCTGCTGGGTCTCGCCGACGTGTCGGCGGACACCATCACCACCCTGCTCAACACCGCCGAGAGCTTCCTGGAGGTGGGCACCCGCACCGTCAAGAAGGTGCCCGCCCTGCGCGGCAAGACGGTGGTGAACCTGTTCTTCGAGCCATCCACCCGCACGCGCACCTCGTTCGAGCTGGCGGCCAAGCGCCTGTCCGCCGACGTGCTCAACATCAACCTGGGGGTGAGCAGCGTGGTGAAGGGCGAAACCCTCCTGGATACCGCGCGCACCATCCAGGCCATGAGCGTGGACACGGTGGTGATCCGCCACGCCGCCTCCGGCGCCCCCAAGATGCTGGCGGACGTGCTGCCCAGCCACGTCATCAACGCCGGCGACGGCGCCCACGAGCACCCCACCCAGGGGCTTCTGGACCTGTTCACCATCCGCCGCGCCAGGGGGTGCGTCGCGGGGCTCAAGGTGGTGATCGTGGGCGACATCGCCCACAGCCGGGTGGCGCGCTCCAACCTGATCGGCCTCACCAAGCTGGGGGCACACGTGCACCTGGTGGCGCCGCCCACCATGATCCCCGTGGGCATCGCGGCCCTGGCCTCGGCGCCGGGCACGGTGACCATCGGCAACGACCTGGACCAGGCCCTGGCGGACGCGGACGTGGTCATGCCCCTGCGCCTCCAGTTGGAGCGCCAGGGGGCCCCCCTGTTCCCCGGCAAGCGCGAATACGCGCATCTGTTCGGCCTGACCCCGGCGCGCCTCGCCGCCGCCAGGGCGGGCGCCCTGGCCATGCACCCAGGCCCCATCAACCGCGGCGTGGAGATCGACGCCACGGTGGCCGACGGCGACCAGTCCGCCATCCTCGACCAGGTGACCAACGGCGTGGCGGTGCGCATGGCGGTGTTGTTCCACTACTCGGGCGGAGGCGGGGCATGAGCGCGTTACAGCATACCGTCCGCATCGTCGGCGGCCACCTGGTGGACCCGGCGGCGGGCATCGACGCCCCGCGCGACCTGCTGATCGTGGACGGCCGGGTGGCGATGGTGGCCGAGCCGGGAAGGCTGCCGGGCCATGGCGCCACCCTCGACGCCGCCGGCTGCCACGTGCTGCCGGGCTTCACCGACACCCAGGCGCACCTGCGCGAGCCGGGCTACGAATACAAGGAAACCATCGCCCAGGCGGCGGGGGACGCGGCCAGGGGCGGCATCACCCGGCTGTTCGCCATGCCCAACACCAACCCGGTGGCGGATTCCCTGGCGGTGTGCGAGCTGGTGCGCGCCAAGGCCCGCGCCGCCGGGGCCGCGCACGTGCTGCCGGTGGGGGCGCTCACCCGCGGCATGGCCGGCGAGGTGCTCTCCGAGATGGGCGAGCTGGCGCGCTCCGGCTGCCCGGCGGTGTCCGACGCGTGGGTGCCGGTGGACAGCAGCCAGATGATGCGCCGCGCCCTGGAATACGCCCGCGGCGTGGGCCTGCCGGTGATCACCGTGCCGCAGGATCTGGGCCTCTCGGGCAAGGGCGTGATGCACGAGGGGGCGGTGTCCACCCGCCTGGGGCTGTCGGGCATCCCCGCCGCCAGCGAGGAGATCTCCGTGGCGCGCGACATCGCCCTGGCGGAGCTCACCGGCTGCCGGGTGCACATCTCGCCCGTGTCCACCGCCGGCTCGGTGCGCCTGCTCGGCGACGCCATCCGCCGCGGCGTGCCGGTGAGCGCCGGCACCGCGCCCCACTACCTGCTGCTCACCGACGCCTTCCTGGAAGGGTACGACACCAACGGCAAGGTGTACCCGCCGCTGCGCTCGGACGCGGATGTCCGCGCCCTGCGCGAGGCGGTGGCGGACGGCACGGTGGCGGTCATCGCCTCGTGCCACGCCCCGCACGCCGAATTCGAGAAACAGGTGGAGTTCGACCACGCGCCGTTCGGCGTGGCGGCACTGGCCACCGCATTGTCACTCACGCTGTTACTGGTGGAGGAGGGAATTTTGGATCTGCCCACCGCCGTCGCCCGCTGGACCGTGGGCCCCGGCCAAGTCTTCGGGGCGCCCGCCGGCGCCGGAACCCTTGCGGAGGGCGCGCCCGCCGACCTGAGCGTCGTCGACCTGGGCGCCCGCTGGCAGGTGACCCGCGCCGCCCTGTCCGGCCACGGGCTCAACACCCCGTTCCTGGGCCACACCCTGCCGGGGCGGGTGCGCCACACCCTGATCGGCGGCCAAGCCGTGTTCGCCGCCGAGGCGCCGCCCGTGGCCGCCGGCCTTGGGGGTGGCGCATGAGCCGCATCCCCGCCCTGCTGGCCCTGGCCGACGGCCGCATCTTCCGTGGTTACGCCGTGGGCGCCAGCATCGACCGGCCGGTGGCCGGCGAGGTGGTGTTCAACACCTCCCTGTGCGGCTACCAGGAGATCATCACCGACCCGTCCTACGCCGGGCAGATGGTCACCATGACCTACCCGCACCAGGGCAACTACGGCGTGAACGCCGCCGACGCCGAGTCGGGGCGGCTGTACCTGTCGGGCTTCATCGTGCGCGAGCTGGAGCGCATGCCCTCCAACTTCCGCTCCGAGGAGGATCTGGACGGCTACCTCAAGCGCCACGGCGTGGCGGGCATCGAGGGCATCGACACCCGCGCCCTCACCCGCCACATCCGCGACCACGGCGCCCAGCAGGGGGTGATCGTGTCCGGCCCGGCGGCGGCGGACGTGGCGGCGGCGGTGGCGGCGGCCCAGGCGGCCCCGTCCATGGAGGGGCAGGACCTGGCCAAGGCGGTCACCTGCGCCGCCCCCCACGCCTGGAATCAGCCCTCCGTGGGCGCCTCCCGCCCGGCGCCGCGCTTCAAGGTGGTGGCCTACGATTACGGGGTGAAGCGCAACATCCTACGCCTCCTGGTGGACCACGGCTGCGATGTCACCGTGGTGCCCGCCGACATGCCCGCCGGCGAGGTGCTGGCCATGCGCCCGGACGGGCTGTTCCTTTCCAACGGCCCCGGCGACCCGGCGGCGGTGCCCTACGCCGCCGACCGCATCCGCCGGCTGATGGGCCAGTTGCCCATCTTCGGCATCTGCCTGGGGCACCAGTTGTTGTGCCTGGCGCTGGGGGCGCGCACCTTCAAGATGCGCTTCGGCCACCACGGCGGCAACCAGCCGGTGATGGACCTGGCCACCGGCAAGGTGGAGATCACCGCCCAGAACCACGGCTTCGCGGTGGACCCGGACAGCCTGCCCGACACCCTGGAGGTGACGCACGTCAACCTCAACGACCAGACCGTGGAGGGGGTGCGCCACAAGACGCTGCCCGCGTTCAGCGTGCAATACCACCCGGAGGCCGCCCCCGGCCCGCACGACGCCCGTTACCTGTTCAACCGCTTCATCGGCCTCATGGCGGACTACCGCCTGGCCGCAAAATAGGCCGCGATCCGCTCATCCCATGCCCAAACGCACCGACATCCAATCGATCCTGCTGATCGGCTCCGGCCCCATCGTCATCGGCCAGGCCTGCGAGTTCGACTACTCCGGCACCCAGGCCCTGAAGGCCCTCCGCGAGGAGGGGTACCGGGTGATCCTGGTGAATTCCAACCCGGCCACCATCATGACCGACCCGGAGCTGGCGGACCGCACCTACATCGAGCCCATCACGCCGGAGGTGGTGGCGCGCATCATCGAGATCGAGCGGCCCGACGCCATGCTGCCCACCATGGGCGGCCAGACCGCCCTCAACACCGCCATCGCCCTCTACGAGAACGGCACCCTGGAGCGCCTCGGGGTGCAGCTCATCGGCGCCAATTACGACGCCATCACGGTGGCGGAGGACCGGGAGAAATTCAAGATCGCCATCGAAAGGCTGGGCCTGCGCGTGCCCCGCAGCGGGCTGGCCCGCAACGTTCAGGACGCGTGGGACCTGCTGGAGTGGGTGAAGCTGCCGGCCATCATCCGCCCGTCGTTCACCATGGGCGGCACCGGCGGCGGCATCGCCTACAACCGCGAGGAGTTCGAGGGCGCCGTGCGGCGCGCCCTGGAGGCCAGCCCGGTGCACGAGCTGCTGGTCGAGGAATCCATCATCGGCTGGAAGGAATACGAGCTGGAGGTGATGCGCGACCGGGCGGACAACGTCACCATCATCTGCTCCATCGAGAACTTCGATCCCATGGGGGTGCACACGGGCGACTCGATCACCGTGGCCCCGGCGCAAACCCTGACGGACGTGGAGTTCCAGGCCATGCGCAACGCGGCGCTGGCCATCATCCGCGCCGTGGGGGTGGACACGGGCGGCTCCAACATCCAGTTCGGCATCAACCCGGCGGACGGCGAGCTGGTGGTGATCGAGATGAACCCCCGCGTGTCGCGCTCGTCGGCGCTGGCGTCCAAGGCCACCGGCTTCCCCATCGCCAAGATCGCCGCCAAGCTGGCGGTGGGCTACACCCTGGACGAGATCCCCAACGACATCACCAAGGAGACGCCGGCCAGCTTCGAGCCGAGCATCGACTACGTGGTGGTGAAGCACCCGCGCTTCGCCTTCGAGAAGTTCCCCAAGGCCGATCCGGTGCTGACCACCCAGATGAAGTCCGTGGGCGAGAGCATGTCCATCGGCCGTACCTTCAAGGAGGCGCTGGGCAAGGCCATCCGCTCCCTGGAGGTGGACAAGATGGGGCTGGACCCGCGCACCCAGGGGCGCGACCCGGAGGCGGCCCGCGCCTACACCCTGGAGCGCCTGACCACCCCCAACTGGGAGCGGGTCTGGCACATGGCGGACGCCATCCGCCTGGGGATGACCACCGAGGAGATCCACCAGGCCAGCCGCATCGACCCGTGGTTCATCCGCCAGGTGGCGCAGATCATCGCCGTCGAGCAGCGGGTGCGGGCGGCCGGCCAGGGCCTGCTGGCGGATGCCGGCCTGATGCGCGAGGCCAAGCAGCACGGCCTGTCGGACGCGCACCTGGCCACCCTGCTGGGCATGCGCGAGGGCGCCCTGCGCGCCGCCCGCAAGGCGCTGGGCGTCACCCCCGTGTTCAAGCGGGTGGATACCTGCGCGGCGGAGTTCGTGGCCCACACCCCCTACCTGTACTCCACCTACGAGGAGGAGTGCGAGGCGGACCCCACCGACCGGGACAAGGTCATGATCCTGGGGGGCGGCCCGAACCGCATCGGCCAGGGCATCGAGTTCGACTATTGCTGCGTGCACGCGGTGATGGCCGCCCGCGAGGAGGGCTACGAGGCCATCATGGTCAACTGCAACCCGGAGACCGTGTCCACCGACTACGACACCTCCGACCGGCTCTACTTCGAGGCCCTCACCCACGAGGACGTGATGGCCATCATCGAGCGCGAGCGGCCCAAGGGGGTGGTGGTGCAGTTCGGCGGCCAGACGCCGCTCAAGCTCGCCATTCCGCTGGAGCGGGACGGGGTGCCCATCATCGGCACCAGCCCCGACGCCATCGACCGCGCCGAGGACCGGGAGCGCTTCAACAAGCTGGTGGAGGAGCTGGGCCTGCTCCAGCCCACGGGCGCCGTGGCCACCTCGGTGGAACAGGCGGTGCGGGTGGCGGAAGGCATCGGCTACCCGGTGATGGTGCGCCCCTCCTACGTGCTGGGCGGCCGCGCCATGGAAATCGTCTACGACGCCGATTCGCTGCTGGGCTACATGGACCGCGCCGTGAAGGCCTCGCCGGAGCACCCGGTGCTCATCGACCAGTACCTGGCGGAGGCCACCGAGGTGGACGTGGACGCGGTGGGTGACGGCAGCCGCGTGGTGGTGGCGGGCATCATGGAGCACATCGAGGAGGCGGGGGTCCATTCCGGCGATTCGGCCTGCTCGCTGCCGCCGTTCTCGCTCAAGGCGGACATCGTCACCGAGATCGCCCGCCAGACCCGCGAGATCGGCGTGGCCCTGGGGGTGGTGGGGCTGATGAACGTGCAGTTCGCCGTGAAGGGCGGCCAGGTGTTCATCATCGAGGTCAACCCGCGCGCCTCGCGCACGACGCCGTTCGTCAGCAAGGCCACCGGCACGCCGTGGGCCAAGGTGGCCATGAAGTGCATGCTCGGCCGCTCCCTGGACGAACAGGGGGTGACCGAACCCGACTTCGTGGGCGGCCTGGGCCACGTGGCGGTGAAGGAGGCGGTGTTCCCCTTCAACAAGTTCCCGGGGGTGGACCCGGTGCTGGGGCCGGAGATGCTTTCCACCGGCGAGGTGATGGGCATCGACGCCGAGTTCCCGCAGGCGTTCGCCAAGTCGCAGGAGGGGGCGTGGGCGTCGCTGCCCGTCGCCGGCACCGTTTTCCTGAGCGTGCGCGACAGCGACAAGCCGGCCATCGTCGGCATCGGCCGCGAACTGGTGGCGCTGGGCTTCAAGGTGGTGGCCACCCAGGGCACCTGCGCCGCCCTGGCCGAGGCCGGCGTGTCCGTGGAACGGGTGAACAAGGTGAAGGAGGGCCGTCCGCACGTGGTGGACCTGGTCAAGAACGGCGACATCGCCATGACCATCAACACGGTGGGTGACGCCCAGGGCCAGGCCGACTCGTTCTCGCTCCGGCGCGAGGCCATCACCCAGAAGATGAGCTACTTCACCACCGTCGCCGCCGGCCGGGCGGCGGTGTGCGCCATCGGCGCCCTGGCCAAAAAGGGGATGCGAATCCGGGCCATCCAGGATTATCATATGTAGATCGGGGCAAGGCCCGGCAGGGCCGCTCCATCCTCACAACAACGCCGAATCGCGCCACCGCCCCGTGCGGCCGCGGTCGGCGTTTGCTATTTTTTATAGGACAGGCCTTTTTCTCGATTAGGGTGTGACGCATGCGCGAACCGATTACCATCCAGGGCTATGAGAAGCTGAAGCGCGAACTGGAGCATCTCAAGGTGGTCGAACGGCCGGCGGTCATCGAGGCCATCGCCGAGGCCCGCAGCCACGGCGACCTGTCCGAGAACGCCGAGTACGACGCCGCCAAGGACCGGCAGGGCCACATCGAGGGGCGCATCCGCGAGATCGAGACCAAGATCGCCACCGCCGACATCATCGACGTGACCACCCTGTCCGGCGACCGGGTGACCTTCGGCGCCACCGTCACCCTGCTCGACATGGACACGGAGAAGAAGGTCACCTATCAGATCGTGGGGGTGGCCGAGGCGGATCTGAACGCCAACCGCATCTCGGTGCGTTCGCCCATGGCCCGCGCCCTGATCGGCAAGTCCGCCGGCGACGACGTGACCCTGGTGGCCCCCGGCGGCACCCGCGAGTACGAGATCCAGGCCGTCACCTTCCACTGACAGCCGTGCCGGTGATCATCACCCTCACCACCGATTTCGGGGCGCGCGACCCCTACGCGGGGGTCATGAAGGGGGTGATCCTGGGCATCGCCCCCGAGGCGCGCATCGTCGACATCACCCACGAGGTGCCGCCGTTCGACACGGAGGCGGCCACCTTCGCCGTCCTCCAGGCACTCCCCTACTTTCCCCCGGACACCATCCACCTGGTGGTGGTGGACCCGGAGGTGGGCACCCGGCGCCGCGCCCTGGCCGCCGCCGGACGGCGCGCCCGCTTCGTGGGGCCCGACAACGGCGTGCTGGCGCCGCTGCTGGACGCGGACGGCCCCGCGCGGGTGTTCGACATCTCCCAGTCGCCCCTGCTGCCGGAGGCCCGCAGCAGCACCTTCCATGGCCGCGACGTGTTCGCGCCGGCGGCGGCGCACCTGGCCGCCGGCATCTCCCTGGAGCGCCTCGGCCAGCCCATCGACACGCCGACCGCGGCGCGCACCTCCGGGCCGGAGCGGCGGGACGACGGCTGGCACGGCCGGGTGGTGCACGTGGACCGCTTTGGCAACCTGATCACCAACCTGGACACGCGCCACGCGGTGGAGCTTGCGGCCCTGCGGGTGGAGGGCATGACCCTGCCCCTGGCGAACGCCTATGCGGACATCGCCAAGGGCACCGTGGGCGCCCTGCTGGGCAGCGCGGGCCACATCGAGGTGTTCCTGCGGGAGGGGTCGGCGGCGAACGCGCTGCGCGCCGGGATCGGCACTCCGGTGCTGGGGGTGATCGTCTAGGGCCTGTCAACACAAATGGCAAGCGCGGCGTTGCGCCCCGAACGGCACCAGGCAAGGCGCGCGGAAGCGTGGTTTGGCGTAAGCTGAATGAGCGACGCGCAACGCGGCATGGGGCCGTTCGGGGCACAACCCGAAGGGACGGCCCATTTTTTCGCAACCCTTGCGTTGCAGCGCTCGCCCGTACGGCCGGTACGGCCCGCGCGCCGCGCCTCGGTTTGCAAAAAAATGGGCTCCGTCGCCGCCTTTGCCTTTGTGTCAACAGGCCCTAGCAGGACTCAGCGCGCGCAAGCGCGTGAACTCCGGAGAAATCGAGAAACCGCGCCTGTCCGGTTTCGAATCGAATAAGTCCGGGGGTGGGACTTTTTCAATAGTCCTGCTAGACGTCGTCCGCCAGGGCCAGGGACACCTTGGCCGCCAGCACGTCCACGTGCAGGACCTCCACCCGCACCGGGTCGCCGATGCCCAGGTGCCGGCCGCCCCGGCCGATGAACAGCGCCATGTGGCGCTCGTCGTGCACCACCGGCTTCGGAAGCTGGTCCGCATGCACCAGCCCCTCGTGGCCCGCCACCGACAGTTCCACGAACAGGCCGAAGCGGGCCACGGAGGAAATCACCCCGGCCAGCACGTCGCCCACGTGGCGGGCCAGGTAGCGGCACTTCTTGATGGCCACCACCTGACGCTCCAGGTTCATGGCGCGCCGCTCCCGCTCGGAGGCGAGCTGCGCCGTGCCCTCCAGTTCGCCGATCCAGCGCAGGCGCCGGTACTCGCCGTTGTTCAGCCGGTGCTTCACCAGGCGGTGCACCATCAGATCCGGGTAGCGGCGGATGGGGGAGGTGAAGTGGCAGTAACAGGGCGAGGCCAGGCCGTAGTGGCCCAGGTGCTCGCCGGTATAGCGCGCCTGCTTGAGGGAGCGCACCAAAAGGGAATTGAGCACGCGCTCCCCCGGGTGGCCCTGCGCCACCTTGAGCAGCCGTTGCAGAGTCCTGGGCTCGGGCACGCCGGAAAAGGCGGGGATGGGCACGTCGGGCCCCAGGATGTTGCGCGCCACGGGCACGAAGGCGGCCAGCTTTTCCAGGTCCGGGTCCTCGTGGACCCGGTACACCACCGGCCACTCGCCCTCCGTCAGCCATTCCGCCACCGCCTCGTTGGCGGCCAGCATGAACTCCTCGATGAGCCGCTCCGCCACCGCCCGCGGGCGCTGCACGATGTCGTGGATCTCGCCGCCCTCGCCGAGCACGATGAGCATCTCGGGCAGGTCGAAATCCAGGCTGCCGCGCGCCTCGCGGATGGCCTGGCGCTGGGCCGCGAGGGCCGCCATCCCCTCCAGCATGGGCAGCAGCGGGGCGAAGCGCTCGCGCAGGGCGGCGTCCGCATCCACCAGCATGGCGTTCACCTGGGTGTAGGTGAGGCGCGCGTCGCTGCGGATGACGGAGGGATAGATGCGCCGGGCGGTGCGGTGGCCGTTCCCGTCGAACACCATCTCGGCGGTGAGGGTGACCCGGTCCACCTCCGGCTTCAGGGAGCAGATGCCGTTGGAGAGGGCTTCCGGGAACATGGGCACGACCATGTCGGGCAGATAGATGCTGGTGCCGCGCTCGCGGGCCGCCTGGTCCAGCTCGGAGCCCGGCGGGGCGAAGTGGTCCACGTCGGCGATGTGCACCCACAGGGTGACGGCGCCATCGGGCCCGGCCACAAGGGACACGGCGTCGTCGAAATCCTTGGCGTACTCGCCGTCGATGGTGACCGTGGGCAGGTCGCGCAGGTCGATCCTGCCCTCCCGGTCGCGGGGGAGCACCTTCTGCGGCAGACGCTCCGCATCCTCGGCGGCGGCGGCGGGAAACTGCGGGTCCACCCCGGCGGCGGCCAGCAGCACCTCGCTGTCGCGCGCCGCGTCGGTGCCGTCGCCCAGCACGCGCAGCACCCGGCCGGCCATGGGCTCGCCCCGGTCCGGGTAGGCGGTGATGGCCACCAGCACCAGGTCGTCCTGGCGGGCCTGTTCGGCGCCCTTCGGGTCCACCCATACCTCGCGGCCGAAACGCTCCTCCAGGGGCAGCACCCGCCAGCGGCCGCGCCAACGGTCGAGCCGCCCCACCAGGGTGGCGTGGGCGCGGGTGACGATCGCCAGGGCGCCCCCCTGGGTGCGGCCGTCGCGCCCGGTGACCACCCGCACCGTCACCGTGTCGCCGTGCATGGCACCCTTCACCTCGCTGCGCGGCACGTACACGTCCTCGCCGCCGCCCTCGGGCACCACGAAGCCGAAGCCGTCCGGGTGGCCGATGAAGCGGCCGGTCACCCCGCCCATCTGCTCCGGCACCACATAGCTGCCGCGCAGACGTGCCAGCTTGCCCGCCTGCACCAGGTCGGAGAGCGCGTCGCGCACCTCCACCTTGCGGGCGCGGGGCAGGGACAGCCGGTGCATCAGCTCGCCCGCCGCCATGGGCACGCCGCCGGCGCGCTTGACCGCCGCGTACAGGAGCATGGACAGGGCCTTGCCGCCGCCACGGCGGGCGGTGGGTTTGTTCTTGGTCTTGCGCGCCACGGCCTACGGCGCTTCCGGGCGGAAACGCAGGACGCCCTGCACGGCCCCGCCGCCGTCACGGGCGACCTGGTACACGTCGCGGGTGCCGTCGCCGTTCTCCACCAGCACATCGAGCATGGTTTCCGCCGACGCCACGCCCACCACGCGGCTGCCGGCGGGCAGCACCACCCGGCCGTCCCCGGCCTCGGGCGGCCGCGCGGCGGCCGGCGCCGGAACCTCCCGCCTGGCGACGCGCCTGTCCTGCCACGTCACGAACAGCGCCACGAAGCCGGCCACCAGCACCACCGCCATGCCCACCACGATCACCTTGAGCGCCTTCACGCCCCCACCTTGGGCCGGCAACCGCGCAGCACCGGCTCCTTGACCCGTGCCGGGTTGCGCACCAGCATCAACGACAGATAGTCGAGCTTCCGGCCGCGCAGGGAGGCCACGTCGGTCACCACCGCCTCCTCGTCGGTGCCCACCTTGTTCACGAACACCGCGTGACCGGTGAGCCCCGTGCGGGCCAGCATGTCGAGCAGCGCGTCCATCACCGGCTTCACCTTGAGGAGCACCACCGTGTCGAACCGTTCCAGCATGGTTTCCACCACCTCCACCCCGTAGGTGGCGGGTAGCACGCACAGCCGGTCGTCCCCGGCGGCCAGGGGGGTAAGGGTGCGGCAGGCAGCGGCGTGGTAGGCGCTGACGCCGGGAATCACCTCCACCGGCGCGTGCGGGCGCAGCCGCGCCACCTCGCGGAACACGTAGATGAAGGTGCCGAAGGTGAACGGATCTCCCTCGCACAGAAAGGCCACGTCCTCCCCCCGGTCCAGGTGCGTCAGGATGGCCTGCGCCGCGCGCTGCCAGTGGGGGCGCAGCACCTCCGGGTCGGAACGCATGGGAAACACCAGCTCCAGCACCGTGTGCGCCGGGGTGATGCGCCCTGCCACGATGCGCCGGGCGAAGCTTTCCGCCCCGCGCGCCTTGACCGGCACCGCCAGCACGCGGGTGCGCGCCACGGCGTCCGCCGCCTTGAGGGTGATCAGCGCGGGATCGCCGGGGCCAAGGCCCACGCCGAGCAGCGTGCCGGATGGGGGTGTGAATTCGTGCAACGTCGCGCTTCCCGCCTGGGTCCGGCGGCCAGTATAGCGCGCTCCGGCGTCCACGCGCCGGATTATGCGCCGCTACTCGTGGTGCTGCGCCGGCGGCATGCCCACCGTATCACCGGTGTGGTACACGCCCTCCACGTCGTCGTACGGCAGGTGCACGGGGCGTTCGCCGGGCGGGCAGTGGCCGTGTTCGATGTGATAGGTGAACTCGTCCATGAAATGCTTGAGGGCGCTGGCCACCGGCATGCACGCCCCGTCCGCCAGGGCGCAGCAGGTGGTGCCGGGGATCATGCCCGACAGGCGTGCCAAGTTGTCGGTGTCCCTCCGGGTGCCCTGGCCGTCCTCGATCATGGCCAGCCAGTTGTGCATGTGGAAGGTGCCCTCCCGGCACGGGGTACACTTGCCGCACGACTCGTCGCGGAAGAAGCGCAGCAGGCTTTGCGCCGCGCCCACCATGCAGGTGTGCTCGTCGAAGATCATGATGGCGCCGGTGCCGAACTCGGCCCCCACCCCCCGCAGGGAGTCGAAGTCCAGCGGCGTGTCCAGGTATGCCTCGGTGACGAAGGCGCTGGCCGCGCCACCGGTGAGGGCGGCCTTGAAGCGCCCGCCGGGGATGCCGCCGGCCATCTGGATGAGGGTGCGCAGGGTGGTGCCCATGGGCACCTCGTAGTTGCCGGGCCGGGCGATGTGGCCGCTCATGGAAAACACCTTGGGGCCGGGCGAATTCCTGGAGCCGATGGCGGCGAAACCCTCTGGCGTCTCGGTGACCACCAGGGGAATGGCCATCATGGTCTCGATGTTCTGCACCGCCGTGGGGCGCCCCCACAGGCCGCTGACGGTTGGAAACGGCGGCTTGGGGCGCGGGATGGGCAGCTTGCCCTCGATGCTCTCGATGAGGGCGGTCTGCTCGCCGCAGATGTAGGCGCCGCCGGACACGAACATCTGGATGTCACACTCCACGCCGGAACCCATGATGTCGGTGCCGACGATGCCGGCGGCACGGGCGTCGTCGATGGCCCGCCGCACCCGCGCCTGGGCCTCCTCGTACTCCAGCCGCACGTAGATGAAGGCCTTGGTGGCCTGCACCGCGTAGGCGGCCAGGATCACCCCCTCGATGAGCTGGTGGGGGTTTTCCTCCATCAGCTCCCTGTCCTTGAAGGTGCCCGGTTCCGATTCGTCGCCGTTGGCGATCACGTAGCGCTGGCCGGGTATGTCCGCCATGCGGCGCCACTTCTTGGCCACCGGCTGGCCGGCCCCGCCACGCCCGCGCAGCTTGGAAACCGCCAGCCACTCGATGAACTCCGCGCGCGGTACCTTGCCCAGCACCTGGTGCAACGTCTGGTATCCGCCCACCTCGAAGTACCTGGGAAGCTGGTGAATGCCCGGATAGTCCCGGTGGCGCAGCAGCTTGTGGGTGGTCACGGGGGCCTGTTTCTGGATCAAGATCGCACCTTCTCATCGGAGGCGCCGGGGGCGCGGCGCGGCACCCACGGCACGGGATCACAACGAATATGTCCGTCTCATCGGCACATTGCGGCCACGGCCTTTAGCGGTGCGGGGCGCGGGGCGCGTTGATCCGCCCATCGGCCCGTGCTACGTTCTCCACCATGGCCGCGCCCCCCCCTTCCAAGCCCTCATACACAAACCGCGCCCTGGTGTTCATCGCCACCGGTTTCGGCAGCGGATACCTCCCCAAGGCGCCGGGCACCTTCGGCAGCCTGGTGGGGTTGCTGATCGCCTGGCCGCTGCTGGCGCTGCCGCTGCCCCCGTACCTGCTGGCCACCGCCGCCTGCTGCGCGCTGGGGGTGGTGGCGGCGGGCGTCGCGGAACGGCGCTTCGGCGTCAAGGACCCGGGCGCCATCGTCATCGACGAGATCGCCGGAATTCTGGTCACCCTCATCGCCGTCACCCCCACCCTTCCGCACCTGCTGCTGGGCTTCGCCCTGTTCCGGCTGTTCGACATCACCAAGCCGTTCCCGTGCCGCTGGGCGGAGCGGCGCCTTGGTGGCGGCCTGGGGGTGATGGCGGACGACATCCTGGCGGGGATCTACGCCGCCGCCGCCCTGCACCTGACCCTTTACCTCAGCGGCTGGTGACGCGCCCATGCACGCAACCCCCGGCGTGGCCCACATCCTCATCACCGGCAGCGAACTGGTGACCGGCCGGGTAAGCGACGTGAACGGCCCGTTCCTGGCCGGGCGTCTCTCCGAGATGGGCATCCCCGTGGCCGGCATCACCGTGGTGGGCGACGACCGGGAGCGCCTGACCCTGGCCATCGGCACCCTGTTCCGCGCGGCGACACTGGTGGTCATGTCCGGCGGCCTCGGCCCCACCGGCGACGATCTGACCCGCCCGGTGCTGGCCGCCGCCCTGGGGGTGCCGCTGGTGGCGGGGCCGGAACGGGACGGCCGGCCGCCCTACCCACTGCCCCAGGGGGGCGAGCCCATCGCCAACCCCAAGGGCAGCGCGCCGGGCATCTGGTTCGCCCAGGGCGGCCGCGCCCTGGCCGCCCTGCCCGGCGTGCCGTGGGAGCTGCGGGCCATGTGGCCCGAGGTGGCGCGGCGGGCGGCGCCCCTGTTTGGCGGCGCCACCCGGCACCGGGCGCTGCTGCGCACCGTGGGCCTCACGGAACGGGAGGTGGAGCGGCGGGTGCGCGCCGCCCTGGAGCGGCACGACCTTGCCGCCGTGGAAGTGGGTGTGTCGGCCAAGCCGCTGGCGGTGGACGTGCACCTGGCCGCCGCCAGCCCGGACACCCTGGCACTGGCCGCCGCAGCCGCCAGGGGCGCCCTGGGCGACCACGTCTTCACGGAGACCGACGCCCCCCTTGCCCAGGTGGTGGGGGATGCCCTGCGCCGCGCGGGCAAGCGGGTGGCCACCGCCGAAAGCTGCACCGGCGGGGCCCTCAGCGCCGCCTTCACCGCCATTGCCGGGGCCTCCGACTACGTGGACCGGGGGGTGGTGAGCTACTCCAACGCCGCCAAGGTGGAGGCGCTGGGGGTGCCCGAGGCGCTCATCGCCACGCACGGGGCGGTCAGCGAGCCGGTGGCCCGCGCCATGGCGGAGGGGCTCCTGGCCCGTTCCCACGCCGACATCGCCGTGGCGGTGACCGGCATCGCCGGCCCCACCGGCGGCACCGGGCAGAAACCGGTGGGCACGGTGGTGATGGCGCTGACCGCCGCCGACGGCACCTTCTGCCGCACCTTCCACCACATGGGCGACCGGCCGCGGGTGATCCAGCGTTCCGTGACCCGCGCGCTGGACCTGGTGCGCCGCCACCTGCTGGGTGGCGTGGCCGGCCTGGAACGGGACTTTCCGCCCGGTTGAGCGGCCCCGCGCCCCGGTTACGGCCGGCGGCGATTCCCGTTGACCCTTACCCGCGATTGGTGTTTAATCCACCCCTCGCGGTGCCGGGAGCTTTCCCGGCCGAAGAGGGAAACCGGTGCGAGTCCGGTGCGGTCCCGCCACTGTAAGCGCCGAATCCCCGGACCCCGCGCGCCACTGGGCCCCATGGCCTGGGAAGGCCGTCCGGGGGTGATGACGCGCGAGCCAGGAGACCTGCCGCGGTGCGACCATCGTCCGTCCCGAGGAGGAACCCATGACCCCGTCCGCCGTTTCCCGCACCCTCTCCGTTGCCGCCCGCCGCGCGCTGCCGCTCATGATCCCGGCGCTGCTCGGGCTTGCCCTGTTGGGCGTGGTGGGCTTTGCCCCCTATCCGGCGGTGCACGACGCCCTGCACGACATCCGCCACGCGGCGGGCTTCCCCTGCCACTAGCCTTGTGCCCGCCTCCGTTCGCGGCCTGATCGCCGCCGCCGTCGCGGCGGGCGTTCCGGCCGGGCTGATCTACGCCGCCGCCACCCTCACCCTGGCCTCGCCCCTGCTGTTCCAGGCGGAGGCGTTCGAGATGGGCGGCGCGGTGGACCACGGCGCGGCGCGCGCCCTGTGGACCGTTATCGGTTCCGTGGCGCTGGCCACCGCCATGGCCCTCATCCTCACGCCGGTGCTGCACGCCAGCGGCGCACCCACGCTGCGCCAGGGCGGCGCGGTGGCCGCCCTGGGCTTCGTCGGCCTGATCCTGATTCCCGGCGTGCTGATGGCACCGGTGCCGCCGGGCGTGGCGCACCACGCATCGGTGGCCGTGCGCCAGGGCAACTGGCTGGCGGCGGGCATCGGTTTCGTGCTGTTCTGCGTGCTGGCCTCGATGGTGTGCCGGCCCCTGTGGCGGCGCCGGGATGTACGCCTTGTGACACTGGCCTTGGCGGCGCTGGCAATGGCGGCACTGGGGGTGCTCTACTGGAACGGCGGCCTGGATATCGGCGGCACCCCCGACGGGCCGGTTCCCGAGGCGCTGGTGGCGCGCTTCCGGCACGTGGTGAGCGTGTGCAACGTGCTCCTGTTCGCCGCCCTGGCCCTGCTCATGCCGCTCGCCCTAAGGCGACTGGCGCGTTAGCGAATTGCGGCCGCGCGCCGCCGGCGGAACCCATTTGCCGCATTCCGCCACAGATGGTAGGATGGGGCATTCACCATTTCCTTGCGGGAGGGCGCACGCAATGATGCCGTTGGCGGTCTTGATGAACCGGGACATCTGCTGGGTAAAGGCCGACGACACCCTGACCAAGGTGGCCGAATCCATGCTGGCGAATCGGGTGGGCGCCGTGCTGGTCAAGCAGGACGGGGAATACCAGGGCATCCTGAGCGAGACGGACATCGTGCGCCGCGCGGTGGCCGCCGGCCTCAAGCCCGAGGCCACGCTGGCCAAGACCGTGATGAGCTCCCCGCTCATCACCATCGACATCAACCAGACCCTCACCGACGCCAACGAGATCATGAGCGAGAAGCGCATCCGCCACCTGGTGGTGACGGAGCGCGGCACCGTGGTCGGCATCATCTCGGTGCGCGACCTGGTGATCTACTTCAAGAACCGGATCTGATCGGGATCAGGCCTCGGCGGGCGCCGCCTGCCAGATGCACGCCTCACCCAGGCGCCTGAGCAGCGCGCCATGGGCCTCCAGCTCCTCCGGCGAGGTGGCCGCCAGCAACGGCCGGCGGCCCGCGGGCAGCGTCGCCCCGGCGGGGATCAGGCCGCACGCGGGCGCCGCCACCGCATCAGGCGCCGCACCATCCGCCATCCCGGCCGACGGGCCGTCACCGGCGCCCCACTGCTCCTCCATGCCGACCAGCACGGTCTGGTGCCCGCCCAGCATGGCCACGTACACGTCGGTCAATATCTCCGCGTCCAGCAGCGCGCCGTGCAGGGTGCGGTGGGCGCTGTCCACCTCGTAGCGGCGGCACAAGGCATCCAGGCTGTTGCGCTGGCGCGGGTGACGGCGCCTGGCCTCGGCCAGGGTGTCGATCACCGGGTGTGCCGACAGGTCCGGCTTGCCGCACCGGGTCAGCTCGTGGTTCAGGAACGCCAGGTCGAACGCGGCGTTGTGGATCACCAAGGGGGAGTCGGCGATGAATTCCAGGAAGCGCTCGGCCACCTCGAAGAATTTGGGCTCCCCGGCCACGCGCTCGTTGGTGATGCCGTGGATGCGGATGGAGTCGTCCGGGATGTCCCGCTCCGGGTTCAGGTAGACCTGGAAGCGGTTTCCCGTGGGATGCAGGTTGACCAGCTCCACGGCGCCGATCTCCAGCACGCGGTGGCCATCAGTGGGGCTCAGCCCCGTGGTTTCCGTGTCGAGCACGATCTGGCGCGGGTGCGTGTGCAGCATCGTCCCCTCTCCCGTGGCAACGGTCGGATCAAACAAGAAAGGCCCGCCCCGGAAAAGGGCGGGCCTTTCGGTACGAACAGTGGCCGGCTCGCTTACCCGTTCGGGTGAATGCGATCCTTCTTGGCCATCAACTGCTCCTCGGTCTCCTCGTGGTTGGGATCGGGAACGCAGCAGTCCACCGGGCACACGGCGGCGCACTGGGCCTCGTCGTGGAAACCCACGCACTCGGTGCACAGATCCGGCTCGATCACGTAGACGGGATCGTCCTCGTGAATCGCCTCGTTCGGGCACTCGGGCTCACAGGCCGCGCAGTTAATGCACTCCTCGGTAATCATCAATGCCATCAGCGTTCCCCTTCTCTCTAAAGGATGTTATGAGGGTGTAGAGACTATAGTCTGAGATGAAAGGCTTGGTTTCAGCGTGTAGTTGGATAGTACGATAAAGCAGGATATCCGGTCAATCAACCCATGCGCCGCAAATTTTGAGTCACCTCCACCGCAATCCCGCGCCACTGCTCACAATGGCGCAGTCCACCAGCCTCCGCCACGTGCTCGCGGCAGGGGTTTCCGAGGGGGTGTTCCCCGGTGCGGTGCTGTGGGCCTGGGCACCGGGTTTCGCGCCGCTGACCCTGGCCGTCGGCCGGCGCCAGGTGCGCCCGGAAGCGCTGCCCATGACGGACGACACGGTGTTCGACCTGGCCTCGCTCACCAAGCCCATGGTCACCGCCAGCCTGTGCATGGCGCTGGCGGACGAACTGGGCGCGAAGTGGGACGCGCCACTGGTGGCGTGGCTGCCCGCCTTCGCGAACGGCCCGGAGCCTGCCTGGCGCCGCGCCGTCACCCTGTGCCACCTGCTCACCCATAGCGCCGGCCTGCCCGCCTGGCGCCCCTATCACGAGGCCGCGCGGGCCGTCCACGGTGTGGGCGCCGCGGCACGCGCCGACATCCTCGCGCGCATCTGCGCCGAACCGCTGGAAGCCCCGCCGGGCACGCGCGGCGTCTACAGCGACCTGGGCTTCATCCTGCTGGGCGAGGTGCTGGAACGGGCCACCGGGACGGGGCTCGACCCCCTGTTCCGGGAACGGGTGGCCGCCCCCCTGGGCCTGGCCAGCGCCCGTTACAATGCGGACCACCGCGAGGGGACGTTCGGCGCGGCGCCCCTGGCCGCCACCCTCGACTGCCCATGGCGCCGCCGGGTGCTGCGCGGCGTGGTGCACGACGACAATGCCTACGTGATGGGCGGGGTGTCCGGCCACGCGGGGCTGTTCGCCAGCGCCGCCGACGTGGGGCGCTGGGCGCGGGCCGTGCTGGCCGCATACCGGGGGGACTCGGGCTGGATCGCCCCCGGACTGGCACGGCGGTTCCTGACGCGCTGGGCGGTGCCCGGATCGAGCTGGGCCATGGGGTTCGACACGCCGTCCGGCGCATCCAGCGCGGGCACCCGCTTCGGGCCGCACGCGGTGGGGCACCTGGGCTACACGGGCACCTCGGTGTGGATCGACCTGGAGCGGGGCTGGGTGGTGGTGCTGCTCAGCAACCGGCTGCACCCGGACGATAAGGGAGCGGACGCCATCAGGCGCTTCCGCCCGCTGCTTCATGATAGCGTGGCGGCCCTGCTGCCGGACGCTCCGGCCCCAGATCGCGCTGAATGAACGCCGCCAGCCGCGACGGCGACTCCGGGTGCAGGGCCTGGACGAAGGCCACATCCATCTGGCAGGCGCCGGGCCGCTCGCGGCAGCGCAGCACCCGCCCCGCAACGCTTTCGGCCTCCACGGCGCCGGTGGCGCCGACGAAGGTGATGTCCACCAGCACCGGCGTGCCCGGCGGCACCGGGTGCTCGGCCATGGCGGACAGGCCGGAATAGCCGATGCCCACCACATAGCACTCGGTCAGCAACTGGTCGCCCATGGACCGAATCGCCGCGATGGATTGGATCCGTTTTGCCACCGCCATGGCCCCTCCCTCCCCTTTTGGGCATGCCCGGCGGCCGGGCGCCCCCCGGGGCATGGTAGCAAAAATCAACGCACCGGGGACTGTCAATCCAGACGGCAAGGCGCTGACGGAGCCCGTTTTCCCGTAAGCCAAGGCGCCGGGGCCATGCCGGCCATGCGCGGGCTCACCGGCGGTCAGGGCGCGACCCCCACGTACAACGTCTGCCCCTGGCGCGACACCAGCAGCAAGACCTGCTCGCCCGCCGCCACCTGCCGGGCCAGACGGGTATAGTCGGCCAGATTCCTCACCTCCTGGCGGTCCACCTCGACCACCACGTCACCGGGCATCATGCCGGCACGGGAGGCGGCGGAGCCCGGTGCCACGTCGAGCACCACCGCCCCCCGGGTGTCCGCATCCACCTGAAAGCGGCGCGCGTTGTCGCGGTTCAGCTCCCCCACGCTCAGCCCCGACAGCACATTGTCGTACCCGTCGGGCACCACGCCGCCGCCCTCGTCGAGGGCGGCCAGATCCTCCGGCAGCTCGCCCAGGGTAACCTGGGCCGTCACCGGCTTTCCCTCGCGCTGCAGGCGCACCGCTACCCGCTTGCCCACCGGCGTGCCCGCCACCAGCAGGCGCAGTTCCGCCAGCGAGCCGATCTCGGTGCCGCCGATGGCCAGGATCACGTCGCCACGCTTAAGGCCCGCCTGGGCCGCCGGGCCGCTGGGAATCACGTTGGTGACCAGCGCGCCCCGGGGCGACGGCAGGCGGAACTGACTGGCCAGCTCCGGGGTGATCTCCTGGATGGACACCCCCAGCCAGCCGCGCACCACCCGGCCATGGGCGATCAGGCTGTCCTTGACCGTGCTCACCAGGTTGGAGGGGATGGCGAAGCCGATCCCCTCGTACCCGCCGCTCTGGGTGAAGATGGCGGTGTTGATGCCGATCAGCTCGCCACGGGTGTTGACCATGGCGCCACCGGAATTGCCCGGGTTGATGGCCGCATCGGTCTGGATGAAATCCTCGTAGTCGGTGATGCCCACCCCCTGCCGGCCGACGCCGCTGACGATGCCCATGGTCACCGTCTGGTTCAGGCCGAACGGATTGCCCACCGCCAGCACCATCTCGCCGGGTCGCAGCCGCGACGAATCGCCCAGCGGCACCCACGGCAGGTTGGTCGCCTCGACCCGCAGCACGGCCAGGTCGGTCTTGCCGTCCACGCCGACCACCTCCGCCTTGAAGCTGCGGCGGTCGGACAGGGTCACCTTGATGTGGTCGGCGCCGTCCACCACGTGGGCGTTGGTGACGATCACCCCATCCGCCGAAATCAGCACGCCGGATCCCAGCCCCTCCTCCTCCCGGTGGCGCGGGCTGGGGTCGCGGTCGCCAAAGAACCAGCGGGAATAGGGGTCGGTCGGCACCCCCGCGCCGTCCTGCACCACGCGGCTGGTGGACACGCCCACCACCGCCGGGGTGATCTTGGCGGCGATGCGCACGAAGGTGTCGGAAATGGCCTGCAACTGCAACACGTCCGCACTGTCCAACGCCTTGCCGGCGCGGGCCGGCGCGGGCCACGCCAGCAGCAGCGCGCAGATCAGGGGCAGGCACCAGGCCGGGGGGGCGACTCGCATCACGCTTCCTTTCGGTTCAACGCGGAATGACCGGGGCGGGAAACTGGCCACGGAGCGTGTCCGCCCATGCCGCCGGCGGCAGGCCCACCGCGGCGATGCGCACGCCGCCGTCGGCGAACCGCTGGGCGAGCACGGCGTGGCCGCAGCCCACGTCCAGCCGCAGCATGGCACCCACCCCCAGCCCAAGCCAGTGGCCGAGCAGGGCGCGGATCGGGCCGCCGTGGGTCACCAGCGCCAGCGTCCCGCCCGGGTGGCGGCGGCACAGGCCCGCCACCGCCCGCGTGACGCGCCGGGCAAGGGCGGCGGTGGATTCGCCGCCGGGTGGCGTGAAACGCGGATCGGACCACAGGCGTGCCAGGTCGGCGGCGGGGAGCGCGGCGGCGGGCAGCCCCTCCCACGCCCCGAAGCGGCGCTCCGCCAGCGCCCGAAGCGGACGCGGAAAGCGGCCCAGCGCGGCGCCCATGGGGGCCGCCGTGGACCGGCTGCGCGCCAGGTGGCTGGTGTAGATGAAATCCAGCGGCAATCCGCGCGCCGCGTCCGCCATGCGGATGGCCACGGCGTGGCCATCCGCCGTGAGCGGCACATCGCGCCATCCGCGCAGGCCGCCGCCCGAATCGGCGGGGGCGTGGCGGATCAGCAGCAGGGTGGTGGCGTCACCGCGTTCCATCCGTGGCGCGGCGGCAGGCCGGACGGGCCGCCGTCACCCTCCGGCGGTGACCAGCAGCGGCTGCTTGCCCTGCAGGATGCGCCAGCCCTTGAGCAGATCCACCGCCTCCTGCAACTGGTTGTCGCGCAGGTATTCCTCTTCCTCCGAGGTGAGGGCTGGCTCGTCGGCGGTGCCGCCCACCTCGCCAATGGTGGGGGCTTCGGACTTGGTCTCGGGCTTGGGCTTTGGCTCGGGTTTCGCTTCGGGCTCGGTCTCGGAATCGGGTTCGGTGCCGGCGTCGGGGTTGGGCAGGTGGCCGTCGAGGTCCTTCTCGCGGGTCAGGGCCTGCTTGCGCTCCTTGGAAATATCCTTGTCCGGGCTGTATTCCACCACGATGTCCGGCGTGATGCCGGTGTTCTGGATGGAGCGGCCCGAGGGGGTGTAGTACTTGGCGGTGGTGAGGCGCAGCCCCGATTCGTCGGACAGGGGCAGGATGGTCTGCACCGAGCCCTTGCCGAAGGTGACCGTTCCCACGATGACCGCCCGACCCAGGTCCTGCAGGGCGCCGGAAACGATCTCCGAGGCCGAGGCGCTGCCGTTGTTCACCAGCACCACGATGGGATAGTCGCCACCGGAATCGGCGGAGTGGGCGTAGTACTCGTCGCGCTTGCCGTCGCGGCCCTGGATGTAGACCACCATCTTGCCGTCATCGAGAAACAGTTCCGACACCTCCACGGCGGCGGTGAGCAGGCCACCGGGGTTGTTGCGCAGGTCGAGCACCAGCCCCTGGAGGCTCTCCTTGCGCAGCTCGTCCAGCTTCTCCCTGGCCTCGATGCCGGTGCGCTCCTGGAATTGGGTGACGCGCAGATAGCCGATGCCCGGCTCGATCATCTTGGCGCGCACGCTCTTGATCTTGATGATGTCGCGGGTGATGACCACGTCGAACGGCTTGCTGTCCTCACCGTCGCGGACGATGGTGAGGGTGACATCGGACCCCTTGGGGCCGCGCATCTTGTCGACCGCCTCCGTGACCGTCATGTCCTGGGTGGCCTCGCCGTCCACCTTCAGGATCTGGTCACCGGCCTTGATGCCCTCACGGAATGCGGGCGTGTCCTCGATGGGCGAGATCACCACCAGCTTGTGGTCGCGCACGCTGATCTGGATGCCGAGGCCGCCGAATTCGCCCTTGGTATCGACCTTGAGCTCCGTGTAGGACTCCTTCTTCATGTAGCTGCTGTGGGGGTCGAGGGTCGCGATCATGCCGTTCACGGCACCATCGATGAGCTGCTCGACGTCCACCTCTTCCACGTACTTGTTCTGGATGTGCGCGAGCACCTCCGAGAACACCGCCAGGTGATCGGTGGTGGCGTTGCCCTCGGCCATCACCGGCTTGTCGTCCAGTGTGTAGCCGATCAGGCAGCCGAGCAGCAGGGCGAACAGGATGCCCAGCGTGGCGCCGCCAAAGCGTTTCGTGCGGTTGGTCATAAGCCCCTAAGCCCTCACAACGTATGAGCGCCGCCGTCCGGTGACCGCGGCCCTTTGGTTCACATAGAGTATCACGGGTTACCCGCCCGGGGCGTCAGGCGGCCACGCATAATGGCCGCCACCATCACCGTGTGCTGGCGGCGGGCCTGGGCCGCGACCTTGTCGCGCCAATCGTCCCGCGCCTTCCAGCCGCCATAGGCGTGGCTGTAGGTGTGCAGCACGCGCCCCTCCAGGAACACCTGGGTGACCAGCTCGCCGCGCTCCGGCACATCCTCCGTCTGGACATGGAAGATGTAGCCGTCCGCGGCGACGTTCTGGTTGAGGCCGATCAACACGTCAATCCGCATCCGCCTGAAACGCGCCGGGGATGTGGGTCACCCCGAAGGGGGTACGCCCGGCGTCGATCAACACCACGTCGAACCGGCACGGCACCTTGCCGTACAGGGCACGCTCCGTCAGGTAGGCGCGCGCCACCTTGGCCACCTGCCGGCGCTTGGCGGGCGGCACCGCCCACGGGGCGCCACCGAACCGGTCCGAACCGCGCGCCTTGACCTCCACGAACACCAAGGTGTCGCCATCCCTGCAAATCATATCAAGCTCACCGCCGGCGCCCCGGTAGTTGCGCGCCACGACCTCGAACCCCAGGCCCGCCAGGTGGCGCGCGGCGGCCTCCTCGCCGGCACCCCCCAGCGCCTTGGGATTACGCCTCGGCAGCCAGCCCATCCCGAATCGTATCGGCCACGCCACGGAATGTCTTGCGGTGGATCGGGCACGGCCCCAGGCGGTGGATCGCGTCCCGGTGGGCACGGGTGGGGTAGCCCTTGTGGCCGGCGAAGCCGTAACCGGGGTAGAGGCCGTCGTAGTGAACCATCAGCCGGTCGCGGGTGACCTTGGCGACGATGGAGGCGGCGGCGATGCTGGCGCTCTTGGCGTCGCCCTTGATGATGCCTTGCTGGGGGATCGGCATGCCGGGCAGGGTGAGGGCGTCGATCAGCAGGTGGTCGGGGTGGATGTGCTCCCCGGCGGCGGACAGGGCGGCCACCGCCTGCGCCATGGCGCGCAGGGTGGCCTGGTAGATGTTGATGCGGTCGATCTCGCCGGGCTCGATGATGCCGACCCCCACCGCCAGGGCGCGCGCCTGGATCTCGGAAAACAGGGCCTCGCGGCGGCGTTCGGTGAGTTTCTTGGAATCGTCGACCCCGGCGATGGGGTCGGCGGGATGGAGGATCACCGCGGCGGCGACCACCGGGCCGGCCAACGGACCGCGCCCGGCCTCATCGATCCCAGCGATGTGGCGCGCGCCCCGCTGTAGGGCGCGCGCCTCGTATTCCCACAGCGGCGGCTGGTCCACCGGCGGCCCGATCAGCCCTGGGGCTCGGCCTCCGGCGCGCTCTCCGGGGCGACGGTCTCGGCGGCGGCAACCGCCGCGACGGCCTCGGCAACGGCGGCGGCGGCCACCTTGCCACGCATGTCCTTCTCGGAGATGCGGGCGGCCTTGCCACGCAGGTCGCGCAGGTAGTAGAGCTTGGCCCGGCGCACGTGGCCGCGGCGCACCAGCTCGACCTTGTCGATCTTCGGGGAGTGCATGGGGAAGGTCCGCTCCACGCCGATGTTGTAGGACACCTTGCGGACGGTGAAGGACTCGCGCGCCGCCTCGCCGCTGCGGGCGATCACGACGCCGGCGAACACCTGGATGCGCTCCTTGCCACCCTCGAGCACCTTCACGTGCACCCGCACCGTGTCGCCCACCGCGAACGCGTCGTACTGGTTCTGCGGGATCAGGGATTTTTCAAGACGCTGTAGCCGGTTCATTGCTCCACTCCAAACAAAGCAGCCGAATTCGCTATTTTGACCGAATCCCGAGCTTAAATCAATACCGTTCCGTTAAATCCGTTTCCCGGTCGCCCGCCAGCCGGTCCAGGATGATCGACACGGCGCTGCGCACCGACAGGTGGTTGTAATCCACCGGCCCCAGGATCGGGGGCAGCAGCGCGTCCACCCCGGCCATCACCTCCGGCGCCAGGCCCCATCCGGTGCCGAACACCAGCAGCACCGGCGGGCCACCCGCCGCCAGCCGGCGGCGCAACGCCGCATAGGCCACCGGCGGCACGCCGTCCACGGCGCGCGCCGAGGTGGCCACCACGGTGGGCTGAGCCCCCTCCGCTCCGGCGACCAGCGCGGCTGCATCGGCCAGGGTGTCCGCCACCCGCACCGCCGCCAGCGCCTCCTTGCGGTTCGGGTTGTAGCGGCTGCCGAAGCCGCCCTCCCAGTGGCCGATGATGCGCCGCACCAGGCGCTGCTGGGTGGGCAGCGGGGTCACCAGCAGGTAGCCGCTGCCGCCGAACGTGGTCACCGCCCGGGCGATGTCGTGGATGTTGAGCCCGGTCACGGCGGTGGTGATCCGGTCGCCGTGCTTGTTGAGCACCGGCCCGTGCACCAGGGCCACGTACAGCGCCGCCACCTATCCGCCCGCGCTGCCCGCGTCCGGCCCGGCCAGCAGGTCCGGGCGCTTTTCGCGGGTGGCGCGCGCCGCCTCGGCGCGCTGCCAGCGTTCGATCTCCAGATGGTGGCCCGACCGCAGCACGTCGGGCACGGCCATGCCCCGGAACACGGCGGGGCGCGTGTATTGCGGATACTTGAGCCTGCCGTCCACCGCCTCCGAGAAGCAGTCCGCTCCGGCGGAGTCGGCATTGCCCAGCACGCCCGGCAGCAGGCGCGCGGCGGCGTCCAGCATCGCCAGCATGGGCAATTCGCCGCCGGTGAGCACGAAGTCGCCCAGCGAGACCTCCTCGAAGGCGAACCCCTGCAAGATCCGCTCGTCGATCCCCTCGTAATGGCCGCACAGGAACAGCAGCGGCCGCGCCTCGGCGGCCAGTTCCGCCGCCAGCGACTGGGTGAACGGCCGCCCCTGGGGCGAGGGCAGGATCAGCCGGCACGGCTCGGCCACCCGCGCCAGCACCGTCTCGACGGCCGCGAACACGGGCTCCGGGCGGAAGATCATGCCGGGGCCGCCGCCGTAGGGCGCGTCGTCCACGCGCCGGTAGCGCCCCAGGCCGAATTCGCGCAGGTTGGTGATGGTGGTGGCAAGCCGGCCCGCCTCCCGCGCGCGGCCCAGGATGCTGGCGTCCAGTACCGCCTGCACCATCTCCGGGAACAGGGTCACGATCTCGGCGCGCATGGCGTTACCCCTCGCCGCCCGCCTCGGGCAGCAGCCCGGGGATCGGGCGGATCACCATGCGGCCGCCATCCAGGTCCACCCGGCGCACGAAGACGGACACGGCGGGCACCATGAAGCGCGCGCCGGCGGCGGTGGTCACCTCGTAGTTGTCGTGGGCGCCGGTCTCCAGGATGGCGGTCAGGGTGCCCAGCGGCGCCCCGGCCTCGTCCTGAACGGCAAGGCCGATGAGCTGGTGGTGGTAATAGGCCCCCTCGTCCAGCCGCGGCGAACTGTCGGCGGCGGCCCACAGCCCGCCGCCGTTCAACCCCTCGGCGGCGGTCCGGTCGGCGATCCCGCTGAACCGCAGGATCACCTTGTCCCCCTGTGGGTGGGCGGACTGCACGGTGAGCACCCGGTCCGGGTGCCCGTCGCGCCGCCACACCACGCGCAGCCCCTTGGAGAACCGGTCGGGCAGTTCCGATAAGGATGTCACGCGCAACTCGCCGCGCACCCCGTGCGCGCGCACGCCGACACCGATACACACCAGATTGTCGGCAACCCGCTCGGTCATGTCATGCACCCTGGCGCCGGACGGCGCCGGGAGCGGTCGGCAAGGGCAGTCAGCCCTCGGCGGCCCGCTTGATGAGGCCGCGGACCACCGGGGTGATGGAGGCGCCCTTCGACTCCCAGTCGCGGATCTTCGCCACGTCCAGCTTCACACCCCCATCGGAGGCCAGCGGGTCGTAGGTGCCCAGCACCTCCAGGAAGCGGCCGTCGCGGCGCGAACGCTGGTCGGTGGCCACCACGCGGTAGAACGGGAGCTTGGTGCGGCCCTTGCGGGTCAGACGGATGGTAACAGCCATTTACGAGTCCTCTTTGTTCAAATCGATGCCGCCCGGTTCAGAACGGCAGCATGTTCCTCAGTTTGTAAGGCTTGCCCTTGGCGCCCGCAACCTGCTTCATCATCTTGCGGCCCTGGGCAAAGTTCTTGAGCAGGCGGTTCACGTCCTGCACGGACGTGCCGCTGCCGGCGGCGATCCGCTTGCGGCGGCTGCCGTTGATGATCGTGTGGTTGCGGCGCTCCTGCACGGTCATGGAGTTGATGATCGCCTCCACCCGCCCCAGCTCCTTGTCGGGCATGGCGGCGGGCAGGCTCTTGGCCAGCTTGCCGGCCCCCGGGATCATGCCCAGCAGGTCGGTTATCGAGCCCATCTTCTTGATCTGGCGCAGCTGGTCGCGGAAGTCCTCGAGGGTGAAACCACCCTTCTTGACCTTGTCCGCGACCTGCTCGGCCTCCTTGCGGGAGATGGTGGCCTCGGCCTTCTCGATGAGCGACAGCACGTCGCCCATGCCCAGGATGCGGCTGGCCATGCGCTCCGGGTGGAACGCCTCCAGGGCGTCCAGCTTCTCGCCCATGCCCACGAACTTGACCGGGCAGCCGGTCACCTGGCGCATGGACAGCACGGCGCCGCCGCGGGCGTCACCCTCCAGCTTGGTGAGGATGATGCCGGTGACGGTGAGCGCCTGGTGGAAGCGCTCGGCGATGTTCACCGCCTCCTGGCCGGTCATGGCGTCGGCCACCAGCAGCACCTCGTGCGGCTGCACGGCGCCCTTCACCTGCACCAACTGGGCCATCAGGGCGTCGTCCACGTGCAGGCGGCCGGCGGTATCGAACAGCACCACGTCGTAGCGGTTGGCACGGGCGTGGGCCAGGCCCTCGCGGGCGGCGGCCACCGGGTCGCCACCGCTCTCACGGGGGGCGAGGACCTTCACGTCGATGCGCTCGCCCAGGGTGATGAGCTGCTGGATGGCGGCGGGGCGTTGCAGGTCGCAGGCGACCATCAGCACGCGCTTGCCATCCGCCTTCAGGCGCCTTGCCAGCTTGCCCACGGTGGTGGTCTTGCCGGAGCCCTGCAAGCCCACCATCAGCACGGCGGACAGGTCGTCCGGGCGCAGGTCCAGCGCCACGTTGCGCTTGCCCATCAGGTCGGTCAGCTCGCGGTGGACGATCTTCACCACCTGCTGGCCGGGGCTGAGGCTTTCCATCACCCCGGCCCCCAGGCACTGCTCGCGCACCCGGTCGATGAAGGTCTTCACCACGGAAAAATGCACGTCGGCCTCGAGGAGCGCCAGACGCACCTCGCGCAACGCGTCGGTGATGTTGTGCTCGGTCAGGACGCCGCGGCCCTTGAGCCGGTCGAGAACGCCTTCGAGCTTTTCCGAGAGTGAGGAGAGCACCTACCTACCGATCCCTAAACGCCATGCGGGAAACGTCCGCGCCAGGCGCACGCACGAATCCCCTTGAAGGAAAGCATAGAAGTGTAAGAAACTAGATACCCTTTGGTCAATGGGTGGCATCATGTGCCCGGGTGCCCGAGGGGGAGCCGGAACACGCCGCCGCGCCCGGCACCCGCGTCCATCCACCGCGCAAGCCGGCGGTCATGCACGAAGAAATGGATCCGACGATGGACGATATCGCCCGCTACGTTGCCGAACGCGCCAACCAGGTGAAGGCCGCCGCCCCGCGCCTGGCGGTGCTGTCCGCCGAGGTCAAGAACCGCGCCTTGCTGGCCATGGCCGACGCCCTGGAGGCCCAGGCGGACGGCATCATCGCCGCCAACGCCAAGGACCTGGACGCGGGCCGCGCGCACGGCCTGTCCGGCGCCCTGCTGGACCGCCTCGCCCTGAACGCGGAGCGCATCGGGCAGATGGCCCAGGGGCTGCGCGAGGTGGCCGCCCTGCCCGACCCGGTGGGCGAGATCACCGGCATGACCCGCCGCCCCGGCGGTTTTCTGGTGGGGCGCATGCGCGTACCCATCGGGGTGATCGGCATCGTCTACGAATCGCGTCCCAACGTCACCGCCGACGCCGCCGCCCTGTGCATCAAGAGCGGCAACGGCGTGGTGCTGAAGGGCGGCTCGGAGGCCATCCACTCCAACACCGCCATCGCCCGCATCCTCGACGCGGCGGGGCGCGGGGCGGGCCTGCCGGAACATTGCCTGGCCCTGCTTGAATCCACCGACCGGGAGGCGGTCAGCCACATGCTGCGGCAGGAGCAGGCCATCGACCTGGTGATCCCGCGCGGCGGCGAGGGGTTGATCCGCTTCGTCACCTTGAACAGCCGCATCCCGGTCATCAAGCACGACAAGGGCCTGTGCCACACCTACGTGGACCAGGCGGCGGACCTGGACATGGCCTTGAACATCGCCTTCAACGCCAAGGTGCAGCGCCCCGGCGTGTGCAACGCCATGGAAACCCTGCTGGTGCACCGGGCCGTGGCGGACCGGTTCCTGCCGCGCCTGGCGGCGCGTTACCGCGCGGCGGGCGTCACCGTGCACGCCTGCCCCGAGAGCCTGCGCCACATGCCCGGCGCGGTGCCGGTGACGGACGGCAACTACGACACGGAGTGGCTGGCCCTGGAGCTGTCGGTGCGGGTGGTGGACGGCTACGACCAGGCGCTGGAGCACATCCGCCACCACGGCTCGCAACACACCGAGGTGATCGTCACCGGGGACTATGCCACCGCCATGCGCTTCGTGCGCGAGGTGGACGCGGCGTCGGTGCAGGTGAACGCCTCGTCGCGGCTGCACGACGGCTCCGTGTTCGGCCTAGGCGCCGAGATCGGCATCAGCACCTCGCGCATCCATGCCCGTGGCGCCATGGGCCTCGCCGAACTGACCTGCCAGAAATTCGTGGTGCTGGGTGACGGGCAAATCCGCGAGTAGGCCGCGCGTCGGCATCCTCGGCGGCACCTTCAACCCGGTCCACCTCTGCCACACCACCGTGGCGGAGCAGTGCCGGCTGGCACTGGGGCTGGATCGCATCCGCTTCATCCCGGCGGGAACGCCACCCCACAAGCGCTCGCTGCTGGCACCGGCGGAACACCGGCTGGCCATGGTGCGCCTGGCCACCGCCGGCAACCCGGCGTTCGAGGTATCGGACCTGGAGGTCCACCGCCACGGCCCGTCGTTCACCGCCGACACCCTGCGCGCCCTGCGCGCCGCCGAGCCGGCGGTAGCGTGGACCCTGGTCGTGGGGCTGGACGCGGTGCTGGGCCTTGCCACCTGGCACCAGCCGGATCAGGTGCTGCGATTGGCCCCCCTGGCCATCCCGTTCCGGCCCGGCGCCGATTTCACCGAGCTGATGCACATGCCGTTGCTGGCGGGGGTGGACTTCGGGCCGCTGCAAAACGACCTGCACCACGTACCGGTGACCGTGCACGGCGGCGGCATCCGCCTCACCCTGCTGCCCATCCCCCCCTGCCCGCACTCCGCCACGGCGATCCGCGCCGCGATCCGCGCGGGCCAACACCCCGTGCCCGGCTTGTCCGAGACGGTGGCGAACTATATAATCGAGCACCATCTTTATGTCTGAAGCCCCACACAAGACCGCCCCGTCCAACGCCGGTAACCCGTCCGCCCTCGACTCCGTGAAAATCGCCGCCCTCGCGGCGGACGCCCGGAAGGGGCAGGACATCGTCGCGCTGCACGTGCACGCGCTGACCACCATCGCCGACTACTTCCTGTTCGTCACCGCCACCTCCAGCACCCAGGTGAACGCCATCTTCGAGGCCATCGACGTGGCCATGTCGAAGGCGGGGCGCGAACCGCTGCACGTGGAAGGCCGGCAGGAGTCGCAGTGGATTTTGATGGACTACGCCGACGTCATCATCCATATTTTCATGCCCGATCAGCGGGCGTTCTACGGGCTGGAGCGCCTGTGGGGCGATGCCCCACGGGTGGATCTGGAACTGCCCACGCCCGGCTGATCGCGCGCCGCCCGCCCGCCCGGTAGCGGCGCGCTTGCCACATTGCCGCCACCGGCGGAACCGATCCATGGACTGGGAGAGACCATGCGCACCCTGTTGTTTTTCGCACTGATCATCATCGGCGCCGGCGGCTATCTGGCCTATTTCAACGACCTTTCGGTAACGATCACCCTGTACACGGGGCGCCAGTTCCAGGCGCCGCTCGTGCCGCTGCTGCTGGGCGCCGTGGCGTTGGGCCTGTTGCTGGGCCTCGCGGGCACCCTCTGGAACGACCTGACCGGCTTCTTCTTCAACCTGGGCAACAAGCGCCGCAAGCGCCTGGCGGAGCGCGTCCGCGCCCTGTTCCTGGCGGCGGAGCGCGAGTTCCTGGCCGGGCGCACGCTGAAGGCCAAGGATCTGTACCGCAAGATCACCAAGCTCGACCCGGAGCACGTCCAGGCCATCTCCCGATTGGGCGATATCGCCAGGGCCAAGGATGCAATCAAGGAAGCCATCACCCTGCACCGGCTGGCCATGCGCCTGGATCCGGACAATCCGGCACACCGGCTGTCGATGGTGGACGACTACCTGGCCATGGGCGCCCACGAAAGCGTCGCGCAATTGGTCGAGCCGGGCCTAGCGGACGACCCGAAGAACCAGACCCTGCTCATCCACCTGCGCACGGCACGGGCGGCCCTGAAGGAGTGGGACGCCGCGGCGGAGGTCCAGGAACGGCTGATGCGCACGCCCATGGACGGCTTGGTCTCGCGGGAGGAAAAGGAGATCCTCAACGGCTACCGCCTGGAGGCCGCCCTGGACCTCATCCAGACGGGCCAGCGCGAGCAGGGACGCGCCGCCCTGATCCGTCTCGTGCGGGAATCCGCCGGCTTCGCCCCGGGGCACATGACCCTGGCCGAGGTGCAGATGCGCGAGGGCAAGGCGCGCGAGGCGCTCGTCACCCTGCGCCACGGCTACGAGCAGACCCGCGACGAGAGCTTCCTGCCGCCCATCGAGAGCGTGCTGATCGCCCACCTGGAGGACCCGCGCGAGGCACTGCGCCTCTTCAGCGCGCTGGTGGAGCGCGAGCCGAACAACGCGCGCCTGCGCTACTATCTGGCGCGGGTCTATTACCGCCTGGAGATGATCGACGACACGGCACACGTCATCACCCAGCTGGAGCAGCAGATCAGCGTGCCGTTCCCGGAACTGGCGGCGCTCACCGCGCGGGTGCACCTGCGCCGCGGACGCGTGGCCGAAGCCCTGCGCACCCTGGGTGAACCCGCCCCGCCGCTGAACTACGCCTGCTCCCGCTGCGGAGCCACCTCCGACGGCTGGAACGCCCGCTGCGGGCGCTGCGGCGGCTGGGGCCACATCAGCCCAACCTTGAGCATCGGCGGCGAGGCCACCGAACCCACCGACACCATCCTGCTGCCCGCTCCCGGCTGACAACAAAAAAGAGGCGCCCCCAGGACCTGGGGACGCCTCTTGGGTACTTCTCATAACCGCCGCAAGCGCCCCGCGTGCGAGGCGGGCTTAAGCGCAGACCCCGCGATCTATCATGATGATAGGCAAGGGATCGACACCGCCCTAGTGCAGCAAATCGGGGTGCGCGGCGGTTTTAGCAGGCTAGGGATGTACCGGCGGATCTCATGCGCGTGTAAGCGTTTGAAATCCGGTTAGAGGCACCTCCTGGTGCATCGCGCCACGCCGGGGGCTTAGGTGCCCACCGCCGACAGCAACTCGGCAAGAATCCAGCCATTGATGCCGTCGCCCGTGATGTGGGCCCACTTAAGGCCACGGGCGGTTTCGGTCACGTCACGCACCACCTCGACACCGTGCTTGACCTCGCCGGCCGGGTTGCACCCGCCCTGCGCGCCGCCAGGGCACTCCCAGATGGTGATCACCGGCAACCGCAACACGCCACTCGACATGCCGTTGACAACCATTTTCTTGGGTGCCTTGGGCGCCGGCGCAGCCGCGTCGTCCGCCGCGAAAGCCGGCCCGACACTCACAACGAGGCCCAGCGCAACCGCCGCAGCCCATCCCGCACGATACTTCTTCATGAGGTCTCCTCCCTCACAACAAACCTGAAACAAAGACAAACCTCCACGGCGTTGTCTGGATGCGCGAATCATACCGATTTCAAACCGGCATTGACAAGTCTCGGGCGAGCATGCGGCGTGCCGGGACGAAATGGGGGGCGTTTCTGTCAATGGAAGACGGCGGTCGGGTGTGCGATTGGGCACGAAAAAGCCCCCCGGTTTGGGCCGGGGGGCTTTTTGGATAAATCCTGGCAGTGACCTACTCTCCCACGCAGTGGCCCGCGCAGTACCATTG
>JACRHL010000023.1 GCA_016212085.1 Nitrospirota bacterium | reverse complement strand
GGGAGCCGGAGCCGGTCACCATGACGGCGGACGAGGCGTTGGCGCCCCAGCCGGACCCGGAGGAGCGGGACGCACTGGAGGATGCCAAGGGGTTCCTGCTGGCATTGCTGGCCGATGGTCCGCTGTCGTCCAGACAGGTGAAGGCCGACGCGGAGGGGGCGGGGCATTCGTGGGCGACCGTCCGGCGGGCGCAAAAGGAACTGCGCGTGGAGGTTACCAAGACCGGCTTGAAGGGGGGCTGGGAATGGCACCTTCCGGCACGCCGGACCGAAGGTGCTCATTGGCGCCATACCGAAGATGCTCAAGTCCCCCGTCCCCAAAACATGAGCATCTTGAGCACCTTCGATAAAATCAATGACTTAGGGGCACCTCAAGGTGCTCATTCTCCCGAAGGTGCTCAAGGTGCTCAACGTGGGGAACGTGGGCATCTTGGGGGGGATGTTGGCGGAGTTGGCCACCTGGACGAAGGCGAGGAGGAGGTACTCACCCTATGACGGCAACCGATCTTCTGACGGCCCTACGTGTCCGTTGCATCCGGTTGCAACCCAGCGGCGGCGGTCTGTCGGTAAGGGCTCCGAAGGGGGCGCTGACCCCCGACCTGGTGGAGGCGCTGCGGGAGCACAAGGCCGATCTGCTGGCGCTGCTCCAGGAACGGGCGGCGGACCACCTGACCGGTATAAGCCGGGAGGTCATGGAGGCCGGGGCGGTGCCCATCTGGCCGGTGGCATGGAAGCACCCCCTGTTGTGTCAGGACTGCGGGGAGGTGCCGTGGGGGGCGGCCGGAGCGGCGTTGCGCTGCCCGTGGTGCCAGTACCGGGAGGCTGGGTTCCCGGTCCCGCGCCTGGTGCCCACCGAGGCGATGGAGGAGGCGGCATGAGCGGGCGGCGTTCACGCGACAAGGGCGCCCGCGTCGAGCGGGAGATGGTGGAACGGCACCGGAACATGCGGGTGGCGTGCGAACGGGTTCCCCTGTCCGGCGCGGCGGGCGGAAACGGATCATAACCGGGGAGGGTGGCACGATGACGATCGACGAGGCATTGCGGGCGGCCAGGGTCGGGCGCCGGGAGTTCTACACCACTGGCGACGTGGCGCGGCTGCTGGGGGTGAGCGGGGCGACGGTGCGGCGCATGGTCGAGCGGGGAGACCTGGAGGCGTACCGTCCGGGGTGGTGGTTGCGGTTCCGGCATGGCGACGTGGCCGACTACTTGGCTGGCTGCCTGGGCGACATGTGGGACCAAACCCACGTTTCCCAGCGGACATCTAGCGTCGGTAAAAATGACGGTATACAGCCGATATCAACGAACAGCTTTGCAGCAACATCAATGCGTTACATTGCAAGTGTGATAGCAGTATCGACCGCCCCCCCCCCCCCCGCATTGACGCATCCTTTCGCCGCCATGGCGCACGGCCATGGCCGTGCGGGGGCGCGCAGGGTACGGCGCCACGCCGTCAGAACCACCCCTTGCGCTTGAACAGCAGCAGCATCCCGCCCGCCAGCGCCAGCATCACGAGCCACACCGCCGGGTAGCCGTAATAGGCGCGCAGCTCGGGCATGGCCCACGGGCTGTCCGGGTGGGCGAAGTTCATGCCGTACACGCCGACGATGAACGTGAGCGGGATGAAGATGGTGGCAATGATGGTCAGCACGCGCATCACGTCGTTCATCCGGTTGCTGACGGAGGACAGGTAGATGTCGAGCATGCCGGCGGTCATCTCCCGGTAGGACTCCAGCAGCTCCATGATGTGCGTGGTGTGGTCGTAGCAGTCGCGCAGGTAGACGCGGGTCTCGTCGGTGATGGGCGGCTCGCCGTCGCGCACCAGGGCGTTGATGGCCTCGCGCTGCGGCCACAGCATGCGGCGCAACAGCAACAGGTCGCGCTTGATGGCGTGCAGCTTGTGCAGGCTGGCCCGGTCGGGGCGTTCCAGCAGGTCGGCCTCCGTCTCCTCGATGGCATCCCCCAGGGTTTCCAGGAGCGGGAAACCGCCGTCGATCACCAGGTCCAGCAGGGCGTAGAGCAGGTAGTCGGCCTTGCGGGTGCGAATGCGGCCCCCCGCCTTGCGCAGGCGGGCGCGCACCGGCTCGAACGGGTCGTCCGGCCCGGAATGAAAGCTGATGACGAAGTTTTCGCCCGCGAACAGGCTGACCTGATGGCTGGTGACATGGCCGTCCCCCGCCAGCGACGGATCGCAGGCCACCACGAACAGGTGCCCGCCGTAACGTTCCGCCTTGGGGCGCTGCCCGGCGTTGATCACATCCTCCAGGGCCAGCGGGTGCAGTTCGAACAACTCCCCCACGTGCCGGAGCGTTTCCGGCGCCACGGTCCCCTGGACGTGGATCCAGGTGATGGTGGGCCGGTCCAGATAGTCATGGCACTCGGCGGGGGAGATGAGATCCTTCTCGGTGAATTCCGTGGCCGTGTAGTCGATCAGGCGGATGACCAGGCCGCCCGCCCCCGCCGTTTCGGCGAGCGTGCCGGGCGACGTGCCCGGCGCGTGGTATTTTTTCGAGAAATAGCTCATGGGCGGTCACTCCAATCGGGCGCACCGTGGACGCGGCACCGACCAGGATAGCAAAGGGCGCCCCCATTCACCCGCTGCGGCCCCAAAACACGCCCGCGGCGGGGCGTTGTCCGGCGGCGCCGCTCAATCCGGGAACACGTCCGCCACCTCCACCACCTTCCCCGAGCCCGCCGGGTCGTAGCCGGACATGGCGGCCACCCGCTCGCGGAACGGCCGGCCGCCGAGCAGGGCGCACAGGGCGGCCACGGCGGGGCCGTCCAGGTCGTGGCGGCGCGCGGCCAGGTAGTAGCGCTCCCGCGCCATGGGCACGAATTCCAGGCCGAAGCGCTGCGCCGCCGCGGCGATGCCAAAGCCCGCGTCGGCGGCGCCGCTGGCCACCATGGCCGCCACCGCCATGTGGGTGAACTCCTCGCTGGCATAGCCGTCGATGCGGGCGGGGTCCACCCCCTCCCTGGCCAGCAGGTCGTCCAGCAGCAGGCGCGTGCCGGATTCCGGCTGGCGGTTGATGAAGCGCACCCCCGGCCGGCACAGGTCCGCCAGGGTGGCGATGCCCATGGGATTGCCCGGCGCCCGCATCAGCCCCTGGCGGCGCGACACCACGCGGATCAGGCAGTGGCCTTGCGGGTCCAGCCAGCGCCGGTAGTGGGGCAGCAGCCGCGCCTGGCCGCGCCCGGCGGGCACGTGGAAGCCAGCCAGATCGCAGGCGCCCGCGTGCCACTGGCGCAGCGCCTCCACGCTGCCGCACACGTGCAGGTTCAAGGGCGTGCCCTGCCCCGCCGCCAGGTCGCGCAGCACCTCCATGGCCAGGCTGTGGCTGGCGCACACGGACAGCGCCGGGGGCGTGCCGCCGGGCAGCGCCGCCGCCAGCTCCCGCGCGGCGTCCGCCGCCAGCCGCCGGAGGGTGGGCGCCACCGCCTCCGCCGCGCCGTCGCGGGCCGTGAGCAGCGCCGCCCCCAGCCGGGTGAGGCGCGCTCCCCGGCCGCGCTCCAGGCGCACCAGCGGGCTGCCCAGGGCCGCCTCCCAGCGCGCCAGCAGCCCCCAGGCGTGGCGGTACGACACCCCCACCCCCTGCGCCGCCACGCGCAGCGACCCGCCCTTGACCACCGCCGCCAGCAGGGCGAACAGGGTATCGTCCACCGCCTCCAAGGCGCCCCGGCCAAGCCGCCAACGGACCTCCAGCACCACCCCAATATAGGTTTTACTTTTCATATTTACTTCGAATTATTTCACCACGATACTTGCCGTATCAACGAATAAGTTATGCAAATTCGTGCATATTAAACCCCGCCACGCGGGGGGAGGCGCTCCCCCCCGCCAGCCCGCAGGAGACCCGATGCGCCCCGTTGCCGTGCCCGCCCTGTTCCGCTCCATCCTGACCGCGTGCGCCCTGGCCACGCCGCACGCGGCCCTGGCCGCCGACAGCCTGGGCGAGCTGCTGCGCGACAAGGGGGTGGTCTCCCAGGCGGAGCTGGACGCCCTGCCCCAGCCGGTATCCACCGCCCACGACGGCAAGAACTTCACCTGGCGGACCGCCGACCGGCGCTTCGATATGCGCCTGTACGGCTACGGCCAGTTCCGCTACACCCTCACCGACGCCCAGCCCGGCACCAATACCGACGGCTTCACGGTGCAGCGCGCCCGCCTGGGCGCGAACGGCCACGCCTTTGCCGACGACCTGGCCTGGCAGCTCTTCCTGAACGTCTATTCCGGCAAGGCCGACGCCGCCGTGGGGCTGTTCGACCTGTTCGCCGACTACACCCCCTCCACGCGGCTGGGGGTCAGGGTGGGCCAGCACAAGGTGCCCTACGCGGTACAGTGGAACATCTCCGCCGCCAACCTCCAGTTCGTGGAGCGCGGCGCCGTGGACGCGGCCTTCCGCCTCGACCGCGACACGGGCGTGACCCTGCACGGCGCGGCAACGCCCAACGTGCAATACGACCTGGGGGTGTTCAACGGCGAGGGGCTGAACCGGAACAACGCGGGCACCGGCCACCTGTGGGTGGCGCGGCTCATGGCCACGCCCCTGGGCCGGTACGCCCTGGCCGAGTCGGACCAGGCGGGCACCGCCCAACCCGCGGTGCTGCTGGCCCTGGGCGCCGCCTTCAACGACAACGTGGCCAGCCACACCATCACCAGCCTGAACGGCCGCCTCGCCGCCCTGGGCAGGAGCGACGTGAGCGGCCTGAACGCCTTCGCCGGCATCCGGTGGCGCGGCGCGTCCGCCCAGGCGGAGGCCCACCGCCGCCGCATCGATCCGGCCACCTCGGGCACCCCGGCGGAGACCGCCCGTGGCCTGGCGGTGCAGGCGGGCTGGTTTGTCGTCCCCGGCAAGGTGGAGGTGGCCGCCCGCCACGAGCACCTGGACCCCGACACCCGGCTGTCCGGCGACCTGGTGCGCGAGACGGGCGTGGCCGTGGGCCGCTTCTTTAACGGCCACCATAACAAGTTGCAGGCGGACCTGTTCCAGGTGACCACCCAGACCGCCCCCGGCCAGGATACGGACGGCGTGCGCCTGCGGGTACAGTACCAGGTGGCGTTCTGATCCACCCACCACCCTTTGCATGGAACATGACATGAAGCACCCGTTTCCACCCCGCGCGGCCCGGTTCGCCGCCCCCCTGCTGGCGATCACCCTGCTGCTCACCGCGATCTCCCCGGCGGGCGCGGCGGAGCGGCTGCGCATGAGCACCACCACCAGCACCGAGAACTCCGGCCTGCTGGGCGTGCTGCTGCCCCCCTTCGAGCAGGCCAACGGCGTGAAGGTGGACGTGATCGCCGTGGGCACCGGCAAGGCCCTCAAGCTCGGCGAGAACGGCGACGTGGACGTGGTGTTCGTCCACGCCCGCGGCGCCGAGGAAAAGTTCGTGGCGGACGGCTTCGGCATCGACCGGCGCGACGTGATGCACAACGACTTCGTGCTGGTGGGCCCCGCCGCCGATCCGGCGGGCATCGCCAAGGCCGCCCGCGCCGTGGACGCCCTGGCGCGCATCCAGCATGCCGGGGCGCCGTTCGTCTCGCGCGGGGACGATTCGGGCACCCACCAGAAGGAGCGCGCCCTGTGGACCACCGCGCGCATCAAGCCGGCCGGCCAGTGGTACCTGGAGGCGGGCCAGGGCATGGGCGCCGTGCTCACCATCGCCAACGAGAAGGGAGCCTACGCCCTGACGGACCGGGGGACGTTCATCGCCTACCGGGACAAGGTGGGGCTGAAGGTCCTGTTCGCGGGTGATCCGGTGCTGTTCAACCCCTATGGCATCATCGCCGTGAACCCGGCGCGCCACCCGCACGTGAACCACGCCCTGGCGGAAAAACTGATGGACTTCATCACCGGCCCGGAGGGGCAGCGGATCATCGCCGGGTACCGGCCGGGCGGTGAGGCGCTCTTCTTCCCGGATGCCCTTGCGCCGGACGCCCTTGCGCCGATCACCCTGGTTCCCAACGGGCCCAGGCCGGCGGGGGTGGGCTCGACGCGGTAGCGGAAGGGGCCGCCCCTGGACTTCCTGCTCGCATCCCTGTCCGCCGCGTGGCACCTGCTGATCGGCGCCGATCCGGAGGTGGTGGGCATCGTCTGGACCTCCCTGTGGATCGCCGCCACGGCCACGGCGCTGGCGGCGCTGATCGGGGTGCCGGCGGGGGTGCTGGTGGCGCTGGCGCGCTTTCGCGGCCGCGGCGCCGTGCTGCTGGGGCTCAACACCCTGATGGCGCTGCCCACGGTGGTGGTGGGGCTGTTCGTCTACGGCCTCATCAGCCGCCAGGGGCCGCTGGGGGAATGGGGGCTGCTGTTCACCCCGGCGGGCATCGTCCTGGGCGAGTGCATCCTGGCGCTGCCCATCATCGCCAACCTGACGGTGACCGCCGTGACCGCCCTCGACCCGCGCCTGCTGGCCACCTGCCGCACGTTGGGCGGCGGCCCGGCGCGGGTGGGGCTGGCGGTCGTGCTGGAGGGGCGGCACGGGGTGCTGGCGGCGCTGGTGGCGGGCTTCGGCCGGGTGGTGGCCGAGGTGGGCGTGGCCATGATGCTGGGCGGCAACATCCGCTGGTACACCCGCACCATGACCACCGCCATCGCCCTGGAGACCAGCAAGGGCGAGTTCGTCCTGGGGCTGGCCCTGGGGCTGGCCCTGCTCGGGGTGGCGTTCGCCGTCAACGCCGCCCTGTTCACCCTGCGCGGGCGCACCCCGTGAACGCCTACACCCTGCACGACATCCGCATCGGTCACGACGGCAGGACGGTGCTCACCATCCCGGAGCTGGCCATCCCGGCGGGCGCGGTCACCGCCCTGCTGGGGGAGAACGGCGCCGGCAAGAGCACCCTGCTGCACCTGCTGGCGCTGCTGACGGCGCCCGCCCACGGCCGCCTGACCCTGTTCGGCGAGGCGGTGACCGCCCGCAACCGGGCGCGCCTGCGGAAGGGCGTCAGCCTGCTGCTGCAAACCCCCTACCTGTTCAACCGGAGCGTGGCCGGCAACGTGGCCTGGGGGCTGAAGGCCCACGGCATGGGCCGCGCGGAGCGGGGCGAGCGGGTGCGCGAGGCCCTGGCGTGGACGGGGCTGGAGAAACTGGCGGAGCGCCCCGCCCACGCCCTGTCCGGCGGCGAGGCGCAGCGCCTGGCCCTGGCCCGGCTGCTGGCGCTACGGCCCCGCGTGGTGCTGCTCGACGAGCCCACCGCCCACGTGGACGCGGCCAGCCGTGCGCGCATCGAAGCCATTTTGGAGAACTGGGTGCGGGAGCACCAGGCGACGGTGCTGCTGGCCACCCACGACGCGCCGCTGGCTGAACGCCTGGGGGCGCGCCCGCTGCGCGTGGCGGACGGCACCACGCTTAGCGGCCCGTGACGGGCCGCGACCGGCCCGTCAGGAGGGCTTGGCGTGGGCGACGAACAGCGCCACCTGGGCCGTGAAGAAGGTGCGCCAGGCCACCATCAGGTCCACCGAGAACTCCGGGTCGACCCGGCCCGCCGCGTACACCAGGGCGCCCACCCAGGCGTCGTACATATGCGCCGGGATGTTCATGCCCTGCACCCCGTGCCCGTCCGCCACCTCGATCAACTCGCGCGACAAGGTGTTCCCCCGCACCCCGGCGCGCACCATCAACGACAGCGAGTGCGCCAGCATGCGCTGCTGCTTGGCGAAATCGGTGTTGGCGAAATAGGCCGGAATGGCGGGGTCGGCGGCTAGGAACCGCTCGTAGAATTGGGCCGTGAACTCCGGCCTGGCGGTGCAGCGCTTGACGCTTTCGATCAAGGCAATGCGCTGTTGGGTGGTGAGGTCCATGGCTGCTCCGTCGCGCATCGGTCCCACCCGAATAGGCGCGATTAAAGCAACTAACGAACCAACCGGTCAAGCTCTCTTCAGCCTTTATCCCCTTCCAGCGCCGCCCACCGGGCGTAGGCCGCCTCCAGTGCCGCCTCCACCGCCGCCAGCCGGGCGCCGGACTCGGCGGCGCGCGCCGCGTCCCGGTACAGATCCGGGTCCGCCAGGGCGGCGGCGAGCGCCGTGTGTTCCGTCTCCAGCGCGTCGATGCGGGCGGGCAGCGCGTCCAGCTCCTTCTTTTCCTGGTAACTCAGGCGGCGGCGCTCCGCCGGGGCGGCGGGGGGGGCGACGGGCCGCTCCGCCCCCGGCTCCGGCGCGGGGGGCGCCTGGGGCCGGGCGCGCTGCGCCAGCCAGTCGTCGTAGCCGCCCACGTACTCGGCCACCCGGCCGCCCCCCTCGAACACCAGCAGCGAGGTGGTCACGTTGTTCAAGAAGGCCCGGTCGTGGGATACCAGGAGCAGCGTGCCCGGATATTCCGCCAGCAGCTCCTCGAGCAGTTCCAGGGTTTCCGTGTCCAGGTCGTTGGTGGGCTCGTCCATCACCAGCAAATTGGCGGGCTTGGTGAACAGGCGCGCCAGCAGCAGCCGGTTGCGCTCGCCGCCGGACAGCTTCTCCACCCGCACCTGGGCCCGCTCCGGGGAAAACAGGAAGTCGCGCAGGTAGCTCATCACGTGGCGCTTGCGGCCGCCCACCAGCAACTCCTCCAGGCCGTCGGCCACCGCCTGGCGCACCGTGTCGGCGTCGTTGAGGGTGGCGCGCAACTGGTCGAAATAGGCCACCTCCAGGCCGGTGCCAAGGCGCACGGCGCCCTGGGTGGGGGCAAGCTCCCCGAGAAGCATCCTGATCAGCGTGCTCTTGCCGGCGCCGTTGGGGCCGACGATGCCCACCCGGTCGCCCCGCATGATGGCGGTGGACAGGCCGCGGATCACCGGCTCCGCGCCCGGATAGGCGAACCCGGCGTCCTTCACCTCCACCACCAGCTTGCCGGAGCGCTCGCCCGCGTCGACGCTCATTCTTACCGTGCCCGTCCGCTCGCGGCGCCGGGCGCGCTCCACGCGCATCTTCTCGAGGGCGCGCACGCGCCCCTCGTTGCGGGTGCGGCGCGCCTTGATGCCCTGGCGGATCCACGCCTCCTCCTTGGCCAGGCGCTTGTCGAACAGGGCGTTCTGGGTGGCCTCGGCCTCCAGCAGCGCCGCCTTGCCCTCCTGATACTTGGAGAATCGCCCCGGCCAGCTGGTCAGTTGGCCCCGGTCCAGCTCCACGATGCGGGTGGCCAGCTTTTCCAGGAACATGCGGTCGTGGGTGATGAACAGCAGCGCCGCGCCAAAGCCGGCCAGGAAACGCTCCAGCCAGGTGATGGCGTCGAGGTCCAGGTGGTTGGTGGGCTCGTCCAGCAGCAGCAGCGCGGGCTGGCCGGCCAGCGCCTGGGCCAGCAGCACGCGCCGCTTCATGCCGCTGGACAGGGCCTGGACCGGCGCGTCCGGGTCCAGCCCCATGCGCGACAGCACCCCCTCCACGCGGCTGTTGGCGCTCCAGCCGTCCGCCGCGTCCAGGGCTGCACCGGCCCGCCCCAGGTCGGCCAGCAGACGTTCGCGCCGGGCGGCGTCCGTCTCCGCCTCAAGGTGAACGGTCAACTTGTGATAGGTGGCGATCCACGTCCCCAGTTCACCCAGCCCCTGGGACACCACCTCGAACACGCTGCCCGCCGCGTCGCGCGGGACCTCCTGCGCCAGTCGCGCCACGCGCACGCCGTCGCCACGGCGCAGCACGCCGGAATCGGGCTTCAGGTCGCCGGCCACCACCTTGAGCAGGGTGGACTTGCCTTCGCCGTTGCGCCCCACCAGGCCCACGCGCTCGCCGGGCTCGATGGTCAGGTTCACGTGGTCCAGCACCGGCGGGCCGCCGTAGCTGACGCAGAGGTCTTCAAGCTGAATGAGTGCCATGGATACCGGCTACAGGGGAAACCCCCATTATACGGGGGAGCCGCCACCTTGGGCAGCCGCGGCGCGGGCAGGGCGTTGAAAAACGCCACCACCCGGCACCCCGCTTCCGGTACATGCATGGGAACCTCTATTAACCGTCGCGAGCGGTCCCTAGTGCAAGGCGCCCCAAGCGGAGCGGCACCACCACGCCGCGCAGAACCCGAGACATATCATGGTGATAGGCGGGGGTTCGAGCACCGATTTAGCGCAGCAATCGGAGCGCGCAGTAGGTCAATAGAGGTTCCCGTATGTACCGGCGGGTTCCGGGTGCGGTGGTGAAAAGATCCATCCGTGGATCTTTTCACCCCCTTGTCAGTAGCGCACGTAAACAGTGATCTCGGCGCCGGACGACGCCTCGAGGTCGCGCAGCGCCTGGATGGCGGCGCCATCCAGCACCGTGTCCTTGGCCAGTTCGGTGCCGTCCGGCAGGGCGGTGTGGCGGATCACCACCATGCCCGGCTTCAGCTCCGCCGGGTGCAGGCACCAGTCGGACACCTCGCTCGTCTTGTCCGCGTGGCCGCTCAGGACCAGGAAGCGCTCCACGATGTCGCCGTCGTAGGCCTTGCCGCAACCGCTCCGGAGCACGTTGATGGCCTGGTCCAGGGACAGCTTGGCGTCCTGCACCGAGCCGTCCTGCAGGCCGTGGAAGTCGCTGACCACGCGGATGATGCGCGCGCCCAGCGGGATGGCCGCGTTGCGCAGGCCGTCCGGGTAGCCGGTGCCGTCGTAGTTCTCGTGGTGGTGACGCACCAGGGCGGCCGCCCCGGCGAGGGCCGGCACCGTGGCGAGCAGCGCCTCGCCCAGCACCGGGTGGCGGCGCGCCTGCTGCGCCGGCCCCGGGTCGAGGCGGTCGTCAGGCCGGTCCAGCAGCGGGTCCGGCAGCGCCAGGCGGCCCACGTCGTGCAGGGTCGCCGCCGCCAGGATCGCCTCGCACGCGGGGGCCGGCTCGCCCATGTCGCGCGCCATGGCATGGGCCTTCTGGGCGATGCCGCGGGCGCGGGCGGCCATCGTCCTGGAGCGGGCGCCGATCATGTTCGCGAACACGGTCACGGCATAGCTCAGCGCCGGACTGGACAGCTCGAACGCGGTGACGAAGTCCACCCCGCCCGCCGCCTGGCAGACCGCCGCCAGCTCATCGGTGGCGGCGGCACCCCCTGTCAGGGCCGTGATGGTATTCTGCTGCGCCTCGTACAGGCGGGTGTTTTCCACCGCCACGGCGATCATGCTGACGATGACCCGGCCCCGCTCCAGGTCGCCCGCGCCGAACGGCGGCTCGTTGGCGCGACGGTTCACGCTCATGGCGCCGATCACCCGGCCGTCCATCACCAGCGGCCAGCAGATGGCCGACTTGGGGCGTTCCGACTGGCGCGGGCCGGCGCCCGGCAGATCGCCGTTGATCAGCATGGGCTCGCGCTTCTGCGCCACCTTGCCCATGATGCCGCCGCCCATCTCGATGTGGTTGCCGATGATGCTTTCCGGCAACCCCTTGGCGGCCACGATGGTCAGGCGCGAACCGTCGTCGCTGGCCAGCGCCAGACAACCGGTGGACGCGTTGAAACCCGCCACCACGTGGTGGATGATCTGCTCGCGCACGGACTCCACCCGCGCCTCGGACACGGCATGGCCGATGCGGTACAGGTCGTATACCCAATTGAGTCCGGCGCCCGGCGCGGCGCCCGGTTTGGAGATGGGTTGTGTCGACATGGGGCCTTTCCCCGCTTGGCAAGCGGACGGTGCAACACGCCCGCGGCGTTTCACCTCCTCTCGGCGCGGGCGCGGGAATGCTTAAACAATCATGCGGTTACCCCCGAGTTCCGGCCCCCTGCCACCCTACCGGCCAGGTGCGGCCGCTTCTCCCTTTCCGCCATCGGGCGCGAGCTGACGGCGCGGCGAATTGCATGCGCGCAAGCGCCTGCAATCCGCGTCAGGGCAACGGACCGATGGTGATGGGCGCCGGCGCTTCCCCGGCGGCGAAGCGCGCCCACATGGCCCGGTAGGCCGCCTCCAGGTGGTGGGTGAAGCGGGCGCTGTCGAACAGGGGCGCCGTGTCGCGGGCGGCGGCCAGGCGGGCGCGCAGGCCCGCCAGCCGCTCCGGGTCGCGGGCCAGGGCCACGGCCAGGCCGCGGTAGCCGTCCAGGTCGGACGCGATCAGCTCCGGCAGCCCCACGGCGCTGAGCAGGCTGCCCGCCACCCGGCTGGCGAAGGTCTCGCCGCTCAGGGTGAGCAGCGGCAGGCCCGCCCACAGGGCGTCGCTGGCGGTGGTGTGGGCGTTGCAGGGGTGGGTGTCCAGAAACAGGTCCGCCAGGCGGATGCGCGCCAGGTGCTCCGCCAGCGCCAGCTTGGGGGCGAACACGATCCGCGCCGGGTCCACCCCGTGGCCGCGCGCGGCGCGCCGCAGGTTGGCCATGGCGGCGCCGTTGCCCTCCAGGAGCCACAGCACGGCGCCGGGAACGGCGCGCAGGATGTCCATCCACGCGCCGAACACCGGGGCGGTGATCTTGTACAGGTGGTTGAAGCAGCACACCACCGGCGCGGACTCCGGCAGCCCGCACCCGGCGCGGCTGGGGCGGGAGTCGGCGATGCTCCGGGCGCGGTCGTTCACCTGGTAGCAGCCGGGCAGCTGCACGATGCGCTCGGAGAAGTGGGCCTGGTGGGCGTGCGGCGTCAGGTACGGGTCGCCCACGAGATAATCCATGAACGGCGCCCCCATGGTGCCCGGATAGCCCAGGTAGTTCACCTGCACCGGCGCGGGCCTTAGCGCCAGGATCTCCGTGCGCGCCCCCTGGGTGTAGCCCTTCAGGTCCACCAGGATGTCCACCCCGTCGTCGTGGATGCGCCGGGCGGTCTGCTCGAAGCCCTCGGCGCGCACGTCGGCAAAACGGTCGAAGGCGGCTGCGATGCGGCGCCGCATGGGGCTGCCGTCGTCCGGGCCCAGGGAGTAGCCCAGCACCTCGAAGCCGGCGCGGTCGTGCAGCTCGAACAGCTGCGCCGCCAGGTAGGCGGTGGCGTGGCCGTGGAAGTCGGCGGACAGGTAGCCGATGGTGAGCCGCTCCTTGGGGCGGCGCCGCGCCCCGTGGTCCCCCGGGGCGCGGGCTGCGATGGCGCCGAAGCAGCGAGCGGCGTAATGTTCGGCGCAGGCGCGCTGCTGGGCCGCCGTGGCGGGCCCCATGAGCAGGCCGAACGGCGGCACCACCGCCGTGCCGGATTGGACCTGGGCCAGCACCAGTGGCTCCACCCGCGCCAGATCGTCCCAGGCGCACTGGGCGCGCAACTGGTCCGCCAGCGGCGCCAGGGCGTCGCTCCCGCCCAACTGTGCCGCGCGCCGGTAGGCCTGCGCCGCCGGGCGCGGGTCGCCCAGCATCTTCAGGGCGTTGCCCAGGTTGTGGTGCAGATGGGGGTTGTCCGGTTCGCGCCGGATGGCCTTGCGGTACACGTCGGCGGCCGCCTCGAACTGCCCCATCTGCGCAAGCGCCGCCCCCCAGGCGTTGAACAGGTCGCCCAGCGCCCCGTCGCCCCGGGGCAGCAGCCGCACCCCCTCCTGGCACACGCCCGCCACCTGCTCCAGCCGCCCGGCCTGGAACAGCACCTTGGCCAGCGCGGCCCGCGCCCGGCCGTGGCGGGGATCCCTGGCCAGGGCGCGGCCCAGGCACGCCGCCGCGCCGTCCAGATCGCCCCCGCCGGCCAGCACCAGCGCCGCCAGGTGGTTGGCCTCGGCATGGTCCGGGTCGTCACGCAGCACCGTCCGCAGGCGTTCCATGGCCGCCGCCGGGTGGCCCCGGTCCAGGTGGCGCACGGCGTCTTGGATGAGCGGTTGAAAACGGGGCATGGGCGGCTCGGCGGGCGCGGATGACGGTTTCGGGAAAGTATACCCGCCGCCCGCGCGGCACCCCCCTTAAAAAAAAGCCGGGAGGGCGCCATTGACCCGCCCCCCCCGCTCGGCTAGGTTTTGAGCATGCAGGGACACTGCGGCACACGCCGCAGCGCCCGCACCCCACGCCCGCGCGGGGGCCGGGCGCGGCGCCGGGGAGGGGGCCATATGGAAACACACCGCATGCCCGGCCGGCTGGCGCGCGGGGCGGGTTGCATTCTCGCCGCGGCGCTGCTGGCCACGTGCGGCGGGGGCGGGAGCGGCGGGGGCGGCTCGCCCACGGTGGCGGTGAACGTGCCGCTGGGAACCCTCGCCACCCAAATCGCCGTGGGCGCCGGCACCACCGAATATGTGTTCACCTACGACCTCCCCGCCCTCACGCCGGCCATGAACGACGTGAGCGTCGACCTGACGGCCACGTTGAACAACGTCGCCGTCACCCTGGCCAGCCCCAAGCCCGGCGAACGCCGGGCCGCCTCACCCGCCACCGCCCAGCTCACCGCGCGCATCGGGCCCAAGGGGACCGAGGCGAGCGTGTGCGCCGACGGCGTGCCCTACGGCCCGTACACCATCACCTGGAACCCCGCCACCGGCACCGGCACGGTGGACGCCACCCGGGTGGGTGCCACCCAGACCACCATGAGCGTGGTGAACACGGGCGGCGCGGCCGTGTGCCTGCAGGTCACCACCACCACCGCCGCCACCCTCGACATCCACCAGGTGGCGGTGGAGGCGGAACCGTGCCGCGAGGCGGCGGCGGACATCGCCGGCCACTGGGCGGGCACCTACAGCTGCACCAACGCCCACTGCGGCGACGACGTGAACCAGCCCGTCGACCTCACCATCACCCAGAACGGCCACAGCGCCACCTACACCGACGGCGACGCCCACTACCAGGGCACCGTGTGCGGCAACGTGTTCCGCTTCGACGGTGGCGTGCCGGACGACGGCTTCGGTGGCGGCTACGACGAGGGCGGCACCTTCGTCCTGAACAGCCCGGACCGCGCCGGCAAGACCTCCCACTGGTCGGCCCTGAACGGCAATTGCAGCGGCGACTGCACCGACACGCTGCACCGCGTCCCCTGACCCGCCCTCAACCCGGAGGGCATTCCGGCCGATCCGATGGAGAGGGCGCCCCGGCGCGCCCGCCGTCGAAAGGGCCCCGTCATGTCTGCCGCCCTCCCGCACCCGAATGGCCCCGCCATCCTGGCGCTGATCATCGCCCTGCTGCTGATCCTCCTGCTGCCGGCCCATGCCCGCGCGGCGTGCGGGGGCACCGCCCCGGACGGCGGCGCGCGCTGCCGCCTCTGACCTCCCCCGGCAAAAACCGGCCGGCGGCGTTACCCTGGTAGGCAAGGGGGTGCCGCCATGGACGAATCCGGCCAGGACAGGGTATCGCTGCTCGCGGCGCTGCAAGCCACCGAGGGGGGGCTGACCGACGCCGAGGCCCGCGCCCGGTTGCGCCGCTTCGGCCCCAACAAGATCACCTTCCACCGCCCCCGCTCGCCCTGGCGCATGCTGCTGGCGGAGTTCACCGCCCTGTTCCCGCTCCTGCTGCTGGCCGCCTCGGCCCTGGCGTTCCTGGCCCACCGGCTTCGGCCCGGCGGGGGGTACGACCTGATCGCGGCGGCGCTGGTGGCGGTGGTGGTGCTCAACGCGGCGGTGTCGTTCCTGCAAAACCGCAAGGTCGAGAAGCTCATGATCTCGTTTCTCGACTACATCCCCAAGCGGGTGGCCCTGCTGCGCGACGGCGCCCAGGTGATCCGCGACGCCGGCCAGGTGGTGCCGGGCGACGTGCTGTTCATCCAGGAGGGCGACAAGGTCTGCGCCGACGGCGTGCTGCTGGAGGCCCAGCAACTGCTGGTGGACGAATCGGTGCTCAGCGGCGAGTCGGAACCGGTGGACAAGGCGGCCCTGGCGGATCGGGTGGCCCCGGACCGCCAGGTCCGCTCCGGGTCCACGGTGCTGAAGGGTTCCGGCATCGTGCTGGTCACCCAGACCGGCCGCCGCACCGGGCTGGGCGCGGTGTCCGAGCTGTCGCAGGGGGTGCGGCAGGACCTCACCCCCATGCAAAAGGAGTTGCGCACCTTCGTGCGCCGCATCACCTGGCTGGCGCTGGCGGTGGGGGGCGTCCTGTTCGCCGCCGGGGTGGCCCTGGGCAATCCGTTCTGGACCAACCTAGTGTTCGCCATCGGTATCATCGTCGCCAACGTGCCGGAGGGGCTGCTGCCCACGGTCACCCTGGCGCTCACCCAGTCGTGCGTGCGCATGGGGCGGCGCAACGCGGTGGTCAAGCAGATCCTGTCGGTGGAGACCCTGGGCAGCACCACCGTGGTGTGCACCGACAAGACCGGCACCCTCACCCGCAACCGCCTGCACGTGGAGACCCTGTTCGTCAACCTGGAGGAGATCGGCCACGGGGAGCGCGAACGCCTGGCCCGGTGCCCGGCGGGCCGGCCGCTGCTGGAGATCATGGGCCTGTGCAACGACGTCATCGCCACCGCCGGCCCGGACGGCCGGCCGTCCTTCACCGGCGACCCCACCGAGACCGCCATGGCCGAGTTCGTCGAGCGCGAGACGGGCTTCGCCGCCCTGCGCGGGCGCTTCGAGCCCGTGGGCGGGCTGCCCTTCGACGCGGACCGCAAGTACATGACCCGCACCCACCGCACCCGGGGCGGCGCCCTGTACATGACCGTCAAGGGGGCGCCGGAGGTGATCCTGGAGCGCTGCGTCCGGGTGCACGCCGAGGGCCTGGAGCGGCCCTTCGGCCCCGCCGAGCGCGAGCGCCTGGCCGACCAGGCCACCGCCTACGCGGGTCACGGCCTGCGGGTGCTGACGCTGGCCTACCGGGTGGCCACGGCGCCGGACCAGGAGCCGGACGACCTGACCTTCGTGGCCCTGGTGGCCCTGGTGGACCCGCCGCGCCCGGAGGTGCCCGCCGCCGTGCGCGCCTGCAAGGCCGCCGGCATCCGCCTGGTGGTGATGAGCGGCGACAAGGCGGAGACGGTGGCCTACATCGCCCGTAAGCTCGGCATCGTGGACAACCCCCACGTGATCGTGGGCGACGAGCTGGCCGCCATGGACCGCGACACGCTGGCCGCCACCCTGCGCGAGCGCGAGGTGGTGTTCGCCCGCATCGCCCCGGAGCAGAAGCTCGACATCGTGGAGGCCTTCAAGCAGATGGGCGAGGTGGTGGCGGTCACCGGCGACGGCGTCAACGACGCCCCGGCCCTGAAGCGCGCCGACATCGGCGTGGCCATGGGGCTGCGCGGCACCGACGTGGCCAAGGAGGCGGCCGACATCATCCTGCTGGACGACAACTTCGCCACCATCGTGAACGCCATCCGCGAGGGGCGCGCGGTCTACGACAACATCAAGAAGTTCATCACCTACATCCTCACCAGCAACATGGCGGAAATCCTGCCGGTGGTCGCCTATCTGCTGTTCCCCATCCCGCTGCCCATCACCATCGTGCAGATCCTCGCCATCGACCTCATCACCAACATGCTGCCCGCCATCGGCCTGGGCAACGAACCGCCCGAGGCGGACATCATGCGCCGCCCGCCCCGGCGCGGCGGCGAGCGGCTGGTGAGCTGGCGCACCTTCGCGCGGGGCTACGGCATCATCGGCCCGGCGGAGGCGGCCCTGTCGTTCACCGTGTTCTTCGCCGTCCTGTCCGGCGGCGGCTGGACCTGGGGCGCCCCCCTGGCCGCCGGCACGGAGCTGTACCGGCAGGCGGCGGGGGGATTCCTGGCCACCATCGTGTTCTGCCAGATCGGCAACGTGATGGCGTGCCGCACCAACCGCCAGAGCGCCGTCCCCCACCTGGCGCGGCCGAACCCCTGGATCTGGGCGGGCATCGCCCTGGAGGTCGGCTTCATCGGCGCCGTCATCCAGGTGCCGTCGTTGCGGGCCGTGTTCAGCGCGGCGCCGCTGCCCGCCGGCGTCTGGCCGCTGATCCTGCTGGCGCCGCCCGCCGTGTTCCTCATCGAGGAGCTACGCAAGCTGCTGGTGCGCAAGGGCATGAAGGCCCTGGCCGCCTGATGGTGACGGGTGCGCCCGGCCCCGTCCCTTGGGTACAATGGCGCGCCGCACCCTGCGGCCACGCCAAAGGAACATCATGAAGAACATCGAGAGAACCCTGGAGCACATCATCTTCGCCAGCCGCTGGCTGCTGGCGCCGTTCTACTTCGGGCTGGTGGCCGCCATCGCCCTGCTGCTGGTGAAGTTCGCCAAGGAGTTCGTCCACATCGCCCCGCTGGTGTTCGGGGCCGAGGGCGAGGCGGCCATCATCGGCATCCTGTCGCTGGTGGACATCGCCCTGGTGGCCAACCTGCTGCTCATCATCATCTTCGCCGGCTACGAGAACTTCGTCTCGAAGATCGACACGGGCGACCACGAGGACCGCCCGGAATGGATGGGGCACGTGGATTTTTCGGATCTCAAGATCAAGCTCATCGGCTCCATCGTGGCCATCTCGGGCATCGAACTGCTCAAGGCGTTCGTGCGGGTGGGCGAGATGAGCAACGTGGTGCTGGGCTGGAAGGTGGGCATCCACATGACCCTGGTGGTGTCCGCCGTGCTGTTCTCGGTGATGGACCGGCTGGGGGCCTACAAGCACCAGAAGTAGGCGCTACCCCCCGGCGGCGGACGGAGCGGAGATGCGGTCGGGGCCGATGATGCCGGCGGAGATCACCATCTGCAACGCCTGCTCCACCGTCCAGCCGGGGTTGCGCGTGTCCTCCCGGCGCGCCAGCACCATGGTGCCCGAGGTGGGGTTGGGCGGCGTCGGCACATACACCTTGAGCAGCAGCTCGCCCTGCACCTCGTCCTGCACCGTGCCGGTGACGAAGCCCACGGTCCACACCCCCGGCGTGAGGAACTGCACCAGCACCACCTCGCGGAACATCTCCCGCTCCGGCAGCTGCATGGCCTGGGAAAGCTGCTGGCCGATGCGGTAGGTGGTCTTGAGCAGCGGCACCTTGGCCATGATGCGCTCCGTCCAGCGCAGCAACTGGCCGCCCACCACGTTGCCCGCGAGCAGGCCTACCAGGTACAGACCGATCAGGAACAGCAGCAGCCCCAGCCCCGGCACGCGCACGCCGAAGCGCTCCAGCGCCAGGCCCGCCACCCCCTGGTCGATGTTGTTGTACACCAGATCCAGGGCGAACCAGCTCAAGGCCAGCGGGATGAGCGTGAGCGCCCCCCGCACCATGTTGCGCTTGAAGTGAAGCCGTACCGACATGCGCGCGCCCTCCCACACCACCAATGGCCATGGCGATGATGGTGCCGCGCGCCGCCCCCCCGCCGCAAGGGGCCAGTGAAATAACGACCGCGCGCGGACGCGCTACACGGCCACGGCGGCGGCCCAGGCGCAGGCGGCGGCCAGCGGCAGGGTGGCCACCCACGACAGCAGCACCCCGCGCATCACCGCCCAGTCGATGGCGCCGGCCCCCACGCCGGCGATGGAACCCACCGACACGTGGGTGGTGGATACCGGCACGCCGAGCTTGCTCGCGAACAGCACCAGACCGGCGCTCACCAGGTTGGCCGCCAGCCCCTGGTCCGCGTCCATGCGGGTGACGCGGCGGCTCATGGTTTCCGCCACCCGCCGCGCGAACAGCACGCCGCCCACGGCCATCACCGCCCCCACCGCCAGGGCGGAGCGACCCGCGCCCAGCAGGTGGCCGGCCACCAGCAGGGCGGTCAGCTTGGGGGTGTCGTTCACCCCCCGCGCGAAGCAGATGGTGGCGGCGGACAGCACGTGCACCCCCTCCGCCACGCCCCCCACCGTCACCCGCACGGTGCCGGGGCCGGAGGGGCAGTTCACGGCGTGGTCCACCATCACCGACAGGGCCGGGCGCAACAGGGCCAGGGCGGAACCGGCCTCCGCCGTCACGGCGCTGGTCACGCAGGCGCAGTCCGGCACCCGGTGGCGCCGCCGGACGCCCCGATACGCCGCCCACCCCAGCAGGGCGGCCAGCAGCGGGCTCACCAGCAGCGGGATCAAAAATCCCTGCATCAGGGCGGTCAGGTTCAGCGCGCCCCCGGCGGCGGCCCCCGCCCCCACCAGCGCCCCCACCAGGGCGTGGGTGGTGGAGACGGGCAGCCCCGCCCGGGTGGCGACCAGCACCGTGAGCCCCGCCCCCAGGGCGACGGCGAACACGAAATCCGGCGCGGCGGCCACCGCGTCGGGCACCAGCCCCTTGCCGGAGAACCGCCGCACCAGTTCCTGGGCCAGCACCAGCGACGCCAGGCTGCCCGCCAGCGAGGCCCCCGTGGCCAGCGCCAGCGCCTGGCGGTAGGTGAGCAGGTCCGCCCCCCACACGGTGGCGAAGCCCTTGAAATTGTCGTTGGCGCCGTTGGCGAACGCCAACAACAGCGCCGCGCCCAGCAACAGGATCTCCATGGATTGCTCCCCTTTACGCGCGTTCCGGGGGCGGGCGCCATCCCCCCCTCCGGCCGGGTGCCACCGTAAAAAAGCGCCCCATGCCCCGGTCAACCCGCCGAACGCCGAGGATATTCCGTCCCGCGCCGCCGCGCCACAACGGAACGGGCAAACCCGGAAAGGCCTCCGCCCGGGCCATGGGGGCAGAAAGCGTCACCAACGCCACCGTGAACCGGTACATGGCCCTGGTCGGGGCGATGCTGAGGAAGGCGGGGAGTGGGAGTGGATCGACCGGGTGCCCAAGGTGCCCATGCGCAGGGAACCCCCCCGGCGCATCCGCTACCTGACCCAGACGGAAGCGGATCGATTGCTGTCCGAACTTCCGGCCCACATCGCCGACATGGCCCGCTTCACCCTGGCCACGGGGTTACGGGAGCAGAACGTCACCCGCCTCACCTGGGACCAGGTGGACATGGACCGAAAGGTGGCGTGGATCCACCCCGACCAGGCCAAGGCCCGGCGGGCGATCCGGGTTCCGCTGGGGAAGGTGGCGATGGAGATCCTGAACCGGCAGTTCGGCAACCACCCCACCTACGTCTTCACCTTCAAGGGCAAGCCGGTGCGGCGGGCCAACAACACCGCCTGGCGCAAGGCCACCAAGCGGGTGGGGCTGGTGGACTTCCGCTGGCACGACCTGCGCCACACATGGGCCTCCTGGGCCGTCATGAACGGCACCCCGGTCTACATCGTCCAGGAGCTGGGCGGGTGGGAGTCGCCGGAGATGGTCAGGAGGTACGCCCACCTGGCCCCGGAGCATCTGGCCAAGTACGCGGATGCGGCGATGCCGGTGGGTACCAGCCCTCACAGTTGAGCCACTCCAAACCCAGAAGGCCAAGCAGGTGATGTTTCCGCTACTGCTCGACCACGGTGGAAAGCGGGGAACGTGGCCCTTCGTGCCCACGCCACGGGCACATTCAGGGCACACTTTGGGCACAGGGCACAAAAAAGGGGCCACGCCTTCCGGCGTGGCCCCTTGATGTTTCTGGTGGGCCGTGTAGGGATCGAACCTACGACCCGCTGATTAAGAGTCAGCTGCTCTACCAACTGAGCTAACGGCCCAAAAACGTGTGCAACACCCGGCCCCGCACTGGCGGGTGCTGCCATGAGGATGGCGCGCCTGAAGGGATTCGAACCCCTGGCCTACGGAACCGGAATCCGTCGCTCTATCCAGCTGAGCTACAGGCGCAAAAAGCGTAGCCGGCTGATCGGAGCGGGAATGATACATCCGCGCGCGCCGGCTGTTCAAGCACAATTCCCGACCCGGTCCGATTGCCGGCCGGCCCCGGCTTGCACTTTGGGCGCCGGGCACCCTACCCTTGTATGCCGCTTTCCGATCCCCTGCAACCGGCCGCGCCGAACCGACAGGAACACACCCATGGCCGATAGCAAAGCCCATTCCGGTGCCAGCCCCCAGCCCGACCCAACGGTCGACCGCGTGTTCGCGGACGACAAGGAGCCAGTGCGCGATTTCCAGTTCAACGCCACCGTCGCCCAGGCGTTCGACGACATGGTCGGCCGCTCGGTCCCCTACTACGCCGAGATCCAGCGCATCGTGGCCGAGATCGCCGCCGACTTCGCCGTGCCGGGCAGCAACCTGTACGACCTGGGCTGCTCCACCGGCACCACCATGCAGCTCATTCACCAGATGACGCACCCGGACGTGCGCATGGTGGGCATCGACAACTCCGACGACATGCTGGCCCAGGCCCGCAAGAAGCACGCGGAAACCGCCAAGCAGCGCCGCATCGAGTTCGTGAACGCCGACTTTCACCAGGGTCTGCTGATCGAGAACGCCAGCGTGGTCACCATGCTGTTCACCCTCCAGTTCGTGCGCCCTCTCTACCGCGAGCGGCTGTTGCAGCTCATCCACAACGGCATGCGCGACGACGGGGTGCTGATCCTGGCGGAAAAGATCACCAGCGAGCACACCCTGCTCAACCGCCTGTTCATCAAGTACTACTACAACTATAAGAAGCGCGCCGGCTACACCGAAACGGAGATCGCCCGCAAGCGCGAGGCGCTGGAGAACGTGCTCATCCCCTACCGCTACCAGGAAAACGAGGAGCTGCTCAAGAAGGTGGGCTTCCGCCACGTGGAGGAGGCGTTCCGCTGGTACAACTTCTGCTGCATGGTGGCGGTGAAATGAGCGGCCGGGCCAGCACCGTGAACGACAACCCCCCGGCGCTGGTCCGCTACGGGAACTTCTTGTTCAAGTGGCGCAACACCCTGTTCCCGGTCATCATGATCGGCTTCCTGGTGGGCATCGCCCCCGGCGTGCCCGGCGCCGGCCGTGCCGCCAGCCTGTGGAGCGACTTCCTGGGCCTGGCCATCGTGCTCGGCGGCGCCGCCCTGCGCGGCCTGGTGGTGGGCATGGAATACATCAAGCGCGGCGGCCTGAACAAGAAGGTGTACGCCAACGACCTGGTCACCGGCGGCATGTTCGCCCACTGCCGCAACCCGCTCTACGTGGGCAACCTGATGATCGTGTTCGGCACCTTCGTCATCCACGGCAGCCCGTGGGTGGTGCTGGTGGGTGGCGGCTACTTCGTGATTTCCTACATCGCCATCGTGGCGGCGGAGGAGAGCTTCCTGCGCGGCAAGTTCGGCACCCAGTACGACGCCTACTGCGCGGCCACCCCGCGCTGGGGCATCCGCCTGGGCGGCATCGGCCGGACCCTGGAGGGGTACGCCTTCAACTGGCGGCGGGTGGTCATCAAGGAATACACCACCGACGCCACCGCCGCCCTCACCATCCTGCTGGTGCTGGGCTACGAGCAGATCGTCCGCCACGGCGCCGGGGGAGCCCTGCTGCAATTGGAGATCATCGCCGGCGCGGCCATCACCATCGGCCTTGTCACCCTGGCCATCCGCACCTTGAAGAAGCGCGGCCGGCTGCGCGAGGACGAGGGCTGACCACCGCATCCCGGTGAGGCGACGCGTGCCGACCGGCGGCCCGCGCCACGCGCCGCGCCCGCTGGCGTGGGCCGTGGCGCTCGGCTTGTGCTGTGCCGCCCTGCCAACGGGCGCGGCGCAGGCGGCCAGCGCCCTGGTGCCGCTGGACCACCCCGCCTACCCGCGCATCGAGGCCTGGGCCGCGCGCGGGGTGATTGCCACACCCCCCGCCGCCATCCGCCCCATCACCTGGGAGCGCGTTCTGGGCCTGCTCGACGGCGCCGTGCCGGTGACCGACCGGGACCGGGCCCGGCTCGCCGCCCTGCGCGCGGAGGCCCGCACCCATACGGAACCACCCGGCCGGGCGGAACTGACGCTGCAAGGCGCCTGGGCGCGCGGCGACGCACCGACATTCCCCACCGTGCCCGCCGTGGCCAGTGGCCCCGCCCTGGACGACAACGGCGGCCGGCGCGTCACCGAACCCGGCGGCCTGTCCGCCGAACTGCGCCTGGAGCGCCCCGGACGGCGCGTGGCGGTCACGCTCGCGCCGCGCGTCACCGCCGGCCATGCGGGCGGCGGCAACCCGGCGTGGCAGGAGGGGTATGTGCTGGCGGACGCGGGGCCCGTCGTCGTCTCCGCCGGGCGCCAGCCGTTGCAGTGGGGCCCGGCCCGCCACGGCGGCTTCCTGCTCACCCCCAACGCCGCCCCGCTGCCGGCGCTGCGCCTGACCGGTTCACGGCCCTTCGGCCTGCCCGCCCGCCTGGGGTCGCTGGAGTTCGACCTGTTCGCCGCGCGCCTGGAGGCGGACCGGGTGGTGCCGCACCCCATCCTGGGCGGCGTGCGCCTGGAATGGCGGCCCGCCGGGACGTGGCGCATCGGCCTGGCGCGGGTCACCATGCTGGGGGGAGAGGGGCAGCCGGCGCTGAGCGGGGGCGACCTGCTCACCATCCTCACCGGCAAGAACCTGTACGGCGACGCCGACACCAGCAACTCCATCGCCGGGGTCGACGTGGCCGTGCTGGTCCCGAACCCGTTCGCCGCCGGCCGCCTGCGCCTGTACGGCGAATACGCCGGCGAGGACGAGGCCAGGCTGTGGCCCACCAAGCCCGCCGTGCGCGGCGGCCTGCTGGTGCCGGGGCTGGGGGCGGACGGGGCGACGGCGCTGCGCGCCGAGTTCGCCGCCACCGACGTGTTCTACGACCACATCAAATGGGGCTCCATCGCCTGGTACAGGCATGGCGTGTACCGCTCGGGGTACACCTACCGGGGCACCCTCATCGGCGACGCCATGGGGCCGGACGCCCGCGACGCCCGCCTGTGGCTCACCCGCGACGGGGCCGGGCGGACGGAGCTGGAGATGGGGTGGCGCGCGTCCTACTTTTCCGCCCCGGACCGGGTGGAACGGTGGCGCCTGGCGGCCACCCGCGCCCAAGACCTGACCCGCCGCACGGCCATACAGGTGCGCGCGGCCGTGGAGCGCCGCACCGGCGGCGGCCCGGTCGGCAGCGGATGGGACGGGATGCTGACCGTCACCCTGTCCACCGCCACCGGCATGGCGGACGGAGGTTAAGGGGCCGGGGCCGTCTCCCGCCGGTGCCGGATGCCCTGCGCCAGGAACGCCCAGAACACCCCGGCGACGCCCCCGACCATCCCGGCCAGCACCACCATCAGGCCGCGCCTGGGCCTGGCCTTGATATCCGGCGACGCCGCCTGATCCAGCACCTGGAAGGCGAACTCCTTCTGGGTGCGCGCCAGCATGGCCTTCTTCTGCTCCGTGCCGATCAGCTCGAACAGGGCCTTGCGCATCTCGTCCACCTGGGTGGAACGCAGTTCGTCCTCCAGGTAGGAGAGGTTCTGCTCGCTGCGCACCACCTGGCGCTGGCGCAGGTAGGCGTTCAGCCGCGCCACCAGGTCGTTGGCCCACTGGGCGGCCAGTTCCGGGTCGGTCCATTCCACGGCCACCGTCACCAGGCCCGACTTGCGGTCGGCGGACACGGTGAGCAGCCCCTCCTTGGCAAACAGGCGATAGGCGTCCCACAGGTCCGGCTGGCCGTCCGGGTCCGCCTTGCGCCAGGCGCCCCGCGCCGCGTCCCAGTCGTCGGCGAACAGCACGGGCAGCAGGTCCTTCTCGCGCACGAAGGCCCAGATGAAGTCCCGCGATTGCAGCACGGCGAGGTTCTCCTCCACCCCGCCGCCCCCGGCGGGCAGCACACCCGCCAGGGCGCCCAGTCCGCCCAGCCCCCCCAGCAGGCCGCCGGGCATGGCGGCCCCCTCCTGCGCCACGGGCGCCAGCAGCGCCTCGGCCCGGTACACGTTGGGCATCAGGAAAGAGCCGCCCCCTGCCAGGACCGCGCAGAGGAGCGCCACGCCGGTGACCATCCAGCGCCGCCTCCACAGCACGCTCCAGTACTCGAACAGGTCGATCTCTTCCCCGTAGCCCGCTTCCGGCAGCTCCGCGTTGGCCCGCGGCGGCGTTCCCCCAGCCATCAGAACACCCCGATGGTCTTCATGGACGCCACGCCGATGCCAATGTTCATGAGCACCTGGCTCCAGTCGAGCATGCTGTCCAGCACGTAGAGGCGCTCGATCTTCTCGGGCACCACGATGGCGTCGCCGGGGCGGATTTTGCTGGACGAGCGCCCCGTGTCCACCTCGCCATTGGCGCGCACCACGTACACCCGCTTGGTGTCGGCGAAGCGCGTGGGGCCGCCGGCCAGCGCCACGTAGTCGGTCCGGTCCAGCTTCTCCCGGTAGATGAGGGCGGTATTGTTGTAGGTCTGGCCGATCACCAGCACCTGGTCCGGCTTCTGCGGCACGTGCAGGCGGTCGCCGTCCTGAAGGGCCAGATCCCACTCGCTGTCCTTGAGCTGCGCCGCGGGCTGGAGTTCGATGACCATGCGGCCGTTAGCCTCGATGGTGCGCATCTTGGCCAGCACCTGCCGGGCCAGGTTCACCGACTGGGTCTCCCGCTGCAATATCTGGGCGTTGCGCAGGTTGGACAGCTCCGCCTCCTTGATGCCGATGTCCGCCTCGATGCGGTTGGCCATCTCGTCCAGTTGCCGCTGCTGCTGCGCGCGCACCACCTCGCGGGTGAACACGGCGGCGGGCAGGTAGGCCTTGTCCGTATAGCCCCCGGCGCGGGCGATCACGCTGGACAGGCGCTCCCCCTCCTCGACCGGGTACACGCCGGGGAAGCGCACCTCGCCCCCCAGGGTCACCCGGGCCGTGGGCTTCCAGTCCGTCACCGCGCGCACGATCAGCTCGTCGTAGGGCATCAGCGGCACGTTGGCCGCCTCCTGCCCGCCCATGGCGTCCACCAGGTTCACCGCCAGGTGGGAGGTGACGCGCCGGTCGCCGTCCACCACCTCGTAGCGGGTGATCTCCGCCTCGCCCAGGTAGGCCTGCTCGTCCGGGCCGCCGGCGGCCATCACCAGGTCGAGCAGGCGCATGCCGTCCGCATGGGGGAACTCGCCCGGGTGGCGCAGGTGGCCGATGGCGTGCACCGGCTTCAAGGGGCGCATGGCCGCCTGGGAGAACACGTAGATCACGTCCTCCGGCTCCAGGAGCAGGTCGGCGGCGGTGTCATGGCGCACCAGCAGGTCGGTCAGGGAGGTGCGCAGGGTGGTGAGGGCGCGGTCGTCCGGGCTGGTGCGGGCGACCAGCACCGTGTCGCGGTGGGCGTCCGGCAGCAGGGCGTCCACGGAGCCGAGCAGGTCCGACAGCTTCATGCTCTCCGTCCAGCCGTAGCTGCCCGGGCGCTTGACCTGGCCGCGCAGGTCCACCACGTTCTCGCGCACGCCGGGGCCGGGGTAGAGCACCAGCAGGTCGCCGTTCTTCACGGGGGTGGCGCCGCCGGAGGCGGTCAGGTCCACATCCAGCAGGGAGCGGTCGCCGGTCTCGGTGATGCGGTCCAGCTGGGCATGGGCGGCGTCCGCCGTGGGCAGGGGGCCGGCGGCCAGGGCCAGCATATCGGCCACGGTCTTCTCGCCCCTCAGCTCGTAGATGGCGGGGCGCACCACGTCGCCCGCCACCGCCACCACGTTGCCGATGGGGGGGACGAAGATCACGTCCCCCGCCTGCAGGCGCTGGTCGGCCCGGCTGTCGCCCTTGAGCAGGAAGTCGTACAGGTCCAGCTCCCCCGCCACCTTGCCCGTGCGCTTGAGCTGCACGTGGCGCAGGCTGCCCTGCTTGCCGATGCCCCCCGCCACGAACAGGGCGTTGGAGATGGTGGACAGGCCGCTCACCACGTAGGAGCCGGGGTGGTTCACGTCCCCCAGCACGAACACGCGCATGGAGCGCAGCCGCCCCATGGTGATGGACGCGGTGACGCCGATGAGCTTGCGCCGCACCTGCTCCGAGATGAGCGCCTTGGCATCGGTGAACGACATTCCCGCCAGCACCAGCGGCCCCACCCCCGGCAGGTTGATCACCCCCTCCCGGTCCACCACCACGCTCCAGGTGTCGTCCCGGCTGCCATAGAACTGGAGCTGCAACTCGTCGCCGGGCCCCAGCACATACTCCGGCGGAACGGGAATCTCGGTGACCGGGGCAAAGGTGGTGGGGGTGGCGGCAAAGAGGTCGTAGCCGAATTGGGCGATTGCCGGATCGATGTTCCGTCCCCACTCGCCGGTGAGCAACCGCCCCCATGGAGCACGCAGCGCCTGATCCGCGTCCGATACACCCCTGGCCGCCGGCGTGGCCAGGCTGGATTCCGGCTGCGTCACTTGCCCATGCGAATGCAGGCGTTCGCGGGCACCGCTCTCGATCGTACCGTGGCTCTCCGGTTGCGTCGCCGTGGCGCCGGGCGCCACGGAAGGAGATGCCTGCGTCGGAACAGCGGGCTCCGCCCTCCGGTCCACCTCGTCGTGCGCGGCCGGAACCGAAATGTTCCCGGCACCCTGGCTCACTTCCGAAAGAATCCTGGCCTGCTGGTCCGGGGGAAGCTGCTTGAACAATTGCATCTGGGCATCCGTGATCGATGCCGCCTGGGCGGAAAACGAAACCACGAACACGGTGGCAGCTAGCCAACCAGCGAGAGAGAACCTTCCAACCAATTTCCCACTCCCCACAACTATGCCCCTCTCGAAAGTCCGCAAGATCCTCGCCTGCTCCGCGTTAGCGGATCATCCTACCCTAATTACCGGCCCATGTGGAGGGAGGTGACTCCGTTTCCGGCCCAAGGCTGGACCCAGGGACCTCCCCCCTGGCGGGGAGAGGACGCACCGCCCGTTAATTTTTGGAACCGCCGCCCCCCTAACCGGGCGTGATGGCCACGATGCCACCGCAACGGCGGAACCGGGCGGAAAGGCCAGCGTGTCGGATAGGGGCGGAACACCGATGGCGATCATGCCCTCGCTGCCGGATGCACGGGAAATCCTGCGGGTTATCCGAGGCGCCCCCTTATAATACCGACCATGAACCGGTGGGACGGCATGCAGGAGACCGATGCGCTGGCCGCATCCACGGCCCCGGCCAACGCCGGGTTGCGCGGACGGGTTGCCGCCAGCGAAACACATCTTTCCACCTTGTGGCGGGTTGTCCCGGCGGAAGCCACCAATACACACTTCATCCCGGCGCCCTTGGCGCACCACACCCGTAACTGGCCATTGAAAAAGGGCACGGAACAGGCGCCGCCGTCCATGGTCCCCGATCGTGGAGCGGTCTGCCGCCGCCTGGAACATGAGGGCACCCCCATTAACCGTCGCGAGCGCCCCGAACGCAAGGCGGACTTAAGCGGAGAACCCGAGACATATCCGGGAGATGGGCGGGGGTTCAAGCACCACTTTAGCGCGGCAATCGGGGGCACGCAGCAGGTTAATGGAAGTGCCCATGAAAAAAGGCCCCATCATGGTCTATGATTGCATCCCGCATCGGTGACGCGCGCTTACTGCTTGCCCGCGCTCCCTGGGCCAGGTGGACCTGGCCGGTGGCGTGGCGTCGGTTCACCATCTGGCGGAACGCTGACGAAGCAGGACGGGCCGTATGAGATCATGTGCCGGGCGGCGCGGTTCGTGGATCATTCCCGGCGGTGGGCGCTGGACGTTGGACCTGGGGCGGGGTGGGGCACCTCCATTGGCAAGCGGTTCGAGTGCAAGGCATCCCGAGCGGAGCGGCGCCACCACACCACGCGGAACCCGATATATATCATGGTGATGCGCTAGGGATCGATCATCGTGTGGCGCAGCCATCGAACCGCGCGGCAGATTTTTTCGAGGTGCCCATCTGAGCTTCGGGCGCACAGATCACGGATTCAGGAATCATGAATTACACGGAAAATCTGATCAGCAAACTCCAGGGCAAGACCACCCTGATCGGGATTGTCGGCCTGGGCTATGTCGGTCTACCCTTGATGTTGCGTTATGCGGAGGCTGGTTATCGTGTGCTTGGCTTTGACATCGACCAAGCCAAGATCGCCCGTCTGAACGCTGGCAAGACCTACATCGAGCACATCCCCGCCGAGGCCATCGCCTCGGCGGTGGCCAAGGGGTTCGAGGCAACCACGGACTTCTCCCGCGCAGGCGAGCCGGATGCGCTGATCCTCTGCGTGCCCACGCCCCTCAACAAATACCGCGAGCCGGACATGAGCTACGTGCTCGGCACCACGGACTCCCTGGTGCCCCATGTTCGGCCTGGCCAGGTGGTCTCCCTGGAAAGCACCACCTACCCCGGCACCACGGACGAGGAACTGCTGCCCCGCCTGGAATCCACGGGCCTGAAAGTGGGACAGGACATCTTCCTTGTGTTCTCGCCGGAACGGGAAGATCCAGGCAACCCTCTCTTCACCACCCGCACCATCCCCAAGGTCTGCGGCGGCATCACGCCCGCCTGTCGCGAAGTGGGGGTGGCGCTCTACGGGCAAGTGATCGACAAGGTGGTGCCGGTGAGTTCCACCCGGGCTGCGGAAATGACCAAGCTGCTGGAGAACATCCACCGTGCCGTCAACATCGGCCTGGTGAACGAAATGAAAATCGTCTGTGACCGCATGGATATCGACATCCATGAGGTGATCCGCGCCGCCGCCACGAAACCCTTCGGGTTCGTGCCCTATTACCCCGGTCCGGGGCTGGGTGGGCACTGCATACCCATCGACCCCTTCTACCTCACCTGGAAGGCGCGGGCATACGGCCTGCACACCCGCTTCATCGAGCTGGCCGGCGAGGTCAACAGCGCCATGCCGGAATGGGTTGTCGGCAAGGTGGCCGACGCCCTCAACGAGCACGGCAAGGCATTGAAGGGTAGCCGTATCCTGGTGCTGGGCATCGCTTACAAAAAGAACGTGGACGACATGCGCGAGTCACCCTCTGTGGAGATGATGGAAATCCTCCGCAGCAAGGGAGCTTTGTTGAGTTATTCCGACCCACATGTGCCGAAATTCCGCAAGATGCGAGAGCATGATTTCGATCTGGAAAGCGTGACGCTGACGCCCGAAATCCTGGCCACCGCGGATTGCGTGCTGATTGCCACGAATCACGCCAAGTTCGATTATGCCTTCATCAAACAGCACAGCCGGTTGATCGTGGACAGCCGGGGAGTGTATACGGAGCCAGCGGCCAATGTCGTGAAGGCATGAGGTCGGCATGAACCGGATGGACACCACCGAGCGCAGCCTGATTCGAGTTTTTTTCCGCGTCGCCCGGGTGATCCCGCGGCAATAAGGGGGTGAAGCATGTTTCCCGTGATCAAGGATCGAAAAATCCGCATCGGCATCGTCGGCTGCGGTCGCATATCGAATAACCACTTCAGTTCCATCGAAAAGCATTCCGACAGCCTCGAACTGGTGGCAGTCTGTGATAACGACCCAAAGGTGCTGGCGGCCCATGAGGGGAAATGCCGTGTCAGGGGCTATCTCCGCCTGGAGGAGATGATCCATAAGGAAAGGCCCGACATGGTGGCCCTTTGCACCCCCAGTGGCCTGCATCCCGACCAGGCGGCGCTGGCGGCCAGGAACGGCGTCCACGTCATGACCGAAAAGCCCATGGCCACGCGGTGGGGCGATGGGCTGCGCATGGTAAGGGCCTGTGACGAGGCCCACGTGCGGCTTTTCGTGGTGAAGCAGAACCGCCGCAATGCCACGCTCCGGCTGCTCAAGCAGGCCATGGAAGAGAAGCGCTTCGGCCGCATCCACATGGTCCAGATCAACGTGTTCTGGTCGCGACCACAGGAATATTATGACTCCGCGCGGTGGCGCGGCACCTGGGAACTGGACGGCGGCGCGTTCATGAACCAGGCCAGCCATTACGTGGACCTGGTCGACTGGCTCATCGGCCCCGTGGCCAGCGTTCAGGCCATGACCGGGACACTCGCCCGCGATATCGAGGTCGAGGACACCGGGGTGCTGAATATCCGGTGGCGTAGCGGAGCCCTGGGGGCCATGAGCGTGACCATGCTAACCTACCCGAAGAATCTGGAAGGCTCCATCACCATCCTGGGCGAGAAGGGCACGGTTCGTATCGGTGGGGTGGCGGTCAACGAAATCCAGCACTGGGAGTTCGCCGATAAACGCGACTATGACCAGCAGGTTAAATCAGCGAACTACGAAACCACCTCGGTGTACGGCTTTGGTCATCCCCTTTACTACAAGAATGTGGTGGACGTGCTGCGCGGCGAGGCCGAGCCCGAAACCGACGGCCGGGAAGGCCTGAAATCCCTGGAGGTTCTGATCGCCGCGTATATGTCGGCCCGCGACGGGCGCACCGTGTCGCTGCCGTTGGAATATTGACATGGCCGGCTACACCGCCCATGAAACGGCCATTGTCGACGCAGGTGCCCGCATCGGCGCCAACACCCGCATCTGGCATTGGGCACACGTGTGCGCCGGGGCGCGCATCGGCGAGAACTGCTCCTTCGGTCAGAATGTCTTTGTCGGCAACGACGTGGTCATCGGCAACAATGTGAAGGTACAGAACAACGTCTCCATCTACGATGCGGTGACCTTGGAGGACGATGTCTTCTGCGGTCCGAGCATGGTGTTCACCAATGTGGTCAATCCCCGCAGCCATGTGTCGCGCAAGCACGAGTACCGGCGCACCCTCGTCCGGCGTGGCGTCACCATCGGTGCCAACGCCACCCTGGTCTGTGGTCATACAATCGGCGAATTTGCCTTCATTGGCGCCGGGGCGGTAGTGACCGGCGATGTGGTGCCGTATGCCCTGATGCTGGGCGTGCCCGCCCGCCGCGTCGGTTGGATGTGCCGATGCGGCGTGCAGCTCTCCGGCACGACAGGCACCCAAGCCTGCTCATCCTGTGATGCCCAATACAACATTGCCGGGACGGCATGCCGTCCCCTCTGACACCCATCATGGAATTCATCGACCTTAAAACCCAGTACCGCGAACTCAAGGTATCCATCCACAACCGGATTGATCGGGTGCTCGAGCACGGTCAGTACATCATGGGCCCCGAGGTCCACGAGCTGGAGGAGAGGCTGGCGGCCTACACCGGCGCACGGCATTGTGTCACCGTCGCGTCCGGCACCGAGGCGCTGCTCATCTCGCTCATGGCCCTGGGCATCAAGGCCGGTGACGAGGTCATCACCACACCCTTCACCTTTGTCGCCACTGCCGAGGTGATCGCCCTGCTGGGCGCCACGCCGGTGTTCATTGACATCGAGCGGGACACCTGCAATATCGACGCCGGCAAGATCGCGTCCGCGATCACCCCAAAGACCCGGGCCATCATGCCCGTGTCCCTTTACGGTCAACCGGCTGACATGGACGAAATCAATTGCATCGCCTCGCAACACGGCCTGCCGGTAATCGAGGATGCAGCACAGAGCTTTGGTGCAACATACAAGGGGCGCAAGAGCTGCAATCTCACCACCATCGGCTGTACCAGCTTCTTTCCCAGCAAGCCGTTAGGCTGTTATGGTGACGGGGGGGCCATTTTCACCAGCGACGACACCCTCGCGCAGGCATGTCGCGAAATTAGGGTACACGGCCAGAGCAAGCGCTACCACCACACGCGCCTTGGCGTGGGCGGACGCATGGACACCCTGCAATGTGCCATCGTCCTGGCCAAACTCGAACGCTTTGACTGGGAAGTCCGGCGCCGCCGAGAAGTGGGCGAGAAATACCGCCAGCACCTGTTCAGGAGCGCCGCCCCGGCACGGATGATCAGCTTGCGTCCCGATCGGGACTGCGTGTGGGCCCAACTCACCGTACTGGTGGAAGACCGCGCCATGGTGCAAGCCAGGCTCAAGGCACAGGGCATACCCACCGCCGTGCACTACCCCATTTCGCTCGACCTTCAGCCGGCCTACCAGCACCTTTGCCGCTCCGGCAACCTAGCCAACAGCCATTGGGCCGCGGAGCGGGTGATGAGCCTGCCGATGAGCGCCGACCTCGATGAGGATGGTGTGCGCCATGTGATCGACGCGCTGGTGGGTGGCTGCACCCGGCTGGAGCGCGGATACCTTACCACTGGTGAAGGCAGCTACCCCCCATGATCAAGGGCCGCCATGTGCTGTCCACCGGCGTGGCAACCCTCGTCAGTGGCGGCCTCGGGCTGCTGCTCGCCTTCGTGGCAGCTCGATTGCTCACGCCGGTCGAGAACGGATATTACGCTCAGTACCTGCTGGTGATGAGTGGGGTATTCATCGTGCTCAACTTCGGGATCGGGCCGGCGAGCACCTACCACCTGGCGTCGGGACGGTGGGGACTTCCCGAAATGACCCGTCTGAATGTGCGGTTTACGGGCATTGTCGGGCTCCTGGTCCTGATCGTTGGTCTAGCCCTTGCAGTGACACCTGCGGGCGTCGGGCTGGAGCGTACCTTCAAGGCACCAGCACCGGTACTCTATGCGGGGCTGGCCAGTGGCGTGCTGCTGATAGGCGTGACCCAGGCGACAGCGGTTCTGATGGGGTGCCACCGTTATGACCGCGCGAACATTGTCAACGTATTGCGCTCGGGGCTTCCGCTCCCCTTCGTGCTCGGGGCGGGTTTCGCCGTCGGCGGTGAAATGGCGGTCATCGGCGCGCAGACGATCGCCCTGGCCGGCGTGCTTGCAGTGGCGTTGGCATTGCTGCCCGGCGCGCCAACCCGCGCGGATGGGACGCGCGGCGCGGGACGCATCCATGCCCTGCTGCGCTACGGCGGGCTGGCGTACCTGTCAAACCTGCTGCACTTCACCGCGATGCGTGGCCTGCTGCTTTTCGTTTCGTTCCACGCGGCGCCCGAGCAGGTGGGCTACTTCACGCTGGCATTGCTCCTGCTCGAGGCCCTGCTGCTACTACCGAGCACCATCGGCCAGCTCGCACTTTCACAATCGAACTCGCCCATGTTCGACCATGACCAGATCGAGACGATGCTGCGTGTAAATATATACATCGGCTTGGCCCTGTCCGTGGGCATCGTCTTTGCCGCCGAGCCGTTGGCTGCCTGGCTGCTTGGTCCGGCGTACGCATCCGCCGGCACCGCGCTCGCAAACCTTGCGCCGTCGGTCGTGCTGCTGACGATACCACGCATCCTGAGCCAGGTACTGTCCGGACAGGGGCGCCCTGGCTATCCACTGGCCGCGGCGGTAGCCAGCGCGGCGGTGAGCATCGTGCTCGCGGTGTGGTGGATACCCGGCCATGGACTCGTGGCCGCAGCCTGGATCACCAACATCGTCGCGGCGGTCACCGCCGTCGTTGTGCTGGTAGGTTATTGTCGTGTGCAGGGAGGGCGGGTGCTCAGTGTACTGACGCCGCAACTTTGCGATTTCACCCTCGTCGGCCAGATACGCCGGGGCTGGCGCGGCAGCCAGGCCTGAGGTGGACACCCATGACTTGCTCGTGGTGGCCGTGTGGGTCTACGTCGCGGTGGCCACCGCCGTGGCGGTCCATGCCGTCGTGCTGCGCCGCGCGAGCGTGTTCGAGCCGATCGGGCAGTACCTTATCTTCCTGACAACTTTCACGTTGCCGCTTCCCATCCGCGCCTGTTTCACGCTCGATATCGCAGGCAACGTGACGCCGCACCTGTTGACACTGTTGCCATACCTGCCCGCGTCGGTGCTGCTGGCGGCGCTGTCGCTGCCGGTCTTCTCGTTTGCCTATTACGGCTCGTGGACGAAGCGAACCGCCCGGTTCCTGCCACTACCCATGCCCAGCCGCCGCGATCATGCCCGTCTCGCGTTTTTCGTGCTGGCTACATTTTCGCTGTTCCTGATCTACCGCCTCACGGAGGCGTCCGGCGGGCTGCAAAACTTTCTGCTGCTCGGTTACAGATCGAGCGAGCAAACGTTCGGGCGCGGCTATCTGGCGGTCGGCATCCCCTGGCTGTTCGTGGCATCGCTGTTCCTGCTGTGGCGTTTCGCCCGCCTGCGTTCGCGCGTCGACGCGCTGCTTTTCACCATGGCGTTGCTGGGCAACGTGGTGATGCACCTGATCACCGGCAACCGCGGCATGTTGATGTACATCGTGCTGGTCACTCTGATTTTCGTGCACCATGGCGTGCGTCCGCTGCGTTGGTCGTTTTTCGTGCCATTCGGCGTGGCGATCTTCCTGACGCTCAACCTGGTCGGTGTCATTCGCGGTTCCGACTACGAAAGCGTCGCCGATTTCGCAACCAAGAGCACCTTGGCGGCGGAGCGAGGCTTTGCGGACAATCCGGAGGGATTCTTCTACACCCTCACCATCGGGGAGTTCGTCGTGCCCTTCGAGACGCTGCCGCAAATGGTGCGCACGACGGGAATCAGTGCCCCGCCCTGGATGGGGATCAGTTACCTGCGCGCGCCTGTATTCCTTGTGCCGGGCGCCATCCTGCCCGACCGGCCGCTACCGTTGGCGAACTGGTACATGGAGCGTTTCTATGGTGGGGGCTATGGGCTGAACGAGGGGCGGCAATTCTTCTTCCTCGCCGAGGCCTACCTCAACTTCGGCCCCGTGGGCATCGTGCTGATCGCGCTTTTCTGGGGCTGGATGTGGGGGGCTTTGCACCAGTGGATGCGCCGCAGCAATGGAGATCCCGCAGTGGTCATGGTCTATGCCCTGCTGGTCGGCTTTCTGTTCCGCTGCATCGCGGGGGACTTCTCCTCGCTCATCGCGGGAAGTACCCAACAAAGCCTCGTCGCCGCCCTGATCGGATTGAGCATCACCGGCATCTCGTGGCGTTCACAACGCGCGCGTGTCAGGAGGCCCGTCGTATGCTGACCCGCACGCTGCTGATCACGGGCGCCAGTGGTTTCCTTGGAACATCCATCCTGCGCGCGTTGCAGGAACTGGCACCGGATATACGGGTGATCGCCGCGGGACGGACGGTTGGCGCGTTGGGGTCGCCGCCGGTGGAGGGTGTCCCTCTGGACCTCGCCTCGCATTGTGTCGTGCTGCCCGACGGCGTGGACACGGTGCTGCACCTGGCGGGCGAGAAGCACGACGAATCCCGGATGTGGGCGGTGAACCACGCGGGCACCAGGCGGCTCGTCGAAGCCGCCGCCAACGCTGGCGTGCGCCGCTTCATATACCTTAGCAGTGTGGGGGTTTATGGGGCTCCCAAACATGCTGGCGTGGTCACCAAGTACCATGCCCGAACTCCGCGCAACACCTACGAGGAGAGCAAGAACGCCGGCGAGATCTGCGTGACGGGGCTGTGTCCGCACCTTGGCATCGAACACTTGGTGGTGCAACCCACCAACGTGATCGGCCATGTGCCGGGACGGTCCTACCCGTTGATCGGGTTGATGTCGATGATCCAGGCCAGCCGGTTCGCCTACTTCGGCTCCCGGGATGCGTGGGTCAATTACGTCAACGTCGAGGACGTGGCAGCCTCCGTGGTGGCAACGTGTCAGCATGGGCCGAACCGCGCCGTGTACATCGTCAATACGCCGACGCGGCTCGCCAACGTGGTGAGCTGGATTGCCAGTGAACTTGCCGTCCCCGAACCACGGCGGCGCCTGCCCGCATGGCTTGGGGGTGCCGTCGGGACAGCCGGCAGCATGCTGCAACGCCTTGTCGGCCGAGGCATGCCCTTCAACGCAGACCGATACCGTGAACTGACCAACACCACTTGGTACGATGGCACCGACATCACGGGTGATCTGGGCTTCACCTATCCGATCGGTATAGAGCAGACGGTGCGCGACCTGGTACGTGCCTATCGTGCGGAGGGGCGATTGTGAAGCGCGTGCTTTATGTGGCGGATGCCGGCAGCATCCACACCCGGCGCTGGGCCGAGTTCTTCCGCGACCAAGGAATTGAGGTGCATGTCGCGAGCTTCCGCGGGGCGACAATCGCGGGTGTCTCGGTACATGTGCTGCCCACCTACGGGCTCGGGCGGCTCGGTTATCTGCTTGCCATCATGAAACTGCGCGCGCTGGCCCGGTGTCTGCGGGCAGACGTGGTGCATGCGCAATACGTCACAAGCTACGGCTTCCTTGCCGCGGCCGCGCGGCTGCGGCCACTGGTGCTGACCGCATGGGGGACGGATGTGCTCATCAGCCCGCGCAAGTCGCGGCTCATGCGTTGGCTGGCACGATATGCGGTGCGTTCCGCCGACCAGATCACAACCGTGGCACAACACATGAACAGAGCCGTCGCGGAACTCGGTATTCCCGAAGATGAGGTGGTCGCGGTTCCGTTCGGTGTGGATACCGAGCGGTTCCGGCCGCCAACGGTGCCGCGTCCGGCCGTGCCGCCACTACGGGTAATCTCGACCCGAAATTTTGGGCCCATCTACAGCGTGCATACCGTGATCGAGGCGGTGCGGCTGTTGCGTGAGCAAGGAATTGACGCTTGCCTCGACCTTGTGGGCGACGGCCCCCTGCGCGGCGCCCTTGAGAAGCAGACTACCGCGGCCGGGCTCCGGTCACACGTCGTCTTCCACGGCCATGTGGACCATGCCCGGCTTGCTGCCCTGCTGGGGCAGGCCCATGTGTGCGTCAGCCCGGCCCTCTCGGATGGCAACAACGTTTCGTTGAACGAGGCCATGGCCTGTGGCTGCTTTCCGATCGCCACGAATATCCCGGCCAACGCGCAATGGATCGTGCATGGCGACAACGGTTACCTGTACAGGGGTGGCCACGCCGCCGAGCTGGCCGAACTGCTCGCCCAGGCCATGGTCGCGCCGGACCTTCGCGAGAGGGCTTCGGTCAAGAACCTGCAAATCGTCGCCTCGCGCGCCGACTGGCGCGTATGTGTACGGGAAATGCAGACCATCTATAATCGCCTCGCGCAATCCGCAAAAAGTCCATGAGTCGGGAAATATTCATATTTGGAACCGGCGCGCATGCACGCAAGGTTTTCCAGTGTGCCGTTCAGTCTGGCTACAGGGTGCCCGCGTTCGTGGACGAGAACCCGGCAGCCACCTCGCCCGTCGCGGGTGTGCCGGTACTGTGCGGCGCCGACATGTCGGCGATGCAACCCAGCGGGGCCGGCATGTTCGTGGCCATCGGCCGCCCCGACGTGCGGCGGCGGATGATGGCTTGCCTGGCCGCTGCGGGCTGGGCGTTCCCCGCGCTGATACATCCCCGCGCCTATGTGGCGCCGGACGCGGTGATCGCGGACGGGGTGCTGGTTGCCGCCGGCGCCGTCGTGGAGACCGGTACAATCGTGGATCGTGGCGCGATCGTCGACGTGGGCGTCATCATTGATCACGATTGCCACATCGGCGAGTTCTGTCATCTGCATCCGGGGCGGGTGTGTCCGCCGGGCACCGAGATCGTTGCCGGTGCCGCCGTATCCTGAGGGGGCATTTCCGCCGCATCAACTACCACGCGGACGCCGCGCGCGGGTGGTATATCATTACGGACGCGCGAGGGGGACCAATGGTGGACCACGACAACCGGACGAATAAGGAACGCCGTGGTCTGCGCGGTAATGGGCCCGCCCACGAAAAGATCGTTCGCTCCTTGAGCGAGGCGGCGGTGTGAACATCCTCTTGATCAACCATTACGCCGGCTCACCCCAGCATGGCATGGAGTACCGCCCCTTCTACCTCGCGAGGGAATGGGTGCGCGCCGGGCATTCGGTCACGATTGTTGCCGCTTCCGAGTCCCACGTAAGATCGCGTGGCCCGAGCATTCATGGGCCGGTGACCGAGGAGTCCATTGACGGGGTTCGGTATGTCTGGCTGAAGACCCCCCCCTACCAGGGCAACTCTGCGCGTCGCGTGTTCAACATGTTCGCCTTCACGCTGGGGTTGTTCCGCCACAGCCGGAAAATCCTGCGCGCGACGCGGCCCGATCTGGTGATTGCCTCTTCAACCTACCCGTTCGACATCTACCCGGCCGCGCGGCTGGCAAGAAAACATGGCGCACGGCTGGTGTTCGAGGTGCATGACCTGTGGCCGCTGTCTCCCATCGAGCTCGGCGGCATGTCGCGCCATCACCCCTTCATCGTGCTGCTGCAGTGCGCCGAGGACTATGCCTACCGCACCGCGGACAAGGTGGTGTCCTTGTTGCCGACCGCCGCGGACTATATGAAGAGTCGGGGCATGCTCCCGGAGAAGTTCATCCACATCCCCAATGGGGTGGATCTTTCCGAATGGGATGCCGCGCACGATGCCTTGCCGACGGAGGTCGCGGAGGTGGTGCGGCGTGAACGGGCCAGGGGGCATTTCCTGCTCGGCTATGCGGGCTCCCATGGCGTCGCCAATGCGCTGCACACCCTTATTCAAGCGGCGGAGCGCCTGCGCGACCAGCCAGTGAGCTTCCTGTTGGTCGGGCAAGGGCCCGAGAAGGCGGCCCTGCAACACCAGGTAACCGAGTTGGGCTTGGACAACGTGATATTCCTGCCCACGCTGCAAAAAGCGGTGGTGCCCGCGTTCCTCAGGGAATTCGACGCCCTGTACATCGGCATGCGGCGCCAGCCCCTCTACCGCTTCGGCATCAGCCCGAACAAGCTCATGGATTACATGATGTCCGGCAAGCCCGTCATCCAGGCCATCGAGGCGGGCAACGATCCGGTGACGGATGCGCGGTGCGGCGTGTCGGCTGCCCCGGAGGATCCCGCGGCGTTGACCGATGCCATCATGAAGCTGATGCACACGGACCGGGCCGAGCGGGACGCGATGGGCGCGAACGGGCCGCGTTATGTGGAGCAGCACCACGATTACCGTGTCCTGGCCCGGCAATTCCTGGACGCGGTCGGTTGATGGACGTACGCCACGACTCCATCGATCCGCCGGGAGAACCCGAGGCCGTTCGGGCGCGATATGCGCGCCGCGCGGGCATCGACCTGGGCCGCTACAGTCCGCTGAACCCGGCGGTCTATATGTCCATACAGGAGCGGGAGCGGGCGCTCATCCGCTGGATAGCCAAGGCGGGGCTCGCGCCGGTTGCGGACAAACGTCTGCTGGAGGTCGGCTGCGGTGCGGGAGGAAACCTGCTGCAACTGATCCGTCTCGGCTTTTCTCCTGGCAATCTCGTGGGTAGCGAATTGCTGGCGGAGCGGGTGGAGCAGGCTCGCTCCGTCTTGCCCAAGGCGACACCCATCATGGAGGGGAATGCCTGCACGCTCGACCTGCCGCCCGAGTCCTTCGACATCGTCTTTCAGTCAACGGTGTTCACCTCGCTGTTGGACGGCGGTTTCCAAACCACGCTCGCCAAACAGATGTGGCGGCTGGTGAAACCGGGCGGCGGAGTGCTGTGGTATGACTTCATCTACGACAACCCACACAACCCGGATGTCAAAGGGGTGCCGGTAAGGCGCATTCGCGAGTTGTTTCCAGCGGGGAAAATGACATACTGGCGTGTAACTTTGGCCCCACCCATCGCCCGTGTAGTGACGCATTTGCGTCCGGCCCTCTATGACGTATTGAATATGCTGCCATTCCTGCGCAGCCACGTGCTGTGTTGGATGCATAAGGACCGCATAAAGTGAAGCCGTTCCTGCCTTTTGCCCAGCCTGACATCGGTGAGGAAGAGATTCAGGAGGTGGTGGATTCCCTGCGCTCGGGATGGGTGACCACGGGGCCGAAGGCCAAGCGTTTCGAGCAGGATTTTGCCGCTTTCATGGGCGGCGGAGTGGAGGCGATTGCGTGCAGCTCGGCCACGGCCGGGTTGCACCTGGCGCTCGAGGCAGTGGGTGTGGGCCCCGGCGACGAAGTAATCACCACCCCCTACACATTCACCGCCACGGCGGAGGTCGTGCGTTACCTTGGCGCACACCCTGTCTTCGTGGATATTGATCCGGCCACCTTCAATATCGACCCGAGGCGGATTGAGGCTGCCATCACACCCCGTACCAAGGCGATCGTCCCGGTGCATTTCGCCGGTCTTGCCTGTGACATGGACACGATCTTGGGAATCGCGCGCAAGCACCGTCTCAAGGTCGTGGAGGATGCCGCCCATGCGTTGCCCGCCACCTGGAGCGGCCGCCTTGTCGGGTCGTGGGAGAGCGATGCCACGGTGTTCAGCTTCTACGCCACCAAGACGATCACCACGGGCGAGGGGGGCATGGTGGTGACCGGCCAGCCGGATGTTGCCGCGCGCTGCCGGGTGATGAGGTTGCACGGGATCAGCCGCGATGCCTTCGACCGTTACACCTCCAGCAAGCCCGCCTGGCAGTACGAGGTTGTGGCCCCCGGCTTCAAGTACAACATGACAGACATTGCCGCATCCCTTGGTATCCAGCAGTTGAGAAAGGCCGGGAGGTTCCATGACCGGAGAGCCGCCATGGCGGCCCGGTATGACGCTGAGTTGACCAATCTTCCGATCATCTTGCCACCGGGGGCGCGCGCCGGGGATATCCATGCCTGGCACCTTTATGTGCTGCGTATGCGGCAGGACGCACCCATGGGGCGTGACGAATTCATCACGCGGATGGCCGAAATGGGCATCGGCTGCAGCGTGCACTTCATTCCCTTGCACCTGCACCCTTATTGGCGGGATGCCTACGGTCTCAAACCCGATGATTACCCGCAGGCGCTGGCCGTCTACCAGGGGGCCGTCAGCCTGCCCCTCTATACCCGCATGACCGATGACGATCAGGCGCGCGTGATCGAGGCCGTCAGGCGGCTGCTGGAGTGATCGCCAAACGCGTCATGGACGTCTCCCTGGCCTTTCTGGGACTGGTCATGCTGTCACCGCTCCTGTCACTGGTTGCGCTGGCGATTCGCCTGGATTCCCCTGGTCCGGTCTTTTTCCGCCAGGAACGCGTCGGTCGCCACGGCCAAATATTTCGCATACACAAATTCCGCACCATGGTTGTGGATGCCGACCGGAAGGGCCTACTCATATCCGTGAAGGAGGACGGGCGGGTCACGCGGGCAGGCCGATGGCTGCGTCGGTATAAGCTGGACGAACTGCCACAGCTCATCGATGTGTTGCTCGGGCACATGAGCCTGGTTGGGCCACGTCCGGAGGTTCCGCGTTATGTGCTATGCTACCCGCCGGAGGTGCGCAAGGTCGTGCTCTCGGTTCGGCCGGGGATCACCGACCTGGCCTCGATCGAGTATCGGCAAGAGGCGGAAATGCTCACGGATGCATCTGATCCGGAGACGGAATACATTCAGCGTATCCTTCCAGTAAAACTCTCACATTATGAGCAGTATGTGCGGACACGGTCTTTCTTGGGAGATATGGTGATAATTGCCCGTACCGTGCGTGTTGTCTTCTTTGGGAAAGACTAGCCAAGCGGGGCCATGTAAATTGCTTATTGACGGCGCACCCTGTAACCACACAAATTTCTCGGGCATGGGAAACTTCCGGGAACCCGCCCCCGGCCCGGATGAAATAGGTACCATGGTGACGCGGCAACACAAATGGGCGGGATGGGCGACGCCGGGACATTTCCATTAACTCCCCGTGCCCCCGATTGCTGCTTTGAATTGTGCTCACCCCCCCTATCGACGTGATATACTCGGGCTCTGCCATCCGCCCGCCTTGCGCCTTGGTCGCTTGCAGCGGTTGATGGAAATACCCGTTGGGCGAGATCAGCGATCCGCTAGCGACCTTGAAGCGTCAGGTGGGCCTCGCAACCCTGCCGGCCAGGGTGGAGTCTGCCCATTGCAGATAATAAGCGGTCACCCGCAGTCCCCCACCCGAATTGATGGCACAGCTGTTGGTGATCAAACAACTGATCAACGTGTCGGACGGGCAGTTCAAATACAAAACCCTGGACCGGTTGTCGTTCCGACGTTTAGTGGGGGCTGGAGGGGGCGACCCGAAATCCTGGACAGCACTATGGTTTGGGCACTTCGGTAGCGTATCACCAAAGCGGGCGCGGCGGATGCTGCGCCGCGAGAGGAAGCAGACGGTAAGGGCTGGCCGCTCCACGAGGGCTGCCCCCCGGCGAGCAGCCCTCGTGGGACCGGAAGGTCGGGTGGGGTCCACCAAAGGCGACGTGTACGCCGACCGAAGCCACGACGGCACAGGGCGACGGTCTTCAACATGAGACGGGCTGGCTTGGCGCCAGGAGACGAGTCCAGTCCATGCGACATGAGAGGTGTGCCCCGGGTCGCCCGATCCGCCTGCATCGGGGCACAATCGAGGGGGGTGTCCCTTCAAATCGGCAAATGGGGTCGGTTGCCGGCACTAACCGCCTTCCGACTCCCAGGCCAGCGTAAATGGCGGTTTCGCGAGGTGCCCCATGTCCATGGCAAAGCCAAAATTCAACGGGAGGCTGTTGCTGGCACTCCTCCACGACCTCGCGGCCATCGTTTTCGCCTGGTTTTTGGCTTTCCTTCTACGATTCAATTTCGATCTCGATGCCGATGATCTGGCGGAGATGTTGGCCGGCATGGCCTGGGTGCTGCCGATTCAAGCGGCAATATCGTGGAGGCTAAGCCTGTACCAGAGAATCTGGCGATTCGCCAGCCTGGACGACCTGTGGCGTATCGTGCTGTCAGCCATGCTGGGGGCGATGACCTGCTCCCTGGTGTTCGCATTACTGCAAATGCACGGTCCAGTGCCGCGCTCGGTGCTGGTGATGTATCCCATGTTACTGATCATGGTCATGGGGGGAAGCCGGCTTGCCTACAGAATATGGCAGGAGCACCGAATCGGTGCCTTGCTGCACCTGGAGACCAAGCCCGTTCTATTGGTGGGGGCAGGCGAGGCTGCCGACATGTTGATGCGCGAATTGGCCCGCAGCCGGAGCAAATGGCATGTGGTGGGGGTGCTGGATGATGACCCCGGCAAGCATGGCCGTCAGCTTCATGGGGTAACGGTGCTGGGTCCGATCGCCGAGGTGACGCAGTGGGCGGAATGCAAGAGGGTGTCAGACGTGATTCTGGCCGTCCCCAGCGCAAGCCACGCGTTGCGGAGACAGGTTGTGGAGCGCTGTACCGAGGCCGGCCTGAACGTGCTGACGGTCCCTTCCCTGGAAGACCTCATGCATGGTCGCGTTACCGTCGCGGCCATCCGCAAATTCAAACTGGATGACCTGCTCGGCCGTGACCCGGTGCAGCTGGATAATGACGGACTCCATACCCTGCTTACCGGCCAGACCATATTGGTCACCGGGGCGGGTGGTTCCATCGGTTCCGAGATCTGCCGCCAAGTCACCCATTTCCGGCCAGAACGCCTGCTCCTATTCGAGCAGGGGGAACACGCCCTTTACCAGATCGAGCAGGAGCTGCGGAGCACCTTCCCGGAACTTGCCATCACCTGTGTCATCGGTGACGTGAAGGATGTCGTGCGCATGGGTGAGGTGATGCGCCGTTACCGGCCGAAGGTCGTGTTCCATGCCGCAGCCTACAAACATGTGCCGCTCATGGAGGAGGAAAACGCGCTGCAGGCCCTGCGGAATAATGTTCTGGGCACGGCGGTGACTGCCTGGGCCGCACTGGAAAGCGGGGTGGGCAAGTTTGTCTTTGTCTCCACGGACAAGGCGGTAAACCCCACCAATGTCATGGGGGCAAGCAAGCGGCTGGCGGAGATGGTCTGTCAGGTCATCGGGGCGCCCGGCACGCGCTTCGTCTCGGTGCGTTTCGGTAACGTGCTCGGCTCCAGCGGCAGCGTGATCCCCAAGTTCCAGAAACAGATCGAGGCCGGCGGCCCGATCACGGTAACGCACCCGGAAATCACCCGGTATTTCATGTCCATCCCCGAGGCGGCCCAGCTGGTCCTGCAAGCGGGATTCATGGGGCAGGGCGGTGAGATCTTCGTGCTGGACATGGGTGAGCCGGTCAAGATTGCAAACCTGGCCCGTCTGATGATCAAGCTTTCCGGACACACGGAAACTGCGATCAGGATTGTCTATACCGGCCTGCGCCCCGGTGAAAAACTCTACGAAGAGCTCCTCGCCGATGCGGAGACCACGCTGTCCACGCCACATCCCAAGTTGCGGGTGGCAAAGGCGCGGGAGGCCGACCCGGCGTCGGTTGAGGCAATCCTGCAATGGATTGAGGGCACCGCGGTGGCCAGCGACGAGATGGTACGCGCGCGCATAAAGGACTGGATTCCCGAGTACTGCCCAACCGGGACGCCCACTGCGCTCATCCCGTCACCGCTCCACAGCGCGAGCAATCTCCAGACCATGCCGGCGACCGGTAACGGCATATGCAACAAGGTCACCCCGGGCGCCGGTAACCAGACGGCGCCGGACGCGTTCATTCCGCAGCTTGTTCAGAATCACCTCAGCCCTTCAGCTACCCCCCCAGCACCTCCACGCTGATGTGGGTGTTGGTGTAGATGCAGATGCCGCCGGCGTAGGGGCCGCCGGAGCCGATGGCCACCAGGCCGTCGTCCGGCTCGATCACGTCGCCGGTGCCGGAGATGAGCAGGGCGTGGTCCCGGTCCGCCACCGCCAGCAGCGCCTCCAGGCGGCGCAGGATGCGGTCGCTACGCCAGTCCTTGGCCAGTTCCACCGCCGCGCGGGTGAGGCTGCCCCGGTATTCCGCCAGCTTGCCCTCGAAGCGCTCGAACAGGGTGAAGGCGTCGGCCGCGGCGCCGGCGAAGCCCGCCAGCACCTGCCCCTCGTGCAGCTTGCGGATCTTCACCGCCCGACCCTTCATCACCGTGTTGCCCAGGGTCACCTGGCCGTCGCCGGCGATGGCGGTCTGGCCATTGTGGCGCACCGCCAGGATGGTGGTGGCGTGGAAGGTGGCGGGAGTGGTCGGTTCCGGCATCGTTTGGGCCCTGCTTAGTGGGTTTCCCGGCGGCGCCGCCCGGCGCGGGCGCGGGGGTGGGCGGCCTGGTAGGCTTCCTTGAGCCGTTCCGTGGAGACGTGAGTATAGCGCTGGGTGGTGGACAGGCTCACGTGCCCCAGCAGTTCCTGGATGGCGCGCAGGTCGGCGCCGCCATCCAGCAGGTGGGTGGCGAAGGAGTGGCGCAGGCCGTGGGGCGAAACGCGGGTGAGCACGCCGCTCTCCGCCAGCCGCTTCTTGAGGATCAGCGCCATGCCGCGGGTGGTGAGGCGGTTGCCGCTCCGGTAACCACGTCTACCTGGCCCTGCCCATGCGTGCCGAGGAACGCATCCGCGAACTGACCAACAGCCTCACGGACGCCACCGCCTCCGTGTACCTGGTGCCCGACATCTTCGCCTTCGAGCTGATGAACGCCCGCGCCCAGGAGATCGACGGCATGCCCGTGATCAGCCTGTGCGACACCCCGTTCTCCGGGCTCGACGGCTACCTGAAGCGCATCGAGGACATCGTCCTGTCGCTGGTCATCATGGCGCTGCTGCTGCCGCTGACGCTCACCATCGCCCTGGGCGCCAAGCTGACCTCCAGGGGCCCGGTGCTCTTCAAGCAGCGCCGCTACGGGCTGGACGGGCGCCAGATCAAGGTTTACAAATTCCGCACCATGACCGTGTGCGAGGACGGTGGCGAGATCACCCAGGCCACGCACGGGGATGCCCGCATCACCCGCTTCGGCGCCTTTTTGCGGCGCACCAGCCTGGACGAGCTGCCCCAGTTCTACAACGTGCTGCAGGGGCGCATGTCCATCGTCGGGCCCCGGCCCCACGCGGTGGCGCACAACGAGCAGTACCGGCGGCTGATCAAGGGCTACATGTGGCGCCACAAGGTGCGGCCGGGCATCACCGGGCTGGCCCAGGTGGCCGGCTACCGGGGCGAGACGGAAACCCTCGACAAGATGGAAAAGCGCGTCGAGTACGACCTGAACTACATCCGCAACTGGTCCCTGTTCCTGGACCTGAAGATCATCGCCCTCACCGTGGTGAGGGGCTTCACCCACAAGAACGCCTACTAACCTGCTGCGCCCCCCGATTGCGGCGCCCAATCCATCCGCCTTGCGCTCGGGGTGGCTCGCAACGGTTATGGGAAGTGCCCGGAGCGCCCCGTCAGGGGCCCCGATCGACGGCCGGCGCGGCCTGATTCCGCTCCCATTGCCAGGCGGTGCGGACAACCTCGTCCAGGTCCGGGTGCACGGGTTGCCAGGCCAACTCCCGCCGGGCACGTTGCGGGGCGGCCACCAGCATGGGCGGATCGCCGGCCCGGCGCGCCACGTCGCGGAACGGCACCGTTAAACCCGTCACCCGCTTCACGGCGGCGATCACCTCGCGCACCGAGTGGCCCCGGCCGGTGCCCAGGTTCAACGCCGTGCTTGGCCCGCCAGCCAGCAGGTAATCCAGCGCGGCCAGGTGCGCGGCGGCCAGGTCCACCACGTGGATGTAGTCCCGGACCGCCGTGCCGTCCGGCGTGTCGTAATCGGTTCCATACACGTCCAGGGCGGGCCGCCGGCCCATGGCGGCACGGATCACCAGGGGGATCAGGTGGGTTTCCGGGTCGTGCCGCTCCCCGATTTCGCCGTCCGGGTCGGCGCCCGCCGCGTTGAAATAGCGCAACGCCACATGGCGCAGGCCGTGGGCCGCCCCCATGTCCTCGAACAGACGTTCCGCCATCATCTTCGAGGCGCCGTAGGGGCTGACGGGCCGGAACGGGTTGGCCTCGGTGATGGGCACCACCTCGGGCTCGCCGTAGATGGCGCAGGTGGACGAGAACACCACGTGCCGCACCCCGCCCGCCAGCAGCGCCTCGATCAGGTTGAGGGTGCCGCCCACGTTGTTGCGGTAGTAACGCTCCGGTTCCCGGACCGACTCGCCCACCTCCGCAAGAGCGGCGAAGTGCATGGCCGCCACCGGCCGGTATTGCGCACATACCCGTGCCAGGGCCTCCCGGTCGTGAATCCCGCCCACCACCAGCGGCCCCCACCGCACCGCATCGGCGTGGCCCTTGCTCAGGTTGTCGTAGCACACCGGCACCCAGCCGGAGCGGGCCAGGGCCTTGCACACGTGGGAGCCGATGTATCCGGCGCCGCCGGTCACCAGGACATGGCGGCCTTGGCCCGCGTTCATCCCCCCAGCACCTCCACGCTGATGTGGGTGTTGGTGTAGATGCAGATGCCGCCGGCGATGGTGAGGGCCTCCCGGGCCACGGCCTCGGCGGACAGGTTCGAGTGGGCCACCAGGGCGCGGGCGGCGGCCAGGGCGTAGGGGCCGCCGGAGCCGATGGCCACCAGGCCGTCGTCCGGCTCGATCACGTCGCCGGTGCCGGAGATGAGCAGGGCGTGGTCCCGGTCCGCCACCGCCAGGAGCGCCTCCAGGCGGCGCAGGATGCGGTCGCTGCGCCAGTCCTTGGCCAGTTCCACCGCGGCGCGGGTGAGGCTGCCCCGGTATTCCGCCAGCTTGCCCTCGAAACGCTCGAACAGGGTGAAGGCGTCGGCGGCGGCGCCGGCGAAGCCCGCCAGCACCTGCCCCTCGTGCAGCTTGCGGATCTTCACCGCCCGGCCCTTCATCACCGTGGTGCCCAGGGTCACCTGGCCGTCGCCGGCGATGGCGGTCTGGCCGTTGTGGCGCACCGCCAGGATGGTGGTGGCGTGGAAGGTGGCGGGATTCGTCGGTTCCGGCATCGTTTGGGCCCTGCTTAGTGGGTTTCCCGGCGGCGCCCGGCGCGGGCGAGGGGGTGGGCGGCCTGATAGGCTTCCTTGAGCCGCTCCGTGGAGACGTGAGTATAACGCTGGGTGGTGGACAGGCTCACGTGCCCCAGCAGTTCCTGGATGGCGCGCAGGTCGGCGCCGCCATCCAGCAGGTGGGTGGCGAAGGAGTGGCGCAGGCCATGGGGCGAAACGCGGGTGAGCACGCCGCTCTCGGCCAGCCGCTTCTTGAGGATCAGCGCCATGCCGCGGGTGGTGAGGCGGTTGCCGCTCCGGTTCAGGAACAGGGGCGAGCGGCGCGGCTCCGCGCGCCCGCCGGCGCGCCACGGCCCCCACACGGCGATGTAGTCCTCCAGGGCGCGGGCGGCGGCGGCACCCATGGGCACGATGCGCTCCTTGTTGCCCTTGCCCCACACCCGCACCAAGCCGTCCTTGAGGCGCACGTCGCCCAGGTCCAGCCCCACCAGCTCCGACACGCGGATGCCGGCGCCGTACAGGGTTTCCAGCATGGCCTTGTCGCGCAGGTCGGCGCGGGTGGCGCCGCCGGCGCCGTCGAGCAGGGTGGCCACGTCCTGCTTGGGCAGCACCCGGGGCAGGCGCGTGGGGCGCTTGGGGGCGCGCACCCGCTCCGCCGGGCTGGCGCCGATCACCCCGCGCCGCGCCAGGTCGTCGAACAGGCCGCGCACGGCGGACAGCTTGCGGCCGATGGAGGTGGCCGACAGGCCCCGCCCGCTCAGGGCCCCGGCGAAGCCGCGCACCATGTGGGGGGTCACCTGGGCCGGGGCAGGCAGATGCCCCTCCGCCCCCTGAAGGAAATCACAAAGCTGCTCCAGGTCGCGCCGGTAGGCCCGGCGGGTGTGGGCGGACAGGCCCTTGATGGCCAGCCCGTCCAGGAACTGGGTCACGCCGTCGCGCACCGGGCCACCCAGGCTTGGGCGTCGTGCCGGGCACGCTCGATGATGGCCTCGCGGCGCCGGGCGCGGCCGCCCTTCATTTTGCCCTCGGGGGGCGGGAACAGGCCGAAGTTCACGTTCATGGGCTGGTAGTGCTTGGGGTCGCCGTGGCTCAGGTGGCGCAGCAGCGAGCCGATGGCGCTGGTCTCCGGCGGCGGGGAAAAGGCCGTGCCGGTGAGGCGCGCCGCCGCCATGCGCCCGGCCACCAGGCCCATGGCGGTGCTTTCCAGATACCCCTCCACGCCGGTGATCTGCCCCGCCAGCCAGGTGTCGGGCCGGCCCTTGAGGGTCAAATCCGGGTTCAGGCAGCGCGGGGCGTTCACGTAGGTGTTGCGGTGGATGGCGCCGAAGCGCAGGAACTCCGCGTTTGCCAGCCCCGGAATCATGCGCAGCACGCGCTCCTGCTCGCCATAGGCGAGCTTGGTCTGGAAGCCCACCAGGTTGTAGTAGCTGCGCGCCAGATCCTCCTGGCGCAGCTGCACCACCGCGTAGGGCATCCGGCCGGTGCGCGGGTCGGTCAGGCCCACCGGCTTCATGGGGCCGTGGGCCAGGGTTTCGGGGCCGCGCGCGGCGATCACCTCGATGGGCATGCACCCCTCGAAGTAGATGGCCTTCTCCTCGAACGGCGCCGGGCTCACCGTGCGCGCGGCCAGCAGCTCGGCCACGAAGGCGTGGTACTGGCCCTCGTCCAGGGGGCAGTTGAGGTAGTCCCCCTCGTCGTCCTCGCCACGGTCATAGCGGGAGGCGCGGAACACCCCGTCCAGGTCGATGGAGTCGGCGGCCACGATGGGCGAGATGGCGTCGTAAAAATACAGGTCCGCCTCGCCGGTGGCGGCGCGGATGGCCTGGGCCAGGGTGGGCGAGGTGAGCGGCCCGGTGGCGACGATGGCCGGGCCGTCCGGCAGGCCGGTGACCTCGCCGCGCACCACGGTGATGTGGGGATGATCGTGGATGGCGCGGGTGACGGCCTCGGCAAAGCGCTCCCGGTCCACCGCCAGGGCGCCGCCGGCGGGCACCCGCGCGCCCTGGGCGGCACGCATGATGAGGGAGTCCAGGGCGGTCAGCTCCGCCTTGAGCTGGCCGGGGGCCGAATCGGGCCGTTCCGCCTTGAGGGAGTTGGAGCAGACCAGTTCCGCCAGGCGGTCGGTCTTGTGGGCCTCGGTGGCGCGCAGCGGGCGCATCTCGCGCAGGGTGACCCGCACGCCCCGGCTGGCCGCCTGCCAAGCCGCCTCCGAGCCCGCCAGGCCGCCGCCGATGACGGTCAGCTCGGCCATGTCAGGCGGCTTTTTTCTTGAACCCGCAGCCCTTGTTGGGGCACACCAGCCCCTGCCCCTTGGCCACCAGATAGGGGCTGCCGCAGTCCGGGCAGGCCTCGGGCACCGGCCGGTCCCACGAGGCGAAGTCGCACTTGGGATAGGTGGAGCAGGAGTAGAACACCTTGCCCTTCCGGCTCTGCTTCTCCACCAGCTCGCCGCCGCAGTCACGCGGGCAAGGGACGCCGGTGGGGATGGGGCGCGTGGTCTTGCACGCCGGGTAGCCGGTGCAGGCCAGGAAGCGGCCGAACTTGCCGGTCTTCACCGCCATGGGCTTGCCGCACGCCGGGCAGGGGGTGTCGACCACCTCATCGCCCTGGATGCGGACGCCGCCCTCGTCCTCGGTGAACTCCTTGGTGTTCTTGCACTCCGGGTAGGTGGAGCAGGCCAGGAAGCGGCCGTGGCGGCCCCAGCGGATGACCATCTTCTGGCCGCACTGGTCGCAGTCGATATCGGTGGGGACGGTCTCGCGCTTGATGTTGCGCATGCCGGCCTTGGCGGCCTCCAGGTCGCGGGCGAAGGGGTCGTAGAACTCCTGGACCGAGGTCACCCACTGCTTGCGGCCCTCCTCCACCTCGTCCAGATCCTGCTCCATGCGCGCGGTGAACTCGGCGGAGACGATGTTGGCGAAGTGGGCCACCAGCAGGTCGTTCACCACCCCGCCCAGGTCGGTGAGGTGGAAGCGCGCCTCGCGCTTCTCCACGTACTTGCGGTCCTGGATGGTGGAGATGATGGTGGCGTAGGTGGACGGCCGGCCGATGCCGCGCTCCTCCAGCTCCTTGATGAGCAGCGCCTCGTTGTAGCGCGGCGGCGGCTGGGTGAAGTGCTGGCGCGGCAACAGGGCGCGGGCGGCAAGCGTCTGCCCGTCGGCAAGGGCCGGCAGCGAACCCTCCTGCTCCTCGTCGGCCTTGGTGTCGCTCTCCTCGCGCCCCTCCGTGTACACGGCGGTGAAGCCCGCGAAGGTCATCACCGAGCCGTTGGCGCGGAAGGTGGCGCGGCCGCAGGCCAGGTCCACCGCCGTGTCGTCGTAGCGGGCGGGCATCATCTGGCTGGCCACGAAGCGCGACCAGATCAGGCGGTACAGCCGGTACTGCTCGCGCGACAGCACGCCCTGCAACTGGTCCGGCGTGTGGTTCACGTCGGTGGGGCGGATGGCCTCGTGGGCGTCCTGGGCCGAGGCCTTGGACTTATAGATGTTGGGCGCGTCCGGCAGATACTCGGCGCCGTAGCGGCCGGCGACGAAGACGCGCGCCTCGTCCAGGGCGTCCTGGGAGATGCGGGTGGAGTCGGTGCGCATGTAGGTGATGAGGCCCACCGGCCCCTCGGACCCCAGCTCCACGCCCTCGTAAAGCTGCTGGGCGATGCTCATGGTGCGCTTGGGGGTGAAGCCCAGTTGGCGCGCCGCGTCCTGTTGCAGCTTGCTGGTGATGAACGGCGCCACCGGGCGCTTCTTGCGCTCCTTTTTGGCGATGTCGGCCACGGTGAACGGCGCGCCGGCCAGCTCGGCCACCACCGCCTGGGCGGCGTCGCCCTCGCGCAGCTTGACGGTCTGGCCGTCGAGCTTGGTGAGCTTGGCGGCAAATGGCGGCTTGCCGTCGAACTCGGCCGTGATGGACCACGACTCCTCGGGCACGAACGCCTTGATCTCCGCCTCGCGCTCCGCCACCAGGCGCACCGCCACGCTCTGCACCCGGCCGGCGGACAGGCCGCGCTTGACCTTCTCCCACAACAGGGGCGACAGCTTGTAGCCCACGATGCGGTCGAGCACGCGGCGCGCCTGCTGGGCGTTGACCATGTCCACGTCGATCTGCGTGGGGTGGTCGATGCCGTCCAGGATGGCCTTCTTGGTGATCTCGTTGAAGCGCACCCGGAAGAGCTTGTCGTCGGACTTGATCTCCTGGGCAATGTGCCAGGCGATGGCCTCCCCCTCGCGGTCGGGGTCGGTGGCCAGGAACACCTTGTCGGCGGTCTTGGCGGCGGAGCGGATCTCCTGCAACACCTTGCCCTTGCCGCGGATGGTGGTGTACTGGGGCGTGAAGCCGTTCTCGACGTCGATGCCGATGTCGTCCTTGGGCAGGTCGCGCACGTGACCGACGCTGGACTTCACCACATAGCCGGACCCCAGGTATTTCTGGATGGTCTTGGCCTTCGACGGCGACTCCACGATGACAAGGGACTTGGGCATGGTTCTTAAATCTTCAGGGAAAGACCCGGTTTGAGCAAGCCATTACGGCCGACACAATAAAATGTTCACCGACACCGGGGTGTGCGAATATAGCGGTTTCCCGGTAATTTTTCCACCCACCCCCCCATCTCCAGGTCCAGCAGGGCGCCCAGCAGGGTGCCCGTGTCCAGCGCCAGGCCCTCGGCGAGCTGGTCCACGGACACCGGCGTGGCGCTCAGCTCGGCGAACACCCGCGATGGCAGCTCCCCCAGTTCCGGCGCCGCCGGGGCCCCTTCCCGTGCCTCCGCCGCCCCCGGCAGGGTGGCGGCCAGGTGCGGCAGCAGCTCCGCCACCACGTCCTCCGGCGCGGTGACCAGGGTGGCTCCCTCGCGGATCAGGGCGTTGGTGCCACGGGCGCCGGGCTGGTCCACGTTGCCGGGCACGGCGAACACCCCGCGCCCCTGCTCGCCGGCCAGCCGCGCCGTGATGAGCGAGCCGCTGCCGCGCTCCGCCTCCACCACCACCACCCCCAGGGACAGGCCGCTGATGATGCGGTTGCGGCGCGGAAAGTGCGCCCCCAGGGGCCGGGTGCCGGGGGAGAACTCGGTCACCACCGCCCCCTGCCGGGCCACCCGCCCGCACAGCTCCAGGTGCTCCGGGGGATAGGGGCGGTCGAGGCCGGTGCCCAGCACCGCCACCGTGTTGCCGCCCGCCTCCAGGGCCGCGTGGTGGGCCTGGCCGTCCACCCCCAGGGCGAGGCCGCTCACCACGGTGATGCCCCAGCGGGCAAAGGCCTCGCACAACGCCCGCGTCATCTCCCGCCCGTAGGGGCTGATGCGCCGGGAGCCCACCACGCCGATGGTGCGCCCGCAATCGGCCAGGCCATCCCCCTTCACGTACAGGATCGGCGGCGGATCGGCGATCTCCGCCAGCAGGCCCGGATAGTCCGGGTCCTCCAGGGGCAGGATGCGGGCGCCGTTGCGCGCCGCCCAGGTCATCCGCCGCCGGACGCCGTCGTCCGGGCGGGTGGCGGCCACCGCCGCCGCCAGCGGCGCGCGCAAGCCCGTCTCCCCCTCCAGGCGCGCGCGGCCGGCGGCCAGCACCGCCCCGGCGCTGCCGAAGTGGCGCACCAGCCTGGCGTAGCCGATGGTGCCGATGCCCGGCACGTCGGCCAGGGCAAGGGACGCCGCCACGTCGATGCCGGTCACGGACAAGGCCCCTCCCCCTAACGGCCCGCCGGCCGCCCGGCGCCGCCGCCGGCCAGCCGTTCCGCCACCCGGGCGGCGAGCACCGAGGGGTCCGCCGTTTCCGTGTCCACCACCACCGTGTGGGCGGCCTCCCACGGATCGAGCGGGGTGTGGTGCAGCTGCTTGCGGAGCACCGCCAGGGTGCCGTCGGACACGTCGCGGCCTTCCGCCGCGCGCGCCCGGATGCGCCGCTCCAGCTCGGGCACCGACGCCTGGCAGGAGACGATTATAAGGGGAACCCCCAACCGTCCGGCCAGTGCCTTGGCCGCGTTCCGGTGCGCCGGATTCAGGTAGGTGGCGTCGAGAATGGCGGTGAAGCCCGCGTTCACGGCCGTTTCCGCCCCGTCCAGCAGCGCGCCGTAGGTGGCCTGGGTCATCGCCGGGTTGTAGATGCCCCGCTCCGGCGCGGCGGCGCTGGCCGCCCGCCCCACGCCGGCCAGGCGCTTGCGCTCCACGTCGGAACGCAGGCGGACGGCGCCCAGGCGGGCGAGCAGATCGGCGCTGACGGTGCTCTTGCCGCAGCCGGTCACCCCGTGCATGAGCACGATGCCGCCGCCGCGCATCTGGCCGTACCCCATGGCCAGGGCCACCAGGGCGCGGATACGGTTTTTATCCGCGTCCGGCGACAGGGCAGCCACCTTGGCGCGCACGTAGGCGCGGTAGCTCAGGTACAGGGGCAGCAGGGCCAGCCCCGCGTAATCGCCGGACCGCTCCAGGTAGCGGTTGATGAAGCGCCAGCCCAGGTCGGGCCGCCCGCGCGAGTCCAGGTCCATCTGGGTGAAAGCCACCTCGGCCATCACGTCCACGAAGCGGAACGTGTCGTTGAACTCGATGCAGTCGAACACCAGCAGGTCGCCACCCAGAAAGGCCACGTTCTGCAAATGCACGTCGCCATGACACTCGCGCACGAAGCCGCCTTGCAGGCGCCCGGCGATGACCGGGGACAGGCGCGCCAGTTGCGCCTCCGTCCATGCCTCCAGGTGCCGGTAGGGGGCCTCCGGGATCAGGCCGGGAACGAAGCGCCGGGTGAGGGCGAAATTGGCGCGCAGCGCCGCCGCCACCTGCTCCGGGCCGCCCAGCCCCTCGCCGGGAACGGCCACCCGCACGCCGCCGTGGAACGCCGCCAGGGTGTCCGCCAGGGCCTCCACGTGCGCCGCCGTCAGCTCGCCCCGCTCCAGCACCCGGTCCCACTGGTCCTCCTGGCGGAAGGCGCGCATGCGCACCGCGTAGTCGATGGCCTCCCCCTCCCCGCCCACCCGTGGCCGCTCCGGCGTGCCGGTGATGGGCACCACCTCCAGGTACAGGGCCGGGGCCAGGCGCCGGTTGAGGCGCAGCTCCTCCTCGCAAAAATGGCGGCGCCGGGCCAGGGTGGTGTAGTCCACGAAGCCCAGGTCCACCGGCTTCTTGAGCTTGTAGACCAGGTCGCCGGTGAGCAGCACGTGGGAGATGTGGGTCTCGATGTGGCGGATCTCCCCCACCGGATGGGGGTAGGCGCCGGGCGACAGCAGGCCCCGGATCAACCGCTCCTGGGCGGAGCCGGTCACGGCGCGAGCGCGGGAAACCCCGGCAGCCGGAAGGGAAGGGGCGCGTTCATCCCCCGCTCACAGCACCGTGAGCTGGCGGCCCCGGCGGGCCGGGCGCAGGGCGGTCAGGTCGCCGGAGAAGGCGATCTTGAGGGAGACGGGGGTGTTGTCCCCCTCCCAGGCGTCGATGGTGAGGGCACCCTCGGCGTCCACCTGGAAGTGCACGGTCAGGTCCGGCTCCCCCTGGGGGCGGGGCGGCAGGTCGTTCAGGGCCACCTCGCCCAGCGGGATCAGGCCGCCGTCCGCGTCGCGCCGGACGATGCGGAACACCACCTGCTGCTGGCGATCCTCCACGGTGGTGAACACGTGCACGCCACGCCCCGGCAGGCGCGCGCCCTTGGGCACCACCACCACCATGTGGCCCACGTCGTCCGCCACGCCCAGGTCGTAGGGCAGGTGCTCGTGCAGGTTGGGCAGGGGCCCCAGGTCGGCCCCCTTGCCCTCGAACATGTGGCCGTACAGGGCGGCGCCCACCGCCACCGCCTCGTCGGGGCCCATGAGCATGTCGTTCTCGGCGCTGAGCGGCGTCAGGTGCGACAGCATGCGCCGGCGGAACGCGGGCACCAGCGAGCCGCCGCCGGAGAACACCACGCGGCCGATGTCGATGCCCTCCTGCTCACACTCCGCCAGCGCGCGCAGCAGGAGCGTTTCGGCCCGGGCCAAAAGGTCGCTCCACAGCTCGTCGGCCTCGTCCACCGTCAGGTCCAGCGGCGGGCACGGCCGGCCCCCGAGCAGGTGCGCCGGCACCTCCACGCGCGCCGTGTCGTTGTAGGTCAGGCTCTCCTTGGCCGCGCGCGACCGGGCCAGCAGCTGGTAGCGCAGGGCGGGATCGCCCGCCGGGTCCACGCCGGTCTCGTCCAGCACGTGGTGGCACAGGCGGTAGTAGAGGGCGCGGTCGAAATCCATGCCGCCCAGGTGGCCGTCGCCGGTGACCACCGGCACGTCGATCAGGTCCGGGGTGGCGGTCACCACCGAGATATCCAGGGTGCCGCCGCCCAGGTCGATCACCAGGGTCGGCACGCCGTCCGCCAGGTCGCGGTAATGCTTGCCGGCGCGGGGGGTGCAGAAGGCCATGCTGGCGGCCACCGGCTCGCTGACGATGGTGTTCAGGGTGACGCCCGCCAGATCGGCCACCTGGTGGATGGCCGCGCGCTGCGCCACATCGAAATGGGCGGGAATGGCCAGGGTGACCGGGCCCACGTCGTCACCCAGTTGCGCCTTGGCGCGGGCGACGAGCTTGCGCAGCATGAGCGAGGCCAGCTCCACCGCCGAGTATTCGCGGTCGTGGAGCAGGAAGTTGCGCGGCCGGCCCAGCCAGCGCTTGGTCTGGATGGCCAGGCGGTCCAGCTCCAGCCCCTCGCCGCGCAACGGGTCGCGCCCCACCTGCACCACGTCGGCGGATTCGAAGTAGATGGTGGCGGGCACCAGGGCGCTGCCGTCCGGTCCGTACAACACCCGGGGAGAGCCGGTGCCGTCCACCCAGGCGGCGGCCAGGTGGGTGGTGCCCAAGTCAACGCCGATGGGTGTCATATGCCGCGTCTATTCCGGTGGTGGACGGGGAACATCCGGCGGAATCCCAGGGGGTTCCGCATCTCGAAGCGGTAAGTGTACCCCAAAATTCCCGATCGGTCCGTGGCGGGCCCCACAAACACCAAGGCCCCGCCAGCCCGGCGGGGGGCTTGGCGGGGCCTTGTGCGCCGTGGCGCCGGTGGCGCCTACTCCTGCGCCACCGCCGCCACCTCTGTCTCCGTCTCGATGGGCGGGTAGTTGCTGAGGAAGTGCATGGGCACGGCCTCCTTGACGTCTTCCTTGAACGACATGATCAGCGTGGTGAGCTGGTCCGTCTCCTCGTCCGACAGCCCGAAGTTGGGCATGATGGTCGGCGGCTGCGGCGGGTTGGCATTGGGGTTGCCCGGCGTGATCTTCTGCGGGTCCTTGAAGTGCTCCCACTCCCACTGCAACTTGGTGTGCTCGCCCTCCACGTGGTGGAAGTCGTGCACCAGGTAGAACGACAGCTCGGTCTTGCTGCCGAAGCCGGACAACTCGGGACCCGCGGTGCCCTTGGTCTTCATCTGCTTGGCGGTGTGGCAGGCGCCGCAGCCCTTCTTCTTGAACAGATCCTTGCCCGCCATCAGCTGCGCGGCCATGGGCAGGTCGGCCTTGCGGTGGTACAGGGTGCGGTGGCACTTGGAGCAGGACGATTCGGCGAACTTGCCCACCAGCATCTCGCGGTCCAGGTGGTGCACGTTGCCGTGGGTGGCCTCCACCGTCAGGGCCTGCGGCTCGCCCTCGTGGCACACGGTGCAGCCGAACTTGTCGAACGGGTGGCTGAGGATATACCCCGCGGGCTTGCCCTCGTCGTCGAACATCTGCGGGTGGGTGGTGTACGGCTGCGGCGCGTCCTTGAACAGGGGGTTGCCGATGCCCTTGTGGCAGGTCACGCAGCGGTCGGCGCGGTTGTTCACCGTGGGCAGCCACACCTGCTCGATTTTGAGCGGCGCGCCGGCCAGCTTGGGGTCGTTCATCTTGTCGGCCAGCATCCCGTAATAGGTGCGCTGGTAGTCGTGCCACTCCGGGTTGGCGCCGTGGTAGGCGTGGTAACCGAACAGGCCCGCCAGGCTCAGGCCGGCGATGGCGAACAGGACATTCTTGATATCCATGGGCTCGAGGGTCTCTCTCTACGGTCCTAGGATGGGTAACTCCGGGCGGGCGTTACAGCTTGAACCAGGGGGTCACCATGAAGTACTTGATGTTGAACGCGAGGCGCAGGAACACCTTCAGCGGGCTCAGCATCATGGCGGCGAACAGGCCCCACACGATGATGTAGCGCACGGCCCCGAGCTGCTTGGAGAAGCCGCGCCACAGCACCGCCGGCAACGCCAGGAACACGACGAAGTACAGGATGGTGAGGACATAGGTGGCCCAGTCGGCGCCCGCCGCCCCCATGCCCCACCCCTGGAGGATCACGTTCATGTCGTTCAGGGTGGCGCTGGACGCCACCTTGTGCTGGCTCCAGTCGTCCCACGGCCAGTACCAGGCCCAGTCCAGGCCGCGGAAGAACACGCCGATGATGATGAAAATCCACCACAGCAGGAAGCCGAAGTTGAACGTCCAGATGGCGAACGGCCGCTCCCGCCACGCCCAGTAGCCGACCCCCTTGGGGTTGACGTCCAGGTACGGGATGGCCATCAGCCCGACGATCATCAGCACCGGCAGCACCATGCCCGCCAGCCACGGATCGAAGAACACCAGCAGCTCCTGGAGGCCCAGGAAGTACCAGGGGGCCTTCATGGGGTTGGGGGTGGTGTCGGCGCTGGCCATGTCTTCCAGGGGGGCGTGCTTGAAGGTGCACACCCACAGCAGGCCGGCCAGGAAGGTCACCGCGGCGATCAGCTCGATGTAGAGCAGATGCGGCCACACGAAGACGGTGTCCTCCGGCTGCTTGCGGGTCTGGAAGCCCTGGCCCTTGACGAGCTCCATGAGCGCGTAGGACTTCTTGGGGTTCCGTGGAAAGATGTTTTCCGTGGTATCGCGTTCGGCCACGAGGTAGCTCCTTAAGTTACGATCCGGTCGCCGCAAATCCGCCGATCGGTCGCGCGGTTACAGGGGACCGGAGAAACCGTCCTTGCGGATGCGCCAGAAGTGCACCACCATGCCCAGGGTGATGATGACCGGCAGCGCCACGCAGTGCAGCACATAGAAGCGCAGCAGCGCGTTCTGGCCCACCACGGTGCCGCCGATCAGCAGGAAGCGGATGTCGTTATCCACCCGGAAGCCGAGTTGCTGGCCCCAGGGACCGGCATAGCCGATGAACGGGGTGGCCTCGGCCATCTTGGTGCCCACGGTGATGGCCCACAGAGCCAGCTGGTCCCACGGCAGCAGGTAGCCGGTCCAGGAGAGCAGCAAGGTGGCCGTGAGCAGGATGCAGCCCACCACCCAGTTGAGCTCGCGCGGGGCCTTGTAGGCGCCGGTCATGAACACGCGGAACATGTGCGCCCACACCAGGAACACCATGGCCTCCGCCGACCACTTGTGCAGGTCGCGCATGAGGCCGCCCATGAACACGTTCGAGGTGATGTCCTTGATGTTGCCATACGCCGCGCGGGTGTCGGGCACGTAGTAGAACATCAGAAAGATGCCGGTGAACGTGAGCAGCAGGAACATGAACGCCGACAGGCCGCCCAGGCACATGGTGTAGCGGAACTTGAGGGCGCTGCGCCGGATCTTCACCGGGTGCAGGTGCAGCAGCACGCTGCTGAACATGACCAGCGACTGGTTGCGGTCCGTGTCCGGGTAGCCGTGCCGGAAGATGGACTGCCACACCTGGCTGTCGCGCACGTATTTGACAAGACGGTCGATCACGTATCTATCTCCACTGTTGACGGACGGGTCCCGCGCTCATACCGGGTGCCATCCGCTTTTGGCGATCAGATCTGAATGTAGAAGGGCGCCACCTTCCGCGGCTCGGGGTCCACAAACACCGCGATCCCCTCGATGGACTTGGGGTCTGGGTCCTGGCGCACGGCGGTATTGACGATGATCTGGCCGTCCACCGGGTCCAGCGAGATGGCCGCGCGCCACAGGGTGCGCGGTGCGGGGCCGCCGCGCACGTTGCCGTTGACGTCGTAGATGCTGCCGTGGCACGGGCAACGGAAACGCTCCTGGTCCGGGAACCAGTTGGGGGTGCAGCCCAGGTGCCGGCAGATGGAGATCAGGGCGTACATGCCCTGATCCTCCTTGACCACCCAAAACTGGCCGATGGTCTTCCAGCGGGTGTCCACACCCACGCCGTAGTCTTTGGGCGGCCCGATCTTGAAGGTGGTCGGCGGCTCATAGAGCACCGTCGGCACGTAAAACTTGAACGAGCCGACACCCACGCCGGCCATGGCCGCGAGGAAGCCCCCCCAGCCCACCAGGCTGAAAAAGTCGCGGCGGGAGACGGGCTCCTTGCCCTCCTGCCCGGTCACGGCCTCAAAGCCCCGCATATCCTTCATGATACGCTCACCTCCAAAAAAGGAACTCCGGCGACCCCATCCCGAAAGGGGCCCCGATCCATCCCTCGAATGCTGAGTTGCCGCGGGAAACGGTATGACATTTCGCACCGTTTCGCAATGGCAAATCAAACCAAGCCCGCCGGCCCCAGCCCCTGCCCTTCCCCGCCGGGGGCGGTGCGAGGGCCAATTCCATGGCGGCTCCACCAAACGAGCCAGTCCGCTGTTTCAGGTTGTGGCAAGGCCAGTATCATGACGAATCATGGGGCCCCGAGTCAACCTCGGCGCATGCCATCCCCGCCGCGTGCCGGGGCGGGGATGGCCGTCAGGCCCGGCCGTACAGGCGGCACAGGCCCAGCAGCCAGTCCGCCGCGCCGGTTTCCAGCTGCCCGTCCCGCAGGCGCCAGGCCCAGTTGCCGCCGGCGTGGCCCGGGTGGTTCATGCGCGCCCACCCGTCCAGCCCCAGCACGTCCTGCACGGGGAGGATGGCGGTGCGCGCCACCGACCCCAGGGCCGCCCGGATCAGCGTCCGGTGGATGGCCTCGCCACCGGCCAGGTAGCCGTCGGCGAAACGGCGCCGGCCGTCGTCCAGGCCGGTGTACCAGCCCACCGTGGTGTCGTTGTCGTGGGTGCCGGTGTACACCACCTGGTTGGGCTGGTGGTGGTGCGGCAGGTGCAGGTTGGTGGCGTCCGAGTCGAAGGCGAACTGCAACACCGCCATGCCCGGCAGCCCCAGCGCTTCGCGCAGGGCCGTCACGTCCGGGGTGATGATGCCCAGGTCCTCGGCGATGATGGGCAGCCCCCCGCCCAGCGCCTCGGCGAGGGCCTCGAACAAGGCCGCCCCCGGCCCCGCCACCCACTGCCCGTGAACGGCCGTGGTGCTGCCCGCCGGCACCTCCCAGTAGGCGGCGAAGCCGCGGAAGTGGTCCAGCCGCAGCACGTCCACCAGGCGCAACTGGGCGCGGATGCGGGCAATCCACCAGGCGTAGCCGGTGCGGGCGTGGGCGGGCCAGTGGTACACCGGGTTGCCCCACAACTGGCCGGTGGCGGAAAAATAGTCCGGCGGCACCCCGGCCACCTCGGTGGGCAGGCCGTCGGGCCCGAGCTGGAACAACTCTGGGTGGGTCCAGGCGTCGGCGCTGTCGTGCGGGACGTAGATGGGCAGGTCGCCGATGATGCGGACCCCGTTCGCCTCCGCGTGGCGGCGCAGCGCCGTCCACTGGCCGAAGAACAGGAACTGCTCCAGGCACACCGCCGCCACCTGCTCCGCCAGCTCGGCCCTGGCATTGGCCAGGGCCGCGTGGTCGCGCGCCCTGAGCGGCGCCTCCCAGGCGTGCCAGGGGGCGCCGCCGTGGCGCTCCTTGAGGGCCGTGAACAGGGCATAATCGTCGAGCCAGTCGGCCTCGTCCTTGCAAAACCGCTCGAAGGCCTCACGCGCCCCGTCGGGCGGCGCCGCCTGGAAGCGCGCGCAAACCGCCCCGAACAGGGCGCGCCGGTGCGCCTGCACGGCGCCGAAATCCACCCGCTCCGGGGTGCCGGCGGGGCAGGCGGGCAGCTCGTCCGGCGCCAGGTAGCCGTCCGCCACCAGCTGCTCGGGGCTCACCAGCAGCGGATTGCCCGCGAAGCTCGAGAACGACGCGTAGGGGGAATCGCCAAAGCCGGTGGGGCCGAGCGGCAGCACCTGCCAGCAGCGCTGGCCAGCGGCCGCCAGGAATTCGACGAAGCGGCGCGCCGCGCCCCCCAGATCGCCGATACCGTGCCCGCCGGGCAGCGACGTGGGGTGCAGCAGGATGCCGCTGACGCGGGACTGGTCCAATGACACCTCGGGGAAAAAACGCCTGAAATCACCACAGGATAGCATTTTTTGCCGGGCCGGCCCCCCCCCGCGCCGGCCAAGTTTGTGCACGCCGCGTTTTCTTCCTTGACCAGCATCGGGAAGCGTATCTAGCATTTGATTTTAAGCGTTTGCGCATTGCGATCCGCCGGCCGCGCCGGGGTGTGTCCCCGGCCGGTGACCATAACGAACCCAAACCTTCCGGCATACGGAAATAGGAGTACTCACTCATGAACCCGCTCATGTCGATTTCCGGCACCATCATCTCGGGCTTTGTCTTGACGGCGGTCCTCTATTTCGTCGTGCGGGGCCTGGTGGGCTGACGCCCCGCCCCACGAACACCCCTCGTCAACGGAGATTTCGCAATGGAATTCGCATTTTTCGCCCGCTGGGCGCACTTTCTGGCCGGCATCACCTGGATCGGTCTGCTGTACTACTTCAACTTCGTTCAGGTGCCGGCCATGGGCGCCGCCAAGGCGGACGGCACCGCCGCCGGCATCACCAAGCACGTCGCGCCGCGCGCGCTGCTGTGGTTCCGCTGGGCCGCGGTGGTGACCTGGCTGTCGGGCGCCGCCGTCCTCGGCCACATGGGCATCTTCGGCCAGGCCTTCATGTTGCAGGGCAGCGCCGCGGTGATCGGCATGGGCGCCTGGCTGGGCACCATCATGCTGTTCAACGTGTGGGTGCTGATCTGGCCCAACCAGCAGAAGGTGCTGGGCCTGGTGCAGGCCACCGACGCCGAAAAGGCCAAGGCGAGCAAGGTGGCGCTGATGGCCTCGCGCACCAACACCATGCTGTCCATCCCCATGCTGTTCTTCATGGCCGCCCATACCCACGGCACGGTCCTGTTCCATTAGGGCCTGTCAACACAAAGGCAAAGGCGGCGACGGAGCCCATTTTTTTGCAAACCGAGGCGCAGCGCGCGGGCCGTACCGGCCGTACGGGCAAGCGCTGCAACACAGGGTTGCGAAAAATGGGCCGTCCCTTCGGGTTGCGCCCCGAACGGCACCAGGCAAGGCGCGCGGAAGCGTGGTTTAGCTTAAGCTAAATGAGCGACGCGCAACGCAGCATGGGGCCGTTCGGGGCACAACGCCGCGCCTGCCATTTGTGTTAACAGGCCCTAACAGGGGTTTAGGTTTAAAAAGGCCATCCATGGCTTTTTCGACCCGAAACCGGAACAGCGCGGTTTCCCGGTTTCTCCGGAGTCGCCGGAAAACGGCGTAACGCACCCGCCGGGCGGCAGGCGGCGCGACACAATCCGGGCCGGCGGGGCAACCCGCCGGCCCGTTTTCATTCCCGCCGCGCCAGCAGCGCCGCCATGTCCGCCGTTTCCAGGTTCACGGCGAGCACCTTCTCCTGGGTGACCAGCACCTGGCCGGGGTTGCCCCCCTTGGGGCGCCTGAGGTACTTGCGCGGGGTGAACATCACCTCGCCACCCCCCTCCGTCTTGAGCCGGCTGAAGTGGGCCGCCAGCAGCGCCGCGTCGTGGATGGCGCGCTGCGGCGGCGCGCCGCCGTCGCCGCGCAGCAGCACGTGGGAGCCGGGCGCGTCGCGGGCGTGGAACCACAGGTCGTTGCCCCGGGCCAGGCGGAAGGTGAGGCGGTCGTTGTCCGTGGCGCTGCGCCCCACGTAGACGTGCCAGCCGGGCACGCTGGCGAAGCGCCGGAAGCCGTGGGCGCCGCCACGGGGGGCGGGTTCCGCCGGCGGCTCCGGCGCCATCCCCGCCCCGGCGTCGAGCCGCGCCAGCGCCTCCCGGTCACGGGCCAGGCGTTCCGCCACGGTGGCGATGCCCCCCCTGGCCCTTTTCGCCTTGCGGAACCGGGCGGCCACGTTGTCCTCCGGCGCCAGCGCCGGGTCCAGGGCGATCTCCCGCGGCGGGCAGGCGGGGTCGAACCAGTCGGTCACCGTCACCCGCGCCATGCCCCGCGTCAGCAGGTGGCGGTGGCCGGCGAGCAGCTCCGCCTCGCGCTGCACCGCCTCCCACCCGCGCAGGCGCGCCAGATCCCGCTCCAGGTTGGCGATGCGCCGCCCGATGCGCCGGCGCTCCGCGTCCAGGCGGCGGGCGGCGTCGCGCGCCGCGCCGTCCCGCGCGGCGGCCGCCAGCCAGGCGGCGTAGCGGGCCTCCAGGGTGGCGCCGTCGATAGCCGCCACCGCGCCGTCACGCCCCTCCGCCCCGCCCCCCTCCGGCAAGCGGTACGGCTCCCCCGGCATCAGGCCGCGCGGGCCGCCGGGACCCGTGCAGGCCAGCACCCGTTCCCGGTCGTCCAGCAGGAACAGCCGCCCGCGCCCGAACAGCTCCGCCACCAGGGTGCTCTGCCACGGCCCCTCCTGGTCCCGGTGCTGGCTGACGCGCAGGAACACCACCCGGTCGCCGGGCACCTGGAACAGGGCCGTCACCCGGCCGGGGCGCAGGCGCTTGCGGGCGCGCAGGCAGAAGGGGGAAGGGCCCGGCGGCGTGGGCGGCAGGTCGCGCGCCAGGTGGATGCGCGCCAGGCCGTCCGCCACGCCGATCACCAGCTCCAGGTTGCGGCCGCCGTGGCGCACCTCCAGCGCCAGATGGCCCGGCAGCGGCTCACGCACCCGCACCAGCGCGCCGCCCACGATCCGCGGGGCGGCCTCGGCCACGGCGGCGGCAATCTCGTCGGCGGTCATGGGGCGCGGGACATTCATGGTCCGGGATACTAGCCGCCCCCGGCCGCCGCCTCAAGTCGGCGCGCGACAAACCCGAAAGGAGCTTCGTAGGGAAACCCGCGAGCGGGCCCTACCATCCATTCCCGCCGGGGGGCGCAACGACGACACCATGGACCTCTACCGCAGACTGATCCTCGCCCTGGCCCTGGCCGCCACGGCGGGCGCCACGGCGCTGGCGGTGCTGCTGTCGGTGGCGTGGGCGCCGGTGCTCACCTGGGGCATCTTCGCGGGGGCGCTCACCGTGGGTGCCGCCGGCCTGGCGCGCTGGGTGACGGTCCCGCTGCGCGAACTGGCCGCCACGCCCGGCGAGGACGCCGTTCCCGACCCCCGCCAGGCCCTGGAACGCCTCGCCGGCACCCAGGCCGAGGCCGAGGCCCTGGCCGCCGACCGGGATAGCGCGGTGGAAACGCTGGTGCGCGAACGGGTGGACGGCTGGCAGCGCGCCAACCAGGCCCTGTCCCTGCTCTACCGGGCGGTGGCGGGCGACACCGGCGGCGGCACGCGGCCCTACCTCGAAACCCTGTTGGGCGCCGCCGCGCGCGAGGGCTTCCCCCCCGTCGCCGGAGCGCTCTGGCCGGATGGCGGCGTGTTCCTGACCGACACCGCCGACGCCCTGCCGGATGCGCTGCTGGGCGCCTCGCCACGGCGGTCCCAGGCCATCGTCGTCCATGCGGGCGACCGGACGTGGGCCGGGTTTCCGGTCCCCGCCAACCCGGCCCAGACGGGCGACGCGCCACGCATGCTCCTCGCCGCCTGGCCCGGCACGACGGGGCCGGACGAGATGACCCTGGCGGCCCTGGGCGCCGTGGCCCGCTACCTGGCGGTGCGCGGCCAGGCCGTCCGGCCCGCCGCCGGCACCCGCCCGGACGCCGCCGAGCTGGCCCTCAAGGCCAGCTTCCTGGCCCATGTGAGCGCCCGCCTGCAGGCGGCCACCGAGGCGATGGCCGCCTTCGGCGCCGCGCGGGCGGCAGCGCGGGACACGGACGACCTGCTGGAGAGCGGCGCGCGGCTCCTGGAACGGCTCACCCCCCTGCTCGACCTGGCGGACGACGGCTGGCAACCGGCATTCGCCGCCCCCCGCCGGGTATCCGTGGCGCACCTGGTCAAGCAGGTGGCGGCCGCCCACCAGGGGGGCCCCGTCACCGTCTGGGTCGACCGCGCCACCTGCCCGGTGCTGGCGGACCCCTCCCCCCTCGCCCTGGCCCTGGAGGCGCTGCTGGACGAGGCCGGGCGCCACGCGGGCGGCGCCGGGCTGCGCGTCGAGGCCCGCCACGCGGGGCCGGACACGCGCCCCCACGGCGAAATCACCATTCACGCCACCACCGACACCCCGCTGGCGCCGGGCATCGGCATGGCCCTCGCCAGCCGCCTGGCGCGGGCCAACGGTGGCGCCCTGAGCCACCACGCCGGCGGCGGCGGCCTGCACCTGACGCTGAATTGGCCCTACTCCCCCCAACACGGGCCCGCGCACCGGGCCGCCTGACGCCATGCCCCCCCTGACCCTGCATGCCACCCGCCCCCTGGCCATGCCCAGCCCCGCCGGCAGCACGCCGCTGACCGAGCTGGTGCTCACGGTCGCCGCCCGCTGCCAGGCGCAGGGGGCCCTGCTCCTGAGCCGCGAGGGAAGCCGCTGGCGGGTGGCGGTCAGCACCGGTTGCAGCGCCTTCCGGCTGCCGGAAGGCACCGTGCTGTCGGTGGCGGACAACCCCACCCTGGCCACCAACCTGTCCGGCCATCACCCCCACCTGACGGTCACCCCGGACCCGTTCCTGGCGGCCCTGGGCCCCCTGGCGGAGTGGGACTGGCTGCCCTGCCCGCTGCTCACGGCGGCGGGGCAGAACGGCACCCTCTACCTGTTCACCGAATGGGACCAGCCGTTCACCGGCACCCAGGTGGAGCTGGCCACCCTGGGGGCGGACCTCATCGCCTCGCACCTGGCCACGGCCCCGGAAGCCGGCGGCGCGACGGTGCCGGACCGCGACACGGCAACCCTGGCGGTGTCGATCGTCAACCACGACCTGCGCTCCCCGGCCAACGCCATCCTGGGCTTCGCGGAGCTGCTCGTGGAGCACGGCGACGATCCGCGCGCCGTGGCGCGCTATGCGCACATCATCCGCCACAGCGGCACCAACATGATGCACATGCTCGATCAGGCGGTGCTGCTGCTCCGGACCGGCCTGGGCGGCACCGTGTGGCACCCGGCCCACGCCCCCCTGGCCCTGGCCCTGGACGGCCTGCCCGCCACCGGCGCCCCCGACGGCATGGTGCGTTGGGACACGGGGCGGGTGCGCATGGCCGTCGCCGCCCTGCGCCGCCACGGGGAGGACGACGCCGAGCCGGTCGCCGTGGCCGCCGGCGAGGAGACCATCACGATCACCGTGGGCACGCCCCAGGCCGATTTCGGCCCCGCCGATCCCGCATCCCGCCACCTGGCCACCCAGGTGGCGCGGGTGGTGGCGCGGGTCCACGGCGGCACCCTGGACACCGACGCCCACGCCACCGCCTTCCGCCTGGACCTTCCGCGCTGGCCCGAGTGGCCCGCCGGGGCGGACCGTTAGGGACGCAACGCCGCGTTCGCCACTTGTGGGCACCTCTAAAAACCTGCTACGCGCCCCGATTGCGGCGCCCAGCGGTGCTCGAACCATCGCCTATCACCATGATATGTCTCGGGTTCTGCGCTTAAGTCCGCCTTGCACTCGAACCGCTCGCGACGGTTTTTAGAGGTGCCCTTGTGTCGACAGGCCCTGGGCGCCGTTCCAGGTCAGCACGCAGGCGCCCCAGGTGATGCCGCCCCCGAAGGTGGCCAGCAGCACCCGGTCGCCGGGGCGGATGTCCCCCCTTTCCAGGGCCGCATCCAGGGTGATGGGCAGCGAGGCGGACGAGGTGTTGCCGTAGTGTTCCAGGGTGGTGGCCACCCGTTCGCGGGGCAGGCCCAGGCGCTTGGCCACCGCCTCCAGGATGCGCAGGTTGGCCTGGTGGAACACGAAGCAGCCGATGTCGCCCACCCCCAGCCCCGCCGCCGCCAGCGCCTCGCGGATCACCTCCGCGAACCGGGTCACCGCCATGCGGAACAGGGGAATCCCATCCATCTTCAGGGTGTGCAGGTTGGCGTCCACGGTGGCATGGCTGGTGGGGCGGCGCGAACCGCCCGCGGGCAGGCGCACCCAGGCCCCTTTGCGGCCGTCCGTGTGCAGGAACACGGGCCCCGCCAGGCCGCCGGGGGTGGAGGCGTCCGCCCCCTCCACCAGGGCCGCCCCGGCACCGTCGCCGAAGATGATGGCGGTGGACGGGTCGTCCAGGTCCAGGAAGCGGCTCTTCACGTCGGCGCAGACGATCAGCACCCGCCTGGCCATGCCCGTGAGGATCTGTGCCCGCGCCATGGACAGCGCCGCCAGAAAGCCGGAACACGACGCCATCAGGTCCATGGCGGCCGCATTCGACAGGCCCAGCTCCGCCTGCACCAGGCAGGCGGTGGACGGGAACGGCATGTCCGCCGAGGTGGTGGACAGCAGCAACAGGTCGATGGACCCGGGCGCCACGCCGGTGCGTTCCAGCAGCCGGCGCCCGGCCAGCACGCCGAGGGTGGCGGCGGACTGCCCCGGCGCCGCCCAGCGCCTGGCCACGATGCCCGTGCGGTGCACGATCTCCGCCTCGGAGAGGCCCAGGCGCGGGCCCAGCTCGGCGCTTTTCACCTCGCGCTCGGGAAGGTATGCGGCCGTGCCCCGGATCACCACGCGGGACGGCGTTGACGGCGTGCTCATGGGGGCGGATTGTAGGCCCCCGCCGCCACACCGTCAACGCGATGTATGCGTGCGGTTGACGGTTTTCGTGCCCAGGTGGAGCGGAACGCGCGCGTTCAGCCGATAAGGGGCCATTGTGCTACATTCATGAGGGCCGGAAACGAGACAAGGGCACCTCTATTAACCGTCGCGAGCGGTCCGAGTGCAAGGCGGACTTAAGCGCAGAACCCGAGACATATCATGGTGATAGGCGAGGGTTCGAGCACCGCTGGGCGCAGCAAGCGGAGCGCGCAGCAGGTTAATAGAGGTGCCCACAACAGGAGGCAAGGATGCTGACGGCAACGCGCACGTTCAAGGCGGCCCTGGTTCTCGCCGGGGTGGCGCTGACCGCCCTGGCGGGATGCTCGGACGACGCCGAGCGCCTCACGCGCCACCAGGCGGCGGCGGAACACTTCATGGAGCAGGGGCAGTACCGGGAGGCGGTGATCGAGTACCGCAACGCGGCGCAGCTTGCGCCGGATTCCGCGGAGGCGCACTTCAAGCTCGGCTCCGCGCTGCTCAACCTGGGCACCCAGAGCGACATCAACAACGCCTTCACCGAGTTCACCAAGGCGGTCCAGGCCGATCCGGCCCACCTGGAGGCGCAGCTCAAGCTCGGCCTCATGTACCTGCTGTCCAGGGATCACAAGGCGGCGCTGGAAAAGGCCAACCTGGTGCTGGCCGGCCTGCCCGAGCACAACGAGGCGCAGATGCTGCGGGCCCAGGCGCTGGCCCAGGCGGGAGACCTGGAGGCCGCGCGCAAGGGCTTCATGGCGGTGCTGAAGCGCGTTCCCGATTCGGTGCCGGCGCACACCGGCCTCGCCGCCGTTCTCGTATCGCAAAAGCGCCTGAACGAGGCGGAAACCCACTTCAAGGCCGCCGTCGCGGTGAATCCCGACGACCCCAGGGCGCGCCTGCTGCTGGCCGCCTTCTACGGCGGCGCCGCCCGCCACGACGACGCCCGCGCCGTCCTCGAGGAGACCGTGCGCCGGGCGCCCACCGCCATCCCCGCCTACACGGCCCTGGCCCAGTACCGGATGCGCGCTGGCGACGTGGCCGGCGCGCGCGCCACCCTCCTGGCGCTCATCAAGGCCATGCCCAACCACCGCGCCGGCTATCAGGCGTTGGCCACCCTGCACATGCAATTGAACGAGGCGGACGCCGCGCGCCAGGTGCTGGAGGACGGCATCAACGCCGCCGACGACACCGACGTGCTGCGCGTGCAGCTCGCCGACCTGCACATCCGCGCGGGGCGGCTGGAGCAGGTCACCGCCCAGGCCGAGGCGCTGTCACAAAGCGAAACCGGCCGCGTCATGGGGCGCTTCTTCTCCGGGCTGGTGGCCCTGGCCGAGCGCCGCAACCAGGACGGTCTGGACGCCTTCACCCAGGTCATCAAGGAGCAGCCCAAGCTGCCCATCGCCCATTATTACCTGGGCAAGACCCACCTCCTGATGGGCGACGCGGGCGCCGCCCGTGACGCCTACCAGGCCGCCGTCGAGCTGGACCCGGACCTGGTTCCGGCGCGGGTGGACCTGGCCCGGCTGCGCCTGCGCGAGGGCCGCATGGACGAGGCCCACGCCGACGTGGACAAGCTCAACCAGGTGGCCGCCGGCCTGCCGGACACCATGCACGTCAACGGGCTGCTGGCCATGGCGGAGGGCAAGCCGGCCCGCGCCGAGGCGTTCTTCACGGACCTAGTGCGCGTGCTGCCCGGCGCCGCCGAGGCGCATTTCCAGCTGGGCCGCTCGCAACTGGCCCAGAAGAAGGACGCGGCGGGCCGCAAGGAGCTGGAGCGGGCCCTCGCCCTCGACCCCCGCCGCGACGACGCCCTGGAGATGCTGGTGGCGGCGGACTTCGCCGCCGGCGACACGGCCGGCGCCGAGCGGCGCGTGCGCGCCGGCATCGCCGCCGCCCCGGACGCCCCGGAACGCCACTTCCTGCTCGGCCGGCTGCTGGTGGAGCGCGGCGAGACCGACGCCGGCATCGCCGCCTTCGAGGCCGCCCTCAAGGCGGACAAGGGCTTCACGCCCGCCTATGGCGCGCTGGGCCGGCTGCTCGCCGAGGAGGCGCGCTACGACGAGGCCATCGCCAAGCTCAACCAGGCCATCAAACAGGGCGGCCGCAACGCCGGCGCCCACATGCTGCTGGGGGTGATCCACGAGCAGACCGGCAATACCGAGGCGGCGGTCGCCCAATACAAGGCCGTGCTCGACGTGGTGCCCGACTTCGCCCCCGCCGCCAACAACCTCGCCTGGCTCTACGCCCACGGCGCCGGCAACCTGGACGTGGCCCTGACCCTCGCCCAGACCGCCCGCGAGCACGCCCCGGACGATCCGGGCGTGGCGGACACGCTGGGCTGGATCTATCACCTGAAAGGGGTGTACCTGAAGGCGGAGGGGCTCCTTGACGAGGCCCTGTCCGGCATGCCGGAGCACCCGGTGGTGCTATACCACGCGGGCGTCAACAGCGCCAAGCTCGACAAGAAGGACAAGGCCCGCCGCTACCTGCGGCAGGCGCTGGCCTCCAAGGCGCCGTTCGGCGAGCGCCCCCAGGCGGAGACGGCGCTCAAGGCGCTGTAGCGGCGGGTCAGGCCACCACCGCGTGGTCGAGCACCAGGGGCCGCGCCTCGGGCTGATCCACCAGCTCCCACGCCTCCGGCCGGGCCAGGATGGCCTGGGCCAGGCGGGTGTGCAGGCCGTGGCCGGAGCGGTGCGCGCTGATGCGCCCAAGCACCGGACGTCCCACCAGCGCCAGATCGCCGATCAGGTCAAGGATCTTGTGGCGCACCTGCTCGTCGACGAAGCGCAGCCCCTCCGGGTTGAGCACCCCGTCGTCGCCAATCACCACCGCGTTGTCCAGCGAGCCGCCCAAGGCCAGCCCCGCCTGGCGCAGCGCCTCCACCTCGCGGGCAAAGCCGAAGGTGCGGGCGGCGGCCAGCTCACCCACGAACGTCTCGGGGGAGAGCGCGAACCGGTAGCGCTGGGTGCCCACCGCCTCGTGGGCGAACTCGATGTGGTAGTCGATCACCGTCTCGGGGGTGTCCAGGGGCGTCACCTCCAGCCACTTGCCGCCCCCATCCTCCTCCACCCGGATCGGTTCGAGGATGCGGATCACCATGCGCGGGGCCGCCAACGGACGGATACCCGCCTTGAGCAGCCCATGGATGAAGGGCAGGGCGCTGCCATCCATGATGGGCACCTCCTCCGCATCCACATGAATCTGGGCGTTGTCGATCCCCAGGCCCGCCAGGGCCGAGAGCAGGTGCTCCACCGTGTGCAGGGCCACCGGCCCCTCCCTGAGGGAGGTGGCATAGGCCGTGGCGGCCACCTTGTCCGGCGTGGCCGGGATGACGACCGGCGCCGCGCCGCCGGGGCGGGACACGTGGAACCGGATGCCGTGGTCCACCGGCGCCGGGCGCACGCTCAGGTTGACCTGCTCGCCCGAGTGCAGCCCGATCCCGGAAAAGTGCGCCTCGCTGGCAACGGTGGTCTGGAACGACATGGTGCGGATTCCTGCAAGAAGGCCGGTTGCGGGCGCCACGCGGGCGCCGGGGCGATACCTGATGTTGCACCTCTCGCGCCATATATCAAGAAAAGCCGCTCGAATTGCGTAGCACACTGATTTCACTGGCGTATATCGGTGCACCCAAACGGGCGTCGGCGCGCGGCGCCAGGGCGGTCCGGGCACGTCGCGGGTGAATCCCACCCGCCGGCGCCGCCGCGGGCGGGTGTTTTTTACCCCCGTGGCGCGGCGTTGACGGCCCCGCGCGGGAACGGGGATAATGCCCGCCATGTCGAATGGAGCCCCCATGAGCCTGCCCGCTCAGGGTCGGATCGAGGAACACCCGCTGCCCAGCGTCCTCGAGGACCTTACCCGCGCCCGCGTCACCGGCACCCTGGCCCTGCGCCAGGACAAGGTGGTGAAGGCCATCTACCTGAAGGACGGCGCGATCGTCTTCGCCACCTCCACCCTGCGTGCCGACCGGCTGGGCCAAACCCTGGTGCGCCACGGCATCATCTCCGAGGCGGCCCTGGACGCAACCACCCAGTCCATACGGGGGACCGGCAAGCGCGAGGGGGAGACGCTGGTGGAGATGGGGGTGCTCGCCCCCAAGGCGCTGTTCGATGGGCTCAAGTTGCAGGTGGAGGAGGTCATCATCTCCCTGTTCTTGTGGGACCAGGGGGAATACCGCTTTCTGGCGGGACCGCTGCCGTCCCACGTCATCCCGCTGCCGATTCAGATCGACAAGCTGCTGCCCAAGGCGCTGGACCGCCTCAATCAGGGCTAGGGCCCGACGGCGGCGGCCCGTCCGGGTTCTCCGTGGGCGGGGCGCCGCCACCCCGCACGCGGCGCACGTCGGTCCACACGTCGAACACACCCACCGCCACCAGCAGCAGCACGAACACCGGCCACAGCAGCAGGATCAGGTATACGGCGATGCGCACCGCCTGGTGCACCCGGCGCGCCTCGAACTGGTGGGCCAGCACCGCCCACCCCTGGAAGGCGTAGGCCAGCGCCATCACCCCCAGCACGTTGCCGCCGACCACCTGCACGGTGCCCACCGGCACCAGCGCCAGCACGCCGGCGGTGATCAGCACCCACACCCAGTTGTCGGGCAGGTGCCAACGGTCCAGGGGCGACAGCACCACCGCCGCATGCGGCCGGCGGGCAAAGTAGGCGCGGGTGGCCAGCAGGCCGGCGACGGTCAGCGCCATGGCGCTCCACATGAAGGCCATGGGCATGATACGGAACATGAAGCGGGCATAGGCGTCCGCCTGCCCCTCGATCATCGCCACCATGTCCTTGGGGGCGCCGGCGGCCTTGTAGGCGGCGATGTTCTGCGTCACCAGCTCGCCCACCCAGGGGCGGATGCCGCCGGGCAGCATGGCCTCCAGCGCCACCAGGGCGCACACCGTGATGACCCCGGCGGCGATGCCCACCACCTTCTCCGGCCGCCAGCGGAACGCCAGGCCGCGGCTGATCAGGATCGCCGGGAACGCCACCGACAGCAGGAACGCCCCGGCGGTCGGCCCGCCCATGAACAGGCCGGCCAGCACCGCCCCCACGGCGGCCGCGCCCAGGAACACGGTCTCGCCCCGGCGGATGCACAACACCGCCAGCGGCGCCGAGGCGAACAGGGTGAACGGGGCGCCGAACAGCGACAGCACCCGCACCGCCGCGAACAACACGACGGCAAGAAAAAGGGACGCGGCAGCCTCCACCAGCGTCCCTTCCCTTTCGTCCGGCACCGGACTGATGGAGGGGCCGATCAGATCGGCACCTCCTTGAAGGCGATCAGGGCGATGTTGCGGGCACGCTTGATGGCCGTGGTCAGCTGACGCTGATGCGGGGCGCAGGTGCCCGACACGCGGCTGGGGATGATCTTGCCGCGCTCGGTGATGAAGCGGCGGATGGTCCCCACGTCCTTGTAATCGATCTCAGCCACCTTGTCCGCGCAAAACCGGCACACGCGACGCCGAAAAACCTTCGATCTCATGACACGATCCTCTTATCTCGAAAAAAATGGGTGCGAACGGCCGGGCCCCGTCAGAACGGGATGTCGTCGTCGGTGAAGTCGGGCGGGCCCATGTCCACGGCCGCGGCCGCGCCGCGCGCCCCCTCGGAGCCACCGGCCTCGGCGGCCACCCCTTCCTGGCGCCGGGGCATGAAGCGCACGTTCTGGGCAACCACCTCGTGCTTGCTGCGCTTGCTGCCGTCCTCCGCCTCCCAGCGGCGCTGGGAGAGGCGCCCGTCGACGATCGCGCCGCTGCCCTTGCTCAGGTACTGCCCGCAGGATTCCGCCTGCTTGCCGAACACCACCACGTCCACGAAGCAGACGTCCTCGCGCATCTCGTCACCCTGCTTGTAGCGGTGGTTGATGGCGAGGGACAGGGTGGCCACTGCGGTGCCGTTGGGCGTATAGCGCAGTTCCGGATCGCGGGTCAGGTTGCCGATCAGGATGACCTTGTTGAAGCTGGTCATCTAGTCCTCGTCGTCGTCGTCGGACGACAGCACCGCCTGGGGCTGCGGCGCGCCGCTTTCGGTCACCGAGTCGCCGATGGTGGCGGGGTCGGCCTTGAGGCGGATGGTGAGAAACTTCAGGAACGACTCGTCCAGCCGGAACTGGCGCTCCAGCTCCGCGACCGCGGCGGCGTTGCCGATGAAGCGGACCAGCTGGTAGACGCCCTTGTTCTGCTTGCGGACATCGTAGGCAAGGCGCTTCTTGCCCCAGTTTTCCTTGTGGTAGACGCGGCCGCCGGCGGCGGCGACGACGCCGGCCACGCGCTCCTTGGCGGCCTGCTCGGCCTCCTCACCCAGGTCGGGATGGAGGATGTAGATCGTCTCGTAACAGTGCATGAATGCTCCTCATGGACGTAAAGGCCCCGACCGAATGCCGGCCGGAGCGAGGATGAAAGGAGCGGATTATAAAGGATCAGCCGCCGGACCGCAACGCCCCCGCCGCCGGCGGCGGGCCACACGCCCGCACGAACTCGCCCGCCACCTGCGCCAGCGCCTGCCGGGGCACCCGCTCCAGGGCGGCGCCGGCCCGGTTCAGCACCGCCGCCGCCTCGGCGCAGCGCCCACCCAGCACCAGCAGGCGCGCCATGTTCAGGTGGGCCATGGGCGGCACCTCGGGCGCGGCGAGGGCGCGGCCAAAGGCATCCAGCGCGGCGCCCGGCTCGCCCATGCGCAGGCGCAGCACGCCCAGGTTGTTCCAGGCGTCGCCGTCGGTGGCGTCCAGCGCCAGCCCGCGCTCGAAGGCGGCCCGCGCGCCGGGCATGTCGCCCAGGCCCTGCATGGCGATGCCCAGGCCGTTCCAGGCCCCCACCCGCCCAGGGTCGGCCAGGGTCACCCGCCGGTAGGCGGCGGCGGCGTCCGCCAGGCGGCCCTGGGCGCGCGCCAGGTTGCCCAGCCCCATCCAGGCGGCGGCGCTGCCCGGCCTCGCGGCGAGCAGTTCGCGCCACGCCCGTTCCGCGTCCGCCGGCTTGCCCCGCTTCAGGAAGGTGTCGCCCAGCAGGTCCAGCACGTCCTCGTCCGTCGGGGTGCGGGCATAGGCGTCGAGCAGCCAGAACTCCGCCTCCTCCAGGCGCCCCGCGTCGCGCAGGTAGCGGGCCAGGTTGGTGGTGAGCAGCGGGCCGGGCACGCGCCGGACCGCCTCGGAAAGCATGCGGATGGCCTTCTCCCGGTCGCCGGACTCGCCGTAGGCCAGGGCCAGGTTGTTGAGGATGCGCATGCCGTCCGGGTTCACCCGCCGCGCCTCCTCCAGCACGGGAATCGGGCCCCGGTAGTCGTGCACCCGGTCCAGGGTGCGGGCGAGCAGCACCAGGCACAGGGCCGCCGCCGCGAACACCGCATAACGCCCGGGGCGTGCCTGGACAAGCCGGGCGATGAACATGCCGCCGAGCAGGGCGGCGCCCACCGAGGGCAGGTACAGGTAGTGCTCCGCGAAGCGCTCCGGGTGGGGCACGATCTGCATCACCGGCAGATAGGTGATCCACAGCCAGTGCATGCAGAAGGCGCCGTCGCGGTGGCGGCGGAACGCCCACGCCGACAGCCCGATCACCGCCAGCAGCGCCGCCGCCCCGGCCAGAAAGCGCGGGTCGCCCAGGCCGGATACGGGCGGCAGATAGCCCTGGTAGTCCACCAGCAGCGTGACCGGCACCAGCAGCACCTTGAGGGCATGGGCGAGGATCATCACCTCGCTCATGACGTGGATGGGCCAGCTGTCGCCGTAGGGGCCGGCGCCGTGGGTCACCCCCTGGGCCAGCACCACATAGGCCACGAACGCCAGCGCCAGCGCGCCGCCGGCGCCGTACAGCGGCCAGTGCCGCGCCAGCGCGCGGCGCGCGCCAGCCACGAAGCCGCCCGTGCCCGCCGCCACCCAGGTGTCGTACAGAAACCAGGCGATGGGCAGGGTGGCGGCCATCTCCTTGGCCAGCGTTCCCGCCACGCCCGCAAGCGCCGCCACCCCGAACCACCCCCACCGGCCGCTCTCCCGGAAGCGGATGAACGCCAGCAGCCCCGCCAGGTAGAACAGGGCCGAGAGGATGTCGCGCCGCCCGGAAACGTAGGCCACCGCGTCCACGTGGATGGGGTGCACGGCGAACAGCATCCCGGCCCAGAATGCGGCGGAGCCGCTGCCGGAGATGCGGATCGCCAGCCGGTACACCAGCCACGTCGTGATGGCGTGGTACAGGACGTTGGAAAGGTGATAGACCGGCGGCGCCAGCCCGCCGATCTCGTAATCGATGGCGTAGGACAGGTCGCGCACCATGCGGAAGCCGAAGCGCGCGTCGCCAAGCCCCAGCAGCTCGGGCAGGTGCGACAGGCCGTGGGTGCGGCCGTTTTCCAGCACCAGGTTGATGTCGTCCCACAGGAAGGCGCCGCCCACGCTGCCCGCATAGGCGGCGCAGGCGGCCAGCACCACCCACAGGGCGCCCAAGGGTCGGCCGTGATGATGGGCGTTCGACGGCATGGTGGGGGTTGCGGTGGGGCCTGATCCTTGCAAAACGGTAAAGCGGCGCGGCGCCGGACTCGGGGGTGAATTCTAGCACGGCCTGAGGCCGCCGCCGGCGGTAGGCGATGAACGGCGGCGCGTTTGGTGCTATAAGAGAGGGAGGGGCCCCGCCCCGTCCGTCAACCTTGATGAGGAGGCCTTCGGCATGAAGAAAGTCGGCGTGGTGCTTTCCGGCTGCGGCGTGCAAGACGGCTCCGAGATCCACGAGGCGGTCATCACCCTGCTGGCGCTGGACCGCGCCGGCGCCACCGCCGTGTGCCTGGCCCCCAACGTGGACCAGGCCCATGTGATCAACCACCTCACCGGCCAACAGACACGGGAGACGCGCAACGTGCTGGTGGAGGCGGCGCGCATCGCGCGCGGCCACGTCACCGATATCCAGCGGGCCCACGCGGCGGACCTGGATGCGCTGATCTTCCCCGGCGGTTTCGGCGTCGCCAAGAACCTGTCGACCTTCGCCTTCAAGGGGGTCGACTGCACCGTGCACGGCGACGTGACCCGCCTGTGCAAGGAGATGCACCAGGACGGCAAGCCCATCGGCTTCCTGTGCATCGCGCCGACGCTGGCGGCACGCATCTTCGGCGGCGAGGTGCAGCTCGACCTGACCGTCGGCTCCGACCCGGAGGTGGCCGCCGCCATCAACAAGATGGGCGGCCGCCACGTGACCTGCGCCACCGGCGACATCGTCGTGGACGCGGCCAACAAGGTGGTGAGCAGCCCCGCGTACATGTGCGCCAAATCCGTGTCCGAGGCGGCCACGGGCATCGAGAAGCTGGTGGCCAAGGTGCTGGAGATGGCCTGACGGGGTCTTGTAAATGGCCCACAAAAAAGCCGCCCCGGCACACGGCGGGGGCGGCTTTGAAATCGTGGCCCGCGCGGGCGGGCCCGCATGGGGGCCGAAACTACTCCGGGCTCATGGCCTCCTGGGCCTCCTGCTCGGTCTTGCAGTCGATGCACAGGGTGGTCACCGGGCGGGCCTTCAGGCGCTCGTAGGCGATTTCCTCCTCGCACGACTCGCAGATGCCATAGGTGCCGGCGGTGATGCGCTCCAGCGCCTCCTCGATCTTGATCAGCAACTTCTGCTCGCGGCCGCGCATGCGGATGTTCAGGCTTTGATCCTGCTCGGCGGTGGCCTGATCGCTCATGTCGGGAAAGTTGGTCCCATCGGTGCCCATGGCGCCGTTGGCGATGATTTCCTCGGACATGGCCAGGATGCTCTTGCGCTGCCTGTCGAGCAGGTCGCGGATTTCGTCGAAGTTCCTGGCAGTCGTACCCTCCGTCATCGGTACAGCCCCTATCAACTGAGTAAGACGAAACGGGCCAAAGGCCCTACTGGATCGAATTGGAAAGGATATCCGGGATGCACCGCCAAGTCAACCAGAACCGGACGCCGGCCGGGAATACACCTTGACAGCCCGTTGCACCGGATTGCAGAATATCGTCTCTTTTGTGGAGTGGATTGAACCGGGGCGTGGCGCAGCCTGGTAGCGCACCTGCTTTGGGAGCAGGGTGTCGGAGGTTCAAATCCTCTCGCCCCGACCACCCTGCGGCACCCAGGGCGCAGACATGGTCGCTGGCGGACAACCCGTCGCGTAGGTGAAGCGCCTGTAGCTCAGTAGGACAGAGCAGCGGCCTTCTAAGCCGCGGGTCAGAGGTTCGAATCCTCTCAGGCGCGCCATGCGCCCCCTTCTCGCCGGGCGGGGAAAAGCCCGGAGACAGTTCGTGGTGAGCGTAGCTCAGTCGGTAGAGCACAGGATTGTGGTTCCTGTGGTCGCGGGTTCGATCCCCGTCGCTCACCCCACCCCCCCAAAGGGCCTGGCGCGTGCGACCAGGCCCTTTTTTGTCACGAACACGGGTCCCGGCGCCACCCCCCGCAAGAAACGGCCCATTCCAAAGTCAATTCCGGAACGAACGCCGCAACCCGCGCGGTAGCGCTCACGCATTGGGCAGCCGGGGGGACGCGCCTGCCCCCCGCGCCCGCCCCACACCACGGCGCCGGGGGATCACCCTCCGCCCATCACCGGCCGCGCCGCCCGGCGCGCCCTCTTGCCTGACCGTACGCCTCACGCCGTTCGCAAGGGCCTTCCGCCCCCCTGTTCACGGGCCCCGCGCCATCCCCGCCGCCCCATCGGCCAACCCGGTTTGCCCCGAATCGGCCGGCCGTGCCCGCCGGGCCGGCACCACCCGGATGAATGTTCCGTAAAACACCCGGCGGACCGCTTGACAGCACCTGTTCCGGGGGAGTATTTGGTGACTAGCCGGACATTACGAACTCGTGACCAATAGGTCCCTGGGGAAGATGGGCCGGCAGCGGGTGGGCGCGTGCCGAGGGGGGCACGACTGTGGGTGACGAACGCGTAACGGCACAATGGGGGACCGGGGCGGGACCGGTGCTGACGGGGGCGGGGGTGTTGCTGTGCGTCGCCTTCGGCCTGTCGGCGGGGGGCGCGGCCCTTGCGCAACAGGCCGGGGTGCCATGGGCGGTCTATTACGGCGCCGGCGCGTCGGCCGCGGCTTTCGCCCCGTTCGACATCGTGGTGCTGGACAGCGCCTACTCCGCCCCCGTGGCCCCGTTGCGGGAGCGCGGCAAGACCGTGCTCGCCTATCTGAGCCTGGGCGAGGTGGGCAGCCAGCGCGGCTATTTCCAGGCCCTCCGGGCCGACGGCGTGCTCCTCGGCGAGAACCCCGACTGGCCGGGCAGTTTCGGCATCGACGTGCGCGACCCGCGCTGGCAGCGCCGGGTCGTGGACGAGCTGGTGCCCGGCATCCTGGCGCGCGGCTTCGATGGCCTGTTCATCGACACCCTCGACTACCCCATCGAACGGGAGCGGGCCCACCCGGACACGGCGGCGGGGATGCGCGCCGCCGCCGCCGAACTGGTGCTCGCCATCCGCCGGCAATTTCCGAAAACCCGGATCATGCTCAACCGGGCATACGCCATCCTGCCCGAGGTGGGTGGCCATATCGACATGCTCCTCGGCGAGTCCGTGTTCACCCGCCACGACTTTGGGAGCGGCGCCTACCGCCGGACGGACGCGGTGGATTTCCAGCGCCAGGTGCGGGAGCTGGACGCCGCGCGGCGCGCCTTTCCCAACCTGCGGGTGATGACCCTCGACTATTGGGACCCCGCCGACCCGGCGGGGATCAGGGCGGCCTACGCCGAGCAGCGCCGCCACGGGTTCTCGCCCTACGTTGCCACCATCGGCCTGGACCGGGTGGTGTACGAGCCCGCGCCATGACCCCGGAAGTGGACCGGGAGCTGCACCGCGGCGGCGGGCTGGTGGCCGTTTCCGCCATTGGCGCGTCGCTGGCCGTCTGGCTCTCCATCCCGTCGGAGGGCGAGCTGGCGTTCATGCGCTACAAGGCCGGGCAGTTCGCGGACGCCGAGCAGACCTACCAGCGCCGCATCGCCGATGGCGACGCCTCCGTGGCGGTGCTGGTGCCGCTGGTACACATATACCTGGACAAGGGCGAGGCCGACCGCGCCGTGGCGCTCATGGAAACCTACCTGGCCGCGCACCCGGACGACATGAAGGGTCACGAGTTGCTGGCGACGGCCAACTGGCAGGCCGGCCGGCTGGCGGACTACCAGCGCCAGCTGGAAATCCTGAACGGCGCCAGCCCCACCCCGGCGCGCCTGCGCGAGCTGGCGGGGCTGTACGGACATCACGGCGATTCAAAAAAACAGTTCCAGGCACTGCAACGGCTCGCCGGCGCGGCGGACATCACCGTCGCCGAGCGCATTCAGCTCGCCCACCTGCAACTGCGCCAGGGTGACGCCGCCGCCGCGGCCCGCTCCCTGGGAACGCTCACCGGCTCCGAGCTGGCGCCCCTCGACGTCCACTCCCGCACCACCCACTTCCAGGTGCTGCTGGCCCTGGGCCGCCTGGACCAGGCGGCCCAAGCGCTCACCGGCTTTGCCGCCGATCCGGCCGCCGCGCCGGTTCTGTTCAACGACCTGGCCAACGCCTATGCCGCCGCCCAACGCGCCGCCGATGGCCTGCGGCCGTTCGCCTATTTCCGCGCCGTGCGCCCGTTGCCCGAGGTGGAGGGTGCCTGGGCGCGGCTGGCCGCCACCGCCCGGCGCGAGGCCGAGGTGATGACCTGGCTGACCACCCAGGGCCCGCTCGGCCGCCCCCTGCTCGAGGATCTCTATCACATCGCCAGCGACAGCAACCAGACCCAGCTCGCCGTGGCCAGCGCCCAGCGGCTGTTCGACCAGGCGCCGGCCCTGGAGACGCAACGCCGCCTCGCCATGGCGCTGCTCGCCGCCGGACGCGATGACCACGCGCTGATCTACCTGCGCGAGCTGGTGCCGGACGATCCGCGGATGGCGTCGCTGTACGTGACCACCCTGCAACGGCTGGGCGAGCACGCGGAGCTGGGCCACTACCTGCGCGCGCGCCTTGCTGGCGGCCAGGCATCCGAGGACGACCGCCGCAAGACCGCCTTCGATCTCCTGGCCCAGGGCCAGCGGGACGCGGCGCTGGAGATCTTCCTGTCCCTCGCCGAGGCGCACGGGCCGGACCACCCGGACGTGCGCGAGCTGTTCTTCCTGTGGGGTCCGCGTCCCGGCGACGCCGCCCTGGCGTGGGTGCAGCGGCGCGCCGAGCACGCCGCCGGCCCGGAGCGCATCGTCTGGCTGCAACACCTCATGGACCTGGGCGGCGGCGCGGAGCGGGTGGCGCGCATGTTCGAGGCGGGCCCCCCGCCCGGCGGCGCGGCGGCCACGGACATCTACCTGCAAGCCCTGGTCGCCACCAACAATCACGCACGGCTGGCGGACCTGCTGCGCGACCTGCTGCCCCACGCAAGCGATCCGGCGCGGCTGCGGCGCTACGCGGGCCTCGCGCAGGGCACCGGCGACACGGCCCTCGCCGGCGTGGCCTATGCGCGGCTGCTGTCCGCCGTTCCGGATGACGGGGAGGCCCTGCGCTGGATGGGCCTTGCCGCCCTCTCCCGCCAGGATCACAAGGCCGCGGCCGCGTATCTGGAGCGTTACCTGCAAGGGGGCCCGGCGGACCTGGAGGCGGCCCACGCCATGGCCACGGCGTTGACCAACCTGGGTGACGACCGCCGCGCCGCCGCCTACTACCGGCGCACGCTGGAGTTGGCGGAAGCGCAGGCGGTGCCCGGTTACGCGGCGCGCCTGGCGGTGGCCGCCAGCCTGGACCGGCTGGGCCGCGTCGCCGAGGCCGTGGCCGCCTACGAACAGCTGCACCAGGATTTCCCGGACGACGCCGCGATGCTGGGCGAGTATGCGGCGATGCTGTACCGCAACGGCCTGCTGGAACGGCTCCGGCAGGTGACGGCGGCACGGTAACCGTGGCCACCCCTGCCATGCGACCCGCCGCCCGCGACCGGCTCGCCCGGCTGGCCCAGCCCTTGCTGGCGCTGTGGCTGACCGCCGCGACGGCGGCCGCCCAGCCGGGCCCGGTAACGGTCGACGTGGCCGCGGCCGACGACGGCCCGCGCATCACCCTGGGCTGGCCGCAACCGGCGCACGCCGTGGAGGTGCAGCTGGATCAGCAGACACTCTGGCTGCGTTTCGACCAGCCCCTGGGCGATGCGCCGCTCCAGACGCTCCCGGAGCGTCTGCCGGCGTGGATCGCGGGGGTCCGTTACGGTTACGACACCCTGTTGATCGAGTCCCGCCGCCCGGTGCGTTACACGGTCACCGGCACCGCCGGCGGGGTCGCCATCACGCTTGCGGCCATGCCCCTGGAGGAACCGGCGGAACGCCCGGCGGACAACAGCGGCCAAGGCCGCATCGACCACCTGCGCGCCCTGGCCCTGGCGCAGGGCGGCGACCTCAAGGAAGCCCAGGCCCTGCTGCGGCAACTGTCCCAGGGCGCCCCGGACGACGGCGCCCTGGCCACGGACCTGGCGCGGGTGACGGAAAGCCTGGGCGACTGGCGCGGCGCCTTGAACGGCTATGCCCACGCGCAGACGCTGGCGCCGGAAAGCGCCGGGCCGGCCCGAGCGCGGCTGGCGCGGGAACACGGCCCCCACTCCCGGCTCCAGGCCCTGGTGCGCGACGTGGACGGTGCCGACCGGCAGACCATCACCACCGCCAGCGGCCGGATGCTGTGGGGCGAACGCGGCGTGGCCGGGGTGCGCGCCGAGGACCGGCACCTGAGCATCGACGGCGTGCGGCGCGCCAGCGGCGCGGTCACCGCCGTCGACCGGCACCTGGGCAGCGCCGAGCTGTGGTTCGGGCACGACTGGCCCGACGGCGCGGAAACCCAGCTCGGGATGCTGGTCAACCCGGAGGGAACGGGTTTCCGCATGTCCCACCGGAACGGTGGCTGGCCGGAGGAGACGGAGCTGGACGCCATCTATCACCGCCCCTATTTCGACTACGTGGAGGGCGTGGCCGACGACGGCCTGCAAGACCGCCTTGCCATCGCCCACCGCCGGCCCCTGGGCGGACTGCTGCACGGGTCCATCGGCGTATCCGCCAACCGCTACTGGATCGCCGAGCGCCGGGTGGCCAACGGCGGCGGACTGAGCGGCGCCCTCCACTACGGGCGGACGCCGGGATTCCTGCTGAGCTACACCCTCGACGCGGAATACCTGGGCCACGTCATCACCTTCGCGGCCCCGGGCGGGGGCCGTTTCCGCCCGCTGCCGGTCACCGACCGGGAGGTCCACGCCGCGGGCGTGTCCTATGGCGCATCGGGACAGCGGCTGCACTATGGCGCCGGCGCGGGGTATGCGTACGACCGCATGAACGACAACGGGCTGTTCGCCAACCTGCATCTCGTCTACCGCCTGAACGCGAACCTGGAGCTGGCCTTGCAGGCGGGCCGCTCCATCAACGCGAACCGGGGCGGCGGGGACACGGTGCGGGAATACGGGGTGTCGCTGGTCTGGCGTCCGGCGGCACCCGATGCGTGGGGGGATTCGTAACGGGGGGGCCGGAAAACGGGCCCGATAACCCATGTCGGGGGTGACGGAAAATGTCCAATCAACGCACGCAAACACCCTATATCGTGGCGGCGCTGTTCCTCGGCGGCGCGCTGTGGGCCGACCACACCTGGTTTGACGGCACGCGTTTCGCGGCCTTCTCGCCACACCCCTTCTGGGTGATCGTCCTGGCCGTCAGCGCCCGCCACGGCCTGGCGCCCGGCCTGATCGTGGCGGCCGCGGCCGGCGTGGCCCAGCTTGCCGGCAACCTGCCGCCCCAGGCCCTGACCCAGGACCGTTACCAGTACATGTTCGCCGTCACCCAGCTGCCGCTGCTGTGGGTGCTGGCGGCGGGCATCCTGGGCGGCATGCGATCCGCGCAGTTGCGCGATCGCGCCACGACCCAGGCACGGGCGGCGCAGGCGCGGCGGCAACTGGACGTGATCACCACCGCCTACAACGACCTGAAGGGCACCGCGCGGATGCTGGAAGGCCAGATCGCGGGTCAGGTGCGTACCACCCATACCCTTTGCGAGGCCGCCAGGACCATCTCCCGCGCCGTGGCCAATGTGGACGAGAAGGGCCTCCTGGCGGGCGCCGCAGAGGTGACCCGAGAACTCGTGCACCCGGAAAAATTCTCCATCTTCGTGATGACCCGGGGCCGCCTGCGGCCGGTCCTGATGGAGGGGTGGCAGGAGGACGAACGGTGGGACCGGGAGTTCAACCCCGATTCGGAGCTGTTCCGCCGCGTGATCGCGCAGCACCACTACCTGTGCGTTGGCGACCCCAAGGACCGGCCGTTCCTCGCCGACCAGGGCGTGCTGGCCGGCCCGCTCATCGACCCCGCCTCCGGCGAGGCATTCGGCATGCTGAAGGTGGAGCAGCTCGCCTTCATGGAACTGGGTTCCCAGTCCGTCGAGAGCTTCCGCATCAATTGCGAATGGATCGGCGTGGCCCTGGCCGACGTGCGCCGCCGTGGCCGCGAGGGCGCGCCGGGCCCGTTCCTGGCAAGGGAGGCGGCCCCCGCCACCCTTGCGGACGGCGCGGACACCCCACGGGACGGGCAGGCGATCGGCGCCGCCATGCACGGCGGCGTCCTGACCCCCCCGGCGCCCTGGCGCGCCACCCATCGCGGAGGGCACGACGGTGACTAGGTGGTTATGGCGGGCGGAGGCCGCAACGGTCCTGGGCGGGGCGCTGGCCGCCGAGAGCGGGCTCGCCTGGGCGCTCCTGGGCGGCCGCCCGCCGGGGTGGGTGATTGCCGGACACCTGGGCGTGGTCGCCCTGCTGCTGCTGTGGCGCCACAGCTACCGGCGGCGCCATCACCCCCTGCGCATCGGCGAGCTGTACATCCTGGCGACGGCGGCCCTGGGCCCGGTGGGCGCCCTGGGCGCCCTGTGGACGGGTGCGCTGCACCGGGTGTTCGGGCGCCGCCCCGGGGGCTTCGAGGCGTGGCGCCGCTCCCTGTTCGGCGAAGGCGCTCCGGGGCAGTGGGACACCCTGTTCGAGAACATCGCCTCGGGCCGCGAAAAGCCGGCCTCCGGCGCGGCGGTGCTGTCGTTCACCGACCTGATCCGCTACGGCGACACGGACGAGAAACACACCCTGCTGATGCTGATCGCCAAGGACTTCAAGCCCATGTTCGCGCCGTCGCTGCGGCTGGCCCTTCGCGATCCCCAGTTGCGCTCGCAGGCGGCCATCGCCGTCGCGCGCATCGAGAACGACCACGCGGAGCGCGCCAACCACCTGGCCAGCGTCGCCGAGGGCCACCCGTCGGACTACCCGGCATGGCTGGAACTGGCCCGCCACCTGGATAACTATGCCTACGTGGGGCTGTGGGATGAGGAGCGGGTGCACGACCTCCGGCACCAGGCGCTGGCCGCCTACCGCCAGTGCCTTGCGCTGCGGCCCGGCGACCCGGAGGTATCCACGGCGGTGGGGCGCATGCTGTGCCGTTGCGGGCAGCTTGCCGAGGCCGCCGACATGCTGCGCCCCATCGCCTACGGCAGCGGCGACAAGCTCTCGTCCGTGCCCTGGTACGGCGAGTGCCTGTACCGCCTGGGGCGCTTCGACGAGCTGCACCACCTGCTGCGCATGGCCAAATACCTGGCCGAATTCCGCAGCCGGGTTCCGCGCGAGATCCTGCACGCCATCGAATTGTGGGACGAGGGGCGGCGGCCCTGCGTCGAGGGGGTGGCGCCATGACCACGGCGGATGTCTGCCTGGTGTCCGAAGGGGCCTATCCCTACTCGGTGGGCGGGGTGTCGAGTTGGGTGCAGAACCTGATCGCCGCCCACCCGGACCTGACGTTTCACGTGCTGGTGGTGCTGCCCGACCGGGAGCCGCGCAGGATGGGCTACACCCTGCCCCCCAACGTGGTGGGGCTGCACCATGTCTTCCTGGACCGGGTGGGCGTGCCGGGCAATCCGGGCGTCCGCCTCAACGGCGCCTTGAACGGGCTCAGGGAGCCCCTGCTGGCGTTGCAGCAGCCCCATGGCGGCCTGGACCACCTGGCCGCCGTCATCGCGGTGCTGGCGCGGCTGCCCAGGTCGCAACGCGGCCAGCACGCCCTGCTGGATTCGAAGTCCGCCTGGAACCTGACCGTCGGCATGTACGAGGCGGCGCTGCCGGACGGCCCGTTCCTCGATTACTTCTGGGCGTGCCGGTGCCTGCTGGGCGGCCTGTACGCATGCCTGCTGGGCCCGCTGCCCAAGGCAACCATCTACCACACCGTGTCCACCGGTTACGCGGGCCTGGTCGCCGCCAGGGCGAAGCTGGAGGCGGGTAGCCGGGTGCTGCTCACCGAGCACGGCATCTACACCAACGAACGCCGCATCGAGATCACCATGGCCGACTGGGTCTACGGGTACCCGGACCCGCACCTGGTGGTGGGCGACCACGAACACGGCCTGGCGGATGTCTGGAAGGACAGCTTCGCCAGCTACGCCCGCGTCTGCTACGAGGCCAGCGACCACATCCTGACGCTCTACTCCGGCAACCAGGCGCTGCAACTGCGCGACGGCGCGCCCCCGGAAAAGCTGGCCATCGTCCCCAACGGCGTGGACTACGAGATGTACGCCTCGATCCCGGCGGAAACCGGCGAGCGGCCGCCGACGGTGGCGCTCATCGGCCGGGTGGTGGCCATCAAGGACGTGAAGACCTACATCCGCGCCTGCGCCAGGCTGCGGCGCGACGTGCCGGGCCTGAAGGCGCTGGTGCTGGGCCCCATGGACGAGGAGCCGGAATACCACGCCGAGTGCCTGGAACTGGTGCGGCGGCTGGACGCCGGGGACACCATCGTGTTCACCGGGCGGGTGGACCCGAAGGCCTACCTGGGGCGCATCGACTGCATCGTGCTGACCAGCGTCAGCGAGGCGCAACCCCTGTGCCTGCTGGAGGCCGGCGCCGCCGGCGTGCCGTGCGTCGCCTCCGACGTGGGGGCCTGCCGCGAGATGGTCCTGGGGCGGCCCGACGAATCGCCGCACCTGGGGTGCGGCGGCGAGATCACCGAACCCGCGTCCCCCGCCGCCACCGCCAAGGCGATGGCCCGCCTGCTGGGCGACGACGACTACCGCCGGCGCTGCGGGCGGGCGATCCAGGAGCGGGTGCGGCGTTATTACAACAAGCAGACCATCGACCGGACCTACGGCGACCTGTACCGCGAGATGGTCATGGAGGCGTAATGGCCGGCATCGGATTCGCGCTCAGAAGGATGGTCCGGAGCGGCAACCTGCTGGAGGTCGCCAAGGGCTACGGCTACGCCGGCCTCATCGCCGCCGGGCCGTGGCTGTTCACGGTGCTGGCCCTGGCCGGCATCTACCTCTTGAACCGCGCGCGGGTGCCCACGGCGGAGCTGGTCACCTTCCAGGTGGTGGTCACCTACAACTTCTCCCTCTCGCTGGTGCTGTCCGGGGGGGTGGTGCTCACCACCACCCGCTACCTGGCGGACTGCATCTACGAAAAGTCCCACCGGCGGGCGCCGGGCCTGATGCTCGCCGCCCTGGGGCTGGTCTATGCCCTGGGGCTGCTGGTGGCCGTGCCGTTCTACTGCTATGGCGTGGAGCTGGCGCTGCCGGCGCGGCTGATGGCCATCGTGAACTTCTTCCTGGTGGCGGGAATCTGGGTGGTCACCCTGTTCCTGAGCGCCCTCAAGGACTATCGCACCATCACCGGCGTGTTCGGCGCGGGCATGGCGGTGTCGTTCCTGGCAGCCACGCTGCTGGCGGAGAGCCACGGCACCACCGGCATGCTGGCCGGGTTCAGCCTGGGGCTGCTGCTGATCAAGTTCACCATCATCTCGCGGGTGTTCACCGAGTATGCGTTCCGGGTGCGCTGGCCGGCGGCCTTCTGGTCCTATTTCAGCCGTTACTGGGAGCTGACCCTGGGCGGCTTCCTGTTCGCCGCGGCCATCTGGGTGGACAAGTGGGTGATGTGGCTGGCGCCGGAGCGGCAGGTGGTGGCCGGCGCCATGACCTTCAACCGCTACTATGACGTGGCCATGTTCCTGGCCTGCCTGACGGCGATCCCGGCCATGACCATGTTCACGGTGTATGGCGAGACCGGCCTGTTCGAGCGCATGCGGGACTTTTTCCGCGACATCCACGCCCACGCCACCTATGCGCGCATCGTGGGGAACCAGCAGGCGGTGATCCTGCACGTGCTGTCCACCTTCCGGGGCATCATCCTGCTCCAGGTGGCGGTAAGCGCCACCGTGGTGTTCTTCGCGCCGGGGATCATCGCCCTGGCGAATGGCGACTTCCTGCACCTGGGCATTTTCCGCCTGGGGGTGCTGGGCGCCCTGTTCTACACCCTCGTGCTGCTGGTGTCGATCATCCTGTCGTACCTGGACCACCGCCGCGCCAACCTGATGTTGCAACTGCTGTTCCTGGTGCTGAACGGCGGGTTCACATACCTTTCCATTCGGCTGGGATTCGCCTACTACGGGCTGGGCTTCTTCGCCGCGTCCCTCGTCACCTTCGTGGTCGGCTACACCATGCTGATGAACGCCCTGCGCGACCTGCCATATCTGGTATTCATCAAGAACAATCCCTCCATCCGGTGATCACCATGAACATCTTTGCCAACCCCACCCATCCGTACCGGCCGTTCCCGGCGCTGCTGGCGTCCGCCGCGCTCCTGTTCACCACCCTCGCCGCCACCCCCCCCGCGCGGGCGGCGACCCTGGACCTGAAGGTGCTGGTGATCGCCGTCGGCAACGCCGAGCCCCGGACGGTGATGACCGAGCTGCTGGACGCGGTGGGCGTGCCGTACGACGTGCTGGACGCCGCCACCACGCCCCTCACCGCCGCCACGCTGGCAAGCGGCACCCACGGCCGGTACAACGGCATCATCCTCACCGAGGCGTCGCTCGTGTCCACCGGCGGTTCTGCGTTTTCCCTTGCGGAGTGGCAGACCCTGCACGCCTACGAGCGCGACTTCGGGGTGCGCGAGGCGGTCATGTCCGGCGATCCGGTCACCAACGCGGGCCTGGACCTGGATTACGGCATGGGCGCCCTGCAATACGGCGGCAACGTTAGCGCGACCTGGCAGGCCCCGGCGGGTGGCACCGACCTGTTCGAGTACGTCAACACCGCCACCCCGCTCACCATCACCGACTGGGCCGTGAGCGGCCAGCCCGCCGGCGGCGCCGGGCGCCCCGTGGCGCAGCCGCTGCTGGTGCGCGCCGCCACCCCCGGCCAGGTGCTGGTCTCGACCCTCACCTACGCCAACGGCCGCGAGGTGCTGCTGTGCAGCATCGCCAACGCGTCGTACCTGCCCTATTCCCGGTTGCTGGCGTACGAGTTCCTGAACTTCGCCACCAAGGGGGTGTTCGTGGGCGCCCGCCAGGTGTTCCTGGCGGCGCACAGCGACGACCTGTTCGTGACCTCGCCGTCGTGGAACGCGGCGAACAACACCACCGACACCAACACCATCGTGCGCATGACCCCGGCCGACGTGACCAACGCCGTCGCCAGGCAGAACGCCATCGTGGCGGCGCACCCCACCCTGTCCGACTTCGCCATCGAATTCGCCTTCAACGGCGGGGGCGCGGCGGACCACCTGGACCCCCTGGTTCAGGCCATGATGAAGCACAAGCGCCACTTCCGCTTCATCAACCACACCCTGACCCACATGGACATGGACCTGAGCAACGGCACCACCTATGCCATGGCCCACGGCGACATGGACGCCAACATCCTGGTGTGGGACCGCCTGCAACTGCCGGAGATGGGCCCAAACCGCCCCGTCCTGGTGAGCGGCGGCCACTCCGGCCTGGAGGACGTGAACGACGCCGGCGTCCTGCTCGCATCCTATCCGGCCGGCAAGAACGACGCATTCCTGCAGGCCTCCCAGGACCTGGGCATCCGCTTCCTGGCGTCGGACACCTCGCGCGCGAACCAGGCCTCGGAGGAGTATGTCCCCGGCTTCAACCTGATGCTGCTGCCACGCTGGCCCACGGGCGTGTTCTACAACACCTCCACGCCGTCGCTGAACACGGACGAATACAACGTGCTGTTCGGCACCAATTACACCTACGCCCAGATTCTCGACGTGGAGGCGGAGGCCACCCTGGGCCACATGCTCACCTACCGCATGTGGCCCCACTACTTCCACCAGAGCAACCTGCACGCCTACGACGGCAACGGCGCCACCCTCCAGTTCGACTGGCTGGAGGCGGTGCTGGCGCGCTACGAGCAGTTCATGAAGCTGCCGGTGCTCAACCTGCCCTATCACGAGATCGCCCGGCGCACCCGGAACCGGGTGGACGCCCTGGCCGCCACCGTCACCGCGAGCCTGGACACCGCCACCAACCAGGTGACCGTGGCCGCCAGCCAGCCCGCGCGGGTGATGCTCACCGGCGTCGCCGGCGGCGTCCCCTATGGGGGCCAGCGCATCATGGATGTGGGTGTCGGCACCGCGCCGCGCACCTTCGCCGTGGACCGCATGCTGGCCCAATAGGCCGGAACGCCGTTCAGTCGCAGCTGTGGCGGAAGGCGTCGTTCAGGTTGACGGGCAGGATCAGGGTGCGCAGGCCGGCGGCGATCGAACCGGCGCACAACTGCGCCCGCCGCGCCGCGTCGTTCACATACACGCTGTTGTATTCCGCGTTGAACACGGCCTTGCCCGCGTCGGTGAAGGGCCTGAGCAGGTCGCACTCGTTGTACTGGTGGCACTGTTCGTTGACGGCGAAGTCGAAGGCGTCCACCAGCGCGGCCACCTGGTCCAGATCGTTCTTCAGGGCAATGCCCAGGCCCCGGGCGTGGGCCTCCGCGGCCAGGAACCGGTTGTAGGCAAGCTGGTCGGCTCCGCTCAGGGGGAAACCCGTGTCCTGGGTATAGCCATCCACGTTGTCTGGCTCCACGGCGTCGCACCCTTTCTGCAACGCCAGGTTCAGCCGGGCGGCCATGAGCCGGCGCACGTCGGCGGAGCGGATGTCCAGCCAGCGCTCCCCCGGCCAGCCGCCCAGGGCATTGCCCAGGTCGGCGGGGGGGAAGGCCCCGGCGTCCGGGCGCCAGTTCTCGTAGGAGCCGGCGGAGAAGTAGCAGACCACCCGCCTGCCCCCGGCCTGCACGTTGGCGATCAGGCCGGTGGGGGAATCGAACAGGTCGATGTCGTACACGTTGACCGGATAGGTGGTGTTGACGGTGCCGCTCAGTTGCCACTGCCAGGTGGCCGTGGCAGGCGGCACGTACCACGCGGCCGGCGCCGGCGTGGGGCCGGGCTCGGAACCGCCGCCGGAACCGTTGCCGGAACCATTTCCCGCGCCGGAAGCGGGGGCCGGGGTGGGCGGCTGCTCCACGTTGGTGTCGGACGGCTGGCACCCCACGGCGAGCGCCAGCAGGAACATGAACACGGCCAGTAAACGCACGCCGTACCCTCCTTAGAGCGGCAACCCCCCTTCAAGAATACGGCCGCCGGGCGTCCCGGCCCGCCGGTGCGCCCGGCACGGCCCGCTCAGGGCGCGGTGCGGAACGACATCACCGGGCTTTCGCTGCCGTTGCCGCCGGCGTCCGTGGCCATCACCTTCCAATAATAGGTGGTATCCGGCCTCAGCCCAAACACGGACTGGCCCACCTCGTTCTGGGCCGGATAGGGCGGAAAGGCATAGAGATGACCACCGCCGGCATCCTCCGTGGCCCCGCCACAGCCGGACGCCGCACCAATGGCCGCCGCCAGCAGCAACGCCGCCCCGTGGCGGCGGTGGCGCACGGCCCATGCCGTCCCCATCGCCCCCAGCACCATGCCCAGGCCCTTGAACAGCCCGGCCGGCGCCGTACGATAGGTGCACCCGGCGAACTCCGGGTTCCGGCAATAGGTGATGGCATATGTCACCGCATCACCGTCCGGGTCCGCCGACTTTTTCCAGACGAAGGTGAACCGGGTGGGAACGTCAACGTCGTCGTCCGCCGGGTACACCAGGGCGGGGGCCGGCGGCGCCGCGTTCACCGGAACGCCGGGTCCGCTCGGATCCACGATCACCCCGTTCGCCACGCCGTCCCCGTCGCCCACGGCGCCGTCGGTGATGGGGACGGACACGGTAAACCCGGAGAGGGCCGCCTGTCCGGTCAGGTCGTGGCGCGTGCCCGCGCCGTCGAACCAGAACCAGCGGGCGTCGGCACGCAGGAAGTCCGGGAAGTGGAACACAACCGTGGCCGTGCCGCCCGGGTCCAGCCCCACCACCCGGAAGCGCAGCAGGCCATGGGGCATGTCCATGTCCGCATAGGCGGGGGCCACGTCCGCGAGCCGCGCCGCCGACGCGTGGGTGACCGTGCCCTGGTCGGACGCGATGCCGACCGGCAGGCCGGATTCCGCGTCGAGCAGGGCAAGCAGCCCCTCCGCCTGGTCGGCGATGCCATTGCCGTCCGTGTCCGTGGGTGCGCCCGGCGCGTTCCGGTCGGCGATGCCGTCGCCGTTGGTGTCGGCGGGATCCACCGCGATCGTGCTCACGGTGAACGGCGCGGACCACTCCGACCACAACCCGGTGTCATCCATGTGGCGCACGGCAAAGTCATAATCCGCGCCGGGCAGCAGCACGTGCTCGGGGAGCGCCAGCGCGTCGGCCGCTTCCTCGCCCACATAGACCTCGCCGCCAGGATTCGCGATCCGCCACGCCACGATGGTGGGGGCGGTTCCGCCATCGGCGTCGGAGAAGGTGCTCACGTCCATCTCAAAGCGGGTCAGCGGCGCGTCGGAGTCCGCCTCGATGTCGTATATCACCGGCCGGGCGGGACGGTGCGCCAGGTCCCACGGCACCACCGTCACGTCGAACCCGGCGGACACGGAATTGCCCACCCCATCGACCGCGCTGCACTGAACCGGCGTGACCCCCGGCGCGAACAGGGTGTCGGACGCCGGTACGCAGACCACCGGCACGGCCCCGTCCACCGCGTCCACCGCCACCGGGCTGGCATAGGTCACCACGGCGCCGTGCACGGTCGAGGCCTCCACGACGACGGGCGCCGGCACCTGCGACAGGCTCGGGGCGCCGTCGTACACGGACACCATGAACGTGGCGCCGGCCACGTTTCCGGCGCCGTCGCTGGCGCTACAGGCGACGGGGGTATCGCCGATGCCGAAGACCGTTCCGCTTCCCGGCTGGCAATCGACGGCCACCTGGCCATACACGTCATCCGTGGCCGTGGGAAGGGTAAAGGACACCACGGCACCCTGCGGCCCCGCCGCGGCGACATGCATGTCCGCCGGCACGCCGCTGAGGATCGGCGCCACCCCATCCAACTGCGTGGCCGAACAGCCGTTGGCGTTCACCGCGGCGCCGTTGGGTGTGTCCGGGCACTGGTCGAGGGCGTTGCTCACGCCGTCGCCATCGTCGTCCGGCGGCGTGTGGCTGCACGTATCCGCCGCCAGGTCATAGGCATCCAGGGTATTCGGGTCACCGTCGTCGCAGTAGCCCGGCGTCGGCAGGTTGGCGCAGGAATCCGCCGCCAGGTCGTAGCTGTCCGTCGTCCCCGCCTTGCCATCGTCGCAGTAGCCCGGGATCGGCGTGTACACACAGATCGCGGCCGTCACGTCGTAACTGTCCGCCGTGCCCAGCTTGTCGTCGCCACACACCAGCTGCGATGCCGCGCACCCGTTCACGTCCACCGCCTCACCAACGGGCGTCGCTGGGCACTGGTCGACGGCGTTGTTCACCCCATCGCCGTCATCATCCAGTTGCGTCGCCGCGCAGCCATTGGCATTCACCGCCGCGCCCGCCGGGGTGTTGGGGCAGAGGTCGAGGGCGTTGTTCACCCCGTCCGCATCGTCGTCGAGTTGGGTCTGTGCGCAACCATTGGCGTTCACCGCCGCGCCCGCCGGGGTGTTCGGACAGAGGTCGAGGGCGTTATTCACGCCATCGCCATCATCATCCAGTTGCGTCGCCGAACAACCGTTGGCGTTCACCACCGCGCCGACGGGCGTCGCCGGGCACTGATCGAGAGCGTTGTTCACCCCGTCGTTGTCGTCGTCCAGTTGCGTCGCCGCGCAACCATTGGCATTCACCGCCGCGCCCGCCGGGGTGTTGGGGCACTGGTCGACCGCGTTGTTCACCCCGTCCGCATCGTCGTCCAGTTGGGTCTGTGCGCAGCCATTGGCATTGACCACCGCACCGGCGGGCGTCGCCGGGCAGAGGTCGAGGGCGTTGTTCACACCATCCGAATCATCGTCCAATTGGGTCGCCGCGCAACCGACAGCATTCACCACCGCGCCCGCCGGGGTGTTGGGGCAGAGGTCGACCGCGTTGCTCACACCGTCCGCATCGTCGTCTAGCTGGGTCTGCGCGCAGCCGACGGCATTCACCACCGCGCCCACCGGGGTGTTCGGACAGAGGTCGAGGGCGTTATTCACGCCATCGCCATCATCATCCAGTTGCGTCGCCGAACAACCGTTGGCGTTCACCACCGCGCCGCCGGGCG
>JACRHL010000022.1 GCA_016212085.1 Nitrospirota bacterium | reverse complement strand
TGAAACAATGTTCGACTCCGCTGACAAGTCCTTTGCCACCCGTAAGGGAATGCCGACCGGTCGGCGTTGAAACTCAAGCTGCTGGGCCAGGATCGTTTCCACCGACCCGTAAGGGAATGCCGACCGGTCGGCGTTGAAACTTGACGCCCGAGAACGTCACCGTCATCGCGGTCGTCCCGTAAGGGAATGCCGACCGGTCGGCGTTGAAACTCGAACGGCATTCCGAGGCAATGGATCACGTAGTCCCGTAAGGGAATGCCGACCGGTCGGCGTTGAAACAATGGGTTGTTTTCGTTGTAATAGGCGGTCATCCCGTAAGGGAATGCCGACCGGTCGGCGTTGAAACCCATGTCCCACGTCGATGGTGCGCCCCTCCATTTCCCCGTAAGGGAATGCCGACCGGTCGGCGTTGAAACCGACTACCTCTCCGTTACGCCATCTCAAAATCACCCGTAAGGGAATGCCGACCGGTCGGCGTTGAAACAATGTTCGACTCCGCTGACAAGTCCTTTGCCACCCGTAAGGGAATGCCGACCGGTCGGCGTTGAAACTCAAGGACAGCGGCATCCGCATCAGCATGGACGGCAGGGGCTGCTGGCGGGACAACGTGTTCATCGAGCGGCTCTGGAAGAGCATCCAGTACGAGAAGGTGTACCTGAGGGCCTGCGAATCCGTGTCACAGGCCAGGGCGTCCATCGGGCGCTGCCTTGACCGCATGACCCCGGCCCGGGTTTACTTCGAGCAACTGCCCAGGCCCGAGGCAGCATGAAACCGCGGGGAATCCACTGATCCAAACGGGCCAACCTGTTCAAACAAACGGGGCCACCTCTATGTCTGACCCAGCTGTCCGGTCACACAGGTTGTCGCCAACGTTCAAGCTCGCGGTACTGGCCGGGGTGGCGTCTGTGGTTTCGTTGCACCTCCGTCGGGGTGACGACGTCAACGCGGTCGATGGACGGGGAATGTCGGCCCTCATGCATGCGACCGTGAAGGGTCATGCAGATATCTGCCGGATGCTTCTTGATGCCGGAGCCGATCCTTTCCTGAAAAATTCCGACGGCAACGATGCTCTTTCTCTGGCCATCCGGCTCGGATGGCCAGGTATAGCGGAACTTCTGAGCATTCGGACGGCAAACAGCGTGACTCGTGCAGAACCGGTGGAACCTTCCGGGTATGAAGATGTGACCGGTGATGCCGGCGTCCGAAATCAGTCCGGGACGGATGACGTTGCGGACGATCGCCTGAATGCAGAGGGATGGGAGGAGGAGGTCGAGCCGGCTCGACCTGACAACAACCCGGAGCTGCTTGCCAAGGCGATCCTTCTCCAGAAAGATATGTCGGTCCATGTGCCACTGGATCTTGACGAAGACTGGTCTGATATCGATATCGATCTTCCCGACATCGTTCGGGCCCGGCGGCGCCGGCGTTCCGGAGCGATCGATGACGAGGCGATCCATGACCTGATCTGCCGCGGGCTCCGCTCAGGTAGCGTTCACGTTGATGATATCGAGGAGTCCCTGTCTGCAAGTCCGGACGACGGCCCGGACGAGGATGTGCGTTCGAACCTGGGCGTTGTCCTGGAAGACCTGGGGGTTCGGGTGGAAGCTGATCCTTTCCGGATAGAGGGACATGCGTCGGCCTTTCCGGATGACATTTCCGACGCCGAGTTCGATCAGGCCGATTCCGCCATCGCTTTTCTCCGCGAACTGAACGGTTCCGCCGCGGATCCCCTGTCCCATTATGTCCGCGACCTTGGGCCTCGCAACGTCCTTTCGAGGGAGGAGGAGGTGGCACTTGGGTTGGACATCCAGGAGGGCGTGAAGGACACGCTGCGCGTCGCCTTTCGCTGTCCGGATGTGGTGTCGTGGGTCAAGGTGTTGTGCTTCCGGATCGAACAAGGAGAGGTGCCCGCAGGGGCAATCTTTGCTGATGATCGTTCGCACCTCTCCGAAAGCGACACGCCAGAGGTCTCCGAGTCGGACGGCGAACCTCCGGCAGGACCAGATCCAAGTACCGGAACCTCGTCACTGTCGCCGCAGCCGCTGTCCAGATTGACCGCTGTTCGCGCCCTGTGTGACCGCCTTGAGGCGGCGCACGTGTCGGGAAACCTGGCGCCGGAAGTTGGTGCCGCCACAGAGGCTCTGCTCGGCTTTGGATTCTCGGACTCGTTCATCAACGGCCTGTTGCAGGTCATGCACGAGTCAGTGCCGGGGACGGATCCGGAGGCCGCTCTGGCCGGGGTGCAACGTTCAATACGCGCGAAGGAAACTCTGGCGCTTGCGAATCTCCGACTGGTTCTGTGGGTTGCCAGGAAGCGTCGCGGCCTCCCCTTCCTGGATCTTGTCCAGGAAGGCAATATCGGCCTCCTCAAGGCCGTGGACAGGTTCGATCCGCAGCACGGCACGAAATTCTCGACGTACGCGACCTGGTGGATCCGCCAGTCGATGCAACGTGCCATCGCTGACCAGTCTCGAACAATCCGTTTCCCGGTTCACGTGCATGACGAGCTGAACAGGATGCGACGGCTGCGGCAGGAGCATACCCAGAAGACGGGGGTTGAGCCGGATATCGAAACGCTCTCGACCCTGATGGAATTGCCGGTTCGCCGAGTCGAAGGTTTTCTGACAGTGCCGGAAGAGCCCATTTCCATCCTGGAGGCCGGGGAGCTGTTGTCCGCTGATGAAATACAGGCCTCTCTTTCCATATCCGGATTGGACGGGGATGCGCAACAGCGAGATCTGCGGGCCGTGATTGAATTGGCGTTCCAATTCATGGTTGATCACGCTCGCGCGGACAGCGACATTAAGCGAATCTTGCGTCAAAGGGAGGTGATTCGTCTTCGGTATGGGTTCGATGATGACGGTGAAGAAAGGACGCTCGAAGAGGTCGGTATCATTCTCGGTATCACGCGGGAAAGGGTTCGCCAGATCCAGGACAAGGCGCTCCGGACGCTGAGGGCGTCCGGGATTCTGGCGCCTTATGATTGTCCCCGGAGGTCGGCGGAGGTGATCTTATGATGTCGCGTCTGCCCGACGCCTTTCGCCATGCACCGCCGCGAGCCGGCGCGATGATCGAGTCCCTTCGTGGCCTCGGCTATTCGACGGCGACCGCCCTGGCGGACATCATCGACAACAGCATTGCGGCACACGCCCGGAACGTGGAAGTCCTGTTCGATTGGCGAAACCAGGAGAGCGTGATCGCGGTCGTGGATGACGGCGACGGAATGAATGCCGGGGAGCTGGACCAGGCCATGCGCCTCGGCTCCCGGAGTCCGCTTGACGACAGAAAATCCGACGACCTGGGTCGATTCGGCATGGGACTCAAGACGGCGTCGTTCTCGCAATGTCGTCGCCTGACCGTTGCCAGCGGGAAGGGGGGGAGTATCAACTGTCTGCGTTGGGACCTTGATGCACTGGCGGACAGTGACGATGACGGCTGGTACATGCTGGAAGGTCCAGATCCCGAATCCCGTGTCTGGCTTGCCAAGCTGTCGGACAGAAAAAATGGCACGTTGGTTCTCTGGGAGAACCTCGACAGGGTTGTCACCCAGGGATTCACCGAGCAGGACTTCCTGGACCTGGTCGACCGCGTAGAGCATCACCTTGCCATGGTGTTCCATAGGTACCTTCAGGGCACCCGTCCCCGCCTGGTCCTGTCGATCAATGGCCGAGCCGTCGTCCCCTGGGATCCGTTCCTTTCAGCACATCCCGCAACGTGGAGTTCGCCGGTTGACCACATTCCTGCACAGGGTGGCGAGATCGAGGTGCGGTGTCATGTCCTGCCGCACAAGGACAGGCTGGACCAGAAGGAGCAGGAGTCTGCCGCCGGGCCGGACGGCTGGACCGCCCAGCAGGGGTTCTACGTCTATCGCAACGAGCGGTTGCTGGTTGCGGGCAGCTGGCTTGGTCTTGGCCAGGGGCGATCCTGGACGAAGGAGGAGGCTCATCGCCTGGCCCGCATCCGTCTGGATATTCCCAACACGGCCGACGCGGCCTGGAAGATCAATATCCTGAAATCCGTGGCGAGACCGCCAGTTTCTTTGAGGGACCGGCTGACCTGGCTGGCGGAGGACACCCGCAGCCGTGCCAGACGGGTTTTCGCGCACCGCGGCCGGACACGGACCTGCGGAGGCGAGCCGGTCATCCAGGCGTGGCGAACGGAACATTTCAGCGGGGGTGTGCGCTACCGTATCGACGAAGGTCACCCGGCGATCAGGGCCGTGCTCGATGATGCCGGCGACCTGCTTCCCCGGGTGCAGGCGATGCTCCGGGTGATCGAGGAGACGGTGCCGGTCCAGAGGATATGGCTTGATACGGCAGAGGCCCGCGAGACGCCGCGGACCGGTTTTTCCGCCGATTGCCCGTCGGAAGTGGTGGCTGTTCTCAGCGTCATGTATCGCAACCTGGTGGTCCGCAAGGGGATGGCTCCTCAGCTCGCACGCGAGCAGCTCCTTCACACGGAACCTTTCGACGCGTATCCGGATCTCATCAAGGAACTGCCGGACGACCCTTCTGTGGGAGACGAGGGACCATGACAACCGCTGCGGAAGAGAAGGTCATCAAGATTGCCCAGGAATTGCTCCTGGACGGCGAGGGAACGCCACAGGTGACACCGTCGGCCATCGAGGAAAAGATCGACATGGTTCTGCGGATGAGCCCCCAATGGGGGATCGATCTGGATCGGGCAGCGGTCGTTGACGAACTGATCCGGAGGTTCAGCATCTGGATCGGTCAGGACGTGACACTCCGGAACGACGAGGGCCATGTGGACTGGCTGAACGCTGACCGGAGGAAGGACTGGCGCTACTGGCAACGGTACCGTGAGTGGCTCGAAGGCCGTCTGCCCTGGAAGGCTGTGGACGGGCTCGACCAGTCGACGGATACGATACTCGGGCTCCTTGAAGATCCGACCAGACAGGGTGCGTGGGACCGCCGCGGGCTGGTGGTCGGGCATGTCCAGTCCGGAAAGACAGGCAGCTACACGGGCCTCATATGCAAGGCGGCGGACGCCGGATACAAGATCATCATCGTGCTGGCCGGAATGCACAACAACCTGAGGGCCCAGACACAGATTCGGCTTGACGAGGGATTCCTGGGGTACGCGACGAATCCCGGCCAGCAGGAGGACTGCTATGTAGGTGTCGGGCGGGCCGGAGTGGATGCGGGGATTCGGCCGAACTGCGCCACGACCAGGGCGGAGGCTGGGGATTTCAACACCAAGGTTGCAAGGCACCTGGCCATCACGCCTGAACAGCGCCCATGGCTTTTCGTGGTCAAGAAGAACAAGACAGTGCTCAAACGTCTGCTGCACTGGATCGAGAGTCATGTGGCGGACACGAAGGACTCGTCGACACACCGGAAGCTGGTCACCAAACTGCCCCTTCTGGTCATCGATGATGAGGCGGATCACGCATCGGTGGACACCGGTGAGCAGCCGTTCGATACAGACGGGAAGCCGGATGAGGATTACGATCCCAAGGCAATCAACGGGCTGATCCGGCGCATCCTTCACACCTTCTCCCGGTCTGCCTATGTCGGCTATACCGCGACGCCGTTTGCGAACATCTTCATCCACGAGCGGAAGGAGACGAAGGAGGAGGGGCCCGACCTGTTCCCTGCCGCGTTCATCATCAACCTGGCGGCACCGTCCGACTATGTCGGACCATCGAGCCTCCTGGGCCGGCCGGACAGCGGTGGGCGTACCGGAGGCCTCCCCCTCATTCGATCCGTCGAGGATCATGAGTCGGCCGACGGTCGCGCCGGATGGATGCCAAGTCGTCACAAGAACGGCCACACCCCGCTCTTCCAGGGGAGGAACGAGCTGCCGCCATCACTCGTGGAGGCAATTGATGCCTTCATCATCGTGTGTGCCGTTCGCCGGGCAAGGGGACAGGGGGCCGACCACTCCTCCATGCTGGTCCATGTCACCCGCTTCAACTCGGTCCAGGAGTCTGTGTTCCGACAGATCCAGGAATACGTGCGACACCTCCGCCAAAGACTGCAGCGCAACATCGGCACGGCGGAACTGCATGTGCGCCTGAAGGAATTTTGGGAAAGGGACTTCGTGCCCACCACTGAACGGGTCGCGGCGGCGGATCCACTTCCGGCTTGGCAGGACGTCCTGGATCGGCTTCCGGACGCGGTATCCGACATCGAGGTCCGGAAGATTAATGGGACCGCCAAGGACGCGCTGGACTATGCCGATCGTTCCGCGACTGGGTTGAAGGTCATCGCCGTCGGCGGAGACAAACTGGCTCGCGGCCTGACGCTGGAGGGTCTGTGTGTCAGCTATTTCCTCCGTGCGTCCCGGATGTACGACACCCTGATGCAGATGGGACGGTGGTTCGGTTATCGTCCCGGCTATCTGGATCTTTGCCGCCTGTATACGACTCCGGATCTCGTGGACTGGTTCGGCCACATCGCGGATGCGTCTGAGGAGCTGCGGGAGGAGTTCGACATGATGGCCGCAAGCGGGGCCACGCCGAATGACTACGGACTGAAGGTCCAGTCGCACCCGGTCCTCATGGTGACCTCCCCGCTCAAGATGCGGTCGGCGAAGAGCCTGTGGCTGTCCTTCAGCGGACAGCTCCTGGAAACGGTTGCGTTCCATCGGTCACCAGCTAAGCTCACCGAAAACCTGAACGCTGCCAAACGCCTCGTTGCGGGTTTGAGCGAGCCTGTTGTTGACCCGGAGCGGGTCCGAAACAGTGGCCGCCAGAAATGGGAGGGGCACCTGTGGGAGGGTGTTCCGTTTGAGAAGGTGGTTGATTTCCTTTCCGCGTACAGGACGCACTCTGACGCGTACAAAGTCAACAGCCAGCTTCTTGTCGAATTCATCGAATCGATGGCGAAGCGCGGGGAACTGGTGAACTGGAGTGTTGCGCTCATAGGAGGCGGCGAGGGTGGGCGCCTCGAAATGGCTCCCGGCGTGGAAGTGAAAATGCTCCGCAGAAGCGCCAAGGGGTCCACCGATACCCGTTATTCGATCGGTCGGCTCATGTCGCCACGGGACGAAACGATCGATCTGGACGACGCAGCATGGATGGCCGCGCTGGAGAGCAGCCGTCATGCCTGGCACAAGGATCCCGGAAGGCAGCGCTCTGCGGAGGAGCCTGCCGAGCCGAACGGTCCTGCGATCAGGGAAATCAGGGGCTTTGGCGGTGAGGGTGTGGACCCTCACCACGACCGCGGGCTGTTGCTCCTGTACATGCTGGATCCAGACAAGGCCGGTGCGGACTTCCCTCGCGGGACACCGCCGGTTGTGGGCTTCGGCATCAGCTTCCCAGGCAGCAAGGCCGGAGTGAAGGTAGAGTACAAGGCCAACAACATTCTGTGGGAGCAGGAGTACGGCGGTGCAGACTGATCGCGATGTACTTCAGGACGCTTGGCGTGCTCTGGCGGGAGATGGATTCGGGGACGGATGGCGGACGATCCCGATCAGGCGGGATGGACGGTTTGCCATGCTTGCCGGACGCCGGTTTCCGGAGGATGTCGAGGCTCTATTGATAAGCGTCGGCGGCCGGGTTCCCCTGGCTGGACGGCAGCTGCCGCGAGGCAAGGGATTCCGTGTCGATCTGGTGCGTCATGCTGTTGCGGGCGAGGGTGACGAGTGGATATGCCTTTCTCGTGAGAAGGCCGGTAATGTCGAAATGTTTGCCCGAATGGTCGAGGACGTTGCCAACGTCCTTGAAGCTGCCGGCGGAGCCGGCGCGGAAGAACTCTTTGACAGGTTCGTGAGACGGGTTGCCGCGTGGCAATCGTTCATGGAGAGAGGACAGGACCCGGTCCTTGGGCCGGACGCGGAGGTCGGGCTGTTCGGGGAGCTCCTGGTGATGGAGGCGATGCTGGCGATCGGATTCGCCCCGGCCGATGCGCTTGCCGCGTGGCAGGGCCCACTGGACGGGCTGCACGACTTTGTGTTTGGACAGGGTGCAATCGAGGTCAAGTGTACCGCGTCTGACGACGGTTTCGTGGTGACCGCAGGATCCCTGGAGCAGCTTGACCCGCGCCTGGCGCATCCGCTTTACCTTGCCGGGGTCAGGCTGCGTCCGGATGCGACGGGAAGATCGCTTCCGGACGTGGTGGAATCCGTGCGCCGACGGGTTGATGACAATGTGGCGGCCCGCGCCGTTCTTGATACTCTTTTGCTGCGTGCAGGGTACGTGGATGCTTTTGCGGGCAGGTACAGCCGCCGTTTCGACGACGAGCGCCCTCTTGTCATCCCGGTCACGGATTCTCTTCCGGTCCTGACGCGCGACCGTGTGGAGGCCGCGATCGTGCAGGCACGTTATCTGCTGGACTTGGGCCGAATCGGGGCTGGCTCGGTCGGGCTTGAACTGGCGTTCGAGAAGCTTGGGGTGACATCGAATGGGGCTTGAAGAGTTCCTGATTCAGACGCAGGCGGAGGTCCGTGGGGAGGCTGGCGAACGCCTGGGAGCGCCAGGCCAAGCCTATCCGTACCCGGAACTGGTGTTCGCCGAGGTCGTCATGAAGCACATGTCCGAGATCGGGATGACATTTGACGAACCGGAGATCTGCCATTACGCGGCAAAGGTGGGCAACGCGAATCTTCGCCTGAGTGGATATGCCGTGTCCGACGAGCAGGATCAGCTTGACCTGTTTGTCAGCCTTTATGCTGGTGCGGACACGTTGACTCCCATTCCGGACTCGGAGACGAGGAATGCGGCGGAACAGTGCTTCCGTTTCCTGTCGCAGTGTGCCCGGGGACGTCTGGCCTCGACCATGGATCCGTCCAATGATGCCCACCTCCTGGCTGCCACCATCCATGAGATATATGAAAACCTCGACCAGATCCGGATCTACGTACTTACGGACCGGCAGGCAAAGTCCAAGAACTTCAAGTCGAGGGAGATCAGCGGAAAGACGGTCAGGCTCGAGGTCATGGACATCGAACGGCTTCACCGACATTGGTCAGCAGGCAAGCCGCGTGACGAACTGGTCGTCAACTTCAAGGAAGTGTGTGGCGGCCCCCTGCCCTGCATCTGTGTGCCGGGCGAGACAACGGACTACGATTGCTTCCTGACCGTCATACCTGGCGAGGCGCTCCGGTTCGTGTACGACAAGTATGGTGCCCGTCTGCTTGAGGCGAATGTCCGGTCCTTCCTGAGCGTGACCGGCAAGGTCAACAAGGGGATCCGGGACACGCTCAGAAATGCCCCGGAACGGTTCATGGCTTACAACAACGGCATTGTTCTTGTCGCCGACGAAGTGTGCCAGGAACGGACGAGCGACGGTGGCCCTGGCATTTCATGGATGAAGGGAATGCAGATCGTGAACGGTGGGCAGACCACCGCATCCCTCTATTTCTCGAAAAAAAAGAGCCCTGACGTCGACCTGAGTCGTGTACGTGTGCCGGCAAAGGTGTTGCTGCTCAAGACCCCTGATCCCGCGGACGAGGAGGCGCTTGTTTCCGATATATCGAAGTTTGCGAACAGCCAGAACTCGGTCAAGCAGTCGGATCTTTCGGCCAACAAGCCTTACCACGTCGAAATCGAAAAGCTCGCCACCTCGACATACTGCCCGGACGGTGTTGGCCGGTGGTTCTACGAGCGTGCCGCCGGAAGCTACAACGTCATGCTGGCCAGGGAGGGGACGACACCTGCCAGATTGAAGAGGCTGAAGGAAGCGATCCCACCAGCGCGGAAGATCACCAAGACCGATCTGGCCAAATACCTTAACGCGTGGAACCAGCTTCCTCACGTCGTCAGCCAGGGAAACCAGAAGAACTTCATTCGGTTCATGGAGGCCTTGAACGGGGATGACGGGCAGAATTCTCCGCCCGATCCGGATGTGTCTGCGTTCAAGCGGATGATTGCCGTCGTGATCCTGTACAAAACGGCCCAGAAGCTGATACGCCCCATGTTCGCTGCATTCCAGGGCAACATCGTCGCGTACGTGGTATCGGTCATATCAAACCGGATGGGGGCGAGGCTCGACATGGACCGGATCTGGCTGCACCAGGATCTCTCGCCGCAGCTCAAGCAGCAGATCCAGTCATGGGCGACGGATGTGAACAGAACCCTGCATGAGACCGCATCCGGCAGAATGGTGTCCGAGTGGGCAAAGAAGCCGGAGTGCTGGGATGCAGTGAAGGGTGCGTCGCTCTCCCCGTTGAATCCGGACATCCCGGAGATGAAGCTCGATGCAGACCACGTCCCGGTCTGACAAGCCGGTTCGGCGCCACAAGGGCGACATCATGTCGCCGGAGAAGCGCAGCGCCGTGATGAGCCGGATCCGCGGCCGGGATACCGGCCCGGAACGCATGATCGGCGCCGCCCTTGAAGGTCTGGGCCTGCATTGGGATTCTCATGCCAGGGACCTTCCTGGCAGGCCGGATTTCGTCTTCCGGGATTCGAAGGTTGTCGTATTTGTTGACGGCGATTTCTGGCACGGGTGGCGGTTCCCGGTGTGGCGGGACAAGCTGTTGCTCAAGTGGGAGGAGAAGATCGACCAGAACCGCCGCCGCGACCGCAGGAACCACCGGAAACTGAGGCGCCTGGGGTGGCGGGTGGTGAGGATCTGGGAGCACCAGATTGATCGGGACCTGGAGAGGTGCATCGGCCGTATCGCCGAAGCGATCGGGCCTGGAAGTGCCGGCGAGAGGGTGGCAGAATTTCGGACCGGCAAGAGGGAGAAGGACCATTGATTGCGCGTGACAGACTGACATGGAGACCGAGAACCATCGACCTGTTCTGCGGCGGTGGCGGCAGCAGCTATGGTGCCCGCCTTGCGGGAGCGGAGCTGGTATGTGCGGTCGACATGTGGGACATCGCGACCGCGACATACGGGGACAATTTTCCCGGTGCGCGGGTCATCACCGGCAGGCTTGGTCATGATGTCGGCCCGGAGCGTGTGGACGGGCTGGGGCCGATCGACCTCATCATCGCGTCACCGGAATGCACCAACCACACCTGCGCCCGCGGAAGCCGGGAGCGGGACGAGGAGAGCCGGCGCACTGCGGTCCACGTTCTTGAGTTTGTCGAGGCACTCAAACCCCGCTGGGTGGTGATCGAGAACGTCATCCAGATGCGGAGCTGGGGCGGATATCGGGGGCTGCTGGAACGGCTCCGGCAGGATTATTCGGTCCGGGAGGAGGTTCTTGATGCGGCCGGTTTCGGGGTGCCGCAGGCGAGACGCCGGCTGTTCATCATCTGCGATCGCGACAGGGAGGTTGCGTCCGTCGCGGGTTCCAGAGGGGTTGTTCCCGCGAGTGACATCATCGACTGGGCTGGCCCGTGGCATGCGGGCCCGTTATACCATCCGCGCCGTGCCTTGCCGACCCTGGAGCGGGCTGAACGGGCGATCGCCCAGCTAGGCAAGGGTGAGCCGTTTCTCATCGTCTACTACGGCAGTGACGGGTCCGGTGGATGGCAGCCGCTCGACAAACCTCTGCGCACGATGACGACGCTGGATCGGTTCGGGCTCGTCCAGTGGCAAGGGAGCGAACCCACCCTGCGCATGCTCCAGGTGCCGGAGCTCCGCAGGGCGATGGGCTTCGGCGACGACTACATCATGGCGCGGGGTTCTCGGCGCGACCAGATCAAGCTCCTGGGCAATGGTGTGTGTGCTCCCGTAATGCAGGCCATCGTCGGGAATCTGGTTGTCGGTGCAGATGGGGTCCGACGGTTCGAAGCGGCCGGAACAGCGCCTGTCGCCAGGTAAAAGTTCGTCGAGGGGGCAAGCTCCTGAGCACCGCGCCTCTTGTGGTGGATTGCCATTCCGCAAGTGGTTGGAGGGTAATCCCCCCATTTTCAGTGGGGGGATTACCGAACCACGAAAGCCACCACCCGCTTTGACGGCGGCCCCCGTCGCGGGGTATCCAAAGGCTCTTTAGACCCTCTCAAACAGCTCTTAACAATCCAACTGGCACTGATTCACAAACCAAGTGGCGCGTTACACCTAGGATCGGTTGCGAAGCGACAACGCGGGCTCCGGCGCAAAAGCCGTGGCCGGCGCCCTCCCACCGACGTAGGCCTCGGATTTTGCGTCGGACCCAGGCGGAGCGAGCAAGCGACCGCAGGCGTGGCGGCGCTACGTCGAGGACCTTTCGCGAATCCCCAACGCAGGCTCCGGCGCAAAAGCCGTGGCCGGCGCCCTCCCACCGACGTAGGCCTCGGATTTTGCGTCGGACCCAGGCGGGGGCGAGTGAAAGGCCGGAGGCGTAGCAGCGCTACGTCGAGGACCTTTCGCGAATCCCCAACGCAGGCTCCGGCGCAAAAGCCGTGGCCGGCACCCTCCACCGACGTAGGCCTCGGATTTTGCGCCGGATCAAGGCGGAGTGAAAAAACGACCGCAGGCGTAGCAGCGCTACGTCGAGGATCGTTTTTGAAATGACAACGCGGAGCCCGGCGCAAAAGCCGTGGCCGGCGCCCTTCAACGGCCCTCAGCCCAAATCGAGCATCCTTTGCAGTGCCACCCTGGCCCATTGGCGGGTCTTGCCGATGACGCTGATGCGGTTCACCACGTTGCCGTCCACCAGGTTCTCCAGGGCCCACAGCAGGTGCGGCGGGTCGATGCGGTTCATGGTGGAGCACACGCAGAAGGTGGGCGACAGGAAGTGCACCTCGTGGTCCGGGCTTTCGGCGTTGATGCGGTTCACCAGGTTCAGCTCGGTGCCCACCGCCCAGCGGGTGCCCTTGGGGGAGCCCTGGATGGTGCGGATGATGGCCTCGGTGGAGCCGCTGGCGTCGGCCTTCTCCACCACCGCCCGGCTGCACTCCGGGTGCACCACGATCTTGATGTCCGGGTAGCGGGCCTTGAAGTGGTCCACGTGCTCCGGCAGGAACATCTGGTGCACGCTGCAATGCCCCGCCCACAGGATGACGCGGGCGCGGATGAGGGCGTCCTCGGTGTTGCCGCCCAGTTCCAGCTCCGGGTGCCACACGGCGATCTGCTCGGCGGGCACGCCCATGTCGAGCGCGGTGTTCCTGCCCAGGTGCTGGTCGGGGAAGAACAGCACCTTCTCGCGCCGGGCGAAGGCCCATTCCAGGATGCGGCGGGCGTTGGAGCTGGTGCAGACGATACCGCCGCGCTCGCCGCAGAAGGCCTTCAAATCCGCGCCGGAGTTGATGTAGGTGATGGGGGTGACCGTCTCGCCGCCCACCACGTCGGTCAGCTCGTCCCAGCAGGTTTCCACCTGGGGCAGGCTGGCCATGTCGGCCATGGAGCAGCCGGCGGCAAGGTCCGGCAGGGTCACGGTCACGTGGCCGGGGGAGAGGATGTCCGCCGTTTCGGCCATGAAGTGCACGCCGCAGAACACCATGTGCTCCACCCCCTCCGCCGCCAGGCCCAGTTGGGCCAGCTTGAGGGAGTCGCCCCTGAAGTCGGCGTGCTGGATGACCTCGTCGCGCTGGTAGTGGTGGCCCAGGATCACCAGGCGCTCGCCCAGGGTTGCCTTGGCGGCCTGGATGCGGGCGTGGACCTGCTCCGGGCGCAGCCCCGCATAGGGTTCGAACGGGTGGCCCGTGGAAACGGGCGCAATGGCGGTAAGCATGTTCATGAACCTGCCGACATCTCCTCACCCTTTCGCGCCGTGGGGGTGCCAAGGGTGCTTATGATCCCATTACCGGACGGCCGCGCGGGACGCGCGGCGCGCCGGGCATGTGTGCAACAGCAAAGCAAGGGGCGCCCGTTTCTGCCTTGGCATTGTTAGCCGTGGGCGCCGGTTCGTCAATATGACGGGCTGTCCTGCCCGGAATTCCGATTCTTGTCTGAGGCTCTAATGGTAAGGGGAGTTTCAAAATCCTGTCAAATTCCGGGGGCGGGAGGGGGATTGAGGCCGACGTGACAAGGGGCGATCGGAGCAAGTGGACGGCGACACGTGACCGGCACATGCCCTGGCGCACGCCGCCCATCATATAGCATTTAGCTTTACTTTGTGCCGCATATTGATTACAATGCCGCCATCGTGCGGGTAGCCGCCGGATTACTTTGAGTGGAGGCTGGAAATGCTGTTTCATGATTTCTTGGGGAGACTTCGTTTCAAAGAAACGCCGTTGAGCGATATCCTCCCATTGGACCGACACGTCGCCAGGAAGGCGAACTCCCCCGGGAACCCAGACCTGGAGGCGTTCTTGGCCCAGGCCACGGATGGAGAGGCAACGCCGGGTTCGCCCGCACCGACGGCACGGCAAGACAAGGAAGCCCCGCCTGCCGGCCCCCCCAATGCCAACTACCCTGGGGAGGTATTCAACCCGGGCGGGTACCCAGTGCCGGGAGATACCGGCCAGCAACTGTGGCGTTTCAGTCGGCAAATCGGCAAGCCGGTGGTGATTACCGGGGGAAACCGTAAGCCGGACAGCCCGCTCGGCGCCGGTGCAAACAGCCAACACACGTTGCCAAACCCCACGGCAATCGACTTTTATGTGCCGAGCCAGACCCATCTGGAAACCGCCAACCAAGCCAAGCGGTCCGGCCTGTTCACCGGCATCGGTTGGTACCAGGAAGGCTACCGCGGCCCGAACGGAGAAGGCCCCCATGTTCACGTCGACACACGCCCCATGGCGCCGGGACGGGGCCGGCCATACGAGTGGGGACACCCAAGGGACCACGGCCCCAACGATGACGCCATTCGCATTCCGCCGTTTCCGTAACGCCCGGCACCCCGCCCGCCTCGCGCTGGCCCTGTCCCTGGCGCTCATCCCCGCCCTCGCCGTGGCGGAGCCGGTGCCCCACGGCTGCACCGTCACACCGCCCCCGCCAGCGGAGGACCCGCAGCCGGCGGGATGGCGCGACCTGCCCACCTGCGGGGCGGAGCGGATGGAGAGCGTGAGCGCCGCCCTGGCGGCCGCGCGGGGCACCCTGGGCGATCATCCGGTGCTGCGGGTGGCGGTTTCCGGCGCCAGCGCCACCGTGATCCACTGGGATAGCGGTTCCGACGACCCCAAACCCACCGGCCCCCACCTGGCCACGCTGCGCCTGCTGCGAACGGACGGCGCCTGGGCCGTGACCGGCGCCGACCCGGTGCTGGACGGCACCACCTATTGGGACCCGGAGCCGAACGCCTGCATGCACGAGGTCACCGCTTATCCCGCCTGGCTGCCGCCCCTGGCCGATGCGGATGCCCCGCCCTGCGGCGCGGCGGCTTCAGCGGACGCGGCGGAGGCCCAGGCGGTGGCCACGGCCTATCTGGTGGGCGGGTGGGAACGGCGGGCCGAGACCTTCGGCGCCATTTCAGACCGCATGCGCCGGGAACTGGCGGACCAGGGCGTCACCACGCCGGAAGGCTTCATGGCCCGGTTCCACGAACTGCGGCCCCTGCCACCGACCATCCGCCACACGGAGCTGGGGCCGGACCGGGCCACGGTAACGACCCTTTTTCCGTGGCGCCAGGAGGGGTATGTGGGGCTGAACACGGTCACCATCCACCTGCTGCGTGAAGGGGGGCGCTGGGTGGTGGACGACGTGGTGCAGTGACCCCTGCATAACCCCCCGCCATCGCTTACAATGGGCGTATCCGATCCCTTTTCGCCCGTGGAGCGTTGTATATGTCCGAAAACCCCGCCGTCGTCCTGGTGCTCGATTCCAACCTGATGTTCCGGCCCAAGCTGGATTCCATGATCCGTAACGCCGGGCACGTGCCGGTGCCCTACCGGCCCGATGTGCCCATCCCCACCCAGGCGGGGTTCGAGGGGGCGCGGGTGCAGCCGGTGGTGGGGCTGGTGAACCTGGAGGACCGGGCGGTGGACCCCATGAAGGCCATCGCCGCCATGCGCCGGGAGGACGTTTGCATCATCGCCTTCTGCGGCCACGCCAACACCGCCGCCATGGAGCAGGCCGCCGCCGCCGGCGCCCAGATCGTGGTGCCCCGCTCCAGCGTGGACCAGCGCCTGCCGGTCATCCTCAAGGAGGCGATCAAGTGGAAGCCCGACCCGCACTGCGACTTCTGCTAGGGCGCAAGGCGCCCCGAGCGGAGCGGCACCGTTACGCCGCGCGGAGCCCGAGACATACATGGTGATCGGCGAGGGTTGGAGCACCGCCTTGGCGCGGCAATCGGGGCGCGCAGCGGGTTGATAGAGGTGCCCAATGCAATCCTGTCCCTTTCCCAACCCGAAACTCACCTCCCCCTCACGTCCCCCTCATGGTGACGGGCGACACTGGTGATGCGACCGGCGGATGCACCGCCGGCGTGTTCACCCGTCACATGGAGAATGGGGAATGTTCATCGTCGACATCTACATCGCCACCGTGGCCGCCACCGTCCTGGCCCTTTACCTGATCGGCCGGCGCGGGCTGCGCGCGCAGTCCGCCGAGCTGATCGCCCTGCCCCGGCCCGTGGCGGCGGCCGCCGCCTGAGCGCGGCCGGCCGGGCGGTCCGGCGGGGCCGGGGGCGTTTACCGGACGCCCCCGGCCCCGTTTTTTTGGTGGCATAATCCCCGGTGTGACGCCAGACACCGCACAGCTCGCCCGGTCCATCCGCGCCTGGGGGCGGGAGATGGGCCTGTCCCGCGTGGGCTTCGCCCGGCCCGACATGGCGGCGGCCGCCAGCCGGCACCGGGCCTGGATCGAGGCGGGCCGCCACGGCGAAATGGCCTACCTGGCCCGCCGCCTGGACGAGCGGGCCGATCCCGCCCTGCTGCTGCCGGGCCTTGCAACCGCCATCGTCGCCACCCAGCACTACGCCGGGCCGGGAGACGTGGCCGCCGAGCTGGCCAACCCCGCCCTGGGCTACGTGGCCCGCTACGCCCGTGGCCGGGGCGATTATCACGACGTGCTCAAGGCGCGCCTGGCCGCCCTCATGGAGCGGGTGCGGGCGGTGGCGCCGGACGTGGATTACCGGGTCTATGTGGACACGGGGCCGCTCCTGGAAAAGCCCCTGGCGAACCAGGCGGGCGTCGGCTGGCAGGGCAAGCATTCGAACCTGATCGACCCCGCCGGGGGCAACTGGTTCGTCCTGGGGGTGGTGCTGACCACCCTGGACCTGCCGCCCGATCCCCCCGCCCCGGACCACTGCGGCACCTGTGACGACTGCATGAGAACCTGCCCCACCGGGGCCATCACCGCGCCCTATCAACTGGACGCCCGGCGCTGCGTCAGCTACCTGACCATCGAGCTCAAGGGCCCCATCCCGCGCGCCCTGCGCCCGCTCATGGGCAACCGGGTGTTCGGCTGCGACGACTGCCTGGCCGCCTGCCCCTGGAACAGACACGCGGCGGCGGCGGCGGAAACCGCCTACGCCGCCCGCGCCATCACCGGGGGCGCGCCGCTGGTGGAGCTGATGGCCCTCACCCCGGCGGAGTTCAGCCGCTATTTCAAGGGCACCCCCCTGTTCCGCACCCGGCGCCGGGGCCTGCTGCGCAACGTGGCCGTGGCCCTGGGCAATTGGGGCGCGGCGGAGGCGGTGCCGGTGCTGAAAAAGGCCCTGGCGGACGACGAGGCGCTGATCCGCGGCCACGCCGCCTGGGCCCTGGGGCGCATCGGGGGGGAGGAGGCGGCGCTGGCCACGGCCCTGCCCGCCGAGGCGGACCCGTGGGTGCGCGAGGAGCTGGCCGCCGCCCTGCTGTCCACCCTCCCGCCGCTGCTACAATGAACCCATGCCGAACGAGCTGGACCTGGAATCCGCCATCACCTGCCCCGCCTGCAAGGCCCGCCACACCGTGGCCATGCCGGTGGACGCCTGCGTGATCCGCCTCGCCTGCCCCGCCTGCGGCCACGTGCTCACGGCGCCCGAGGGGCAGTGCTGCGTGTTCTGCGCCCACGGCACCCGCCCCTGCCCGCCGGTGCAGAACCTCACCAACGGCAACTGCTGCACCCAGTAGGTTAATAGAGGTGCCCAATAGATGGGGCTCATTGCCGCACCTGCTGCGTTGGGCTTGTTCGCGTGTCCTCGGCGTGGCGCTGCCACGCCTGCGGGCCGCTCCCTTCGCCCGCCTTGCATCTACGGCAATGCCCGCCCGCCGCCCACCATCTCCCCTTTTTTCCGGCCCGTGATCGATTTGTGACATCCCCGCGATCCCCCCGTGAAAACCGGGCGCCATCCTTGAATCCACGGCACGCGGCCGCACGGCGCGGCGCGGCCGGTCACCCGCGCTTCAAGGAGAATCGCCATGAACGTCCGCACCCCCCTTCTGCTCGCCGCCCTGCTCGGGCTGGCCGCCACCACCCCCGCCCTGGCCGGTGACGACCGGGTCCGGGTCACCCTCACCAACATCACGGCGGGGCAGTACCTCACCCCCGCCCTGGTGTTCAGCCAGGACCGCCACGGCATGCCGTTCCTCACCCCCGGCATGCCCGGCGGCGCCGAGGTGGAGCAGCTCGCCGAGGGCGGCAACACCGCCCCCCTGCTCGACAAGCTGATGGCGCAGGGCCACCTGACCGACTTCGCCAAGGTGCCGGGCCTGATCGGCCCCGGCCAGAGCGCCAGCGTGGAGCTGATGGTCGACGAGAACGGCGCCATCGGCCTTGCCGCCATGCTGGTGCCCACCAACGACGGCTTCATCGGCGCCCACGACATCATGCCGCCCCGGGGCCAGGGCGGGACCACCATCACCCTGGCCGCCATGGACGCGGGCACGGAGGTCAACGACGAATCCTGCGCCAGCATCCCCGGCCCGCCCCCCTGCCACGGCGAGGCCGTGTCCGCCGCCGACGGCGAGGGCTACGTGCACACCCACCGGGGCATCCACGGCATCGGCGACCTGGACGCGGCCGAGAAGGACTGGAGGAACCCGGTGGCCACGGTGCGCGTGGAGCGCCTCCACCCATAAGGCCGCAAACCCCGCCGGCGGCCCGGCGCCCGTGGCCGCCGGCGGGGTTCTGCTACCATTGGGATACCTCTAATAACCGTCGCGAGCGGTGCGAGTGCAGGGCGCCCCGAGCGGAGCGGTACCGTTACGCCGCGCAGAACCCGAGACATATCACGGTGATAGGCGAGGGTCGAGCACCGCCCAACGCAGCAATCGCGGCGCGCAGCAGGCTATTAGAGGTACCCATTGACCCACACCCGCCCCGCGCACGAAGCGACCATTGCCGCCATGACTTCCACGCCCTCCACGCCCGCCACGCCCGCCCCATCCATCCTGGTGATCGAGGACAACCCGGAGATCGCCCGGCTCGTCGCCCTGCACCTGGGCGACATGGGCGCCCGCGTGCGCACGGCGGCGGACGGCTCCCAGGGGCTGGCCCTGGCCCTGTCACAACCGTTCGACCTGGTGGTGCTGGACCTGATGCTGCCGGGGGTGGACGGCCTCACCATCTGCCGCCGCCTGCGGGAGCGCTCGCCCGGCCTGCCCATCGTCATGGTCACCGCCAAGGACGCGGAGGTGGACCGGGTGGTGGGCCTGGAGATGGGCGCCGACGATTACGTGGTCAAGCCGTTCTCCGTGCGCGAGCTGGTGGCGCGGGTGAAGGCGGTGCTGCGCCGGGCGGGCGCCGCCCCGCCCCAGGCGGACGCCCTGCTGAAGGGCCACGGCCTGGAACTGGACCCGGCGCGCCGCCGGGTGACCCTGGACGGCGCCGAGGTGATCCTGACCGCGCGCGAGTTCGACCTGCTGCACCACTTCATGCGCCATCCGGGCCTGGTGTTCACCCGCGCCCAGCTCCTGGACCGGGTGTGGGGCTACGGCCACGAGGGGTACGAGCACACGGTCAACTCCCACATCAACCGGCTGCGCGCCAAGATCGAGGCGGACCCGGCCCACCCCACCCGCGTGCTCACCGTGTGGGGGGTGGGCTACCGGTTCGCGGATTCCTGATGGGGACCCTGTTCGGCCGCCTGAGTCTGGCCCTGTTCACCCTGGTCTGCCTGATCGGCTGGGGCGCCGTGTGGGAGGTGACCCGCGCCGGGGAACGCTCGCGCCAGGAAGCGGTGCAACGGCTCAACCTGGACCTGGCGCCGCACCTGGTGCGCATGCACGCCCCGCTCATGGCCGGGGGGGCCGCCAGCGGCGGGGCGCTGGGGGGGCTGTTCCACGAGCTGATGCAGGTGAACCCGGCCATCGAGGTCTACCTGCTCGGCGCCGACGGCGCCATCCTGGCCTTTTCCGCCCCGCCGGAGCGGGTGAGGCTTGCCCACGTGAACCTGGCCCCCGTGCGCCGCCTGCTTTCCGGGGCCGCCCCCCCGGTGCGGGGGGACGACCCGCGCCATCCGGGCCACCCCAAGATCTTCTCGGCGGCGGAGATCACCGAGGACGGCGCCACCCAGGGCTATCTGTACGTGATCCTGGCGGGCGAGGCCGCCCAGGGGGCGCTGGACATGGCGCGGGACAGCCACCTGGTGCGCCGCGCCCTGCTGGCGGTGGGGGTGGCCCTGGCGGCGGCGCTGGGGGCGGGGCTGCTCCTGATCGGCTGGCTCACCCGCCGCCTGGCGCGCCTGAACCGGGCCATGCAGGCGTTCATGGACGCCCCCGGCGCCGCCCCGGAGGGGTATGCGCCGGCGTCCGGCCGGCCGGACGAGATCGACCGCCTGGGCGCCACCTTCAACCGCATGGCGGCGCGCATCACCGGCCAGATGGCGGAACTGGCCGCCACGGACCAGCGCCGCCGCGAGTTGGTGGCCAACGTCTCCCACGACCTGCGCACCCCCCTCACCACCCTGGTGGGCTACCTGGAAACGGTGCTGGTCAAGGACGCCGAACTCTCCCCGGCGCAGCGCCAGGAATACCTCAAAACCGCCCTGGGCCACGGCGAGCGCCTGCGGCGGCTGGTGGGCGACCTGTTCGAGCTGGCCCGGCTGGACGCCACCGAGGCCCTGGCCGCCCCGGAACCGTTCGCCATGGGCGAGCTGTTGCAGGACGTGGCCGCCCAGTTCCGGCTGGCGGCGGAGGCGCGCGGCATCCGCATCGACACCCGCTTCGGCGACGGCGTGCCGTTCGCCGTGGGCGACATCGGCCTGATCCAGCGGGTGCTGGAGAACCTCATCGGCAACGCCCTGCGCCACACCCCGGACGGCGGCACGGTCACCCTGTCCCTGGCGGCGGACGCCGACACGGTGCGGATTCAGGTGGCCGACACGGGAGCAGGCATCCCCCCAAACGACCTGGAACGCATCTTCGGCCGCTTCCAGCGCGGCACGGCGGAGGGCGGCGGCGGCGCCGGCCTGGGCCTGGCCATCGTGCGCCGCATCGTGGCCCTGCACCACGGCACCGTGAAGGCGGAGAACCGGGAAGGGGGCGGCGCGGCGTTCACGGTGGCGCTGCGGACAGCCAACGACTGATTCGGCCGGGTGTCGGACTTCGCGTCGCTCTGCCCAATCTACCGGTTAGCAATCCGGACGCAGAAAACTGTATGTGTTCACCTCGGTGATTGATGACACGCACCGTGGGTCATACGTACCTAGTCCCCCTTTGTGGGTGCCCAGGTATTCCGGACATTTGTACTCAAGCTCGCGCTTTTTATGGTGCTTAACCCCTTCGCCGGGTTTACATGAGAAATGATCTTCCGTATACGTCCAGTCTACCTTTATGTATCTTCGCCCAATAACAAACGCACTTTCGACACTTGTCGGCCTAGATATCGTTATCTCAACCAGATTACTCCCATCTGTTCGATGCCGTCGTTCTTTTTGTAACAACAGATTGTTAGTATCATTAAACGCATTGTAGTTATCGTCCTGACGCCTTCTGGTCCAAATCGAGTCCAACTGCTTATACGTGTCCACCATAATGCTCGGCACCTTCCTGCGACATGCCAAAAATCTAAATTATCGGTATTAACTTAACACAAACAGCGAATTTAGTTAAACGAGACAGTCGCCACACGTAGGCCCCCGATTTTTTCGCGAGCCAAGGAGGAGGCAAGCGGACCCCACAGGCGTAGCCGTAGCTACGTCGAGGACGGCCGCGCGCCGACAACGCCGGATTCGCGGTAAAAGCGGGCGCCGGCACCCACCCACGTAGGCGTCCGATTTTGCGCCAGCCCCAAGGCGCGCGAAGGCGAAAGCCCGCAGGCGTAGCAGCGCTACGTCGAGGAGCTTGAGCCGAGCGCAACGCAGGAGATGGCGTGAAAGCGGGCGCCGGTGCCCACCCACGTAGGCGTCCGATTTTGCCGCAGATGCAAGGCGGGCGACGGGAGCGGACCGCAGGCATGGCAGCGCCATGTCGAGGATACGCGACCAAGCCCAACGCCGCAGATGCGGTAAAAGCGGGCGCCGGTGCCCTTCGATTGGGCTACACTGGGGCTCCGACGCCACCCCCAGCGACTGAAAGGAGCAGACATGGGATTGCCGGTCGAGATGAACACCGTCCTCAAGCTCACCCCCGCGCAGGGCCTGCCCGCCGACCCCCGGCCGGACACGGTCTACGCCTTCAGCAAGGACGGCACCCGCTTCTACCCCATCGGCGTGCCCGTGGAGCTCATCGGGCCCGACTGGAAGACCCTCGGCAAGGCGGTCATCGACGAGTTCACCGTGAGCACCGAGCGCACCTCGGGCAAGTTCCGGGTGGTCAAGCGCTTCACGCCGGAGGAGGCAGCCGCCTTCAACGGGGTGTGGCGCGCCGAATGGGTATAGGGCCGCCCGTGCCCGTGCCCTAGGGGGGGACGGCCGCATCCCCATGCGCACCGGCCATGCGCCCCCCTTCCGGCCGGATTTTTTTTCGATTTCCCCGCCCCCGCGCGCGCCGACCCGCCACCACCAGAACGGTGACAAGGGCACGCCCGCCGCGCCCTTCCGCACGCATCACCACCCCCTGCGGAAACCGACATAAATCATTGCCGGATAATGATAACCACTTTCATCCCCACGGCTCCCAAGGGTCCACCATCCGGCCGGAGCGGGGTGCTTCCGCCGCCGTGCGCTCCGCGCCTCAGGCCGCAACAACCCCAAAGCGGGGGATTCAAAAAATACACAAAGGTGCTAGGCTTGGGTTGACTTCTCGGTGCGATTTTGCTTGACCAACCGGTCAAGCAAGCCGCTTGCTTGACCGGTGTGGCCCGGGAAGAACATGGACCGGAATCTGTGTTCTTGTTGTGGTCTTGACTTGACCGATTGGTCAAAAAAAGAGTGGGTTTTTGTGCATGTGATGTGGGAGGGGAGCCGATGGCACGGATGCACGGCACGAAGGAGCGTCTCATAGACGCTGCGATGCACTTGATGTGGGCGGACGGCTACGGTGCCGTGAGTGTGGACCGTATCTGCAAGGCCGCCGGCGTCAACAAGGGGAGTTTCTACCATTTCTTTCCGTCGAAGGAGGCCCTCACCCTGGCCACCATCGACGCCATATGGGAACTGGCCGAGTCCGGGTTCTACATGCCCGCCTTCGACCCGTCCCTCCACCCGCTGGAGCGCATCAACCGCTTCGCGGAGTTGACCCACACCTACCACCACCGCCGCAGCACCAGCGATTGGAAGGCAGAGCAGGGCTGCCCGTTCGGCAACGTGGGCGCCGAGGTGGGCTCGAACGACCACGCCATCCGCGAGCGGGTGCGCGCGGTGTACGACGCGGAGGCCCGCTACTTCAAGAACGCCCTGACCGAGGCGGTGGCCATGGCCGCCATCCCGGCGCAGGACGTGGCCGACAGCGCCAGCCGCCTGGTGGCGCTGCACACGGGCCTGATGATGCACGCCAAGGTGTACAACGACTCGGGCTGGATCCACAACTTCCTGCCCGCGGCCGCCAACATCATCCGCGCCCGCTTCGACGGCCGGCGCCTGGCGGTGTCCGAGGCGAGAGCCTAGCAGGACGTCGAAAAAGGGCACCTCCAATAACCTGCTGCGCGCCCCGATTGCTGCGCCAAGCGGTGCTCGAACCCTCGCCTATCACCGTGATATGTCTCGGGTTCTGCGCGGCGTGACGGTGCCGCTCCGCTCGGGGCGCCTTGCACTAGGGACCGCTCGCGACGGTTAATGGAAGTGCCCATCCCTGTGCCGGACGCGGGCTTGCCGAAAAACGGTGCTTTTCAACAGCCTGCCAGGGCCGTTTTCGGCGCGGCCGTTCATTTCGGAACGGCCGCGCGGCCCCATCCTTCCGTCCCACCCTTCCGGCTGCGGCGCGTGGCGGCCCCTGGCCGTCTGGCACCGATGCTGCAACGATGCAAGGGACTCCCCTGCCGTGGGCGCCGGGTGCCACGGCCCTTTTCCGTTGTTGACGAAGGGACACGCATGGATGCCATCAAGAAGCTGCTGTTCACCCCCATCGGCGAGCTGGGGCGCGGCGCGCCCCCCGTGGCCGTGGCGCGCCGCCCGGAGCGCCACTTCCCGCGCTACCGGGTGCCGGTGCCGGTGACCGCCCGCGCCGGGCGGCGCGAGGTGGCGGGCACCACCGCCACCCTGGGCATGGGCGGCCTGTTCCTTGCCTGCCGGGAGGCGCCGTTCCCCACCAACACGCCGGTGACGGTCACCCTCGTCCCCGACCGCCGCCACCCGGGCATCACCACCCACGGCCAGGTGATCTATCTGGAGGACGGCGGCATGGGCATCCGCTTCACCGGCCTTTCGCCGGACGACGCCCGCCGCATCAAGGCCCTGTTCCGGTCGGCCGGCGCGCGGGGCTGAGCCGCCGCCCCGGCCCGCCGGAGGGGACCGGCCAACGCCAGCAGGCTGTTGAAAAAGCCCTTCCATGGACTTTTTCAACCCGGAACCGGAACAGCACGGCTTTCCGGTTTCCCCGGATTCCAGGCGCTTGCGTTCATCTTCCCGGACGGCCGCGAGGCGGTCTATGACGGCGATACAGGGCGGCTCATCACCGACCCCCGCTATGCGGGAACGTACAACTACGTCACCCCGGGCATTCCATCCTGGAATCCGCTAACATGGCCGGAAACACGACATGAGGATGGTGGCGGAGAGTGACTGACGGATTCTACATACCAGACGGCAATGAGGCACTGCGGGACGACATCCCGGCGGTCGTGGAGCTGATCGAGCGAACCGCGCGGTGGGTCCATCCGGAGACATTTCGGCGCTTGCCGGTGTGGGCGCCGCATACTGCTCGCGGACGACTGCTCTACGATGCGGGATGGACCCACGTCCCCACAGGGAGGCGCGAAAGCAACGTCGCCGCGCTGAAGGCGCTGGTGGCTGCTCTCGACGTGGCGTCGCCCAAGCCCAAGCATTGGACCGTCTGCCATATCTGGGGATACGACGACCCGTCGTTCACGCAGCCGGGCATTGTCGTGCAGAATCCGCGATACTTCTCGTGCGTCGCCAACATGGTGTGGTTGCCCACGCCGCTGAAAGGCTTCACCGACACGCTCCCCGAAATCAAGGCCATGCTCAGGGTCTGCGCCTTCCATCTCTATAAATGGGCTTGTGAGGATACCTCGGTCGCTGAACAGGCCGCCAAGGTCAGGTCGGGCTGGATTCCCGACGGCTATCCCAAGAGTTGGCCGAGCCCGGGTAAGCCCAATATAGTGCCGCCGGGCACCTCGCCATACACAGCACGCATCGAACGGAAAATCGCCAGGCGAAAACAAAGGATCGAGGCCGACCTTGGGAATGCGACCTTCCTTCATTATCCCAGGGACGAGGTACGCAACGTATTGAGATTCTGGAAGATCGAGCTGGGTTAGACGGCGCTCAAGCAAAATTACAGTTGTGAAGCGCTCTGGAGATTGGCACCTTCCCCATCCCGGTGGAGAACCATGAGTGAGCGGCCCGCAATTTCTGCCCGGCCATTCCTACTTGCCGTCGCACGCGGCGTGGGGCATACCGTCGCGGACGTGATACCGTATTACGTCTGGGGAACAGGCCAGCAGTAAACACACCTTCCTGATTGGCGAACTCATGACCATACCCACCCGCGCATGGCTGCTCCTTGCCGCCCTGCTCCTGACCGGCTGCAAGGTCTATTCGACCATCGACATCGCCAACACGGAAATTCCGGAAAGGATGTCCATCGGCGATTTTCCACCGGACCTGACCGCAAAATACACCGTGGACGACATTATCGTCCGACCCTTGTTCACGTTCTCGGATGGATACCAGACAGAGTACAAGCTGCTGGTCGGCTTCTACTCCAAAACCCATCCGGTGGACGTGTCCATCACGGCGGTCACATTGAAAATAAATGGGCAGGCTGTCGAATACGGCCGGGAAATGATCGGAGCCCCAACGTCGGAATGGCACACCGGACCCACAATCCAACCGTATTTTGCATGTGGCATCTCCGGAGAACCCATCTCCAGACCGCTTTCGGAAATGACCCAATCCACCGTGGACCTGTCCCTGACCGTGGCCGTAAAAAAAGCCGACGGCGCGGTGGTCGAAAAGGAGATAACGGCCCACTTCGCGCCGACGAAGCGGTCGCACTTCTTCACGATGTAGGCCGGAGCGGCGGGGTTCGCGCGCGATCCACCGGCGCGGGCGAAGGATGGTGCCGGCGCGATCCGGCGCCCGCCGCATCAAGGGCACCTCTCAAAACCGCCGCGAGCGGTCCCTGGTGCAAGGCGTCCCGAGCGGAGCGGCACCGTCACGCCGCGCAGAACCCGAGACCTATCCGGGTGATAGGCAAGGGTTCGAGCACCGCCTTGGCGCAGCAACCGGAGCGCGCAGCAGGCTTTGAGAGGTGCCATCAGGGCCCTGTTCCGGTCGGCCGGCGCGCGCGGCTGGCCGCTCAGGGGATGGCCACCGGCTCCGCGTCCGCCTCCACCAGGGCCAGGGCATCCGGCAGGGTGGCGGTGAAGGCCAGCAAGCCCGGTATGGGGTGCACCTTGGCGCGGGCCATGGTCTTCAGGGGCTGGAACTGGATGTCGGCCACCACCACCCGGATGTCCTGCTTGCCGCAGGCGGCCACGAAGCGGGTGAAGGCGGTCAGCCCCCCCGCGTCCAGCAGGGGCACGCCCTCCAGGTACAGGATCACGCCCCGGTCGCCCTGCACCCGCATGAGCAATTCCGAGAACACCCGGTCGGCGGCGGCGAAGAACAGCGGCCCGCTGACGCGGTACACCACCCACCCCTCCGCCAGCGGCTGGGTGACGTGCTTGTGGTCGGTGGAGATGTCGGTGATGCGCGTCATGGCCGCGATCTCGCGCATGAACAGGATCGACGCGATGATGATCCCCGTGGAGATGGCGATCACCATGTCGAACAGCACGGTCAGGGTCATGCAGGTGAGCAGGATGATCACGTCGCCGGTGGGGGCGTGGCGCACCGTTTCCACCGCGCGCGGCGCCTCGCTCATGTTCCACGCCACCATCAGGAGCAGCGCCGCCATGCTGGCCATGGGCAGCATGGCCAGGAGCGGCGCCAGGGCCAGCAGCCCCGCCCCCACCACCAGCGCGTGCACCATGGACGCCACCGGGCTTTCGGCGCCGGCGCGGAAGTTCACCGCGCTGCGGGCGATGGCCGCCGTGGCGGTGATGCCGCCGAAGAACGGCGCCACCAGGTTGCCCAGGCCCTGTCCCAGCAGCTCGCCGTTGGGAAAGTGGCGGCGGCCGGTCATGTTGTCCAGCACCACGGCGCACAGCAGCGACTCGATGGCCCCCAGCATGGCGATGGAGAACGCCGCCGGCAGCAGCGCCTGGAAGGTGGCGATGGACCACTCCAGCGGCACCCCGCCCGGCCCCGGCTGAAGCCACGGCCAGACCAGGTCCGGCAGGGTGCGCGGGATGCCGTGGCCCAGGGTGCCGTCGGGCAGGGTGAAGGTGAAGCGCGAGCCCACCGTGTCCACCGGATGGCCATAGCCGGCCAGCGCCACGGCGGTGAGCGTCCCCACCACCACCGCCGGCAGGTGGCCGCTCACGGGCAGCTTGAGGCGCGGCCACGCCACCAGCACCAGCAGGGTGAGCGCCCCCACCAGCAGGCTGGGCCAGTGCGCGTCCGGCACGGCGTCCGCCAGGACGGCCACCTTGCCCACATAGGTCTCGGGCATCTCGGCCAGGCCGAGGCCTAGGAAGTCCTTCACCTGGAAGGTGGCGATGACGATGGCGATGCCGGAGGTGAACCCCACCGTCACCGGCTCGGGGATGTACTCGATGAGCCGCCCCAGGCGCGCCAGGGCCATGGCCACCAGCATCAGTCCCGCCAGCAGGGTGGCCATGAGCAGCCCCGCCAGGCCGAACTGGGCCGTGACCGGCACCAGGATCACCACGAACGCCGCCGTGGGCCCCGACACGCTCAGGCGCGAGCCGCCGGTGAGGGCGATCACGAAGCCGGCGATCATGGCCGTGTACAGGCCGTACTGGGGCGGCACGCCGCTGGCGATGGCCAGCGCCATGGCCAGGGGGATGGCGATCACCCCCACGGTGAGGCCCGCCAGCACGTCGCGCCCAAGGCGGGCGGAGGTGTACCGCTCCTGCACACAGGCCTCGGTGAGGGCGCTGAAGATGCGGACTCGTTTCAGGTGAACGCGGTGCGGCATGTCGGGTCAATCAAGAAGGGAAATCGGGCGGTAAGATCATCCCTGTCCATATGGTTGGCAATCAATGTTAATCTGATTAACATACAATGAGTGCCCCCGAAAACCGTCGCGAGCGGTCCGCGCGGCCGGTTCCGGGTGCCCCCGTTGCCACGCAACCCGACCACCGAGGCCCCCATGGAAAACCGCACCGCGCGGCTGACGCTGCTCATCGACCCCAACAAGAAGGCCATGTTCGAGCGGCTCTGCGACCTGGACGATACCACCCCCTCGCAGATGGTGCGCAAGCTGATACGGGATTATATCGAGGCGCGCCTGGGCCCGGAGTGGCGCGAGCAGGTGTTCGGCGCCGACGGCGCGCGCCCCGGCTGACGGGCGGCCGGCGGGGCCGTTATGGAAGGCGGGGCAGGCGCACCCCCTGGCGCACCCCCGGCGGGTCGGCGGCGACCGGGGCGGCGGGCAGGTGCGCCTCCCACGAGAAGCCCGCGTGGTAGCGGTCGAAGGCGTCCATGGGCAGGGGGCCGCTGAACAGGTAGCCCTGGATCACGTCGCACTCGTAGCGCACCAGGGCGCGCAGTTGCGGCGCGGTTTCCACCCCCTCGGCCACCACGGTCATGCCCAGGGCGTGGGCCATCCAGATCATCCCCTCGATGATGGTGGACCCCGCGTCGTCCACCCCCAGGTCGTCCACCAGCGACTTGTCGAGCTTGAGCACGCTGGCGGGCAGGTGCTTCAGGTAGCTCAGCGACGAGTAGCCGGTGCCGAAGTCGTCCAGGGCCAGGGGGATGCCCAGCTCGCGGATGCCGCCCAGGTTGGCGATCACCGTGTCGTTGCGCTCCATCAGGATGGACTCGGTGATCTCGAACTCCAGCCGCTCCGGCGGCATGCCCTGCTGGTCCAGGATGGTGCGCACCTGGCCGATGAACTCGCGGTCGGCCAGTTGCACCGGCGACAGGTTCACCGCCACGCGCATGGCCGGGTTCCACGCCTGGGCGTCCCGGCAGGCCTGCTTGATGACCCACAGGCCCACCTCGCGGATCAGGCCGGTCTCCTCCAGGATGGGCACGAAGCGGTCGGGGCGGATCAGGCCCCATTCCGGGTGGATCCAGCGGATCAATGCCTCGGCGCCGATGATGCCCCGCGAGCGGGTGCCCACCTGCGGCTGGTAGTACAGCTGGAACTGCCCCTGCGCCAGGGCCGCGTGGATGGCCGACTCCAGCCGCATGCGTTCCGCCACCCGGTCGCCCATCTCCGCCGCGAAGAAGCTGTAGCGGCCGCGCCCCGCCGCCTTGGCCTGGTGCATGGCCACGTCCGCCTTGCGCAGCAGCTCCAGCGCATCGCCGCCATCCTCCGGGGCGCGGGCGACGCCCACGCTGCACGACAGGCGCAGCGTGCTGGCCCCCATCTCGATGGGCGGGTCGGTCACGTGGATGACGCGCTCCGCCAGCGCCTCCACCGTGTCCTCGCCCTTAAGCCCCTGGGCCAGGATGGCGAACTCGTCGCCCTCCAGCCGGGCCAGGGTGTCGCCCTCGCGCACCACGCCGGCGATGCGGGCCACCACCTCCTTCAGCACCAGGTCGCCCACCGTGTGGCCAAGGCTGTCGTTGATGGACTTGAAGCGGTCCAGGTCGAGCACCAGCACCGCCGTGCGCCGGTCATCCGGGGGGCCTTCGCCCAGGGCGCGCGCCAGCCGTTCCAGAAACCCGGCGCGGTTGACCAGGCCGGTCAGCGGGTCGCGGGTGGCGAGGTGTGTCACCTGCTCCTCCCGGTGGGTGAGCGTGCGGGCGACCATGCCGATGCGCCAGCGGAAGAACAGGGCCAGCAGCGCCGCCACCAGCAGCGCCACGGCGCCGGCGACGAACACCTTGACGGTATCCGCGTGGTACACCGCCGTCACGTCGGACACCACGATCATCCACCCCACCTGCGCGCCGGTGACGTCGGTCAGCGGCAGCGGGGTGCCCAGGAATTGGTTTCCCCCCACGTCATAGGCGATGGAGCGCGCCGCCACCCCGGTCTCGTCGAAGGCCCGCTCCAGCAGGCGCGCGGGCAGGTCGGAGTGGCTCTGGCCGCTCAGCACCACGCCGGGGTAGGCGTCCCAGTCCGCGCCTTTGCGGCCCATCATCCACATGCCCGCCTCCCACCCGCCGCGCGAGATCAGGTTCTTGCGCAGCCACAGGGGCATGTCGACGTCGAGCACGCGCCGGATGTGGTCCAGCACCCTGTCGATCTCCATGCCCAGCTCCACATAGCCCACGGTCTCGCCGGAAGGCCCCGGCCACGGCGCCACCATGCGCAGGGTGAGGGTGCCCAGCGGCCCCAGCTCCAGCCCCCACACCGGGCTTTGCGTCCGTTGCGCCTGGACGGTGGTGAAGCGGTCGATGCGGTCGCCGAAACGGTCCGGCTGGTGCACCCGCAGCAGGTTCACCCGGTCCGGCCCGTGAAAATAGAAGTGGGTCACCCCCAGCTGCTCGCGCAGTTGGGCGAGCAGGGGCGCCGTGGCGGCCAGCAGCGCGGCGCGGTCGCCCCGCGCGAAGGCGTCGCCCACCGTCGGCAGGTTGCGCACCATGTCGATGGCGGTGTGCAGGGTTTCCGCGTCGTGGAGCATCTCCTCCTGGTACATGCGCGCCACCAGGCGGTTGGTGGTTTCCGCCTGGTCGTTGGCCTCGTCGCGCTCCATCCACGACAGGGCGGCGATGCCCACCGCCGCCACGCACACCATGGCCACGCCCAGCGGCACCAGGAACGCCGTCAGCAGGCGCCGCCGCGTAAGGTGGGCGCGGCTTTCGTCCGCCCCGGGTGTGTCGTTTACTGGCATGGGATTCCCCCGACTGGTCCATTCACCGGTTTCATATCGGTTTTTCCCGCCGGCCCCCCAATACGCAAACACCACAGCACCGCTCCGCCCCCCGGCCCGGGCAGGGGCCCCTGGCGGGCCCGTTCGCCGCGCGCATGGCGGGCGCGGGGCGATCCGGCCGCCCCGCGCCCGCCGCCGGCTCCGCCGCTAGGGCACCTCTCAAAACCTGCTGCGCGGTCCGATTGCTGCGTTGGGCGGTGCTCGAACCCTTGCCTATCACCGTGATATGTCTCGGGTTCTGCGCGGCGTAACGGTGCCGCTCCGCTCGGGGCGCCTTGCACTCGGACCGCTCGCGACGGTTTTGAGGGGTGCCCGCTAGAAGGCGTGCGTCATCCCCAGCTCCAGCGCGTAACGCGGCGCCAGGTTCGATTCGTTCACGTGCTCCCGCACCGGCAGTTGCAGGTGGCTGTAGACCGACGTCTCATGGCCCGTGGCCAGGCGCACGCCGGGGGTGACGAACACCATGGTGCTGCCGGTGTTCGGAACATCCCCCCACGGCGCGTAGTGGTCCCGGCCCTGGCGCACGGCGTTCACCTGGCCGCTCAGGGTGATCCCCTCCGTCACCTCGCCCCAGGCGCCGGCGCTCAGGGTCGTGACATCGCCGCGCCGGTAGTCCAGCGGGTTCGCCCGGTTCATGCGGTACGACGCCGACACGAACCCGGTGACCGCGTCCGGCACGATGCGGTAGCTGCCGTACAGCGAGAACAGCCCGTCCCACGAGCCGCTGCCGGGCATCACCGTGGGCTCGTTGATCTCTCCCAGGTGGTTGCGCAGCTTGTACTCGCCGGTGGGCGTCTTGACCCCAACGCCCGCCACCACCAGGTGGCGCTCCCCGCCGTGCACGGCGTACCTGGCGGTCACCGCCACGTCGCCAAAGCCGTCGCTGCCGTCGGCGCTGGTGAAGGTGCCGGGATCCGGCACCGACAGGTCCACGTCGTCAAAATGCTCGTGCAGGCGCCGGTTGTAGAACGGCACCGACACGGCCAAGGTGAGCGCCGGGGTGATGCCGTAGCTCAGGTCCACCTGGGCCAGCATGTTGATGGTGCGCAACTCCCGGTGGTGGTCCAGGATCAGCGTCCGCCCGGCGAAGTCCACCGCCGGCACGTACACCTCCGAAACGCTCCGGCCGCCGCTGAGCATGCGGTCCTGGGGAATGTAGCGGTAGGACAGGTCCATCACCCCCTGGTGGGGCGCCAGCACCCCCTCGCCGTGGCCGGTGACCAGATAGCAGGTGCCCGAGGCGCAGGTGGCCAGGGCCGTTTGCGGCGCCATCGCCACCCCCCCTAAAAACAGGGCCAGGGGGGCCAGGCGCGCAAGGCGCCGTTTGTGTTCCATGAACATCGTGTTTCTCCTGAATGGTTCGAGCGGGCCGACGGGCGGCCCGGTGCTCCGCTTGATCTTGCCGCGTGAAGGCGCACCCCGCCCCGCCGGGCGCACACGGGCGCGCCGGTCTTGAACTGCCGGTGGCGGGAGGGGACGGGTCTAGGCGGAGGCGGCGGGCGGCCCGCGCGGGGCCCGGGGATCGAACGCGAGGAGGCGGTGCGGAGCCCGTGGCTGCCCGCCGCGCCGGGGCGCGGCCGCATGCACGAGAACAGCGGAGGCCGCCACCGGCAGCGGCCCGGCGGTGAGCTTGTCCAGGCACTGGCACAGGAGCTTGGCGGCGGCGCCATGGTCCGGGTGCGGGGCGTGGCCCTGCGGGTGCGCCATCGGGGCGGCCATGGCGATGGACACCCCGGCGCCTCCGTGCACCAGGTGGCACAACTGGGCGTTGACCGACAGGGCCAGGTACAGCGCCGCCAGGGTGCCAAGCCCCACCGCCCGCAACCGGGTCCACCGTTTCATGGCTGAACGGATCCGCACGGGGACATGGAATGGCAACGGGGGTGGGCGTGTCAAGCGTCTCCCCGGCCGGTTCCCGCCGGGGCATGAAAAAAGAATGGCGGTATGCTTTACTTTTCCAGCGCGGCGCGCCAAATGGTGGTGTGCCGCCAGGCACGGGGCACCTCTAAAAACCTGCTACGCGCCCCGATTGCGGCGTTGGGCGGTGCTCGAACCCTCGCCTATCACCGTGATATGTCTCGGGTTCTGCGCTCCGTCCGCCTTGCACTCGAACCGCTCGCGACGGTTTTTAGAGGTGCCCCACGGGCGGCCGCGGGGTGGGGATTCGCCCCCGCGTTTACCGTAAACCGGGCCGTGGCGCCCCGAACAGGATTTGGACCATGAACACCCCCTTCCGCCCCACCCCGCTCGAGGACATCTTTCCCGATCCCCTCGCGCCGCCCGCCCCGGCCACGCCCAGGCCCATCCAATGGCGGGGCCGGCCGGGGGAGGAAACACCCCTGTGGGCCATCCTCGGCGAGCAGCCCCCCTACGGCTGGCACCCGCCCGTGCCCGCCCCGCCCCACGGCTTCCGGGGCGACGCACTGGACGGTGCCGGGTCGTGGTTCCGCGGCATCGGCCGCGCGGGCGACCACCTCTTCGCCACCATGGGCGCCACCAACGCCCAGGACCACGCCGCCGCCCAACGCGCCAACGACATCTTTTTCAACGCCCTGAAACAGGCCGCCACCCACCCCCGGCAGACCTACGCAATCCTGAAACAGGCGGCCCCGGTGGCCAGTGATTACGTCCAGGCGCATCCGTGGGAGGTAGCGGGGAGGATGGGAACGGGGTTGGGAGCGACGGCGATCGGGACAAGGCTTCGCACCCCGTATGCTGCTGGTGCGTTAACTGCTCTGGCAGCATATGGCGATACAATGCACGCCATCCGAAATGGTGCCAACACCATCGACAGTATTGTCCAGGCGGTGGTTGGAGGAAAATCACCTTCTAACAATCAAACAACCACGCCATGAGAGATCGTATTTGTCCAGCATGTAATGCTCGTAGCGTGCCGTTCTGGCCGGTATTCTGGAAACTTGGGGGAACCGGCGGAAGTGTGGCGTGCACGGCATGCGGCACGCGCCTTAAGTATCCGCTAAGCACCAGATTGCTGTATTGGCTGGTGACCATCGCGCCCTTCGTGGTCGTCACCTTCTTGCTTCTCGGTGTGCCCTACGTGGGAATTCCGCTGATAATCATTGTGGGTTTCACTTTGAAATGGCTTCAGGTGGTCATCACCAAGCTCGTGCCCGTGCAGAGCCCGCGCAAGCCGGAACAGCCGGAATCCCCGCAGGCGCCATGAAGAATTTGTCCTGCCCCGCCTGCAACTCCCGCGGCGTGCCGGCGCGGGAGCGTCGTGGCGGCCTCGCGCGCCTGCGTCTGAGCGAGGAGTGCAAGACCTGCGGCTCCCGCGTCTCCACCTGGCGGCTGAGGCCGCGCCACGGAAAGAAGCGCGTTTGCCCCGTGTGCAGGAACCGTGGCGTGTCTCAGGAAGCGCTTCGAGGCAACCTTGGAAAACTGCGCATGAACGTGCCGTGCGACCCCTGCGGCGCGCGCGTCACCATCCGACTCTGGGTCCGGGTATTCTTTTGGATGATCGTGACCGTACCGGCGATCGCCCTGTTCATCGCGCTGTTTGCCATTCCATACATCGGGCTCCTGCTGGCGTTCGCATCCTCGTACTTCGTGGTCTGGATTGAAGCGGCGATCCTACCGCTGACCCCCATCAAGGATCGTCTCTGTCCCGTGTGTGGAAAACGTGGCGTGCCGCCGGGGCGGCTTCAGTGGGTCGCGTGGGGCCTGCGCATGAGCGTGCCGTGCGACGCCTGCGGCGCGCGCGTCACCGTCCCACTCCGGGTCCGGTTGCTCTATTTGGCGGTCGTGGCCGCACCAGTCATCGCCCTGTCCATTCCGTGGTTTTACCGTTCCTACGGATGGATCGCGCTGCTATTCGGACCGGTGATTTTCGCGGCCTGGCTTGAACTGGCGACCCCTCCGCCCGTCCCCGTCAAGGACAAGGCCACGCCGGAGTCCCCATCCCCATGAAGCGTCGCTGCCCCGTGTGCGGTGATGGGCGGTGCCGTTCTGGTCGGTGGGCACCTCTCAAAACGCAAGCGGGGGCGGCGCCCGCCATGGAACGCCGCCCCCGCCCGGTGCGCCCTGTGAAGGCTCCCTACCTGGGGTCGCAGGCCACCCGCACGATCTTGAGGCCCCCCAGGCCGGCGGCCACGTACAGGTAGTCCGCCTTGTAGGCCACGTGGTTGGCGGAGGCGCGGTCGCCAAAGTCGAGGCGGCCCAGCAGGTCCACCGTGATGGCGCCGCCGCCGGGCTTGGTGAAGTGCCGGTCGGCACGGGCCGCGTAGATGCCGGCGCCGCCGAAGGAGACGAACATCACGTCGTTGTCCACGGTGGCGGCGTTGGCCACGGAATCCAGCGGATCGGCGGTGACGCCCGTGGGCACCGGCAGCTCCGCCAGCAGCGCCCCATCGGCCAGGTCCAGCACCTGCACGCCGGCGGGGCCCGCCGCCACCACCGCCGTGTCGCCCGCCAGCTCCACGGTGTTCTTGGCCTCGGGCACGTCGGCTCCCGCCACGGCAAAGCTGTTCCGGGCCAGCGCACCGCCCTGGTTGCCCACGTCGAACATCACCAGCGCGCCACCCTGGCCGGGGGCGCCGCCCGCCAGCAGCCCCAGGGTGTGGGTGCCGCCTGCCAGCCAGCGGGCATCGCCCATGGGCAGGTAGTCGATCACCGAAAACGCCGCGTCGTCGATCACCGCCAGGCCGCCGGTGTTGCCGGAGGCGGCGTACAGAACACCCGCATGCACGGCGGTCACCCCGGTGGTGGCAAAGCTGGGCAGGCCCATGCGGGCGTGGCCGTCCAGCACCATGTGCTGGCCCACCAGGCGGATGCGCTCGAGCATGGCGGGGGCGGCGCCGTCGTCCTTGCGGGCGGCGCCGGCGGCGTATACCGCCGTGCCCTGGTCGCTGCCGCCGGAGGCGGACACCGCGTGGATGTCCGCATCGCGGAACAGGGCCTGCGACGTGAGCACCGGGAAACCGTGCTGCATGTGGAACACCTGGATGCCCCCCAGGCGCGGCGCCCCGGCGGTGTTGTAGCCGACGATGATGGAATCGCCCTTGATGTCCACCGACGCGGCTTGCAACACCCCGGCCTCGATGCGCCAGGCGTCGCCCACGGCATGGCCGGTGAGGGCGCCAAAGGCCACCGTCACCCCGTCGGCCAGGGGTTGCGCGGCACCGTCGATGGCGGTCAGCCCGCCCATCCAGGTCTGGCCGCCGTCGTCGGACCAGCGGAAGGTGTCCACCGCGCCGGTTCCGTCTATCTCCACCGTGAACACGCGGGTGCCCTGGCCCACAAAGGCGCCGCCGGCGGACAGGTCGTCCAGCGTGCCGCCCAGGAACTCCGGCCGCCCCACCACGGCGGGGGAGGAGACCTCGGCCACCAGGGTGAGGCGCACGCCGGGATCGCCGTTGCCACCCGCCTTCTGCCGGCCGGCGGCGGTGATGGGCACCGGCTGCTCCAGGCAGTTGACCTGGGCGCTCAGGGCGGCGCTGTCGTTGACGATCTGGAGGGTGTCGTCACCCGCGTCCGGCGCGGCGGCCAGGCCCGCGGCCAGCGGGGTGGAACAGGGCACGGGCGCAGCCAGGCCGCCGCCGTCCAGCCCACCGCCGCCGCAGGCCGCCAGGAGCAACAGCACCACGGGCGCCAGGCGCGACAATGCGCCGCCCGAAAGGAGGGCACCTCTATTAACCGTCGCGAGCGGTCCGAGTGCAAGGCGGACGGAGCGGAGAACTCGAGACATATCATGGTGATAGGCGAGGGTTCGAGCACCGCCCAACGCAGCAATCGGAGCGCGCAGTAGGTTAATAGAGGTGCCCAGGATTATGGATCCAGCACCGGATGGGGAGGTGGAAGACATGACACCCTCCATAAGAATGGCCCCTCGTACGCCTATCCTACCCAAACTCTGCCCGCGCTGTAATCACTCTTTCGAGGGAAAAGCGGGCGGATCGGGGTGAAGGCGCGGATTTTCCGGGCCCATGCGCGGCGGAGCGGCCCGGCGGGTGCGGCGTCAGACCTTCTTCAAGAAGCAGGTCTTGAGCACGATGGTGCCCTTGCCCGAGCCGCACTCCACCTCCTCGGCCTTGTTGGTGAGGCGGATGCCCTTGTACACCGTGCCGCGCTTCAGGGTCTGGGACGAGCCCTTGACCTTCAAGTCCTTGATCACCTGCACCGAATCGCCGTTTTCCAGCTTGTTGCCGTTGCTGTCCTTGACGTCCATGGTCGCCTTTCGAAATCGAGAGTCCGGCCGTGCCGGGGAAGGGGGACGGTTGTACGCCGGTTGGCGGAAAAAGGCAACCGGGGGGGCCACGGTGTGCGTAGGCTTACGACTCCAAAGCCCCCCTGCGGCGGCACCGCGCCAGAATGCATGGCCGATGGTTGCGAAGGACACTCAGTCAATTCATCACCTCGCTCCAGCCACGGGGTGATCTGACCAGCACGGGCGTCGTAGCGCTCGTCAACCCCACCAGCGACGGATCCCCCTTGATCGCCGCCATCACAACGACGGTTATTAGAGGTACCCAACTGGTGCTTTGAATACGCCCCCCCCCACCGACGTAGGCCTCGGATTTTTCGTCGGACCAAGGCGGAGCGACAAGACGACCGCAGGCGTAGCGGCGCTACGTCGAGGATCGTATTGGAAGTGACAACGCAGGCTCCGGCGGAAAAGCCGTGGCCGGTATCTACCTATACGAGGCGTTGCCCACGCAGTGGTATTCCATCCCCGCCGCCACCACCCGGTCGGGGTCGTAGATGTTGCGCAGGTCGCACAGGACGGGGGCGGTCAGGACGGATTTGAGGCGGTCCAGGTCGAGGTTGCGGAAGCGGTTCCACTCGGTGACGATCGCCACCGCGTCGGCTCCCTCGGCCGCCTCGTAGGCGTTTTCGTGATAGGAAAGATCCTTGAGGATCTTTTGCGCCTCGCGCTCCGCCACCGGGTCGCAGGCGCGGATGGTGGCGCCCTGCTCCTGCATGGCCTGGATGATGGCGATGCTGGGGGCCTCGCGCATGTCGTCGGTGTTGGGCTTGAAGGCCAGGCCCAGCACGGCGATGGTCTTGCCGTTCAGGTCGCCGCCCACCGCCAGGCGGATCTTTTCCACCATCAGCTCGCGCTGGCGGGCGTTCACGTCGAGCACCGCCGAAAGCAGCTTGAAGTCATAGCCGCCGGAGCTGGCGATGTTGAGCAGCGCCGCCACGTCCTTGGGAAAGCACGAGCCGCCGAAACCGGGGCCCGCGTGCAAGAACTTCTTGCCGATGCGCCCGTCGAGCCCCATGGCCTTGGCCACGGTCTGCACGTTGCCGCCCACCTTCTCGGCCAGGTTGGCCACCTCGTTGATGAAGCTGATCTTGGTGGCCAGGAAGGCGTTGGCGGCGTATTTGATCAGCTCCGCCGTGTGCAGGTCGGTGATGACGAACGGGGTTTCCAGCAGGTACAGGGGGCGGTACAGGTCCTTGAGGATGGCGGCGGCGTGCTGGCTCTTGCAGCCGATCACCACCCGGTCTGGCTTCATGCAGTCCTCGATGGCGGAGCCCTCGCGCAGGAACTCGGGGTTCGAGCAGATGTCGAAATCCACGTTCTCGGTGAGGGACTCCAGCATGATCTGGCGCACCCGCTCGCCGGTGCCCACGGGCACGGTGGACTTGGTGACGATCACCTTGTAGCCGTTCATGTGGGCGGCGATCTCCCTGGCCACCCCCTCCACCATGGACAGGTCGGCGGAGCCGTCGTGCCGGGGGGGGGTGCCCACGGCGATGAAGATCACCAGGTTGTCGCGCACGGCGGCGGCCAGGTCGGTGGAGAACTCGAGGCGCCCCTCGGCCGCGTTGCGCGCCACCATCTCATCGAGCCCCGGCTCGTAGATGGGAATCTCGCCCTGCTTCAGGGCCGCGATTTTTGAGGCGTTGTTGTCCACGCAGGTGACGTGCACGCCGAACTCGGAAAAGCAGGTGCCGGTGACCAGCCCCACATAGCCGGTGCCGATGACGCAGATGTTCATAGCCAAGCCGTCCTTGTCAGCCGGGGGCCGGGGCCCCCATCAGGTGCGGGCCCGGCGCGGGGCCCGATAAAAACCATCGCCCCCGGGAACGCGCGGGGGCCCGCGCCCTTTATCGGCTCGGCACCACCGGTACGTGACCGGCGGGGGGCCGGTCCGGGAAGGCGGCATCATACCATCCGCGCGCCGGGGGATGATGCGGGCCGAATCGGGAACGGGCCGGAAGGCGCTCACGGCGCGGGAACGGCGTGGCCACACTTTATCCAGCAAAACGCACGATACGCAAGGCGGCGCCGGTGCGGGCCGTGCACACTTCACGGCGGGCGGCGGGGTGCGTGGAGGCTCCTCGGTCGTTGTTTTCCCGGACACGAAGGGGCACCTCTAATAACCGTCGCGAGCGGTGCGAGTGCAAGGCGGACTTAAGCGCAGAACCCGAGACATATCTTGGTGATAGGCGAGGGTTCGAGCACCGCCCAACGCAGCAATCGCGGCGCGCAGCAGGTTTTTAGAGGTGCCCGAAGGAGTGGCCACGACCCCATGGACTCAAAAGATGCGAAGACCGCCGGGGCCAGGCGCCCCCGGCCCATGAGCGACATCATCGCCGACGAGACGCCGGGGCACTTCTATTAACCGTCGCGAGCGCCATGAGTGCAAGGCGGACGGAGCGCATAACCCGAGACATATCATGGTGATAGGCGAGGGTTCGAGCACCGCCCAACGCAGCAATCGCGGCGCGCAGCAGGTTATTAGAGGTGCCCGAAGGAGTGGCCACGACCCCATGGACTTAAAAGATGCGAAGACCGCCGGGGCCAGGCGCCCCCGGCCCATGAGCGACATCATCGCCGACGAGACGCCGGCCTGGTATTACCGAGCCCAGGGCTTCATGCCCCGCCAGCCGGAAGGGCCGCCGTGGGGCGATTTCGTCCCGCCCCGACCGGGCGGATTCGGCGGCATTGGCGGCGGGTCGGGAGGGATCTTCGGCGGGATTCTTGGCGGCGATTCCGGCCCGGTGGCCGACACCCCCAGGGAACCGGCGGCCCAGCGCGGGGCCGTGTACGCCCCGGCGATGCCGACCGCCGCCCGTGACCTGCTGCCGCCCGAGTCCATCCGCCGGCCGGACCTTGCGGCGGAAATTCCACCCTACCTCCGCGCGCCGCAGCCGGCCGACGCCAACCCCGGCCCATTCAGCCGGACCACATGGTTCGACCTGGGGGCCTATTCGCCCCGACACACAGCAACGCAAGTCGCACCGCAGGAGGCGCACTTTTGGGATTCGCTCACCCATCGAGGACGCGCCCCCAAGAACGTCAACCTGCCACCCACAGCGGACGAGGTATTGGCATCTGGGTGGCAACGGCTTCCGGATTACATGTCCGTACTCCACGACAACGGAGTCGGGCATCCCGAGCAGAAATTCATTTTCCCGGATGGGCGCGAGGCGGTCTACGACGGTGACACGGGGCGGCTTATCACCGATCCACGGCATGCAGGCACTTATAATTACGTCACCCCCACCATTCCGTCCTGGAATCCGTTAACATGGCCGGAAACCACCGCTCGCGGCGTGGGACACGCCGTCGTGGATGTGTTGCCGTACTATATCTGGGGAACCGGCCTGCCCTAGACCACAAAACAAACCACTGCAACATGGTGAACCCGTGCATGCGATCACCCGTACATGCCTGTTTTTCACGGCCCTTCTCCTGAACGCTTGTGTCTATTCGATCATCGACATCGCCAACACGGATATTCCCGAAAACACCTTGCCGCGCGATTTTCTTCCAAGGATGAAGGCGAATTACGGCGTTGGCGACGTCATCGTTGTGCCCAGATTCGCATTCCCGAGCGGGAACCAGACGGAATACAAACTTCATATCGCATTCTATTCCGAGAATCCATCGGCAGACACGTCCATTAAATCGGTCGCGCTCAAGATAAACGGCCAGGATTTCGCTTACGGAAAGAAGATGATCGGTGCTCCAGCGTCGGAGTGGTGGACCAATCCCACCCTGGCTCCGTATTTTGTATGCGGCATCTCCGGTGAACCAATTTCAAAACCCTTCCCGGAAATGATCAAGGCAAGCGTGGACTTGGCCCTTACCGTGGTCATCAGAAACGCCGACGGAACGGTTACCGAAAAGGAGATAACCGCCCACTTCGAGCCCAGGAAGCGCTCGTATTTCTTTTCCGTGTAGGGCCGCGGGTTGGGCTGAACGCATGAAGCCCGACATTTCCGCCGCCGACCCACGGCATTCCGGGCGGGCGTTGGGCTTCGCGCTGCCCTGCCCAACCTTGTATTGTGAAGACGTGACATTGGTTCTCGGGTGATGCCCGAGGGAGGAAGGCCGGACGCCGTGCCCAACCTGGAGCGGCAAAGCTCGCGCCGTAGATGATGCGCCGGCCTTCCCTTCCGCTTCGCGAGAGATCGGACAGTATCTTCGGCCCGGCTTGCCGTGAGCCTGCACTCACAAGGTGGATTGCGCGAGGAACCCCCATGAGACACGTGCTCGGAATCGATGTCGCCAAGGCCAAGCTGGATGCCGCCCTGCGGCTTCCCAACGGCAAGGTGCGCAGCAAGGTCGTGGACAACTCCGCCCAGGGTTTTGAGGCCCTGACGGCCTAGCTGGCCAAGCAGGGCGCGGGCGAGCTCCACGCCTACATGCTCCTTTCAGGCTTCATGGTATGCCTCACACACAAAATTCCGGACAGGCTCTCCACGATCGATCTTCCAGCCGTCCAACGCCGTGCCGTACAGCCGACTCCTCCTCGAACCCATGGTTCGTGAACCTCTCCTCACACGTGAGGTTATCCAAGATGTTTTGTGTGTTCTCTCACTGCCCTTTTTTCGGGGGAAACGGAAGGCTTCCTAATTCGCTTACATGGCACAAAAACACATCGTTTGTACGAGCCAACTCCTTTGCGGCTTGTGTAAATGTTGAGTTGGTAACAACTACGGCGTAGTGTGCTCCATAATGCCGTCTCCCAGAAGAAACCTCTTGAACAGCCTTGTTTCCTACTGGGCTCTCCTGCCGCTTACACTGAACCGCCATGACATCGCCATTCTTTTTCGCGACAATATCAACGCCTTGATCCCCAGATGCCTGTGTAACTGTTACCTCAAATCCGGACTCTCTCAATAGCAAGGCACAATGGTGCTCAAACTCATACCCAGACATCTTACTTATTTCTTCAGATCCAAGCTCTCCTTGGGAGCTGATATTGGTTGCAATAATCACTATTATATTATATACTTCTTGGCGAAAACGAGCATCACTCCATAGGGTCGAATTCTTTCCAAAGCCAAGGGCTTGGCGAACGACTCTTTCCACAAAGTAATCAATGTCTTTCCGCCACCCTTCAAGGTTAAAATCTGTCGTCCCATAATCGTCGCTATCCACATGGGCATGGTACTTCCTTGAAAGGACAATCGCGTGGCTTCGTGCGAGTTCAACTACCTGCGAGAGCGCTCTATCCCTCTCTTCCGCCACCCTTCGCTCCCTCTCTTCCGCCTTACTTGGCGCCACCAATTGCGCCCACTCTTCCGCCCCCCATTGCTCCTCCCTTCGACGCGATCGAATCGTAGAAGCGAAAATTGCAATGAACATGGCTATTAATATCAAGAAGAATAATGCGACCCCTGCAGCAGTCCAGAAAACCATTGTTTCGAACTCCTCTTGCGTCATGTGAGGTGGGACCACTATCTGAGACAGGCCGAAGGGCTTTTTAAGCTACAGTCCGGCCGTGAGGGTCCTAGTCTAAGGGAATGGGCCAGGCGGAGGCGAGCGGACCCCGCAGGCGTGGCGGCGCCACGTCGAGGACGGCCACGAGCCGACAACGCAGGCTCCGGCGGAAAAGCCGTGGCCGGTGCCCCACCGACGTAGGCCTCGGATTTTCCGTCGGACCCAGGCGGAGCGAGAAAACGACCGCAGGCATAGCAGCGCTATGTCGAGGATCGTTTTTGAAGTGACAACGCAGGCTCCGGCGGAAAAGCCGTGGCCGGTGGCTACTCGACCACCTCCACCCATCCTACAATGCGCCGGAATATCCCATCCACCCGTTGCATGGCCGCCTGCACCCGGCCCCACAGGCGGTTGCGGCCGCCGGGCATGGGGGGGCCGTCGTGGGCAAAGCCCTGGTCGCTGTCGCCGTAGACCCGGTTCAGGTAGCCCTCGGCGGTGCGGTACAGGGCCAGGGCGTCCAGCAGGGTTTTCGCGTCGTCCGCGCCGATCAGCCCGGCGTTCGCGAGCTTTTCCAGGGCCGCGCGCGGGCTGGAATCGGTCACCTCCGGGTGGGCGTGGCCGTGGGCCAGCAACAAAAACTGCACGGTGAACTCCACGTCGACGATGCCGCCGGGGTCGTGCTTGAGGTGCAGCACGCCGGGTTTGGGGTGCGACAGGTGCCGGCGCATCCTGGCGCGCATCTGGGCCACCTCGTTGCGGGTGGCCTCCAGGTCGCGCGGGGTGTAGGTGGCGGCCCACAGGGCGCGCGCCACGGCGGGGCCGATGCCGCCCTCGGCGGCCACCACGCGGGCGCGGGTGAGGGCCTGTTTTTCCCAGGTCCAGGCCTGCTCCGCCTGGTATTTCTCGAAGGCGGAAAGGCTGGTGACCAGTTGGCCGGAGGCGCCGGACGGGCGCAGCCGCATGTCCACCTCGTACAGCACCCCCTCCCCGGTGCCCACGGTGAGCTTGGAGACCAGCCGCTGCCCCAGCCGGGTGAAGAAGGTGGGCACCGGGATCGGGCGCGGGCCGGGGGTTTCCGCGTGCTGGCCGCCGTTGTGGATGAACAGCAGGTCCAGGTCCGACGCATAGCCCATCTCGCCACCGCCCAGGCGCCCCAGGGCCACCACCGCCACGGCGCCGGCGCCAGGTTGCTCCCTTCCGGTATCCGGGTCGATGCCGGGGGGGACGCCGTGCCTTGCCGCCATCCCGGTCCAGGTGCGGTGCAGCACTTGGGTCACCAGCACCTCGGCCAGCCGCGCCAGATCCTGGCCGCGCGCCACCTCATCGGCCCCCTGGGCGATCTCGCGCAGGCCCACGCGCAGCACCTCGCGGTGCTTGAAGCGGCGGATGGCGTCCAGCCACCCCTCCTCGTCCTGGCCGGCGGTGGCGCGGGCCAGCTCCGCCGTCATGGCCTCGGCGTCGCGCCCGCCCAGCAGCTCCGGGGGCGCCAGCAGTTCGTCCACCAGGTGCGGGTAGCGCGCCAGGTGGCCGGTGAGGAAGCGCGACGTGCAGAACAGCCGCGACAGGAGCTGCCGCGCGTGGCGGTTCTCATGGAGCATGGCGGCGTAGATGCCGCGCCCCTTGAGGGCCTCGGCGAAGCGCGCGAGGCCCGCCAGGCCCAGGTCCGGGTCGGCACCCTTGGCGATGTCCTCCAAAAACAGGGGGAGCAGCTTGCGCCAGCGCTGCCGGCTGATCTCGGGCAGGCCGCCCGCGTTCAGCACCCGGGCCAGGGCGCGCAGGTGGCGCGCGCCGGTTTCCGGATCGGCCAGGCCCAGGGCGTCGAGGCCGTCCAGGGCGCCCTCCGGCGCCACGGCCACCTGGCGGACCAGGTGCGCGAACCCCTCCTCCGCGGCGCCGTCCGGCTCCTGGAACAGGGCCAGGCAGACCTCGTGCACCTGGCTGGTGACGGCCTGGTAATACTCCCAGAACGCCAGCCACGGGTCGCCCGTGTCGGCAAAACCCATCTGGCAGCCCAGGCGGCGGCGGCGCTCCGGGTCCGTGGGCAGCAGGTGGGTCTGCTCGTCCGCCACCAACTGCACCCGGTGCTCCACGTGGCGCAGGAACACATAGGTCTCCGCCAGCAGGTGGGCCCGCACCGGGTCCACCTGGCCGGCGGCGACCAGGGCCGCCAGGGCGTCCAGGGTGGCGGGCGGGCGCAGCGCCGGGTTGCGGCCGCCGTGGATGAGCTGCTGCGACTGCACGAAGAACTCGATGTCGCGGATGCCGCCGGAGCCGAGCTTCACGTCGGTGCCCACCTGGTCCCTGGCCACCTGGCGGGCGTGGATGCGCTCCTTCACGTCGCGGATGCCCTCCAGGGCCGGGAAGTCCAGGTAGCGGCGGAACACGAACGGCGCCAGCCCCTTCAGGAAGCGCGCCGCCGCCTCCCGGTCGCCGGCCAGGGGGACGGCCTTGATGTAGGCGGCGCGCTCCCAGGTGTCGCCCACGGTCTCGTAATAGGCCATGGCGGCGCCCACGGGCCAGGCCATGACGCCGCTTGCGCCCTCGGGGCGCAGGCGCAGGTCCACCCGGAACACCCGGCCGTCCGCCGTCTGCTCCGCCAGCGCGCGGGACAGGTTGCGCGACAGCCGGGTGAAAAACTCCTGGGGGGAGAGGGGGCGCTCGCCGTCGCTGTCCTGGCCGCCGTCGCCGTGGAGCAGGATCAGGTCGATGTCGGAGCCGTAGTTGAGCTCGCCGGCGCCCAGCTTGCCCATGCCCAGCACGAAGAACGGGCACGGCGCGCCGTCGGCACGGCGCACCTCGCCGTGGCGCGCGGCCAGCTCGGCCCGGCAGAAGGTCAGCGCCGCCTCCACGGTCACCCGCGCCAGCTCGCTCAGCCCGTGGGTGGCGGAAGACAGGGCGCGGTAGGGGCGCCGCACGTGATCCGGCACCGGGGCCGGGGCGCCGTTGTCGGCGCCACCGTCCATGCCCAGGTCGCGGGTAGCCAGGTACAGGTAGGCCCGGCCCGCGAGCTGGCGCAGGGCGCGTTGCAGCGCCGCGAAGTCGGGGCACGATGCGGCCAGGGCGCCGGGCTCGGGCCAGTGGAACGGCTGGTGATCGAGGGCCAGGCTGATGGCGGCCAGGCCGTCCGGCACGCGCAGGGCCAGGCGCGGCAGAAAGGTGCCGGAGCCGCACAGGGCCACCAGGGCGCGCCGCCCGCCGGGCTCGTTCATGAGGGCGGTCACCCGCTCCGGCTCCTGCTCCCAGATGCGGTGCAGGGCCAGCAGGGCCGCGTCCGGCACGCCGGTGCTGGCCAGGGAATCCACCAGCTCGGGCCCCAGGGGGGCCAGATCCTCGAGCAGGGGGGCCGCGCGGGAGGTGTCGGCAAAGACCGTCATGCCCGCATGATACGCCGCGCGGGCGGCACTGTCATGGCGGTGGGGGAACCCCCATGGCGGGTGGAACGCCGCCGGGGCGTCAGGTCATGTCGACGTCCTCGTCCGGCTGGGGCACGGGGCCCATGCGGTACAGCAGGCGCACCATCCCGTGCGGGAACGGCTCGTGCGCCAGCAGCTCCAGGCCGGCGCGCGGGGTGCCCGGCAGGAACAGGCGCACCCCCTCCCCGAGCAGCTCGGGGATGACGAACAGCTCCAGGATGTCCACCCGGCCGGCGGCGAGGAAGGCGCGGATGGCCTCGGCGCCGCCCATCACCCACACGTCGTGCACGCACTCGCGCTCCAGGCGCTCCGCCAGCACCCGCACGTCGCCGGCGAAGGTCTCCACCTCGGGAATCGTGTTCTGGAGCCCCTCCTGGCCGGTGAGCACCACGCAGCGCTTGCCCTGGTAGGGCCACGGGCCGAAGGTAAGCACCTGCTGGTAGGTGCGGCGCCCCATGACCACGGCGTCCACACTGTCCATCAATGCCCGGTAGCTGGCGTCGGCCCCGCCCTCGTAGGGTTTCAGCCAGTCCACGCCGCCGGTGCTGTCGGCGATGAAGCCGTCCACACTGACGGCGATGTATACCTTGAATGAAGGCTGCATGCGTGCTCCAAGTCAAATGCGGCGCGGCGGGCGCCGTGCCCCGGGCCGATTGTAGCCGATCGGCGGCGCCATGGCGTCACGGTGCGGCAAGGGCGCCCAGCAGATCGTCGCCATCCACGCCGGTGACCATCACCGCCACCACCCTGCCCCGTGGCGGGGGCGGGTCCGCCAGCAGGCGGATGGGGTGGTTGTTGTGGGTGTGGCCGCGCCCGCGCGCCTCCACCAGCACATGGCTGACGGTGCCCACCTGGGCGGCCAGCGCCGCCCGGCGCCGGGCGTCGGACAGGGCGATGAGGCGCCGCACCCGGTCACGCTTGACCGCCTCGTCCACCGGGTCCGGCAGGTCCGCCGCCGGGGTGCCGGCGCGGCGCGAATAGGGGAACACGTGCAGCTGCGAGAACGGCAGCGATTCGATGAACTCCAGCCCCTCGGCGAATTCCGCCGCCGTCTCGCCGGGGAAGCCGGTGAGCACGTCGGCGCCCAGGGTGAGGCCGGGCTTGGCGGCCACGATGCGCCCCACCCGCCGTCGGTAGAACTCCGGGGTGCACGGGCGGCGCATGCGCTTGAGCACGGAGGCGGAGCCGGACTGGAGCGGCACGTGCAGGAACGGCAGCAGCCGCTCGTGGGCGGCGAACAGCTCCACGAAGGCGTCCGACAGCCCCCACGGCTCGATGGAGCCGAAGCGGATGCGCGGCATGGGCGTCTCGTCCAGCACCCGGCGCACCAGGGCCGCCAGGTGAGTGCCCAGCCCCTCGCCATAGCCCCCCAGGTGGATGCCCGCCAGCACCGCCTCGCGGTAGCCGGCGGCGTGGGCGCGGATGAGCACGTCCACCACGTCGTCCGGCGGCATGGAGCGCCCGCGGCCGCGGGCGGCGGGGATGATGCAGAACGCGCAGGCCACGTCGCACCCCTCCTGCACCTTGAGGAAGAAGCGCGTGTCGCCGCCCTGGTCGGGCAGCGCCCGCGTCACCGCGCCAGACACGGACCCGCCGCCGGCGGAACGCCCGGCGGGTCCGGGGGCGGGGCCGACGGCGGGCTCGAACAGGGCGCCGATGCGCGCCGCCAGATCGGCCTTGCCGTGGTTGCCCACCACCAGGTCCACCTCGGGCATCGCCAAAAGCGCCTGGGGCGACACCTCGGCGTAGCAGCCGGTGAGCACCACCCGCGCCCGGGGGCAGCGCCGCCTGGCGCGGCGCGCCCGGCGGCGGGCCTCCGCGTCGGCCTGGTGGGTCACGGTGCAGGTGTTGAGCAGGTAGATGTCGAACGGCGCCCCCGCCTCGGCCAGCAGACAGCCCATGGCCGAAAGCGCCGCGCCCAGTTGCGCCGCGTCGTGCCGGTTGACGCGGCAGCCCATGGTCTCGACACGCACGCGCTTGCCCGCCAGGGCCGCGGGCGGCGCGGGCGCGGGGCCGGGCACGGGCGCCAGGGAAAAGGCCGATCCGTTCATGGGGCCCATTTTCGCCCCGGACGGCCCACCCCGCAACCGGTGCGGTGTGTCGGATTTTCGCCACCGGACGCCGGAAAATGCCGCGAGTGGCTAAAACTTTTCCCACGATGTGGGCAAGTATTTTCCCACCCGCTCGATTATCCCCAAGCGGAATGCTCGAAAAACCGGGGTGTGGCACAGTTTATTTTCGCGTAACACGGTGTTTTTGCGTCGTAACGCCCGCCCCGCCCCGCGCCGTGGCAAAAATGCGCCGCCGTTGGCGCGCTGCTTGCTTCGGCTACGGGGTAGGGAGGGGTGCAACCGCGCGGCAGGTGCGCCGTGGTGCCCTGTTTGGTCAACATCTCGTGGGGAAGAGTCATGTTCAAACCTAGGGCTGTCCGGCTGGGCTGGATGATCGCAGCCGCCATGTGTCTTGCCGGCGTGGCACCCGCCCATGCCAACAACACCCAGACGATCAACACGTCCGATGCCTATGTGGACCTGAGCATCGCCGCCGCCTTCACCACGGTGCCCACCCTGTGCGCCGAGGCCATCGGCGACCAGAACCAGACCGGCATCGGCTGCAACGCCCTGGGCGCCGCCGCCGTGGAGGCCGTCAACGGCTCCGGCCTGTCCCCGGACCAGTACTGGGACGCCACCCAGCAGAACTTCTCCACCAACGCCTTCGTGCCCAACAACGTGGGCGCCCAGTTCGCCGCCAGCGGCTACGCGCCCCTGTTCAGCCAGCACAACTACAACCTGTTCGGCCGCGGCGACGAGTTCATGGGCCCGCTCACCCGCGAGGAGCACCTGTTCTTCACCGCCTTCACCGGCCACAGCGCCACCCCCGGCGCCAATCCGCAGACGGAGCCAGGGGTGGACTCCCTGTGGAACGCGGCCATCGAGTTCCTCAAGATGCCCAACGGCACGCCCACCGTCACCGTCGGCGGCATCACCTTCCAGATCGCCAACATGAAGTTCTACACCGACATGACGGGCTTCAACTCCGGCGCCTCCGGTTCCGTCAACGTGTGGTGCGTCGGGTACTTCGACAGCATCCTCAGCCCGGGCGCCGGCGCCATCGTCTGCCCGCTGCTGTCCGCCGACACCAAGGCCAACCTCTATCTGGAAAACAACGCCTCCGCCTACCGGCCGCACATGTGCGCCGCCGCCGGCAGCAACGTGCTCAACAGCTTCAACTGCGACGCCCGCGACGCCTGGATGGACCAGGTGGTGGTGGGCTACATCGAGGCCTGGGCCTCCCTGGGCGGCAGCCAGAACTTCGCCGAGAATTTCCGCAGCCAGGTGAACTACTCCGGCACCGCCCTGAACGCGCTAACGGAGGTCATCACCGACTTCCGCCTGGAGCAGACCGACGCGTTGGGTGGCACCGCCTTCAACGGCAGCCGCCAGACCTTCCAGCAGGCCATGGCCACCATCTCCACCTCGGGCCTCGGTACGACCCAGGGCAACAACTGGGGCCAGTTGGTCACCCAGGACGTGGAGGGCTGGCTGTACTCCTGCCTGAACTGCGACAGCGAGACGAACAACGTCACCCACGCCTTCACGCCCATCGACATGGGCATGAGCTTCATGCCCTACACCAACACCTGGCGTGACCTGCCGTCCATCAGCCACGGCGCCTCCGGCGGCAACCTGAGCACCTACGCGCAGGCCCCCGGCGCTCCCGGCCCGTAAACGGCACACCGCCGCATGATGAAGGGCCCGCCCCACGGCGGGCCCTTTTTTTTGCCCGGCCCCGCCCGGCGTGGGGGTGGCCGGCCCCCGGCCTTGACATCCGCCGCCCCGCCGCCTCAAATACGGGGCACTTCTATTAACCGTCGCGAGCGCCATGAGTGCAAGGCGGACGGAGCGCAGAACCCGAGACATATCTTGGTGATAGGCGAGGGTTCGAGCACCGCCCAACGCAGCAATCGGGGCGCGCAGCAGGTTATTAGAGGTGC
>JACRHL010000004.1 GCA_016212085.1 Nitrospirota bacterium | reverse complement strand
GGCGCTGCCCGTGCCCTCATCGCGGGCCGCGCCGGCACGGCCGAGCCCCGCAAACCGGCCGCTGGCCCGGCCGGTTTGCGGGGCTCGGCGAACATGACGGGTTTCGGTTCGGAAGGTGTCGTAACGTTCCGCCTTTCGAGCCAAAAAACAGGGGATCGGGGGCGGCGGTTTTCTCCTGACCTGCCGCCCCCGGTGCCGGGCCTTTCGGCAAACGCCAAAGGCCGTTCGCTCCGCGCCTGCGCTGGAAGGCCCGGCACGCTCCCCCGCTCCCCCGCCTGGGTGCCCCGGTTCCTGGTCGTCCCCGGGGGCCCCCGGGCGGGGGCAAGAAACGGCACCGCCCCCTCCACCGTCACGGCGGGGGCGGGGGCCGTTTTATTACATCCTGCCAGAGACAATCACCCATCCGCCGCGCATGTCGGGCGTGGGGTGCGGGCGTGGGGGGCTACTCGCCGATGATCTTCACCAGCACGCGCTTGCGGCGCCGGCCGTCGAACTCCCCGTAAAAGATCTGCTCCCAGGTGCCGAAGTCCAGGTGGCCATCGGTGACCGCCACCACCACCTCGCGCCCCATGACCTGGCGCTTCAGGTGGGCGTCGGCGTTGTCCTCCCCGGTGCGGTTGTGGTGGTACACCTGGGGCGAGGCGTTGAACGGCGCCAGGGTCTCCAGCCACTGCTCATAGTCGTGGTGCAGGCCGCTCTCGTCGTCGTTGATGAACACCGAGGCGGTGATGTGCATGGCGTTCACCAGGCACAGCCCCTCCCGGATGCCGCTCTCCGCCAGGGCCGCCGCCACCTGCGGGGTGATGTTGACGAACGCCCGGCGGGTGGGGATCTCGAGCCAGATCTCCTTGCGGAAGCTTTGCATGGCCCTAACCCGCGTGCAGGGGGTAGCTGGCGGCCTTGCGGTGCAGCGCCCCCTTGGCGGTGAGGGTGCTCTCGTAGAGGTGGAACGCGGTCACCGGGAAGGGGGGCACGGTGAAGGCGGCGTGGTGCTGCATGTAGCCCGCCACGCGGGTGGGCGGCGTGCCGGAAAGCCGTGCCAGGGTGACGTGGGGCATGTACTTTCGCCCCTCCGGCGCGATGCCCGCCCCCTCCAGGGCGCGGCTCACGCGGGCGAACAGGGTGTGCAGGGCGTCGCCGCCGTCGGCCCCGGTCCACAGGGTGGTGGGCTTGCCGCGTGGCGGAAAGTGGCCGACGCCCATGAGCATCAGCTCGAACGGGGTCATCACCACGGTGGCCAGGGCCTCCCGCACGTCCAGCATCACCGAGCCCTCCACCTCGCCGATGAAGCGCACGGTGAGGTGCATCTGGGCGGGATCGATCCAGCGCGCGTCGGGCAGGCCGTGGCACAGCATGGACAGCCGCTCGCGCGCGGTCTTGGGAAAATCGATGGCGACGAACAGGCGGTGCATGGGCCAACAGCTTACCACCCGCCGCGCCGGATGTGGGCCGTTCTCCGTCCGGCCGGTCAGCAGGACGGGCAGCGGGGGCCCGCGGCCGCCACGCGCGGCGCCTCGGGGAGGGGGCCGAACAGGTCGTCCGCCAGGGCGCGCACGGCGGCGTCGGCGGCCGCCTGGTCCGGGGGCGGGGCGGCGTCGGCCAGGGCCAGGGCGCGCTCCCGGAAGGCCAGCACGTCCGGGCGGAAGCGCAGGCGGATGCCGGTCCACTCGAACAGGTAGCCGATGCGCTGGTCGGCGCCGAAGCGGCGGTGCAGTTCCGCCGTCCAGGCCCGCCGCAGGCGCGCCTGGGGGGCGCTGTCGCGGGCGCTCAGGGTGGCCAGGGGGCGGGCGCCCGCCACCAGGGTGTCGGCCTGGATGGCGCCGCGCGCGTCGACCTTGAGCCACTCCCGCACCACCGCCAGGGACCGGTTGCGGCGGTTGGGGCTGACGGGATACGGCCCGCCGCCGCCCGCCTCCAGGGCCGCCGCCACGAACTCGGTGCAGTACAGGCGGGCCCGGTCGGTGCTGTCGAAATAGGGGTCGAAGGGGGTGCCCGCCCGGTACCGGGCGCGGGCGAACGCCGCCACCCGTTCCCCGTCCACCCCCGGCGGCGGCTGGAACAGGTGCACGGTGCCCTGCATGGCCACATAATCCGCCAGCGGCGTGCGGAACACGCCGCCGCCGGTGGCGTCGGTGGGTGGGCCCTCAAGGTGCGGGCGGGGCACCCCCATGGCGTGGTAGACCACCGCGCCGTCCCGTTCCACGGCCACCACCCCGCCGTGCACGTAGGGGTGGAACGACTCCGGGAACAGGGAGAGGAACACCCCCAGCGGCCCGCCGGCGGGGCTCACGGCGATCTGGCCGTCCGCCAGCTCCAGGGTGCCGTCCACCCCCGGCGGGCCGTCCAGAACCCGCGTCACCGGCATGCCGGCGCAGGCGCACGCCAGCCACGCGGCCAGGGCGGCCCACCCCCTCACCGGGCGGCCCGCGCGCGCGGGCCGGGCGGGTCCGGAGCGCCCTTCAGGGCGTAGTGGCTGGGCTCCGCCGGGCCGGGGGCGGCCACCTGCGCCGCCACCTCCGGCGGCAGGCGGGCGCAGCCCCCCGCCGCGAGCGGCACGCCCGCCAGCGCCGCCGCCAGCAGCGCGTTTCCGGCGGCGCGCGTCAGAAGCCCGTGGACGGACTTTTCCAACATCCGCTAGAACGTCACCCGTATGCCCGTGTGGAGGCCGCGCACGTCGTCCGGGTCGGGCACGCCGGTCACGGAGCGTTCCATCTGGAAGACACGCACGCCCGCGTAGATGGCGGTGTTGTAGCGGTTCAGGTCCATCTGCCAGCCCAGGCCGTAGTGGGTGCCGTCCACCGGGTTGGATGGGGACAGGGGGTCGGCGTTGTCCGTGGACTGGCCGTAGTCCACGGCGAAGGCGTGGCGGCCGGCCTTGTAGCCCAGCTTCAGGTACCAGGCGTGGTTGGTGTCCTGGGCGCCGCCTTGCAGCTTCTGGCGGCCGTAGGCGGCGGTGCCGTTCATGCCGTTGGTGAGCAGCACGGACCAGGAGGTATCGAGCTGGTAGTCGATGTCCGGCAGGGACGTGCCCTGGCCCAGGTTGCGGCTGTAGCCCACGGCGCCCTCGACGCGGGTTCCGGCGGGGAAGGACGACGACGAGTCGTAGGCGTCCTCCATGCGCCGGGCCAGGCCCGCGAAGCGGAGCGCCAGCTCGGCCTCGTCGTCGTTGCCCCAGCTCGCGGCGGCGCTCCAGCCGGCGCGGGCGGGCGAGTCGTAGCGCACCCGGTCGTCGCGCAGGCCCTCGTAGGCGTGGAACACGCTGCTCACGTCGCCCACGAAAAAGCCGCCGGAATCGCGGAAGCGCACGCTGTGGTAGCGGCGGAAGTCGTTGTTGAGCGCCTGCTCCGTGCCCGACAGGTCCGCGCGCCCGGCGCGGCGCGCGGCACCGTCGCCCTGGCCCAGGCTCACGCGGCCGAATTCCGGCCGCTCCGCCCACACCTGGGCCACGCGGATCTGGAACTCGGTGTTGGAATCGTTACCCACCTGCTCGATGTCCGCGAACTCGGACAGGTTCGAGGTGATGCCGGTCTCCCAGTCGAACCCGGCCTTGATGGTGTCGTCCATCATGCCGTGGCCGTGAATGCCGACGCGGGTCTGGTCGGCGCTGTTGTCCAGGTGCTGGATGTCGGACTTGTCGCCGTTGTCGGCGAGACGGATCATGCGGTTGACCTGGCCGCCGATGGTGGTTTCGATGGCCTGGGCGCTGGTGGCGCCGCCCAGGAGCAGCGCGGCGATGGCGGCGAGTCCCGCCGCCCCCGGATTGCAACGGTGTGTCATGGTTTCCCCCTCCGGATGTTGTGGCGCGGGGGCCCGCCGCGCGTACTCCCCTCCACGTGGCCACCTGTGGCCCGGGTCCGGGGAATACCGCTCCCAACGGTGGCGCCGGGGCCCGCAAGGTGGCGGGTTCCGGCCTCCCCGGGATGGCTTTGTGGCTTGCCTTGGCAGACCCTTCAACTCTGCCCCCCGGAACGGCCCACGTCAAATCGCCCCCGTTCCCGGAGCCCGCCAAGAACCGCGCGGCAGGTTTTGCAGGCTGTCGAAAAACACTGGGGCACCTCTCGAAACCGTCGCGAGCGGTCTGAGTGCAAGGCGGACGGAGCGCAGGATCCGAGACATATCCAGTGGATAGGAGAGGAGCCGAGCACCGCCCAACGCAGCAATCGGACCGCGCAGCAGGTTTTGAGAGGCGCCCACCGCCTTTCGGCACGCCCGCGTCCGGCACGGGGGGGGATTGCACGCGCGTAAGCGCCTGGAATCCGGAGGAACCGAAACAGCGCGGTGTTCCGGTTTCGGATTGCAAAAGGCCACGGATGGACTTTTTCAACTCCCTGTTGGAGATACCCTCCTCATGGGCGCGGGACGCGGCGCCGATAGGTTTCCTGGAGGTGGCTGGGGGGCGGTTCATGGCGGGGCCGCGCACCCTGCGCGCGCGTTCCGGCACCGGGCCGGACATCCAGATCTTTCATGGGGATAGGGACATGTTCAGCAAGTTGGACTACCGGGCCAGGATCGGCCTGGTGATCGTGGCCGCCTTCCTGGTGAGCTACGGCGTCAATTTCACCGTGGTCAAGAGCAGCCTGGAGCGCGAGGCGATGCACCTGCTCGAGGAGAAGGCGCGCGCCGTCACCCAGGAGGCGGAGAACGCCCGGGTCTACATGGCCGACCTGCGCGCCAAGCACAACGCCTTCGACGACCAGGCGATGCGCGCCGAGGTCGAGGCGGCCATGGCCGGCGCCGCCGACCCGATCAAGGCGGCGCGGGAAACCCGCTATTACTGGACCATCCCCATCGTGGCCGGCTGGAACGTGGGCCGGCGTAACGCGGAGGAGACGGGCTACACCTTCCGGGTGCCCAAGATCTCTCCGCGCAACCCCGCCAACGAGCCCACCGCCATCGAGCGCGAGATGTTGCTGGAGCTTGGCTCGGGCCAGCTCAAGGGCTTGGCGCGCGTGGACAAGGAGGCGGACGTGCTGCGCTACATGCGCCCGGTGGTGCTGACGGAGGACTGCATGGGCTGCCACGGCACCATCGACGACTCGGTCACCGGCACCACCAAGGACCCGCTCGGCTTCACCATGGAGGGCTGGAAGGTGGGCGAGGTGCACGGCGCCTTCGAGGTGGTGGCCGACCTGGCCCCCATGCACCAGGCGGTGGCAAGCACCCTCAAGCGCAACGTGCTGTGGGCGCTGCTGCTGATCCCCGTCTCCATCGTGGTGATCCTGCTCAGCTTCCAGCGTCTGGTGGTGACCCCCTTGAACCGCACCGTGCGCGGCGTGATGCGCGTGTCGGAGGAGGTGGCCCTGGAGGCCCAGGGCCTGGCGCGCGGCAACACGGACCTGGCGCACCGCACGGAGGAGCAGGCGTCGTCCCTGGAGGAAACCGCCGCCTCCATGGAGGAGATCACCGCCACCGTCAAGCAGAGCGCCCAGAACGCCCTGGAGGCGCGCCGCCTGGCGGAGGAGACATCCGCCGGCGCCCGCCACGGCAACGGCATGGTGCAGCACACGGTGACCGCCATGGCCGAGATCACCGCAAGCTCGAGGAAGATCTCGGAGATCATCACCGTCATCGACAACATCGCCTTCCAGACCAACCTGCTGGCCCTGAACGCGGCGGTGGAGGCGGCCCGCGCCGGAGACGCCGGCGCCGGCTTCGCGGTGGTGGCCGAGGAGGTGCGCAACCTGGCGCAGCGCTCCGCCGATTCCGCCAGCGAGATCAAGGAGCTGATCCAGGACAGCGTGCTCAAGGTGGCCGCCGGCAACGAGCTGGTGGCCCGGACCGGCGTGTCCCTGGCCGACGTGGTCACCCGCGTCGAGCAGGTGGCCGCGCTGGTGCGCGAGATCTCCGAGGCCGCCCAGGAGCAGGCCCAGGGCATCAACGAGGTGAACACCGCCATCAGCCACATGGACTCGGTGACCCAGCAGAACGCCGCCCTGGTGGAGGAGGCCTCCGCCTCCGCCGAGAACCTGGCCGCCGACGCGCGCCGCCTGGGCGAGATGATGGCCGCCTTCGATACCGCGTCCACCGCCCGGCCCGCCCACCCGCCGCGCGGTACCGGCGGCACGGGCGGCACGGGCGGTTTCGCCAGCAAGCGCCACGCCCCGCCGCCGGTGCGCGCCAAGGCCCATGCGGCGCCGCGGTCGCCGAAGCGGACGGGTTTCGACGGCATGAACGATTTCTAGGGCGGCCGCGATGATCCCCCTGCAACCCCAGTTCCCGCGCCGCCCCGCCGCGCGCGCCATCGGATAGGCGGATGGAAGCGATCCTGAAGAATCTTTCCGGCCGCCTGAACCAGGCCGCCACCGACCTGGTGCTGCTCGACCCGGACGACCTCCAGGGCCTGGTGTCCCTCATGGACGTCGCGCGCGAGGTGGCCGACGCCGCCCGCCGGGAGGACGGTCTGGCCCTGTTCGTCCAGGTGGCCGAATCCATCGACGCCGTGCTCTCCATGCTGGTGCTGTTCCAGATCGAGGGCGAGGCGGAGAAGCAGGCCGCCCTGAAGCTGGTGGGCGAGGGCATCACCGGCCTTCAGGACGTGCTGCGCAACGGTCCGGCGGATGCCGCCCGCGCCACCGGCATGGATGCCGTGCTGGACCGCTTCGTGGCCCTGACCGGCCGCGCCGTGAGCCACGCGGACGAGCGGGACGCGGAACAGGCGCTGGCCCAGCTCGGTTCCCTGGTGCCGCCGGCGGCCGCCATGGCCGCCGAGGTGGCCCCGCCCCCGCCCAAGGCCCCGGCGCCGGAGGCGGCCTTGGGGCTCGCCCTGGACCCGTCGCTGGAAACGTCGCTGGTGGACGAGTTCGTCACCGAGGCCACGGAGCACCTGGACAGCATCGAGAGCAACCTGCTGGCGCTGGAGGAGCACCCCGGCGACACGGAGGTCATCAACACCATCTTCCGCCCGTTCCACACCATCAAGGGGGTGTCGGGCTTCCTGCAACTGACGCCCATCAACCGCCTGGCCCACGAGACCGAGAACCTCCTGGACGCGGCCCGCTCCGGCAAGCTTGCCGTCAGCCCCGCCCTGGTGGACGTGGTGCTGGCCAGCGTCGACCTCATCAGCCAGATGGTGGCGGCGGTGCGCGACCTGAACGGCAAGGGCGGCGGCAACGGGCCGGTGTTCGCCATCGAGCCGCTGGTGGCGCGCATCCGCCGGGTGCTGGCCGGCGAGGAGACCCAGGCGCCCGCCGCCCCGGCGCGCCCCGAGGCCGGCCCTAACACCGCCGAGGCCGCCGAAACCACCCAGCCCGCCCAGCCCGCCCGCGAGGGCGCCCACGCCCGCACCACCACCATCAAGGTGGACACCGCCAAGCTGGACAGCCTGCTGAACATGGTGGGCGAGCTGGTGGTGGCGCAGCTCCAGGTGCGCCAGGACCCCATCATCCAGCGCGTGGCCGACCAGCGCCTGCAACGCAACCTGGCCCAGCTCTCGCGCATCACCAACGAGCTGCAAAAGACCGCCATGTCCACCCGCATGGTGCCCATCCGCGCCACCTTCCAGAAGATGGTGCGGGTGGTGCGCGACCTCTCGAAGAAGTCCGGCAAGGCGGTGGAACTGGTCATGAACGGGGGCGACACGGAGATCGACCGCAACCTGGTGGAGGAGATCTACGAGCCGCTCATGCACATGGTGCGCAACTCGGTGGACCACGGCATCGAGCCCCCCGAGGGCCGCCCCGCCACCGGCAAGCCGCCGGTGGCCACCATCACCATCGGCGCCGAGCACAAGGGCGACGCCATCCTCATCACCATCGCCGACGACGGCCGCGGCCTGAACCGCGACAAGATCCGCGCCAAGGCCGTGGAGCGCGGGCTGATCGGCCCCGACGAGCAACCGGCCCCGCGCGAGCTGTACAACCTGATCTTCCAGCCCGGCTTCTCCACCGCCGACAAGGTGACCGACGTGTCGGGGCGCGGGGTGGGCATGGACGTGGTGGTGAAGACCATCGAGAAGGTGCGCGGCCGCGTGGAGCTGGATTCCACCCCCGGCAAGGGCACCACCGTCACCATCGTGCTGCCCCTCACCCTGGCCATCATCGACGGCATGGTGGTGCGGGTGGGGCCGGAGCGCTTCATCATCCCCACCCTGGGCATCATGGAGTCGTTCAAGCCGGAACCGGCCCACTACGCCACCGTCAACCAGCGCATCGAGTCCCTCAAGGTGCGCGGCAAGCTGCTGCCCCTGGTGCGCGTGGCCGACCTGTTCCATATCGACGGCGCCGTGCGCGACCCTTGGGACGGCCTGGCGGTGGTGGTGGAGTCGGACGGGCGGCGCTGCTGCCTGATGGTCGACACCCTGCTGGGCAAGCAGGAGGTGGTCATCAAGGGCCTGGGCGAGCGCATGCAGGGGGTGCGGGGCGTGGCCGGCGGCGCCATCCTGGGCGACGGCAGCATCGGCCTGATCCTCGACATCGGCAAGATCTACCGCATGGCCGGCATCGACGCATAGGTGAGGACCATGAACACGGCAACCATCCGCAAGCCCGCCAAGCAGGCCGGTGTCACCGGCAACGAGTGGGAGCACAAGTACCTGACCCTGTCCATCGAGCGCGAGGAGTACGCCGTCTCGGTGGCCAAGGTGCGCGAGATCATCGGCGTGGGGCCCATCACCCGGCTGCCCAACATGGCGGCGCACATCAAGGGGGTGCTCAATCTGCGCGGCTCGGTGGTGCCGGTGGTGGACCTGCGCCTCAAGTACGGCCTGGCGGGCCGCGACTACACGGACCGCACCTGCATCGTGGTGCTGGAGCTGGAGGGCCGCGCGGGCCCCAACCTGATGGGGGTGGTGGTGGACTCGGTGAACGAGGTGGTGCGCATCCCGCCGGACCGGCTGGCGCCGCCGCCCGCCGGCGCGGAACGGCTCATGAACGGCTGTGTGCCCGGCGTGGCCAACTGGGGGGACAAGGTTTATATCGTGGTGGACATCGAAAAGGCATTGGCGGACGACGCGTTCTACGCGGACGCCGGATTTTAATCACGGCCGCCCCCCCCGGAGGGGGGAAGTGTGGGCCAGCCGTACTGGAGGAAACAGCACACCATGTTGCAGAAATTCACCCTGAGGCAAAAGGTCATCGGCGCGTTCGTGGCCGTGTCGGTCCTGGTGGGGGTGACCGGGGTCATCGCCATGGGCAGCATCAACCGGCTGTCCACGTTCATCGGCTCCACGCTCACGGAACAGATCGGCCACAGCGCCATCGTCAACGGCCTGGCGCGCACCCTGCTCAAGAGCCAGGACGCCACCGGCGAGTACCTGTCCCTGGATGATCCGGCGGCGTTGGCGGACGTGCGCCGCGAGTTTCACGACAACCTGACCGCCTTCGATGGGCACCTGGCCGCGCTGGCGGAAAGGGATCTGCTGCCGGTGGAGCAGGACACGGCGCGCGCCATGGACGAGCTGAAGACCGTCTACGCCGCCGGCGCCACCGAGATGATGCAGCAGCACGGCACGGCGGTGGTCCTGATGGCGCGGGCCAGCGCCCAGTTGCAGTCCCTCACCCAGGCCACGCCGCGCATGCTGGAGGCCGCCGCGTACGCCGGCGTGTCGGCCAACGGCCAGCGCCTCCTCACCGAGCAGGTGCTGGCGGTGTTCGACTATGTGGCCGTCCACAACGAGGGCGCCCGCGCGCGCTTCCAGGTGCTGGACAACAAGGTGCGCGGACTGGCCGGGTTCCGCACTTTCCAGCCCGCCTACACCGAGTTCATCGACGCCACCCAGCTGGTCATGACCACCGTGGCCGAGGCCAAGGCCGCCACGGTGGCGGCCCGCGCCGCCATGGAGCGCCTGGACGGGGCCAGCCTCAAGTTGCAGGAGCTGACCGAGCAGATGCTCGCCATGCAGGCGGACGAGGTGGCCAAGGCCCAGGCGGAGGCCAAGACCATCCGCACCCAGGCCGCCACCATCATGGCCGCCATGAGCGTGGCGGCGGTGGCCCTGTCGCTGCTCATCGGCTTCCTGGTGGCGCGGGCCATCGTGGCCCCGCTGGTGCAGGCCATCGCCGGGCTGGACGCGGGCTCGCGCCAGGTGGAGCAGAGCAGCGCGCAGATCTCGCGCGCCGCCATGCAGCAGGCGGAGGGGGCGTCCGAACAGGCCGCCTCCATCGAGCAGGCGTCGGCCACCATGACCGACATGAGCCAGCGCACCCACCAGAACAGCGAGGCGGCCCGCACCGCCAACACCGTGGCCGGCAAGGCCCGCGACGCCGCCACCGACGGCAACGACAAGATGCGCGAGATGGCCCAGGCCATGCGCGACATCCACGCCTCGGCCACGCAGATCGCCAAGGTCATCAACGTCATCGACGACATCGCCTTCCAGACCAACATCCTGGCCCTGAACGCGGCGGTGGAGGCGGCCCGCGCCGGCGAGGCGGGCATGGGCTTCGCCGTGGTGGCGGACGAGGTGCGCAACCTGGCGCAGCGCTCCGCCGCCGCCGCCAAGGACACGGCGGCCATGATCTCCGAATCCATCGACCGCGCCACCCGTGGCGTGTCCATCATGGAGAGCGCCGGCGGCGCCCTGGAGCAGATCACCCACCACGCGGTGGAGATGTCGGGCCTGGTGGAGCGCATCGCCATGGCCAGCGCCGAGCAGGCGGACGGCATCGGCCAGATGACCCAGGCCATGCAGCAGATGGAACAGGTGACCCAGCAGGCGGCCACCAGCGCCGAGCGCTCCGCCTCGTCCGGCGAGGCGCTCAACACCCAGGTGACCGCCCTGCGCGACCTGGTAAGCACCATGGACACCCTGGTGTGGGGTGCGTCCACCGCCCGCGCCGCCCACGATGCCACCCACGATGACGGCGGCGGGCGGGTGCTGTCGCCCCTGCGCGGCGACCGTCCGGAAGTGGACAATCTGTTCTAGTGGCCACCATGCCCGACACGGCCCCGGCGGGCCTTGAAACCGGCGTTCCGGCGCCCACGGTGGTGGTGCTGATCGGCGACATGGCCCTGAGCCGTGCCGGCGGTGACGTGATCGCCACCCACAACCTGGGCTCGTGTCTGGGGGTGACGCTGCACGATCCGGTGGCCGGCGTGGGGGGCATCCTGCACGCCGTGTTCCCGGAGGCGCACCTTGCGCCCGGCGAGGAGCTGGACAATCCGTGGCGTTTCGTGGACGTGGCCCTGCCCCTGTTCCTCTCCGCGGCGCACCGCATGGGGGCGCGCCGCGAGAACGCGCGGGTGACGCTGTTCGGCTGCGCCTCCGTGTCGGAAAGCCTGAGGGATTTTTCCATCGGCGCGCGCAACTTGCAGACGGCGCGCGCCTGGCTGTCCATGCGCGGCGTGTCCCACGTGGCGCGCCACGTGGGTGGCCGCGTGGGGCGCACGATCACCCTGAGGATCGGCACCGGCGAGGTCTGGATGAAGTGCCCCGGCGAACCGGCGACCCGCCTGCAACAAGGCGGCCGAGGCAATGTGGCGACGGGACTGGCTCTTGGATTGGAACCCTGATGCGTAATTCGATCATTCGCGTGCTGTGCGTGGACGATTCGGCCTTCGTCCGCAAGATCCTGACCGACGAGTTGGGGCGCCAGCCGGACATCCGGGTGGTGGCCTGCGCCAACGACCCCATCGAGGCGCGCGACGTGCTGCTGTCGCAGGAGGTGGACGTGATGATCCTCGACGTGGAGATGCCGCGCATGGACGGCATCACCTTCCTCGAGCAGCTCATGGCCAAGCGCCCCATGCCGGTGGTGATGTTCTCCACCCTCACCCAGCAGGGGGGCGAGATGGCCATGCGCGCCCTGTCGCTGGGGGCGGTGGACGTGGTGGGCAAGCCCACCAACCTCGCCGCCATGCGCAACCTGGGCGTGGAGCTGGCGGAAAAGGTCCGCGTGGCCGCCGCGGTGGACGTGACCCGCCACCGGCCGTCGTTCATCAGCAAGCCCCAGTCCCTGGGCGGGGGCGGCATCTACCGCCGGCCGCTGCTGCTGCTGGGCGCCTCCACCGGCGGCACCGAGGCGCTGCGCGCCGTGTTCGCGGAACTGCCGGCGGACACGCCGGGCACCCTGGTGGTGCAGCACATGCCCGCCCACTTCACCCACTCCTTCGCCCAGTCCCTCGACCGTGTCTCGGCCATGACCGTGCGCGAGGCCAAGGACGGCGACCTGGTGCAGCGCGGCGTGGCCCTGGTGGCCCCCGGCGGCCTGCACATGGTGGTGGAGGGATCGCCCGCCGCCATGCGCGTGCGCCTCAAGGAGGGCCCCCCCGTGTGCCACCAGAAGCCGGCGGTGGACGTGCTGTTCAAGTCCGCCGCCCGCGGGCTGGGCCAGCAAGCGGTGGCCGCCGTGCTCACCGGCATGGGTCACGACGGCGCCGATGGCATCGTGGAGCTGAAGCGGGCGGGCACCCTCACCGTGGCGCAGGACGCGCTCACCAGCGTCGTCTACGGCATGCCCCGCGCCGCCAAGGAGACCGGCTGCGTGGACCAGGTGGTGTCGCTGCAAAACATCGCCCGCACGGTGCTGGAGCTGCTCACCCACCGCTAGGTGGGCACCTCTATTAACCTGCTGCGCGCTCCGATTGCTGCGTTGGGCGGTGCTCGAACCCTCGCCTATCACCATGATATGTCTCGGGTCCTCCGCTCCGTCCGCCTTGCACTCGGACCGCTCGCGACGGTTAATAGAGGTGCCCAGGTGTGGACAGGCAGGCGTTCGCGCCATATGGGCTCCGTCGCGCCGGCGCCATGCCCCGCCGGGCGCCCCCCGTGCCATGCGCCGGGGGCGCGGCTCTACCGGATGGGCAACGGGCGCGGCCGTGTGTGTTCCCGCCCCCTTCCCGGCCCCCCTGGGAAGGGGGCGGCCGGTTGCCCTATACTGGTGGCGCCACCCCCCCTGACGCGACGGACGCCGTGCCCCATCCATCCACCCCCATCGCCCCCCTTGGCCGCGAGGCGCCGCTGTTCTGGGGCGGCTGCCTAGCGTTCGCCGCCCTGGCGGTGCTGGGCTGGCTCAAGCTCCCCTATGGCGTGAGCTGGGCGGACGAGGGCATGTACGTGGCCGACGCCTGGCGCCTGGCGGCGGGGGACCGCATGTTCCCGGACGCGGAGACGGGGGTGCTGCGCCTATACGCCGTGTTCAACGGCTGGCTGTTCTCCCTGTTCCCCGACATCTCGCTGCTGGCCATCCGCCGCATCCAGTTCGGCCTCGCCCTGGGGGCGGCGGGGCTGTTGGGCTTCGCCGTGTGGCGCCACACCGGGCGCCGCTGGGCGCTGCCGTGGGCGCTGGCGCCGTTCGCCTTTCTGGGGCTGGACCCGGTGGGCAAGACCGCCACCCTGTCGTACTACCACTACCCGCACCTGTTCCTGATCGGGCACGTGGCGCTGCTGCTCCTGGCGCTGGACGCGGCGGGGGGCGCCCGGCGCGCCCTGCTGTTCGCCTCCGGCTGCTGCCTGTGGGGCATCGGCTTCGCCCTGCTGCCGTTGAGCGTTTCCGCCGCCGCGCCGGCGTTGCTGTGGCTGGTGCTGCGGCGGCTTGCGCCGGGGAGCTTCACCCTTGGCGACCTGCCGTGGGTGCTGGCGCCGGTGGCGCTGCTGTGGGGGATCGTGTTCGCCGCCTACGGCGCGCCGTTCTGGAGCGCCCTGGCGGACATGCTGCGCTACGCCCAGCAGGGCGGCAAGACCCAGGCCCACCTGGACCGGGAGGGCATCCAATACGTGGCCGTCATGGCCGCTGCGGCGGCCGCCGCGTGGGGGGCGCTGCGGCTGCCGGCGCGGGCGCGGCTGGCGGCGCTGGCGGCCCTGGCCGGGGGGGTGTGGTGGGGCATGGCCACCGGCTTCGGCGGCGCCATCGCCCCCTACTGGCGCGGCTGGTTCGCCGCCCCCATGTGGTTCTGCGGGCTGCTCATGGCGGCGCTGGGCGTGTATGCGCTGGCCCTGCTGCCGCGCCTGGCGCGGCCGCGCCCCCTGAACCGGGACGGGCGCGCCATCCTGGTATTGATGCTGCCCGCCGGGGTGCTGGCGGCGGTGTTCGCCTACTTCTCCGAGATCGGCTTTCTGACCACCGCCTACGCGGCCATGCCCGCCTGGCTGGGCATCGTCCTCATCGCCCAGCACGCCATGCGCGGGCGCGGCATGGGGCGCGCCGCGCGGGCGCTGGCCCTGGTGGCGCTGGTGCTGCCGTTCACCTGGCAGTTGTGCCGGGCGGACTGGCGCTTCACCCTGTTCGACCTGCCGCCCAAATACCTGACGCAGACCGTCCCGGACGGCTTCTTGCGCGGCATCCGCACCAACCCGCTGTTCCTCGACCTGGACCGCTGGCTGCGCGACCGGGCGGCGCGCTTCTCCACCCCGGACGAGCTGGCCATCGTGCTGGAGCGGGCGCCCATGGCGCACCTGAGCATGGGGCGCCGCCCGGCCCTCAACCACGCGTGGCTGGGGCTGATGCGCTCGGCGCTGCTGCGCTACGAGGCGGTGGAGCGCATGCAACAGGCCGGGCGCGAGCCGGCGGTGGCGGTGCGCTTCCTCCAGCCGCCCCTGTTCTTCCCCGTGGACCTGGACAACGGGGTGTCGGCCCCGGCGCCGCCCGCCACGTTCTACCCCGACCACTCCGTGTCCAACTACGTCACCCAAAACATGGTGCGGGTGGACGTCTTCCGCCCCGGCGGCTGGCCGTGGGCGGAGTTCTACGTGAGCCCGGCCGCGCTGGCGCGCTACCGGGCGCAAAACCCGCGCTAGGATCCGGCCTGCGGCGGCGCCCCCGCGTCCACGGGGCGCAGGGTCTCCCGCACCACGCGGGTGAGCTCCTCCGGGCGGTAGGGCTTCTGCACGAAGGCGTCCGCCCCCGCCTCCAGCAGGTCCTGGGCCTGCCCGTGGCGGGAGAAGCCGGAGCTGACCACCACCCGCAGCGCCGGGTTGCGCTCCCTGAGGGCGCGGAAGGTCTCCTTGCCGCCCATGCGCGGCATGACGATGTCGAGCACCACCAGGTCGATCCTGCCGCCGTATTCGTCGTACAGGGCCAGGGCCTCCTCGCCGTCGCGGGCGAGCAGCACGCCGTAGCCCTGGGCGGAAAGGATGTCTCGCGCAAGCTCCAGCAGGGTGGTCTCGTCGTCCACCACCATCACCACCGGGGCGTCCGCCGCCGGGGTGTGCACGGCGCCCTTCTCGATCCGCGCCGGGCCGGTGAGGGCGGGCAGGTAGAGGCGCATGGCGGTGCCCTGGCCGGGGCGCGAGGCCACGGTGATCTGGCCGCCGTGGTTCTTGACGATGCCGTACACCATGGCCAACCCCAGGCCCGAGCCCGCGCCGGGGGGCTTGGTGGTGTAGAACGGCTCGAAGATGCGCTTCTGCACCTCGGGGCTCATGCCGTGGCCCGTGTCGGCCACGGTCACCCGCACGTAGCGGCCGGGGGCCAGGCCGGGCGGGGCCCCCTCCTGGCCGGGGGCGATGTCCACCCCTTCCGACAGCAGGCGCAGGCGGCCGCCGTGGGGCATGGCGTCGCGCGCGTTGACGCACAGGTTCGTCAGCACCTGGTGCAGCTGGCTGGCGTCGGCCTCGATGGCGGGCAGGTCCGCCGCCAGGCGCTGGTCGATGGAAATGCCCCGCGCCCCCAGGCTTTCGCGCATGAGGGTGGCCACCTCGTCGATCACCCGGTTCGCGTCGATGCGCTTCACCTGGTATTTGCCGCCGCGGGCATAGCCCAATAACTGCTGGGTCAGCTCGGCGGCGCGGGTGGCGGAGCGCTCGATGATGTCGGCATAGTGGAACAGCCGCTCGTCGCCGGCCAGGGTGCCCTTGAGCAGGGCCGCATAGCCCAGGATGCCGCCCAGGATGTTGTTGAAGTCGTGGGCGATGCCGCCGGCCAGGGTGCCGATGCCCTCCATCTTCTCCGCCTCGGCGAGCTGGGCCTCCAGGCGCTTGCGCTGCGACACGTCGCGCACCACCGCCTGCACCATGGGCGCCTCCAGCCCGGTGAGCAGCCCGGCGGACACCTCCACCGGAACCACCCGCCCGCCGGCGGCCCGCACCCGCGTCTCGAACACCTGTGAATGGCCGTTCAGGCAGTCGTGGAAGCGGCGGTAGGCGTCCTCCCGCGCGGTCTCGTCGTCCGGCAGCAGGGCGATGAGGTCGCGCGCCAGCAGGCCGTCGCGGTCCAGGCCGGTGAGGCGCTGGGCCGTCACGTTGGCCTCGCGGATGCGGCCGGTGCGGTCGAACAGGAACACCGCGTCCACCATCTGCTCCAGCAGGGTGGCCAGGCGCTTGCCGGATTGCACCCGCTCCCGGTCGCGGTGCGCCAGCAGCCCCGCCAGGTGGTTCACGGTGGCGGCCACCCGCGCCAGCTCCCCCTGGCCGGTCACCGGCAGGGGCGGCACCGGGCGCCCGGCGGCGGCCTCGGTCACGTGGTGCTCCAGCGCCGCCAGGGAAGCGCTCACCGAGCCCGCCACCCGCGCCGCCCAGGCGGCGAGGAGCAGGGCGAGCACGGCACCGGCAAACAGCCACGGCGCCGCGCCGGGCAGCACATCCCGCCAGCCGCCCGCCAGGGCCAGGTGCACCACCGGCCCGCCGTCGTCGCGCCCGGCGGCGCGGGTGGCGGGCAGCCAGGGCAGGGGCGGGGCCTCCATCACATGGTCCAGGCGCAGGGTGGCGCCGGCGCGGGCGCCCCATTCGGCCAGGGCGGCGGGCTGCACCCGGAGCCCCACCACCACCGCCCCCGCCGGGGCGCCTGGATTGCCCTCCGGCGCGTAAAGGGGCGCGGCGGCCACCAGCACGGCGCCGCCGTTCACCAGCGCCAGCCCCGCGTCCGCCCCGCCCCCCAGGGCCCGCTGCACGGGGGGCAGGGCGGCGCTGTCCACCGTCTGGCGGACGAGGCTGAAGGCCAGGGTACCGTCCGCGCCGGTGACGGCGATGAGGTCCGTGTCCGCGTCCACGGCGCGGCCCATGGCGCCGGTGAAGGTGGCGCTCAGGGCCAGGGCGGGGTTTTGCGCGGTGCCGCCGGGGATGCGCCCGATCTCCGCGCGGCGGGCCATGCGCCGGGCGGTGTCGATCAGGGGGCGCTGCTCGGCGGCGAGGATGGCGTCCAGCTGGGCGCGGGCGGCGGCCAGGCGGGCGTCGGCGGCCCGGTCCACGGCCAGCAGCGCCAGTGTGCCCAAAAATACGGCACACGCCCCCGCCGTGGCGGCCCCGATGGCGGTGAGCTTCTTCCTGATGGGCCAGTGGCGCATGGCACTCCTGTGGACAAGGCGGTCATGATACCACACGGGAGCGGCCTATCTGACCGCCGATTGGTCACGCTGCGGAGCGGGGCGGCGCCGCGCGGAACCCGGTTGTGCGGCGCCGCCGGGGCCGTTACCATGCGCCCATGGAAACGCCCTCCCACAAGGACCGACGCATCACCCGCATCACCGGCGCCCTGCGCGAGACGGTCACCGACCCGGTGGCGGTGGAAACCATGTTCACCCTGTTCGTGAACCAGGTCGAGGCGGCCACGGTGCTGTGCTCCCCCTCCCTGGTGCGCGAGCTGGCGGTGGGCTTTCTGCTGGGGGAGGGGATTCTCGCGGAGCGGCGCGACCTGCTGTCGGTGCGGCACGAGCGGGGGCGCGGCATCGTGCGCGTGCGGGTGGCGGCATCCGTGGACCTGTCGCCCTTTTCCGGCGCCCGCAAGGGCACCCTCACCACCGGCTGCGCCAAGGGGCAGACCTATGCCTTCGTCCGCGACGTGGCGGGCATGGCGCCGCTGCCCTTCGGCACCGTGCTGCCGGCGGCGGCCATCGCGCGGGCGGTGAAGGCCTTCAGCCACATGTCCGAGACCTACCAGAGCACCGGCGGCGTGCACTCCGCCATGCTGTGGGACGGCAACGGCCTGCAAGTCTTTGCCGAGGACCTGGGGCGCCACAACGCCGTGGACAAGGTGTTCGGCCAGTGCTTCCTGAAGGGCATCGACCCCCAGGGCAAGGTGCTGCTCTCCTCCGGCCGCATGTCCAGCGAGATCGTCCTCAAGTGCGCCCGCGCGGGCGTCCCCCTCATCGCCTCCCGCAACGCCCCGACCAGCTTCTCGGTGGCCCTGGCGGACGTGCTCGACATGACCCTGGTGGGGTTTGTGCGGGGGGAGCGGATGAACGTATACACGCATCCCCGGCGGGTGCTTTGAGAAGGGCACCGGCCACGGCTTTTTCCGCGAATCCTGCGTTGTCGCTTCCAAACCCATCCTCGACATGGCGCTGCCATGCCTGCGGTGGTTTTGTCGCTCCGCCTTGGCTCGCGAAAAAATCCGAGGCCTGCATTGGTTGAGGGCACCGGCCACGGCTTTTCCGCCGGAGCCTGCGTTGTCGCTTCAAAACCGATCCTCGACGTGGCGCTGCCACGCCTGCGGTCGCTTTTTTGCTCCGCCTGGGTCCGACGCAAAATCCGAGGCCTACGTCGGTGGGGGGCCGGCCTCGTCTTTTCCGCCGGAGCCTGCGTTGTCGGCTCCCGAAAGACCCTTGACGTAGCGCCGCCCCGCCTGCGGCCTTTCACTCACCCACGCCTGGGCCCGGGGAGGGAATCCGAGGCCCATGTCGGTCAGGATTTCCGGGGCCACCTGTCCCACGCCGTTTCAGACACATCGCCCGGCAGCCGATAAGTCCGTCAAGAGTCTGGTCCTGCCCAGGGAGAGAAGGGGGCGCGCATGTTCGTCATTATCGGGTATCTGATCATCTCGGCCTCGGTGTTCGGCGGTTTCGTCATCGCCGGCGGCCACGTGGCGGCCCTGTTCCAGCCGGTGGAGCTGCTGATGATCGGTGGCGCCGCGCTGGGCGCGTTCGTCGTCGGCAACAACCCCAAGATCGTCAAGGCCACCATCAAGGAGCTGCCCGGCCTGCTGAAGGGCTCGCGCTTCAGCAAGGTGGTGTACCTGGAGGTGCTGACGATGCTGTTCGATCTGCTCAACACGATCCGCCGCGAGGGCATGCTGGCCGTCGAGAAGGACGTGGAGAACCCCCACGAAAGCGCCCTGTTCAACAAATACCCGAACGTCATGGCCCAACACCACGCCATCGAGTTCCTGACCGACTACCTGCGGGTGATGATGATCGGCAACACCAACCCCTTCGAGCTGGAGGCGTTGATGGACGTGGAGATCGACACCCACCACAAGGAGGCCGCCGGCCCCGTGAACGCCATCACCAAGCTGGGCGACGGCATGCCCGCGTTCGGCATCGTGGCCGCGGTGATGGGCGTGGTGCACACCATGGAATCCATCGGCCTGCCGCCGGCGGAACTGGGCATCCTCATCGCCCACGCCCTGGTGGGCACCTTCCTGGGCATCCTGCTGGCCTACGGCTTCGTGGGGCCCCTCGCCACCCTGCTGGAGCAGCGTGGCGCCGAGTCGGGCAAGGTCCTGGACTGCATCAAGGTGACCCTGTTGGCCACCGCCAACGGCTATGCGCCGTCCCTGGCGGTGGAGTATGGGCGCAAGACGCTGTACTCCAGCGACCGCCCCACCTTCAAGGAACTGGAAGACGAGTGCGCGGCGCGCAAGGCCAAGTAGGCCGGAGGGGGAGGTAACGCATGGATATCAACACCAAACCCCGCATCATCGTCCGCAAGGGAAAGGGCGGCCACGGCGGCCACCACGGCGGCGCCTGGAAGATCGCCTATGCCGACTTCGTGACCGCGATGATGGCGTTCTTCCTGCTCATGTGGCTGCTCGGTTCCACCAGCCAGGCCCAGCGCGAGGGCATCGCCGAATACTTCCAGACGCCGCTCAAGGTGGCCCTGTCCGGCGGCTCGTCCGTGGGCGACCGCACCTCCATTCTGCCCGGCGGCGGAGACGATCTGACGCAAAGCGACGGACAGGTGAAGAAGGCCAATATGGACCACCCGGTGGTCGACCTGGAGGCCGCCAAGACGGAGCTGGCGCGCCAGGAAGTGCAGAAGTTGACCGATCTGAAGGCACAGGTGGCCCAGGCCATCGAGAGCAACCCCGATCTGGCCCCCTACCGCGACCAGATCCTGCTGGACATGACCATGGAAGGGCTGCGCATCCAGATCATGGACCAGGACCAGAAGCCCATGTTCGACGTGGGCAGCACCAAGCTTGCCCCCTACACCCGCGCGATCCTCCACGAGATCGGCCAGGTGTTGAACAAGGTTTCCAACCACATCAGCATTTCCGGCCACACGGATTCCGCCAGCTACCAGGGGGGATCGGTCGGCTACAGCAACTGGGAGCTGTCCGCCGACCGGGCCAACTCCGCCCGCCGCGAGCTGCTTACCGGCGGCATGCAGGACGACCGCATCATGCGGGTGGCGGGGATGGGCCCGGCGGTCCCCTTCGACCAGGCCGATCCCGCCTCGTCCCTCAACCGGCGCATCAGCGTGGTGGTGCTCAACAAGCAATCCGAGGACGCCATCAACGACGGCGGCTCCGCCTTCCCGCAGCTTTCCCCCATGGAGCTGGACATGCAGGCCGAGGGCATCACCCACCCCGCCCCGCCGGCGCCTGTCAACCCGGCGCCTGTCAACCCAGCGCCTGTCAACCCAGCCGGGCACTGACCGGATGCAATGACGCCCGCCGCGCCACCGGGTTGGGGTGGCGCGGCGGGCGTTTTTTTGGCCGAGGGTGGGCGGGCCGGCCCGGGCCGTGCGTGGCGCGCCCACGTCGCGGCGGGAGGGGGGGCCGGCCCGCCACGGTCGCGCCGCGGAGGCCGTTCTTGGGGTTGCCGGCGCGGCGCCGGTCCTACTGGGCGACCATCTCCAGCTTGTTCCCTCCCTGCTCGATCAGGCGCGTGCAGCTGTCGACCACCTTGGGGTCGTAGTAGGTGCCGCGGTGGTCGTTTATCTCCGCCAGGGCCTCGGCCATGGTGCGCGCGGGGCGGTAGGGGCGGTGCGAGCTCATGGCCTCCACCACGTCGGCCACCACCACGATGCGCGCCTCCAGGGTGATCTCCGAGCCCTTGAGCCCCTGGGGGTAGCCGCTGCCGTCCAGGTGCTCGTGGTGCTGGAGGACGATGTCCGCCACCGGCCACGGAAAGTTGATGTCCTTGATGATGTTGTAGCCCACGGTGGGGTGGCGCTGCACGATCTCCCGCTCGCCGCTGCGCAGGGCGGTGGGCCGGGCCAGGATCTCGGCGGGCACGTCGATCTTGCCGATGTCGTGCACGGCGGCGCCCAGGAAGATCCCCTCCGCCCGCTTCGCCCCCATGCCCATGTGCAGGGCCACCGACTTGGCCAGCCGCGCCGTGCGCTGCTGGTGGCCAGCCGTGTAGGGATCGCGCGCCTCGACCATCCGGCCGATGGCCAGGATGTAGGCCTCCATGGCAAGGCGTTCCCGTTCAAGGCTTGCCTCCAGGGCGACCTCCAGGGCCCGGCACTCCCCATGGTCGCGCACCACCACCATGACCCGGCGGTGGTGGGACGCCGTATAGCTGGAAAGGGTCACCTCGCCCGAGAACAGCGTGCCGTCCTTGCGCCGCAGGGGGCTGTTTATGGTGCGCTCGGGCTGGGGCCATTCCGCCGCCGCCAGCAGGCCGGCCAACTCCCGCCCCACGCCCGCGTCGCCCACGGCCACCAATTCCGCCAGCGGCCGGCCCATCGCCTCGGCGTCGCTATACCCGAAAAGCCGGTACGCCCCGGAACTCCACAGGCGCACCCGCCCCTTGGTGTCCAGGTCCAGCACCGCGTCGCGCAGGCACCGGATCATCACCTCCGTGGCCAGATGGTCCACCGGGCGCACCCGGCCGGCACGCCCATCCGGCAGGCCCATGTCGCCCGCCTCGGACAACCGCGGGGGTAGCCGTTCCCGCCGGTCCCCGTTTTCCATGTTCGGGAGCGCCATGGTCATCCTCCCCATCGATGCCACGTTACGGCCGCAGGCCGCCATGCATTGAACGCCAAGGTCTCATCTAAATGTAGCAAATATATAACTTATATCAAGGCGGCTTGGGTGGTATTTTATGTGTTTACAAATAGATAACAACATTAAATCGGGTTAGAATTGCATTTTGCGTATCGGCTGCGAACGCCCCGCCGCCCCGTTGTCGTGCAAGGTGCGTGCTTGTCCGGCGGGGTGAAAACGCCCCTGAACGGGGTGGCGTCCCGCGCCGGCCGAGGTGGCCGGTCAGGGGCCTGTTTTCATGGCAGGCCGTTGCAACAGGGCATCCCCAAACCGCCTAGAACGGAAACACCCACGGCAGCAGCAGCACGGTGACCACCCCCACCACGATGTTCATGGGGATGCCGATCCGCAAGAAATCGCTCACCCGGTAGCCGCCGGCGCCGTAGACCATGAGGTTGGTCTGGTAGCCGATGGGGGTGGCGAAGCTGGCGGAGGCGGCCATCATCACCGCCACGGCGAAGGGCATGGGGTCCACCCCCAGGCGGTGGGCGGTGGCCATGGCGATGGGGAAGGCCACCGCCGCCGCCGCGTTGTTGGTGACGATCTCGGTGATGATCATGGTGGTCGCGTACACCGCCGCCAGCGCCGCCCACGGGTGGTCGCCGCCCACGGCCAGCAGCGAGCCGGCGAACGCCCCGGCCAGCCCGGTCTGGTCCAGCGCCTGCCCCAGCCCCAGGGCGGCGCCGATGGAAAGGATCAGCGGCAGGTCGATGGCGCGGCGCGCGGTGGCTTCCGAGCAGACGCGGGTGGCCAGCATCAAAAACGCCGCCACGAAGGCCGCCTGCAACATGGTGAGCAGCCCCGTGCCCGCCGCCACCACCATGCCCACCACGATCGCCAGCGCCACCGGGGCGCGCTCGCGGGTGGCGGGGCCGTCGCTGTCCAGGGCGCTCACCAGGCAGAAGTCGGAGCAGTTCTGGTGCTGGGCCACGAAGTGCGGGCCCGTCTCCAGAAAGATGGCGTCGCCCGGTTGCAGCACCACGTCGGCCACCGGCTGGGTGAGGCGCTCGCCGCCCCGGGCCACCGCCAGCACCACCGCCCCGTAGCGGGTGCGGAAGCGCCCCTCGCGCGCCGACTGCCCCACCAGCGGGCTGGTGCGCGACACCACCGCCTCGGCGAACACCCGCTCCGCGCGCGGGTCGTCCAACCGGTTCACCTGGCGGGTGGCGGGGGCCAGCCCCGGCAGGCGCAGCAGGTCGGCCACGCCGTTCACCAGCCCGGCAAAACGCAGCTCGTCGCCCTCGCCCAGGCGCATGTCGCCCTGCGCCTCCGACCATACCCGGCCGGGGCGGCGCACGTGGGTGAGCACCATGCCCGGCAGGTGGCCCAGGCCCACATCGGCCACCGTGCGCCCGGCGGCGCCGCGCCCGGACACGCGCATCTCCACCGTGTATTCGCGCGGGTTGTCGAACACCGAGGCATCCACCTGGCGGTCGGGCAGCAGGCGCCGCCCGGCGGCCAGCATGAAGGCCATCCCCGCCAGCGCCGCCGCCAGCCCCACCGGGGTGATGGTGAACAGGGACAGGGATGCGTGCCCCTCGGCGATCCACAGGCCGTTGACCATCAGGTTGGTGCTGGTGCCGATGAGGGTGGTGAGGCCGCCCAGGATGGCCGCGTAGCTCAGGGGCAACAGCAGCCGCGAGGGGGCGATGCCCACGCGCCGGGCCCAGTCCTGCACCACCGGCAGCAGCATGGCCACCAGCGGGGTGTTGTTGAGGAAGGCGCTGGCGGCCATCACCGGCACGGCCATGCGCGCCTGCGCGGCCCGCACGGAGCGCGGGCGGCCCAGCACCCGGCCCATGAGCCACGCCAGCACCCCCGCCTGGCGCAGCCCCGCCGCCACCACGAACAGCACGGCCACGGTGATCACCCCCTCGTTGGCGAAGCCCGCCAGGGCGGCCCTGGGGGAGACCACGCCGGTCACCAGCAGCAGGGCCATGCCGCCCACCATGGCCAGGTAGGGGGGCACGCGGGTGGCCATCAGCACGGCGAACACCCCGGCCACCACGCCCCCCGCCACCCACGCCTGCCAGCCCAGTTGTGCGCCCATGCCGTGCCCCGCCCATGCCAGATGGTGGAAAAAAACCGCCGCCCCGCGCCGCCAACGGAATCGGCACGGGCGGGTTGCAACGGCCGACCGGGAAAGTATCCCTACTTTTTCGATCGGAAATATGTAGAAAAATTGTAACCGGGACGGAAAAAGGCGTCAAGGCGGGAAGGCGGGGGCCGTCCGTCGGGGACGTGCGGGCCGCCGTGCGGGGGTGGATCGGGGCGGGGGTGGATCGGGGCGGGGATCGGGGCGCTTGCCTACAGCCCCGGCAATGTCGGCGCAGTGTGGCGCGTATTCAGGCCACGTCCCACGCCGGGTTGTAGGCCACCTCCCACAGGTGGCCGTCCGGGTCGGCAAAGTAGCCGCCGTAGCCGCCCCAGAAGGTGTTCCGGGCGGGCTTGACGATGGTGGCGCCGGCGGCCTTGGCCTCGGCCATCACCCGGTCCACCTCGTCGCGGCTGGTGCCGTTGTGGGCCAGGACGATGCTGCTCATGTCGCCCTTGGCCACGGCGCGGCCCGAGTCGTGTTCCAGGCTCTTGCGCGGCCACAGCCCCAGTTTGATGCCCCCCTGAAGCTCGAAGAAGGCCACGGCGCCGTGCTCGAACTCGGCGCCCATGATGCCCTCGGTGGGCAGGCCCAGGCCATCGCGATAGAAGCGCACGGCGCGCTCCAGGTCGTCCACGGGCAGGGTGACGAGGGTGAGGCGGGGCTGCATGTCTCCTCCATTTTTTCCGAATGGCGCGCCCGGACGGGCGGGGATCAGGCCTTTTTCCTCAGCCCCCGGAACGCCAGTTCCGCCACCTGGTCGAAGTGGGTGACCGGGTGGAACTTGATGCCCTTCTTGATCTGGGCGTCCAGCTCGTTCAGGTCGCGCTCGTTGGCGGCGGGGAGGATGATCTCCTTGATGCCCTGGCGGCGCGCGGCGATGACCTTTTCCTTGATGCCGCCCACCGCCAGCACGCGGCCGGTGAGGGTCAGCTCGCCGGTCATGGCCAGGCCGCGGCGGATGGCCTTGCGGGTGGCCAGGGAGAGCAGGGCGCAGCCCATGGTGATGCCCGCCGAGGGGCCGTCCTTGGGGGTGGCGCCGGCGGGCACGTGCAGGTGCACCAGGTTGTCGCCGAAGAACTCGGGGTCGATGGAAAAATCCGCCACCCGGCTCGAGATGTAGCTGTGGGCGATGCCGGCGGATTCCACCATCACGTTGCCCAGTTGCCCGGAGTGCTTGAGGCCCCCCTTCTTGCCGGGGATGGCGATGGCCTCGATCTCCAGGGTGGCGCCGCCGCGCGCCGTCCAGGCCAGGCCCAGGGCGATGCCGGGGCGGGCGGCGGTGTCGAGCTTCTCGTCCCGGTACAGGGGGTCGCCCAGGTAGGGTTTCAGGTCGTCATCGGCGGTGATGGTCACGGGGGTGAAGGCGTCCGGGTTGGTGGCCAGGGCGGTGGCCACCTTGCGGCAGGTCTTGGCGATCTGCTGCTCCATGTGCCGCACCCCCGCCTCGCGCGCCCAGCCGCGGGCGATGGCGCGGAAGCCGTGGGCGCCTATCTTGAGGTGCTTGGGCCCGATGCCGTGCTCCTTGAGCTGCTTGGGCAGCAGGTAGCGCTTGGCGATGGCCATCTTTTCCTGCTCGATGTAGCCGGACAGGCGGATGACCTCCATGCGGTCCAGGAGCGGGCGCGGGATGCCGTCCAGGGTGTTGGCGGTGGCGATGAAGAACACGTCGCGCAGGGAGAACGGCACGTCCAGGTAGTGGTCCAGGAACTGGCTGTTCTGCTCGGGATCGAGCACCTCCAGCAGGGCGGAGGAGGGGTCGCCCTGGTAGCTGGAGGTGAGCTTGTCGATCTCGTCGAGCATGATGACCGGGTTGGCGGTGCCCACGCGCTTTAACGCCTGGATGATCTTGCCGGGCATGGCGCCCACATAGGTGCGGCGGTGGCCCTTGATCTCCGCCTCGTCGCGCATGCCGCCCAGTGAGAAGCGGAAGAACTGGCGCCCCAGGGTTTTCGCGATGGACTTGCCCATGCTGGTCTTGCCCACGCCGGGGGGCCCCACCAGGCACAGGATGGAGCCGCGCAGGTCGCCCCCTTTCAGCTTGTGCACCGCCAGATACTCGATGATGCGGTCCTTCACGTCCTTCAGGCCGTAGTGGTCGCGGTCGAGGATGCGGCGGGCGCGGGCGATGTCGAGCGGCTCCCTGCTCTCGATGCCCCAGGGCAGGCCGGTGAGCCAGTCGAGGTAGTTGCGCGACACGTTGAACTCGGGGCTGCTGGGCTCGATCATCTCGAGCTTGTCGATCTCCTCGTGGATCACGCGGGTCACGGTGGGGGGGCAGGTGATCTCGCCCAGTCGCTTCTTGAAGCGCGCCACCTCCAGGGTCTTGGGGTCGCTCTCCAGCCCCAGCTCGCGGCGGATCACCTTGAGCTGCTCGCGCAGGAAGAAGTCGTGCTGCTGGCGGTTCACCTTGCGCTCGATGCGGTCGTTGAGCGTGTTCTGGAGGCCCACCAGGTGCAGCTCCTCCTTCACCAGCACCAGGGCCCGCTCCAGGCGCTTCTTGATGTCGAACTCGTCCAGGATCGCCTGCATCTCGTCGCGCCGGGCGCTGGTGAGCACGGCGGCCATGTCCGCCAGGCGGCCCGCCTCCTCCAGGGGCACCGGGGGCGAGAGCACGTTCATGTCGCGGGAGAACAGGGGGCTCTTCTTCACCAGGTGCTTGAGCTCGCCCATGAGCGCCATGGCCAGGGCCTTGGTTTCCGGGTCGTCCGCGTCGAGCTCCTCCTCCGGGTAGCGGACGCGCGCCACCAGATAGGGCTCGGTCTGCACGATCTCCTCCACCACGCAGCGCGGGCCGCCCTTGAGCAGCACGGCCATGGAGGGCTCCTCCCCGGTCAGGTCGGCCGGTTCCCGGAAGCGCGGCGCGCCGCCGCCCTCGGGGGTTTCCTCCGCCTCGTCGTCCAGGGTCTTGGTGATGCGCGCGACGATGCCCACCGGGTGGATGTCGGCCAGGGTTTCCACCCGGTCGTTGCGCGGGTCGACGGTCTGCACCACGCCCAGCACCGCGTCGTAGCTTTCCAGGCTGGCCAGGGCGGCGGCGCGGTCGCTCACCGAGAACGGCGCCATGGCGCCGGGGAACAGGGGCCGCCCGGCGTTGGGCAGCAGCACCACCATGTTCTTGACCGGCCTTTCCTTGCCGGGCTTGCCGGCGGGCGGGTCCTGCGGGGCGGGCGGGGCGTTGTCCGGGACAGCGTCCCGATCGTGGTCGGCCATGGGTCTCCCTGGGGCCCGCCGGGAGCGGGCCGCGTTGGTGTGAAGGCGATGATTCGGGACGCGCCCCCGCGCCGCCGGGGCGGCGGACCGGCCGTGTCCGCCTGGATGGGGCGCACAGGGGTCCGGCGGCGGGTCCGGATTTTATTTAATCCGCCTTGCCGCCCTGTCAACGGCGCGGCGCCGATGAATTCCGCGGATGGCCCCTCGGGGCCTCAAGTCGCCCCGTGCGGGCACCGAGAATGATGAGTGAGAGGGGACTGGGCCCCAAGCAACGGAGCAGTCCATGTCCGAATTGTCCAGAACCGTGGTGGAGCGGGACGCGATGCACGGCCGGGAATTGAGCAACTCCCCGTTCCTGTGCAACTTTTGCGAGGATATCAAGATACCCGGCGACAGCGAGTTCGACATGCAGGCGGAGATCGACGTTTGCAGCCGCTGCGTGCGCATCGACCGCTCGGTGCGCTTCGCGGACTTCTTGCTGGTCCAGTAGGCCACGGTTTTTTCAAGGGGGCCGTTCCGCCCGGACCGGGGCGGGGCGGCCCCTTTTTTTGCGCCATCGGGGGGCCCGGCGCCCGTTCCCGGCTATATTTTCCCCATGGGCGCGCGCATCCGCATCATCCGGGGCGACATCACCACCCAGGCGGTGGACGCCATCGTCAACGCCGCCAACACCAGCCTGCTGGGGGGCGGCGGGGTGGACGGGGCCATCCACCGGGCGGCGGGGCCGGAACTGCTTGCCGCCTGCCGCGCCATCGGCGGCTGCCCCACCGGCCAGGCGCGCATCACGCCGGGCTTCGGCCTGCCAGCCCGGTACATCATCCACACGGTGGGGCCCGTGTGGCACGGCGGCGGCCACGGCGAGGCGGAGCAGCTTGCCGCCTGCTACCGGGCGTCGTTCGCCCTGGCGGCGGCACACGGCCTGCGGCGCGTCGCCCTTCCCGCCATCGGCACTGGCGCCTACCGCTACCCCCTGGGCGCCGCCACCGCCATCGCCGTGGCCGAGGCGCGGGCGGCCCTGGCGGCCCGGCCGGAGCTGGAGGAGGTGCGCTTCGTCTGCCTCGACGGCAAAACCCATGACGCCTACCAGTCGGCGCTCCGTCAAGGGGAATAAATCAACCCGTCAACCCATTGACACGATTGTGTCCTGTTTGCTAGCTTGAGCTTAAGACGGGGGCGTCATGCGGGACATGGGTGTTTGGTGCAGCCACCGGTCCGGCCATACACGGGCGGACCGCGACGCCGGAATTTATTCTCGGGGAGCAGCAGATGAGCGCAGCCAACGGCCAGAGCATTCTGGTGGTGGATGACGACGATTCGGTCCGCGAAAGCCTGACCTACCTGCTCGAGGGGGCCGGCTATCAGGTGGTGCCCGCCGCCTCCGGCGAGGAGGCGCTGAAGCTGGTGGACAGCGCGCCGTTCAGCCTGTTCCTCACCGACCTGAAGATGCCCGGCCTGGACGGCATCGACCTGATCGACCGGATCCGCGAGCGGCAGCCGGGCCTGAACGGCATCGTGCTCACCGGACACGGCAGCGTCGACAGCGCGGTGGCGGCCATGAAGAGCGGCGCCTACGATTACATCGCCAAGCCGTTCGACGTGGACGAGCTGCTCATCACCGTGGCCCGCGCCATCGAGTTCGGCTCCCTGAAGCGCGAGAATTTCACCCTCAAGCGCACCCTGCGCGACAAGTACCGCTTCGGCAACATGATCGGCGCGTCGGAGGCGTCGCACAAGGTGTACCGCATCATCGAGCGGGTGGCCGACACGGACAGCACGGTGCTCATCACCGGCGAGTCGGGCACCGGCAAGGAGCTGGTCGCCCGCACCCTGCACTTCAACAGCCAGCGCCGCGAGCGGCCGCTGATCCCCATCAACTGCGGCGCCATTCCCGAGCACCTGCTGGAAAGCGAGCTGTTCGGCCACGAGCGCGGGGCCTTCACCGGCGCCGCCGCCACCCGCATCGGCCGCTTCGAGTCGGCCCACGGCGGCACCCTGTTCCTGGACGAGATCGGCGAGATGCACCCCACCCTCCAGGTGAAGCTGCTGCGCGCCATCCAGGAGCGCGAGTTCACCCGCGTGGGCGGCAACAAGCCCATCCGGGTGGACGTGCGCATCATCGCCGCCACCAACCAGAACCTGGAGCAGCAGGTGCGCGAGAAGAAGTTCCGCGAGGACCTGTTCTACCGCCTCAACGTCATCCCCATCGAGGTGCCGCCCCTGCGCGAGCGCCGCGACGACGTGGCGCTGCTGGTGGACCACTTCCTGAGGCGCTTCAACGAGGGCAAGGGCGCCCGCACCACCGGCTTCAGCGACGAGGCCCTGGCGCTGCTCACCGCCTACGACTGGCCGGGCAACATCCGCGAGCTGGAAAACACCGTGGAGCGCCTGGTGATCCTCGAAGGGGGCTGCATGATCGGCCCCGAGGCCCTGCCGGAAAAGATCGGCCAGCGCAACGTGACCGCCGCCATGGGCCGCGTGGTGCTGCCGGACGACGGCCTGAACTTCGACGCCACCGTGGCCGAGTTCGAGGACGCCCTCATCCTCCAGGCGCTGGAGCGCTCCAAGTGGGTGAAGAACCGGGCCGCCCAGTTGCTGGGCCTGAACCGCACCACCCTGGTGGAGAAGATCAAGAAGAAGGGCCTGGAGGACCGTTTCAGCCCCAAGACCCGCACCCGCCAGGTGGAGGTGCCGGGCTCGCCCCTGTCCCAGTAACGGCCAGCGTCAGCGGATTGGCGTGATGGGCCCCGGCGGGGGGCCAGCACGCCCGCCGCGCATCGCGTAACCACCTGGTTTCGCGCACAAAACAACCTGTCGCACAATTTGGTTCGGGTCTTGCTTCCCTTGCCTCCGGCATGCGTGTACCACGGCCCATATCGGTTTATCCGCGGATCGTCCTGGCCGCCCTGGCCATGCTGGGCGTGGCGGCGCCGCTTGGCGCGGCGGAGGCGTTCCTGCACACCGAGGTGGTGCTGCGGGTGACCGAAGCGGTCAACTTCGAGATGGTGCGCGCCGTCAACGGTACCGAGGTGGAGGTGCGGATCGACAGCCCGCCGGACACGGTCACCCCCCTTGCCGTGGCGGAGGACGACCCGCTGGTGGCCGGGATGACCCTGGAGCCGGACGCCACCGGCACCGGCACCCGCGTGCGGGTGTTCCTGCGCGAGCACGCGGTGCGCAGCGCCACCCAAACCCTGGAACGGCCGTTCCGCGTGGTCCTGGACCTGGTTCACGACCTGCCCACCGCGCCCGTCGCCACCCCGGAGGCCGAAACCGCCCCGGCGCCGGCGTCGCCGAGCCCCTTCGCCCTGCACGTGCCGGTGGAGCTGACGCAGCCGCCGCTGGCCATCCCCGTGGCGGTGAGCGGCCCGGCCACCGGACCGGGGGCGGATGTCTTCTCCGCCGCCCACACCGCCTACGACCGCAAGCAGTGGGACGCCGCCGCCACGGGTTTCGAGCGGTTTCTGGCCGAGCACCCGGACAGCCCGTTGGCGGAGGCGGCCGCCTACCTGGCCGCCGACCTGAAGGTGCCGGCGGCCTGGCCGCTGGGGCCGCCCGCCCGCGCCGAGGTGGCCAAGCAGTACGACGCCCTGGTGAAGCGCTTTCCGCGTTCCCCCAACCTTCCCACCGCCCTCGTCCGCATGGCCGAGGTGCTGGTGGCCGAGTCCAAGTGGGAGGACGCCAAGCCGCTGGTGGAGACGGTGCGGCAGGATTACGTGGAGTCCCCCGCGTACCGGGGCGCCACCCTGCTGCGCGGCCAGATCGCCCTGGGCCAGAACCACGTGCACACGGCCCTGGCCAACTTCACGGAGGTGCGCGACGGGGGCACCGGCGACGCCGACGGCACCGCCGCCACCTTCGGCCTGGCCGAGACCATGGTGCGCATGGGCCGCTACCCGGAGGCGGTGAGCCTGTACCAGGAGGCCGTCACCCGCGCGCCGGGCCGCGCCAAGGGCGACATCCACCAGCTCAAGCTGATGGGCCGCGCGCTCATGGAGGCGGGGCGCTTCCTGGACGCGCGCCAGGTGTTCCTGATCCTTTACAACGTGTTCCCGTCCCACTATCCGTCCAGCGTGGCCCTGTCGCAGGTGGCCGACACCTTCCGCGGCGAGGGGCGGTGGGAGCTGGCGGAGCGCCGCTACACCGAGGTGATCGCCCTCTACCCCAAGAGCGAGGGCAGCCTGACCGCGCGCATGAGCCTGGCCGACCTGTACGTGGACCGCCAGCGCAGCCTGGGCAAGGTGGACCTGGGGCCGGTCATCGGCGGTGATCTGGGCCGCGCCAAGGAGGACGAATTGCTGGCGGAGGCGCTCAAGCTGTATGGCGAGGTGGTGCGGATCGCCCCGTCCGACGCCCTGTCGGAGGAGGCCATCTACAAATCCGCGCTGCTCCATGCGGACATGGGCGACGACCTGTCGGCCCTGGCCAAGGCCGGCGAGTTGGTGACCCGCAACCCGAAAACCCACTGGCGGACACCCGCCCGGGAACTGGCCGAGGACGTGCTGGCGCACCTGGCCACGGACCTGGTGGCCAAGGGGCAGGCGGCCAAGGCCATCAGTACCTACCGCGAGTACGAGCCGGCGCTGTTCACCCCGGCCCTGAGGGGGTGGCGCGCCCACTATCCGCTGGCGCTGGCCAACGAGTCCCTGGGCCTCAACCGGGACGCCATGCGCCACTTCCTGTCGCTGCTGGGCAGCCAGGCGCCGGACGAATACCGCGCCCGCGCCCTGTACCGGCTGGGCGGCCTGTATCTGCGCATGGGCCAGCCGGAGCAGGCGCTCAAGCGCTTCGGCTACTACACCCGGCGCTACCCGCACGGCCCCAACGCCGACACGGTTCATCTGCGCATCGCCCAGACCCACGCGGTCATGGGCAACCTGGGCCGGGCGGCGGACGCCTACGACCGCTACCTGAGCCGCTTCGCCCGCGGCCCGGAGCGGCGCGACACGCGGCTGGCCGCCGCCGCCCTGCGCCAGCGGCTGGAGGAGCCGGAGCGGGCCCGCGACCTGTACCTGGAGGTGCTCGCGGACGACGCCCGCCAGCCGGACCCGGCGCGGGTGCCCACCAGCGCCCAGGTGCGCCTGCGGCTGGCGGACCTGGAATACGGCCTGGACCGTTACGGCGCCGCCCAGGCCGCCTACGAGGCGGCCCTGGCCGATGGCCTGAAGGGCGACAACCGGAGCTGGGCCGAGCTGCGCCGCGGCCAGGCGGCCGTGGCCGGCGGCGACGCGGAGGGGCGGGAGCTGCTCTCCACCCTGGCCCAGGAGGGCACCGGCACGGTCATGTCGTCGGTGGCCCGCGAGATCGCCGGCTCGCCGGAATAGGGGGGCGCCCATCCGGGCATCCTCCCCCTCATCAGGGCACCTCTATTAACCTGCTGCGCGCCCCGATTGCTGCGTTGGGCGGTGCTCGAACCCTCGCCTATCTCCCAGATATGTCTCGGGTTCTGCGCGGCGTAACGGTGCCGCTCCGCTCGGGGCGCCTTGCACTAGGGGGCGCTCGCGACAGTTAATAGAGGTGCCCATCAATCCCCCCTCATCGATCATCCCCCCCCGGTGCCGTGGCTCCGCGTCCGCGCCGGGTGCCGTTCTCCCCCCCGTCACGGAAGCGTCAGAAGCCCCCGACGGGCGGTGACGGGGTTTTGACGAAACGGCCCGGAACGGCCCGCACACGGCCCCGGAGGCGTCTGGAGCGGCATGGGGCGGAACTTTTTGGCAAGTAGCCAACAGTGTGTTTTTAAACGGGTTTATCTTTATTTTCGCGGGGCATTGCGGAATATCCCCCGGCGCGTGGCGCGCTGTGCACGACCTTTGCACAAAGGGGGGAGGAGGCGCCCTGTCCCCTTATCGGGGGCGGTGGCGGAACCCTTGAGGTTTTTGGGGAGATGGCAACCGTGCCGAGCGGACTGACCGGAAGCGACACCTTTCATCTGCTGTCCCGCGTGCTGGACCTGCGCCATGCGGCCCACGAGCGGACGGCGGAGAACATCGCCCACCAGGACACCCCCGGCTTCAAGGCGCGCCACCTGGAGTTCCAGGACGCGCTGCGCCAGGCGGCCCAGGGCGGCGACCCGCTGCGCCCCGTGGCCACCCGGCCCGGCCACATCGGCCAGGGGGCCGGGGAGAACAGCTTTCAGGCGGTGGTGGGCACCGAGCAGGTGATCCGCCACGGCGCCAAGACCGACGGCAACACGGTCAGCCCCGAGGAGGAGATGTCGCGGCTGGCCGAGAACACATTGATGTACGACACGGCCTCGCAGATCCTGGCCAACAAGTACCGGAACCTGCGCGGCATCATCCACGAGGGCCGTTAGGGCCGGTTGTGTGAACAGGCCCTGGGGCCGGGAGGGATAACCGATGGACATCGCCACCATGCTCCGCATCAGCGGGTCGGCCCTGGGGGCGCAGAAGCGCCGCCTGGAGGTGATCGCCGAGAACCTCGCCGGCGCCGAGGTGACGCGCACCGCGGACGGCACCCCCTACCGGCGCCAGGACGTGGCCTTCCGCAGCTTTTCCGACCAGCTGGCCAAGGCCCAGGGGCAGGACGCCCCCCGGCTGGTGGCCGCCACCACGCAGGCGGACCCGCGCCCCTTCAGGAACGTCTACCAGCCCGGCCACCCGGACGCGGACGCCGGCGGCTATGTCCAGATGCCCAACGTGAACGTGATGGAGGAGATGGCCAACATGATCTCCGCCACGCGTTCCTACGAGGCCAACGCCAAGGTGGTGGACGCCACCAAGCAGATGACCAAGCAGGCCATGCAGATCGGCCAGTAGCGGAGCGGGGAGGTAAGCCATGGATATCAAGGGCATTTCGGCCGGACTCATCCAGCCCCGGTCCCTGTCGGACGTGGGCGGCAAGGCGCCGCAGGCGCTGAACGTGGGCCAGGGCGCCGGCCCCAGCTTCACCCAGGCGCTGGTGGATGCCGTGGGCGCCGCCAACACCAAGGCCCTGGCCGCCGACCAGGCCACCCAGGACTTGATGATCGGCCAGGGCTCGGTGCACCAGGCGATGATCGCCATGCAGGACTCGGCGGTGGCCATGGATATGGTCGTCGCGGTCCGCAACAAGGTGCTGGATGCCTATCAGGAAGTGATGCGGATGCCCGTGTAACGCGGCGCTGTCGTCTTGTTGAATCGCACGCGGAGGGGATTGGATGGAAACCTGGCTTAAAAATTTCGGCAGAATCCCGCTGGGTCAGCGTCTCATCCTGCTGGTGGCGGTGGCGGCCTCGGCGGCCACCATCGCCGTGACCGTGCTGTGGGCCCAGAAGCCGGATTTCGAGCCCCTGTTCGGCGGCCTGGCCATGGCCGACGCCAACGCCATCGTCGACCGCCTGCGCGACGCCAACGTGCCGTACCAGCTCTCGGAAGGGGGCGGCACGGTGCTGGTGCCCCGCGACCGCGTCCACGAGCTGCGCATGAACATGGCGGAGGACGGCCTGCCGTCCGGCGGCAGCGTGGGCTTCGAGATATTCGACCGCAACGACTACGGCACCACCGACTACGTGCAGAAGGTCAACTACCGGCGCGCCCTGGAGGGCGAGCTGTCGCGCACCATCGGCGCCATGGACCAGGTGCGCAGCGCCCGGGTGCACCTGGTGATCCCGGAAAAGCGCCTGTTCGCCAAGGACCAGGAGGCGGCGCGCGCCTCGGTCACCCTCAAGCTGGCCAACCGGGTGTCCATGGACGACAACAAGGTGGCGGGCATCCTGCACCTGGTGGCCTCGGCGGTGCCGGGGCTGGAGCCGGAGCGGGTGACGGTGGTCGACTTCTCCGGCCGCGTGCTCTACGCCGGCGGCGAGAAGGACGGCGAGACGTTGATGGTCAACTCCCAGGCCGGCTACCGCTACCAGGTGGAGGAGCGCCTGCGGGGCGCGGTGATGGACATCCTGGCCCCCACCGTGGGCCACGACCGGGTGCAGGTGCAGGTGGCCGCGGAGCTGGACTTCACCCGCACCGAGACCACCCAGGAGCTGTTCGACCCGGAGGTGGCCGTGGTGCGTTCCGAGCAGCGCAGCAAGGAGCAGGCCGAGGGCGCCTCGGCCGCCGCCGGCGGCGTGGTGGGCGTCACCACCCCGGGCGGGTCCGGCGGCGAGAGCAACAAGTCCAAGAACCAGTCCGAGACCATCAACTATGAGCTCAACAAGACCGTGTCGCACACGGTGGCCCAGGTGGGCCAGATCAAGCGCCTGAGCGTGGCGGTGCTGGTGGACGCGGGCGCCGTGGCCGGCGAGGGCGGCGCCGCCCCCGACATGGCCCCCTATGCCGCCCTGGTCAAGAAGGCGGTGGGCTTCGACGCGGAGCGCGGCGACTCGGTGGAGGTGGTTTCCATCCCATTCGTGGGCATGGAGCAGGCGGAGGAGCCGGCGGAGCCCGGCATGACCGACAAGCTCATGCCGCTGGCCGCCCCGGCGGTGCGCTACCTGCTGGCGCTGGTCGCGGTGGCGATGGTGGTGTTCCTGGTGCTCAGGCCGCTGGTGGGCGTGGCGTCCCAGTCGCCCCGCGCCGCCAGCACCGACCTGGTGCTGGCCGACGGCCTGCCCAAGACCGTGAGCCAGCTGGAGAGCGAGAACAAGTTGCTGTTCGAGGATTTCGACGTGAAGGGGATCCTTCCCTCCACCCGCGCGGACGTGCTGCGCATGGCCGAGGACAACCCGCGTCAGGCCGCCGAGCTGCTCAAGAACTGGCTCAAGGACTCCTAGGGGAACTGACCTGTCACCATGGCCGACACCGCAACCGAAAACGCCCTCTCCGGCATCCAGAAGGCGGCCCTGTTCCTGCTCGCCCTGGGTGAGGAGGCGGCCTCCAACGTGCTGAGGCACCTGAGCTCGCGCGACGTGTTCACCATCTCGTCCCACATGATGAAGCTCACCTCCGCGTCGCCCACCCAGGTGGCCGAGGTGATCCGCGAGTTCGGCGAGCTGACCGTGGCCAACGGCGGCTTTTCCGCCATCGGCGGCGAGGACTACATCCAGCGCGTGCTCGAGAACGCCCTGGGGCGCGAGAAGGCGGAGCAGATGCTGGAAAGCATCCAGACCGAGACCAACTCCCTGGAATCCCTCAACTGGCTGGACCCCAAGACCCTGGCGGGCTTCCTGCGCCACGAGCACCCGCAGACCATCGCCATCATCCTCTCCTACCTGGACCCGCCCCTGGCGAGCCAGGTGCTGCCCCTGCTGCGCGAGGACAACGTGGCCCACGTGGTGCTGCGCATGGCCACCATCGACCAGGTGCCCGCCAACGTGGTGCGCGACCTGGGCGCGGTGCTCAAGCAGGAGCTGCTCTCCGGCGGCAGCTCGCGCACCCGCACCTCGGGCGGCATCCAGGCCGCCGCCGACGTGCTCAACTACGTGGACGGCGCCACGGAGGAGAACATCCTGGCGGAGATCGAGCGGGTCAACGCGGACCTGGCGGAGAACATCCGCAAGCGCATGTTCCTGTTCGAGGACCTGATCAAGCTCGACAACAAGGGGGTGCAGGAGATCCTCAAGGAGATCGGGCGCGACGTGCTGGCCATCGCCCTCAAGGGCACCGAGCCGGCGGTGCGCGATCTGTTCTTCCGCAACATGTCGGAGCGCGCCTCCGTCATCCTCAAGGAGGACATGGAGGACCGGGGCGCCGTGCGGGTGAGCGAGGTGGAATCGGCCCAGGCGGAGATCCTCAGGACCGTCAAGTCCCTCGGGGACCAGGGACGCATCATCCTGGGTGGCGGAGGTGCCGGTGGCGATGCCCTCATCGAATAGCCGCGTCCTCGAGCGCCCGCCCCTGGGCGGCGCGCAGCGCCTCGCCGCCAAGCTGCCGGCGCAGCCGCAGCCGGTGATCCGCCCGGTGCAGCCGCTGCTCACCGAGGAGCGCCTGGCCCAGATGGAGCGCGACGCCTACGCCGCCGGCTTCGCCGCCGGGGAGCGCGCCGGCTACGCCCAGGGCGAGCAGGTGGCCCAGACCATGCTGGCCGCGGTGACCGTGGTGCGCGACGAGATCCGCCACATGCGCGCCGCCCTGGTGGCGGACGCGGAGCGCGACGTGCTGCACCTGGCCATCGCCCTGGCCCGGGCCGTGCTGGACTACGAGGTGGCGGTGGATCACCCGGTGCCCCTGGCGGGCATCGCCCTGGCCCGCGACCATTTTGCCCCTACCGCGCGCCTGACCGTGCGCATCCACCCGGACGACCAGCCGGTGCTGGACAGCCACCGCGCCGACCTGCTGGCGCTGCTGGCCAACGACTTCGACCTGGTCACCGACCCCGGCATGGAGCGGGGCGGGGCGGTGCTGGAGGGCGACGGCAAGCTGATCGACGCCACCCTGGTCACGCGCTTCGAGCAGGCCCTGGCAACCCTCATGGAGCGGCTGTAGATGGCGGTTCTCACCCTTTCGGAACGGCTCGGGCAGGCGCCCCTCAAGGCCGACGTGCGCGCCTACGGGCGGCTCACCCGCGCCTTCGGGCTGCTCATGGAGGGCACCGGCATGGCCTGCTCCCTGGGCGACATGGTGGAGGTGCTGGACCACGCGGGCCGCCCCCGCGTGCGCGCCGAGGTGGTGGGCTTCCGCGACGGCCGCGCGCTGATGATGCCCCTGGGCGACTCCCTGGGCATCGGGCCGGGCGACTGGCTCAAGCCCGTGGGCCAAAGCCCCGGCGTGCTGGCGGGCGAGTTCCTGCTGGGCCGGGTGCTGGACGCCATGGGCGACGCCATCGACGGCCGCCCCCTTGGCGCCGATCCCGCCGCCCGGCGCATGCCGCTGCACGGCGTCACCCTGAACCCCATGGCGCGGCGCCGCATCCAGGCCCCCATGCCCACCGGCGTGCGCGCCATCGACGGCCTGCTGTCCCTGGGCGAGGGGCAGCGGGTGGGCATCTTCGCCGGCGGCGGCGTGGGCAAGTCCAAGCTGATGGGCATGATCGCCGGGCAGAGCGCCGCCGACGTGAACGTGATCGCCCTCATCGGCGAGCGCGGCCGCGAGGTGCGCGAATTCGTGGAGCGCGAGCTGGGGTCCGGCGGCATGGCGAGGAGCGTGGTGGTGGCGGTCACCGCCGACAAGGCCCCCCTGCTGCGCCAGCGCGGTGCCTACGTGGCCACCGCCATCGCCGAGTATTTCCGCGACCGGGGTCTGAAGGTGATGCTCATGATGGACTCGGTCACCCGCTTCGCCATGGCCCGCCGCGAGGTGGGCCTGAGCGTGGGCGAGCCCGCCGCCACCAAGGGCTACACCCCGTCCGTGTTCGCCGCCATCCCGGCCCTGGTGGAGCGCGCCGGCATGGGCGCCCAGGGGCAGGGCAGCATCACCGGCATCTACACGGTGCTGGTGGAGGGCGACGACCTGGGCGACCCGGTGGCCGACACCCTGCGCGCCAGCCTCGACGGCCACTTCGTGCTGTCCCGCGGGCTGGCGGCGGCGGGGCACTTTCCGGCCCTGGACGTGGGCGCCTCGGTCAGCCGCGTCATGGTGGACGTGGTGGCGCCGGAGCACGTTTCGGCGGCGCAACGGCTGTGCGCCATGCTGGCGGTGTACGAGGAGGCGCGCGACCTGCTCACCATCGGCGCCTACAAGCCCGGCAACCGCCCGGACCTGGACCAGGCGGTGAAGCTGCGCAAGGAGGTGGAGGCGTTCCTCACCCAGGGCGTGCACGACCGGGCCGGCTGGGGCGAAACGGTGAACCACCTGCAACAGCTCGCCCGTAAGGCGGCGGCATGAGCCGGGGGCTGGAACTGGTGCGGCGCCTGGCCGCCGTGCGCGAGCGGCAGGCGCGCCGCGACTTCGCGGACCGGGTGGCCGACCTGGCCCGTGCCGAGGCGGCGCTGTCGGGCCTCGACAAGGAGCGCGAACGGGTGCGCGCGGAACTCTCGGGGCAGGCGCGGGCCGGCATGGGGGTGGACCCGATGGCCGACGCCTACCGCTACCTGGACGTCCTGGCCCGCCGCGTGGACGACGCCGCCAGCGGTTGCGTGCGCCAGCGCGACGCGCTGCGCAAGGCGGAGGACATATGGGTGAACGCGCGCCACAACCTGCAAGGCATGGAAACCGTCATCGCAAGGCGTCTGGCCAGCCTGCGGGCGGACCGGGAGCGCCGCGGACAGCGTGCCCTGGACGACCTGCACGCCCTGGCGCGGCGCGGCTACATGGAGGTGGAGTGATGGCAACGGTGCGCTGGATCACCGGCCTTGCGCTGGCGGCGCTGCTGGCGTGGGTGCCCCTGGCGGCGGCGGAGGAGGGGGGGGACGCCATGCTCGACACCTCCATCGAGGCCATCGTCGACAAGGCCACCCGCGAGCGGCAGGAGGCCATGGCCGGACGCGAGGCGGAACTGGCCGCGCGCGAGGAGCGGGTGAAGCGCATGCAGGCCGACCTGGAGGCGCTCATCGCCAAGAACGAGGCCCTGCGCCAGGAACTGGCGCGGCGCCAGGAGGTGGTCGACCGGGCCAACGATGACAAGGTGCGCAAGCTCGTCAAGGTGTATGAGGCCATGACCCCGGAGGAGGCGGCGCCCATCCTGAACGGCATGGACGAGCGGGTGGCGCTCTCCCTGTTCGCCGCCATGAAGGACAAGGCCGCCGCCGGCATCATGGAGTTCATGCCCAAGGACAAGGCGGCGCGGCTGGGGGAGCGGCTGGCCAGGTCCAACTGATTTTTTGGGGATCCGGTTGCGGGCGGGCATCGGCCCCCCCCTTATCGGACTTATCGGGCCCCGCGCCCGGACACTTTAACGGTGGTGACGCGCATGATGATTCGCGAAATGGAAATGGCCGCGCCGGTGGCGCGCGGCGACCTGCCGGAAATGGCCCCGGACACCGGCTTCCCGGAGCGGGCGCGGGCCTTCCAGGATGCCCTGGCCGCCACCGGCGAGCGCGGCCCGGGCCGCGCCGCCCGCGACAGCCGTGATGCCCGCGACAGCCGTGATGCCGCCGGCCAGCGGGCCGGCCACAGCCGCGCTACCAGCCGCCCGGAACCCCGCTCCCGCGTCGAGCGGCAGCGGGCCGACGGCCAGGGCGACGGGGACGCCCCACGCGGCGTGGCCCCGGCCGACGGGGCCGCCGACGGGGCCACGGCGGACGTCCAGGCGGCCACCCGGTCCGCCTCTCCGAGCCAGACCCCCAAGGACGATGCGGGCGCCGAGGGCACCGCCACGGCGGCCGTGGCCCCCCCGGCGGGCGGCCCGGCGGAGACCGCCCCCACCCGGTTCGCGGCGACGGTGTGCGACGCCGCCGGCGCGGATGCATCCAGTACGACCAGGGCCGGGCCGCCGCCTCCCACCGAGGGTGCCAACCCCGAGGCGGCGGCCGTGGCCGGAGTCGGCCCGTCGGTTGCGGCGGCCTTCGGCGCGGGGCCGGGGCTTGGGGTGGCCGACGGCGCGGGCGGGGCCCCCGCGTCCGCCCCCATCCCGTCCGCCACGGCCATCCCGTCCGCCAGCGCCGGCACGGCGCCCCAGGCGGCCACGCAGGCCCCTGGCGCGACGGCGCGGCCACCGGCTCCGGCGGCCCCGGCCAGCGCCCAGGTGCAGGCCGAATCGGCCGGCCCGGCGCCCACGCCGGACATGTCCACGCCCTCCGCGCCGCCCGGCC
>JACRHL010000021.1 GCA_016212085.1 Nitrospirota bacterium | reverse complement strand
TTGCCTGCCAGATGTGCGGAACGGACCCCCGGAAGGCGGCCCGCATGGGCCGGGATTGCCTTTATAACTGTTTGAAATAAAGCGCTTTGTTCGGTTTAACGGCGATCCCGAAAAATTTGTCCGGCATCCCGGTGCGCCGGCGGGCCCCGGTGCTGGCAAAGGCGTCACGGGGGCGGGTACACTTCGGGGAGCGGCACGCCAGGCGTGGCGCCCCGTTTCGCGCCCAGCCTGTAAGGACCCGCCATGGCCCGTTGCCAATCGCCCCACCCGGAGTTCGCCAACTACACCGCCGCGACCGGCTTCAACTGCGACGGCACCGACCAGTGCTGGGTGGACGAGGTGGGCAACTTCGGCACCGAGGCCGAGCCGGAATGCTTCTGCGTCTTCCACGCCCCCGCCGAGCGCGACCCGTTCGACCGGGACGACTGGCCCATGGCCCGGCGCCCCGCCCTTCAGGCCCAGCGTCTGTTGGCCTACCTGGAGCAGTGGCAGGCGCGGGTGACCCACGGCGAGGAGAGGCTGGCGTTCGTGCTGCCGGAGCTCAAGTGCGGCGCGGTGGATTTCCGGCGCACGGTCTTTCCGGGCCCCATGGTGCTGTCGGGCGCGCACTTCTCGGGCTCCTGCAACCTGCGCTCGGCGGTGTTCCACGGCGATGTCAAGCTGTCCTGGACCACCTTCCACAAGGATGCGGACTTCCACTCGGCGCGCCTGCAGGGCGCCGCCCTGTTCCTGCAGGCGGAGTTCAAGGGGGTGGCGGGGTTCGACTCGGCGCACTTTGACGGCGTGGCCGATTTCGCCCTGTGCAGGTTCCACCGCGAGGCCGACTTCGAGTCCGCCGATTTCGCCGGGGATGCGGATTTCGAGGGGGCGCAGTTCATGGGCCGGGTGGGGTTCGGCACCGCGCGCTTTGCCGCCTTGGCCGCGTTCGAGGCGGCGGAGTTCGCCGCCAACGCGGATTTCCGGGGCACCCGCTTCGGCCGCGACGCCTCCTTCCACGGGGTGCGCTTTGGCGGCAACGCCTGCTTCCGCACCTGATCCCCCCCGCCCGTAAAGTCCCCGCCGCTTTCCGCCGACAGGAGGCGGTGCCCGTGCGCCCCGCGCGCGGGCCGTCACCACGGCAACGACGAGGGATCCAACACAGATGAGCAAGGCCATCGGCTACATCAGGGTGCCGGCCGGAAAGCATTCCGATTCCGCCAGCGATTCGGCCCAGAACCTGGTCATCAGCGCCTGGTGCCGCGAGCAGGGCATCCCCCTGGAGGCGGTGCACGTGGAGCCGGCGGAGCAGCCCGCCACCCCCTACGGCGCGTCCATGGAGGCGGCCCTGAAGGCGCTGTCCGCCGGTGACGTGCTGGTGGTGGACCGGCTGGCGTTCGCCGCCCCCAACCTGTCGGACTGGCTCAACCTGTGCGTGCGGGTGGAGCAGATCGGCGCCTCGGTGGTGAGCGTCACCGACGGCTTCCACACCCTGCCCGAGGGCGGCGCCATGGTGTCGCGCACCCTGCGCGCCCTGGCGCGCCTGCCGCGCTACAGCGCCGCGCCCGACCCGGAGGCGCTGCTCCGGCGCGCCCGCGGCGAGTCCGGCGCGCCATCCCTCACGGTCGGGCGCCGCACCGCCGGCGAATACGTCAAGTTTTACGAGCAGGCCGGCCAGTTGCTGCGCCAGGGGCAGCACAAGAAGGCCCTGGAGTTGTGGTCCGCCTACCTGAGCCACGCCGAGGGCGAGAACGCCGCCTGCGGCTGGAACTGCGTGGGCGACATCCACGACAAGCAGGGCCAGCCCGAGGAGGCCATCACCCACTACCAACGCGCCGCCCAGGCCTTCGAGGAGGCGGGCTTCCCGGACCGGGCGCTGGCCATGCTGGGCAAGGTGCGGCGCATCGCCCCGCAGCGGGCCGAGATGCTGCTGCACATGGCGCGCCTGCACGCGCACCTGGAGCGCATGGGCGACGCGGCGTCGTGCTACCTGGCCTACGCCCGCGGCCAGGTGGAGGCGGGCTGCCGCGAGCTGGCGCTGAATGCCCTGAACAAGATGCGCGTGCTGGACCCGGTCAACGTGCGCTTCCGCCTGCAACTGGCCGCCGAGCTGCACGCCATGGGCTTCACCCGCGAGGCGGTGGACGACATGCTGGCCGCCGCCGAGCTGCTGCGCCTGAACGGCCAGCCCCACCTGGCCCGCGAGCAGGCCGAGAAGGCCCACGCCCTCGACCCCAACGGCCGCGCCCCGCGCGTGTTCCTGGAGGAGCTGGACCGGGCCGGGACGCCCCGGCCGGTCGCCGTGGGCGCCGGGGAGGACTTCATGACCCCCGACCCCACCCTGGCCCACCCCCACGAGCAGGACTGGACGCCGTAGCACCCCGCCCGGTCAGATGGCGTCGATGTAGTAATAGAACCCGTCCCGGACCACCCGGTAGGGTATCTCCTCGCGCCCCAGCATGTCGAAGCGCATGACATGCTGTCCCGTGTGGTGCCGGGGCCGATCGTGCCGGTCATCCCAAGTCGGAGAGGAGGGAAAACCCGCGTGATATCCATTGGTACGGAATTTCTTCGTGGCCCAGCACGTTGCCGTTCGCGTCCAGTACGTCGAAACGCATCACCCTGTGGGTGCGCGCCCGCTCCGGCGTGCATTCCCATGCGCTGAACCACCAGGGGGGTGCGCTCAGCGTCGCCTCACTGGGCGCGCCGCTGCCGCACCACTCAGCGGGGGCACCCACTTCCGGGTTGAACCGGAGTGTCGTTCCGGGTGGTTGGGGCATGATTTCCAAGGCTGGCCCTTCGATATATTCGGGCATGGTGAACAGCAGTGTGTAGCCAGGGCGCTCCGCTTGATAGCGGACGGGAACCTTACCGACAAAAAACTGCACTCCGAGGAGTGTCGGGCGCGCCCGTTCCACCATCCGGACACCTTCCGCGCCCTCGATCGATATGTAGTGGTACCGCTCGAATCCAGACGCCACCACGAAAACAATGAAGGCGAGTGTCACCAGCCCGAACAGGCGTAGCAGCCATTTGGTGAGGGACATCAGAAAGGTCTTCATGGCACCACTATATTAGTAGGCGTGGCTCATAGCACATGCGGACACCGGGTATCCAGTTAGCGCGGTTGGTTGCCGTAGGTCGGGTTGGCCAGGCGCCACGCCCAGTTGGCGATGTCGCGGTAATAGGTTCCAACCGGGGCCACGCCGTCAGCGGTGGGGGCGAAGTGGTAGTCGGGAATGTGCCGCGAGCCGCCGATTGTGCCGCCGAAGTCGAAGGTGGACCATCCCCCCGCCCGGTCCAGCAGCGTGGGCACCACGCCGTTGGAATTGACGCCGCCCATCTGTTCGGGGAACAGGCTGGCGCCTTGTCATTGTAGCTGGCCTCCACTGCCCGGAATCTTGCAAAAGCGAGCTGTTACAGCAGGTCCAGATAAAAATAGAACCCGTCCGTCACGCGCCGATAGGGAATCGCCTCGCGTCCCAGCACGTTGCCGTCCGCGTCCAGCACGTCGAAGCGCATCACCCGGTGGGTGCGCTCCCGCTCCGGGGCGCATCGCCACGCGTTGAATATCCAGTTGGGCGGGACCGCGAATGTCTCCCAGGGCTCGCCACGCCCGCACCAATCGCCGGCGGAACCCCCCTCTTCCTCGAATTGGAGTGTCACGCCGGGTGGTGTGGCGGTGATGATCAGTGCCGACCCCTGGCCGTGCTCGGGAACGTTGAACAGGATGGTGTAACCGGGGCGTTCCGCCTGGTAACGGGTGGGGATTGTGCCGATGAAGGCCCCGATCATCGGAGGGCTTACCTCGGCGCGCTCCACCACACCCACCCCCTCCGCGCCCTCCAGCAAAATGTAGTGGTAACGATTGAACGCCGGCGTCCACGCGTAGACGAGGAACGCCACCAACGCCAGCCCGAACAGGCGCAGCAGCCATTTGGTGAGGGACATCAGATGGCGTCCAGGTACATGTAGAATCCGTTCCCGTCGAGGGTGAACGGGATGGCCTCCTCGCCCGCCACGTCACCATGGGCGTCGAGCACCGAAAAGCGCATGAGCCGATCCGGCGCGGGCGCCCGCGGGTGGCAGCTCATCCACGAATACAGCCACCGGTCCGGGCGCAGCGCCGCATCCGGCGGCCAGACGCGGACGCAACCACCGCCTGGGACGGCGGCGAACCGCAGGGCATGCACCCCATGAGTCGATGTCACGCCCACATACAGGGAGGCGGGCCGCTCCGGGTCCACCTCGAACAGCAGTGTGTAACGCTCCCGCTCCAGCCGGTAGGCCAGGGGCATGGGCCGAATGAACAGGCGGGCATGACCTTGCAGGGCGGGCCGCCCGGTCTGGGTGACCACCATGTGGTCCACGTCCGACAGGGACAGATGCCGGTAGCGGGTCACCACCGGCGCGCAGCCGGACGCCAGCGTTGCCACGGAGAGCAGCAGCGCCACCAGGGCCATGGGGGCGGGCGGCGATGGGCGAGTCCAGGGGTGCATCACCGTCCATGATAATACGGTGGAAGGGGGGACGATCCGCCGACAAAGTCGTTAAGGTCGACCGATGCCCTTCCTCCGGTGGCGTTGAGGATGCCGTGAATATAGCTGTTCGAGTTGTAACCGTTTCCGATTCCCGGAAACAGGTCGTAATCCACGTTGTCCGGATAGGTGTTGTTCGTTGCCTTTAATACCTCGATGTACTGGACGTCGGTCATGCCGGCGGGCGGGACGACCAGCCCAAGTGTCGTGTTCTGCTCGGGCCGGTCGCGCGTTTCGTTCACGTTCCCCTGTAACCGTCCGAACCAATAATTGTCTGGCCTGGCGCTGACCCACTGCACGGTGCCGTCCTCGCCGACGTGCTCGCCGGCAAGGTGGTACGGGCCGATCCCAAGCACGCGGTGCCCGGTCAGGTAGGTGCCGGGCAGGCCGGCGGCGCGGGCGGCCTTGGCGTATTCGGTTAGGAACGCGTCTGAGGGCGGCTCGTACGTGGCGCCACGCCAGGTGTCGAGAGCCGGTTTGTCGTCTGGCGGCTCAAGGGCGCGCGCACTGGCGGATTCCGGTTGGGGGGCCGGCGCGGGCACTTCCGGCGCTCCACCGTCCTCCGGGGCGAGGGCCATGCCGGGGCGGTAGTCGTAGGGCGGGTCGTCGCCAAAGATGGCCCACAGGGGCGTGGGCTCCCCCGGCCGCCCGCGCCAGGTGATGGGTCGCCGGGCAGGGCGCTCCGGTGGAAGGATGGATTCCAGGGGAGTGGGGCGGAAGGGAAAATGGGTGGGCATGAGCGGCATGGGTGCCTCCTTCGCGGTTAAGGCCAGGTGGGGCCACGGCCACCCCCACGTTCGCGCGCAGTATAGCGCCGGATGGCGCAAAATTCAATCGTATTGCTATACTGTCACCGGGTGCCGGGGGTGGTCGCCCGACCACGCCGCCGTTTGCAACGCCCCGCGCAGCGCCGGTACCATGTTCCGTCCATTCCCGATTGATCTCACCCGGAGAAGGAGCCGCCATGGGCCGCGCCGTCCTGTTGCTGCTGCTGGCGCTGTTCGCCACCCCCGCCGTCCATGCCCAGGAAGGCGGGGCGGACCCCGCCGCGAACACGGCGGACGAGGCGGACGCCCCGGCCGGTTCAACGCCGGGGGAGGGGATTGAACCCGCGCCCCCGGCGAACGGCGGGCAGGCGGCACCCACCCTTACCGGCACCGCCGCCCTGCGCGCCCACCTGCTGGCCACCCTGGCCACCAGCCCCGCCTTCGCCGGGGCCATGGAGCACTACAGCGCCGGGCGCTGGGTGGAGGCGGCCCAGGGGTTCGCGGCGCTGGGCGCCCGGGGCAACATGTGGGCGCGTTTCTACCTGGGTGACATGTATGCCAACGGGCGCGGCATCCCCCGGAACGATGCCGCCGCCGTGGAGTGGCTGCGCCCCGCCGCCATGGCGGGCCTGTCCCCCGCCCAGCTGGCCATGGCCGAGGTGCTGGAGCGCCCCGGTCCCCAGCACGACCTGGAAACCGCCGCGGTGCTCTACCGCTTCGCCGCGCCGGACCTGCCCCGCGCCCGCTACCGGCTGGCGCTGATGTTCCTGGCCGGGCGCGGCGTGCCGGCGCGGCCGGACCTGGCGGCGGGGATGGCCCACAGCGCCGCCCAGGGGGGCGTGTCCGAGGCCATGCTGCTGTTCGCCCATCTGCTTGGGGAGGGGGTCGGCATCCAGCCCGACCGGCCCGAGGCGGTGCGCTGGCTACAGCGCGCCGCGTGGATGGCCACGCCCCGGCGCGCCCCGCTGCCCACCCGGCCCGAGGACCTGCTGGCCTGGATGCACGCCGCCGCCAACGATGGCAACGTGGCCGCCCAGCTTGCCCTGGGGATGATGCTGGCGCGCGGCATCGGCACCCCGGCCGAACCGGACCAGGGCGCCTTCTGGCTGGAGCAGGCGGGGCTGCGCTACCGGGCCATGGATTCCGCTCACGGCACCGCCCTCGCCCTGCTCGAGCTGAGCCTGGTGCGGCCCGACTCGCCGGTGATCCCGCGCATGGCCGAACTGGTCATGCCCGCCCAGGCCGCCGCCGCGTCGGCCCCGGCCCAGGGGAACGGCACGATGGCCCTGGACGAGGAGGCCCTGGACGAGGAGGCCCTGGATTGGGAGGCCCTGAGCGGGACGGCCCCGGTTGGGACGGCCCCGGTTGGGACGGCCCCGGACAAGGCACCATCCCCGCCGCCCGCGCCGGGGGTGGGGGGCCCCTAGGCCTCCTGGCTGGCGGCGCCCCGCCCCAGGTCCGACGGCTGAAAGGTGTGGATGGGCAGTTCCTGCCCGTCGTTGATGAGGTTCGAGAACAGGGCCAGCAGGCCGCTGCCGCCGCCGAACGCCGAGTACACGGCGCGGGTCACGTTCCAGAAGGCGTCGTGGGGCATCTGCGGCGGCGCCACCCGCCGGGCGTGTTCGATGAGCCCGGGCAGCATCCGCCGGCTGACCGGGTTGCCCCCCAGCACCATGGCCTTGCTGCCCACGGTGTCCGACACCAAAAGGTGCAGCCGGTCCTGGGCCATCAGCCGCTCCAGCACCTGGGCCGAGTTGGCGTCGGTCACGTTCACCGCCAGGTCGCAGGGCGGGTCGAAGTGCTGGTTGACGATGATGAACAGCACCAGGATGGGCACCGACAGCGACTCCTCCCGCACCACGATCAGGCCGGGCAGAAAGCCCACCTGCGCCTGCTCGGCCTCGTGGACCAGCACGCCGTCGGGCACCTTGGCGGCCAGGGTCACCAGCTGCTCCCCGCCGGCCCCGTCGCCCATGATGACGGCGCGCAGCTCGCCCACCGCCAGGCCGCTTCCCAGGTTGCCGTTCCGGTCGTCGTGCTCGGTCATGGTCTTCCCCCCTTGGGGCTCAAGAAAAGGTGCAAACAGGCAGCATGACAGGTCGGGGCGGGAATGGGAAGGGAGCCGCGGGGGAGCCGCTTCAGGCGGCGGCCCGCTGCCCCGTGGCGCGCTCGACCCGGTCGCGGCCGGCCGCCTTGGCCCGGTAGAGGGCGATGTCGGCGCGCATGAGCAGCCCGTCGCGGCTTTCGGAGAGGCCGGCCAGGCACGCCACGCCCATGCTGACGGTGACCGGGATCACCCGCCGGGGGTCGTCCCCCGCGCCGGCCACGAAGGCGTGGTCGGCCACCTTCTGGCGCAGGCGCTCCGCCGCGCTGACCGCCTCGTCCAGGTTGGTGGAGGGGGCGATCACCAGAAACTCCTCGCCGCCGTAGCGGGTGACGATGTCGGCCTGGTGCAGCGCGTTGGTGGCCAGGCGGCCCAGCGCCGTCAGCACGTTGTCGCCCACCTGGTGGCCGTAGGCGTCGTTGATGCGCTTGAAGTGGTCGATGTCGAACAGGATCACCGACAGGGGCATGCCGTAGCGCCGGGAGCGGGCGATCTCCTCCGCCAGGCGCGCCTCCATGTGGCGCCGGTTGTGGACGCCGGTGAGGGGATCGGTGATGTTCTCCCGCTCCAGCAGGCTGATGCGGCGCACGTCCATGGCCGCGAGGAACGACAGGTGCGCGGTGAGCCACACGAAGCACGCCCCCAGCAGGAACACGGTGGGCACGATCAGGTCGTCCAGGTGCAGCAGGGTGCCCTGGAACAGGGCGGTAAAGGCCGCGTAGGCCACCATGAACAGCACGATCAGCACGGTCATGGCGTACCAGCGGCGGCGGATGGTGCCCACCGGCAGCTCGCGCATCAGGTGGCGGACCGGAACCAGCGCCGCGGCCAGGGTCGCAAGGCTGGCGGCCAGCATCCCGTTTGCAATGTGCGCGATGGTCATCCCTGCCCCCCAGATCGCCTCCCATTTTCCCTTTTATCGGCAACAACGGGGTGGCGTTCAAGTAGGGGCTATCCGAAACTCTCCACCAGGAACACGGTGGCCACCGCGTCGGTGGCGTGGTGGCGGTGCGGGGTGTCCGGCGCGATGTGCAGGCCGTCGCCGGCCTTGAAGGTGCGGATGCCGTCCTCGAAGGCCACCTGGAACCGGCCGGAGACCACATACCCCACGTGCCCCGTGTCGCACCACCCCGGCTCCACGAAATCCAGGCCGAACTCCACCAGCCGGATGCGCATGGTGCCGCGCAGCACACTCTTCACCCGCAGGCCCGGCGCCTTGTCCTGCCACGGCATGGTATCGAAGGGGATGTTCTCGTGGGGCATGGTCATGTCAGCGTCTTGCGAATGATTGTCATGGGAAGGAACAGCCGGTCGGGACGTCCCGGAAGCTGAATGAAGCCGAGCCTGCCGTAAAAGGCAACCGCGGGGGGAAGGGCATCCACCACCACACAGTATGACGCCACCTGTTCGGCCACCGTCGCCGCGCGCTGCAATGCGTCCCGCAACAGCACTCCCCCCAGGCCCTGCTTCTGGTGGGCCAGCGCCACCGCCAGACGCCCCAGCAGGGTGGCCGGAACGCTCGGGTAGCCAGGCAACTGGTGCGCCGCGTGGGGTGGCAGCGCAGCCAGTTCCACAACCTGCGCCGAAAGGGTGTAATATCCCGCCACCTTCGGATCGCTGTCGCGGGTCAGGACGAAGGGGCTGGCTAGGTTCCGCTTCGCGTCCTGGCCCGACAACTCCCGGAGGTAGCGATCCAACGCCGGGTCGCCACAGGTGAACCCGGCGCGGTCATGGTGCCTGGAAAGGGGGGCGATGGCCCAGTCCGGGCCGCCGGGCGACACCTAGCTTCCGGAGGCTGGCCCGCGCATCAGCTCGCGCAGGCGGGCCGACGGTTCGGGCGGGGAAAGAAGCGCTTCGGCGAACACGCGCGAGTCGGCCGCGCTCAGGGTCATGACCATTTCATCGCGGATGGCCCGTAGTGCCGCCTCGCGGACGCTGGCCACCACGAACTCGCTGGTCTTGGCCCCGGTTATTCCGGAGGCGCGCTCAACCAGAGCCTTGAGCTCGCGGGTCAAGCGAACCTCCAGCCGGCTGTTTTTTATTCCGGCCTTGCCGCGAGCCGCGTTCCGGGTGCGGTGGGGGGGGGGTGTGGTCATGGCGGGGCCTTTCGACAATGGAGGCATACGTCGGAAATGTACGGCAAATGTCCGTACATGTCAAGGGCGCCACCGGCACCCGCCTACCCCCCGCTCTCACCCACCGCCGGGCCCACGATCCAGCCCTCCAGGGGGTCGGCGTTGCCGGGCACGCCGTGGTTGTCGGCGCGGCGGGTCCAGGCCCAGGCGGCGGTGAGGGCGCACAGCACGGCGTCGATCTCGTCGCCCTTCTCGGCCCGGGCCACCTCGGCCATGAGCGCGTCGGACATGCGCACCATGAGGCCGTAGTGGCGCAGCGTCTCGGCGCTCACCAGCTCGCCCACCAGCATGGCCAGGGCGCCCCGCGCCTGGGGGGCCGGGCCCGTGTACGATTCCATGCCGATCAGGTGGTTGGCGGCGGCGCGCGGGTAGGCCTCCACCGCCACCCGGTCGCTGTCGGTGGGGCGCAGGCCGGGGATGTGGCAGCCGGACGCCAGCAGCCGGGGCGCCCCCTCCACGAACATCTTGGCCGCCGGCGGGTTGAGCGTGCTCATGGGGCTGGCCGCCCCCGCCAGCGAGTCGGTCTCGCGGCGGTGGTTGCGGCTGCCCTCCTCGCGCCCGGCGCGGTAATCGTCCAGGCAGTGCACGAAGCCGGCGCTGCCCATGGCGGCAAAGGCGGCCACATAGGCGGACCAGTCCCGCGGCATGCCCAGCATTTCGATAAGCCGGTGCGGCATGCCGAACGGAAAGTCGAACCCGGTGATCCACGGCCCCGGCTCGTGCAGCAAATGGTCGAAATCCGCCAGGGTGGTCAGGCGGCGCAGGCGCTGCACGGTAAGCACGGTGCCGTTCAGCACGCAGTCGGCCACCACGATGGGGCTGCGCCGGTCCGGCGCGTTGCAGAAATCGACCCCTCGGACAATGGTCATGCGGTTCCCCCTGTTTTTGGGCACCCCTCAAAACCGTCGCGAGCGGTCCGAGTGCAAGGCGGACTTAAGCGCGGAACCCGAGACATATCCGTTGGATAGGAGAGGGTTCGAGCATCGCCCAACGCAGCAATCGGACCGCGCGGCAGGTTTCGAGAGGTGTCCTGTTCTAGCATTGTGCGGATTCCGGCCGCAAGGGTTGCATGTTACACCGCGCCGTGACGGGTTTCCAGGGGGGGCTTGTGGCCCGCCGCCGCCGCGGTTATGGTGTGCGGGGCGGTTCCTGCGGAGGGCGGCACGACCATGGGCAACGGCGCATACGGGGTGTGGAAGGGCAGGGCGGTGGGCAGCGTGCCCGCCACCGGCACCCGCACCCATTTCCAGTTGCGCCTGCGGGCCGACGGCCACCACGCCCCCTCCGCCGACGCCCGCGTGGCCATCAACGTCCGCTCCGACACGAACCCCTCGGAACTGCTGTACTCCCTCGACACCGACTTCCGCCACCCGGTCACCGGCCACCTGGTGGGCTTTCCGTGGGGGTTCTCCCCCATGCGCGGCCGCCCCGGCGGCGGCGCCATCGACTATGTGCGTGGCGGCTGCGTCAAGCGCGAGCACATGGTGCCCCTGCCGTGCCACGCCCCCGGCCCCGACAACGACCTGTGCGACGCCATCGGCCGCCTAGTGCTCCACGCCACGGAAACCCCGCGCGTGATCGTCTATGCCGTGGGCGAGCACTGGGGGCCCGACCACCGGCGCGACAAGCACTTCAACTTCTACCCCGCCTGCGGCATGCACAACATTCACATGATGCAGGGCAACGTGGGCCGCTTCATGCGTGACGATGCCCCCTGGAGCGACGGCGCGCTGTTCTTCCAGGACGTGGACCGGGGCCGCTGGACCGCCCTGTTCCTGGCCTTCCAGCCCCAGTCGTGGCACACGGACGAGCACGGCCACGCCATCCCCGACACGCCGCCCATGGCGGAGGCGCCGGGCACGCCGGTGGAGGGGCTGGTGCGCATCGTCGCCGCCCAGGTGAACCCCAAGGGCTCCGACGCGGGGCACGAAACCGTCACCCTCATCAACCGCTCGCCCCTGGGCCTCAGCCTCGCCGGCTGGACCATCGTCGACGCGCGGGGCCGCGCCGAGCCCCTCCACGCCCTGTTCCTCAATCCCGGCGGTGCCGCCACCATCACCCTGTCCGGCAAGGGGGCCCAGCTTCCCAACGGCGGCGGCACCATCACCCTGGTGGACGCCCAGGGCAGCCGCGTCCACCACGTCTCCTACACCCGCGCCCAGGCCCAGAAACAAGGCTGGACCGTCCTCTTCTAATCGCCCCCCCCCGGCGGACCTGCGGTCGGCATGACCGTGCGGACCCCCGGCGGACGGAGTGGGAACGTCAGGCCACCGCGCGGACATAGCCCATATGGATGATGCCCGGCGGACCTGCGGTCGGCATGACCGTGCGGACCCCCGGCGGGTGGAATGGGCACACCAGCCACCGCGTGGACATAGCCCATATGGGTGATGCCCGGCGGACCTGCGGTCGGCGTAACCGTGCGGACCCCCGGCGGATGGAATGGCAAGATCAGGCCACCGCGCGGAGGGCGCCCTGTGACATGGGGCGGAACGGCCCTTTGGCGCGGCCTCGCGCCCCCTGCTAGAATGCGCGGGCCCTTCGCTATTGGAGCCCCCATGCGCCTGCCCGCCGCCGTTGCCCTTCTGCTGCTGGCCCTTCCCGCACCCGGCCACGGGGAGGAGTGGACCACCTACACGGACCGGGCGGCGGGCTTTTCCGTAAGCTACCCGGCGGACTGGGAGGCCAAGTCCAAGCCCATGCCGGAGGCGGAACTGAAGATCCAGGCGCCGGGGGGAACGGCGCCGACGATTTGCACGTTCGGGCGTATGTACGTCGAAGGCTACGATCAGGTGCCGCTCGAAATGGCGCTTGGGGCGTTAAATGCCGACAAAATAATCAAGGCGGCCCAGGTGAAGAACGCCGACGTCCACCTGTTGGTGCATGAACGTCGGCGCTTCACCGGACGGGAGGCGGTGTACTACGAGGTTTCCTACCGGAAGCCGTCCGCCGACGCAACGGCCGGTGGGGTTCGGTATGAAATGATGGAATTCTTCACCGCCGCCAGCACCGGTCCAATCCATGCTGGCTGCGATGTGCCCTCGGATGACATGGAATTACACGTCGATACCCTGTTTCGAATCTTCAACGCATTCGTGGTCCTTCCTGGTTCTTAGGGATTACTGAGGCCAAATCGGCTTTTCAAATACTGTTCCGTACTGCTCTCCACCACCCCCCTCACCCCCTCATTCACGCCCATCGTTCCGACCTGCCCCGCCATCCCCGGCCCGAATGTCCCGGCCGGCAGTTGCGGCGTCATGGCGCCGGCCCCGGCGACGATGGCACCGATTTCCAGGGCCCGGTTGGCGGCGATGTGCGGCGGCACGCCCTGGCCGAGTTGACCGCCATGGGCGCGTCCGGCGGCGGTGGCGCCGGCGTATGCCCCCTCGCCCAGCGCGGCAAGGACTCCCCGTGCCACCGGCCCCAACACGCCGCGCGCCAGCGCCGGAGCGCCGCCCACCGCCACCGCCGGCCCCCACTTGCCCACCATGCTCCCGAGCATCCACGGGGCTCTTTCAAGAAGGCTCGCGTCCGGCCCCGGCGCCGGATAGGCTGCCGCCGCACGCTCCTGGGCCAGGGCCTGGGCGTGCAGGCCCGCCGCCCTGTTGCCGAAGCCGGGGAGTTGGGTGACCACGGCACCGGCGTTGTACAGGTCGGCGCCCGTGCGGTGGAGGCCGTTCATGACTCCGGAACCGAACTGGTTGGCCGGGGTTTGCGCCGGCACGTTCGGCGCCGGCACCGGTCTCCAGCCGGTTCCCAGCTGCTTGAGCAGGGTGTCGGGGTTCTGCCCCGCGTAGTCCGGGTTGCCGGCCAGGAAGGCCACGTTGGCGGCCAGGGGGCCGATGATGTCGCCGGTCTGGTCCAGCCAGTTGGGGCGCCAGCCGGGGAGGTCGGTCCGGGATTGGTAGTCGTTGCTCACCTCGTGGCGGATGAGGCGGTCGATGTTGGCCGGGTCCAGTCCCTGCTGGCCCTCGAGGTAGGCCACGCGGGTGAACAGATTGCCCGTGGGCATTCCGGCCATGACCTTCTGGGTCTCCTCCCACACGCCCAAGGCCGACTTGCGGTTGGTGGGGGTGCGCGCAAGGGGGTCGGGGAACAGCTCATCCAGGGACGGGGGGCGGGAGGTGATGGTGGGGTCACTCATGGGATGCCTCGCGAAGGGGAAACGCGGGCGCCCATCGCCCGCCGCCCCCAACCTATCCCGAGCCCCAACCCCGCGCCTTGCGTTTCTTGCGTTTGACCTGCGGTCGGCATGACCGGGCGGACCCCCGGCGAACGGAATGGGCACACCAGGCCACCGCGCGGACATAGCCCATATGGGTGATGTCCGAAAGCGTGTCGGCGGCTTCGTCGGCCACGGCGTCCTGGTAGCCGTGCACCTGATCGAGGCCGGTGACGGTGTTCCGGTTCAGGTCGCGCAGGTGGCGGGCGTCGTCGAACGCCGCCTCGGCGGCGGACGCGGCGCGGGTGGCCGCGTGGATGTCGCCCATGCCGTGCCCGGCGGCGGCATCGATCCGCGCATGGGCGGCGGCAAGGTCCAGCGCGGCGAGGCCGGTGGCCACCTTGCCCAGGTGTTCGTTGACCGCCCGGGCAAAGGGCTCTGACCGCGCGTCGGCCATGGGCCACCGGGTGGGCCGCTCCGCCGCGCGGCGGAAATAGGGCACGGTGGATTCGGGTTCCGGCCCATCACCCCGCCGCTGGGGGCGGCGTAGACGGTCTCGTCCCGGATCATGTCCGCCAGCGGGTCCGGCCCGGTGGGCGGCGGGGTCTCGTCGGCGATGACGCCACCCCTTGGTCCGGCGCGGCGGGGGTCCGGCGCCGGACCAAGGGGTGCGGCGGGTTGTGTGGGCCGTGCATGGGGTTTCTCCTTCCAAAAAAAGGGCGTGCGCCCGTTCGGGCCCGACGTGACGCGGCGGCCCCGCCAGCGGCGTTGCGTTTTCAGCGTTTCCCGCGTTCCCGGTGCCCTTTTTTCTCACTCCATCTGGTCGCGCAGGTAGGCCGTGTTGGTGGCCAGCCAGGTGACCAGGGCGTGGTGCGGCACGCGGCGGTGGCTGCCCAGGCGGTAGGCGAACAGCCCCGCCGGGTGGCGGCCGGGGGTGCCCGGCGGCTCCCAGCGCAGCACCATCTGCCGGACCGTCTCGCGGGAGGCGCCGAGGATGCGCGCCACGTCGCCGGTGGTGTAATCCGCCTGGGGACGCAGGCGGGTGCCCCGCAGGCGCCGCTCCAGCTCCGCCTGGGCCGCGTCCACGGGCAGGGGGATCGGCTCCCGCTTGCTGCGCACGCCGGAGTGGGAGGGGGGCTCCCCCGGGGCCGTGGGTGGCGCCGGGATGAAGGCGTGCGGTGGCTGGTCCGGCCGGTGGGCGGTCATCGGCGCTCCTCCCTGGCGGCCGGGCGGAGGGCGATGGCCTTCAGCGCCGCCAGGTGGGCGCGCGCCTCCTCGGCGCTGGCGGGGGGCTCGGCGGGGGACGGCAGCAGGCCGTCCGGCAGCGGCTCCGACAGGGGGATTCCCGCCATCACCCGCTGGCACAGCAGCCGGTAGGCGTGGCGGAAGGCGTTCTCGCGCGCCATGCCGGGGCCGATGCCCGCGCGCCGCACCAGCCGCGCCGCCAGCCGCACCGCCGGATGCGACCAGGCGCGGCGCCGGTTGGGGCCGCCAAAGGCGCGCCGCGCCTCCTCCCAGGCGGCGTCCGCCGGGGGCAGCCCGAAGTCGTCCGGGGTGGGCTGGCACAGGGCGCGGAAGGCGGGCAGGCTGGGCGGCCACGGCTCGTGGGCGCGCACCAGCTTGTGCAGCCCCAGGGCGACGTGCGCCGCCGGAATGCCCAGGAGGCCGCGCGCCCAGGTGGTCATGGCCGGGTTGCCGGAACCCGGCTCGGGGATCTCACCGTACTGGGAGGTCCAGCGGTGGCCGTAGATCTCGATCATGCGCATCCACAGGCGCGCCACCATCGGGTCCATGTCCGGTCTGGCGCGCCAGTGCGTCGTGGTTTCGGGCCACGAGTGAACGCCGGTTGGGGGTGTGTTCACGGTTTCCTCCTCCATTGCTCCCGGATGGTTGCGGTTCGGTCTCGGTCAGATGAAAAACGCGGGCGTAGCGTTCCATGAACGGGGTCAGCAGCGGGGTGGCCGGCAGGCGCGACAGCAGGGCGCGGATGCCCGTTACGCGCTTGTCGGTCCCCTTCAGGCGGGGGGCTACCTGGAAGCGCGCCATCTCGCGCACCCATACCAGCTCGCGCTCCGCGTCGTGCTGCACGAAGTCCAGCCGCACCAGGGAGTCGAACGCGGCCCGCACCCGCCTGGCGGACAGGCCGGTCTCGTGGCCGATGAACGGCAGCGGCAGGTAGTACAGCCCCACCATGTTGGCGTGCGGGCAGGTGAGCAGGTAAAGGGCCACCAGCGTCGCGTCGGGCCCGGCCTTGCGGATGCCGCGGCCGGTCTCGCCGGTCCAGAAGCGGGGCGCCACCTTGGCGTATTCACGCATGGCCGTGGCGCTAGCGGTGGCGCCCGGGGTGGGGCGATGGGATGGATGGAAGGGGGGGCTGCGTCACGCCAAAAGTAATAGCGTCACGCTAAAACTCTTGTCAACCGCTTTTTGCATCTTGGAACGGACCTGGGAAAAGTGTATCGTCTTGCTAGTTTCACCTACCGGGAGGCTGGTTGATTCATGGACGTACGCACCATCCGGCGCCACAATCTGGAACGTCTCATCCGCGAGGCGGGGGGGCAGCGGCACCTGGCGCGGCGCACCGGGGTGTCGGCGGCGTACCTGTCGCAGGTGCTGAGCGAGCGGGTCAACCGCAACGTGGGCCACAACCTGGCCCGGCGCCTGGAGGCGGGCATGCACAAACCCTACGGCTGGATGGACGTGGCCGATCCCGCGCTGCTCCCCGCCATGGCGGACCGCGTGCGTGAGCGGGAGCGGCCGGAGGCGGCCTACGGCACCCCCACGCCGAGGCGGCGGGGCCTGGGCCGGCTGGTGGCCGAGGCGGGCGGCGTGGCGCCGCTGGCCGAACGCGCGGCCGTGTGGCTGCCGTATCTGGTGGCCGTGGTGCAGGGGGGCGGGGGGGTGCCGTGGGGCCTGGCCCGGCGGCTGGAGGCCGCCATGGAGCGGCCGCGCGGCTGGATGGACCGGGCGGGCGCCGGCTAGAATCCATGGCAGGATGTTGAAAAAGTCCATCCGTGGCCTTTTTCAACCCGGAACCGGAACAGCGCGGTTTTAATGTTTATCATTATTTCAATAACTTACGCGCGTAAAATCCGCCGGTACATCCCTGTGCCGGGCGCAGGCGTGCCGAAAAACGCCGTTTTTCACCAGCCTGATAGGGCGCAAGGCGGTTTCCCGCCCCCGGCGCCCGGCATGCATTACGGACTTATTTCATATGTAAATTCGTAATACGTCTTACGCAACGTGTGGCATTGGTGCTTTAATACTAGTTATGGATGCCAAAGCCATACGTCTCTACAACCTGAAACGCCTGATCGCAGAGGCGGGGGGCCAGAAAAAACTGGCACAACGCTGCGGCGTGAGTCCCGCCTACCTAAGTCAGATCATCAGTTTGCGCACTCCGCGCAAGATGGGCGACAACGTCGCCCGCCGCCTCGAACGGGGGATGGACAAGCCCCACGGCTGGATGGACGTGCTGCTCGAATACGCGCCGCGGCACGGCGTGATGGGCGGTTACGCCATGCCCCGCCCCGGTGGCGGCTTCATGCGCGAGGTGGACAGCCCGTCCGCCATCTACGGCAGCGGCCAGCTCCAGCCCGGCCCCACGGTGGTGGCGCAGGTGCCGCTCGTCAACTGGGTGGCCGCCGGCCACTGGCAGGAAACGGTCGAGTCCGTCTCGCCCGCCGACTGCGAGGCGTGGATCGACACCACCAAGCGGGTGGGCCGGACCGCCTTCGCCCTGCGCGTGAAGGGTGACAGCATGGAGCCCAAGGTGCCGGACGGCGCGGTGATCGTCGTCGACCCCGAGCGCCAGCCGGCCAACGGCTCGCTGGTGGTGGTGCGTCTGGACGACGATGCGGAGGCCACCTTCAAGAAGCTGCTCATCGAAGGCGGCCGCCGCTACCTGGCCCCCATCAACCCGCGCTACCCGGTCATCGAGATCAAGGGACCGGCCACGGTGTGCGGCGTGGTGCGCCAGGTGCTGATCGATCTGGACTGACCCAGCCCGCGCCTAGCGGGAGGGGGGCGGAAAGCGTGCGATGATCTCGGCCACGGCGCGGTCGATGCGCTCGCGGCTGGCGGCGTTGTCGTCCGCCAGCACCTGGGTGGCGGTGCCGCGCCATACCAGCTGGCGCTGCTCGCGGTCGATCAGGTCGATCACCAGGGTTCCCTCGTCGTAATAGGTCACCTGGGTGTGATAGGCCCAGTTGTGCGGGTGCCGGTAGGGCAGGTCGGTCACGTCCACCTTGTGGCGCACCGCCAGGTGGAACGCCACCAGCAGGTCGGCCTGGCTCTCGCGCACCTCGCGGAAGCCCTTGCTGGACAGTGCCTCGCCCACCGCCCGTTGCAGGCGCTTCCGCACCAGGCTGTCCCCCGCCGGGCCCATCCGCTCCAGCTGCTTGAGCGGGCGCACGTCCTCCCCCATCCACGAATAGGTCGCGTAGCGCGAAAAATCGGCGCTGTCGTCGTAGTCGGTGCGCACCTGCACGGTGGCGGCGCAGGCGGCGCACAAGGCGGCCGTGGCCAGCAGCGCCGCCAGGGCCTCGCCCCATGTCCGTTGCCGTTTCATGTTGCCGATCATGCCCGCCGGTTGGTGTCCTGTCCCCATGATACCGGATTCGGGCCCGGGGGGAACCCCGGCCCCTGCTTTCCGGCCGACCGGCGGATTGACCGCCCGTCGTCCGGGGACCGCTCGGCCGAATCGCGCGATGCCATGAAAAACCGGGGATTCGAAAGGCACCACGGGCAAAGTTGACCGGTCGGTCAATCCGCATCCCCCCCGGCGGCGGGCGCAACATGGCGGAATCCCGGCGCTGCGCGGCGTTGTTCGGGCTAAAGGAAGCCCCGGCCGCCGCCGAAAAAACGCTTGAGTGCAAAACGCCCCGCGTGGGTTCGTTATCTTTAAAAGACACATGGGCACCTCTCAAAACCGTCGCGAGCGCTCCGAGTGCAAGGCGGACGGAGCGGAGGACCCGAGACATATCATGGTGATAGGCGAGGGTTCGAGCACCGCCCAACGCAGCAATCGGACCGCGCAGCCGGTTTTGAGAGGTGCCCACATGGGGAAAGTACTGTGGTCAGGATGATTGCGGTCGATGACGCCGCTCTTCAACGCGAGCACCCGGGATCCACCCTGGAACGGGATGGGCACCCGGAGCGCGATGCGCCGCGCCCGGCCCTGGGGGTGTCCCGATGACCCCGGCCCCGTTCCGGTCGGATGCCCTGCAAGCGCTCATCGGCATCGGCATGGGCCACGCGGCGGATGCCCTGTCGGACCTGGCTGCGTGCCCGGTGGCGCTGGGCGTGCCCGCCGTCGCCCGGGGCGGCTCCGGCCCCGAGCTGCTGATGCGCCTGGGCGGCCAGGAGGATGTCGCGGTGGTGAGCCAGGGCTTCGCGGGGCGGCTGCACGGCACCGCCATGCTGGTGATGCCGTGCACCGGCGCCGCCCGGCTGGTGGCGCTGCTGCTGCACGCGGAGGCGGATGGGCTCGACACGGAAACCCGCACCGTGCTCACCGAGGTGGGCAACATCGTCCTCAACGGCCTGCTGGGGATGACGGTCAACACCCGGGGCCAGCACACCGCCATCCACCTGCCCGCCTACCACGAGGGATCGGTCCGCGCGCTGGCGAACGGGTTGCCGCCGGACCACCGGGCGGGCATCGGCGTCCCCCTCGATGTCACCATCGGCGCCGAGGTGATCGCCGGCCAGATGGTCATGGTCACCACCCCGGACACGCTGGCCGCCATCCTGGCGGACGCGGGCGTGGAGGTTTAGGCCGTGCGGACCGATACCTGCCTGCTCGACCCTGTGCCGTGGGGGTGCTGCGTGGCCGACGAGAACGGCGTCATCCGCCACTGGAACCAGCGCCTGGTCCAGTGGACCGGCCTGCCCCCGGCGCGGGTGCTGGGCAAGACCCTGTTCTCCCTGTTTCCCCGGCTGGACGAGCGCCGGGTGCGGCGCCGCATCCTGGCCACCGCCGCCACCGGCGCGCCGGCGCACTTCTCGCCGGTGCTGCTGCCCCAGTTCTTTCCGGCCCAGGGGGCCCAGGCGCAGGTGCAGCAGGCCACCGTGGTGCGCACGCGCACGGAAGGCGACGGCGGCGCCGAGCTGCTGATCACCGTGGCCGACGTGACCGAATACGCCGAACGCGCCGCCCGCTACCGCTCCCTGAAGGACCTGGCCGCCGCCGAGGCCGCCCAGCGCCACATGGTGGAGCAGGCCCTGCGCCAGAGCGAGACCATGCTCAAGGATGTGCTCGACGCCATCCCGGTGCGGGTATTCTGGAAGGACACGGACAGCCGCTACCTGGGCTGCAACGACCACTTCGCCCGCGACGCGGGGCTGGATTCGCCGGGACGGATCGTGGGTCTGTCCGACGACGACCTGATCTGGGCCCACCACGCGGACCGCTACCGCGAGGACGACCGGCGGGTGATGTCCGGCGCCACCCGGCGCGTGGACGTGGAGGAGCCCTCCCAGCGCTCCGACGGCGGCCGCTGGCTGCAAACCACCAAGGTGCCCCTCACCGGGCCCGACGGCGCGGTGACCGGGGTGCTCGGCTGCTACGCCGACATCACCGAGCGGCGCCGCGCCCAGACGGAGCGCGAGCAGCTCATCGCCGAGCTGTCGGAGCTGAGGCAACGGCTGGAGATCGAGGTGGTCACCGATCCCCTGTCCGGCGCCCTCAACCGGCGCGGCATGAACGCGGAGCTGCACCGGGCGGTGGCGGCCTTTGGCCGCTGGCGCAACCCGTTCGCGGTGGTGCTGGCGGACATGGACCACTTCAAGCGCGTCAACGACACCCACGGTCACGAGGCGGGCGACCTCCTCATCCGCGGCGTGGCCGACACCCTGCGCCTGGCCTGCCGCGAAACCGACATCGTGGCGCGCTGGGGCGGCGAGGAGTTCCTGCTGCTCCTGCCCGCCACCCAGGCGGCGGGGGCGGGCCACCTGATGGAGCGCTTGCGGGTGGCGGTCGAGAACGCCCGCTGGCCGTTCCAGGGCCGCGACCTGGGCGTTACCGTGAGCCTGGGCGCCGCCTGCTTCGACGCCGAGGATGGCGACCTGGAGGCGATCATCCAGGCCGCCGACCAGGCCCTGTACGAGGCCAAGGCGGCCGGCCGCAACCGCTGGGTGGTGAAATCCCCCGGCGGGGAGGCGGCGCCCGCGCCACCCTGGCAGGTGGTCGATGCATGCTAGGATCTGTTGGGCACCTCTCAAAACCTGCTGCGCGGTCCGATTGCTGCGTTGGGCGGCGCGCCGCCCGGTGTTCCCCGCCGGGTGAACCCCTTGCCGCCGCCGCCGGATTCTGACACCCTGGAGTGCCCCATGCACCGCAACGCCCCCATTCCCCACGCCGGCACGCGGCTCGCCGTTCTGCTCGCCGCGCTGCTCGCCTGTGCCGCCGTGGCGCCGGGCGCCGCCCGGGCCCAGGAGCAGCCGGAACGGTTGGTGACCGCGTTCCTGGACCACCAGCAGCCGGGCTTCGTGCTCCTTGACGAGGAGCGGGAGCTGCTGCTCGGCGCGGTGGACACCCTTACCCGTCTCGGCACCATGCCGGCGCGGCGGCGGGCCGTGTTGCAGGCGTTGCAGGGGCTGGAGAACGGCAACGCGGCCCCCGCCGCCGAGGCCCTGCTGGCGATGCAGGCGGAGGGCGAGCTGGCCACCCCCGGCGTGGCCCGGCAGGTGGCGGTGGTGGTGGGCCTGGGCGACATCGAGCGGGTGCACGCCGCGTTCCGCCGGGCCATGAACGAGGATGCGGGCAATCCGGACAACTGGTTCCTGCTGGGCCACGCCCTTACCCGCGCGGGCAAGGACGATCTGGCCGTGCTTGCCTTCAACCAGGTGCAGCTGCTGTCCGACCTGTCCGGCGAGCCGGTGTTCGGCGCCCGCGCCGGCGTGCGGCTGGGCCAGGTGCACCTGCGCCAGGGCAACCTGCGCGAGGCCGAGGCCCAACTGGCCGACGCCGCCCAGGTGCTCGCGGGCGGCCCCCACGCGGCCGAGGCCGCCACCGCCTACGACGCCCTGGCGGCACTCCATGTCCGGCGCGCCCAGGAGATGCTGGAGCAGGCGTCGCGCATCTACCAGGGACGGGACGATTTTCCCCACGCCAACACCGCCCGGCGCCGTCACGACGCCCTGGCTGACGTGTTCGCCGAACCCCCGCGCTGACGGGTGCCGGAGTGCAGGCGCCCGTGCGCATGCAATCCGCCCCTACATCCGCCCCCCCCCCCCCACAAAAACCGAAGTGAGCGGTTCGCGTGCCCGGCGCCCCGAGGGGGGCGGCACCGCCACGCCGCGCAAGGCCCGAGACATATCCATTGGATAGGAGGGGGTTCGCGCACCGCCCTGGCGCGGCCATCGAACCGCGCGGCATGTTTGAGGTGCCCGTCCCGGTACCGGATACAGGCGTGCCCGGATACGGCGTTCGGGGGCTAAACCCGTTCCGTGTCCCGCGCGCGGCTGACGAAGCCAGACGCCGCGCCGGTGCCGCCCTCCACCCGGTCGCGGCCGTTGCGCTTGGCCAGATAGAGGGCCTTGTCGGCCTTGGCCACCAGGGTGCGCGCGTCACCGCCGTGGTCCGGGAAGGTGGCCACCCCGATGCTGACGGTGATGGCGACCTCCTGGCCGTTCTGCGTGGGCACCGCCATCCCGGCGGCGGCGGCGCGCAGCCGTTCGGCGGTGGTCAGGGCGCCGTGCAGGTCGGTCTCGGGCAGGATCACGGCGAACTCCTCGCCGCCGTAGCGGGCGGCGGGCTCGATGCCGCGCAGGGTGCCGCGCAGCAGGCGCGCCAGGTCGCACAGCACCTCGTCGCCGGTCGGGTGGCCGTGGGTGTCGTTCACCTGCTTGAACTGGTCGATGTCCACCATCAGCAGCGAGAAGGGGTGGCCGAAGCGTTCGGAGCGGCGGACCTCCATGTCGAGGCGCTGCTTGAACTCCTCGCGGTTGTCCAGGCCGGTGAGGGGGTCGTGGCGCGCCAGGTAGCGGAAGCGCGCCTCGTTGTCGCGCAGCTCGCGCCCCATCTGCGTCAGGCCCACACTGGCCAGCACCGCCAGCAGCACCGCCAGCGCCGTGGAGGCCAGCACCAGCCGCGTCTGCGTGCCGCGCGCCGACTGGGCCTGGTGCCAGTCCGCCGCCAGTTGCACCAGGGTCGTGTCGGACAGGGTGTCCAGATAATCCAGGGCGTGCTGCACGTGGCGCTCGATCTGGAGGGAGCGGCGCTGCGCCAGTGCCGGGTCCATCGGGTAGGGGAGGGCCAGCACCTCGCGGGAGATGCGGTGGGCACTCTGCCACTCCTCGCGCACGTGCGCGAGCAGGGCCTGGTCGGTGGGGTTGGCGAAGGCGGCGCGGCTGGCGTCGGCGAGGATGCCGTCGATGCGGCCGGCGATGCCGTCCAGCTCGGCGGCCATGGCCTTGTCGCCGTACATCAGGTAGTCGTGGGCGGGCATGACCGACTTGAGCAGCAGGTTGTTCAGGTTGCCCACGGGCACCATCCGCTCCACCGTGTGGCCGAGCAGCACCTGCACCTGGTCGAACACGCGCAGCACCAGCCGCTGGCCGCTCAGCGACACCGCCAGCAGCGGCACCACCATCAGCATGACAAGAATCGCGAAGCGGATCGGGATGGATTTCCAGAAGGCTGGCTGGTGCATCGTTATTCCCCCAAAACGGATGGCCCGGCCCCCGCTGGCGGGGTATCGGCATTGGTTACCTTTCGGTTACCAATGCGCCGCCCTTGACCCCATGGCGCCGCGCGCGCCGGGGTCCGGGCCGCAAGCGGCGGCCCGCCGCCCCGTGGGGAGAGGGGGAGAGGGGCGGGGCGGCGGGCCGATGGGGGGGCTGGAAGTGCCCCGTTGTCACGGCGCACCCGCCTCGCCCCGAAAGGGCACATTTCAAACCCCCGGCTAAGGCCCGCCGCCCCGGGGGAGAGGGGAGAGAACGGGGCGGCGGGCGCGGGGACCGCTGCGCCAAAGGTGGCGCGGCACAACGGTCCGGGGCCGGGTTGCCGATTCCGGACGGATCAGGTCCGGGGCGGCGCTGTTCATGTCGGGGCAGGCCCGGACGCGGTCGGCCTTGTTGACGGCGCGCCGGCCGGACCCAGCCCCGAAAGGGCACATTTCAAACCCCCGGCTAAGGCCCGCCGCCCCGGGGGAGAGGGGAGAGAACGGGGCGGCGGGCGCGGGGACCGCTGCGCCAAAGGTGGCGCGGCACAACGGTCCGGGGCCGGGTTGCCGGTCCCGGACGGATCAGGTCCGGGGCGGCGCTGTTCATGTCGGGGCAGGCCCGGACGCGGTCGGCCTTATAACGGCGCGCCGGCCGGACCCAGCCCCAAGCTTGTTGCTCCCTCCGTTTCCCGCCACCCGGCCGAGGGAAGCCGGGTGACGGGCGGGTTCAGGCGCCGTGCATCAGGGGCGAGGCACGGCACCCGGTCAGCGGGTGCGTCATGGCGTGACCCCTGGGCCGATTCCGGCGAGCACCATCCCGGTCTCCCGCTGGATGGCCTCCAGGCGCCGTTGCACGTAGTCGCTTTCGCCCACCAGTTCCCGGTGGCGCTCGAAGGCGCTCACCGCCTTGTCGAACCGCCGGGTGAAGTAGTAATGCTCACCCAGCCGGGCGAAGGCCTCGGGCTGGTCCGGGCGCAGTGCCGCCCAGCGCAGGTAGAGGGTCTCGGCGGCGGCCATGTCCTGCCGGCCCTCGTGTATCTTGGCCAGGCGCGCCAGGGCCGGCACGAAGTCGGGGAGCACGTCGAGCACCGCCCGCAGCGGCTCCGGCTCGCCGGCGTATGCCCCCTGGTCCAGGTAGGCGGTCAGGTACGTCTGAAGGGCGATGTCGCCCGGCGCCTCGCGCACGGCCTGGGCCAGGTCGCGGAAGCCCGCCTCCGCGTCACCGGCGGCGATCCGCCCCTGCCCCTGGGCGAGCAGAGCGGCCGGACCGGCCACCGGCGCCGGGCCGGCCAGGGCCGCCGCCAGGGCGGCGTCGGCGGGCTCGGCGTGGACGGGGCCCGCCAGCGCCAGCAGCGCGGCGCCGATCAGTCCCGCCGTCCGGGTGCGCGGTGCGTTGTGGATCATCGCCATCTCCCTTTCCCCGCCGCCATGGGGCGACTGTGCGTTCGCCAAGGAAGTAATCAATTTTTATGCCAAACGGCGAATCGCGAACATTGTTGTGTAAAAACAATATGTTGCGATCGTTTCTAAGGGTATCCCGGCGTGTACGGAATGGTGCGCGCGCACAAAAACGGGCGCCGGTTTTGTTCAAACGCGTGCGATGGGCGACCGGAAGTGGGCAGCGGGGCCCCGCTCCCGTCATCCCCCGTCATCCGCCCCAGGCCGGGCAGGGGCCCCGGCGCCGGGGCGATGGGGCGCCGCGCGCGCGGTCGGGGCACCGCGCGTTTCCACCCCCGGTCGTCCGCCCGTGGCCTGAAACGCAAGAAACGCAAGGCGGGCGGGGCGGCGGGGGCGGCATGATGGCGGTGCACGGTGGGGCATCGCACTTGGACCGCTCGCGACGGTTATTAGAGGGACCCCTATATAAGGAGGGAAGGGATGGCGGGCGGAAGGCTGGACGGGTTGGATGGCGGCGGGGCGGGGGCCCTGCTGGAGGTGCTGGAACCGGCCTGCGACGAGCTGGACCGGGTGTGGGGCTGGCTGGACGGCAGCGGTCCGGCGGAGGCGCCACGGGCGCGCCTGCTGCTGGCGCGGGCGCGGCTGCGCGCGGCGTGCGCCTGGCTGCGCGCCCTGGACGAGCTGCCATGACCCCCGCGCCCGACACCGCCGCGCTGCGCACGGCCCGCCTGCCGCCCCAGGCGCTGGTGGACCTGTTCGAGGCCATGTGGGCCACCCTGGAGCGCATGCCGTGGCGGGTGAGGGACAGCGCCGCCCACGCCGCCGCCCGCTCCGCCCTGGGCGACCTGGAGGAGCCCCTGCGCGGCCTGCTGGCCGACCTGGAGGAGGGGCGCTTCGAGCCGCCGGATCCCCCCCGCGAGAGCGAGACGGAGCGCCTCCGCGCCCAGGACACCCTGCGCCGGTTCCTGGAATCGGGCGGGCTGCCGGGGTTCGGTCCATAGCAGCGGGCCGCCGCGCCCACGGATGACGGGGAGGGCGGTGGCCGCGGGAAAAGCCGCGGTGGGTTTGGGGGCCGGCAGGGGCGGTGCCGGCGGACCGTGCGGGCGCCGGAGGGCCTTAAAAAAGTGGCGGGCCGGGGTCGGTGTTCCGACCTTCCCCGGCCCGCCTGGAAGCGCGGGAAACTCCCGCCCCATCGAGCTCCCTCGACAGCGACGGTCCCCCTGGCCTGCAGTACCAGGGGCGTTTACCAGCAGCCTGCAGTACCGCTGGCAACATCGAAAGCTCCCTCTCCGTCCCCCCTTCCCGGTTTTTGCCGGTCGTGGTTTCGAAAAACAAGTCGCCCGACAGTCGTGACCGGCCCGGAGCGACCTTGCCGGCTGCCGCGTCGGGCACTCTAAAGTGGCGGCCGTTCCGGCCGCGCCCCCATCGCGTACTCCCCGTGAGATGGGTTGTCCGCGGGCGGAATGATAACCCAATCGCGGGAAGCCACGCGCGCGGCGGCCGGAATATTTTTCACGCTACCCGTGGCGATGCGGCCATGAATAGCGTTTTGAGGTGGCACGTGTCAATAGCAAAATGCGACATTATCCCATTTGCCGGGGCGCCCGGGCGGGCGCCCCGGCCACCGGGTTGCCGCGCATAACGGTCTGCCGGGCAATCAATCACCGCTCCGGGCCCCGGCCTCCGGGCGTTGCCCGCCACGGCGGCGGGTGCTTTAGCGGGGAGCTGGCCAACGGGCCGGCCACCCCCAGGGGGCGGGGCATTCGGGCCGTCCCGCCCCGTGGCGTGCGTCAGTCCAGGATCAGCGCCAGGAGCACCACGCACAGCCACACCAGCAGGCCCGGTGAGAGGCCCGCCAGCCGGGTCCCCTGTTCCGGGCGGAGCCCGGTGCCCCCCGCCGCGCCGGCTCCCGCCAACCGGGCGCCTCCATCAACCTGCCGCGTGCCCCGAATGCCGCACCCGGCGGCGCGCGAACCCCCGGCTACCGACTTGAAGTGCCGTGGGTCCCGGGCGGCGTGGCCGTGCCACTCCGCCCGGGTTGCCTGGCGCCCGGGGCGCTTGCGACGGTTGATGGCAGCATCCCACCCCCCCTTGCGCCGGGCACACGGCCCGGCATGCATCCGTGCTCGTAAGGCCATCCCCCTTCCCCCTCGATTTGGAGACGCGGCCCTTCGTGGGCCCGCCCTTGGCCCGATTCATGTCCACTTACTTTCTTTATAGCGCGCCGGATGGCGGGGCACAAGGAAACGCGCCGCATTTGACGCGGGTTTCCGCGCCGCCGCCCCGGCGCCCCCCTCTCCGCCGCCACCAAATTCCCCCTAATCCACCGAAATTAACGTGTCGATATGAAGGTGTCGATTCCCGTCCGGAGACCATCCGGGCATCCTGCTCAAGGGGGAAGCGACATCCCAACAAGTGGCCTCGGGGAGAGCAGGGGGCCGCACGCAGGAAGGGAGCGTGTCCGGTGCAGAAGTCCATCTTTCATATCGGTTTTTCCATGGTTGCCGCGTTGCTGCTGAGCGCCTGTGGCGGCGGTGGCGGCGGCGGCCTGAACGCGCCGGGCGGCACCACGCTCGATCCGCCGGCGGCCCCCAGCGGCCTTGTGGCGGCCGACACGGCGGACGACAACGGCGGCAGCATCACCCTGAGCTGGACCGTCTCGGCGGACGCGAACGTCACCGCCCAGCACCTGTACCGTGGCACCTCCACCGGTGTGTACGACGTGGTGGCCCTGGCCAACATCGCCGACAACACCACCAACGGCTATGTGGACGCCAGCGCCGCCACCGGCACCACCTATTACTATGTGATCCGCTCCCATGACGGCTCGCAGGAGTCCGTGAGCAGCGCCGAGGCCTTTGCCACCGCCGCCAACGACGCGGTGCCCGCCGCCGTCACCGGCGCCGGCGCGGCGGACGTGGCGGCGGACCAGGGCGGCGGCGTGACCGTCTCCTGGACCCCCTCCGCCAGCGCCGACGTGACCGAGCAGCGCATCTACCGGGGCATCTCGCCGGGCACCTACGACGCCAATCCGGTGGCCCTGTACGCCAACAACACCACGAATTCCTTCACCGACACGGGCCTGACCAACGGCATCACCTATTATTACGGCCTGCGCGCCTACGACGGCGTGGTCGAATCCACCACCGTCGAGGTGTCCGCCGCCCCGGCGGACAACATCGCCCCGGCGGCCCCCGCCGCCACCACCGCCGCCGACACGGCGGGCGACGACGGCACCAGCGTGGACCTGTCGTGGACCCCCTCCGCCAGCGCCGACGCGACCGCCCAGCGCATCTACCGGGGTACCGCCTCGGGCACCTACGGCGGCAGCCCGGTGGCCACCATCCTGAACAACACCACCGCCACCTATACCGACACCGGCCTGACCCCCGGCAGCGCCTACTACTATGTGGTACGCGCGTTCGACGGCACGCAGGAGTCGGCGAACAGCCCCCAGGCCGGCGCCACCCCCGTGGACGACGTGGCCCCCACCGCCAGCCTGGCGTCACCCAGCCCCGCCACCAACGCGGCGGTGGACGCCGCCATCACCGTGGCCTTCTCCGAGGCGGTGACCGGCGTGAACGGTGCGTCCCTGTACGTGGACGGCCCGGCGGGCGCGGTGTCCGGCAGCATCACCATGAACGGCGCGGCCGACCAGGCCACCTTCACCGCCAGCCCCGGACTGGGGCTGAACGCGGACTACACGGTGGGCGTCACCGCCGCCATCGGCGACCCCAGCGGCAACCCCCTGGGCGCCGACAGCTTCGCCCTTTCCACCGCCGAGGGCGCCTGGAGCGGCGCCGCCACCGTGGACAGCGGCAGCTGGAACTCCTATACCCCCCACGTGGCCCTGGGCGGCGACGGCAGCGCCGTGGCCGTGTGGGAGCAGTGGAACGGCAACGACAGCATCCTCGCCCGCCATTACGACCCGGCCACGGGCTGGGGGGGCGAGGTGCTGCTGGAGACCAGCACCGCCGGCAACGCGGCCCTGCCGCAGGTGGCCATGGACGCCGCCGGCGACGCGGTGGCCGTGTGGTACCAGCACGACGGCACCCGCTACAGCGCCTATGGCAACGTGTACGACGCCGCCACCGATACCTGGGGCGGCGCCACCCTGCTCGAGTCCGACAGCGCCGGCCACGCCGTGGGCGTGACCGTGGGCATGGACGCCAGCGGCAACGCGGTGGCCGTGTGGTACCAGTCCGACGGCGCGCGCTACAACATCCACGCCAACCGCTACACCGCCGCCGGCGGCTGGAACGGCCGCGAGCTGCTGGAAACCAGCGCCGCCGGCAACGCCCAGCACCCGCAGGTGGCCGTGGCCCCCAATGGCGACGCGGTGGTGGTCTGGCACCAGTCCGACGGCACCCGCGACAACATCTGGGCCAACCACCTGGACTTCGCGGTGGGCTCCTGGAGCGGCGAGCAGCTCGTCGAGAGCAGCAACGCCGGCACCGCCCTCAACCCGGCGCTGGCGGTGAACGCCGCCGGCGACGCGGTGGCCGCCTGGCACCAGAGCGACGGCAGCCGCTACAACCTGACCGCCAACCGCTACGACGCGGGCACCGGCACCTGGGGCGCCGCCCAGACCATCGAGACCGACAACACCGGCTCCGCCAAGGAGGCGCAGGTGGGCTTCGACGGCAACGGCAACGCCTTCGTGGTGTGGCACCAGTCCGACGGCAGCGTGAACCACATCCAGGCCAACCGCTATGACGGGGTGGCCGCCGCCTGGGGCACCGCCACCGCCCTGGAGGCCGACCCGAGAGGCGCCGGCTTCCCGCGGGTGGCCGTGGACGCCAACGGCAACGCCCTGGCCGTGTGGGCCCAGTCCGACGGCACCGTGGACAACGTGGCGGCCGCCCGGTACGACGGCAGGGCCGGCACCTGGGGCGCCGCCGGCACCCTGGAGGCGGGCAGCGGCGCCATCGACTCGGCCCGCGTGGCCATGGACGCGCAAGGCCGCGCCCTGGCCGTGTGGGCCCAGTGGGGCGGCTCCCGCAACGAGATCAAGGCCAACCGCTTCGAATAACATAATCCAGCGCCTGTCAGGGCGACATGAAGGGCGGCCTCCGCGAGGGGGCCGCCTTTTTGTTTGGGTGGAGGGTCCGGCGTGTCCGCGATCCTCCCGAGCCGGTTCCGGCATCCGGCGGCAACGGCGTATAGTGGGGGGCATGCGGCGTTCCCTTGCCATCGTCCTGGTTCTGGCCGCCCTGCTCGCCCCCCGCCCCGCGCGGGCGCTGGACGGGGCCGACGTGGTCGTGGTCTACAACCGCAAGGCGTCCGGCTCCCAGCAGGTGGCGGACCATTACATGGCCGCGCGCGGCGTGCCCCGGGCGAACCGGGTGGCGGTGGCCGTGCCCGACGCCGAGCGCATGGCGCGGCGCGACCTGCCGGACATGGTGGCCCCCATCCGCAAGCGGGTGGACGCGCTCAAGGCCCAGGGCCGCGCCCCCGTGGTGCTGCTGGCCTACGGCGTGCCCCTGCGCGTGGAGGGCGAGGAGCCGGGCGGCACCGGGGCCTTCCTGAAAACCGTCCAGAAGGGCCGCGACCAGGCCAGAAAGGCCGCCAACGGGGCGGTGGCGGAGCTGCTGGCCGCCCTGGGCGACGCGCCGCGGGACCTGGCCGCCCTGCCGGAGGCCGAGTTCATCCGCTTTTCCCGCGAGCGCGCCAAGCACGCCGCCACGCGCCTGGCCGCCGCCATCCAGATGCAGGGCGCCGAGGACACCGTGTGGACCCTGCGCGCCGCCCTGCGCGGCGCCACCGGCGGCGCCGGCCTGCGCACGGACGAGGCGGCCATGGCCCTCGACCTGCAATTCCGGGGCATCCCCACCGAGGGGCTGGCGGCGCTGGCGGAGCGCGTCCGCGCCCACAAGGGGGCGCTGGGGGAACTGTCGTTCTGGAACGGCCTGGTGGGGGTGGACCCGGCCAACGAGAACGGCGCCGCCGTGGACAGCGAACTGGCCCTGGCCCTGGGCGGGCCCCACCAGACCGCCGCGCGCCTGCCCAATCCGCTCCTGGCGGAGTTCGACCGCACGCCGGGCATCGGCCCGCCGCGCGCCACCATCGTGCCCGTGGCCCGGCTGGACGGCCCCACCCCCCAGGTGGCCATGCGCCTAGTGGACGACGCCGTGGCCGTGGAACGGGACGGCCTGTCCGGCACCGCCTACATCGACGCGCGCGGCAAGACCGGCGACAGCCCCTACGCCGGCTTCGACGCCGGCCTGCGCCGGGCCGCCGCCCGCCTCCAGGCGGCCGCCCTGCCGGTGGTGCTGGACGACCGGCCCGAGCTGCTCGCCGGCGCGCCGGACGCGGCGCTCTATGCGGGGTGGTATGCCCTGGGCAGGTATGCGCCCGTGTTCACCTGGAAGCGGGGCGCGGTGGGCTATCACGCCGCCAGCGTGGAGGCCCAGCACCTGCACGACCCGGCCGCCCAGAACTGGTGCAAGCGCATGCTCGAATCCGGCGCCGCCGCCACCCTGGGGCCCGTGGCCGAGCCGTACCTGGACGCCTTTCCCGATCCGGGCGCCTTTTTTGCCGAACTGCTGGCCGGGGAGCCGCTGGTGACGGCCTTCTACCGCACCATCCCGCACCTGTCGTGGCGCATGGTGCTCATCGGCGACCCCCTGTACCGGCCGTTCGCCGCCCACCCGAGGCGGATCTAGCAGGCTGCCGCGACACCCGTTTTTGCGGATTGGAGGGCACCTCTCAAAACCGTCGCGAGCGGTCCCGGGCGCAAGGCGCCCCGAGGGGAGCGGCACCGTTACGCCGCGCGGAGCCCGAGACATATCCGGGAGATAGGCGAGGGTTCGAGCACCGCCTTGGCGCAGCAATCGGGGCGCGCGGCAGGTTGATAGAGGTGCCCTGGAGGTGAAACAGTCCGGGGAGGGGGGGCACAACCCCCAAGGGAACAAGGCCGGGATGCGGCCACGGCACGGAGGGGGGGCTCCATGAGGGACCCGCGGCCGCATCCCGTCCCATCCCGCCCCCAGGGGACGGCGGCGGGCCGAGGGCCGGAACGGCCCCCGTGGGTGCATCAACGCGCGGGGGCCGGATCGGTTGACCGGAAAACGCCCGCCACCGGACGATTTTTCCGGCACCGGGCGCGTGGCCGCTGACGGCGGCGGAAGAAACCGTGCCGGAACCGCCAGAAACGCAGACAACGCAAGGCGTCGGGCATGGCGGGTGGATAGGCTGGGCGCGGGAATGAACCCGGGGAGACACGCGCCATGCCGAATCCACTGAACCTCACCCGCCGCGCCGCCCACGGCACGAGCATCCCCCATGACGCCATGGGACCGATGATCGCCGACGAGACCCCGCCGCCATTGGTGGTGCCGTTCAACACCATCCCCCGCAATGCCATGGGGCCGATGATCCAGGACGAAACGCCCTGGTCGGCCGGACCATTCGGCCCCGCCGCCCCCACGGCCCTGGACCGGCAGGCGGCCAACGGCTGGCGGCCGGCGGCCGAGCCGACGCCGGCCTTTCAGCGGCTGGGAATCGGGCCGGGGGCACCCTTCGACCCCACGGGCATCCATCCGCGCCTGGAGGCCTATCGCCCGGAATGGGACATGGCGGCTGACCGGGCGCGCGCCGATGTCCCGATCGACTTCACCCGGAACTTCAACGCCCGCGTGCGGCAGGGGGTGCTGGACACGCAAACCGGCCTGGCCCTGGGGGGCGCGGCCGCCGCCGGCGCCGCCGGATTCGGCGCCACCGCCACCCATATGGGCACGGCCGCCGAGGGTTTTGCGCGCCAGGCGGGGCGGTACCACCCGCAGGGGGTCGGGGCGGACTTCGCCGAGACGGTGGGATCGGGCCTCCAAATCGGGGTATCCGCCTACGGCACCCCCGTCGGTGCCGCCACCGGTACCACGTTCCACGCGGCAAACGCGGGGGGCGAAGCATACCGCACCCTACGCGAACTGGGCGTTCCCCATGAATCGGCGGCGGAAGCCGCAATCGCCGCCATGGGACGGGACGGGTCCAGGAGTCTGATGGGTGGCGTGGCGGCCCGGCTCTTTATTGGCCCACGAAACCCGGTCGCCCAGGGGGTTCTAGGGGACCAGTTCAGCAACGTGTTCAACGACGCGGCAAACGCGTTGTCAGGGCCCCAGGACAAACCGTTGCAATAGGGCCGGATCCGCCAATACGCCGGCCAACGGCGCCAGCATCCGCTCCAGTTCCGGCAGCACGGGCGAATCGGGAAAGTGCGCGCGCAGCAGCGGCACGATCAGGTTCGCAACGTCGGGGGCGCGCTGGTCCAGGCAGGTGCGGGCGGCCCGTTCCAGCCAGCGGCGACCCTCGTTCATGTCGCGTATGGCGTCACGAGTGATCAGCAGGCGGGCCAGTTCGAACTGGCCCGCCATGTCGCCCTGCTCGGCGGACGCGCGCGCCAGCCGAAGCGCGCGGGAAAGGTTGTCCGCCCCATCGTCCGTCATGCTCAGGAAAGTCGCCAAACGGGCCTGCGAAAGGGTGTCGCCGGCTTCCGCCAGCGGCATGAGCATATGGATGGCCGCGTCCACATCCTGTTCCAACCCCCGGCCGAGAAAAAGGGTCAGCGCTTTTCGGCCGATCGCGTCCGGGTATCCCTGTCGCACCGCGCGGTCGAGCAGCGCGTGCCCCCGGGGCGGGTCCGCGTCAAGCCATTCGCCGGTAACCAGGGCCCACCCCACCAGCGTGAGACCCTCCAGATCCCCATGGTCGGCCGCCACCTGGTACCAGCGTAGCGCCTCGCGGCGGTCCGCCGCCACGCCGAGGCCATTCCAATACAGCTCCCCCAGCACCCTGGCGGCCAGCGGCTCCCCGCCTTCCGCCGCCACCTTGTACCACCGCACTGCCTCGGCGATATCGGCCGGAAGGCCCGGTCCGCCGAAGTAGTAGTTGCGTGCCAGCGTGTAGGCGGCGCCGGCATACCCCCCTTCCGCCGACCGCTGGTACCAGGTGCGCGCCCACTCCACGTCCGGCCAGAGGCCGATGGCCGGATCAAAATATTCCGCGATCCAGAACGCGGCCTCTGCCACGCCCCCGTTGGCGGCGGCGGTCAGGCTGCCAATGGCTTTGGCCAGGTTGGCCGGAGCGCCCGTCCTGAGCAGCACCTCCCCCAGGAGCGCCTGGGCCCAGGGGTCGCCCGCGTCCGCCAGGGGGGTCAGCCGCTCGACGGCCTCGTCGGTGCGGCCGGCGCGGACGGCGGCGGCGGCCTGCGTCAGATCCGGCGACAGGGCCGGATTCCCCGCCGCCGACCGCTCGAGCAGCGCCTCCAGCACCGGCAAGCGCCCGTCGTCCGCCGCCCGCGCGAATTCCACGGGCGGCGCGGCCAGGGCGCAGCAGACGGCCAGGATGAACAAAAAAACGCGCACGGCACCCCTTTGGCGGCAGGCAGGTTCCGGCCATCCTAGCAGCGCCCGGAGCGGGCCTCAAGCCGTTCAGCATTTTGACAAACATCCGGCATCCCGCATCCGGCGCGCGCGATGCCTTACCCCCTCCCGCCGGCAACGTCCAGAAACGCAGGAAACGCAAGAAACGTAACGCCGCATGGCCGTCCGGGCGGATAACCTCGGACCCCGGTGGTGGTCACGAACCGTTGGGAGGGCCGGTGCGGGTCAGCTTGCATGCCAAACAGTCGGAGGCCTTCTTGAGCCATGCCACCGAGCTGCTCTACGGCGGCGCGGCGGGGGGCGGCAAGAGCTTCCTCTTGCGCGTGTCGGGCATCCGCTGGTGCCTGGAGGTGCCGGGCATCCAGGTGTACCTGTTCCGCCGCACCCACCCGGACCTGCGCGCCAATCACCTGCGCGGCCCCGGCAACCTGCACGAGCTGCTCGCCCCCCTTGCCGGCGCCGGCCAGGTGGCGTGGCGCGAGCAGCAGGCGGAGTTCCGCTTCGCAAGCGGCAGCGTGCTCAAGCTGGCCCATTTGCAGCACGAGACCGACGTGGCCCGCTACCAGGGGGCGGAGATCCACGTGCTGCTCATCGACGAGCTGACCCACTTCTCCGAGGCGCAGTACCGCTTTCTGCGCTCGCGGGTGCGGCGCGCGGGGCTCAAGGTGCCGGTGCGCCACGCGGGGCTGCTGCCGCGCATCGAGTGCGCCAGCAACCCCGGCTCGGTGGGCCACGCCTGGGTGAAGGCCGCCTGGGTCGCCCCCGCCGAGCCGGGCCGCGTGTGGCGCGCCCGCCCGGAGGAGGGGGGCATGCGCCGCCAGTACATCCCCGCGCGCCTGGCCGACAACCCCACGCTGCTGGCCCAGGACCCGGAATACCTGGAGCGCCTAAGCGGCCTGGGCGCGCCGGAGCTGGTGCGCGCCCTGCGCGATGGCGATTGGGACATCGCCGCCGGCCAGGCCCTGGAGTTGTTCGACCGGCAACGCCACGTGCTGGCGCCGTTTGCCGTGCCCGCCCACTGGCCGCGCTTCCGGGCCCTGGACTGGGGCAGCTCGAAGCCGTTCTCGGTGGGGTGGTGGGCGGTGGCCGGCGGGGCGCCCCTGCCCGGCGGGGCATCCCTGCCCGGCGGGGCCTGTCTCCCCGCCGGGGCCCTGGTGCGCTACCGGGAGTGGTACGGCTGGGACGGCCGGCCCGACCGGGGCCTGCGCCTCACCAGCACCCAGGTGGCCCAGGGCATCCTTGCGCGCGAGAAGGGCGAGAAGATCGCCTACGGGGTGGCCGACCCGGCCATCTTCGGCCAGCACGACGGCCCCAGCGTGGCCGAGCACATGGCGGCGGCGGGGGTCATCCTGCGCCGCGCCGCCAACAACCGCAAGGCGGGCTACCAGGAGGTGCGCCGCCGCCTGGAGGGGGAGGACGGGCGGCCCATGCTGTACGTGTTCTCCTCCTGCCTGGACGGCTTTCTGCGCACGGTGCCCGAACTGCCCCTGGACCCCGCCGACCCGGAGGACGTGGACAGCGCCGCCGAGGACCACGCCTATGACGAAACCCGGTACGCCTGCATGAGCCGCCCCCAGGCGCCCGCGCGGGCCACCGCCAACCCCGCCGCCGACCGGTGGCACCAGGCATTCTGCGAAAAGGAGACGATCGGGTGGAAAACCGCATGACCCAAAACGGGCAATCCCAAAACGGGCAATCCCAGGCCGAGCAGGCCGAACGGGAGGCCCTGCTGGCCAAGCTGGTGGGCTTTTTCGACGAGGCGGAGGACGCCAGTCTCGAGGGCCGCCTGCACGCCGAGCGCGACCGCGACTATTACGACGGCCGCCAGTGGACCGCCACCGAGGAGGACGCCCTGTCCCGGCGCGGCCAGGCCCCCATCGTGGTCAACCGCATCAAGCCCAAGGTGGACTACCTCTTGGGCCTGGAGCGGCAAAGCCGCACCGACCCGCGCTGCTTCCCGCGCAACCCGGCGGACGAGGGCGCCGCCAAGGCCGCCACCGAGGCCATCCGCTTCGTGCTCGACGACAACGGTTTCGACCAGGTCCGCTCCCAGGTGTTCGAGCACATGCTGGTGGAGGGCTCGGGCTTCGCCGAGGTGGTGGCGGCGCGCAGGGGGACACAAACCCGCGTGACCATCAGCCCCATCGGCTGGGATCGCGCCTTCGTGGACCCCCACGCCCGCCGCCGCGACCTGGAGGACGCAAGGTACCGCGGCCAGGTGATCTGGATGGACCTGGCGGAGGCCCAGGCCAAGTATCCCAACCACCTGGAACTGCTCGACAGCGCCTACACCGAGGCCGAGAGTGGCACCTACGACGACAAGCCCAGCCGCTGGGCCGACCGCCGCCGCCGGCGGGTGCGCGTGGTGGAGTGCTGGTACAAGGAGGGGAGCCAGGTGTTCCAGGCGGTGTTCTGCCGGGGCGGCATCCTCAAGGGCCCCACCGCCTCCCCCTACCGGGACGACGAGGGCAACCCGGAAGACCCCTACGTGTGCGCCGCCGCCTTCGTCGCCCGCGATGGCGAGCGCTACGGCGCCGTGCGCCAGATGATCGGCATCCAGGACGAGATCAACAAGCGCCGCTCCAAGGCGCTGCACCTGCTCTCCGTGCGCCAGGTGCGCGCCGAGAAGGGGGCGGTGGAGGACGTGGCCCGCGCCCGCCGCGAGCTGGCCCGGCCCGACGGCTGGCTGGAGACGGTGCCCGGCTTCGAGCTGGAGATCCTGCCCACGGGCGACATGGCCACGGCCCAGTTCCAGCTGCTCACCGAGGCCAAGAACGAGATCGACGCCGTGGGCGCGGGCGCCGCCCAGATCACCGGGGCCGAGGGCGCCAGCGGCCGCGCCATCCAGCTCTTGCAGCAGGGGGCGCGCATGGAGCTGGGGCCGCTCCTGGACACCCTGCGCGCCTGGCAGACCCGCGCCTACCGCAAGGCGTGGGGGCGCATCCGCCAGTTCTGGACCGAGGTGCGCTGGGTGCGCGTCACCAACGACGAGCGCAGCCTGGCCTGGGTGGGGCTGAACATCCCCGTCACCCGCGCCGCCCAGTTGGTGGACGAGTTCGGCGAGATCCCGCCGGAGCTGATCGGCGACCCCAGCCTGGACGACGTGGTGGCCCACCAGAACCACGTGGCCGAGCTGGACGTGGACATCATCGTGGGCGACGTGCCCGACACGGCCTCCGTGCGGCAGGAGGAGTTCCAGACCCTGGCGCGCCTGGCGGAGGGCGGCGTGCCCATCCCGCCGGAGGCCCTGGTGGAGGCCAGCTCCCTGCGCGGCAGGGAGCGCATCCTGGAACTCATGAGGGGCCCCGCCCCGGACCCCACCGACGCGGCCATGCTCCAGCGGGAGCTCATCAGGGCCGAAATCGCCGAACGCACCGCCCGCGCCGCCAAAACGGCGGCGGAGGCCGCCCGCATCAACGCCGGGTTGCAGATGCCGGGAACGGCGGACCTGCCGGCGGACACGGGGCTAATCGGGTAGGGGGGCGGCGGGACCGGCTCAAGGGGGGCCGGTCCCGCCGTTGGGGTTGCAACCTAGGAGGCTTGCGCAAACGGGCGGCGAGTTCTTCGAAAACCCTTGACCAGCGACATGGCTGGCCCGATAAATGATGTGTGGTATGTTTAATTTGCGTTTTTTGCGGATTTTCCGCAGAATTCGCCAGTTTTTGTATTTTTAGTGGCTTATTACGGGAGACCTGACCGATGCTCATCGAGTTCAGCGTGACCAACTTCCGGTCCATCCGGGAGAAGCAGACGCTGTCCATGGTGGCGGGCTCCGGAAAGGAGATGCCCGGCAACACCTTCGACCCCAAGGCCCCCAAGGCCCCCCGACTCCTCCGCTCGGCCGCTCTGTTCGGCCCCAATGCCAGCGGAAAGACTAACGTAATCAATGCGCTGGCGTTCATGCACAACTTTGTCCGGGATTCCGCGACGGGCCGTGAGCCCAAGGCGAAAACCGGCGCGACGCCGTTTCTCCTGGACCGGGATAGCCGGAATCAGCCGAGCGAATTCGAGATCCTGTTCATCCACAAGGGCATCCACTACCAGTACGGATTTGCGCTGACCCGCGAACGGGTGGTGGAGGAGTGGCTGTTTGCTTGGCCCGTCGGCCGCGCGCAGATGTGGTTCAAGCGCAGTTATGACGATGCAAGCGATGCGTACACCTGGGGGATGGGGAACAGCCTGCTGGGGCAGAGGCAGGTCATCCAGGAGGCCACTCGCCCCAACGCCCTGTTCGTGTCGACGGCGGCACAGCTCAACCACGAGCAGTTGTCGGTCATCCCGGAGTGGTTCCAGGAGGGGCTGTTCCTGATGGGGAACGGTTTGCTGGAGTACCGTCACATCGCTCACACGCTGGATATGATTGAAAATGAAGGCGGCGCTTCCGGTCTTGCTAATTTCATGAAGGCCGCCGACCTGGGCATCAATGGAATCGCTGTCGATCGAAAGACGATCACGGCGGACGACCTTCCCAGCGCGCCAGAAGAATTGAAACAAGAGATCGTGGGCAAAAAGATGCGGCGGCCCGTGTTTCTCCACGAGTGCCCCGACGGCAGCGGACAGGAGCGGTTTCCAATTGAATCGGAATCCGACGGTACCAGGGCGATGTTCGCCCTGGCCGGCCCGTGGCGGGATATCATCGCGAACGGCATGGTGCTGGTTATCGATGAGCTCAGCAGCCTGCACCCTAAGCTGGTGCGTTTTCTGGTGGAACTGATCCATTCACCCCATTACAACCCGAAAAACGCACAGCTTATCTTCACCACCCACGATGTAACGTTGATGGACGACCTGTTCCGGCGCGACCAGATTTGGCTGGTCGAAAAGGACGCGTCGCAGGCGTCGACGCTCACGCCGCTGTCCGAGTTCAAGCCACGCCTGGATGAAAAACTGCAAAAGGGTTACATGAGCGGGCGCTACGGCGCGCTCCCGGTCCTGACGCCGGAACGGCTTTGATGGCGCCGGACAAGCTGCACCAGAAGCGCAAGGCGCACGCCGCCAAGGAGTTGAAGCGGCGGGAGGCGACCCGCTCAACCTACAAGCGGGCGCTTGTGGTCTGTGAGGACGGAAAATCCTCCGCCACCTATTTCAAGGAAATCCGCGCCAGCCAAAGAATACAGACCCTGAACATGAAGGTTATTGGCGCCGGGTGCGATCCGAAACGGCTGGTTGAGACCGCTGTAGAGGAATTCCGGAAGCATCCCGATTACGATTACGTGTTGTGCGTGTTCGACCGGGACAGCCACAACCATTACCAAAACGCCGTCGCTTCCATTCAACAAACCCCGTTGACCATGAAGTGTGGGAGAAAATCCGCCGGACAGGCCGATTTCCGCGCCATTACATCGGAGCCCTGCTTTGAGTTTTGGTTATTGCTGCACTTCACGGACCATACCGCACCCATTGCGCCGTCAGGGGGGCGGTCCATCGGGGAGCAGACGGAACATCTGCTGAAACAGCACTGGCCCGCTTACCACAAAGGAAGCGCTGGTATTTTTCAGCACCTTGAAAACAGAAGGGCCGCCGCAGGGCAACTAGCTGCCGCCGGCCTGCTGCGGGCATCAGCCAACGGCACGTCGAATCCCCACACGCACGTACACGAAGCCGTCGATATCCTATTCTCCCTCCGGGGCACGCAGTAGCCATATAACGCCCCTCCCACCCATGGGGCACCGCGGCCTGTTCAACCGGGCACGGCGCGTGGCTCCCCGTAAGGTGCCCTCCTTTTCGCGCCCCCGCACATCCTGACCCAGCCGATTCGCCCCCTTTTCGCCCCCCCTCCCCCCGCCGGGAAATAAACATGGCTTTCCATATGACATCCGTCATCGGGGCGGGGGTGGCGGGGGCCGATCAGTAAGCCAGTCACCATGGTGGTGGCCCAAGACCGGGCCCCGGGGGGGCGTTCACGCAAACGGAGACACAAGGAGATCAGAATGGACAGTGTAGGCGCGGTGCAGGAGAGCTACGCTCGCTGCACCCTGAAGGGGGGCTTCATCGACCGTTTTTACGACATCTTCCTGGCCAGCCATCCGGGCCTTGCGCCCATGTTCAGGAACACGGACTTCAAGGAGCAGAAAAAACTGCTGCGCAACGGCATCTCCATGGTGATCCTGTTCTCGCAGCACAACATGATGGCCGCGAACTCCCTGAACCGCATCGGCGAAAGCCACGGCGTGCGCGGCATGGACATCCGGGCCGACCTGTACAGCTACTGGTCCAACAGCCTGATGCAGTGCGTGCGGGAGTTCGACACCAAGCTCACCCCGGAGGTGGAGGCGGCCTGGCGCAAGCTGATCGACAACGCGGTGCAACACATCATCCGGGTGGGCAAGTGATGGGCCCCTTCATCAACCGTCGCAAGGGCACCGGGTGCAAGGCACCCCGAGCGGAGCGGCACCGCCACGCCGCGCAGAATCCGGGGCATATCGCGGTGATGGGCGAGGGTTCGGGCACCGCTGGGCGCGGCAATCGGGGCGCGCGGCAGGTTGATGGAAGTGCCCTGACCATGAACGCTAAACCCGCCACCCCACCGGCCGTCCGCCCCGGCCTGTGGGCCATGATCGCCCTGGTGTGCGCCTGCCTGGCAGGCGCCTGACCGCCAGGCCACGCCCGCGCGCGGTGCATCGAATCCAACGATGGGGGCTGGGTTCGATGTGCCGCGCGTTCGTTTTGGGGGGGAATGGGTACCCCCGTTAACCGTCGCAGGCGCCCCGGTCGCCGCGCCCAAACGGGCAGGGGAGGGCCCACCGGGCCCCGGCAACGCCGGCGGCAAGCGCCCCTTGTCGACCCTTCAGCGCCGGAACCGGCGGCGGACGGCCATGACGAACATGGGCACCAGGACGACCAGGAGGATGCCCTCGCCAAGCACGATCCACTTGCTGGCGTCGTGCTGCAACGCGCTGGAACTGTCCTTCTGGAACGCGGACGGCACCAGGCTGAACACGGTGTTGTGGAACGTCTGCCAAACCCCGCACCCGTCCCACGGCAGATACTCCCGCCAATGCACCCCCAGGGTGGCCAGCCCCAGGGTGACGGCGATGGTCACGAATAGCTTGGCGTAGCTCTCGCCATAATCGGCGGTCAGCCGGTACAGGCCGAACAGCACCCGCTCCAGCCACCGTCCGCTCAGCCGCAGCAGCCGCAGCAGCCGCTGGCGCAGGGCCATCTCTGGACGTTCTGCGCTGTTCTTGCGTCCATTTTTGCCGCTCAGCCGCAGCAGCCGCTGGCGCAGGTCCATCTCCCAATAGTGGAACGCCCCCGCCTGCACGTAATCCCGGTGCCCCTCCAGGTTGTTCTTGAGCTGCTCGTAGGCGTTCTTGAACAGCAACAACTCCTGCTCGTTCTGCTCCCGGTCCTGCGAAGGCAGCTTGTCCGGGTGGCCCCACAGCCTCGGATAGCGCGGCTTGTCCGGCGGGTTCCAGCGGCAGGAGATGAAGCGCGTCTTGGAAACGTCCGCCCGGACGAAATCCGCCCGGCTCAAGTCCATGTTCTGGAAGGTGATCTGCTCGCAGTGCTGGCCTTGGAACCCGAGCCAGCCCGCCTGCCGTTCCGTGGGCCGGGCTCCATTCTCCAGAATGGCGAGGTCAAGGGTGCCGCGGGTTTCCGCATCAACCAGGTGGTCGTCCACCCGGTCCACGGTGATGCAGCCGTTGAAAAACAGCCGCTCCCCCTTGTGGGTGCGGTACTCGAGCCGGTGCATGTGGCAGCCGGAGAACACGGCGGGGAAGCCGAATTGGTTGTCCTCCAGCACCAGCCGGCCCAGGAACCATGCAGCTTCGGCCACCAGCCGGCCCTCGAACTGTGTGCGGCGGAACAGGGCATCCCCGCTGAACGCCGCACGATCAAACTCGGCGTCGCCCGTGAACGTGGCCCCGCGAAACCAGGCGTCGCCCGTGAACGTGGCCCCGCGAAACCAGGCGTCGCCCGTGAACGTGGCCCCGCCAAACCTGGCGTCGCCCGTGAACGTGGCCCCGCCAAACCTGGCGTCGCCCGTGAACGTGGCCCCGCCAAACTCGGCGCCGCCCGTGAACGTGGCCCCGCCAAACTCGGCGCTGCCCGTGAACGTGGCCCCGCCAAACTCGGCGCTGCCCGTGAACGTGGCCCCGCGAAACAAGGCGTCGCCCGTGAACTCGGCCTTGCCAAACCAGGCGTCGCCCATGAACTTGGCCCCGCTGCAATCGATCCGGGCGGGAAAAACCTGCTTGTTGAGGTCGATGTCACCGCACCGGATGCCCGCCAGCACCAGCGCGGGCCGCTGGCCTTCCGGCAATTGCCCGACCACCTCCGCCCACTCGCGGACCAGCCGTCCCAGCAGGGCCGCCTGGGCGTCCTCCCGCATTGCCAGGGGCCAGTCCTTACGATCCTCCGGCTCCTGGCCCGCCCGGGCGTGCAGCAGGCAGTAGCGTTCGGGGCCGGACTCGGTTGTGAAGGTTGCCGTGTCCGTCCGCATCCAGCACCGCTCCTGGCTGTCCACGGCCCTCCAAATTCCATCGGGGAGGGTGCGGATGAAGTTGTACGCCTCATGCTTGAACTCACACCGCTGTCCCTCGGCCATGGCGCGCCCCGTGCTGGATGGTTCCGGTCAGTCTAGCGCCCCGCCGGCCCCGCCGCCAACAACCGTGCCCGCCGCGCGCCCAGGGGAAGGATGCCGGACGGGGCTGCAAGAGCCCCTGTTGGTACGTGCCCGCCGCGCGCCCGGGGGAAGGATAGCATAACGCGATCAATCCCCCTTGCCGCCGTTACCGCCGGTTGGTACCCTCATCACCATGAGCGAGCAGCCGCCCCAGACGCCCGAGCCCGGTGCCCCGTATCCCCGGGAACCCAGGACGGTGCGCCCTGTTCCCATGCGGCGAGCGCTGTGGGAAAGCCGGGCAGTCATCTTCGTCACCGCCGGGGCGTTGCTGTTCCTGGTGTCCGTCTACCTGTGCGAGGCGGACATCGGTGGCGGCGTGCCGTGCGCGGCCACGGAGGGGCTCGGCCTGGCCGGGTTGCTGGCCGGCCTGGCCGAGCCCTTGCGCCGCCGGATGATGCGCCGCTGGCCGGAGCGGCGCTGGCCGGACGGATTCTGGTTTCTGGTGTTGTTTTCCGTTTCGATCCTTGTGGTAACGGTTCTTCTCGCGGCAATCACCTAGCCACGCCTATCGGTTCCATCCAAATGGGCACTTCTAATAACCGTCGCGAGCGGTGCGAGTGCAAGGCGGACGGAGCGCAGAATCCGAGACATATCATGGTGATAGGAGAGGGTTCGAACACCGCCCAACGCAGCAATCGGGGCGCGCAGCAGGTTAATAGAGGTGCCCTAGAGGTGCCCAAATATTTTCCTGCCGACACGGGGGCCCACCTTGCGAATGATGTTCCCATAGGAATTGGCCTGCCGCCCGTACCGCCCCGCCAGGAACGCCAGATAGGCGTTCGGGTCGTACTTGTGTTGCGTTCGCAACGCCTCCGCCGCCCGTTGGTCGCGCTCGGCGTCGGCCAGCAAGCGCTGCTCCACCTGGGTGGCGCCGATGGCGTGGGCGGCCTTGGCGATCTTGCCACCGACCTTGCCGCTCACGTCGTGCCAATCGGCCCGGAGGCCGTCCGTGAAGGGATAGCGGCGCTGGTCCGCGTAAAAGTCGGTCTCGTAGCCAACTACCTGGCCCACCGTTCGCCACGGTGGCGTGGGGTGGGCCCGCTCGTAGGCGCCGGGGTTGCCCTCCATCCCGCTGGCCCACAGGTGCAGCACCTCGTCCGGGTTCTGGTGGCGGCGCGCGGGATCGGTGGCCAGCGCGGTCAGGCCGCGCATGGCGGCGTCGCGGCGGCCGGGGTCGTCGTGCCAGCGGGCGGGGCACGCCCGAAAACCGTGGCGAGCGGCCCGAGCGCAAGGCGGACGGAGCGCAGGCCCCGAGACATATCAAGCCGATAGGCGAGGGGCCGAGCACCGCCCAACGCAGCGATGGGGCCGCGCAGTAGGTTTTCGGGCGTGCCCATGTTGGGGCGGCATGGCGGGTGGGTCCGCCTTCACGGCGCTCCACAGCACCTTGGACGCCGCCTCCCGGCTCACCTGCGGGTTGGCCGCCAGCTCGCGGGCCAGGGCGATCAGGCGCGGGGTGGGGGTCTCATCGGCAATGATGCCGTCCTCGCCGGGGCGGGCGGTGAGGCGGCGTTGGGGTGGTTGCTGCTTCCGGGCACCGCTCAAAACCGTCGCGAGCACCCCGAGTGCAAGGCGGACGGAGCGCAGAGCCCGAGACATATCTGGGTGATAGGCGAGGGTTCGAGCACCGCCCAACGCAGCAATCGGAGCGCGCAGCAGGTTTTGAGAGGTGCCCTTCCGTTGTTCCTGCCTATTCATCGTCACTCTCCTGTTCCAGGGGTTCGGCCCCGATGGCCGGCGGGTTCACGATGACCGTGAAGCCGGGGGCCGGGGCGCCGTCCGGGGCGGGGCCGGAGCGGTCGCCGTATTTCTGCGGGTGCAGCTTGGCGGCCAGCCACGCCAGCCCCTTGATGCGCGCCTGCTTGTCCGCCGGGGGCAGCCGGTCACAGCGCAGCACCTGGAGGATCTCGTCCGCCAGGGCATGGGCCTGGAGCACCCGCGCCTGGGCATACATCTCCCGGAAGCGCGGCCGCGCCGCCAGCCAGTCCATCACCGTGCGGTAGGCGGGCATGGCCGGATCGGCGCAGACCAGGGTGAGGGGCTCGCCCCGCGCCAGGCGCTGGCAGATGGCGCGGGCGGTGGCGATGGTGTAGCGCGTGGGGGTACCGCGCCCGCGCTGGCCGGCGGCGGTGTCCGGCCGGGTCACTCACCCCCCTTGATGAGCCGCTCGAAAAAGCGGTCCATCTTGGCGTTCAGGCTTTTCAGCTCCTCCCGGATCTCCTCGCGCAGGCGCTGCACGTCCGCCTCCTGGCGGGCGTCGACGCGCGCCTGGCGGGCGGCATCCTGCTCCATGAGCACGATGCGCGTCTCCAGCCGCGCCCCCCACAGCACCATGGCCACCAGCACGGTGAGGGTGGTGACCAGGTGCCCCACCGACACGCGCCGGTCCAGGTGCCAGTTGCCGGTCTCGCTCATGGGGCCGCCTCCGCCGGGGCGGTGCCCTGGGCCGCCACGTAGCGCGCCAGGGCGGCGGCCTTGGCCGGGGCGTCGGCGCGCAGGGCGTCGCAGTGGCTGCATCCGCAGCGGGCCATCTCCTCGCGGCGCTCCTGCCATTGGGGCGGGTAGGGCCAGTCGCGTTCCATCATCGTTCTCCCTCCGTGCATGGTGGCCGGGCGCCCGCCCATCGGGCTGCCGGCCGCATGGGGGCAGATTAGCGGCGCGCTAAATACGGCACCTTGCGTTTCTGGCGTTTTGGCGGTTTTCAGGGTGTTGAAAAAGCCCATCCCTGTGGCGGACGCGGGTTCGCCGAAAACCGGCGTTTTTCAACGGCGCTGCCGGCGCCTGCTCAATCCCGCCCGGCGGGGTGCCGATAGGAAGGCGATATCCCGCCGTTTTCCTGGGGAGGGGGCGGCGGCCGTAGCGGGGAACCCATGGAACGCGTCCTTCTGCTCGTCGACGACGAGCCCAACATCCTGAACGCCATCGAGCGCGTGCTGCGCCGCGACGGCTACACCATCCACAAGGCCAACTCCGGGGCCGACGGGCTGAAACTCCTGGCGGCGCACGACGTGGGCGTGATCGTCTCGGACCAGCGCATGCCCGAGATGACCGGCGTCGAGTTCCTGGAGCGGTCGCGCGCGGTCCGCCCGGACGCGGTGCGCATCGCCCTGTCGGGCTACACGGAGCTGGAATCCGTGGTGGCCGCCGTCAACCGCGGCGCCGTGTTCCGCTTTCTGACCAAGCCGTGGGACGACATCGCCCTGCGGGCCGACATCGCCGAGGCGTTCTCCTATCACGAGTTGAAGGCGGAGAACCGGCGCCTGCAAACGGCCCTGGAAAATGCCAACCGCCAACTGCTCGCCATGAACACCGAGCTGGCCAGCCAGGTGGCGGAGACCGTGGCCGACGTCACCTTCCGGCAGCAGGCGCTGGAGGGCTTCCAGGATCTGATCGAGGCGCTGCCGGTGCCGGTGATCGGACTGGCGGATGACGGGCTGATCGCCATCTCCAACCGCGCCGCCGACCTGATGTTCATGCCCGATGGCGGCAGCCTGGTGAGCTGTCTGGCGGAGCTCACGCTGCCGCACACCCTGAACACGCTGCTGGGGCAGCCCGACCAGACCGACATGGCGGTGGCCCTGCCCGGCGCCGGCGCGCGCGTCGTGAACGCCCACGTGCGGCGGCTGGGCGGCGCACACGGCCAGGGCGTGCTGCTCACGCTGGTGCCGTAGCGCCGGCGGACCGCTTCCTGACCGCAATGGGGGTTGACCACCGATGATGAATCCCACCAACCGGCTTGCCTGGATCTACGATCTGTACCTGATCGGCCAGCGCGCGGGCACCGCGGACGACCCGGCGCCCCTCCGGCGCGAGCTGCTGGAGCACGTGGTGCGCGGCTTCGACGCCTCGACCGGGTGCCTGGCGCTGAAGGGCGAGGGGCCGGGCGACCTGACCATCACCACCGTGGTGGGCCTCTCCGAGGCCGCCATCGGCACCCCCATCACCCTGGGCAACGGCATCCTGGGGCAGGTGGCGCAAACCCGCCAGCCGATGCTGCTCAACGGCGACCTGAAGCACGACAGCCGGGTGACATCGCGCAACGTGGCGCGCGAGCGCCCGGCCTCGGCCATGTGCTGGCCGCTGCGGCTGGACGCCCAGCTCGTCGGCACCCTGAGCATCAACCGCTCCCACGAGCTGACGCCGTTCTCCGCCGAGGACCTGGAGCACGGCCATATGCTGGTCAACATGATCTCGGTGGTGATCGAGAACATGCGCCTGCACCGGGACCAGCAGGCGCAGATCACCGAGATGCGGCGCATGAACAAGAAGCTGGAGGAGGCGCACACCCAGCTGTTCCAGTCCGAGAAGCTCGCGTCCATCGGCCAGTTGGCCGCCGGCGTGGCCCACGAGATCAACAACCCGGTGGGCTACATCAATTCCAACCTGTCGAGCCTGCAAAACTACCTGGACGGCCTGCTCAAGGTGGTGGACTGCTACCAGTCCGCCGACCCCCTGATCGCCGCCGACCCGGAGCGCATGGCGGCGGTGGAACGGGTGAAGCAGGAGGCGGACCTGGCGTTCCTGAAGGACGACGTGACCGAGCTGATGGCCGAGTGCCTGGAAGGCCTGGCGCGGGTCAAGCGCATCGTCCAGGACCTCAAGGATTTCTCCCACGTGGACGAGGGCGAGTGGACCGAGCAGGACATCCACAAGGGCGTCGAGTCCACCCTCAACATCGTCCAGAACGAGATCAAGTACAAGGCCGACGTGGTGCGGGAATACGGCACGCTGCCGCCGGTGGAGTGCCTGTCGGGCCAGCTCAACCAGGTGTTCATGAACCTCCTGGTGAACGCCGCCCACGCCATCGAGGGCCACGGCACCATCACCATCCGCACCGGCACCGCCGAGGGCGGGGGACAGGTGTGGGTCGAGGTGGCCGACGACGGCAAGGGCATCCTCCCGGAGCACATGGAAAAGCTGTTCGACCCGTTCTTCACCACCAAGCCGGTGGGCAAGGGCACTGGCCTGGGCCTGTCCCTCGCCTACGGCATCGTGCAGCGCCACCACGGGCACATCGGCGTCAAGAGCAAGGTGGGCGTGGGCACCACCTTCCGCGTCACCATCCCCGTGCGCCAGCACCATGTCCGGGCGGAGGCCGCGCCCGAGGCGCCGGCGGAGGCCCCGCGCCGGTGACCGGCGCGCCGCCATCCGCCGCGCGGAAACCGCGCCGCCCCGCGCCCGACGGGCGCGCGGGCCTTTCCGATGTTCGCCGCCTGGCGGTGATGGTGGCCGTGTTCCTCAGCGTCACGCTGCTGGTGGGCACCCTGTCCATGTTCGGGCTGTACCGGGTGGCGCTGGAGCGGGAGCAGGACCGGCTGGTGGAGATGGCCGAGTTGCAGCGCAGCTTCATCCAGAGCGCCGTGGGCGCGGCGGAGGACGCCCGCATGGACCCGGTGGCGCTGCTCTCCGCCGCCTACCAGCGCCACCGCTGGGGCGCCCGCAGCGGCGAGTTCGTGGTGGGCCTGAGGAGCGGGGACGACATCTCCCTGGCCCTGATCGTCGGCCGCGACGGCCAGCAGTTTCCCCGTTCGGTCCCCTACGACTCCGGGCTGGCGGCCCCCATGCGCCGCGCCCTGGAGGGCGGCACCGGCACCATGATCGGCCTCGACTACGAGGGGCGGAAGGTGCTGGCCGCCTACACCCCGGTGAGCGTGATGCTGAACGGCACGCCGCGCTACCTGGGGGTGATCGCCAAGATACCCGTGGCCGAGCTGCACGCCCCTTTCCTGACCGCCGCCTGGCGCTCGGCGCTGCTGGCGCTGGTGGCGGTGCTGGCGGGGGCGTGGGCGGTGGTGCGGCTGAACCGCCCGCTGCTGCGCCGGCTGCAAGCCAGCGAGGCGCGCGGCCGCATGGTGCTGGAAACCGCCGCCGAGGCCATCATCACCACCGGCGCCGACGGCTGCGTGACCTCCTTCAACCGCGCCGCCCAGCGCATCTTCGGCTACCTGCCCGAGGACGCGCTGGGCATGTCGCTGGCGGCGCTGCTGGCCGCCGAGGGGCACGCCTGCGGGGATGGCCAGTGCACCTTCGTGTGTGGCACGGTTCACCCGTGCGGCGGCGGGTGCGGCCGCACCGGCATGCGCCGGGACGGAACGCCCTTCCCCGCCGAGGTGGTGTGCAGCGAGGTGAACGTGGACGGCGAGCTCATCCGCACCGTGGTCATCCGCGATATCACCGAGCAGGTGGCCGCCGAGCGTGCCCAGTGCGAGCTGTACGACCGCCTGGAACAGCTGGTGGCGGAGCGCACCGGCGAGCTGCAAGGCGCCATGTTCACCCTGGAGATGGAGCGCGCCGAGCAGGATCTGCTCATCGCCAAGCTCAAGCAGGCCAGGGATCAATTGCTGCAATCGGAAAAGCTCGCCTCCCTGGGCCAGCTTGCCGCCGGCGTGGCCCACGAGATCAACAACCCGGTGGGCTACGTGAACGCCAACATCGGCACCCTGGGCGGCTACCTGAGCGACCTGTTCCAGGTGATCGACGCCTACCGCGAGGCGGACGCGCTGATCGCCAGCCATCCGGAGCTGGCGGAGCGGGTGCGCGCCGCCCGCGTGCGGGCCGACCTGGACTATCTGCGCGGCGACACCCAGGCCCTGGTGGAGGAGTGCGTGGAGGGCATCACCCGCGTCAAGCGCATCGTGCGCGACCTGCGGGAGTTCTCCCACGTGAACAACGACGAGTGGGAGCTGGCCGACCTGCACAGGGGGATCGAGTCCACCCTCAACATCGTCCGCAACGAGATCAAGTACAAGGCCGAGGTGGTGCGGGAATACGCCGATCTGCCCATGGTGGAGTGCGTGCCCAGCCAGCTCTCCCAGGTGTTCATGAACCTGCTGGTGAACGCCGCCCATGCCATCCAGCAGCGCGGCACCATCACCATCCGTACCGGCGCCGCCGGGGAGTTCGTGTGGGTGGAGGTGGCCGACGACGGCAAGGGCATCCCCCCGGAACACATGGAAAAGCTGTTCGACCCGTTCTTCACCACCAAGCCGGTGGGTCAGGGCACCGGCCTGGGCCTGTCCCTGGCCTACGGCATCGTCAGGAAACACAACGGCACCATCGACGTGGCCAGCGAGGAGGGCAACGGCGCCACCTTCCGCGTCACCCTGCCGGTGCGCCGCGCCAAGCCGGCCGAGGAGGCCGCCTAACCCATGAACGTCACCGAGGCCGTCAGCAAGCCCGCCGCGCCCGCCGCGCCCGCCACGGAACGCCCGCCCGCCACCGTGCTGTGCGTGGACGACGAGGCCAACATCCTGAAGTCCCTCAACCGCCTGTTCCGGCGCTCCGGCTACCGGGTGATCTGCGCCGAGGGGGGCGAGGCGGGGCTCGAGGTGCTGGGGCGGGAGGCGGTGGACCTGGTGGTGTCCGACATGCGCATGCCGGGCATGGACGGCGCCCAGTTCCTGACCCACGTGGCGGAACGGTGGCCGGCGGTGATGCGCATCCTGCTCACCGGCTATGCGGACCTGTCGTCCGCGGTGGCCGCCATCAACAACGGCAAGATCTTCCGCTACCTGAGCAAGCCGTGGAACGACGACGACCTGCTGGTGGACGTGCGCCAGGCCCTGGAGGTGCAGTTCCTGGAGCGCGAGCGGCACCGCCTGACGGCGCTCACCGAGCGCCAGAACGCGGAGCTCAAGGACCTGAACGCCAACCTGGAGCAGAAGGTGCAGGCCCGCACCCACGAGCTGCGCGCCACCCTGGCCAAGCTCCAGGAGGCCAACCGGGAGCTGAAGGACGGCTATGTGGCCGCCATCAAGACCTTCGCGCGGCTGATCGAGATGCGCCAGGTGCACGGCACCCAGCCGGCCCGCGTGGTGGGCGAGCGCGCCCACCGGCTGGCCCTGGCCCTGGGCATGGCCGAGGCGGAGGCGCAGGACGTGCTGTTCGCGGCGCTGCTGCGCGACATCGGCAAGATGGGCTTCTCGGACGACCTCATGAACCGCCCCTTCAACCGCCTGTCACCGGAGGAGCTGGAGCGGGTGCGCCGCTACCCCCTGGACGGCCAGGCGGCGCTCATGGCCCTGGAGCCGTTGCAGGGGGCGGCGCGCCTGATCCGCTCGCACCGGGAGCGGATCAACGGCAGCGGCTTCCCGGATGGCCTGCTGGGCAACAACATCCCCCTGGGCGCGCGCGTCCTGGCCGTGGTGGGCGACTACTTCGCCCTCACCGCCGGCATGCTCGAGCGCCGGCCCCTGGGCGAGGCCGCCGCCTGCGAATACCTGGTCCAGCACCGCGGCACCCATTACGACGCGCAGGTGGTGGATACCTTCATCGAGCTGTTCGGCAGGGCCGGCGGCCAGGTGGTATCGGAACCGGACATCCACCTCGCCCCGGACGAGCTGGAGCCGGGCATGGTGCTATCGCGGGACCTGCTGTCGGAGAACGGGGTGGTCTGGCTGCCGCGCGGCCACCTGCTGGACGCGCACCTGGTGGCGCGCATCCGCCAGCTCGCCGGCCCCTTCCATCCGGGGGTTCACGTGCGCTTCACCCGGGTATGACCGCGCCCTCCGGGGCCTCGCGCTCCGGCTCCGGCGCGGCCTCCTGGTAATCGGGGTTGTCCTCCCACTGGATGTGGCGGTAGTCGAAGCCGCGCTCCAGGGTGGGCTTGACCACCTGGAAATAGGGTGACAGGTCGAAGTCGCGCGGGGTGTACAGGGTGTGGTGGCGGCGGCGCATGCGCGGCCGGTGCCCGGGGCGCACCACGATGGGCAGGATGGGGTAGCCCACGGTCTGGAACGCCTGGGCGATCAGGGTGGAGCAGATGGCGCGGGTGGGGTCGCCGCTGCCCAGGGCCAGCATGCGGCGGCGCCAGCGCGGCGGCACGGCGGGCTTGGGCAGCATGTAGCGCAGCAGGTCCACCACGTTCTTCAGGTCGTAGGTCATCCCCAGCCGTTCCACCAGGAAGTTCACCACCCGCCCCCGGTGCTCCGGGGTGAGCCCCGGCGCCCGGCAGATGCGGCTGTTCAGCCCCGCATAGTGGGAGAACGGACGCCCCACCACGCCGTTGCGCAGGTCGGCCTCGATGAAGCGCGGCGCGTCGGGCCCGGCGTCCTCCGGGGCCAGGGCGTCGCCCACATACATGACCGCGTGCGACCAGGTGGACTGGGTCAGGTACTTGATGGCCACGCTCACGTGCTGGTTGCCCTCCACCAGCAGGATGTCGCCGGGAACCAGGGTGGCGCGCAGCGCCTCCTCCGAGATCACCGCGAACGGCAGGTAGCCGCCCACCTTGCGGCTCAGGTAGTCGGCCAGGATGCGGCCCACATGGCGGGAGATCAGGTTCACACTCCTCTTTTCGGGAGCCGCTTCACGGCGAATGAGGCCCGCGCCCGAGCATTTCCGGGGTGATGGCCAGGGTCGCCGGCGCCCGCCTCGCCCGGTGGCGCGCCCACATGGCCCCGTAGGCCGCCTCCACCGCCCGGGCAAAGCCGTCCGGGTCGAACAGGGGGGAGGCGGATTTCAGCCGTTCGCGCAGGGCGTCGAGCCGTTCCGGCTCCGTGGCCAGCGCCAGGGCCGTGGCCCGGTAGGCGTCCGGGTCCGGGGCGATCAGCTCGGGCAGCCCGGCGGCGGAGAGCAGGCTGGCGGCCACCCGCCCGGCGAAGGTGGCGCCGGGGCAGGTGAGCACGGGCACCCCCGCCCACAGGGCGTCGCTGGCGGTGGTGTGGGCGTTGTAGGGGCGGGTGTCCAGGAACAGGCCGGCCAGGGCCTGCCGGGCCAGGTGGTGGCCGTGGTCCGGCACCTTGTCGGCGAACACCAGGAGCGCCGGGTCCACCCCCGCGCCCCTGGCGTGGGCGCGCAGGTTGCCCTGGGCGGCCGGGCCGGCGTGGCGCAGCCACAGCACCGCGCCGGGCACGGACTTCAGGAGGTCCATCCACAGGGCGAACACGGGGGCGGTGATCTTGTAGGTGTCGTTGAAGCAGCAGAACACGAAGCCCCGCTCCGGCAGGCCGCAGGCGGACCGTGACGGCGGCCTGCCCGGCGCCTCCCCGGAGCGGGCGGGAAAGTAGCTGAAGGGGAGGCGGCACAAGGCCTCGGAGAAGTGGCGCTCGTGGCCCGGCGGCGCCACCACCGGGTCCACCAGCGCATAGTCGTGGAAGGCGCTGCCGGTGGTGCCGGGGAAGCCCAGGTAGTTCACCTGGATCGGCGCGGGCCGGTGCGCCAGGATAGCGGTGCGGGCGTGGCGGGTGTGGCCCATCAGGTCCACCAGGATGTCCACCCCCGCCCGGCGGATGGCGCGGGCGGCCTCGGCGGTGGACAGGGGGGCCAGGTCGACGGTGCCGTCCAGGGCGGCCTGGATGGCGTGGGCGGTGGGGCTGCCGTCGGAGGGGATCAAGGGCAGGCCCAGCACCCGGAAGCGCGACCGGTCGTGGCGGGCGAACAGCTCCGCCACCAGCGAGCCCACCGCGTGCTGTCCGAAGTCCGCCGACAGGTAGCCGATGGTGAGCGGCCCGTCCGGCCGTGGCGGCGGGGCGGGGAGGGCGGGGGTGTCGCGCACGGTGCGCGCCACGTAGGCGCGGGCGTTTTCCAGCAGCAGCGCCCCCATGTCGGCGCCCGGCGGCGGCTCGGCGCACATGAGCGCCAGGGGCGACACGCCGGGGCCGACCCGGAGCCGGGCGAACAGGGCCGCCTCCGCCTCCGCCACCCGGTCGAAGTCACACAACTGGCGGGCGGTGTGCATGAGGAACTCGTGGGCGCGCAGGTCGGCGGGGTCCGCCCCGCGGGCGGCGGCCAGCGCATCGACGGCCTCCGCCAGCCGCCCCTGGTCGCGCAGGGCCAGCCCCAGCAGGGCGTGGGCGCCGGGGAACGTCGGGGCGTGCGTGAGCAGCCGGCGCGCCGCCGCCTCCGCGTCGTCCGGCCGGTTCTGCGCCATGCGCAGGGCGGCCAGGTTGTGCAGGGCCTGGGGGTGGTCCGGGCGGGCGGCCAGCGCCGCCGCGCACAGGTCGGCCGCCTCCGCCCAGCGCTCCTGGGCGAGCAGGGCGGAGGACAGGTTCACGCGGGTGTCCGGGTTGGCGGGATCGGCGGCCAGCGCCTGGCGCAGGGCCGCCTCCGCCTCGGCGGGGCGCCCCAGGTCGAGCAGGGCGTTGCCCAGGTTGGCCAGGGCGGCGGGCAGCCCCGGCCGGGCGGCCAGGGCGGCCCGGTAGGCGGCCACCGCCTCCGCCGGCCGCCCCAGGGCCTTCAGGGCCAGCCCCAGGTTGTGGTGGGCGGCGGCCATGCCCGGTTCCAGGGCCACGGCCTTCCGGTAGGCGGCCACGGCGCCCGCCCGGTCGCCCCCGTCCAGGAGCAGGTCGCCCAGGTTGGCGTGGGCCAGGGCCATGCCGGGGTCCGCCCGCAACGCCTGCTCCAGGGCGCGGCGGGCGCCGGCGGGGTCGTTCAGGCGGCGGAGCGCCACCCCCAGGTGGTTGAGGCTGGGGGCGTGGCCGGGGTATGCCGCCAGGCAGCGCCGGAACGCCTCCGCCGCCGGGCCCGGCGCGCCCCCCTGGAGACAGGCCAGCCCCAGGCCGTGCAGCGCCTCGCCGTCGTCCGGGCGGGTGGCCAGGCACTGGCGGTAGGCGTGCTCGGCGCCCGCCAGGTCGCCCCGGCGGTGCAGCGCCCGCGCCCGCGCGAGCGGGTCGTCACCCCCAGGGGTTGGCATGGTTCCCGTCGCCTCCGCCGCCACGGCCCCGCGCCCACCATCGGGCCGGGTGTGTCCCATAGGGTAACAGGGCGGGCAGCGGCCTGTCCCCGGAACGGGGGCGTCGGCACCGCCATGCCGCCGCCTCGCACCCGAACCGCTCGCGACGGTTTTCAGCAGGCTGTTGAAAAACACCGCTTTTCGGCAAGCCTGTGGAGTTATGTCTCGTAAGCTATTGAAATAATTATAAACATTAAGGCGGCGCTGTTCCGGTTCCGGGTTGAAAAAGTCCATGGAAGGACTTTTTCAACCACCTGTCGGAGGTGCCCTTGTGATTGGTGTCGCAACTTGCTAGGGTTAGGGCCTTCAGGGAGAACGGCTGGTCCGGGCTGGCCGTGTTTGTTTTCGGGGGGGGTGCCGTCCGGGGCCGGTACCATTCCGCGCCGCGGCGGCACGGGGGAGGGAGTCATTTGGGCGTGACGGAACCCGACCGACAACCCGTCGGAACGCCGTTTTACCGGCGTTTCCGGCCACGCCACGGCGAGTTCGTGGTGATCGCCCTGATCGCCGCGTTCGTGGTGGGCGCGCTGGGCTACGGCCTGTACATCGTCACCCGCATCTCCACCCGTTACGAGCCGCTGGCCGAGGCCGCCCACGGCATCCTCTTCGAGGTCACCGCCGCCCACCTGTGGCTGGAGGAGGGGGCCGATACGGACATGAGCGGCAGCCGCTCGGCGGAGCGCGCCCGCCTCCACCTGGCGCGTGCGCGCGCCTTTCTGGACGCCATCCGCCACGGCGGCCAGACCCCCGGTGGCGATCGCGTGGCGGCCGTGGTCGACCCGGCCTTGGCGCGCCAGCTTGCCCGCATGGACACGCTGCTGAGCAGCTTCGAGGCCCTGGCCCGCGAGCATTTTCCCGCCACCCGTTCCCGGCCGTGGCCGGGCCTGGCCGCCGCCACCGATTCCGTGTACGACGCCCTGACCCGCGTCGCCGCCAAGGTGCACACCCAGGCCCAGACGGCCATGGACCGCTCCCTGCGGACCTTCCGGCACGACCTGCTGGCGCTGCTGCTGGCCAGCCTGGTGCTGGGGGTTGTCGCCGTCACCTACGTGCGCCGCGCCGAAACGCGCAAGGCCGCCGACCGGGCCGCCCTGGAGCGCGAGATCGGCGAGCGCCGCCACGCCCAGGAGGGGCTCGACCGGGCCCAGGCCATCGCCCATCTGGGCCACTGGGAGTGGGACCCGCACGGCGGCGCCGTCACCTTCTCCAACGAGATGCTGCGCATCATGGGCGTGCCCCGGGAGCGGATGCGGGGGGGTTACGCGGGCCTGCTCGCCGCCGTCCACCCGGACGACCGGCCGGCGCTGGAGGCGCACGTGCACGCCCTGCGCGCCGGCGCCGAACCGGCGCCGTTCACCCACCGGATGCTGCGGCCCGACGGCACGCTGCGCCACGTGCGCGCCCAGCTCGGCCTGGCGGGCGAAGGCGACCGGCAGCGGGTGGTGGGGACCGTGCGCGACATCACCACGGGCACCGAGGCCCAGGCCGCCGCCGCCGCCAGCGAGGCGCGCTACCAGCACCTGTTCAACCACATGGCCCAGGGCATGGTGGTGTACGACGACCAGGTCAACGTGACCGCCGTGAACCCCGCCGCCGCCCGCATGCTGGGCACCACCCGCGAGCAGCTGACGGGCGCCTCCCTCAAGGACCCGCTGTTCAGCGCGCAGCGGGAGGACGGCTCCACGGTCGGCTACGACGATTGCCCGGTCATCGTGGCCCTGCGCGACCGGGTTCCCGTCGTCGGCGAGGTGCTCGGCATCACCCCGGCGGCGGGCGGCCCCCCCACCTGGGTGCTGCTGGACGCCGTGCCCCAGATCGACGACGGCCCCCGGCCCGTCGAGGTGCACGTCACCCTCACCGACATCACCGAGCAGCGCCGCCTGGAGGAGGAGTACCGCCACGCGCGGCGCATGGAGGCGCTGGGCACCCTGGTGGGCGGCATCGCCCACGACTTCAACAACATCCTCACCAGCCTCCAGGGTTCCCTGCACCTGGCCCGGCGCCGCCTGGGCGACAACAACGCGGTGCTCGAAAAGCTCGACATCGCCGAGCGCCTCGGCCAGCGCGCCGCCGACATGGTGGCCCAGTTGCTGGCCTTCTCGCGGCAGCGCAAGGTGGCCCTGGGCCTGTGCGACCTGACCGCCGTGGTGCGGGACGCGGTGACGGCCGCCCGCGCCGGCATGCCCGAGCGCATCGCCATCCAGGGCGTGCTGCCGGAGGCGGCCCTGACCGTGCGCGGCGATGCCAACCTGTTGCAGCAGGTGCTGGTGAACCTGCTGTTCAACGCCCGTGACGCCCTGGAAGGGCGCGCGCGGCCGGTGATCGCCGTCACCCTGGGCGTGATCGACGCCACCCCGGCCCTGCGCCGCCCGCACCCGGACCTGCCCGGCGGCCGGCTGGCGCTCATCGCCGTGTCCGACAACGGCTGCGGCATTCCCCAGGATCACATGGAAAAGCTGTTCGAGCCGTTCTTCACCACCAAGGAGGTGGGGCGGGGCACCGGCCTGGGGCTGGCCATGTGCTACGGCACCGTGCGCGCCCACGGCGGCGTGATGGAGGTGGACAGCCGCGAGGGCGAGGGCACCACCTTCCGGGTGCTGCTGCCCCTGGCGGCGGTGGCCAAGGCCGAGCTGCCCGCGCCCGATCCGGCGCAGGTGCCGCGCGCCCACCCCGGCGAAACCATCCTGCTCGCCGACGACGAGGAGCTGGTGCGCCTCACCGCCCGCGAGGTGCTCAGGGACCTGGGCTACGAGGTGCTCGACGCCGCCGACGGCGAGACCGCCTGCACCCTGTTCGACGGCGACCCCGGCCGCGTCACCCTGGCGCTGGTGGACGTGGTGATGCCGCGCCTGGGCGGGGTGGAGGCGGTGCGCCGCATGCGCGCCCGGCGCCCCGACCTGCCGGTGATCTTCACCACCGGTTTCGACCGGGGCAGCGTGCTGGCCGACGCGGAGGCGTGGCAGCCCGTGGTGGTGCTCAGCAAGCCCTATCCCATGGCGCGCATCGGCTGGCAGGTGCGCGCGCTGATCGACGGCGAGCGGGGGCCGGCGTCCCCCCCGTCACCGCCTGAGCCGCCGAAAACCGCCCCCGACAAGCGGCAAAAAAAATCCGCGACCCGCCCCCTTTCGCAAGGGGGTCGGCGGTGTTAGCGTTGAGGTGTCAAGGTTCACGGCCGGCGCAAAACCGCATGGTTTCATGCGTATTTTGATGGGGCCCGGCGCGCCGCGCAGTCAATCCGAACCGGCCCCCGCGCAAACGACCAAAGGAGGGTTCCATATGGCACTGCAACTTGGCGACGTCGTGCCCGATTTCAGCGCCGAAACCACCATGGGGCGGATATCCCTCCACAAGTGGATCGGTGACTCGTGGGCGGTGCTGTTCTCGCACCCGGCGGACTTCACCCCGGTGTGCACCACCGAGCTGGCCGCCGCCTCGCGGCGCATGGCCGCCTTCCAGAAGCGCAACGTGAAGATGATCGCCCTGTCCGTGGACCCCTTGCAGGCCCACAAGAGCTGGCTGGGCGACATCGAGGAGACCCAGGGGCAGGCGGTGACCTTCCCGGTCATCGCCGACCCGGACCGCACCATCTCGAACCTGTACGGGATGATCCACCCCAACACCAGCGACACCTTCACGGTGCGCTCCGTGTTCGTGATCGACCCGAACAAGAAGCTGCGGCTGAGCTTCACCTATCCGCCCAGCACCGGCCGCAATTTTGACGAGATCCTGCGCGTCATCGACTCGCTGCAACTCACCGACACCTACAAGGTGGCCACGCCCGCCGACTGGACCGACGGCGGCGAGTGCGTGATCGTGCCCGCCCTCACGGACCCGAAGGAGATGCAGCGGCGCTTCCCGAAGGGGTGGACGGAGCTCAAGCCGTACCTGCGCATGACGCCGCAGCCCAACCGCTGACCGGGCGCCGGGGGTTTTCCGGCGTGCGTCCGGCGCAGGGGGGCGGATTGCATGCGCCGACGCGCTTGAAACCAGGGGAGACCGGAAGCCACCGCGCGTTCCCGGTTTCCCGTTGAAACAGGCGCCGGACGGCGTTTGCAACCTCCCGTCCGGGAGCCCGCGCGGGACGGGAAACCGCCGGCGGGGCGCCGCGCTCAACGGTGCCCCGGCGCCCCGGTGCGTTTTCCTCCCGCACCCTCATGGATTGTTGGGCGGGGTGCCGCGCACGGCAAGCGTTCGTCCGGGCCACCGGGTGCCGGATTTTTTCCGGATTTCCACCCGGCCGGGCGGGCGGCGGCCCCCGCCCCACCCCCCTGGCACGGCCCCCTCCGGGGGACCCGAGCCCGCCCCGCCCCCACGGCTTTCGTCGGCTTGGGGGGGCGGGGCGTTAAGCGGGGCCCTCAGCTCTCGACGGTGAAGGCGATGCGCACGGTCACCTGCCACTGGTCCACGCGCCCCCCCTCGATGTGGGCGCGGGTGTCGATCACCTCCAGCCAGCGCATGTGGCGCACGCTGAGCGCCGCCACCGCCAGCGCGTTGCCGACCGCCGCCTCGATGCCGTCCGCGGACGTGCCGGTGAGTTCGATATGCTTGTAAACGTGGTCGTTCATGCCGCCTCCTGGTGCTCGATGATTCCGTTCCCCTCAAGCCTAGCGGATTGTGTGACGGATGGCAGCCCGGCGCGGCACCGACCTCCCCGTCAGTCCGTGGCGAAGGCCACCGGGTCGATGGGCACGGCGCCCGCGCCGGCGGGGGTGAGGGCCAGGCGCGCCTCCATGGCGTAGAGGGCGCCGCCCGTATCCGGGCCCAGGGGGGTGTGGAGGTCGACGGGGTCGACCAGCGCCAGGGTGTCGTGGCGCTCCATGAAGGTCACGCAGCCGTTGGAGAAGCGCCGGCCCAGGGCGAACACGGTCTGGAAGGCCCCCTCCGGCACGCCCCCCACGGTGGCCTCGGCCCCTGCCCACAGGTAGAAGGCCAGCACCGTGCGGCCGGCGTCGTCCTTCAGCTTCACCAGGGCGTCCGCCTGGGTGTGGTTGGCGGCCTTGACCGTGTGCGGCCCCTGGCCCGCGCGGGTGAACACCTGGCCGTTGCCGGGGCGGTCGCCCAGGCTCTCGGCGCACCAGGCGGCCAGCGCCACGCTGCCGTAGCCGCCGGCGAGCTGGTCCGGGCGCACGTAGCCCTCCAGGTCGCCGGCGCGCACCCGCACCCAGCCGCCGCCCAGGCGCTCCAGGCGCGTCACGTCCTCGAAGCGGCCCAGGGTGGCCAGGGCGGCCTGGGCGTCGCCGGGGGCCACCCGCAGGATCACCCCGTCGGCGGTGATGTGGGCCGCGTGCTCGCTGTCCGGGCGCGGCGCGGGGGGGGCGCCGGGCAGCATGGAACCGGCATGGGGGCCGGGCGGCGGCCCGGCGGGGCGGTGCCAGTCGGGCACCAGCACCAGCAGCGCCACCAGCAGGACGATGCCGGGCATGAGCTGGCCCAGCATGGCCAGCGGGTCGGGGCTCCACTGGTCCTTGAGCTGCGGCACCTCGTCGTCGTCCGGGCCCATGATGCGCCGGGCCAGGGCGGCCAGGTCGCCGTGCGGGTCGATCTCCAGGGCCTCCCTGGCCAGGGCGCGGGCCAGGGGCGCCTTGCCGGCCTGCTCGAAGGCCTGGGCCTGGTAGACCAGCAGCCGGTGGTTGGCGGCGGCGGGGCGCTGGCCGCCGCGCATGTTGTTGCGGATGGCGCGCAGGGTGCGCGGCGGCCCGTTCCAGGCCCACCACCCCAGCGCCCAGGTGAACAGCGAGGCGGTCATGGCCACGTCGCGGGCGCAGCGGGCGCAGTAGATGCCCTGCACGCTGTCCACCGCCGCGTCCCTCAGGCGGCCGACCACCTGGTGGAAGATCACGTAGCGCGGCTGGGCGCTCACCCGGCCGCAGCGGCCGCAGGGCACCGGCGTGCCCACCTCGCGCCCGGTCTCGCCGCCGCCGGGGGCCTCGCGCTCCAGGCCGGTGGTGTCGTAGCGGGCGCGGGTGTCCGGGTCGGAGAGGACGCGGTAGGCGTCGTTCAGGGCGGCGAACTGGATGTCGGCGCCCATGCGCTTGTTGTGGTCCGGGTGCAGCTCCTTGGAGCGCTGGCGGTAGGCCTTCTTGACGGCCTCCGCCGAGGCGGACGGGTCCACCCCCAGGATACGGTAGTAGCCTTTGCGGTCCGGATTGCCCATGGCCCCTATGGTAATCGGTCGGCGCGCAAAATTCGCCAGGGGGCGGCGGCGCCGGCCGGTTTTTCGAAAAAAAATGCGGCCGGGAACAAACCGCCGCCGGCGCCGGTTGGCGGGGGTGCCACAACGGGGTCCGGAGCGGCCCCTCGCCGGCGGGCGCATCGCGCGCCGGGGCCGGAGCGGCGCCGCCCGTTCCGGGGTGTGCGGGCGGCGAAGGGGGGGGCGGCGCCCCGCGCCCCGGCGCCGGGTGTTCACGTCATCGCAGGATCAGGTACGCGCCGAACAGGGCGTGGATGAGCGCCAGCGGGCAGGTGGCGATGCGGCGGTAGGCGCCGGAAACCGTCGGCAGGTGGAACACGGCCATGAGAACCCTCCCCCCTCGGGGGCGCTCGCGACTGGAGGCGCCCCGTTCGTGGTTCCGGCCGCCGGCCGCCGGGCTTGGATGGGCCGGTGGCGCGTCAGGCTTAACCAGATAGCACCCGGTCCGGGAGATTGCAAGCGGGAAGGGTCAGGGGCGGCCGAACAGGGCGAAGGCGCTGGTGTAGCCGTGCAGGTAGGTGGTGTCGCCCACGGGGCCGATCTCGCCGTTGCAGAAGAAGCCGCCCAGGGGCGCGTTGCCGATGATGGCGCGGAAGCGGGAGCTGTCGTGGTCGGGCGCGCCGTACAGGCCGCGCCCGCGCCCCAGGCACGAGAACAGCAGGGCGCCGGCGGTGCCCGCCAGCGGGCGGCGCTCCACGTAGCCGGAGAGCAGGGTGTCCAGGTCGAAGGCGCTGGTGGCCGCGTCACGCACGTGCAGGCGCACGAGCTGCCCCTCGCGCAGGAATTCGCCCACCACCAGCGACTGGGTGGGCTCGTCGGCGCCCAGCAGGTTGCGCACCAGAAAGTCGCCGTGGCCGGGGTTGTCGTCGGCGGCGCGCTGGGCGACGCCCAGGAACAGGGCGTGCCGGGCCAGCGCGCGGTCCTCCTCCGGGATCTCGTCGAACAGGTCCGACAGCACCTCGAGCACCGGGTGGTTGTCCACCTCGAACAGGTGATGGCCGTCGGCCTTGGTGACCATCATGGTGGGGCCGATGGGGCGCACCCCCTGGGCCACCACCGTGTCGATGCGCAGGGCGCCGGACAGGGCCACGCCCACGGCGCCGGAGCGCAGGGGGGCGCCGTCCAGGAACAGCACGTTCCCCTCCGGCCCATCGCCGCCGCTGGCCAGGCCCCCCACCACCGGCACGCCGGCGTAGGCGAAGTCGAGCCCCTCCAGGAGCACCTCCATGGGCAGCGAGAACGGGTCGCCCACCAGCACGAAGCCCGCCAGCCCCTCGCGCGGGGCGCCCACCAGGCCGTGCCAGGCGGAGGGGCCGCGCCCCACGTCGGCCAGGTCGTCGGCGGTGACGTGGAAGGGGGTGATGGTCACGTCCGGCAGGCGCGCGGCCACCAGGCTCACCGCCGGGTTGAACTCGATCTCGCGGCCGGCGCCGATGATGCCGCCGCCGCTGCACCCCAGCAAGTGGCGGTGCGGCACGTGGCGCGCCAGCAGGGCGGCGAGCTGGTCCAGGTCGGGGTAGTGGGTGGAGGCGAAGGCGAACAGCATGTCCCAGCCGCCCTCGGGCGCGGGGCCCAGGGCGTCGGCGCAGGCGGCCACCGCGTCCACCAGCGTGGCCTCGGTGGACAGGGCATCGCGCCATATCATGGGCTCGGTGCGGGTTTCTGCGGGGGTGCGGTGGGCCATGGCGATTCCGTAAAAAACCATTCTAGCGCGCCCGGAGGCCGCCCGCGAGGGCTACAGGTTCCACCCCGCCTGGATGATGAACAGGTTGATGCCCGGATTGGTGTCGGACAGGCCGGCGTTGGAGATATGCTGGATGCGGTAGCCCACGCTCAGGCGCTCCGTCAGGTACACGCCGCCGCCGGCGTGGCTGATGAACTCCAGCCGGTAGCCCAGGTCCAGGTTGCCAAACCGCTCCCGCGACAGGATCACCGGGCGGATGCCCAGGCTGCCGTAGAAGCGCGTGCCGGGGGTGAGCAGGCGCAGCAGCGGCCCCGCGCCCACCATCCAGCCCTGGTCGCCGTTCACGGACACCGGTCCGGCGGTGGCCCACAGGGCGCTCTCCCAGTGCCAGCCGTCCTTGCGGGTGCCGTGCCACGGCAGCGGCCACTTGGCGAAGCCCTGAAGCTCGGCGAAGTCGTCATCCGGCCCCGCCAGGTGGCCGGCCCAGAACACCCCGTAATGGTCGTGGTCGTGGTGCGGCGCGCTGGGGTGGTTCGCCAGGGCGGCGCCGGGGACCGCCACGGCCAGCGCCAGGGCGAGGAGCCCGGCCCAAAAACGGCGGAGCGGCGGGCGCGGGGCGGCGGGGTGGACACACATAACACCCATTCTGGCCAAAAACGGGGGGCGATGTCATGTCCCGGCGGCGCGGAACGGGGGGGCGGGGCAAAAAAAACGGCGGGCCGCGTCAACCGCCGGGGCGGTTCGCGCGTTGTTGGGGCCATGCGGGTGATTTTTCCCCGCGCCGGTTTTCTGCAAACGCCCCCATGGGGGCAACGGACAAGGAGGTTCTGCCGTGAACGTATTCTCCCGCATGCGCCGCGCGCTCGCCGCGCTGGGCGCCGCCCTGGCCCTGGCCGCCGTGCCGCTGCTGCCGGGCTGTGGCGGCGGCGCCACCGGGCTGGGCGAGGTGGTCATCGGCCTCACCGACGCCGATGGCGATTTTCTCGCCTATCAGGTGGACGTGACCTCCCTCACCCTGAGCCGCGCCGACGGCACCCAGGTGCAGGTGCTGCCCCTGTCCACCCGCGTGGACTTCGCCCAGTACACCGAGATGACCGAATTCCTCACCGCCGCCATGGTGCCGGACGGCGTCTACACCGGCGCCGAGATGGTGCTCGACTACACCTCCGCCGACGTGCAGGTCGAGGTGGCCGGCGCCGCCACCCCCGCCACCCTGGTGGATGCGGACGGCAACCCCCTGGCCCAGGTGACCATGGCGGTGCAGCTGGAGGAGATGGACCACATCCTGATCCGCCCCGGCGTGCCCGCCCACGTGGTGTTCGACTTCGACCTGGCGGCCACCAATGCCGTGGACCTCACCATCCCGGCGGCGCCGGTGGTCACCGTCGACCCGGTGCTGCTGGCCGAGGTGGATGCCGACTTCGCCAAGCCCCACCGCCTGCGCGGCCTGCTGGACCGGGTGGACCTGGACAATTCGGAGTTCACCCTGCACGTGCGGCCCTTCGGCCACCACGGGGCGGCGCACCGCTTCGGCGACTTCCCGGTGGCGGTGGACGGGCAGACGGCCTTCGAGATCGACGGCGTGGCCTACACCGGGGCCGACGGCCTGGCGGCGCTGGCCGCCCTGGAGCCGGGCAGCCCGGTGGTGGCCTTCGGCCAGGTGCAGCGCGCCCTGCGCCACATGCTGGCGAGCACGGTGCGCGCCGGCTCCAGCGTGCCCTGGGGCCAGCGTGACGTGGCCCACGGCGTGCTGACCAGCCGCCTGGGCGACCAGCTCACCCTGCGCGGCGCCGTCCTGTCCTTCGACAGCGGCGTCGGCCGGCCCGACCTGCTGCGCGACACCCTCACCGTGCTCATCGGCCCGGACACGATCGTCACCGGCCCCCTGGGCGCGCCCATGACCCCGGCCGACCTGTCCGTGGGCGGCCGCGTGACCGTGGTGGGCGACCTGCTGGAGACGGCGGCCGTCATCGCCGCCGACCTGTCCGTCACGCCCACCCTGGATGCCACCCAGGGCAAGGCGCGGATCGAGGTCTCCCACGCCCACGGCCTGGTGGTGGCCACCACCGCCGGCACCCTCACCCTCGACCTGCGCGCCCTCAACGGCCGCCCGGTGGACATCTACGACTTCGCCGGCACCGGCGCCACCCCGGCGGACGACTCGGACCCCGCCGCCTACCGGGTGGACACGGGGGCCCTGGACCTGTCGGCCCTGGCGGCGGGCGATCCGGTGGGCGTGCGCGGCCTCACCGCGCCGTTCGGCGCCGCGCCGCCGGACTTTTTGGCCATGAGTTTGGCCCAGCCGCCCGTGGAGCCGGAGCCGCGCGCCAACCTGACCATCCAGTGGCACCCGGCGGACCTCACCCCGTTCACCGTCAGCGCCCCCGGCGGCCTGGTGCCCGACCTGTCCGCCAGCCCCCACCGCCACCACGTGGTGGTTGCGGGGGCGGTGATCGACCTGGCCGGCCTGGGCGCCGATGCCCGCGTCGTCCCGGCGGCGGAGGGCGGCAGGTACGCCCTGCAAGCGGGCGGCGCGCTCCGGGTGTTCGGTGATTTCGCCACCTTCCAGGCGGCGCTGGACGCGGCCCTGGCGAACGGCGCGGCGGGCCGCCACCTGACCGCCCACGGCGCCTGGGACGGGCCCACGGCCACCTTCACCGCCGACGTGGTGGTGGTGAATCTGCGCCGGGCCGCCGGCGGCCCGGACCCGGTGCGGATGCCGCCGGGCCTGGCCAAGCGCCTGTTCGGCATGTAGGCTGGCCACTTCCGGCCACGGACGGCCGGCATCGGGGGGAGTCCCGCCACGGGGCTCCCCCCTTTTTTTGTCCCCGGCGCCCTATGGCAGCAAGTGCGCCACCCGCGCGGCCCCGGCGGGTACGCCGGCCAGGGCGGGGGCGGGGCAGATGGCACAGCCGGTGAACCACGCCAGGGCCGCCAGGGCGGCGATGAAGACGGACACGGCGACGAAACGCCTCCACAACAGGGTTCGTTCCATGACACGGGTTCCTTGATTCCGGTGCCCGGTGCGCCGGGCCCCTCCGGCATGGTGTTGGCGCGAACGCATGGCGGCCCCCGCATCCCGCCCGGTCCGCCGCACGGATGCGCCGGCGGGGCGCGGGGCCGCCCTCAGGCGTGGGCGGGAACGGGGGACGCGCGCGACGCGTGGGCCGGGGGGCCGGCCGCGCCATCCGTCCGGGGTGGTGCCCGCCGCGCCACCGGCGGGTGGGCACCTCTCCTATCACCGCGATATGTTTCGGGTCCTGCGCGGCGTGGCAGCGCCGCTCCACTCGGGGCGGCTTGCGCTCGGACCGCTCGCGACAGTTTTGAGAGGTACCCGCCCATATCCGCATTCCAGCACGGGGCGGGCGGGGGTCACATGATAACGGTCAGGGCGGGGGCGAAAAATCGGCGGGGGGTGTGAATATTTTTCGGCGCCGATGCCGGATATTACACGGGGGGGATGGGGAGCGGGGCTGGGCGGGGGCGGGCCGCCGGGGCGCGGGCCGGCAGGTTACGAGGGGCGCCGCAAAAGGGCGCTCAGGCGACCAGGATCAGCAGCCAGGCCATGGACAGCAGGGTGAAGCAGGTGGCGCAAATGAGCTGGGCCAGCATGGAGCGGGATTGCATCATGATCGGGCGAATCTCCGACTGGGGTTTGGCCGCCACGGGCGGCACTCGCAGACACAGGATCCAACCAAAATCCAAGTGCAAGCTCCGGGCCATTCCACATGGAATGCCGCGGCGGCGGCCCTCCGCACCCCGGCGGCCACCCGAGGGCCGGAGCATAGCACGCCCGGGAACGGTTTCGGACTGCCTTTTGTCACAAAAATGCACGGAAAGGGCAGACCGGCCTCCACCGCGCCGCCCGGCCGTGGGGTGGTGGGGCGGGGCGCCGGATGGTACGGGCTCGCCGGTCAGATTGGGGGAGAACCTCGTGGCCCCACCCCGCCCCACCGGCGCGGGAGTATACCAGACGGTCAATGTAAGGCAAGCGAATGTTGCACAAAAAAAGGGCACGAACGCCCTTTTCGTCACCCGTCAGTAGGTGAGGGGGAGCACCGGAATCCTCAGGCCTCGCCGGTACGATGGGGGAGAACCGCCGTGGCCCAGCCCCCCCTCACCCAATTCAAACGTAGCGCCCCGACACACGGGGGAGCATGATATGTATCATGAAAATCAACGCATTGCGTTGTCGCCCCAGGGGCTTGTCAACAGGCCCTAGGTGGCCGGGGCGTTCGTCGGGTTTTCCGCGCGGCTGATGAAGGTGGCCACCTCCGCCTCCATGACCCGCCGCAGGTCGCCCATCACCTCATCGGGGAGGTTGGGCTCGGTCTCGCGCACCGCGCGTACCAGGCAGTCGATCCAATCGTTGTACATGTAGCGGGGGATGTTCAGGTCGCCCGTGCCGTGGCGGCGCGCCACCTCGGTCAGGCGCTCGTCGGCCCCGCGCAGGCCGTAGGCGTGCTTGATGAGCATCACCAGCATGTGGCCGAGCAGGTATTTCTGGCGGTCGAAGTCGGTCTTGGAGAACTTCTCGCGGACCGCCGGGTTGCTCGTGAACAGTTCGTAGAAACGGTCCAGGAACGCCGGGTTCGCGGTGCAGCGCTTGATGCATTCGATGACGGGGATGGACATGGCGTCAGCCTCCCGATCCGACGGGGCGGCGCTTCAGGTTGGTGCCGCCGCTGGAAAGGATGCCCAGCAGCCGCGCCAGCGTCCCCGGCGCGAGGGTGTCGAACTTGATGCCCATGCCGCCGTCCGCCAGGTGGACCACGGTGCCGGTCACCAACAAGTGCTCCGGGTCGCCGCCGTCGCCCACGATGACCACCAGGTCGCAGCGGACCTGCATGGGCAGCGTGCGGCCGGCACGCACGAACGCCCCCCCGGCGCCCAGGTTCACCACCGTGCCGATGAACCGCTCGCCATAACAGTGGATGCGTGCGGCCATCTGCACGGAAAGGCGGTCGTCCGCCCGTTCCCGGTCGTATCCTGCCATGCTGTTCCCCCAACATGCGCCCGCTGGGCGGGCGAAAGCCACTCACCTCCCAATTTATCGGGCAAATCGCCCGATAAATCAAGAAATTCGTCATGCATCCGGGTCGTCCACCGGTCCGCGCAGGCGCTTGGCGTCGCCGCGCTGGCGCTTCCCGGCCATGCGCCGCTCGCGGGCGGCGCGGCCCGGCCGGGTGGGGCGGCGCGCCTTGACCGGCGCCGCCGCCTCGCGGATCAGGTCGCACAGGCGGCCGATGGCGTCGTCCCGGTTCATGCGCTGGCTGCGGTAACGCTCGGCGTGAATGACGATCTCCCCCTCGCCGGTGGCGCGCGCCCCCGCCAGCGCCAGCAGCCGGCGCCGCACCCCCTCGGGCAGCGACGGCGAGCGGGCGGCGTCGAAGCGCAGCATGATCGCCGTGGCCGCCTTGTTGACGTGCTGGCCGCCGGGGCCGGAGGCGAGCACCGGGCGCAGGGTCAGTTCGTCGTCCGCCAGGGCGATGTGCGGGGTCACGCGGATGGGCATGGGCCGATTGTAGCAGAGGGGATCTTGCCAGCAGCCCTGGGCACCGCCCGAGGCCGCCCCGCGCCCGGAGCGCCCGCGACGGCCCATGCATGGTCTTGCGGGAACCGGGGCGGATGAGGCGCGCCGGGCCCGGCACGGCGGCCGGGTGGTCGTGGGGGGTGGACCGCCATGTCCGGAACCCGGCGCGCAACCCGCGATCATGCGGCCTCCGGCGGGTGGCCGGCCGGTTCTCCCTTCTGCAAGCATACCCCCACTTGACGCCGGGCGCGCGGGGGAAGATGATTGCGCCCGGCGCCCGTTCCATGGGCGCCCCGGAGAGGTTGGGAGTCGGTGACGCCGCCGTACAAGATCGTCCATACCCTCGAACCCGGCCACTATGCCGACCTGGCCCGGCTGCTCACCACCGCCTGGTGGCAGCGGAACCGGGCCCGCCCGCAGATCATCGAGGCGGTGCGCAACTCCGGCTGCGTGGTGGCGCTGCTGGCGCCGGACACGGGCAAGGTGCTGGCCTTCGCCCGCGCCCTCACCGACCGGGTGGCCAAGGCCCTGGTGCTGGACGTGATCGTGGACATGCCGTGCCAGGGCGCCGGCCTGGGCACGGCGCTGATGGACGCCATCCTGGCCCACCCCGCCGTGCGCGACGTGCGCGACGTGGAGCTGTACTGCCTGCCCGAGATGCGCCCGTTCTACGCCCGCTGGGGGTTCACCGAAAGTTCCGACGGCGTGGTGCTGTTGCGCCGCCCGGCCGGATGGCCGGGTGTACAGGATTGAACACCTTGTGCGGCCGGGGTGCCCACTTTTGAACACCCCCCTCCCTCCCCCCACGCCCCCCCGGCACGGGGGGCGTTCCTTGAAGACAGCGAGGCCCCGCCCGGCCCGTGGTCCGCGGGGCGGCCACGGCATTCCTGGCACGGGGTATGCAACATATCGGGGTTGGTTTGGATCACGGGGAGGCTGCACGGCCTCTCCGGTCACTGCTTGGAGAAGGTAAAATGGGCACCGCTGCCATGGAGGCAATCATGAAGACCCTCATCATCCATATGAACCTGTGCATGGCCGGAATCGCCGCCTCCGTGTTCAGCATCTGGCTGATTCTGGTCTAGCAGGTCCGGATTCCAGGCGCTCACGCGCATGAAATCCGCCGGTACCTCCCCGTACCGGACGCAGGCGGGTCAAAACCCGCCGTTTTTCAACGCCCCGCCCGGGCCTGTTGACTGACCCTGGGGCGGGCATCATGGCCGGACAGCCGCCTGTCCGGGCCGGCAAGGTTGCCGGTCTCTCCACAAAAAAGGGGGGCGCCACGGACACGTGGCGCCCCCCTTTTTTGTGCCCGGCCCCCTGTCAGCGCGGCCGCGCGGCGGTCACCAGCACCCGCACCGGGGCGGCGCCCAGTTCCCGGCCGATGGGGCCGATGGCGGTGCCCAGCCGCGCCCCCTCGCCGGGCCCCAGGGGGCCGTCCAGGCGCAGCCGCACCGGGGGGCTCGACAGGCCGCCGGGGCCCGCCAGGGATACCGTCAACTCCACGCCGGTCACCGCCAGCGGCGCGTGGTTGAGCACCCGCACCACCACCATGCCGCGTTCGTCCAGGTCGGCGCCCACGGCGATGTATTTGGAGGGCTGGCGCGGCAGCTCCAGGCGCGCCAGCTCCAGCGCCGCCCGCTGGCCCACCTCGCCCTCGCCGGCGGCGGCGGTAAAGTGGGCGATGGCGGCGTCGGCGTCGCCCGTGTCGCGGTCCATCTCGCCCAGGGCGAAGTGGGCCCCGGCGGTGGGCAGCAGGGCGAGGCTGGCGCCCAGGTCGGCGCGGGCGCCGGCCGCGTCGCCCCGGTCCTTGCGCGCCATGCCGCGCAGCAGGAACGGCAGGAAATAGCCGTCGTGCCGGCGGATGGCCTCGGAAAAGGCGTCGGCGGCCCCCTGGCCGTCGTCCGCCGCCAGCAGGGCGCGCCCCTTCAAGGTATAAAACGCCGCTTCCGCCGGCAGGGCGGCGATGGCCTCCCTGGCCTTGGCCAGGGCGGTGGCGGGGTCATCCGCCGCCAGGGCCGTTTCGCCCTCGGCGGCGGCGGCATAGGCGGGGGCGGTGGCGAACAGCCCGGACAGCCGGGCCCGGTAGGCCTCCGCCCCCAGGTTGCCGCCGGCGGGCAGCGCCGCCGCGTGCGCCCGGTTGCGCGCCACCCGCTCCGGCGAGGGCGGGTGGCTGGCGAACAGGCCGCTCAGCCAGTCGCCCTGTTTGCCCTCGGACAGCCGCACGAAGGTTTCCTGGAGCGACACGGCCGCCCGCGGGTCGTAGCCGGCGCGGGCCATGTAGTCCATGCCGTAGCGGTCGCTTTCCAGCTCGTCGTCGCGGCCGTAGCGGCTGCTGATGAGCTTGGCCCCCAGGGCGGCGCCGCCCACCGCCACGTCGGCCCCCCGGCGGCCGCCCAGGGCGGTTCCCAGGCCCGCCATCCCGGCGGACAGCAGGACGCCGCGCTCCATGCGCCGGGCGCCGTGGCGCGCCGCCGCGTGGACGATCTCGTGGCCGAGCACGGCGGCCAGCTCCGCCTCCGAATGCAGCTCCGTGAGCAGCCCCCGGTTGACGGCGATCTTGCCGCCGGGCAGCGCCCAGGCGTTGGGCACCGGGTTGTTCAGCACCACGAACTCGAACGGCAGGTCGGGCCGGTCGCTCAGCGCCGCGAGCTTGCCGCCCACCTCCGCCACATAGGCGGTGACGGACGGGTCCACCGTGTACGGCCCCCCCTGGCCCTGCTGGGAGAAGGCATAATTTTCCGTGCCGATGGCGATCTCGTCGGCGGCGGAGATCAGCCGCAGCTCGCGCTCGCCGGTCACCGGGTTGGTGGCGCAGGCGGCGGCGATCAGCAGGAGCAGCGGGGCGAGCCGGGGGAGACGCTTCATGCCCCCAGCATAGCGTGTCCGGCGGCGGGAATCATGCCCCCCTCGGGCGCTTCGGTCGGGCCGGCGGGCGGCCGACAAACGGGGTTGTTCGACATTCTGTTAAGATCGAGGCGAACGGGGCCCGTCCCCGCGCTCCGGGAGAGGGAGTTCCTGCCGTGCCACGCCACCTGTTGCCGATCCTGCTGACCGCCGCCCTGGCCGCCGCCTGCGCCGGCATGCGCCCCACCCTGGGGCCGCCCACGCCCCAGTCGGTGGTGGTGGTGGGGCCCACCGATGGAAAGTACGATTATTTTGTCCACATGAGTGGCGACCCGGCCATGGCCGACCGGCAGACGCGCCTGAACCGCGCGCGGCAACTCATCGCCGCGCGCTGCGTGGTGGCCGAGGTGGTGGACCTGTACGCCCACGTGACCGGCGCGCGGGCGGACGGCACGCCGCTGGTGTCGTACTCGGTGGCGGTGGTGTGCGAGGGGGAAAAGCGGTAAAAACTATCCCGGCGATGCCGGAAATCGGGCGGTTTTTACACGGGTAGGCGCCCGCCTACCAGTCCATGCGCAGCATCAGCCGTACCCGGCCCGGGCCGGCGGAAACGGCGGCGCGCAGGGGGCCGTGGTGGTCCGGGCCCACCGTGGTGCCGCCCAGGGCGAACGCCGCGTCCATGCTCAGCAGGCCTTCGCGGAACGACGGCAGGTCGACGCGGGAGGGGTCGTGGTCGGGGCGGAGCTCGCCCGCATGGGCGGCGGGGCCGCTCAGGAACACGGCGCGGGCGCGCTGCTCGGTGAGGCGGTCGTCCACGTGCTGGCTCAGGAAGCCCAGCAGCGCCAGGCCCTTCTCGCGGAGGATGCGGCGCACCGAGGTGGTGGACGCATCACCCACGATGCCGCTGTTGAAGCCCGCCGGGCGCGGCAGCTCGGCGGCGTGGGCGCACAGGCCGCCCAGGGACAGGCAGACCAGGGTCAGCATCGCGGCGAACACTCGCGTCACAGGCGGCCCTCCATCCCACTGGGGTTCCCCGCGACCGGCATGGGCGCGGGGGCCGGAGACGGAAAGTGTTTTCCGTAAAACTCCGGCGCGGTTCCCACTTTCCCATCCGGTGGATGGGGGCGCCCGCCCTGGATGTTGGTCCGGCGGTGCCGCGTGGGAACTCAGCCGGAAAAGTTTGCAAGACCCGGGCCAGAATGGCGGCGGTGTGGAGGGGATGTCGTGGGAACGGGGGCCGGGGCGGCCCGATGCCGGCGCGCGGGTTGGCGCGGGGGGGCCGGTCAGGGCTGGGGGATGCCGTGGGTCTCCAGCAGCACCAGGCTCAGGTCGCGCTTCATGTCGTCGGACAGGGGGCTGAACTGGACGCCCATGCCCTCGGCGTCGCGGCGCTTGACCGTGCCGTCCAGGGTCAGGCGGCGGCGCGCGTCGCCCTCGCGCACCACCAGGGTCACCTTGCAGCGCGTCCCCAGGGGCAGGAACTCGTCGGTGCGGACGTGCAGGCCGCTGATGCTGATGTTCTTGATCCAGCCGTGGATGGGGCGTCCGCCCTCCACGGTCAGCGCGACCGCCGCCTTGATGGTGATGCGCCGGTGTATCCGATTGTCCATCCGCTAGCCTCCTTCCCGCGCCGTGGCGCGGACGATTCGGCGCCGCCCTCCCTGGCGGGGCCCGTACCCCAATTTTGTCGGTATCTGCCGTGGGGGGCTTGAGAAAAAAGATGCCTGGGGACGGCGGGCCAAAAATGGGCGCCCGGCACGGCGCGCGGCACATTCCTGAACGGGGACGGGTTTGCCCCCCTGCCGCCCCCTTGCGGCACCGTGGGCCCATGGACGGCTGCCCCCGAAAACGGGCCCCACATCGGCCCCGCCAGCGCCCGCTGGCTGGTGGAGGCGTGGAGCCGGTGCGCGAGCTGGGGCCCGTGGAGGTATACCGCATCCTCGTGAGCCTGAACCGGGTCCATGCCCTGGAGGGCGCGCCGCGCTGCGTGCCGTGGAACCGGCTGCCGGAGGACGTGCGGGATGATCCGCGGGTGCGCGCGGGCCGGGGGGCCGGGCCGTCAGGACGCGGCCGGCGTGAGGTCCATGTCGATGGGGTGGGCGTCCAGCACGGCCCTCAGGTAGGCGCGCTGGTCCGGAAGCAGGTTCACGAATTGCAGCGCGGTAAAATAACCGTCGGCGCGCACCACCCGGGCGTGCAGGCGCTCCGTGTGGTAGGTGCCCAGCTCGTTGAAGGCCACCACCGCCTCGCAGCGGGTGCCCGCCTTCAGCACCAGGCGCGAGCGCATCAACATGCCGCTCATGCTGATGTTCACCACCGGCTCGTTCACCGCGTCGTGATCCGGCACGCGCAGCAGGCAGATGGCGTTGATCGGCACGCGCCGGTGCAGGCGGACCGAGTTGTTGTCCCGTTTCGACATGGTCACGACCCTTCCCGAACAGGGGTCCCGTTTGACAGCGTTGACGGCTATCGTATCGGCGGATCGGCGGGTGCCCATTAGGGCCGTGCTCACCGCACCCGCCCCCACTTGCGCAGCGCCGCCAGCAGGCGCCGCTCGGGCAGGGCGTACACCGTGTTGCCGTCCACCCCGGTCATGTCGTCCGCCGCCACCAGGGCGTTGACGATGGCCTCCTCGGTGGCGTCGGCCACGGCGGAAAACAGCGGGTCCAGGGCGTCGTTGGGCAGGGTGCTCCAGGCCTGGGTGCCGCCGGCCCAGGCCTGGGGCACGCGGGTGGAGAAGGCCACGAACAGGTCGCCGGACGAATTGGCGCCGATGCCCCCCAGGCGGCCGATGGCGATGGGCACGCGCCGGGCCAGGCGGCCGAGCTGGTGGGGCAGCAGCGGGGCGTCGGTGGCGATCACCGCCACGATGGAGCCGTCGCGCCGGTCTGTTTGCGCTTCCTGGCCCCGGGTGGGCATGAGGTCCGGGATCTCGCGCCCCACCGCCACCCCGGCGATGACGAGCTGGTCGCGCTGGCCGTAGTTGGCCTGCACCAGCACCCCCACCGTGCAGGGGCAGCCGGGGCCCGCCACCAGGCGGCTGCTGGTGCCGATGCCCGCCTTGAAGCGGTAGGCCATCATGCCCGTGCCGCCGCCCACGGAGCCCTCGGCCGGCGGGCCGCCGGATGCGCTGTCGAGGGCTTGCCACACGTGTTCCGGGCGCACATGGAAGGCGTTGATGGCGTTCAGGTAGCCGTCCCACGTCTCGGCCACCACCGGCAGGGAGTAGGCGCCGGTGCCGGGAAAGTGCCGCTGCCCCCAGGCCACCACCGCGTCGCGCGCCACCCCCACGGAGTGGGTGTTGGTGAGCACCACCGGCCCCTCCAGAAAGCCCGACTCGGCCAGCCACTGGGTGCCGGTCATGTCGCCATTGCCGTTGAGCACGGCGCCGGCGGCGGGCACCGGGGTGTCGCTGTCGGGCCCCAGGGGGAGGATGGCGGTCACGCCGGTGCGGGCGGCGTCCCCGCCCTGGCCGTGGATCAGGGTCGCGTGGCCCACGCGCACGCCGGGCACGTCGGTGATGGCGTTCAGGGGGCCGGGGGTGCCGGCGAAGGGGATGCCCAGCTCCCGCGCCCGCTCGGCGGCGGCTGGGGCGGACAGCATCAGCAGCAGGATGGCGATGGATGCGGCGCGGCGCATGGCGGCTCCCTGTTCCGGGTGAAACGCCCCCAGCATACCCGGTTTTCCCTTTTCCCGGCCGGCGGGCTACACTCGGCTCGACATGCGGCGCGAACCGTGGCAGGGGGGGAGCGGATGAGCGACAAGCGCGACGCCGAACGCATCGACGTGGAACTGCCGGTGGTGCTAGGGCCTGTTAGCACAAATGGCAAGGGCGGCGACGGAACCCATTTTTTTGCAAACCGAGGCGCGGCGCACGGGCCGTACCGGCCGTACGGGCAAGCGCTGCAACGCTGGGTTGCGAAAAAATGGGCCCGTCCCTTCGGGTTGTGCCCCGAACGGCCCCATGCTGCGTTGCACGTCGCTCATTTAGCTTAAGCTAAACCACGCTTCCGCGCGCCTTGCCTGGTGCCGTTCGGGGCACAACGCCGCGCTTGCCATTTGTGCTAACAGGCCCTGGCCCGGCAACGGCGTGTACCACGGCATCACCCACAACGTGAGCGACGGCGGCGTGTACCTGTCCGCCGGGTTCGACCCGCCGCCCCAGGCGGGCACCGAGGTCACCCTGCGGGTGGCCAGGACCGGCGACGGGGCCGACGTGCCCACCCTGCGCGCCCTCGTGGTGCGCGCCGATGCCAGGGGCGTGGCGCTCCGGTTCCTGGGCCGGGTGGATGACGGCGCCGCATAGGCGCCGCCGCCCCGGTCCGCAAAAAAAATCCCTGCAAAAACTGGCGGATGGGGCCGGGTGGGGCAATCATTGGGGTATGGGGGTCGGTCCCCACGCAGTGTGATCGCGCGCGTCCCGCGCCCGGCAGGCCGGTGACCGGGACGCGCATGTTCAGGACGGGGCGCGGCGCCCGCCCGGCACCGCCCCTCCGTCCGGGGAGGTTGACTATGAAACGTCTTTTCGCCACCGGGGATTCCTACGCCGGCCCGGTGCTTCGGCTGTTGATCGGCGTGGTGATGTTCGCCCACGGGGCCCAGAAGCTGCTCGGCTGGTATGGCGGGCCCGGCTATGCGGGCACCATCGGGTCGTTTTCCGACATGCTGGGGGTGGCCCCGCCGATCACCGTTCTGGTGATCGTGGGCGAGTTCTTCGGCGGGCTGGCGCTGATCGCCGGCCTCCTCACCCGCTTCTGCGCCGTGTCCATCGGCGTCATCATGCTGGGGGCGGTGGCCCTTGTGCACTGGCCCAACGGCCTGTTCATGAACTGGTTCGGCAACCAGGCGGGCGAGGGGTTCGAATACCACTTGTTGGCCCTGGCCATCTGCGCGGCGCTGACCATCGAGGGCGGCGGCCGCTGGTCGGTGGACGGCTGGATCGCCGAACGCTGGTTCGGCCGGAATCGCCCCCTGAAGGCCGTGCCGGAGCCGCGGCGCAAGGCCGCCTGACCCCGGCATCCGGCGCCGGTCCGGCGTTCACCGCCCGGCGCCGGGCATGAACAGCGAAGGCCCGTTCCGGACACACCGGCACGGGCCTTGGGGGGCGCCGTGTCCCGGCGCCGGCGGCTACTCCTCGCCGCGCAGCAGGGCGGCGGCGGCCTCGTGGTCCACGTGGCGGATGTCGTGGCCGCGGATCATGTAGATCACCATCTCGCAGATGTTGGTGGCGTGGTCGCCGATGCGCTCCAGGTTCTTGGCCACGTTGCTGAGCATGATGTAGGGGCTGATCTGCGACGGGCTTTCGAGCATGTAGGTGAGGATCTCGCGGTAGGTGCCGTGGTACAGCTCGTCGATGGCCGCGTCCTTCGCCAGCACCTCCATGGCCAGGTCGATGTCACCCCGCGCCATGGCGTCCAGGGCGCGCGACACCTGCTGCTGCACCAGTTCGCTCATGCCCAACAGGCCGGCCTTGGGGCGGATGGGCATCTCCTCCAGCTTGATGGCGTTCTTGCAGATGTGGGCCGCCAGGTCGCCCATGCGCTCCAGGTCCGTCACCACCTTGATGGCGCTGATGATGAAGCGCAGGTCGCCGGCGGCGGGCTGGCGCAGCACCAGGATGCGCCGGGTCAGCTCGTCGCACTGCACCTCCAGGGCGTTGATGGCGCGGTCGCGGTTGATGGTGAGGCGGGCCAGTTCCATGTCGCGGGTGAGCAGGGCCTTCATGGAGTTGGCGATGGCCTTCTCCACCAGGCCGCCCAGGGCCAGGACCTGGCTCTTGAGCCCGTTCAGTTCGTCGTCGAAGCGCTTTACGGTGTGTGCGGTGGGCATGGCGGTGTTTCCTAGCCGAAGCGGCCGGTGATGTAGTCCTCTGTTTGCTGGTTGCGGGGCATGGTGAAGAGGGTCTCCGTGTCGCCGAACTCCACCAGCTTACCCATGTAGAAGAACGCCGTATAGTCCGACACCCGCGCCGCCTGCTGCATGTTGTGGGTGACGATGATGATGGTGAAGCGCCCGCGGAAGCCGTCGATCAGCTCCTCGATCTTGCCGGTGGCGATGGGGTCCAGGGCCGAGCACGGCTCGTCCATCAGGATCACCTCGGGCTCCACGGCCACGGCGCGGGCGATGCACAGGCGCTGCTGCTGGCCGCCGGAGAGGTTCGTCCCCTGGTGGTGCAGGGAGTCCTTCACCTCGTCCCACAGGGCGGCGCCCTTGAGGGCCTCCTCCACCCGGCCCTCCAGCTCGCTCTTGGGCATGCGGCCGCGCAGGCGCAGGCCGTAGGCCACGTTGTCGAACACGGTCATGGGGAAGGGGGTGGGCTTCTGGAAGATCATCCCCACCCGGTGGCGCAGGTCCAGCGACGACACGCCGGCGCCGATGATGTTGACGCCGTCCATGAGCAGCTCGCCCTCGGCGCGCTGCCCCTTGTACAGGTCGTACATGCGGTTGTAGCAGCGGATGTGGGTGCTCTTGCCGCAGCCGGACGGGCCGATGAAGGCGGTCACCTCGCCCCCGGCGATGTCGAGGGTGTTGTCGAACAGGGCCTGCTTGCCGTCGTAGAAAAAGTTGAGGCCGCGCACGCTGATCTTGGCGTCCTTCACCTTGCGGCGGCCGGGGGCCTTGGTGGGCTCCAGGGGCGGCTTCTCCAGCGGGATGTCGGCGGGGCTGAGGTTGGCGCGGTGCATGGGGGTCATGACGGTTTCCGTTTCATGAGGAGCAGGCGGCTGATGACGGTCAGGGCCAGGATCGCGGCGGTGATCACGAAGGCCGCGCCCCAGGCCATGGCCTGCCAGTCGTCATAGGGGCTCATGGCGTAGTTGAACAGGGTCACGGTGAGGTTGGCGACGGGCTCGTTCAGCGACTCCATCCAGTAGGGGCTGTTCAAGGCCGTGAACAAGAGCGGCGCCGTTTCGCCGGACACGCGGGCCACGGCCAGCATGATGCCGGTCATCATGCCCGCGGCGGCGGCGCGGTAGATCACGCCGAACATCATGCGCCAGTAGGGGGCGCCCAGGGCCAGGGCGGCCTCGCGCACCTCCTTGGGCACCAGCCGCAGCATCTCCTCGGTGGTGCGGGTGACCACCGGGATCATGATGATGGCCAGCGCCACGCTGCCGGACAGCCCGGAAAAGTTGCCGAACGGCCGCACCAGCACCAGGTAGACGAACACGCCGACGACGATGGACGGCGCGCTCACCAGGATGTCGGCCACGTAGCGGGTGGTGGCGCCAAGCCGGGTGTCCTTGCCGAACTCGGACAGGTATGTGCCCGCCATCACCCCGAACGGCACGGCGATGAGGGCCGCCAGCAGGGTCAGCAGCACGGTGCCGAGGATGGCGTTGGCCAGGCCACCGCCCGCCTCGCCCGGCGGCGCGGGCAACTGGGTGAAGAAATCCCAGTTGATGGCCGCCATGCCCTTGATGGCCACGTCGGACAGGATCCAGATGAGCATCACCAGGCCGAACAGGGCGGCCAGGCTGGAAACCACCAGCACCGCCCGGTTGACGGCGCGGCGGTGGCGGGTGTCGGGCGTGTCGCGCATGGTCATGCCTTTCCCGGCCCCGCCATGCGCCGCATCCAGAGCTGCGCCAGGCCGATGATGACGAAGGTGATGGCGAACAGGATCAAGCCCAGCTCGATGAGCGCCGCCAGGTACACGTCGCCGTCCGCCTCGGTGAACTCGTTGGCCAGGGTGCTGGCGATGGAGTTGCCCGGCGCGAACAGGGAGGACGACAGGCGGTGGGCGTTGCCGATCACGAAGGTGACCGCCATGGTCTCGCCCAGGGCGCGCCCCAGGCCCAGGAACACGGCGCCAAAGATGCCCTTGCGGCCATAGGGGATCATCACGTCGCGCACCACCTCCCAGGTGGTGCAGCCCAGGCCGTAGGCCGACTCCTTGAGGGTGGTGGGCACCATCAAAAAGACGTCGCGGGTGACCGAGGCGATGAACGGCACGATCATCAGCGCCAGCACCAGCCCGGCGGTGAGCATGCCGATGCCCATGGGCGGCCCGGAGAACAGGGGCAGGAAGCCGAACACGGTTTGCAGCGCCGGCTGCACGTGGTCGCTCATCAGCGGCGCCAGCACGAACAGCCCCCACATGCCGTAGACGATGGACGGGATGGCGGCCAGCAGCTCGATGGCCACCCCCAGCGGCGTGCGCAGCCGGCGGGGGGATATCTCGGCCAGGAACAGGGCGATCCCCAGGCTGATGGGAACCGCCACCAGCAGGGCGATGACCGTGGACACCAGGGTGCCGCTGACCGCCACCAGCGCCCCGAACTCCTCGGTCACCGGGTTCCATCCGGCGCTGGTCAGAAAACCCCAGCCGAAGGCGTCCAGGGCGGGGCCCGACTCGCGCCACAGCATCAGGAACATGCTGCCCAGCAGCAGCAGGATGCCCAGGGCGAAGGTGGCGGTGAAGCCCCGGTACGCCCGGTCGCCAAAGCGCGCCATCAGGCCCGCGCGCACCCTGGGCGCCGCCGGCGGAGCGGGCATGGCGGCGGGGCTCGCGGCTTCGGCCACGGCGGTCTCCGGGGCGTCCACGGCGGTCAGCGGGCGGGCCACAGGGGGGCGCCGTCCTGGGTCTTGATGGCGGCGGTCCAGGTGGCGCGCACCAGGTCGGCCACGGCGGCGGGCATGGGCACATAGTCCAGCGCCATGGCGGGCGCGCCGCCGTTCCGGTACGCCCAGTCCAGGAACTTGAGCACCTGGACGCCCTGTTCCGGGCGGCGCTGCTTGGCGTGCATGAGGATGAACGAGGCCCCGGTGATGGGCCAGGCCTGCGCCCCCGGCTGGTCGGTGAGCACCACGCTGAAGCCCCCGGCGTGGGCCCAGTCGGCCCCGGCGGCGGCGGCCTGGAAGGCGCTGGCCGTGGGCGCCACGAAGTTGCCGCCGCGGTTCTTGAGCTGCACGGTGGTCATCTTGTTCTGCAGGGCGTAGGCATACTCCACGTAGCCGATGGCGCCGCTCAGCTTGGTGACGAACGCCGCCACCCCCTCGTTGCCCTTGCCGCCCACGCCCACCGGCCACGACACGCTCTTGCCGGTGCCCACGGCGCCGGCCCAGCGCTGGCTGACCTTGGTGAGGTAGTTGGTGAAGATCCAGGTGGTGCCGGAGCCGTCGGCCCGATGCACCACGGTGATGGCGCCGGCGAGGGGCAGGCCGGGGTTCAGGGCGGCGATGGCCGGGTCGTTCCAGCGGGTGATGGTGCCCTGGAAGATGCCGGCCAGGGTGGCGGCATCCAGCTTGAGACGGCCGGGGCCGACGCCGCCCAGGTTCACCACCGGCACCACGCCGCCCATGACCATGGGGAACTGCACCAGCCCGGCCTCCTTGAGCTCGGCGGCGGAGAGGGGGGCGTCGGAGGCGCCAAAGTCCACGGTGCCCGCCTTGATCTGCTTGACGCCGCCGCCGGAGCCGATGGACTGGTAGTTGAGCTTCACGCCGGTCTGGGCGTTGTAGGCGTGGGCCCACTTGGCGTAGATGGGGTACGGAAAGGTGGCCCCGGCGCCGGTGATGGTGGAACCGGCCTGGGCGGTGCCGGCGCACAAGAGCAGGGCGGCGGCCAGGGAAGCGAGTGTGCGGGTCATGGCGTGGCTCTCCTGTGGGTTTCTCGTCAGAATGCGAAGCGGGCGTGGATGCCGTAGGTGGTGTCGTCGTAGGGGCCGTGGTCGCGCAGGGTGACCGTGGGGGCCAGGGTGACGCCGGGGGCCGGGTGGCCGGTGAAGCCGATCACCGTCAGGCTCTGGCGCACGCCGGTGGCGCCGGTCTCCACCCGGTCGTAGCGCCCGAACAGCTCGCCCTCGCCGCCCAGGCTCAGGCGGCCCTGCACGTTGTAGCCCTCGGCGTCGGTAAAGCCGGTGCCGCCGTCGGCGCGCAGGTACTGGCCGCCCAGGGTGGCGCCGGCGCCGTGGTGGAAGAAGTAGACGATCTCCCGGCGCGGGTTGTCGCCCGCCACGCCGCCGTGGTCGCCCTCGTCGTAAACGGCGCCGCCCAGCTCCCAGGGGCCGTCGAACAGCCCCACCCGCGCCGACAGGGCGACGCCCTTGCCGTCGGCCGGGTTGCCGTAGCCCTCGCCGTTGGAGACCAGCAGGTGGTAGTCGACGGCGCCGCCCGCCTGGCCGAACACGCCCACCCCCGCGTCCGCCGCCGGGGCCAGCCCCCAGTATTCGGCGAAGGCGGGCGCCGCCAGGCGCTCGCCCCACAGGTCGCGCTCGTCCTTGTCCACCAGCGGCTGGGGCTGGATGCCGGCGCGCAGCACGTGGGTGGGGGCGAGGTTGTGCTGCCAGTGGAAGCCGCGCACGGTCACCGCTCCGCCGTCGCCCGCCTGCTCGGCGGTGACGCCCAGCCGGTCGTCGCGCCCCGCCTGGAAGGTGGCCCCGGCCTGGACGCGGCGGGCGTGGAAGCCGGTGTCCGCCTCCACCTCCGCCGCCAGGGCGTCGGCCAGCAGCTCGCCGTGCAGGGCGAGCTGCTCGTTCACCTGCACGGCCATGGCGGGCACGGGCGCGCACAGCAGGCAGGCCAGAAGGGTCGTGAAATGCCGGAACGGGTGCATCGCTGCCTCGTGGGCGTGGCGCCCGCCGGTGGGCGGACGGAACGGTTTGTACAGTGGGTGAAAGGGTAGAGGCGGATTGTTAGGATTGTGTTAAAAACTTTCCCGAAATCCCCCTCAAGGGGCCGGCAGGTGGATGCGGAAGGTGCTGCCCCGGCCCGGCTGGCTGTCCACGCTCACGCGGCCGCCGTGGGCCTGGGCGATGTGCTTGACGATGGCCAGCCCCAGGCCGGTGCCGCCGTCCTTGGCGGCGCGCCCCGCGTCCACCCGGTAGAAGCGCTCGAACAGGCGGGCGTGGTGGACCGGGTCGATGCCCGGCCCGTCGTCGGCCACGGCGATGGCCGCCCCGGCCCCCTCGCGCGTGGCCGACAGGCGCACGGCGGCGCCCTTGGGGCTGTGGCGGATGGCGTTGTCCAGCAGGTTCAGCACCGCCTGCTCCAGCATGGGCGCGTCGAGGCGGGCGGTGAGGCCGTCGGGGCAGGACAGGTCGATGCGCACGCCGCTCCCGGCGCGCTGCCCCTCGCAGGCGGCGCGGGCGGCCTCCAGCACGGGTTTCAGCCGCCCCTCGCCCAGGGCCGTGCCGCCGGACTCCGCCTCGCGCTCCACGCGGGACAGGGACAGGGTGTCGGATACCAGCCGCTCCAGCCGCTCCGCCTGGCGGGCGAGCATGGCCAGAAAGCGGCCGCGCGCCTCCGGGTCGTCGGCGGCGCCGTCCATCAAGGTGGCGACGGCCCCCTTGATGGCGGTGATGGGGGTCTTCAGCTCGTGGGAGACGTTGGCGGCGAAGTCGCGGCGCATGGCCTCCAGCTCGCGCACGCGGGTCACGTCGGCCAGCACCAGCACCGTGCCGCCGCCCTGGATGGGGGTGGCGGCCACGTACAGGCGGCGGCTGACGCCGCCCCGGTCGAGGGCGATCTCCTCCTCCCGGGCGTGGCCGGCCCGGTTCACGTCGGCCACCAGGCGGATCAGGTCCGGATGGCGCACCACCTGCTCCAGGGGGGTGCCGGTGCGGTCGGCGGTGGTGCCGAACAGGCGCTGGGCGGCGGGGTTGAGCAGGATCACCCGGCCCGCCCGGTCCACCGCCAGCACGCCGTCGCGCATGGCGTTCAGCACCGCCTCGCGCTCGCCCGCGTGGCGCTCGGCGGCGGCCATCTGCTGGTTCAGGCTGTCCCAGGCGCGGTTCAGCTCGCGGGCCAGGGGGGCGGCGGCGCCGTCCGCCGCCAGCCGGTGCCGGGCGCGCGGCTCGGCGGAGAGGTGCGCGGCCTGCTCGCGCAGGGAGGCAATCTCGCCGTCCTCGCGCCCCAGCAGGCGCAGGGCGGCGGCGGCGCCCACCGCCAGCACCAGCCAGGTGGACAGGGCCATGCCCAAAAGCCGTGGCACGGGCACGGGCGTGGCGCTGGACACGGCCAGCATGCCCACCGCCACCAGGGCCACGGCGGCGGCGCCCAGCACGATGCGCGCCCCCCGCGAGGCGGGCAGGTGCCAATGGGGGGTGTGCGGCATGGGGCGTTGCGTCTCGGTATCCGCGGGAAGGGGCATCAGCCCTTGAAGCGGTAGCCCATGCCGCGCACGGTCTCGATGAGCGGGCCGGCGTCGCCCATCTTCTTGCGCAGGCCCGCCACCTGCACGTCGATGCTGCGCTCGGTGACCACGGTGCCCTCGCCCTTCACCCGGTCCATGATGTGCATGCGCGAGAACACCCAGCCGGGGCGGCCGGCCAGGAGTTGCAGGATGCGGAACTCGGAGGGGGTGAGGCGCAATTCGGCGCCGTCGATGGCCACCCGGTGGCGGCCGGGGTCGATCTCCACGCCGTGCACGCTGATGGGGGTGCCTTCCGGGGCCTCGGGCTGGGCGCGGCGCAGCAGGGCCGCCACCCGGGCGGCCAGCACCGGGGGCGAGAACGGCTTGACCACATAGTCGTCGGCGCCGGCGGTCAGGCCGCCCACCACGTCCGGGTCGGTGCCCTTGGCGGTGAGCATCAGCACCGGGATGTCGCGGGTGCGGGGGTCGGCCTTCAGGCGCTGGCAGACGGTGACGCCGTCCAGGTCGGGCAGCATGCGGTCGAGCACGATCAGCCCCGGCGGGTCGGCCAGCGCCGCGTTCAGCGCCGCCTGGCCGGTCTCGGCGCAGGTGACGCGGTGGCCCGCCTTCATCAGGTTGTAGCGGATCACCTCGAGGATGTCCGCCTCGTCGTCCACCGCCAGGATGTGGCTGCCGTCCGTGTTCATCGCGTTCTCCGGGAGCGGGGCCGGGGCCCGCCCATGGGCGAAATCAACGCCGTGTTTCCAGGCATTGTAAACGGTTTCTGTTAAGGATCCGTTAGTTTACGCGATTCCGGGCGCGGCGGTACGCCCGTGTCCGGCACCGGGAAATGTACCGGCGCAAAAGGCCACGGATGGCCTTTCGCGACATCCGGTTGGAGGTGTCCGGTACAGGGATGTACCGGCGGCGCCCACGGGCGCCGGAGAGCCCGGAACACCACGCTGTTCCGGGTTCGAGTCGCACAAGGCCACGGATGGCCTTTTGCGACATCCAATTAGTTGGGCGCGGTGAAGGTGATGGTGGAGGTGGCCGACGCGCCGCCCCCCACCGGCTCGGCGGTGTAGACCACGGTGATGTTCTTGCCGTTGATGTCCTGGTCGAAGCGCAGCTCGGTGAACCAGTACGAGCCGCCGGTGGGCACGGTGATGGTCTCGCAGAACGCCGTGAGGGTGGCGGGGCTGGACTGGCTGCCGTCCGGCGTGCCGCAGCCGCCGTCGCTCCACAGGTCTCTGTTGCCGTTGCCGCAGGAGGCGCTGGAGCTCTGGCCCTCGACCTTTTCCAGCAGGTTGCCGGGGTCGTTGAAGGTGATCTGCATGCGGGTGATGTTCAGGTCCACCGAGCCGTTGTTGTCGATGCGGAAGCTCACCTTGTTGTTGCCGGAGCAGATCTCCACGCTGCCGGCGCCCAGCGCCAGGTCGTTGGTGCCCGCGCCGCTGCCGCCGCCACCCCCGCCGCCAGGGGGGCTCCACAGCATGGCCACGTAGATGTCGTCGCCCGCCGGGGGGCTGGCGGCGGCGGTGCCGTTGGGCCCCGGGCTGTACACCACCGCCGACTCGTCGTTGTTGTAGCGGTACACGATGGCGTTGCCCCAGGCGTCGCTCTGCCACGTGGCGGGGATGGCATAGCTGCCCGGCGCCAGGGTGGGGCTGGTGCCGTACACGTCGCCGGCGATGAGCTTCAGTTTTTCGTAGGTGGCGTCCACCCGGCGCTTGACCGCGTCGAAGTCCATCAGCACCGTGAGCTGGATGTCGTCGGCGGTGCCCAGGGTGTGGTCGGCGGCCGGGGCGGTGAGCAGCGCCTGGCTGGTGCCGGCGGTGTGGGCGTAGGAGAGGGCTCCGTTCCAGGCGTCGGTGGCGTAGTCGGCGGCCTCGTAGCGGGCGGTCAGGTAGGGGCCGGCCCAGCCGGTGGCGCCGGCGCCGTTGGTTTCGAGCTGCCCCAGGTCGGCGGCGGCGTCGCCGCTGGCGGCGGGAAAGTCGTACACGTCCAGGTGATAGCGGCGCAGGGCGTCCGCCACCGCCTCCAGGTGGATGCGGGTGGCCTCGCGGCGCGCCTGGTCGACCTGCTGGGCCAGGAGCGGCGCCAGCGTGGCCGCCAGGATGGAGATGACGGCGATCACCACCACCACCTCCACCAGGGTGAAACCGTGCTGCGCGCTAGCCTTGTCAGGCGCGCTTGCCATCGGCCGGCTCCGTGGCGGCGGGCGACGGGGCCAGCTCCAGCATGCGGCGCTGCACCCGCAGGTAGAACTCCGGGCTGTCGGCCATGTGCGGCAGGGCGGCGGACAGCAGGGCGACGGCGCCGGTGTTGTCGCCGCGCCGGGCGAGCAGCTCCGCGTGGTTGATGAGCGGCTCCGGGGCGTCCGGATAAAGGCGCTGGGCGCGGCGGAAGGCCACCTCGGCCAGGTCGTCGATGCCCTGGCCCAGGTAGGCCACGCCCAGGTTGGTGAGCAGCGCCGGGTGGTCCGGGAACTGGCTCAGGGCGTGGCGCAGCACCTGGCTGGCGGGCTCGAAGCTGCCGGCGGCGGTGAGCAGCAAGCCCAGCCGGTTCATGCCCCAGGGGTGCTCCGGGCGTTGGGCGGCGATGTGCTCGAAGTGGCGCATGGCCTTGCCCGCGTAGCCCCGGCCCGCCTCGATGAGGGCAAGCTGGAAGTGCGCCTCCGCGTTGTTCGGGTCGATGCCCAGGGCGGTGGCGAAGGCCTGTTCGGCGCCGTCGCCATTGTCGTCGGCCAGGGCGGCGAAGCCCCGCTCCAGGGCGTGGCGGGCCAGGCCCTGACGGGTCACCGGGGCGAAGCCGCCCGCCTCCGGCATGGTCGGCAGGGCGACGGTGGCGAAGCCCGACAGGCCGTGCAGCGCCTCCGGGTCGAAGCGGTCGTTGTGCAGGATGCCCAGGTGGAACGGGCGGGCCAGGTGCTTCACGTCGGCCAGGGCGTCCCGCACGGCGCCGGCCATGCGCTCCGGGTCCATCACCCGTGGGGTGAGCAGGATCACCAGCTCCACCCGGTCGTGGGACTGCACGGTGCGGCGGAACAGGGCGCCCAGGCCGGGCACGTCGCCCAGCAGCGGCACCTTGGCCACCTCCTCGCGCATGCGGTTCTGGATGAAGCCGCCCATGAGGATGGATTCGCCGTCCCTCACCCGGAGCACGCTCCGGGTCTCGCGCTGGTTGAGGATGGGCAGCGTTTGCAGGCCGTCCGGCGTGGTCACGGAGCCCGACACCTCGGTCACCAGGGGGTGCACCAGCACGGTCATGGCGCCGTCGGCGCCGATCTGCGGGGTCACCTCGAGCTGGATGCCCGCGTCCTGGAAGGTCACCTCGTACAGCTCCCGGGTGTCGGCGGCCACGTCGCCGGTGATCACCTCGCGGCTCACCACCGGGATCTGCTCGGTCACGTTGATGGTGGCCGGCCGGTTGTTGAGGGTGGACACCTTGGGCGACGACAGCATGTTCACCTGCCCCTGGGTGGACAGGGCCTTGAGCAGCACCGAAAAATCGTTGGCCCCCAGCAGGCCGAACTGGAAGCCGGCGGTGCTGGGGGTGAGCGCCTGGGACAGCACGTTGCCACCCCCGGCGTTGCCGGTGACGGTGCCCGAGATGCCCACCGCGCGCGGGAAGGCGCCAAAATCCACGCCCATCTCGAAGTCGTCGTTCAGGGTCACCTCGATGACCTTGGCCTCGATGAGCACCTGGCGGATGACCACCTGCTCCAGGTGCGCCAGGTGGGTCTGCACCCGGTCCAGCACCTCCGGCGTGTCGGTCACGATGACGGTGCCGGTCATGGCGCTCACGGTGAGCCTGCCCGCCGGGCCGAGCAGGGCGGCAAGCTGGGCCTCGATCTCGCCCCAGATGGCCTTGTGGGCGTCGCCGGCCACGTAGTCGAGCTTGTAGGTGCGGCTGGTTTCCGGGGCCACCACGGCGGTGCCGTCCTGGTAGCTCACCTTCAGGCCGTGGCGGGCCAGCAGGGTGGCGAACACCTGCTCCGGCGACAGCCCGGCGAAGTCGGCGGTCACCCGGCCCTGGACGCCGTCGGCCAGCACCAGGTTCACGCCGCTGCCGGTGAACAGCAGGCGCAGGGCGTCGGCCACCGGCGTGTCGCGGAACTGGAAGCGGCCGGCGGCGGACAGGGCGGCGCCGGCCCCCGGCCCGTGCCCGGTCACCACCACCGGCGGCAGCGGCGCCTGGGCGTGGGCGTTCTGGTCCACGCCCGGCAGGGCCGCCTGGGGGCCGGCGCAGCCGGACAGCAGCACGGCCAGGGCCAGGGCGGCGTGGCGGCGGGCGCTCGGCCGGGCGTTTGGCCGGGTGGACATCCCGATGGTCACGGCGCCACCGGCGGCGTGGGCAGGCCGGGCAGGGTCAGCGTCCGGTGCCGGCCGCCGGCGGTCACCGTCACCCGGTCGGTGCCGATGTGGATCACGTGGATGTTGCCCAAGGTATCGTTCTCCCGCAGCGGCTCGCCGTCGATGAGGGCGAGCCGGTTCCCGTCGATGTTGGCGATGGCCGCCAGGCGCGGCGCCACCTCCCCAGGGTTCTTTTCGGCCGGAGCCGCGAAAACCTTTTCCGGTTCCGCCCGCGACCCGCCGGCGGCGAACGGGTTGCGGGCGCCCGGCCCCAGCGGGTAGCGGGCGTTCCAGGCGGCCACCTGGTCGGCGGGAGACAGGGCCGGCGGCGCCGCCGCGTGGGCCATTTCCGGCTCCGCCAGCCCCATGGGCGCCACCATCTGGGTGGCCGCCGGGCGCGGGTGGTGGCGGCTTGCGAAATAGCGCACGTTGAGGCCCACGGCCATCAGCAGGGCGACGGCCAGGACGGCGATGAAGCGTTTGTCCCTAAGCATCGCCCCGCCCCAGCAGTTGCAGTTGCATGGATACCTGGATGCGCCCGGCGTCGCCCGTGGCCAGGTTCAGGCGGGTGATGGTCACCGCCGGCCGCCACAGGGTGAGGCGGTCGAGGATGGTGGCCAGGGAGCGCACGTCGGCGGAAAACTCGGCCCGCAGCTCGCGCCGCCCGGTGCCCAGGTCGCCGCCTTCCTCGCCCACGGCGAACACCATCTCCACGGCGCCGTGGGCGGTCATGTCCGCCAGCAGGTCGCCGGCGTGGGCGGGCAGGGCCGAGGCGGCGGGCAGCTCGGCCCGGTCCAGGTCGCCGTCCGGGCTGTCGCGCCAGGAGTCCAGGTGGCTGCCCAGGTTGCCGATGCGCGTCTCCAGGCGGGCGCGCTCCCGGTCCAGGGTGGCGGCGTCGGCGGGCAGCGTCACCCAGTGGGTCACCCCCAGGGCCACGGCGGCGCAGGCGCTCAGGCCCAGCACGATGCCGGTGACGAGGTTACGACGGGAGGCCATGGCCGTCCTCCAGGGTGAGCCGCAGCCGGAAGCGGCCGGGGCGGTCCGAATCCAGGGGCAGCAGGTCCACGGTGTGGAACAGGCCGCTCGCCTCGATGTCGGCGATCAGGCGGCCGGTGTGGCGCAGGGCCGTGACCGGGTCGCCATCGATGTGGCCGTCCAGCTCCAGGCTCCAGGCGCCCTCCCACTCGGCGGACAGGGCGGTGACGCGGCCGCCTTCGGGCAGCGCGCGGCCCAGCACCGCCAGCAGCGGCGAGCCGGGGAACGGATTGGGCAGATTCAGCAGGGCCTGCTCCAGGGGCGAGTCCGACGGCGGCTTGCGGCCCGGATGGGAGGATTCGATGCGCTCCAGGTTCTGGCGCAGCATGTCCACATGCCCGCGCAGGCCGGACACGGCGCGGGCCTGGTTGTACACGCCCATGAGCGCCAGGGCGAACAGGCACACGCCCAGGGCGGCGGTGGCGGCGTGGGTGGCCGGGGCCTTGGAGGCGCGCCCCTCGGCGGGGATCAGCCGCTCGTGCTCGGCGCGCCGGGTGAAGCCGCGCAGGGCGGCGCCCACCGGCAGCACGTGGCGCGGGTTGATCTCGCCGTCCCAGACTAGGTCGGCGCGGTAGCCGGCCAGGGTCAGCACGTCGGAGCCCACGGCGTCCGCCAGCCACTGGCGGCGGGTTTCGTCCGCCTCGCCGGTGAGGACGGCGCGGGCCACCTCGCCGGCCTGGAGGTTCTTCTTGGCGTACAGGTGGGTGCGGCGCACCTCCTCCGCCAGGCGCTCCCAGTTGCCGCGCGGGGCGGCGTCCGGGGCGGGTTGGCCCGCCGGGGGCGCGGCGGCCTCGGCCCCGGCCAGGGCCACCTCGCCGTATCCACCGGCAATGCCGGCGGTGCCGGTGGTGCCGGCGCCCTGGGGGGTGTTGAACTCGGTGCCGTCCCAGCCGCGGCCGATGTGGCGGTGGTAGATCTGCTCGCCGTTCCGGACCAGCACCAGGTCGCTCTCGCGCTCCCACACGTCGAGCAGGGAGATCAGCTCGCCGTTGGTGCGGTCCTCCGGGCGCAGGGTGGCGTTGGCGAAGGCGGTGGCGCGGGCCAGGATGTGGTGCGGCACCAGCCCGGCGTCGCGCAGGCGGCGCGCCCACTCCATGGCCAGCGGCCGCTCCACGGCGCGCAGCGCCACGCGCACGCCGCCGTCGCGCGGTTCCACCTTCCAGGCGGCCAGGCGCCCCTCGCGGCCCTCGGCGGCGATCTCGCGGGCGATGAGCTTGCGCAGGTCGCCGGCGCCCATGGGGGGCAGGTTCAGCTCCCGGCGCAGCACGATCTGGTCACGCATGGCGATGGTGGCGGGCAGGCCGCGCCAGCCGTGCTCGGCCACCACGGCGCGCAGGTCGGCGTGGCGGTCGGCGGGCAGGCTGGCGCAGGCCTCCACGTGGAACACGCCGCCCCGGCGCACCACCTTGGCCAGGTTGAGCCGGTTGCTGCCGACGGCCACGCCCACGTGGGCGTCGCGCCGCCACCTGGAAAACAGGTCGGCCATCAGTGCCCGGTGCCTCCAATGGCCATGATCATCTTGTAGAGGGTGTAGAAGATGGTCAGCGCGATGCCGCCCACCATGACGCCCAGGAACAGGGTGATGGCCGGCTCCAGGGCCTTCATGGCCACCTTCAAGCCGTGCTGCACCTCGCGCCGCAGGTACTGGGTGACGCGATCCAGCGACTCGGGGAGCTGGCCGCTCTCCTCGCCCACGGCGATCATCTGCAACGCCAGGGGCGGAAACTGCCCGGAGTGGGAAAAGGCCTGGGTGAGCGACTCGCCGGCGTTGATGCGCTCGCCCACCTGGGTCATGCGCTCCGCCAGGAAGAGGTTCGTTACCGCCCCGCGCGACAGGGCCAGGGCCTGGGTGATGTTGACGCCCGCGTTCACCAGCAGCCCCAGGCTGTAGGTCATCTGCGACAGGCTGATGTAGCGTATCGCCTTGCCGAACAGGGGCAGCGCGATCTGCCGCTGGTGCAGCCACACGGCGCCGCGCGGGTGGCGCCTGAGCAGCCAGAAGCCCAGCGCGAGCAGCAGCGTCGCGCCCGCCAGCCACGGCCAGTTGGCGCCGAACAGGGTGCCCACGGCCATCAGCACGCGGGTGGCCAGCGGCAGCTCCATGGTGGCGCCGTCGAAGATGCCGATGAAGCGCGGCAGCACGAACGACAGCAGGAAGACGATCAGGCCGAGCACCATGGAGATCACCACCACCGGATACACGGTGGCCTGCTTCAGGTCGCGGGCCATCTCGTCGCGCCATTCCAGATAGGCCGCCAGCCGCTCCAGGATGGCGTCGAGCTTGCCCGAGGCCTCGCCGGCGGCGGTCATGTTCACGTACAGGGGCGGGAAGATGCGCGGGAAGGTGGCCATGGCCTCGGACAGGGACTGGCCGGCCTCCACCTGGTTGGCCAGGTCGCTCAGGGCGCGGCCCAGGTCCGGGTCTTCCGCCTGTTTCGCATAGCCGCGGATGGCGGACAGCACCGGGATGCCCGCCTGCACGGTGGTGTGCAGGTGCTGGGTGAAGGTGATCAGCTCGCGGCGGTCCACGCGCACGCCGGAGCGCACCACGCGGCGCACCTTGCAGGAGATCAGCACGCCGCCCAGGGCGCGCACCTGGGCGGCCAGGGCCACCTCGTCGGCGGCGCTCATGGCGCCCTCGACGGTGGCGCCGTCGGGCGCCGCCATGCGGTAGGCGAAATCAGGCATCGGCGGCCCCCGTGGGAACGGCGCCGGGCGCCGGCTTGGGGGTGAAGGCGCGGGCCTTCTCGCCGCCGGCGTGGCGCGGGCCCAGCATCAGGCGGCGCTCCGCCACGCGGTGCACCTCGGCCAGGGTGGTCATGCCCTGGCGGGCCTTCTCGAAGCCGTCCTGGCGGATGTCCAGCATGCCGCCGGCGACGGCCGCCTCGTGGATGGCGCCGGCGGAGGCGCCGGCCATGACCAGTTCGCTCACCACCGGGCTCATGCAGAGAATCTCGGCGATGGGCAGCCGGCCCTTGTAGCCGGTGCCGTTGCAGCGCGGGCAGCCGGGCGCCTCCACGAAGTCGCCGGGCCCCGGCTCGCGGCCGAAGGCCTCGAACACCTGCGGGGTGGGGGGCGCCGGCACCTTGCAGTGGGGGCACGGGCGGCGCACCAGGCGCTGGGAGAGGATGGCGACGATGGTGGACGGCAGCAGGTAGGGGGCGATGCCCATCTCCACCAGGCGCGGCAGGGCGCTGGCGGCGTCGTTGGTGTGCAGGGTGGACAGCACCAGGTGACCGGTCATGGCGGCGCGGATGGCCAGGTCGGCGGTCTCGCCGTCGCGCATCTCGCCCACCAGGATCACGTCCGGGTCCTGGCGCAGCAGGGCGCGCAGCCCCTCCGAGAAGCCGAACCCCGCCTTGGGGTTCACCTGCGACTGGCGGATCACCGGGATGCGGTACTCCACCGGGTCCTCCAGGGTGGCCACGTTCTTTTCCAGGGCGTTGATCTCCATGAGCCCGGCGTACAGGGTGGTGGTCTTGCCCGAGCCGGTGGGGCCGGTCACCAGCACGATGCCGTTGGGCTTGTCCACCGCCTCGCGGAAGGTGCGCTTGTGCTGGACGGTAAAGCCCAGGTCGTTCAGGGAGACGACCACCTTCTCGCGGTCCAGCAGGCGCAGCACGATGTTCTCGCCGTCCATGCACGGCATGGTGGACACGCGCATGTCGATGCGGCGGCCGTTGATGGCCATCTGGATGCGCCCGTCCTGGGGCAGGCGGCGCTCCGAGATGTCGAGCCCGGCCATGATCTTGATGCGGCTTTCCACGGCGCTTTGCAGCGACTTGGGCAGGGCCTCGCCGGCGCGCATGATGCCGTCCACGCGGTAGCGCACGTGCACCACCTTCTCCTGGGGCTGCACGTGGATGTCGGTGGCCCCCAGGGTAAGGGCCTTGGTGATCACCTCGTCCACCAGGGTGATGATGGGGGTCTGGTCGGACTCGTCGCCCAGCAGGTTCTCGCCCGCCACGCGCACCGCGTCCTCCAGGCGCACGCTGGTCTCGCCGCCGTTGTCGTAGAAGCGGGCCACCGCCTCGTGGTACGCCTGGCGCGGGCAGCCCTCCACGATCACGTCGCGGCGGGTGAGGCGCGCCACCTCGTCGATGGTCTCCACGTCGAAGGTGTCGACCATGGCCAGGCGGATGGATTGGGCGTCGGCGGCCAGCGGCAGCACCTGGCGCTGGCGCACCAGTTTTTCGGGCAGCAGCGCCAGCACCTCCGCGGGGATCTCCAGCCCGGCGAGGGTGTTGAACCCGCCGCCGGACTGGGAGGAGATCAGCGAGGCGATGCCCGCGTCGGTGCAGAAGTTCAGGGCGACCAGGATCTCGCCCAGCAGCTGCCCGGTGCGCGACTGCTCCTTGAGCGCCACGCCGAGCTGCTGCTCGGTGATCAGCCCCGCCGCCACCAGCCGCTCGCCCAGCGGCTTGGTGGGGCGCCGGTCCCGCCCCTGTCCGGGAACCGTCATGGGAATGCGGGCTCCCGGCTAGCGGACGTGGAAGCTGACGGCGATGTCGTCGCCGCCGGCCAGCGTCGTGCGGGTGGTGGCGAAGGCGGTGTCCATCACCCCGTTGGGCCCGGCCGAGATCACCAGGGCCTTGAGCGGCGCGGCGCTGGTGTTGGTGGCCGCGATGTTCACCATGTACGGGCTTCCCCACGGGTCCAGCGGCGCCGCGTTCAGGTACGGGCCGCGCCAGGAGGAACGTCCGGTGGCCGGGTAGGCGCCGGTGCCCTTGGGGGCGTTGTTCAGCAGGTGGTTCTCGATGAAGTCCACCGTCGCCCCGGAGGTGCTCGACACCCAGCCGTTGGAGTTGATGGCGGTGCCCGCCAGGCCGGAGTTGCCCGACACCAGCGTGGTCACGCCGTTGTAGGCGCCGGAGGCGTCCATGCTCGGCCAGCGGCCCACGTCCTTGTAGAAGTTGCCGACGGCCGCGGCGATCACCTGGGCCTCGTTCTCGGCGCGCCCGATCTTGGCGTCGTCGATGTTCTTGGCGATGAGCGGCGTCATGATGGCGGCCAGCAGGGCCACCACGGCGATCACCACCACCACCTCCACCAGCGTGAAGCCGGCGTCGTTCCTCAATGTCTTGTGCCCGGACATGTCATGCTCCCCAATCGAATCCAGTGGGAAAGAAAGAACTACGGCCCCCCGCTTTGCGTCCCGTTCCGGGGTACGTCAGGCCACCTGTTTCCATTTCGGACGGACACCGGGGCGACTTGAGCCCCCGGCCAGGAAAAGGGCACCGCTATTAACCGTCGCGAGCGCCCCGAGTGCAAGGCGGACGGAGCGGAGAACCCGAGACATATCTGGGTGATAGGCGAGGGTTCGAGCACCGCCCAACGCAGCAATCGGGGTGCGCAGCAGGTTAATAGAGGTGCCCAAAAGCGGTCGGGCGTCACTCGCCCAGGGCGAGGGGGTCGGCGGCGCGCGCGCCGGCCAGCATCCCCTTCACGTCCAGGCGGCGCCGCTCGGCGATCAGCGTGCCGAAGCGCTCGGCGGTGAGGGGCGCCGAGAACAGGTAGCCCTGGATCTGGTTGCACCCCTGCTCGGCGAGGAACGCGAACTGCTCCGGCGTCTCCACCCCCTCGGCGATCACGCCCAGGCCCAGGGAGTGGGCCATGTTGATGATCGTGCGGGTGATGGCGGCGCTGTCCGGGTTGGTGGTCACGCCGGTCACGAAGGAGCGGTCCACCTTCAGGGTGTCGATGGGGAAGCGTTGCAGGTAGGCCAGCGACGAGTAACCGGTGCCGAAATCGTCCACGCTCAGGCGCAGGCCGATGTGCTTCAGGTCGGTGAGCATGCGCACCGTCTCCTCGGCGTCGTGCATGAAGGTGCCCTCGGTGATTTCCAGCTCCAGGTAGCGCGGGTCGAGGTTGGCCTCCACCAGGGTGCACGCCACCCGCTCCGGCAGGTCGCGCTGCCAGAACTGGTGGGCGGACACGTTCACCGACACCATCATGGGCGTCAGCCCGGCGTTTTGCCAGCGCTTGTTCTGGAAGCACGCCTCGCGCAGCACCCACTCGCCGATGGGGCCGATCAGGCCGCTCTCCTCGGCGATGGGCACGAAGTTGGCGGGCGAGATCATGCCCAGTTCCGGGTGGCGCCAACGCACCAGGGCCTCCATGCCGGTCACGTTGCCGCGCCGCACGTCCACCTTGGGCTGGTAGTGCAGCTCCAGCTCGCCGTTCTCCACGGCCTTCTGGAGCTTGGATTCCAGCGACAGGCGGTGCATGGCGTTGCCGTTCATGGACTGGGCGTAGAACTGGAAGGTGTTCTTGCCCTGGCCCTTGGCGTGGCGCAGGGCGGCGTCGGCGTTCCTGAGCAGCGCCGAGACCGAGTCGCCATCGCCCGGATACAGGGCGATGCCGATGCTGGTGGTGATGTAGATCTCCTCGCCGCCGGCGTGGAACGGCCGGGCCATGCTGTCCAGGATCTGGCGGGCGGCGCGGGCCGCGTCGTCCGGCTGGGTCATGCGCTCCAGGATCACCGTGAACTCGTCGCCGCCGAAGCGCGAGATGACCACCTCGGGCCGGGGCCGCAGCCACTCCGCCCACGTGTCCAGGCTGTCGCGCAGGCGCTGGGCGGTCTGCTTCAGGATGGTGTCGCCCACCTCGTGGCCCAGGGTGTCGTTGATGCGCTTGAAGCGGTCCAGCCCCACGAACATCACGGCGGTGGGGGCGGCGGGGTGGGTGGTGGCCACCTTGAGCGCCCGCGCCAGCAGGTCCTTGAACAGCTTGCGGTTGGGCAGGTCGGTAAGGGGGTCGTACAGGGCCAGGTGGGCGATGCGCTCCTCGGCCCGGCACTGTTCCGAAACGTCCTGGAGGGTGCCCACCATGCGCCGGGGCTGGCCGGGGCGGGTCACCATTTCCGCCTCCTGGTGGATCACCTTCCGGCCTTGCTCCGGGTGGGTGATGCGATAGGTGACGGACAGCGGCACGCCCTCGACGGCGGCGGCCTTGAAGGCGCGCTCCACCTGGTCGCGCTCCTCCCGGTGCACCAGCTCCAGGAGGCCGTCCAGGGTGCCGTCGAAGCGGTAGGGGCGCACCCCCAGGATGGTGTACAGCTCGTCGGACCAGCGCAGCCGTCCGCCGTCCACCTCCCACTCCCAGTGGCCCATGCGGGCGATGCGCTGGGCGTTGGCCAGGCGCGCCTCGCTGTCGCGCAGGCGGTCGGCGGTAAGCTTCTGGCGCACCATGTAGCGGATGCGGTGGCGCAGGCTGGCCCACTGGATGGGCTTGCTGGAAAAATCGGTGGCGCCCGCCTCGTAGGCCGCCTCGATGGAGGCGCCGTCGTCCAGGCCGGTGATCATCAGGATCGGCACCTGGCCGTTCTCGGGCAGGCAGCGGATGGCGCGGCAGGCGGCAAAGCCGTCCATGACCGGCATGACCACGTCCATCAGCACCACGTCCGGCGCGCCCTCGCGGGCCAGGCGCAGCGCCTCGGCGCCGTTCTTCGCCTCCAGCACCTCGTGGCCGCTGGTTTCCAGGTGGTGGCGGATCAGGGTGCGGGTGGTGCCGTCGTCGTCCGCCACCAGCACCCGGGGCGGCCGTTGCGGGGCCGGGCCGGTCACGGCGCGCACCCCGGCACGGGGCGGTGGACGGGCTGGAGGTGGTGCTTGCGGTAATTCATCCGTCACTGCCGGTTCGGGTGGACGGGGGGCTTCCCCATGCGGCCTTATCGACGGATCGGGCCGGGCGGTTAAGCAAAAAAACCGTCGGGGCGGTAATTTTCGGGGGGATGCGTTCAGGCGGACGGGGCGGGCCGCTATGTCAGATGGAGAACGGCGGCGCCGGCAGCCCCCACGGCACGGAGCCAGAACCGGCGGCGGGCCGCTTGTTCACGCGCTTATTTTTTGCGGCACAGGGTCAGCCCGTCGCCGATGGGCACCAGGCTCAGGTCCACCCGCCGGTCGTTCCGGCGGTGGGCGTTGAAGGTGCGCAGGGCCTGGGTGGCGGGGTCGTGATGGTCCGGGTCGGCCACGCGGCCGCTCCACAGCACGTTGTCCACGCAGATCAGCCCGCCGGGGCGCACCAGGTTGAGGATGCGCTCGTAGTATTCCTCGTAGTTGGCCTTGTCCGCGTCGATGAAGGCGAAATCGAAGTGGCCGTACCGGCCGTCCGCCAGCAGCTCGTCGAGGGAGCGCAGCGCCTCGCCCAGCAGCACCTCGATGCGGTCCGACACCTCCGCGCGCTGCCAGAAGTGGCGGGCGGTGGTGATCACGTCCGAGTCCAGCTCGCAGCACAGCACGCGGCCGTGCTCCGGCAGGGCCAGGGCCACCGCCAGGGCGGAATAGCCGGTGAAGGTGCCCACCTCCAGGCAGGTTTCCGCGCCGATCAGGCGCGCCAGCAGGGCCATGAACTGCCCCTGCTCCGGCGCGATCTGCATGCGCGCGTCCGGCAGCGTGGCGGTGTGCTCCCGCAGCGCCGCCAGCACCGGGTGCTCGCGCAGCGAGGCGTCCAGCAGGTAGTGGTAGATGCGGTTGTCCAGGTTGATGGTGCGGCGCGACATTGTATTAGTATGCGCCGGCCACGGCTTTTTCCGCGATACGGCGTTGTCGGCGCGCGGCCATCCTCGACGTGGCGCCGCCACGCCTGCGGGGTCCGCTTGCCTCCGCCTTGTCTCGCGAAAAAATCCGAGGCCTATGTCGGTGGGGGCACCGGCCACGGCTTTTCCGCCGGAGCCTGCGTTGTCGCTTCAAAACCGATCCTCGACGTGGCGCTGCCACGCCTCCGGTCGCTTTTTCGCTCCGCCTGGGTCCGACAAAAAATCCGAGGCCTACGTTGGTGGGAGGGCGCCGGCCACGGCTTTTTCGCCGGAGCCTGCGTGGGTGGGGGATGTTGGCGCTGAGTGCAATGAAGCCCAACATTCCCGTGGCTGCCGACCCGTGGCGGGCCCAGGTGTTGGGCGTCGCGGTGCGCTGCCCGACCGGGGGGAATCATCCCCCGCGCGGCGCGAACATGATGATGCCCATGCCGCACAGGGCCACGGCCACGCCCACCACGTCCCACACGCTGGGGCGCACCCCGTCCACCCGCCACAGCCACACCAGGGCCACGGACACGTACACCCCGCCATAGGCCGCATACACCCGCCCGGCGGCGGTGGGGTGCAGGGACAGCAGCCAGGCAAACAGGGCCAGGCTTACGGCGGCGGGCGCCAGCACCCACGCCGGGGCACCCTTCTTCAACCACAGGTACGGCAGGTAACACCCCACGATCTCGGCGACGGCCGTCAGGATGAACAGCCCGATGGTGGTTGGCATGGTCATGGGGGCATTGTAGGGCACTATGGAAGGGCACCGGCCACGGCTTTTCCGCCGGAGCCTGCGTTGTCGGCGCGCGGCCGTCCTCGACGTAGCTTGGGCTACGCCTGCGGGGTCCACTCGCCTCCGCCTGGGTCCGACAAAAAATCCGAGGCCTACGTCGGTGGGGGCGGTGGAACGTGCTTCATCCACACGCCGGTTGGGCAGGACCGTGTTGGCGCTGAATGCAATGAAGCCCAACGGCTCACGGATAATGGCTCCCTGTGGCGGGCCGGGTGGGCGTTGGGCTTCGCTTCGCTCTGCCCAACCTACAACCCCCACCCCCAATACCTTAAAAAATCCGCGAACTCCCACATGTCCGACTCCTTCCGCGCCCACGGCTTCAGGCTCGTATAAAACACCTTGCCCGTCTCGCCCCTGGGGGCGTAGCGCTTGTCGTGGCCCACGTGGGCGTCCAGGGCCCACCAGGAGACGAACAGGAATTCCAGGGTCTTGTGGGCGCCCTTCACGTAGCCTTTTCCGGGGCCATCGGGGTGAAAGAACGGGGTGGTGGCGACCGGCTCCGCGCCGGCCACGGGCAGCGTTTCCAGGTCCGCCACCGGGGCCAGGGGGGTGGGGATGATCTCCAGCGCCGTGTCCGGGTCGAAGGGGATCACGTCGGCCACCCGGTGGGTGCCGTCGCGCAGCACCAGCACCGGGAGTCCGGCGCCGCCGCGCGGGGGAAATCCGATCACCGCCGGGGGGCGCTCGCCCCATGTTTCCTGCCGGGCGCCCGCCGCCGCGCCCGTTTCCGTGGGCCAGCCGGGCGGGTAGACGGCCGGGTCCAGGTGCTCCGTGGGCAGGAAGGTGAGGTAGCACCCGCAGGTGTGCACGGTGGTGACCAGCAGCGGCGTGCCGCCCGCGTCCACCGTCACCACCGCCAGCAGCCCCGTGTTGCGCCCGGCGGAGATGTGGGAGAACTTGAGGCGGTACGGCACCTTCTGGAAGTGAACCCGGTAGACGTGGTTCACGTAGGCCCCCCGCTCCGTCCGGAAGGGCACCTCCTGGTAATAGATGGTCGGTGACGACGGGTCCACGAACACCCGTTCGCGGGCGGCTTTCCTGTCCCCCTGTTCCAGCCGGGCGGAAGGCGTCCCCACGCGGTTCTCGGGCCGGTCCGCCCGTTCCGGGGCGAACAGGGGGGCGAAGCGGGCCGCCTGGGAGCCGTCGTCCGCCACCCGGAACAGCACGCCGGGGCGGGGCGGGGGCCCCGAGGCGCAGGCCGCCAGCAGGGCGGCCAGCACGGCGGCCGGCAACCACCGGGCCGCCAGGTTGCGGCGTGCGGCGGCGGCGTGGAACAATGCCCGTCCAAAGCGTAGCGAGAGGGGCGGGACATGCTCTGGGTCAAGTCGTTTCACATCGTCGCTATGGTGAGCTGGTTCGCCGGGCTGTTCTACCTGCCCCGCCTCTTCGTATACCACACCCGCCACCCGCACGGTGCCACCCACGGGCAGTTTTGCGAGATGGAGCGCAAGCTGTACCGCTACATCATGACCCCGGCCATGGTCGCCACCACCGTGCTGGGCGTGTGGCTGGCGGTGCTCATGTGGGACTTCCTGCACCCGCGCGGCTGGTTTTTCGTCAAGATGCTGCTGGTGGCGGGGCTGTTCGCGTTCCACTTCGCCTGCGGCCAATGGCTGGCGGCCTTCGCCGAGGGGCGCAACACCCGGACGGAGAAATTCTTCCGCGTCGCCAACGAGGTGCCCACCCTGCTCCTCATCGCCGCGGTGTGCCTGACGGTGCTCAAGCCGGTGTAGGCCCTTCCGGTTTGACGGTGGCCGGGATTTCGGTCAGCCTTCGAACAGGGGGTGGGAGCCCGGGCGCGCGGAAGCGGGCGGGAGGTCGTGATGCCGAACATCGCGGAAACCCTGTTCCAACTGCTGCTCATCCTGATGGCGGCGCGGGTGTGCGCCGAGGTCGCGGCGCGGGCAAGGGTGCCATCGGTGCTGGGGGAGCTGGCCGCCGGGGTGGTGCTGGGCCCCAGCCTGCTGGGCCTCATCCACGTGGACGCCCCCATCCAGTTGCTGGCCGAGATCGGCATCATCCTGCTTTTGTTCGAGGTGGGGCTGGAGACGGACGCCACCCTGCTGTGGCGCGCCGGGCCCAAGAGCGCGGTGGTGGCCCTGGCGGGGCTGGCGCTGCCGTTCGCCCTGGGCTACGTTGCGGCCCGTTATCTGTTCGACCTGCCGCAGCTTGCGGCGCTGTTCGTCGGCGGCACCCTCACCGCCACCAGCATCGGCATCACCGTGCGCGTGCTGCGGGATCTGGGGCTGGACCGCAGCCACGAGGGGCGGGTGGTGCTGGGGGCGGCGGTGCTGGACGACGTGTTCGGCGTGGTGCTGCTGGCGCTGTTGTACGAGTTCGCCGTGGGCGGCGGCGTGAGCCTGGGCAAGGCCGGGCGGGTGCTGCTGTTCATGGGGCTGTTCTTCGCCCTGGCGCCGGTGGTGGCCAAGGCCATGTCGGTGGTCATCAAGCGCTTCGACGCGCGCAGCGAGATTCCCGGCCTGATCCCCACCACGGTCATCTCGCTGGTGCTGCTGTTCGCCGTTCTGGCCCACCGGATGGGGGCGCCGGAGCTGCTGGGGGGCTTTGCCGCCGGCCTCGCCCTGTCGCGCCGGTTCTTCGTGCCGCTGGGCGCGGCCCTGGCCAGCGACCCGGCCTTCTCGGAGCGCATCGCCGGGCAGATGGGGCCGGTGATCCACCTGTTCACGCCCATCTTCTTCGTCACCGTGGGGCTGTCCATCGACCTGGGCGCCGTGGACTGGGGCTCGGGCTTCATCTGGGCCTTCGCCCTGGTGCTGTTCGGCGTGGCGACGGCGGGCAAGATGGCGGCGCCGTGGCTGATCTCCGAGACGCCCCAATCGCGGGTGGTGATCGGCCTGGCCATGGTGCCGCGCGGCGAGGTGGGGCTGGTGTTCGCCGAGCTGGGCCTCGCCTCCGGCATCCTGGACAACGCCCTGTACACGGGCATGGTCATGATCATCGCCCTCACCACCCTGGGGCCGCCGTTCCTGCTGAAGGGCTATGTGGCCCGCAACGCCGCGCGGCTGGCGCCGCCGGAGGCATCCTCCCGCCCGCCCGCCGCGCCCCCCCGTGGCCAGGGCGGCGCGCCGTAACCGGCCGGCCTCGCGGGCGTTCCGCCGGGATCGTCAGGAAATTTTCGCACCGTTAAGGTTGGGTTCAGGTTGGCTGGATACCTTTGGGTCAAGAGCGGGGCCGGATGCCCCGAAAGATAACGGGTATTTCCATCAACCGTCGCGAGCGCCCCGAGTGCAAGGCGGACGGAGCACAGAGCCCGAGACATATCTTGCCGATAGGCGAGGGTTCGAGCACCGCCCAACGCAGCAATCGGGGCGCGCAGCAGGTTGATGGAAATACCCAACGGTTCCGGCCGTCACGGTGTGGCGGCCCCCAAAGGAGTTGGCCATGAGCAAGCAAACGACCCAGGCGGTCAAGGTCTGGGACCCGCTGGTGCGGGTGTTCCACTGGGGGGTGGTGGGCGCCTTCCTGATCGCCTTCCTGACCTCCGAGGATCATTTCGCCGACCTGCACGTGGTGGCGGGGTACACCATCCTGGCCCTGGTCGCGGCGCGGCTGGCGTGGGGCGTGATCGGCACCCGTCACGCCCGCTTTTCGAGCTTTGTCGTGCCGCCCCGCGAGGCGCTGGCCTACCTGAGGCGGATGGTGGCCTTCCGGGCGCCCTCGCACGTGGGCCACAACCCGGCGGCGGGGTACATGATCATGGCGCTGCTCGCCGGCCTGGTGCTCACCGGCGTCACCGGCATGCTGGCCTACGGGGCCGAGGAGAACGCCGGGCCCCTGGCGGGCGTGGCCGGCACCCTGGGGCTGTTCGGGCACGACTTCTTCGAGGAGCTGCACGAGGTGCTCGCCTTCGGCACCCTGGGCCTTGCGGGTCTGCACGTGTGCGGGGTGCTGTTCTCCAGCCTGCTGCACCGCGAGAACCTCATCGCCGCCATGGTCACCGGCGTGAAGCGGCTGCACCCGGATACGGTGGGCCTTGCGCCCGCCCACGCCACGGTGGCCGCCCCCGCCGAGGGGGCCGATGCCGGGCGGCGCCAGGGGCGCCTGCCCCTGGGGCGCGCCGCGGGGATGATCCTGCCGCTGGCGGCGCTGCTGGGGGGTGTGCTGGCGGTGGGCGGCCTCGCCCTGGGCCTGGGCGGTGACGACGCGGCCCAGGCCGCAGCGTCCGCCGAGGACGACGACGGCGGTGCCGACGATGCGCGCTGACGGCCGTCCGGGCCGGCGGCGCGATTGGGCCGTCACCCTGGTCGTGGTGGCGGCCCTGGGCCTGGGCGCCTGGGCCTACCTGACCTCCCGTGGCGACGATTCCGGCGCCCTGTGGAGCCGGCTCCCCGGCGGCACCGACGTGGCCCCCGCCACCGACGCGCGCTACCTGAGCGAGTGCGGCGACTGCCACTTCGCCTACCAGCCCGGCCTGCTGCCGGCGCGCGGCTGGGACCGGATCATGGCCACCCTGGACGACCACTTCGGCGACAACGCCGAACTGGACCCGGAGGCCCGGACCGCCATCACCGAATACCTGATCCAGAACGCCGCCGACACCAGTCACCTGCGCCGCCCGGCCCAGATCGTGCGCTCCATCCCCGCCCGCGACACGCCGCTTCGGATCAGCGAGGTGCCCTACATCAAGGATGCCCACAAGGACATCCCCGCGCGCCTCGTCACCGGCAACGCCAAGGTGGAGAGCGCCTCCCACTGCGACGCTTGCCACGTGCAGGCCGACAAGGGCTACTATAACGACAGCAACGTGGTCATTCCCGGTCACGGCAAGTGGACCGACTGACCGGGCCCCCCATCCATCCAGGCACCATGCAGCACCCCCATCGCCAATCCCGCTCGCGGCGCCCGGGGCGCGCGCCGTTCTGGGGCATCCTGCTCGCGGCGGCCCTGTGCTGGGCGCCGCCGGCGCTGGCCGACGAAGCGCCCATGGAGGATCACGAGCGCGCCAAGGCCCTGCTCGACGCGGGCGAGATCCTGCCCCTGGAGAGGGTGCTGGGCATGGCCATGCGCCTGCACCCCGGCCAGCCCCTCGAGGTGAAGCTCACCCGCGAGGCGGAGCACCCCGGCTACATCTACGAAATCCAGATGCTGGACGATAACGGCCAGGTGTGGGAGCTGGAACTGGACGCGGCCACCGGCGACGTGGTGCACACGCAGCGGGAAGACTGACGTGCGCGTGCTGGTGGTGGAGGACGACAACACCCTGCGCGGCGAGCTGGAGGCGGGCCTCACCCGCGCCGGCTACGCGGTGGACGGCGCCGCCAACGGCCAGGTGGCCGAGATCATGGGCGACCAGTTCCCCTACGACGCGGTGGTGCTGGACCTGGGCCTGCCCGGCCGGACGGGCCTGGACGTGCTCAGGAACTGGCGGCGGCGCGGCAACGCCATGCCGGTGATCATCCTCACCGCGCGCGGCCAGTGGCACGAAAAGGTGGACGGTTTCGCCGCCGGCGCCGACGACTACATGGCCAAGCCGTTCCACATCGAGGAGCTGGTGGCGCGCATGCAGGCGCTGCTCCGGCGCAGCAAGGGCGGCACCCAGGGGCCGTTGGAGCGGCACGGCGTCGTCCTCCACGAGGACACCCAGGAGGTGACCGCCGACGGCGCCACCCACCGCCTGACGGGCGTGGAGTTCCGCCTGCTGCGCTACCTGATGATGAACGCCGGCCGCATCCTTTCCAAGGAACAGCTCGACGAACACGTGTACGACCTGGACGCGGAGAAGGAGAGCAACGTCATCGAGGTGTACGTGCGCCGCCTGCGCCAGAAGATCGGCAAGGACCGCATCCGCACCCGGCGCGGCCAGGGCTACGTGTTCGGCGGCGGGGAGGAATAGATTCCGCTCAATTCCCTGAAAGGCCGCCTGTCGCTGGGGCTCACCGTCAGCCTGGTGGTGCTGTTCGCCGTGCAGGTGGTGGCGGTGGGCATCGCCATCCGCAACCTGGCCGAGAACCGCATCGCCAACCGCCTGGGGCACGACGCCGAGGGCCTGCTGCTGGCCACCCTGCTCCTGCCGGACGGCATCGCCCTCGACCCGGAGCGCGTGGACCCCATCTTCGATCGCCCCTTCTCCGGCCACTATTACGAGGTGCAGGTGCGGGACGCGGTGCTGCGCTCCCGCTCCCTGTGGGACCAGGAGCTGAACGTGGACCTGGGGCGCCGCGCCGGCCAGGGGGTCCACACCGTGGGGCCCCAGTTCCAGCCGCTGCTGGTGGTGATCCGCCATTTCCGCAAGGGTGGCGAGGACATCCGCATCGCCGTGGCGGAGGACCTCGCGCCGCTGCTCAACGAGGTGCGCGCCACCCAGTGGGCCTATGCCCTGCTGTCCCTGGGCGGGCTGGTGCTGCTGGTGGTGGCGCAGCGCCTGCTGGTGAGCAAGGCGCTCCAGCCCCTGGACGGCGTGCGCCGCGACATCGCCGCCCTGGAGCGCGGCGAGGTGGCCGCCCTGCGCGAGACGGTGCCCAACGAGGTGCGCCCGCTGGTGGCCGAGTTCAACCGCCTGCTGGACCTGATGGCGGGGCGCGTCAGCCGTTCCAGGAACGCCCTGGGCAACCTGGCCCACGCCCTGAAGACGCCGCTCACCCTGCTCACCCAGGCGGCGGACGCCCCGGAGCTTGCGCCCCATCCGGCCCTGCGCGGGCGCCTGGCGGACGAGACCGAAAAGATCCGCCAGCTCATCGAGCGCGAGCTGAAGCGGGCGCGCCTGGCCGGCGTCGCCCGCCCCGGCCAGCGCCTCGACCTGGGCGCCGAGCTCAAGGGCCTGGCGGCGGCCCTGGGCGCCGTGTACCGCGACAAGGCCCTGGATATCCGCGTGGAGCTGCCGGCGGGCACCCTGTTCGCCGCCGACCGGGAGGACGTGCTCGAGCTGTTCGGCAACCTGATGGACAACGCCTGCAAGTGGGCGCGCTCCAGGGTGCTGGTGAACCTGGAGCCCGGCGACGGCCTGGTGGTGGCGGTGGCGGACGACGGCCCCGGCGCCCGCAGCGAGGATCTGGAAATGCTCACCGGGCGCGGCACCCGCGCCGACGAGGCCATCCCCGGCCACGGCCTGGGGCTGGCCATCGCCAGCGAGGTGGCCGAGAGCTATGGCGGGGTGCTCACCCTGAGCCGCTCCGTGGCGCTGGGGGGCTTCCTGGCGCGGGTGGCGCTGCCTCCGGCGGCGCCGTGGGCAGCAGGCAACTGAAGGTGCTGCCGGTCCCGGCGCGGCTGGTCACCTGGATGTGCCCGCCGTGCAGGTCCACGATGCCCTTGCAGATGGACAGCCCCAGCCCCAGCCCGCCCTTCTCCTGATCGCGCCGGTCGTCCACTTGGTAGAAGCGCTGGAAGATGGCGTCCAGCTTGTCGGCGCGGATGCCCACCCCGTTGTCGCTCACGGCGATGCGCAGGAAGGCGCCGTCGGGGTCCGGCGCCACGCTCACCCGCACCGCGCCCCCCGGCGGCGTGAACTTGAGGGCGTTGCCGATGAGGTTGGCCAGCACCTGGTTCAGGCGGGCCGGATCGGCATGCAGCGCGGGCAGGCCGCCGGAGCAGTCGCAGGCGAGGGCGATGCCGCGCTCCCTGGCCGCCGGCCCCATGGCGCGCACCGCGCCGCTCACCAGCTCCGCCGCGTCCACCGGTTCCCGGTGCAGGGCCAGCTTGCCGTTCTCGATGCGGCTGGAATCCAGCAGGTCGTTGATCATGGTGGCCATGTGGTCGCAGCTTGCGCGGATGATGCCCAGGTATTCCGCCTGCTCGGCGCCGAGCGGCCCGGCCAGGCCCTCGATGAGGATGTCGGCGAACTCGCGGGCCACGGTGAGCGGGGTCTTCAGCTCGTGCGACACGGTGTGGTGGAAGCCCTGGATGTCGGCGTTCTTGCGGGCCAGCTCGCGGTTGGCCTGCTCCAGCTCGGCGCGGTGGGCGGCCAGGGCGCGCTCCATGGTGTGCTTCTCGATGGCGTTGCCGATGGCCCGTTGCAGGGCCTTGGGGGTCACCCGGCCCTTCACCAGGTAGTCGCGGGCGCCCAGTTGCAGGGCGGCCACCGCCAGGGTCTCGTCGCCCTGGCCGGTGAACAGGATGATGGGGCAGTCAGCACCCGCCGCCACCGCCTCGCGGATCAGGTCGATGCCGGTGCGGGCGCCCAGCCGGTGGTCCAGCAGGCACACGTCGAACTGGCCGGAGAGCAGTTGGCGCAGGCCCTCGTCGTAGGTGGGGGCGTGATGGATGTCGAAGGTCGATCCGCGGATGTCACCCAGCATCTCGCGGGTGAGCAGGGCGTCGTCCGCGTCGTCCTCGATGAGCAGGGTGCGGACCGGCCCGGTCACGGGGCGTCCTCCCCGTGGCGCGGCGGCGGCAGCGCCGTGCCGGTCCAGAAGGTCAGGATGCGCCCCAGGGTGTCCACCACGTCGGCGAAGTGGTTGGCCTTGGTCACGAAGGCGCTGCCGCCCAGCCGGTAGGCGTCGGCGATGTCGGCATCCGCGTGGGAGGTGCTCACCACCACCACGGGAATGGCCGCGTAGCGCGGATCGGCCTTGAGGGCCGCCAGGGTGTCGGCGCCGTTCATGCCGGGCATGTTCCAGTCCAGCAGGACCAGGTCGGGCCAGGGCGCCTTGCCGGCGGCGGCGCGCTTCAGGTGGGAGAGCAGGGCGTGGCCGTCCGCCGCCAGGGTGGCGTTGCCCGCGCGGGCGGCGCCCCGCGCGGCCAGGTCGTCCAGGGCCTCGCGGGCCAGCAGGCGGTCGTCCGGGTCGTCGTCGACGATGACGATGTTGAGGCGGCGCGTGCGGCGCGCCAGCACGGCCTCGGCGGCGCTGTCCAGGCGCTGGGTCATGCGGCCTGCTCCAGCACCGCCGGGCGCACCGGCAGGTGCACCTTGAAGGTGGTGCCCCGGCCCGGCGCCGAGATCACCTCGATGTTGCCGCCGTGGCGCTCCGCCGCCTTCTTGCAGATGGACAGGCCCACGCCGGTGCCGTCGTACTCGTCGCGGCCGTGCAGGCGCTGGAACACGCCGAAGATGCGGTCCGTGTACTCCTCGGGGATGCCGATGCCGTTGTCGGAAAAGTTCAGATCCAGGCTGTCGTCGTGCACCACGGCGCGCACCTTCACCCGCGGGGCGGTGCCCTTTTCCTGAAACTTGAGGGCGTTGGAAATCATGTTCTGGAACAGCTGGCCCATCTGCATGGGGTCGGCGTGGATGGTGGGCAGGGGGCCCACGTCCACGTGGGCGTGGGTGTCGTGGATGCGCGCCTCCAGGTCCGACAGCACCTCCCTGGCCACCCGGTTCAGGTCCACCGGGGCGAAGGGCTGGGTGCGGGTGCCGCAGCGGGAGTAGAGCAGCAGCCCCTCGATGAGCGCCTCCATGCGCTCGGCGGCGGCGACCATGCGCGCCACGTAGTCGAGCCCGCGCTCCGACAGGTGCGCGGCCTCCTTCTCCACCAGCCGGTCGCCGAACGCCTGGATCTTGCGCAGGGGCTCGCGCAGGTCGTGGGAGGCCACGTAGGCGAACTGCTCCAGCTCGCGGTTGTTGTGCTCCAGCTCGCGGGTGCGGGCGGAAAGCTCCTCGTCGCGCTCCTTCAAGGCCTGCACGGTGCGGGCCATGCCCACACTGAAGCGGTGGAACAGGGTGCCCACGATGCCCGACAGGATCAGGCAGATGACGATCAGTACCGTCTGGGTGTGGTGGAACGCGGCCACCTCGTGCTCCATGGTGCGCTGCACGCTGGCGCGCACCACGTCGGTGCGGGTGGTGAGCATCCAGTAGATGGCATGGAAGGAGTGGGTGAGCTGGCCGTCCACCCCGGTCTCGTGGCGCGCCAGGCGCTGGTTGGCCACGTTGCGGAACGCCCGGAGCTGCACCAGCACCCCGGTGATCTCCTGGCGCAGCTTGCCGTCCTCGAGGGGGGTGACGTACCCCTCGTTGCCCATGCCGCCCTGGAGCATGACCTGGGCCAGGGCCTCGGCCCGCTCCAGGTGGTCCCAGGCGTCGCGCAGGCTGGCGTTGGGCTCGCCGGCCACGAACTCCTCGAACCCCAGGTGCGCCAGGGTGGCCTCGTGGCGGATGCCCAGGGCCGCGTGCATCAGCGGGTCGTGCACGGTGGACATGCGCATGCCGTTCACCAGCACGTAGACCATGCCGCCGATGATGGCCAGCGCCAGCACCAGGGCGCTGGCGTACAGGTTGCGCGGGGTCCGCGCGATGTCGCCGCTGCCGTCGTCCATGATGCCCCTCCACGCCCCATGCAAAGGGTGGCGGCCCGCCGGGCAAAGGGGGGGCGGGTGCCCCGGGGCACCCCGCGATGTCTCCCTCCCCCGCCCTTGGCAAGGGCCGGATCTCTCATTCCCCGTTTCGGCGGGCCGGAGTGGGAACTTTACGTATGCGGGGGGGGGCGCCGCCGTCCGGTCGGGTGCAGCGGCCAGGCGGTTGAAAAACGCCGCTTGCCGGCGAGCCGGCGTCCGGCGCGGGGAGGTCGGGTTCAAGGGCCCATGCGTGCCGGGTATCCGGTCAGTGGGGCAGGCTGTACCAGAGCCCCAGGGCGGTGCCGCCGAAGATGATGAGCTTGGCCCACCACGGCAGCGACAGGATCCATTCCAGGAATGTGGGCGGACGGTTGCTCATGGCGCGCCATGATAGCCGTTCGCGCGGGGCGTGGGCCAGTCTTTTGGATTGCCGGGCCGGATGGGTCAGCCCAGGCCGCTTCCGATCAGCCGCTCCAGGTCGCCGGTGGCGGCCCGGTCCAGCGCCGACAGGTCGCCCACCCGCTGGCCGGACCAGTCGTTCAGGCTGCCGCCCCGGCCGTCCGGGCGCCAGTCCGGCGAGAAGTACGACGACGGCCCGTCCGCCTCCGTGGCCCCCCCGAAAAAGGTGAGGGGCCGGCCCGGCTGTTCCGGGCGCAGGCCGAAGCGGTTGCGGATGGACAGCTCCAGGGTGGTCTCCGCCTCGTCCAGGCTCACATAGCCGTCCTGTTGCACGTAGCCGCGCAGGGCGTGGATCGGCCCCAGGGCGGGCTCGCCCAGTTCCAGCACCGGCCCGGCCCCGCCGGCGCCGGCCCCGGCGAAGGGCAGCATGCCGATGGCGGTCAGCACGGCCAGGAACAGGGCGTAGAACAGGACGATCCGCTTCATTGCCGGTTTGGGCTTTCCTCCACACGGGTTGCACATCGGCGCCCCACACACGGCGCCATTTCCCCCCGGGCCGCACACAATGCACAACGGCCCGGTACCCCGTTATGGAGCAAGCCGTCTGCCAATTCGGCGACGCGCCCAAAAAAAGGGCGTAACAGGTTGTAAGTTGGTTTGTTTTTTGCCGGCCGCCCGGCGTGCCCGGCGCGGCCGCCGCCCCCTGCCCCCCGCGAACGGGGGGGCAAGGGGGGCGAATCCGTTTCCCAGCGCCACCCCCCCATGGAGGGGGGGCGGGGGGAGGTTATTTGCCGCGCGCGCGCTTCCTGTCGGTCTCCGCCAGTTGGCGCTTGCGCAGGCGGATGCACTTGGGGGTGATCTCCACCAGCTCGTCGTCCTCGATGAACTCGATGGCGCGCTCCAGGGTGAGCAGCAAGGGCGGCGACAGGTTGATGTTGTCGTCGCGCCCGGCGGCGCGGATGTTGGTGAGCTTCTTCTCCTTGAGGGGGTTCACCACCAGGTCGTTCTCGCGGGTGTGGATGCCGACGATCATGCCCTCGTAGACCTTTTCGCCGGGGCCCACGAACAGGCGGCCGCGCTCCTCCAGGTTCCACAGGGCGAAGGCCACGCTCACCCCGTCCACCATGGACACCAGGGTGCCGTTGATGCGGCCGGGCAGATCGGCCAGGTGGGGGCCCCAGTCGTGGAACACGTGGTTCATGATGCCCGTGCCGCGGGTGTCGGTGAGGAACTCGGACGAATAGCCGATCAGGCCACGGGTGGGGCTGGTGAAGATGAGGCGCACGCGACCGTCGGGCATGTTGGCCATCTCGTCCATGCGGGCGCCGCGGCGGCTGAGCTTCTCGATCACCGTGCCCTGGTACTCGGGGTCCACGTCCACGGTCACGTGCTCGTAGGGTTCCTGCTTGTGGCCGTCGTGCTCGCGGATCACCACCGTGGGGCGGCCCACGGCCATCTCGAAGCCCTCGCGGCGCATGGTTTCGAGCAGGATGCCGATGTGCAGCTCGCCACGGCCGTAGATGCGGAACACCTCGGCCTGGGTGGTGTCCTCCACGCGCATGGCCACGTTGGTGCGCACCTCCTTGTAGAGGCGGTCGCGCAATTGGCGGCTGGTGACGAACTTGCCTTCGCGGCCCGCCAGGGGCGAGTCGTTGACGCGGATCTCCATGCTCAGGGTGGGCTCGTCCACGCGGATGGGGGGCAGGGCGACGGGGTTGTCCGGGTCGGCGATGGTGTCGCCGATGGCGATCTCGTCGATGCCCGCCACGGCCACGATGTCGCCCGCCAGGGCGCGCTCGATGGGCACCTGTTGCAGGCCCTTGAAGCCCATCAGCTTGCTGATCTTGCCCTTGTGGATGCGGCCGCCCTCGCCCACCACCGCCACCTGGGCGCCGCTGTGCAGGGAGCCCTGGGCGATGCGGCCGATGACGATGCGGCCGACGTAGTCGTCCCACATCAGGGTGGTGGCCAGCATCTGGGTGGGGGCCGCCGGGTCGCCGGCGGGCACGGGGACGTGCTTGAGGATGGCCTCGAACAGGCAGGTCATGTCGCCCTTGCCGGAGCCGCTGGCGGGGGCGTCGGCGGTGCTCAGCACCGCGTACCCCTCCTTGGCGGAGGCGAACACCACGGGGAAGTCGAGCTGCTCGTCGCCCGCGCCCAGGGCGCAGAACAGATCGAAGGTGAGGTTGACCACGTTCTCCGGGTCGGAACCGGGGCGGTCGATCTTGTTCACCACCACGATGGGGCGCAGGCCCAGGGCCAGGGCCTTGGCGGTGACGAACTTGGTCTGCGGCATGGGGCCCTCGAAGGCGTCCACCAGCAGCAGCACGCCGTCCACCATGTTGAGCACGCGCTCCACCTCGCCGCCAAAGTCGGCGTGGCCGGGGGTGTCGACGATGTTGATGGTGGTGTCGCCGTAGCGGACGGCCGTGTTCTTGGCCAGGATGGTGATGCCGCGCTCGCGCTCCTGGTCGTTGGAGTCCATGACCCGCTCGGCCACGTGCTCGTGGGCGGCGAAGGTGCCGGACTGGCGCAGGAGCTGGTCCACCAGCGTGGTCTTGCCGTGGTCCACGTGGGCGATGATGGCGATGTTGCGGAGGGCGCGGGACATGGCGGGTTCCAAAAGGGGTTGTGGCGCCGGTCCGCCGGGGTCGGGGGCCGGGCCCAGGAAAATCCGAGTATTCTAACATGGAAGCCAACCCGCTCGCCGCAAGGGGGTTTTTCCGCCCGGAGCCGCCCGGGCGGGTGGTGCATGTTCCCCGTATGGCAACGGGGCGGCGGATGTGTTACAAAAAAACACCGGACTCGATAGATCCGATCTTCGATGGGCGGTCGCGTGGCCAAGGAGGGCACCGGCATGGACCATCCGTATCGCCGGATGCGGCGCGAGAGCGATCCCTGGCATTTTTGTGTGAAGTGCTCCGGCTGGCCGACGGCGAATTTCGAGGGGTGCGGGCAGCCGCCCCTGGACGACCCCCTGTGCCCCGAGTGCGTGGCGCGCCACGCCTCCGGCATGTGCCGCGAGCACTGCGGCGAGCGGCGCATGAGCGCCGGGTTCTAGCAGTGGACTTAAATCCAGGCGTGCGCGCAAGGTCCGCCCGCCACACCCCCGTGGCGGGCGCGGGCGTGCCGAAAAAAAGGGTCCGGCGCCGGTCCACCGGGTTCCGTCCGGTCACTCCACCGGGTTCCGTCCGGTCACTCCGGCAGGGAGATGGTTCCGTTGTCGGCGATGGGGAAGAACGGGTTCCAGGCCACCTCCCACGGGTGGCCGTCCGGATCGGCAAAGTAGCCGGAGTAGCCGCCCCAGCACGCGTCCTCGGCCGGTTTCAGCAGGGTGGCCCCGGCGGCGACGGCCTCGGCCAGCAGCCGGTCCACCTCGGCCTTGCCGCGGCCGTTGTGGGCCAGGGTGATGCCGCCGAAGCCGCTGCCCTGGGGGTCGAGGCGGGCGTCCTCCGCCAGCAGCCGGCGCGGGTAGAGGCCCAGGATCATGCCGCCCGCCTGGAAGAACACCACCGTGTCGGTGGAGGCGGACGACGCCCTCCAGCCCAGGCGCTCGTAAAACGCCCGGCTGCGGGACAGATCGGCAACGCCCAGGGTGACGAGGCTGATGCGCGGTTCCATGGCGACGCTCCATGAGAAATGGCCCGGATCAAGGGGGCATCCCCAATGCTAGCACGGCGGCGGGCCATGCCGGTAAATAGCAGTTCGTCCGCATGACGAAGCGCATGAATCGCGCTTGGCTAATTTGTGCTAAAGTTACATGGACTGACAATCCAGCGTGACATGCGCGATGGGGGAGACTTTCTTCTTGGATGGGGAAGGGGAGGTATCGCATGGATCATTCCTACCGCCGGGTGGCGCACCGCGCCGCCTATCTGTGGCATTTTTGCGTGAACTGTTCCGGCTGGCCGCGCAACCACTACGTGGCCCAGGGGGAACCCCCCGCCGAGGGTGACGTTTGCCACGAGTGTGCCGCCCGCCACGCCACCGGGTCGTGCGCCGGCGGCTGCGGCCAGCGGGCCGCGGCCGCCGGCGCGGTCCGGCCGCCCCGACGGGCGGCGGGCCCGGCCGCTCCGGTCACGGACGCCCTTCCGCCGGGGCGGCCGGGCAAGGTTGCGGTGGCGGAGGTGTCAAATGAACGGTAACGGAACCCAGGCGGGCATCGGTCCGATGGGGGGGGTTGCCACGGCCCACCCGTACCGCCGCATGCGGCGCAAGGCCGACCCCTGGCATTTCTGCGTGAACTGCTCCAGCTGGCCCGAGGACCACTACAAGGGCAGCAACCTGCCCCCCGCCAACGGCGCCTTCTGCCGGGAGTGCATCACCCGCCACGTCACCGGGTCGTGCACCGAGGACTGCTCCGACCGGCGCATGAGCGCCGGGGCCCGGATGGCCGGCTGACCGTCCGCCCCGGCGGCCCCCCAACGCACGCCCGTCCCCGGCGTTTCCGGGGCGGGCGTTGTTTCCGGGGCGGGATGGCGCCCTACCGGTCCAGCACCTGGTTCCACTGGGCGATCTGCTCCGCCAGCGGGGTGAGGGCGGCCTCCACGTCGCCGTGGATGGTCAACTTTTCGATCCGGTCGCCCTGGCGGATGGCGTTCACCACCTTCTGGTCCGCGTCGGCCACCACCTTGCCGAACACCGTGTGGTTGCCGTCCAGCCAGGGGGTGGGCTCGTGGGTGATGAAGAACTGGCTGCCGTTGGTGCCGCGCCCGGCGTTGGCCATGGACAGGGTGCCGGCGGCGTTGTGCTTGAGGTCGGGGCGGAACTCGTCCTCGAAGCGGTAGCCGGGGCCGCCGCGGCCGGAGCCCTCGGGGCAGCCGCCCTGGATCATGAAGTTCTCGATGACCCGGTGGAACTTGAGGCCGTCATAAAAGCCGCGCCGGGCCAGGTTGACGAAGTTGGCCACGGTCAGCGGGGTCTTGTCCGCATACAGCGTGATGTGGATGGTGCCCTTGCTGGTGACCATCTCGGCGGTCAGATCGCTCATGGGTGTGCGTCCTGTATCAGGGGTTGGATCAGGCGGGGGTTGCGGTTGATGGAGGCGCCCATTATAGGGCCCGGCGGGGCGGCCGGAGAACCCCCCCGGCCTTAAAGCGGGGGTTGGCGACAACCGATAAGTAGGCCCATGAGCACCCCCATGCGCCCCATCAAGCCCGTTACCTCCAGCGCCAGCCGCGAGCGCCGCGCCGCGCCCCGCGTGCCCTTGCGCGTGGGGGTGAGCCTGGCCGCCGGCACCCTGAAGGTGCACGGCTGGGTGCGCGACCTGAGCCTGGGCGGCTGCTTCCTGGAGACCCGGACCCCCCTGCCGGCGAACGCGCGGATCGACCTGGAGGGGCTGGTGCGCGACGGTGGGCGGCTGATCCGCCTTGCCGCCGGCGGCTGGGTGGTGCGCGTCACGCCCACGGGCATGGCCATCCAGTTCGATTGCATGGACGTGGCCACCCGCACCCACCTCGACCGCATGGTGGCCGAGGCGCCGACCGCCCCGGCCTGACCGGTCCGCCCGCTCCGGGTACCGTCAGGGCACCTCTCAAAACCTGCTGCGCGCTCCGATTGCTGCGTTGGGCGGTGCTCGAACCCTCGCCTATCACCATGATATGTCTCGGGCTCTGCGCTCCGTCCGCCTTGCACTCGAACCGCTCGCGACGGTTTTGAGAGGTGCCCGTCAGTGGTCGTGCGCCGGGAGGCCGGCGGGGGCCATGGGCTGCTCCCGCAGGCTCCAGATGTAGGCGATGATGGCGTCCATCTCCTGGTTGTCGAGCATGTTCCCGAACGGCGGCATGGGCACCGGCTCGTCCGTGGCGCCGGGGGCCTTCTGGGGCCTCCTGCCCTTTTCGATCACGTAGCGCACCCCGTCGTCCACCCAGTAGCGCTTGACGAACTCCGCGTCGTCCCAGCGCGGCACCGGGTCGCGCCGGGCGTTGGGGTTGGGCATGCTGTCGCTGTCGCCCAGGCCGTGGCAGTGCAGGCAGCCCAGGTATCCCACCAGGCCGCGCCCCTTTTCCACCAGGGCGTTGCCGCCGGTACCCGGCGCGCCGTGCTCGTGGGTGACCTCGGTGTCCTCCGGCGGCAGCGGCTGGGTGATGGTGCCGGTGGCCAGCTCCGCCGTTTTCCAGCGGCCGCCCTTGGGGTGGCTGGCGGTGGGGGTTTCGCGCAGGCTCCAGATGTAGGCGATGATGGCGTCCATCTCCGGGTCGGTGAGGCGGTTGCCCCAGGGCGGCATGGGGATGGGGTTGCTGGTGGCGGCGGGGTCGCGCTCCGGGAAGCGCCCCTCGCGGATGGTCTGCCTGACCTTGGCCGGGTCGGGATAGCGCTTCGCGAACTCGGGATCGTCCCACGCGGGCACGCGCTTGCGCTCCTTGGCGTTGGGGTTGTCCAGCCCCTGGCGGCCGCCCAGGCCGTGGCAGAACAGGCACCCCAGGTGCTCCACCAGGCCCAGGCCCAGCTTGAGGGTTTGCGCCGAGGGAGTCTGTGGGGCGTCCTGCCCTGCCCGCGCGGGCAGGGCGGCAAACAGCAGGCTGGCGGGCAGCAACAGGGCGATCAGCCGGGCGGGCGTGTTCATGGGGCATCCTTCCACACGGGGCCGCGCTACCGGTTGACTGCATCCACGACCCCTACCTACCAACGTAGACGCTGGCGCGCCGCCGGACAAGTCCGGGCGGCGCGCCGGCGCGGGGGTCAGGCGCCCTCGCGCCAGCTCACCACGCGCTTGGCCGGGTTGCGCGCCACGGACAGGAAGGTGGACATGCGGCTGTCGTAGTTGAGGGTCAGCCCGATGTTGGACGGGTCGTAGTTGGCGCTCTTGCCGTCCGGGCCCGGGATCAGGATGCCGATGTCGGCGGACACCAGGGCGCCGTTGATGGTCATCTGCTTGGTGCCCAGGCGCTGGATGCCGAAGATGCCGTTGGCCGTATAGGCCAGGGCGTCGAGCCGGGTGACGCCGGTGGTCTGGTTCACGTAGTTGTTCAGGTATTCGGTGGTGGTGATCCACGGGTTGCCGCCCGCGTTGGCGGAGGGGGTGTAGGTCACCACCGTGTCGCCGGCGGCGGGGGTGATGGTGTTGCTGCCGCTGCTGTAGACCAGCCCGTCGTCGGCGGCGTAGTAGCGGCGCTGGCCCGCCGGGTAGAGGGTCTGCACGTCCTTGTTGAACTGCCACAGCTCCTTCTTGATGAAGGAGCCGCCGCCCACCTTCTGCTCGGCCTTGTTGGCGGAGTTGGAGGTGTCGCGGTAGTCGCCCATGACGATGTTGCCGCCGGCGGCCAGGGCCAGCCGGTCGGCGGCGGAATCGGCGTAGGTGACCGAGTCGGGCACGAACACGTTGCCGCCCGCGTACAGCGAGCCTTCGCCCTGCACGCAGCCGCGGATCACCAGGTCGCCCTCCACCACCAGGGGGCCGTTGAGCTGGACGCAGTTGCCCGGCGTGCCGGTGAGTATCAGGTTGCCCGCGTAGGTCCGGGCCACGTTGCCCACGGCCACGGCGCCGGCGGCGAAGGTGCCGCCCAGGGGCACGCCGGTGATGCTGCCGCCGGACAGGGTGCTGCCGCTGCCGCCGTTGTAGGCGCCGGCCAGGCCCTGGTAGTAGGCCAGGTTCTCGATCTTGGGGAACGACGGGTTGCCGTTGGCGTCCACCGGAAAGCGGTCCGGGTCGGAGTAGCCGGTGGTGATGTTGAGGGGGGTCTCGCCGGCGGCCTCCACGGTGGCATAATCGCCATTCTGGTCCGCATAGGCGCGCACCACGCGGCTGCCCGCCTGGTCCAGGTTGGTGACGCCCATGGTGAACACGTCGCCCAGGATGGCGGAGTAGGCCTCGTCCATCTTGCGCACGGTGATCTGGTTCAGGGACACCACGTCGCCCACGATGCTGGCGTGGCACAGGATGCACTCGGTGTTCTGGGTCAAAATGCCGTAGGGGAAGGTCATCGAGCCGTACTCGAAGGCCACCCGCGCGGTGACCATGCGGCTGCGCTCGCCGCCGTCGAAGCCGGCGTTGCCGTTGTCGTCGATCCAGGCGCGGGACTGGAAGGTGATGAGGCGCTTGCTGGTGTCGGTCACCTGGTCGTAGCCCGACACGGGCGCGGCGGCCCCCGGCGGCGTGTAGCTGGCGGGGATGGTCACCTGGTACATGGTGTTGTTGCCCAGGTTGGCGGCGGGCAGGCTGAACGGCAGGTTCTGGGCGGCGAAGTAGGCGTCCAGGTTGGCGAACGACACGTTCAGGTTGTTGCCGAAGCCGGACTGGGCCCACACGGTGTTCTTGCCCAGCTCCACGCCGGCGTCCGCCGCCATCAGGAGGCTGTTGCCGGCGCGCTCGTTGCCCACCACCGACATCTCGATGTTGCTCTGGTACATGGCGCCGATGCCCAGGGAGGAGAGCAGGGCCAGGATCAGCAGGGCCAGCACCAGGGCGTAGCCGCGCTGGTTCGTCAGGGGGTGGTGTTGCGTGCGCATGGCATGCCTCGATGGGTTAGAACGGCACCACGACGGTGATGCTGGAGGTGGACGGCGTGCCGCCCCCCACCGGCTCGTGGGTGAAGATGGCGGTGATGGTCTCGCCGCGCAGGTCGCCGTTGTCCAGCCGGAACTGGTTGAAGCCATAGGTGCCGCCCGCGGGGATGACGACGTCCTTGCAGAACTCGGTGAGGGTCACCGGCGAGCTCTTGATGCCGTCGGGCTTGCCGCAGCCGTCGGAGCGCCACAGGTTGGAGCCGCCGTTGCAGGCGGGCACGCTGCCCTCGGTGATCACGCGCTTGAGCTTGTCGCCGCCGGTCCAGGTGAAGTGGATGGAGGTGACGCGCAGGTCGTTCGCGCCCACGTTCTCGACGGTGAACGCGGCGCGCTCCGGGTCGCCGGGGCACGCGTTGGGCGACAGGGGGTCGAGCACGATGGGGTCGCTCGCCACCGGGTCGGTGATGGCGAGGGTGACCGAGCCGCTGATGAGCACCCCGCCGATGGTGGCCGAGGCCCTTGCCGTCACCGAGCCGGAGGTGGACCCGGCGGTGAAGGTGTGGCCGCTCACGCCGCCGACGGTGGGGCCGCTGGCGGGGGTGATGGTGCTGCCCAGGCCACCGGGGGCGTCGAACGTGAGGGTCACGTTGTTGTCCGCGCCGGCGGGCGAGGTGGGCGTGCCGCCGTTGGTGATGGTGGCGGTGAGGGTGGCGCCGCCGCCCTGGGTGACCGACGCGCTCGAGCTGGCCAGGGCGATGCTCCAGTTGTTCAGCACCACCTGCGCCGTGGACTGGCCGCAGGCGGACGCGGCGGTGACCGTGACCACCCCGGCGGTGCCCAGGGCGCGCAGGGTCACGCTGGCGGTGCCGCTCATGCTGGTGGTCACCGTGGCCGGCGTGGTGAATTCGGCCAGGGCCGGGTTGTTCACGCTAAAGGTGACCTCGCGCCCGGCCAGGGGCACGCCGGAGATGCTGTCGGTGATGGTGGCGGTGATCACGCTGGTGTTGCCCCAGGTGGGCGGCATGGAGGCCGGCTGGGCCTGCACGCTCACCACGCAGTCGCGCACGTAGATGTCGACGCTGGCCACGCCGCAGCCGCTGGCCACGCCGATGTTGGCCACGCCGAAGGTGGGGCCGGCGGTGTACACCGTCTGCCCCTGCCCGCTGCCGTTGGTCGTGGTGCTGGTGACGCTGATGCTGCCGTCCGTGCCCGAGTGGCTGAAGGTGAGCGGCTGGCTGGCCAGGGGCGCGCCGGAGGTGGAATCGAGCACGGTGGCGGTGAGCACCGCCTGGGTGCCCGGATTGCCGGGGGTCACCTCGGTCACGTCGCTCACCAGGCGCACGCCGCAGTCGGAGAAGTCCACCTGGGCGCGGCCCAGGGTCAGGTCGCAGGCGCCGCCGGTGGCGGGCACGCTGCCGGTCACCTGGGCGGTGTGCGGGATCACGTCGCTGGTCAGGGTGGCGGTGGCGTTGCCGCTGGCGTCGGTGACCACCTGGGCGGGCGACACGCCGCCCGCGTCGGTGGACAGGTTCACCGTCACGCCGGGCTGGGGGGTGCCGCTGTTGTCCGTGAGCAGCAGGGTCACGGTGGTGGTGCTGGTGCCGTCGGCGGGGATGGCCGGCAGCCCGGAGGTCATGGCCAGGACGCAGTCGGTGTAGCTGACGGTGGTCACGCCGGTCACGCCGGTGGCGGTTTCGGTGGCGGAGACGATGGCCATGCCCGACGAGGTGCCCGAGGTGAGCAGCGCCGAGCCGGTGCCGCCCGAGATGGGGCTGACGGGCGGCGTCATGCTGCCGCCGATGCCCAGCGGGTTGGTGGTGACCGACCAGGACAGGTTGCTGCCGTCGCCCGCGGGCTTGCCGCAGGCGTCGATGAGGGTGGCGTGGATGGTGGTGCTGGACAGGCCGTCCGCCGGCAGCGAGCTGGCATCCGGCGCCAGGACGATGGACGACGGCGCCGCCGCCACGAAGTCCACGGTGGTGGCCGCGCTGTAGGGCTTGTTCAGGTAGCTGGTGGTGGCGTTCACCACCGCCTTGGTGGCGTTGCTGTTCAGGTCGCCCACCAGGGAGAAGGTGGCCACGCCGCCCATGGTGGCGACGGTGGCGCTCTGGGTGTTGCTGGGGGAGAACATGCCCACGCTGGTGGTCATGGTCACGTCCACCGGATCGGTGACCAGGGTGCCCGCGGCGTCCACCAGGCGCACCTGGAGGGTGGTGGAGTTGTTGGGGCACTGGATGGCCGCCGGCGAGGCGGTCACCGTGAGCTGCATCTCCGAGGCCACGTCGGTGAGCACGTTGCGCGGCGTGACCGAGCTGATCACCGATTGCTCGCGGTACGGGTAGGTGCTGCCGTGGGGCGAGTTGGTATAGGCCGGGTCGGCCACCTGGGTCTCGGTGACCACGTTCACCGCCACCCGGGCGATGTTCGACAGGGCCTCGGCGCGGGTGAGGGTGGTGGCGCGGGCGTCGCCGGTGGCGGCGGTGATGGGGGCGTCGAAGGAGTCCATCACCTTGGGGCCGCCGCCGTTGCCGGTCATCAGGGCCTCGATCTCCGGCCCGTCCAGCACGCCGTTGCTGGCCAGGGGGCTGGCCAGCCCGGCGGTGCCGCCATCGTCGCCCCACAGGAAGCGGTCGATGATGCCGTTGCCGTTGATGTCCTCCCCGGCGTCGACCAGGTTGTCGTCGTTCAGGTCGATCTCGTTGATCCAGTACTGGAACAGCACCGGCGGGCGGGTGCCGTCCGGGTAGGCATCGGGGCCGCGCAGCGCCTCGGCGCTGGTGGAGGTTTGCGGGCCGTTGGCGCCGCTCAGGGCGGAGTAGCCGAACACCTGCCGGGCCAGCCGGTACAGGCTGGGGTTGGCCGTATCCATCCTGTCGGCGGCGGTCAGCACGCCGTCGCCGGTGGCGTCCAGGGTCCAGCGCACGGTCTCCGCCAGGGGGTATTCGTTGGCCGGGTGGTAGAAGGCCACGCCGCTGGCCGGGTTGGTGGGCACCTGGGACGGCGCGGCGGCGGGGCGGATGCCGCCCACGGTGGAATCGGTGTTGGCGTTGAAGATGATTTCGTAGGGGGCCGCGAAGGCGAACACCGCCTGGTCGGGCAGGGCCGGGTCGCCCTGGGTGACGTCCAGGCCCGCCTGGCGCAGGTCACGCTCCAGGTCGTCCATGGCCACGCGGGCGTTCTGCTGCATTTGCAGCACCTGGTCCTGGCGCACGGTGGAGGTCACGTAGGTCAGGTACAGGTTGAACATGCCCGCCGCGGCGACGGAGGCGATGACCAGGGAGATCAGCAGCTCCACCAGGGTGAAGCCGGATTGATCGCGGAAGGGGTTGCGCATGGCGGCGTTGCTGCTCCGTTAACGGATGTCCATGTCGCGCACGGTGGTGTAGGCCACCGTCTGCACGTCGTTGCTCCCCGCCAGGCGCCACTGGACCTGCACGGCGATGGTCTTCATGTCCACCGCCGGGGTGTCGGGGGTGATGGTGTAGGTGCGGCGGATCTCCATGCCCTTGGTGAAGGCCCGGTCCGCCTGGATCTGGCCCAGGTTGGCCAGGGTGGTCACGGGCACGAAGCCGGCATCGCTCACGAAATGGTCGTAGGGGGCGGGGGGCGTGGTGGCGTTCACGGTGTCCGGCCGCAGGCAGTCCGCCCGGTTGGCCAGGTTGGCCGCCGCTGACAGCTGGCAGGGGACGCTGGCCGAGGCGTCCGCCGGGTTCCAGTTGATCATCCGGTAGTAGGGCACCCCCTTGGCCTCCTCGACGGCGTTCAGGGCGATGTTGTTGGCCACGTTGTGGCGGATGGCGTTGGCGTTGATGTTGGTCTGCATGGCGAACAGGCTGGTGATGCCCATCATGCCGAAGGCGAAGATGGCCAGCGAGATGAGCAGCTCGAGCAGGGTGAAGCCCGCCTGGCCCACGGCCCAGGGGGCCACTTGCGGATGACGGCCGGTGCCCATCAGTAGGTCCGCTTCTCGAGGGTCACGTGGCCGGTGCGGCGCTGGATCCAGGCGATGTAGAGCAGGCCGTGGGTGTTGTAGGTGATCAGGTACGGCTGATCGATGCTGGCCACCGCCGAGCCATTGGCGGTGAAGCGCAGGAACGGCCGGTTGGCGCCCTCGTTCTCCATCTGCCACCACGGCGCGTAAAAGTAGTTGTCGCCGACCTTCTCGGGCCCCCACGCGGTGGTCCAGTTGGTGGAGCCGCTCATCAGGTCGCCCTTGTCCACCTGATAGGTCTGGTTGGCGTAGTCGAACAGCACCCGGTGCTCCAGGCCGTTGTTGATGGCCAGGGAGCGGGCGCGCTGCATGGCGCCCAGCATGGCGTTGGTCTCGTTCTTCAGGCTGACCGCCGGCATCCACGCCAGCACGTTGGGGATGGCGATGCCGGTCATGATGGCCAGCACCGCCACCACCACCATCATCTCGATGAGGGTGAAGCCGGCCTGGGCCAGGGGGGATCGGTTCGGGTTCGGTCGGTGGCGCATGGGTCGTACCTCGGGTTTCCTGATCCCTATGTGAGCAATGCCTGTGCCAGCCCGCCAAAACGTGACGCAACCAACTGGCGCATAAGGAGAATCCATATCCATTCGCCGTGTTTCCGGCGTCCCGCTCGGGGCCGGACGCGTACGGATCGGCACCGATTGGGTAGGCGGCTACAGGCCACCCGGTTCTTTTCGGCGGGCGCGGGGCGGGGGGTGAGCGGCGGCGCCGGGGCGTCCCCCTTATTTAATTGATCAAGGAACGTGCGCCGTCCGTCGGGAGCCAGGGCCTTATGGGGCCCCACGGGCCGGGGCGGGCGCCGGGAAGACCGGCCCGGAGGATCGGCCGGGAAGACGGTTTCTCCCTCCAACAAGGGGGGTGTGGCCAATTTCAAGGCATTTGTTGCGCCGGTTTCCCGGCAAATGGCAACGCGTTTCACACGGGCCGCTGGCAAACCGGCCCGCGGGGTGCCGCCGAAAGGGTGCCTGAAGATTTTTTTGATCCTGAAAGTCGCGTAATTCAAATGAGTTACGAATTTTGCTGCGGCGGATGTACCGGTTTGGCCCGCGCGTTGCACAAAAGAACTCCCGACGGCGCCGGATCCGAGGGATCGCAACCGGGCAACGGGGGTGGATCAGGGTGATCCGGCGTGTGTTCGACAAAACGCGTTACGTGAAACGTAAAGGAGGTCTTATGTAACGTGCCGCCGGCCACTGACCGGGAATGGCAACCGTGTGAAGAAAATCCTTCGCACGAACCCAGGGCACAGTGTGTGCCCAGCTCCGAACATGATGTGTTTTTTTGGTTCGGTATCCATTGGAGTCCACGGCTCCCCCAACGTGTGGGACCGTGATTAGCGAAGAAAAAAGGAAAACGATGAACAAGAAGATCTCTGTTGCTGTTGGCGTGGCCGCCGCTGTTGCGTTTGCCGGTACCGCCATGGCCAACAACACCCAGACCGTGAACTCCTCCGAGGGTTACGTCGATCTCGCGATCGCCGCCGCCTTCGTGCCCGAG
>JACRHL010000020.1 GCA_016212085.1 Nitrospirota bacterium | reverse complement strand
GCCAGCATCAACAAGGTGAGCGACATGGTCGGCGAGATCAACGCCGCCAGCCAGGAGCAGGCCCACGGCATCGAGCAGGTCAACACCGCCATCCTCCAGATGGACGAGGTCACCCAGCAGAACGCCGCCCTGGTGGAGGAGGCGGCGGCGGTGTCCGAGAGCCTGGCGACCGAGGCCAACAACCTGTCCCGCCTCATGACCTTCTTCAAGGTCGGCGGGCCGTCACCGGCCACGGCGCCGTTACGGCCCGTGGCCCAGGCCACCCCCGCCACGGCCACCCCTGCGCACGCGGGGTTCGTGAGCAAGGCGCGCCAGGCGCCGAAGCCCGCCGCACCGGCGCCGCAACCCGTGCACGCGGTGCCCGCCGGCGACGACGGCATGGAGGATTTCTAGCGCGGCCGCCGCGGGGTGCCGGCGCCCATGCCGGGCGCCGGTACCCGCTCCGTCCTAGAACGCGGTCTCGGCGAACAACCACAGCTTGTCCGTGTCGGTGGCCAGGCTGTCGGCGCTGTAGCTGGCGTATTTCACGCCCAGGGTGTGCGGGCCAAGCTTTTTGGCCGCCAGCAGGTCCAGCTCGGTGCCGTAGTCGGTGCCGCCGGAGTCCGCCGCGAAGTCGTGGTACACGCCCACCAGCTTCACCCCCGCCACCTTGCCGCTCACGGTCAGCATCAGGTCGGCCAGGCCGTTCACCGGCGTGGCCAGGAACTTGTCGGCCCAGCCGTTGAAGGCGTGCTTGGTGGCCAGCGGGGTCTGGAAGGCGCTGGTGCCGTCGCCCCCCAGCACCTCGTACCCCAGACCGGCGGTGACCCCGGCGGCGGTTCCGGACAGCTCGCCGAACAGGTAATCGGAATCGGCGATGGCCGAGCCCGCGAACTCGGACTGGGCGGCATACTCGGCGGTGACGCCCAGCTTGACCGTGTTCACGTCATAGTCCCCCGTGTAGCGCAGGCCGAGGGTCTGGCTGGCGGTGGCCGGGGCATCGTCGTTGTTGACCAGGTAGCCGTAGGCGGTCAGCTTGCCGGCCTTGGGCACCCCGTACGCCACGTTCAGCAGGTGACTGTCGTGGGCGGCGTCGGAAAAGTCGATGCCGTTCACGTTCCACAGGTAGGCATAGCTGGCCGACAGGGCGTCGGAAGCCTTGTAGTCGAGGCGCGCCGCGTCGAAGGTCTGCTCGTTCTGGCGCCACCCCACGTTGCCCACGAAGCGGGCGTTGTCGAAAATGATGCGCTGCCGGCCCACGGTGGCGGAAAGGGCGTCCGCCGCGTAGCCGAGCGCCACCCGGTTGAGCTCGGTGCCATCCGGGTCCGCCACCACCGGGCGGCCGGTCTTGCCGTTGCGCGTGCTGTTGTACTCGTCGCCATCGATGGTGGCGATGTTCTCGAACTCCACCATGGCCTTGGCGCCGTGGAAGGCGCCGGTGGCATAGCCCAGGCGGGTGCGCAGGGTGGAGGCCTGGGCCGTGTCGGCGATGCCGGTCTGGTCCACCATCTCGTAGCGGTAGCGCAGGTCCAGGCTGGGGCTGCCGCCGCTGACCGCCTCCATCAGGCCGCCGGCGTGGCCGGCCGCCGGGATGGCCGACACCAGGCCGACCGCGAGGGCCAGGATGGTGGACAAGGGGGTACGCCGTGCTCGCGTCATGGAAAATCTCCTAGGAAAATGGCTCGGGTTGGAAACGGCCGGACGCGGCGTCAGGCCGCCCGGGGGTTGCGTTGGCGTGCGTGCAGGAAGCGCAACACCTCGGCCCGGTAGTGATTATAGTCGGCGTCGGCGGCCAGGGACAGTCGGTCGCGCGGGCGCTCCAGGCCGACGTCCAGCACCTCGCCGATGGTGGCGGCGGGGCCGGTGGTCATCATCACGATCCGGTCGGACAGCAGCACCGCCTCGTCCACGTCGTGGGTGATCATGAGCACGGTGTTGCCCAGCTTGCCGTGGATCTCCATCAGCGAGTCCTGCAGGTGGGCGCGGGTGAGGGCGTCCAGCGCGCCGAACGGCTCGTCCATCAGCAGCACCTTGGGCTCCATGGCCAACGCCCTGGCGATGCCGACGCGCTGCTTCATGCCGCCCGATATCTCGTTGGGGCGCTTGTCCAGGGCGTGTTCCATGTGCACCAGTTCCAGGTTGTGGCACGTCCAGGCATCCCGCTCCTGCTTGGTCTTGCGGGCGCCGAACACCTTGTCGACGGCGATGCGCACGTTGTCGTACACCGTGAGCCACGGCAGCAGGGAGTGGTTCTGGAACACCACGGCCCGCTCCGGTCCGGGCTCGGTCACCTCGCGGTTCTCCAGGATGGCGCCGCCCACGGTCGCCCGCAGGAGGCCGGCGACGATGTTGAGCACGGTGCTCTTGCCGCACCCCGAGTGGCCGATGATGGCGATGAACTCGCCCTTGTCGATCCTTAGGTTCACGTCCTGCAACGCGCAGAACGGCCCCTTGGGCGTGGGAAAGGTGATGCCCAGGTGGTCCAGTTGCAGATAGGTCCGGTTCATGTCGATTCGCTCCGTGTGACCAAGCGGTCTGTTAACACAAAAGCCCTGACAGGCTGTTGAAAAGGCGCCGTTTTTCGCCGCCTGCTAGTGCCCGCCGCGGGTATAGTCGAAGCGCCGCTGGATGCGGTCCATCACGGTTTCCAGCAGGATACCCACCAGCCCGATGATGCCGATCGCCACGATGATCGACGCCACGTTGAGGTTGTTCCACTCGTCCCACACGTAAAACCCGATGCCGATTCCGCCGGTGAGCATCTCCGCGGCCACGATCACCATCCAGCCGATGCCGAGGGACAGGCGCATGCCGGTCATGATGTGCGGCCGGGTGGCCGGCAGCAGGATCTTGCGGGTCACGTCCCAACGGCCCAGCTGGAGCACCTTGGCCACGTTCAGGTAATCCTGCGGGATCGCCTGGACGCCGGCGGCGGTGTTGAGGATGATGGGCCAGATGCTGGTGATGAAGATCACGAACACCGCCGACGGGTTCACCGCCTTGAACAGCAGCAGGCCGATGGGCAGCCATGCCAGGGGGCTGACCGGCCTGAGGATCTGGATCAGGGGCCCCAGTGCCCGGCGCACCGGCTGGCTCATGCCGATCAGCAGGCCCAGGGGGATGCCGACCAGCGCGGCGAGCGCGAACCCGGACAACACCCGCGACAGGGAGAACAGCACCTGCCAGCCGATGCCCATGTCGTTGGGGCCGGCCTGGTAGAACGGGTCCGCCAGCACCTCCTTGGCGTGCTCGAAGGTGGCCCCCGGCCCGGGGATGTCCGGGACGATGGCGGCACTGATGAACGCCCAGATGCCCAGCACCACGCCAAAGGTGAGCAGGGGCGGCAGCGTGGCCCGGATGATCGCCTCGGCCCAGTTGGGCGAGGCGGCGTTGCCGGCCGGGGGGTCGCCCTGGGGCGCGGACCGCCGTTTGCGCGCGCCGTCCTGGGGTTCGGCAACGGCCGGGACACCTTCCCGCGCGGCCGGAGCGGCCTGCGCGGCAAGCCCCTGTCCAGCGGGATTCTGACTGCGGGCGGAGTCGGTCCGCCCGTCATTCAACACATCGGGAGAAAGCACGTGGGTCGTCATGAGCATTCCTTGAGGCAAGGCGGACGCCTTAGCTGTTCAACTTGGCCAGGGCGTCCAGGCGCACCTTCATGTGGTGAACCGGGAAGCCCTTGAGATACGCGAGGGGGGCCGCCGGGTCGAAGGTCATGCCGTCGAAGAACCGGTCCGGCCCCATGGGGATGGGGGCCGTCGCGTCGGTCAGGGTCCACCCGCCGGCATGGGTTCCCTCGGTCTTGGCATCGACGGTGGGGTAAACCGCGCCAAGCTCCTTGGCGGCCTGCCGGTAGATGTCGGGGCGATAGATGGACGTGGCCACCTGCTTGATGTCGATCGGCACCTCGATCTGCCCCCAGCGGAGCATCTGGGTGATGGACCAGATGGCATGGGAACGCCACGGAAAGGTCGCCGCGTAGCGGTGGAACACGTTGAAGTCGGGCAGCGGGCGCGGCTTCTCGTTGCGGGCGTATTTGAAGGTGCCGGTCATGGACATCTTCACCACCTCCTCCGGGGCGTTGACGTAGGACTTGCCGGAGATGATCCGCACCACCTCCAGGCGGTTCTCCGGGCGGTCCATCCACTGCGCCGCCTCGATCAACGCCTTGATGGCGGCCTTGTGGGTGTTGGGGTACCGCTCCGCCCACTCCAGGTTGACGCCGAACACCTTCTCCGGGTTGTTGTTCCAGATCTCGTAGTCGGTGATGAGGGTGCGGCCGATGCCCATCTCCACCGCGCGCTCGTTCCACGGCTCGCCCACGCAGTAGCCGACGATGTTGTCGGAGCGCAGGTTGGCCACCATCTGGGGGGGCGGAATCACGATCAGGCGCACGTCGTTGTCCGGATCGATCCCGGCGGACGCCATCCAGTAGCGGAGTTCGTAGTTGTGGGTGGAGACCGGGAACACCATGGCGAAGGTCATGGGCGGCTTGCCCGCCGCCTTGTCCGCCGCGATCACCTTTTTCAGGGCGCGCGCGGTGGTGGGGCGCTCCGCCATGGCCGCGGGGTCCGTGGCCAGCATGCGCTCGTACAGCGCGTTGGAAACGGTGATGCCGTTGCCGTTGAGGTCCATGGAGAACGCGGTCACGGTCGCCTTGCGGACCGCGCCGACACCCAGCGAGGCGGCGATCGGCATGCCGGCCAGCATGTGCGCGCCGTCCAGCGCGCCGATGGACACCTTGTCGCGGATGTTGGCCCAGGACGCCTCCTTGGAGACCGTCACGTCCAGCCCGTACTTCTTGAAGAAGCCCTTCTCCCTGGCAATGACGATGGGCGCGCAGTCCGTCAGCGGAATGATACCGAAGGCGCACGCGCTCTTTTCCAGCCGCTCGCCCGCCGCGGCCCAGGCCGTGCCGCGCATGGCGGACGGAATCAAGTCGAACAGCGCCGCCCCCGCCAGGGCCGCGCCCCCGGCGGAGAGAAATCCCCGGCGGGACATCCCCGCCGATCCGGTCGTTGCGTCGCCCTTGCTGTCAGCCATGGTCTTTTCCCAATTCCTAGTGTTTGCGTGGCCCGGACCGCGGCGGCCCGGCAATTCCCGACTGCATGTGCCGCTGCATATGGGCAACATCCGTGCCAACCGCACCATTACCGGCCCACGGCGCAACACATCCCGCTGTTCTGGCGTGATATTTTTGGCCAATCGACGGCGCGCCCCCGGCCCCTTCGCGGGAACGGGCGCCGCGCCCCGACGCGACGGCGCGGTGTGAATCCAGACATTGTTGTGGGTTACGGGCGAATGACGGTTGTTGGAACGACAACCCGGTAGACACCGGGGCCTGCCCGCCGGCCCCCCGGCTCCGAACCAGCGCGGCCGGTGCCGCCACCCCGGCCAGAGGCACCGGCAACCGCCTGTGGAAACCCCGTGCGCGGCCCCCCGGTCCGCAATGGGCGGGCGCCCACGGGGGTGTGATTCACCGTACCACGGCGCCGGACCGTTCCCGGCCACGGGGGAAACCCCACGGCGCATGGGATGCGATTGATCCAGCGTGACTTTCACGCCGCGCGCCGACGCCGTCAGCCTGCCCGGCGGCGGCCCCTGGGGGGATCGCGGCACCCAGCCTCAACCCGCCGCAAGGCGGCGTTCAGGACAGGGCGGAAGCGGCGGGGGGGATGGTCAGCTGCTGGCCGGGAAAGATCCGGTGCGGATCCCCCAGCGACGGGTTGGCGGCGGCGATCTCGGTCCAGCGCGCGCCACTGCCCAGGTAGGCGCGGGCGAGGTCCCACAACGTATCGCCGCTTTCCACGGTGTGCGCATGCGGCTCCGGCGCCGCCAGGATGGCCGATTCCGCTTCGACAACCACCGCCTCGGACACCACGGCCACGTCGGCGACATCGGTCCTGGCCTCGGACACGGCGCCCGCGCCCGTTTCCGGCGGCGTGCCGTGCAACGGCGCTCCGGCCACGGCGGCGGACGCCTCCCCAACCGGGGCGGACGCCTCGGCAACCACCACCTCGGCAACCTCGGTCACGTTGGCCTCGGACACGGCGCCCGCGCCCGTTTCCGGCGGCGTGCCGTGCAACGGCGCTCCGGCCACGACGGCGGACGCCTCCCCAACCGGGGCGGCCGGCGTGGCAACCGGCTCGAAATCCGGCGCGGCGGCGGCCGGCGGCCGGTACACCACCGGCCGCGCCGCCACGACGGGCCGGATGTCGTTGCCGGAAAAGACGAAAAACCGCTCCAGCTCCGCCAGGCGGGCCTCCCGCGCGGCATCGGCGGCAACCGTCGCCGCCGGCTGGGCCACCGGTGCCTGGACGCCAACGCGCCCCGACGCCGACGCGCACCCGGACAGCAGGGTCAGGGCAAGCGCCACGCAGGCGTAACGGGCGTATCGGGCGAATCGGCTCATGGACACTCTCCCACCGTCCTTTTCGGCACGGCGGCGGCGGCCCTTGAGCGCGGCCCGCCTTGACCGGCGGCGCCCGATACCCGTTAACTGTCCCCTGACGGCGACGCCGGGCGGCCCCGCCGCCACCACCCCGCAGGGAGAACCCCATGTTCACGCTACACCCGCGCCTGGCGCAGGACACCATCACCGTGGGCCAGTTGCCCCTGTGCCGCCTGCTGCTCATGAACGACGCCAGCTACCCCTGGTTCATCCTCGTTCCCATGCGCGAAAACGCCCGTGAAATCCACGACCTGTCACCCGCCGACCGGGCCCTGCTGATGGAGGAATCCGCCGCCCTGTCCCAGGCCCTGGCGGACGGGTTCAAGGCGGACAAGGTCAACATCGCCGCGTTGGGCAACGTGGTGCCGCAACTGCACGTGCACCACGTGGCGCGCTTCACCACCGACCCGGCCTGGCCGGAACCCATCTGGGGCCGGATGGTGCCGGAGCCCTACACGCCCGAGATGGCCATCCACCGCATCGCGGTCCTGCGCGCGCACCTGCGCGCGGAGATCCGCTACGACCAGGACGAGGCCGCCTGAAATCCCGGGGCGCCCGCCCCGCGACGGTGAAAAATCCCGTTGCCCGGACTATACTTCCCACCCCTTCCGCACCGCCACCACGCCTCCGCATGGGAACCATGGAATACCGCCGACTGGGACAATCGGGCCTCCAGGTGAGCGCCCTCGGGCTGGGGTCGTGGACCACCTACGGCAGACAGGTGGGGGCCGGCGCCGCCGAGTCCTGCGTGCGCGCCGCCTACGACGCGGGCGTCAACCTGTTCGACAGCGCCGAGGGCTACGCCGACGGCCAGGCGGAAACCATCCTGGGCGGCATCTTCAAGAAATACGGCTGGCGCCGCGACACCCTGGTGATTTCCACCAAGGTGTTCTGGGGCGGCGAGCTGCCCAACCAGTTCGGCCTGAGCCGCAAGCACATCCTGGAGGCGTGCGCCGCCTCCCTGGGGCGCCTGGGGGTGGAGTACCTGGACCTCTACCTCTGCCACCGCCCCGACCCCAACACCCCCATCGAGGAGACGGTGCGCGCCATGGACCACCTGGTGCGCCAGGGACGGGTGCTGTACTGGGGCACCTCGTGCTGGGAGCGGCGCCAGGTGGAGGAGGCCCACGAGGTCGCCCGGCGCGAGCACCTCACCCCGCCCGGCATGGAGCAGCCCCCCTACAGCATGTTCGCCCGCGAGCGGGTGGAGCGGGAGCTGGCGCCCCTGTGCGACCGCATCGGCCTGGGCCTCACCACCTATTCGCCCCTGTTCGGCGGGGTGCTCAGCGGCAAGTACGCCGAGGGCATCCCCGAAGGCTCGCGCGCCGCGTTCCGCGGTCCCGAATGGGTGCGCGACCACCTGGGGGGCGAGGCCGGCCAGCGCCGCCGGCGCCAGGTGGCGGAGTTGCGCCGCCTGGCCACCCGCCTGGGCACCACCCCGGCGCGTCTGGCCATCGCCTGGTGCCTCGCCAACCCGCGCGTGAGCAGCGTGCTCACCGGCGCCTCGCGCCCGGAGCAGGTGGCGGACAACCTGGGCGCCGTGGCCCTGCGGGACGGCGCCCTGAACGCCGGTGTACTGGCCGAGATCGACACCCTCCTGAACGGCCCCATCCCCGCCGCGAACGCGGCCCGCTGAACACCGCCCGCCGGCGGCGCGGGCCACCAGGCCCTAGGCGGGAAACCCCAGCGCCGCGTGGGCCAGCGCCGGCCGCTCCGGCGCGAAGGCGGACAGGTCCACCGGGCACGCCTCGCCGCACAGCATCCGCGCCATGGCGTCGGCGGTGGCGGGCGCCAGGATGACGCCGTTGCGGTAGTGCCCCGCGGCCACGAACAGGCCCGGCCGGCCCGGCACCGGCCCCAGGTAGGGCAGCCCGTCCGGCGTGCCCGGCCGGAACCCCATCCAGTGGCGGACCACCTCCGCGTCCGCCAGGCCGGGGGCCATGTCGAGCAGGGCGCCGCTCAGGAAGTGCAGCGCCTCCAGGGTGGTGCGCCGGTCGAAGCCCGCCATCTCCATGGTGGCCCCCACCAGCACATGGCCATCGGCGCGGGGCACCAGATAGGCCTGATCGTGCTTGACGATGCGCGTCAGGGTGCCGGGCGCGGTCTTGAGCAGCAGGATCTGCCCCTTCACCGGCGCCACCGGCAGGGTGAAGCCGGCGCGCTCCGCCAGCCCCCCGGTCCAGCTTCCCGCCGCCAGCAGCACCCTGGAGCCGTGCAGATCACCGGAGGCGGTGCGCACCGTCACGCCGTTGTCACCCTGGAAGGCGAACCCGGTCACCTCGCGGCCCGTGTCGAACACCACGCCCCGGGCCTCCGCCGTGGCGCGGGCGGCGGCGGCCAGGCGGGGGTTGCGGATCTGCCCCACCTGCGGCCAGTCGATCGCCCCCACCACCCGCTCCGACAGGCACGGCTCCACCTGCCGCGCCTGGTCGCCGTCCAGGCGCCGGGCCGGCCAGCCGAAGCGCTGGCTCCAGGGCAGCGCCCCGGCCAGCTCCGCCCACTCGGCGGCGCTGTACACGGGGATGATGAGGCCGCTGACGCGGTATTGCGGATCCACCCCCGATGCGCCGCGCAGCTCCGCCACCAGGGCCGGATACAGGGCCAGGGAGCGGTTCACCAGGTGGCTCAGGGCGTCCGGGTATTTCCAGGGGTAGATGGGCGACAGGATGCCGGCTCCCGCCCACGACGACTCGCGCATGGGCTCGCCCCGCTCGATCACGCGCACGGCCACGCCGCGCCCGGCGAGCGCGATGGCGGTCAGGGTGCCGATGATGCCGCCGCCGACGATCAGCACGTCGGCGCCGCGGGCGGTTGCTGCCACGCGGGCCTCCTTCCCTTCAATTGAATGGCCGGTGATGGGTGTGGGGCCATTTTCCGCCCCCGGCGTGGGCCGGCGCAACCCGGCCGGACGGACCGCGCCCGGGGGGCGGAGCGTCAAGACATCGACGATGGGGTGCCTCCGTTGGCGCCGCACCGGGCGTTTGGACGCCTCGGCGGCGCCGGGTTGCCACAACCGGTGGCGGACCAGCATACGAAAAAACAACGGGTTACAAAAATTTCGTCACCATTTCCGCACAACCCCCATTGCTGGCACCGCCATTGCTTTTACCCCTCCCGGGGCGCCGTTCCGTCACGGATCGGACGCCTGCCGCCGGGGGCGGTTTCCCCCGCATCATCTTGAGAGGGCCCAGGCGATGACGCCGGAAATGGTCGTGGATATCGGCAAGCGGGCGCTGGAAATGACGCTGCTGCTGGGCGCCCCCATGCTGCTCTTCTCGCTGGTGGTGGGCGTGGGCATCAGCATCGTGCAGGCCACCACCCAGATCAACGAGATCACCCTCACCTTCGTGCCCAAGATCTTCGCCGTGTTCCTGGCGTTGGCGCTGTTCATGCCGTGGATGCTGCGCATGCTCGTCGCCTATGTGACCGAGCTGTTCGCCATGATTCCGGGCATGGTCGGCTGACCATGCCGCTGCCGCTGGCATACGCTGACTTCCCGGCGTTCCTGCTGGTGTTCGTGCGGGTTCTGGCGGTCATCGGCACCATGCCGCTGTTCGGCGACCACATGGTGCCGCGCCAGGTGAAGCTGGGCATGGCGCTGCTGCTGGCCCTCATTTTATTCCCCACCGTGTCCGCGCCGTTCGCCGGGCAGGTTCCCGCCAACATCCTGGGGTGGATGCCGGCGTTGTTCATGGAGGCGCTGTTCGGCGCCGCCATCGGCTTCACGGCGCGCCTCATCACCACCGCCTTCGAGTTCGCCGGCGAGGTGGCCGGTTACATGCTGGGCCTCACCCTGGCGCAGGCGGTGGACCCGCAGACCAATTTGCAGGTGCCCATCATCGGCCAGTTCCTGAGCGTGCTGAGCTTCATGATCTTCCTGGCCATCAACGCCCACCACATCCTGATCAGCGCCCTGGTGACCAGCTTCGATGCGTTGCCGCCGTTCAGCATTCACATCGGCGGCGGCTTCGCCACGCTGATCATCGGCCTGGTATTCGAGCTGTTCAAGCTGGGCCTCCAGGTGTCCGCGCCGGTGGTGGCCGCCATCCTGCTGGCCAACGTGGGCCTGGGGGTGATCTCGCGGGCGGTGCCGCAGATGCACGTACTGGTCGTGGCCATGCCGCTCACCATCGCCATGGGGCTGCTGGTGATCGGCCTCAGCCTGCCCTACGTCACGGGCTTGATGGTGGACGCCTACGGCGGCATGGACGACACGCTCGCGGCCGTGATGGCGAGCATGAGGGGCTAAGGCGGTGTCGGAAGAGCAACCCGGACAGGAGCGCACCGAGCAGGCGACCCCGAAGCGCCGCGAGGACGCGCGCAAGAAGGGCCAGGTCGCCAAGAGCCGCGACCTGCCCGGCGCCCTCGCCATGATTGCCGCGGGGATGTTCTTCTGGATGGCCGGCGGGCACATGATCGAGGGTGCCGCCAACATCATGCGCTCCGGCTTTTCCAACGTGGTCCGCGCCGACATCACCCCGTCCCAGTTCCACCGCCTGTTCATGGACACCGCCCAATCGGGCATCCAGCTGCTGCTGCCGCTGATGCTGGTGATGCTGGTGGTGGGCGTGACCGCCAACGTGATGCAGACCGGTCCGCTGCTGTCCATGGCGCCGCTGGCCCCCAAGTGGTCGAAGATCAGCCCGGCCAAGGGCCTCAAGCGCCTGCTCTCCGCGCAGACCGTCGTGGAGCTGGTCAAGTCGATCCTCAAGATCCTGCTGGTGGGCGTCACCGTCTACATGGTGGTCCGGGGCGAGGTGGACCACCTGCCCGGCCTGGCGGCCGCCGATCTGGCCACCCTGCTGCCGTACCTGGGCACGGTGAGCCTGCGCATCGTCCTCACCACCGGCTTCCTGATGCTGGTGCTGGGGGTGATCGACTACGGCTTCCAGCGTTACCAGCACGAGAAGCAGATGCGCATGACCAAGCAGGAGATCAAGCGCGAGATGAAGGAGATGGAGGGCGACCCCATGGTGCGCGCCCGGGTGCGCAGCCTGCAACGCGAGGCCGCCAAGAAGCGCATGATGGCCGACGTGCCCAGGGCCGACGTGGTGGTGACCAACCCCACCCACCTGGCCATCGCCCTCAAGTACGACGCCGGCGCCATGGCCGCCCCCAAGGTGGTGGCCAAGGGCGCCGGCCACATCGCCGCCAAGATCCGCGAGATCGCCAAGGCAAGCGGCGTGCCGGTGCTGGAGGACAAGCCACTGGCGCGCACCCTCTACAAGGGCGTGGAGATCGGCCAGGAGATTCCCGCCAACCTCTATCACGCGGTGGCGGAGATCCTCGCCTTCGTGTACCGCCTTAACGACAAGCAACGGACCGCCCGATGAGCCAGGCCAAGATCCGCGGCATTCTGCCCCACATCGGCGACTCGGAGTCGGTGCTCGCCCTGGGCGTGGTGGGCCTGCTCATCATCATGGTGATCCCGCTGCCGCCCTTGCTGCTCGACCTGCTCCTGTCGTTCAGCATCACCATGGCCGTGGTGATCCTGCTGGTGGCCCTGTACACCAAGAACCCGCTGGATTTCTCGGTGTTCCCGTCCATCCTGCTGCTGGCCACCCTGCTCCGGCTGGGGCTGAACGTGGCCTCCACGCGCCTGATCCTGCTCAACGGCGACCGGGGCGGCGACGCCGTGGGCAAGGTGATCGAGTCGTTCGGCAACTTCGTGGTGGGCGGCAACTTCATCGTCGGCCTGGTGGTGTTCTGCATCCTGGTGATCATCAACTTCATCGTCATCACCAAGGGCGCCGGGCGCATCGCCGAGGTGGCGGCGCGCTTCACCCTGGATGCCCTGCCCGGCAAGCAGATGGCCATCGACGCCGACCTGAACGCCGGCCTCATCAACGAGAACCAGGCCCGCGAGCGGCGCCGCGACGTGGCCCGCGAGGCCGACTTCTACGGCGCCATGGACGGCGCCAGCAAATTCGTGCGCGGCGACGCCGTCGCCGGCATCATCATCACCCTGGTGAACATCTTCGGCGGCCTCGCCATCGGCGTGGGCCAGAAGGGCCTGACCCTGGCCCACGCCGCCGAGAACTACACCCTGCTCACCATCGGCGACGGCCTGGTGGCGCAGATTCCGGCGTTGGTCATCTCCACCGCCGCCGGCATCGTGGTCACCCGCGCCGGCGCCGACCGCCAGTTGGGCCAGGACATCTCCCGGCAGTTGCTGGTGCAGCCCAAGGTGCTGGGCATGTCCGGCGCCATCCTGGGCTTCCTCGGCCTCGTTCCCGGCCTGCCGCACGTGGCGTTCCTCACCTTCGGCACCGGCCTGGGCCTGATCGCCATGAAGCTCAGGAAGGCGGAGGCGGAGGCGCAGCAGACGGCGGCCGCCACCGAGGTGGAACGGCAGGCCAACCTCCCGCCCGCGCCGGAACCGGACACCCTCGACCAGATCCTCTCCCTCGACCTGATGGAGCTGGAGGTGGGCTACGGCCTCATTCCGCTGGTGGACGGCGCCGGCGGCGGCGACCTGGTGGGGCGCATCAAGGCCATCCGCAAGCAGTGCGCCACCGAGCTGGGCATCGTGGTGCCGCCCATTCACATCCGCGACAACCTGCAACTCAGGCCCAACGAGTACGCCATTCTCATCAAGGGCAACGAGGTGGCCCGCTGGCAGGTGAGCCCCGGCCACTATCTGGCCATGAGCCCCGGCGGCGATGCCGCCCGGCTGCCCGGCGCCGCCACCCGCGAGCCCGCCTTCGGCCTGCCCGCCGTGTGGATCGACGAGGCCCACCGCGACCAGGCCCAATTGACCAACCACACGGTGGTCGACGTGCCCACGGTGGTCGCCACCCACATCACCGAGGTGATCCGCGGCCACGCCTACGAGCTGGTGGGCCGCCAGGAGACCAAGGGGATGCTCGACCGCCTGGCGCAGAGCTACCCCAAGGTGGTGGAGGAGCTGGTGCCCGATGTGCTCTCCGTCGGCCAGGTGGCCGGCGTGCTGCAACGCCTGCTGCGCGAGCGGGTGCCCATCCGCGACCTGCGCTCCATCCTGGAATCGCTGGCGGACGCCGCCGGCCAGACCCGCGACCTGGACCTGCTCACGGAGCACGTGCGTCAGGGGCTGGCGCGCAGCATCACCCGCCAGCACGTGGGGAGCGACGGCACCCTGGCGCTCATCACCCTGTCCCCCAGGCTGGAGGAAAAGGTGCAGGGCGCCCTGCAACAGACCGCCCAGGGCAGCTACCTGGCCATGGACCCGGACGACGCCCAGCGCATCGTCAGCCGCCTGTCCGACTCGGTGGGGCGCGCGGTGGGCAAGGGCTACTCGCCGGTGCTCATGGCGCCACCGCTCACCCGCGGCCACCTCAAGCGGCTGACGGAGCGGTTCATCCCGAATCTGACGGTCCTCTCCCCCAACGAAATCGCGCCGGGGGTGCAGGTCCGTGCCATCGAAACGGTTGAAGGAGTGTAACCGTGCAGATCAAGCGCTTTGAAGCGGAAAACGTGACCAGCGCCCTGAAGGCCGTGAAGGCCGCGCTGGGGCCGGATGCGGTCATCCTCGAAACCCGCAAGATCGGCCTGGGCGGCCGCACGGGGGTGCAGGTCACCGCCGCCTACGAGCCGCCGGCGGGCGGCGCCCGGCCCAAGCCGCTGGCCACGCTGCCGGCGGAGCGTCCGGCCGGGGTGGTGGACCCGCCCTGGGCCCGCGCCGCCACCCGTGCCGAGCGCGCCCCCGCGCCGCAGCGCGCCGCCGAGGGGGGTGGCCAGGCGCCGGCGGGAACCGTCACCCTGGCGGAGGTGAGCGCCGCCATCGCCCCCTTGCGGGACGAGCTGTCCACCTTCGGCGCGCGCCTGTCCACCCTGGGCCAGCCCGCCGCCCAGGGCGAGTGGGTGAGCATGCGCGAGGAGATCGGCACGCTGCGCACCCTGGTCAACGACCTGGTGGTGGACCGCCGCGTGGCGGAACTGCCGGACACCCTGCGCCCCCTGTACCTGAGGCTGGCCGCCAAGGGCCTGCCGCGCGACAGTGTCGCGGAGCTGCTGGCGGCGCTGCCCGGCGCCGACCCGGCGCGCGTCGCCGATGCCATCGCCAGCGCCGTGCCGGTGGCCGGCCCGCTGCTGCCCCGGGACGCCAAGCGCGGGCGGGTGCTGTTCGCCGGCCCCACCGGCGTGGGCAAGACCACCACCATCGCCAAGCTGGCGGCCCACTACGCCATCAACGAAAAGCGCCGGGTGGCGCTGATCACCCTCGACACCTTCCGCATCGGTGCCGTGGAGCAGCTCACCACCTATGCGGGCATCATCGGCGTCCCCAGCGCGGTGGCGTCGGACCGGGCGGAGCTGCGGGCGCGGCTGGCGGAATTCGCCGCCATGGACCTGGTGCTGATCGACACCGCCGGCCATTCCCCCCGTGAGCGCGGCCCCATCGATGCCATCGGCGGGCTGGGCGACGAGGCGGTCCAGGTGCAACTGGTGCTGCCCGCCACCCACTCCCTGGAGGACATGGCCGAGACCCTCAAGGCCTACCGCCAGGTGGCGCCCGTGGCCATGGTGCTCACCAAGCTCGACGAGACCGCGCGGCTGGGCGCCGCCCTGCACACGGCGCTGTCCGCCGGCGTGCCGGTTTCCTACCTCACCAACGGGCAACGCATCCCGGAGGACCTGCAACTGGCCTCCGGCGCCCGCCTCGCAACCCAGTTTCTTTCCTGACAGGAGGATCAATGGCACCGCTGACACAGGCGCAACAACTGACCCGCTGGGTCACCCGCAAGGGCGGCCGCATCCGGGTGCTCGCGGTCACCTCCGGCAAGGGGGGCGTGGGCAAGACCAACGTGACCGTGAACCTGGCCGACCGCCTGGCGCGCATGGGTTACCGCATCCTGGTGCTGGATGGCGACATGGGGCTGGGCAACGTGGACGTGATGGTGGGCCTGTCCACCACGCGCACGCTGGCGGACGTGTTCGCCGGCCACTGCACCCTCGAGGAGATCATCCACGAGGGGCCGGGGGGCATCCAGATCATCCCCGGCGGCTCCGGCATCGTCAGCCTCACCCAGTTGGGCGAGGAGGGGCAGCTCACGCTGCTGTCGCAGATCGGCGCCCTCACACAGCCGCCCGACTACCTGATCCTCGACACCGCCGCGGGCATCGGCGACAACGTGCGTTTCCTGGCCGGCTGCGCCCAGGAGATCCTGGTGGTCGCCACCCCGGACCCCACCTCCATCACCGACGCCTACGCCCTCATGAAGGTGATGAGCGCCCACCACGGCGAGCGCCGCTTCCGCCTGCTGGTGAACCTGGCCAAGAACGCGGACGAGGGCCTCGAGGTCTACCGGCGGCTGAGCCTCGCCGCCGACCGCTTCCTGGGGGTGGCGGTGGACTATGCGGGCTTCGTCCCGGTGGACCACGCCATCAGCCGCGCCGTGCGCTCCCAGACCGGCATCTCCAACGCCCCCGCCTCGGCGGCGGCGGACGCCTTCACGCGGCTGGCGCGCACCGTGGACAGCTGGCGTCCGGTCACGGAACTGAAGGGCGGCATGCAGTTTTTCTTCAATCAGGTGGCGGACGCCCAGACCGCCGCGCTGAGCGCAGGAGGATAACCGGTGGAAAATTCCCAAGCCCAAGACTACGGGGTCGGCGTCAGCCACATCAGCATCGCCACCCAGGAACGCCTGATCGCCGAGTTCGCGCCCAAGATCCGCATCATGGCCAACCGCCTGGGGTCGCGCCTGCCACCGCACCTGGACGTGGACGACATCATCAACGTCGGCATGATCGGCCTGATGGACGCCATGACCAAGTACAACCCGGACAAGGAGACCCTGTTCAAGACCTACGCCGAGTTCCGCATCCGCGGCGCCATGCTCGACGAGATCCGGGCCATGGACTGGGTGCCGCGCAGCATCCGCGAAAAGGCCTCCAAGCTGCGCGGGGTCTACCAGAAGCTGGAGCAGGCCCACAGCCGGCCCGCCTCCGAGGAGGAGGTGGCCGCCGAGATGGGGATGGACCTGGACACCCTGCACAAGATGTTGCAGCAGGTGTCGCACACCGCCGTGCTGAGCCTGGACGACCTGGGGGCCGACTCGGACCGGGAGGTGAACATCCTCGAGTGCATCGCCCAGGACAGCACCCCGGACCCGCTCCAGGCGCTGTTGCAGCAGGACACCTGGAACCTGCTCTCCGAGGCCATCGAGCAGCTGCCCCAGAAGGAGCGCCTGGTGGTGACCCTGTACTACTACGAGGAGCTCACCATGCGCGAGATCGGCCAGGTGCTGAGCATCACCGAGTCGCGGGTGTCGCAGTTGCACAGCCAGGCGGTGCTGCGCATCAAGGGCAAGATCCACAACATCCGCGAGAAGCGCCGCGCCAGGACCACCAAAACAACGCTCAAGCCGTTGCGGGACGGGGCCGACAAGAAGCGAGGGTACGTCTTTTCGACACCGTGACGCCCATGGTGGCATCCGTGTTTATCAACTTCGATCGGGATTGGGAAACGATGAAGTTTCTGGTAGTTGATGATTTTTCGACCATGCGCCGCATCGTCCGCAACATCCTCAAGCAATTGGGGCACACGGACGTCGAGGAAGCCGAGAACGGCAAGGAAGCCTTGCAGAAACTGAAGCAGGACAAGTTCGACTTCGTCATCTCCGACTGGAACATGCCGACGATGACCGGGCTCGAGCTGCTCAAGGAGGTGCGTTCCGACCCGGCGCTGAAGGGCATGCCGTTCCTCATGGTCACCGCGGAATCCAAGCAGGAGAACGTGGTGGAGGCCATCAAGGCCGGCGTGAGCAATTACATCGTCAAGCCGTTCACGGCCGACGTGCTGAAGGGCAAGATCGACAAGATCATCGCCTCCTAGCGCCGACACACCGGCACGCGCTTGTGGCGAGCGCGCGATCAATCAGGGAGAGGCCAATCATGAGCCAGTCCGGTTCGGCTGCCAAGCCCAAGGCGGGGCATGCCATGCGGCAGATGATCGGGTTCCGCCTGGGACCCGAGAGTTTCGCCATCGACATCAGCAAGATCCACGAGATCATCAAGCCGTTGCCGATCACGGTGGTGCCCAACGTGCCCGCCGGGTTTTGCGGCGTCATCCAGTTGCGCGACCAGGTGATCGTGATCGCCGACCTGCACGGCCGGTTCGGCTTCCGGCCCACGGATCAGACCAAGGACACCCGCATCATCGTGCTGGAAGGCTCGCGCCGCCGCATCGGCATCCAGGTGGATGCCGTGTCCGAGGTGGTGCGCTTCTCCACGGGCATGATCGCCCCCTCCCCGGGCTTCCACAACGGCGGCTCGGCGGATTACATCGACGGCATCGGCAAGCTCAACGGCCATCTGTCGACCCTCCTCGATGTGGACGCCCTGTTCCCCGAACCGGGCGGACCGGCGCCCGCATGCGCCCCCATGCCCTGCGCAGAGATTCCCGCAACGCCCGCCAGCGAGCCGGCGGCCCCCGAGACGACGAGCAAGGAGATCATGGACCAACTCGGCAAACAGGCGCAGTCCGGCACCGCCCTCTACCACGATCTGGGCGAGCTGGCCCGCTACATCAACATGACTCACAAGCAGTTTGCCGAGCGCATGATGGTCGAGGAGTCCAACATCAAGGTCAAGGCGAAGGACATCCCCACCGCCTACGACATGCTGACCGCGGTCACCGAGGAAACCGAGGCGGCCACCATGAAGGTGATGTCCCACACCGAGGAGACCAGCGGCGCCGTGGGCGAGATCCGCAACCTGCTCGACCAGATGGAGGAGGCGGTCCCCGCCTCCAACGAGGCCGCCGCCAAGGTGTCCGACCTCGCCGAGCGCATGCGCGACGAACTCAACACCATCGAGGGCCTGCAGGGCGACACCATGATCACCATGTCGTTCCAGGACCTGACCGGCCAGAAGATCAAGCAGGTGATCGCCCTGATGGCCGAGGTGGAGGAGCGCATCCTCAAGCTGGTGGTGGAATTCGGCATGGAGCAGGCGGAAAAGTCGGAGGGCGCCATCGAGGAGAAGATGCGCGGCCTCAAGACCGATCCGGCCGCCACGGGCGTCTGCCAGGACGGTGTCGACTCCATCCTCGCCGAGTTCGGCTTCTAGGGTGCCGGCCATCAGCCCACAGTCACTTTCACCAGCCTTTCCGATGGTTACGCGAGAGGGGATCCGATGAACCCCAACATTCCCGAAGACATGGCGGAGATCTTCGACGAGTTTCTGGTCGAGACCACCGAGGCCCTCTCCCATTTGGATCAGCACTTCCTCGACCTGGAGGCGGACCCGGGCAATACCGGCCTCCTGAACGAGATCTTCCGCACCGTCCACAGCATCAAGGGCGGCGCCGGTTTCCTGGAGCTGAACGACCTGGTCGCGGTGGCCCACGGCTCCGAGAACGTGCTCAACACCCTGCGCAACGGCGAGATCGCCGTGACCGCCGACATCATCGACCTGGTGCTGGAATCCGTCGACATGATCAAGGCGATCCTGTCCCAGGTGCAGGGCGAGGACGTGGGCACCCTGGACATCGGCGGCATGGTCCAGAAGCTGGACCTGATGCTGCAATTCGCCCTGGAGGCGGCGGGCAGCGCCGCCGGGCGGGCCACCGCCCCGGCGAAACCGGCGGCGCCGGCGCGGGAGACGGCGCCGGCGGAACCGGAAACGTCCCCCAAGGCGGCAAGCCCCGCCAAACCGGCGGAGACCGCCCAGGCGGCGCCCGCGCCCCCGGCGGCGGCACCCGTCCCGGCGGCGGCCCCGGAACCCAAGGCCGCCGCGCCGGCACCGGACAAGACCCCCGACACCGCCGCCAAGGCCGCCGCCACGCCCAAGGTGGAGGCGGAGACCAGCATCCGCGTCGACACCGCGCGCCTGGACAACGTCATGAACCTGGTGGGCGAGCTGGTGCTGTGCCGCAACCGGGTGCTCAAGCTCGTGTCCGAACTGGACGCCCGTGGCGACTCCGACCCGGCCCTGCGCGACCTGGTGGCCTCCTCCAGCCAGCTCAACCTGGTGACCACCGATCTACAGCTCTCGGTCATGAAGACGCGCATGCAGCCGGTGGGCAAGATCTTCCAGAAGTTCCCGCGCATGGTGCGCGACATGGCGCGCAAGCTCGACAAGCAGATCGAGCTGGAAATCCACGGCGAGGACACGGAACTCGACAAGTCCCTGCTCGAGGAGCTGGGCGATCCGCTGGTGCACCTGGTGCGCAACGCCATCGACCACGGCATCGAGTCGCCCGAGGTCCGCAGGAAGGCCGGCAAGCCCGCCCACGGAACCGTGCTGCTCAGCGCCGATTACGACGGCGCCGCCATCGTCATCAAGATCACCGACGACGGCGCCGGCATCGATCCGCAGCGGATCAAGAATTCGGTCATCAAGAAGGGGCTGATGGGGCGCGAGCAGCTGGAGGGCATGTCCGAGAAGGACATCTACCACCTGATCTTCCTGCCCGGCCTGTCCACCAAGGAGCAGGTGTCCGACATCTCCGGCCGCGGCGTGGGCATGGACGTGGTGCTCACCAACATCCGCAAGGTGGGCGGCATCATCGACGTGGACTCGCGCCTGGGCGAGGGCACCACCATCTCCCTGTCGCTGCCGCTGACCATCGCCATCATCCAGACCATGATGGTGAGCGCCGCCGACCGCCTGTTCGCCATCCCGTTGTCGTCCATCGTCGAGACGCTGCGCCTGGAGCCCGCCGACATCCAGCTGGTGGACGGGCACCAGATGGTGCGCCTGCGCGACCAGATCCTGCCCATCGCGCCGCTGGCCAAGGTGTTCGGCCTACCGCGCTGGGAACCGAAGGCCGGCGAGCGCTTCAACGTCATCGTCGTCGCGTTGGCGGAGAAACGCATCGGCCTGCTGGTGGACCTGCTGCACCAGCAGGAGGAGGTGGTGATCAAGTCCATGGGCGAGTACCTGGGGGAGGTCACCGGCATCGCCGGCGCCACCATCAATGGCGAGGGCCAGGTGGTGCTGATCCTCGACATCGGCGCCATGATCGACCTGCTGAACTAGGCCGCTCCAACGGGATATATATGACGACGGAACTTTCGACAGACCAGTTCGAGGCCCTCCGGCAGCTCATCACGCGCCGCTCCGGCATCGTGGTCCCCGAAAACAAGCGCACCTCCCTGGAGGGCAAGCTGGCGTCCCACCTGGCCGAGCTTGGGGCGCGCGACTTCGCCGCCTACCTCCAGCGCCTGAGCACCGAGCCGTCCACCGGAACCATCTGGCAGGAGGTGTTCCGGCGCGTCAGCACCAACGAAACCTTCTTCCTGCGCAACGCCGCGCAGGTGAAGGCCTTTTCCGAGCACATCCTGCCCGAGATCACCCGGGTGCAGGAAAAGCGGCTGTTCAAGCGCATCAAGATCTGGAGCGCCGCCTGCTCCACCGGCGAGGAGCCTTACTCCCTGGCCATCCAGCTCAGCGAGGCGCTGGGCGACAAGGTGGGCGAATGGAACCCGCGCATCCTCGCCACCGACATCGACACCGATGCCATCCGCAGCGCCATGCGCGGCCACTACACGGGGCGCGCCCTCACCAACGTGCCACGCCCCTGGCTCAACCGTCATTTTCACGTGGAGGGCGAGGGCTACACGGTCACGTCCCAGCTGCGCGGGCTGATCTCATTCAAGCCGCTCAACTTCGCGGACGACAAGGAAATGGCGGGGCAAATCAACATGGACATCGTCTTCTGCCGGAATGTCCTGATCTATTTCGACATCGATTTCCGCAAGCGGGTCGTAACGCACCTGTACAACGCGCTGCGCCCCGGCGGATTCCTGGTGATCGGCCACTCGGAGTCGCTGCGCGGCGTGCATGAGGGCTTCAACTGCATCCGCTTTCCAGGAACCCTGATCTACCAACGCCCGGAGGCCTAGAGTCCCATGAAACGCATCAATATCAACCTGAGCATTCATCAGCGGATCCTGGTGGGGGTCTACGCGCTGATCCTGCTGTTCTCGGTGGCCGGCGGGCTTTCCATCCTGACCGCGGGCAAGTCGGCCGCGGGCCTGCATGCCGTCGCCGTCGAGGAATACCCGGCCCTGAAGAAGACGGCGACCCTGTCGGCCACCTTCGACCAGATCGGCGAGATGCTGTACCAGGCCGCGAACATGAACGACGCCGACAAGATGAAGCAGGCCAACCAGGCGGCGGTCGTGTTCCGCACCACCCTGTCGGAGCTCAAGGGCTACTCGACGACCGACCAGGAGAGCCTGAAGGCGATCGACGACCTGTTCACCAGCAACTACCGGATCGGGCTGGACGTCGCGAAGTTCATGATGGCCGGTGACATCACCCAGGCCCAGCCGCTGCTGGACCCCTACTCCTCCGGCATCCGCGCGCTGAAGGCCCTGATCCAGGACAACCTGACCGCCTCCGAGAAGCGCTTCGAGGAGCGGCTGGCGGGAATGAGCGGCGGCCTGGACAACTCCAAGAACCTCATGATCGGCACCATTGTCGCCATACTGCTGGTGGGCCCGCTGCTGGCGTGGTCGCTGTCGCGCAGCATCGTCCACCCCATCCGCCGCGTGTCCCAGGCCATCCACGAGATCGCCCAGGGCGATGGCGACCTGAGCCAGCGCATCACCCACGGCTCCAAGGATGAGATGGGCACGCTGGCCAACCACTTCAACGAATTGCTCGACAAGCTCAACGACATCATCCGCCAGGTGGCGTCGACCTCGGAGCAGCTGGCCACCTCCACCGAGACCATCGCCAGCCAGAACTCGCAGATGGCGGAAGGCGCCCAGAACCAGTCGACCCAGGCGCTCAAGATCGCCGCCGCCATGGAACAGATGAACGCCACCGTGTCGGAGGTGAGCAAGAACTCGAGCATCGCCGCCGACTCGGCGCGCGAGGCCATGACCATCGCCACCAAGGGCGGCGAGGTGGTGCAGCAGACCATCTCCGGCATGCAGGTGCTGGCGGAGCGGGTGACCCAGTCCACCAACACCATCCACACCCTGGGCACCAACACCGACAAGATCGGCGAGATCGTCCTGGTGATCGACGAGATTGCCGACCAGACCAACCTGCTGGCCCTGAACGCCGCCATCGAGGCGGCGCGCGCCGGCGATCAGGGGCGCGGCTTCTCGGTGGTGGCGGACGAGGTGCGCAAGCTGGCGGAGCGCACCACCCAGGCCACCAAGGAGATCGCCACCATGATCTCGGCGATCCAGAAGGAAACCAACAACGTGGTGGAGATGATGAACGCCAGCCGCGCCGAGGCGGAGAAGGAGACCACCCTGGTCAACGAGTCCGGCGCCGCCTTGAGCAACATCATCGAGGTGATCTCCAGCGTGACCGACATGGTGGAGCAGATCGCCACCGCGGCCCGCGAGCAGGCCATCGCCACCGACGAGATCACCACCAACATCGAGGGCATCGCCAACGTGACGGAGGAGACCTCCTCCCGCGTGCAGCAGTCCGCCGAGGCCGGCACCCAGTTGAACCGCATGGCCAGCGAGCTGCAAGCCATCGTCGGTCAGTTCAAGCTGTCCGGCGATGCGGACAGGATGGCGTCGTGACCCCCCACGGCAAGGCGGTGGGGACGGACCGGTTGGAATCCGAGCCGTCCATGCAGCTGGTGACCTTCTCCCTCGAGGACGAGCTGTTCTGTCTGGACATCCTGAAGGTTCAGGAGATCATCCGCTTCCAGCCGATCACGCCGGTGCCCCACACGCCCGGCTTCGTCGACGGGGTGATCACCCTGCGCGGCAAGATCGTGCCGGTGATCGACCTGCGCACCCGCTTCCACCTGCCGCGCACCGAGCACACCAACGCCACGCGCATCATCGTCATCAACGTCAAGCACATCCTGCTGGGCCTGGTGGTGGATGCGGTGCACGAGGTGACCAACCTGGCCGAATCGGCCATCTCCCACGCGGCCACCATGGGCAGCGAGATGAACGACTACGTGGCGGGCGTCGGCAAGCTGCGCGACCGCCTGGTGACGATGGTGGACGTGGACGCCATCGGCACCCCCCTGGCCGGCTCGCGGGCGGCCTGACGGTCCGTATCAATCAGGGCATTTCCATCACCCGTCGCGAGCGCCCCGTGTGCAAGACGGACTTACACACAGGAACCAAGACATATCAATTCGATCAGAAAAGAGCCCGAACACCGTCTTGGCGCGGCAATCGGGGCGCGCGGCGGGTAAGGCCGCGGTGCTGTCAGTGGGTCCGCTCCGAGATCGGGAAGTGCAGGATCTTCCCGGCCCCGACCTCCACGGCCTCCGCCCTGGGGCGCGACACGGCGATCTCCTTGAGGGCGCGCGTGGAGAGCTCCATCAGCTCGCTGGCCACCCTGAGGGTGACGTTGAACTGGCGCAGCGCCTCCTCGTTCTGGCCCGAGGCCCTCAGTTCCTTGAAGCGGTCGTAGTGTTCCTGAAGCTGCTGCTTCATCTCCCGGATCTGATCAACCTGAACGACCTTGCTCATCAATATCCGCCTTTCTTAACAAATACATCACGGCTTGAAACACATGGCTGCCGGTGCCGAACCCAACAGACCCACTAAATTGCAAGGCCAATGCCCAAGCGAAAAAAATAGGGAAACAGCCTTTCATTTCAGTTAATTGCGTGAATAGAATGGGGCCTGGGGAAATACAAACCCCGGTCATGCGGGCGGACCGCGTGCCAACAGTTGGAAGAAAAGTCTCTTTTCCCCGACCACGACAGGCAAGCCGGTTCACCCAGTCCCACGGCGGACGCCACCGCCGGCGCACAGGCCGGCCGGCACCATCCGCATCCGATGCATGGCAAACCACACAAGGAGAGGGCAAATGAAAAAAGTAATCCGGCGTTTCGGGGTTCCCCTGTGCGCTTTTCTCTTGATGGCCGTAGGGCCGGTGGGAACCGCCCACGCGTTCACCCTGAACGGGTTCGGCGACATTACCTACAGCAGCACCCCCAAGGACGCCAACGGCGAGTCCAACAACGGCTTCGCGCTGGGGCAGCTCGACTTCTACGCGGCGGAGCAGATCGGCGACCGCCTCGACGTGCTGGCCGAGTACGTGATCGAGAACCCGGGCGACGGCTTCGTGGTCGACCTGGAGCGCCTCCAGGTGGGTTACGCGGTGGCCAACAACCACAAGATCCGCGCCGGCCGCTTCCACAACCTGCTGGGCTACTGGAACCTGGCGTTCCACCACGGCGCCCAGCTCACCACCAGTGTCTCCCGCCCGTTCTTCCTCGAGTTCGAGGATGAGAACGGCGTCATCCCCACCCACATGGTGGGCCTGTGGTGGCAGAGCCGCTTCGAGCCGGCCGCCGGCCGCGTGGACGTTGGCGTGATGGTCGGCAACGGCGCCGGCCTGCACGGCGACGGCAGCGGCAACCCGGTGGAGCTGGATCCCGGCTCCGGCGGCGACCCGGACAACGAGAAGGCCATCTCCGCCAACCTCACCTTCCGCCCCGCGGCGGTGAAGGGCCTCGAGGTGGGCGTCTCCGGCCAGTCCGGCACGATCATCGTCAGCCAGGACGGCTCCGCCGGCAGCACCCTGCCCGGCGGCATCGTCGGCGTGGCGGAGATCGACCAGCTCCTGCTCGGCGTGCACGCGGTGTACCAGGCGGGCGGCCTGGAGCTGCTGACCGAGTTCTACCAGTGGCAGAACGACGTGACCGGCAGCACCCACGACGACTCCATCGCCTACTACGCGCAGGTGGGTTACATGGTGGGCGAGGCCACCACCCCCTACGTGCGCTACGAGACCCTGGACGCCAAGGCCAACGACCCGTACTTCCAGGCGGTGGGCATGACCACCGGCACCGGCCGCACCAAGACCATCACCACGGTGGGCGTGCGTCACGACCTCAATTACCGCTCCGCCGTGAAGGCCGAGGTGCACCTCGTCGACGACGAGGCCACCTACGACGGCTCCTTCGAGGAAACGGCGGTGCAATGGACCTTCGCCTTCTAGGTGGCGGCCCGTCAAGCGCAGCAATGCAGGACATTCAAGCAAGATTGGGGAGAGTAAACATGATCAAGCACGCGCTTACGTGGGCCATCGGCCTGCTCCTGTTCGGAGCCAGCGCGGCATGGGCTGAGGACATCGTGGTGGTGGTGAACGCCAACGCCCCGGTGCAAAGCCTGACCGAACAGAACATCAAGGACATCTACCTGGGCGAGCAGACCTTCTGGAAGGACGTCAAGATCAGCCCGGTGGGCTATCAGGACGGCGTCGCCCTCCAGTCCTCGTTCCTGGACAAGGTGGTGAAGACCTCCGAGAACGTCTACAAGACCTATTGGATCAAGCGCATCTTCCGCGAGGGCGGCGTGCCGCCCTCCAAGGCGAACTCGCCCGAGGAGGCGCTGCGCACCGTGGGCAGCACCCAGGGGGGCATCACCTACGTGCCCGCCAGTGCCCTGGCCGGTGCCAGCAACGTGAGGGAGGTGTTCCGGGTCTCCAACTGATCCGGAGCGCGCCGTCCCAGGTGGACGGCACGGCAAGAAAACGGGCCGGGGCGGTGCAAACCGTCCCGGCCTTTTTTCATGGGCGCCGCGCCCGCTCGAACAGCAGGCGCAGGCCGTCCAGGGTCAGGTCCGGCACCAGCCGGTGGCCGTGGGCCAGGTGCGGCGCGAACAGGGCCGCCAGGCCCCCGGTGAGGTACACGCCCGCCACGGCGGGGTGGCCCAGCGCCGCCAGGGCCTGGTCGATAAGCCGGTCCAGCAGCCCGGCGAAGCCCCACACCAGCCCCGCCTGCATGGCGTGCTCGGTGGTGCGGCCGATGGGCCCCGGCGGGGCCTGCAACGCCACGACGGGCAGCTTTTCGGTACGCTCCGCCAGGGCGTCGCGCGCCATGGCCGGGCCCGGCGCGATGGCGCCCCCCAGAAACCGGCCACCCGCGTCCACCGCGCACACGGTGATGGCGGTGCCCAGGTCGGCCACCACCAGCGGCCCGCCAAACAGCAGAAAGGCCGCCGCCGCGTTCACCAGCCGGTCCGCCCCCACCTGTTCGGGGGTCTCGGTGGCCACGGTGATGCCCAGGTCCGACGCCGCGCCGATCACCAGCGGCGCATGCCCGGTGATGCTTCGGCACAGCCGCTCCAGCGCCCCATCCAGCGACGGCGCCACGCTGGTCAGCACGGCGCCACGCCAATGGACACCCGCCGGCAGTGCCGCCAGCCCGGCGCGCAGCGTTTCGAGCGGATCCGCCCCCCCCCGGCGGGGCGCGCGCAGCCGCGCCACCGGGCGCGGGCCATCGAACACGGCCGCCTTGATGTCGGTGTTGCCCGCGTCCAGGGCGAGCAGCAGGCCGCCCGCCCCGGTCACCCCACGGCCTCGCCGGACAGGGTCACGTCACCGGAGAACACGCGCATCTCGGCCCCGTCCGCCTGGCGCACCCGCAGCGAACCATCCGCGTCCACCGCCAGCGCCGTGCCGCGCGCCACGCCGTCGTGGCCGGTGACGGTCACCGGCTGCCCCAGGGTGACGCAGCGGGCGCGGTAGTCGTCCAGCAGGGCGTCCACCGCCCGGCCGGCGGGATCGGCGAACAGGGCATCGAAGGTGGCGGCCAGGGCGTCGAGCACCCGCGCCAGCAGCGCCGACGGCGGCACCGCGCGCCCCACCGCCTGCGCCAGCGAGCCGGCGCGCCCGCGCACCTCGGGCGGCAGGTCGTCCTGGGCGGTGTTGGCGTTCAGGCCGATGCCCACCACCGCGCGCACCACCCGGTCCGGGTCGGAGCGCACCTCGGTGAGGATGCCCGCCACCTTGCGCCCCTGCCACAGGAGGTCGTTGGGCCACTTGATGTCCAGCTCCAGGCCGCAGGCGGCGCGCACCCCGTCGGCCACCCCCAGCGCCGCGGCCAGGGTGATGAGCGTCGCGCGCTGGGGCGGCAGCGGCGTGGACAGCACGAGGGAGAAGGCCAGGGTGCCCGGCGGCGTCCGCCACACCCGGCCCAGCCGGCCCCGGCCCGCCAGCTGGCGCCTGGCCGCCACCACCGCGCCGTGGCCCAGGGCGCGGTCGTGCATGGCCACCCGGTTGGTGGAGTCGGTTTCCTCGAGCAGCAACAGGGGCCGGCCCAGCCAGTTGCCGGCAAGGGAGGCCACCACCTCGCGGGCGCTCAGGTCGTGGGGTGGATGCACCAAGCGGTACCCCTTGTGGGGGGTGGACTCGATGCCATACCCCTCCCCTTGCAGGGCATGCACGTGCTTCCACACGGCGGTGCGCGAGATGCCCAGCTCGGCCCCCAGCCGGCTGCCGGACACGAACCGCCCCGCGCACTCGCGCAGGCGCACCAGCAGCCGGCCGGCGGTGTCGCCGTCAGGGTTCGACGCGGACAACGACGGCCAGCTCCACCGAGGCGCCCCGGGGCAGCGCCGCCGCGCCCAGCGCCATGCGCGTGTGGCGGCCGCGCTCGCCGAACACCTGGAACAGAAAGTCCGACGCGCCGTTGAGCACCTGCGGCTGGTCCGCGAAACCCGGCGCGGACAGCACGTGGCCGGTCACCTGGATCACCCGCGCCACCCGCTCCAGGCCCTCCACCCCGCCCAGCTCGGCGGCGATGGCGGCCAGGGCGTTCAGGGCGCACAGGCGCGCCGCCTCGGCGCCCCGCTCCGCCGGGTGGCCGCCGGGGCCCACCGGGCCGGTGAGGGTCAACACCCCGTCCGCCATGGGCAGCATGCCGCTGGTGTAGATCAGCCCGCCGTCGCGCACGGTGGGCACGTAGGCGCCCAGGGGCGCGGGGCACGGTGGCAGCGCCACACCCAATTCCGCCAGGCGCGCGGTGACACTTTTCCGCTTATCCGCCAATTTTCGCCAACGCCTCCTCGATCCTGGCACGCACCGCGTCGGCGATGGCGTCATCGTCCACCATGTCGATCAGGTCGTCCTCCGGCACGGTGAGGAACGCGCGCCCGCCCGCCGTCGAGACGGCGATCAAGAAATTGTCCTGGGTGGCGGCGCTGGGGATCACCGCCCGCGCGCCCGGCGCCACCTCCGCCAGCAGCTTGAGAAACGCCGCCTTGCCCGCCTCCACGTCGTCCAATGCACCCGCCTCCACTCGTATCCGGCCGCCCGGCGCCGCCCCGGCGAAAAAAAACCCATCGCGCGCTGCGACACTACCCCCGCCGGGGCCCCGTTTGCAAGGTACGGCGGCTCCCCCCGCGGCATCTCCCGTGTTACAGTGAACCATTGGCTGCGGTGAGGAGCGAGCAGGTGGCGATCGTCCAGGTGAACGTGCAGGGGCTGATGGTGGACCCGTACAACCGGGCCTACATCGTCGTGCTGCGCGACGAGGAGCAGGACAACCTGCTGCCCATCTGGGTGGGCAACGCCGAGGCCAGCGCCATCGGCATGGCCCTGGAGCACGCGGAAACGCCCCGCCCCATGACCCACGACCTGCTGCACCACACCATCGAGACCCTGGGCGCGCGCACCCTGAGCGTGGTGATCCACGACCTGAGGGAGAACACCTTCTACGCCAAGGTGCACCTGCTGCACGGCGACGGCGAGGTGACGGTGGACGCCCGCCCCAGCGACGCCATCGCCCTGGCCCTGCGCGCCGCCTGCCCGGTGTTCGTGGATACCAGGGTGTTCCACCTGAGCCAGACCGACGAGGTGAAGGCCTGGCTGGAGAACCTCAAGCCCGAGGATTTCGGCAGCGCCGAGTGAGCGCCCCCCGGTCGCCCTACGGCACGGCGGGCCCGCCCTTGGCCGCCGCCTTGCGGCGCCGCTCGTCGCGGTTGGCGCGCGCGATCAGCGTGCCCAGGGTGATGGCGAACAGGAACACCATGCCGATCGAGACGATGCCGTCGTCCATGGGGTAGATGATGTCGTCGTACACGGCGGTGACGATAATCCCCGCCAGCCACAGCATCAACAGCGCGGAGTGAAACGGGTACCTCATCCTTCCTTGATCACGAAATTGATGATCGAGAAGATGAAGAAGGCCGTGGCGGCGACAAAGAGGACGAGCGCGAGCAGCGCCTCCTTCTTCTGCTGTTCCGGTGTTTTTTTGTTCTTGTTCTTCGCCATGGCCGTCATCAAGAATGGTCGGGGTTCGCCCATTGTATGAACCCGGCACGCACATCGCAACGTGGAGCCCCCGCATGACCCCGAAAGCCGCCCTGTTTCCCCTGGTTCTGGCCGCCGGCCTGGCGCTGGCCGGATGCAGCAAGTCCAGCGACCGTCCGGTGCAGGGCGCGGCGGGCCCCGCCCAGGTGGCGGACGGCGCCGGCCTGTTTACCGACCACTGCCAGAGATGCCACGGCGCTGGCGCCGCCGGCGGCCCCTTCGGCCCACCGCTGGTACACAAGATCTACGAGCCCAACCACCACCCGGACGCGGCCTTCCACCGCGCCGCGCTGGGCGGCGTGCGCGCCCACCACTGGCAATTCGGCGACATGCCCGCCGTGCCGGGGGTGAACACGGCCGAGGTGACCGCGATCATCGCCTACGTGCGCGGCCTGCAACGGGAAGCGGGAATTTATTAGCAGAGGCTGTTGAAAGACGGCGCTTTTCGGCCCGCCTGCGCCCGGCACGGGTGGGCGCTGCCCCACCCCGTCCGAAACGGCGCCGTCAGATGGTGTACTGGTCGCCCTTGGCGGTGGTCACCAGCTCCTCCACCCGCCGGTCGCGGCTCACGAACGGGTCGGTGCAGAGGATGGTCTCCTCGAAGTAGCCGCTCAGCTTCAGGTAGGTCCAGTCCACGCTGTAGGGGCGGCCGGTGCCCTTGGCGAAGCGGATGAACTGGCCGCGGATGCGCGCCCGGGTGTCCTGCGGGGCGTGCTCCATGGCGTGGGCGATGGCGCGGTCGTCGGTGATGCGGCGCATCCGGCCCTGCCGCTCCAGCAGGTAGTAGATGCCGCGCTCCCGGTTCACGTCGTGGTACTGCAAGTCGAGCATGGCCACCCGCGGATCGTCCAGGTCGCATTCGTTCTTGCGCATGAAGCCCTTGAGAACCTCGCGCTTGGCGATCCAGTCCACCCGGTCCGCCAGCAGCGCCGGATTGCTTTCCAGGGTCTCCAGCACCGTGCGCCAGTCGGTCAGCAGGCGCCGGATGGTCCCGGCCCTCAGGCCCTTGAAGTGGCGCTCCGCCACCTCCAGGTAGCGCCGCTGGATCTCCAGGGCGGTCAGCTCGCCGCCGCCCATGCGCTTGAGCGGCGCGTTCAAGCGCAGGTCGGTGGCCACCCGGTTCAGGGCGTCCACCGGGTCCGCCAGCACCATGTTGGGGAAGACGACCCCCTCCTCCAGGGCCGCCAGCAGCACGCCGGTGATGCCCACCTTCAGGTAGGCGGCGAACTCCGACATGTTGGAGTCGCCCACGATGATGTGCAGGCGCCGGAAGCGCTCCGCGTCCGCGTGGGGCTCGTCGCGGGTGTTGATGATGCTGCGCGACGACGTGGTGGACGAGCTCGACGCCTCGTGGATGTGCCCGGCCCGCTGCGCGATGGCGAAGCGCGCCTGCCCCCCCTCCCGGTACACCTTGCCGGCGCCGCAGAACAACTGGCGGGTGACGAAGAACGGGATCATCTGCTCCGCCAGGCGCCAGAAGTCGAGCTTGCGGTCCACCAGGTAGTTCTCGTGGCAACCGTAGGTGTTGCCCATGGAATCCGTGTTGTTCTTGTAGGCGTAAAGGGTGCCCGTGTAGCCCTCGTCCGCCAGCTTCTTCTGGGCCGGAACCAGGCGCGAGGCGAGCAGCCGCTCCCCCGCCTTGTCGTGGGTGACCGCCGCGTATACCGAGGCGCACTCGGGGGTGGCATACTCCGGGTGGCAGCCCGTGTCCTGGTAAAAACGCGCGCCGTTGCCCAGGAAGGCGTTGGACGGCCAGCCGCTGGGGATCACGTCCTCGAACAGGTAGCCGATGACCTTTTCCATGGGCAGATAGGTCTTGCCGGTGGGGTAGAAGGTCAGGCCGAACTCGGTCTCGATGCCGTAGATGCGGCGGCGCATGGGGTCAACCGCCGGCGAGCAGGGCCTCCACCCGCTCCACCTTCAGGCGCGTGAAGGTGCGGCCGCGCTTGCGCCGGTCGAGCAGCCCCACCTCGAAGTCGCGGGCGCTCAGGGTGCCGTTGCCACCCACCTCCAGGGCCTCCTTGCACAGCTTCATGGACTGGGCCAGGTCGCCCACCCCCGTGAACTGCCGCACCAGGATGTTCAGCACCCGGTCCGCGTCGCCCCCCACCACCGCGTAGTCGCCCTCGCCGGAGATGGAGCCGTCGAAGGAGATGCGGTAGATCTCGTCCGTTTCCGGCGTGTCGCCCACCTGGGCCACCACCAGATCCACCTCCATGGGCTTCATCTCGTGGGCGAACACGTTGCCCAGCATCTGCGAATAGCCGTCGGCCAGCCCCCTGGCGGATACGTCCTCGCGGCTGTAGCTGTAGCCGGTCACGTCGGCGTGGCGCACGCCCGCCTTGCGCAGGCTCTCGAACTCGCTGTAGCGCCCGGCGCCGGCGAAACCGATGCGGTCGTACACCTCCGACACCTTGGTCAGGGCGGCGCCCGGGTTGTGGGCCACCAGCAGCACCCCCTCCACGGCGCGCAGGGCGACGATGGCGCGCCCACGGCTGATGCCCTTCTTGGCGAACTCCGCCTTGTCGCGCATCCACTGTTCGGGCGAAACGTAATAGGGCGTTGCCATGGCCTTATTCCTTTCCGCCCAGCACGCGGGCCGCATGGCCGCGCACCGCGTCCTCGGCCACCTGGGTCACCCCCTCGGCGTCGATCACCATCACCGTGGGGTAGATGCCACGCACCGGGTCGGGCCCGGCGGTGGCCAGGTCGTCATCCGCCGCGTCGAGCAGGGCCAGGAGCGCCATCTCCACCGCCTGGTCCCGGCCCATGCCGGGGCGGAACTGGCGCTTCAGCGCCCCCCTGGCGTGGCCGCCGCCGGAGCCGGCGGTAACGAAGTCCAGCTCCTCGGTCTTGCCGCCGGCCACATCGTACTTGAACACGCGCCCCACGCCGCGCAGGGTGTCGAAGCCGGCGAACAGGGGGATCACCGCCAGCCCCTGCATGGCCATGGCCAGGTTGCCGCGCACCATCTGCCCCAGCTTGTTGGCCTTGCCCAGCAGGGAGAGCCGGCGCCCCTCGATCTTCTCGTAATACTCCAGCTCGGTGGTGAACAGCTTGGCCATTTCCAGGCACGGCCCCACGGCGCCCGAGATGGCCAGGGCCGAGTGGGCGTCGGTCTGGATCACCTTGTCCATGCGCCGGCTCGACACCGACTGGCCGTCGGAGGCCATGCGGTCGCCGGCGACCACCACGCCGGCGGCGAACACCATGGCCAGCACGGTGGTGCCGTGAGGCACCGTCAGCGGCTCGGCGCCCGCCTTCATCGGGGTGGCTGACGGCAGCAGGTCCGGGCGCTCGGCGACCAGGTAGTCGTAAAAGCTGGCGCCGCTGCCGGGCGCGAACGGATGCGGGTTCACTCTCCCCCCTTCTGCACGTAGTTGCGGACAAACTCCTCGGCGTTCTTTTCCAGCACGTCGTCGATTTCGTCCATGAGCTGGTCCAGGTCCTCGGCGATCTCCTTGCCCTTTTCGGTGACTTCCTTCTTGGGCTGGGTTGCGTCCGCCTTGTCCTTGGCCGACTCCTTGGGACGCGTGCTCTTTTCCTGTGCCATGGGCGTGATCCCTTTGTGTGAGGCCCCCCGGATGTCCGGCATGGTCGTGACGGGCCGTGGTCAACCGCGCTCGAGCATGGCGACCAGCTCGCGCGGCGTGGCGCACCGGTCGAACAGCGGCCCGGTGATGGCGCGGGTGCCGCGGAACGGATTGGGGGTGGCGATGCGCCGGATCCCGTCACCCACGTCGAGCAGCACCGAACTCCAGCTTACACCGTAAACCCCCTTGCCGAACCGGGCAAGGCACTGGCCGCGAAACCAGGCGCGGGTGTCCTCCGGCGGCTGGGTGACCGCCTGGGCGATGGCCTCCGGCGCCACCAGCTCGTCCACCCAGCCCTTGGCCCGCAGGGTGTGGAACAGGCCCCGCGCCGGGTCGATGTCGTGATACTGGATGTCCATGGCCTTGGCGCGGGGCGAATCCCAGCCCATCCCCTTGCGCCCAAGGTAGCTGTCGATCATGTGGTGCTTGATGGCCCAGTCCACCTGCCGGTCCACGGACAGCGGGTCCGCCTCCAGGGCGTCTAGCACCACCTCCCAGCGCCGCACCACCTCCGGGAAGCTGCCCGGCAGCGGGTGCGCCCGGGCGTATGCCTGAACCCGCTCCAGGTACACCCGCTGGATGTCCAGGGCGCTCAGGCCCCGGCCCCCGCGCACCGGCACCGTGGCCTTGAGCGACAGGTCGCGGGAGAATATCCAGAATGCCTCCACCGGGCTTTCCGGCTGCGGCACCGGCCCCAGGGCGCCGTCCTCCACCAGGCGCAGCACCAGGGCCATGGTCCCCACCTTGAGGAAGGTGGACACCTGGCTCATGTTGGCGTCGCCGGGGATGACGTGCAGGCGCAGGTACTGGTCCGGGTCCGCGTGGGGCTCGTCGCGGGTGTTGAACACGGGGCGGCGCACCATGGTGTTCAGCTCCGCCAGGGTCTCGAAGAAATCCGCCCGCTGCGACAGCTGGAACGGCACCGCCGGCCGGCCGTTCTCCGCCCCCACCTTGCCCGCCCCGCAGAACACCTGGCGGGTGATGAGAAACGGCACCGTGGCCATGAGCAGCGTGTCCACCGGCACCCGGCGCGGCACCAGGTAGTTCTCGTGATAGCCGTAGCTGTTGCCCTTGCCGTCCGAGTTGTTCTTGAACAGGGAGAAGCCGCGCCCCCCCAGCACCCGCTCGCCGGTTCGGCGGCAGTTGTCGGCGATCAGCTCGCCGGCGGCCTCGAAACGCACCAGGTCGAGCGGGTCGGTCACCTCCGGGGTGGAATACTCCGGGTGGGCGCCGTCCACGTAGAGGCGGCCGCCGTTGGTCTGGGGCTTGTTGAGGGCCCGGTTGGCGTGGGGGTCCGGGTCCTCCCGCTCACCGTCCATGCGCCGGCCATACAGGTCCACCAGGGGGTTCTCCCCCTGATAGTCCCACAGCGCCTCCGGGGCGGGCAGGCCGGGGCAGAACCCCACCAGCCGCATGGAGTTGGTGATGTGGTTCTGCTCGCGCGGGTCGGGGCTGGCGATCCCGAATTCGGTCTCGCTGCCCATCAGAAAGGGGCGTTCCGACATGGCTGTCCCCACCTGGCCGAGGGGCCGCGATTACAGGTAGTGGCCCGCCGACACCGGCGTGATCTCCTTCGGCTCGCCGCCCGGCTCGTTGGTGATGGTGCGGATGTTGGCGATCCGCTCCCCCTTGCGGCCCGCGATCTTGGCCCAGTCGTCCGGGTTGGTGTTGTTGGGCAGGTCCTCGTTCTCGCGGAACTCCTGGCGCATGGCGGCCAGCAGGTCGTCGACGCGAATGCCCTTCTGGTTCTGCTCGATGGCGCGCTTGATGGCATATTTCTTGGCGCGCGCCACCATGCCCTCGATCATGGCGCCGCTGGCGAAATCCTTGAAGTAGCAGATCTCGCGCTCGCCGTTGGCGTAGGTGACCTCCAGGAACTGGTTGTCCTCCGTGTCGGCGTACATGTGCTCGACCACGCCGTCGATCATGCGCGCCACCGCATCCCCCGCCGGTTCACCCTTGTGCTCGAAGGCGTCCGGGTGCAGGGGCAGGTCGGCGGTGAGGTACTTGGCGAAGATGGCGCGGGCCGCGTCCTCGTCGGGGCGGTCCACCTTGATCTTCACGTCCAGCCGGCCGGGGCGCAGCACCGCCGGGTCGATCAGGTCCTGGCGGTTGGTGGCGCCGATCACGATAACGTTGCGCAGCCGCTCCACGCCGTCGATCTCCGCCAGGAACTGGGGCACGATGGTCGATTCCATGTCCGACGACACGCCCGAGCCGCGGGTGCGGAACAGGGAGTCCATCTCGTCGAAGAAGATGATCACCGGCACGCCCTTGTCCGCCTTTTCCTTCGCCTTCTCGAAGATCTCGCGGATCTTGCGCTCCGACTCGCCCACGTACTTGTTGAGCAGCTCCGGGCCCTTGATGTGCAGAAAGAAGCTGCGCCGCGCCCGCTCGTCGGTGCCCTCGCGCTCACCCACGCGCTTGGCGATGGCGTTGGCCACCGCCTTGGCGATAAGGGTCTTGCCGCAGCCCGGAGGGCCGTACAGCAGGATGCCCTTGGGCGGGTCGAGCTGGTGTTCACGGAACAGCTCCGGGTACAGGAACGGCAGCTCCACCGCGTCGCGGATCTCCTCGATCTGCTTGTTCAGGCCGCCGATGCGGGTGTAGTCGATGTCGGGCACCTCCTCGATCACCAGCTCCTCGGCCTCGCTCTTGGGCAGCCGTTCGAGCAGGTAGCCGGAGCGTGTGTCCAGCAGCACGTGGTCGCCCACGTGCAGCCCGTCCTCCACGTACAGCCGGTCGGAGATGCGCACCACGCGCTCCTCGTCCGCGTGCAGGGCCACGATGGCGCGCTTGTCGGGCAGCAGGTCCTTGATGGAGACCACCTCGCCCTGCACCTGGAAGCCCTTCACCTCCACCACGTTGAACGCCTCGTTGAGCACCAGCTCCTGGCCCAGTTGCAGGGTGGCGGGGTCGATGCTCGGGTGCACGTGCACCTTCATCTTGCGGCCGGACACGTAGACGTTGATGCTGCCGTCGTCGTTGCAGGAGGAAAAGAAGCCGTAGGGGTTGGGGGGCAGCGTGAGCTTCTCCACCTCCTCCTTGAGGGCCTCGATCTGCCCGCGCGACGCCTCCAGCACCTCGGCCAGCTTGCGGTTCTGGTTGTAGGCCTGGTCGAGCTGGTTGCGCACCGGCACCAGGTGACGGAACTCCGCCTCCAGCGACTGCATTTGCAGGCGCAGCTTCTGCACCTCGCGTTCCGGATCGTATTTTGCGTTATTGCGCGCCGCGGAGGGGAACGGCTCCTCGCCGCCGTCGTTGTTGCGCGGATGGGACTTGGCCATAACACCTCCTGTCCGTGGACGTGAGTGTCCGGCCCGCGAAACACGGGCCGGTGAGGGTGCCAAGCTCAAGCATACGAGGCATCCCGGATTAGGTCAAATGCCCGCCACTTTCGCTCTATCTGCTTATTTTAACAGGATTGACTGCGTCAGAAACCCGTGCTAAGGGCCGCCAGCAGGTCCGCCGCCACGGGGCCCGGATCGGGAGCGGCCAGCACCTCGGAAATCAGCGCCACGCCGTGGCATCCGGTACCCCGGAGCTCCGCCAGTCGGGCCCGCCTCACCCCCCCCAGGGCAAACACCGGCACGGGGCCGGCGGCCGCCACCGCCCGCGCCAGCAGGGCGGTGCCCACCGGGGCGCCCAGGGCGCGCTTGGAGGGGGTGTCGAACACCGGGCCGAAGGTGACGAACGACGCGCCGCCGTCCGCCGCCCGCCGGACCTCGTCCAGCCGGTGGGTGGAGACGCCGATCAGCGCCCGCGGCCCCAGCAGCGCCCGCACCGCCGCCACCGGCGGCGTGGCGCCGGGCAGGTGCACGCCGATCCCCAGGTCCAGGGCGATATCCGCGCGGCCGTTGACCAGCAGGCCTGCGCCGTGGCGGTCGGCCAGCACCTTCACGCGCCGCGCCAGGTCGTGCAGGGCGCGGGCATCCAGGTCCTTCTCGCGCAGTTGCACCAGGCGCACGCCGGCGGCAAGCGCCGCGTCCAGGGCGCCCAGCAGGTCGCCGCCGGGTACCTGGCGGCGGTCGGTGATGAGATAGAGGGGCGGCAGCGTCGCCACGGCGGCGCCGGGGGCCGGCGGTCAGCCCGCGGCCGCCGCGATCACCCCCTCCAGCGGGGAGCTGGCGGTGGCGTACAGTTTTTTGGGGATGCGCCCCGCCAGGTACGACTCGCGCCCGGCGATCACCGCGTGGCTCATGGCGCGCGCCATGCGGATCGGGTCCCTGGCGCCGGCGATGGCGGTGTTCAGCAGCACCGCGTCCACCCCCAGCTCCATGGCCACGGCCACGTCGGCGGCGCTGCCCACGCCCGCGTCCACCACCACCGGCACGCTCACCATCTCCTTGATGATGCGGATGGTGTAGGGGTTGCACACCCCCAGGCCAGAGCCGATGGGCGCCGCCAGCGGCATCACCGCGGCGCAGCCGATGTCCTCGAACCTCCGGGCCATGATCGGGTCGTCGGTCATGTAGGGCAGCACGATGAAACCCTCCTTCACCAGCACCTTGGCCGCCTGGAAGGTGGCCTCGTTGTCGGGGAACAGGGTCTTCTGGTCGCCGATGACCTCCAGCTTCACCAGGTCGCCCACGCCGGCGGCGCGCGCCAGGCGCGCGGTGCGGATGGCGTCATCCGCCGTGTAGCAGCCGGCGGTGTTGGGCAGGATCGTGTAGACCTTGGGGTCCAGGTATTCGAGCAGGTTGGGCTGGCTCGGGTCGGTGATGTTGACGCGCCGCACCGCCACGGTGACCACGTCGGCCCCGGAGGCGTCGATGGCGGCCTTGGTCTCCGCGAAGTCCTTGTATTTTCCGGTGCCCACCCACAGGCGCGAGCGCAGGGTGATGCCGCCGATGACCAGTGCGTCCGTCATCTCCCGAATCTCCGTATCAGGTCCGCGCGGGGCGGCCGATGCGCGTCAGCCGCCCCCCACGAACTGGATGATCTCGACCTGGTCGCCGGGGGCCAGCGCCGTGTCGGCGAAGCGCTCCCGGGCGATGATGTCGAGGTTGCGTTCCACGGCCACCAGTTCCAGCCGGATGTTCAGTTCCCGAAGCAGGGCGGCCACGGTGCAGCCGGTTGCCACCTGGCGCGGCTGGCCGTTCACGACGATATCCACCACATCCACCAAACCGTAAGGGGGTACGTTGGGCACAGCCTAAAGGCTGGCGTGCGTGCCGGTCAACGCCGGGGCGGCCCCGGCGCCCGCTCACTCGGGCGGCGAGCCGTAGTTGGCGGAGCCGGGCATGGCCTTCTGGGCGAACAGGAACGCGGCGATGGCGTTCTTTTCCGCCTCCGGCACCTCCGCGAAGTTGGTGGCGTAGCGGCCGTCGTGCAGGGTCTTGCCGCGCATCTGCCGGTTGGGATCCTCCAGGTAGGCGCGGATCCAGGTGTAGGTGCGGCGCGTGCCCTCGCCATCCAGCACCGGCGCCAGCCCCCACTCGCCGACCTTCAGCACCGTGTGGCAGTTGCGGCAGCCGTAGGCCTTGACCCGTTGCAGGCCCCGGTCCGCCTCGGGGCTGCTTTCGTACACGTCGCGCACGCGCATCACGTCGCTGGTGCCGGTGATGGCGGCGAGCCAGAAGAAGAAGCCGAACACCAGCAGCACGCCGACGGTGAAGAACAGCACCCGCTCGCCGGTGCGCAGCCGCTGCCAGTAATGCCGCAACCGATCGGGTAGACGCGTCGCCATGCCGCCCTAGATGATGATCTTGAAGATGAACGCCAGCACGGCGTAGACGAGCACGACGATCACCCCCGCCACCGCCATCCACATGATGAAGCGCTCACCCGGCTTGGTTTTCTCGCCCGCGTCCGTCATGAATTTGTAGCTGACGAAGAAGAACGTCAGCACCGCCAGCAGGAAAAAGCCGAATATGCTGTAGCCAAAAACGTTGTTGGGGTCCAAGACGTCCATGATCCAGGTGGTGATTGCGCCCGCGTGGCGAGGGCCGGGTGGTCGGTGGAGGGCTTCCGTTTTCGGGCCCTTTTTCATATCCTATTCTATTTGAAAGGCATTTTACCTTAACCGCGGCCGTGTTTGAACACAACGGCCGCCCACGGCAATCGGGGAACAACCAAGGCGATGAAGCAGTTTCTGGTGATCGGCGGCACGGGGGTGGCGGGTACCGCCGCCATCAAGGCCATCCGGCAGCATTTCGGGGCGGACGCGCGCGTGACGGCGGTCTGGTATGGCCGCAAGTTCGAGGAGATCGCCATCGACGGGGCCGACACCGTGCTGTTTGGCGACATCTCCTCGCCGGCCATCTGGAAGCAGATCATCGGCGCCTCCGGCAGGCACTACGACGGCGTGTTCTACGCCACCGCCATGGGCGAGGTGGGCTTTCCCGCGCGCATGGCCACCGGCGAGCAGATCGAGGCCTCCAACGTGCTGTCGTTCGACCCCCTGCCGGTCATCGAGCGCGAGCTGGGGGCGGACCTGATCGTGGCCTACTCCACCTTCTTCGACCTGGCGCACCAGCTCGTCACCTACGGCGCCATGGCGCACTCCAAGGCCGCCATCGAGGCGTGGACCGCCCAGCCGGGCAAGAGCCGCCGGGTGTGCATCCGCGCCGGGGCCTTTCACTCCGGGTCGTCCCACGCCATCAAGCTGCTGGTGCGCCGCAACGCCGCCAAGCTGGCCGAGATGGACGATCCCATCCTGCGCAAGCACTTCAACGGCGCCAAGGCGTCCGAGGCGGTGGACAGCCTGCAACAGGCGGTGTTCGACGAGGAGCGCACGCGGTTCGGCGACACCCACACGGACGAGCAGGGGCTGGTGGCCGCCCACCTGCGCGTCTTCACCGAGCCCGCGGCGCGCTTCGTCTGCGTGTGCGGCAAGAGGGTGTGGCTGGACGACCAGCCCATCGCCGTCCCCGCCTGACCCCCGCCGATCACCGGGCCACGGGGCGCAGGGTTCCGGCGCGGGCGGGCCGGCGCCCCCGCTTTCGTTTGAAGGTGGCCGGGCCGGGGCTTATAATTCCCCCTTCTTTGCACCCGCGACGCGACAGACGACCAGGAAAGGCATACCGATGAGCACCCTCCCCCAGCGCGGCGACATGGCCCCCGACTTTGAACTCCCCGCCAGCACCGGCGAAACCGTCACCCTCTCCGCCCTGAGGGGCAAGCCGGTGGTGCTGTTCTTCTATCCCAAGGACAACACCCCCGGCTGCACCCGCGAGGTCTGCGGCTTCCGCGACCTGAAGGCCGCGTTCGACAAGGCCGGCGTCCGCGTGTTCGGCGTGTCCGCCGACTCGCTGGAGTCTCACGCCCGTTTCATCGAGGGGCAGGGCCTCAACTTCCCGCTGCTGTCCGACCCGGCGCACGCCATGCTCACCGCCTACGGCGTGTGGGGCGAGAAGAAGAACTACGGCCGCACCTACATGGGCACCACCCGCGCCACCGTGCTGATCGACCGGCGCGGCGTGGTGGTGCGCTCCTGGGCCAAGGTGAATGTGGACGACCACGCCGAGATGGTGCTGGAGGCGGCCCGCGAGCTTGCGGGCCACTAGTCCACCCGTGTCGCCCACCCCGGATTTCGCCACGTTCAGGACGCTGGCCGCCCAGGGCAACCTGATCCCCGTCTACCGGGAGATCATGGCCGACCTGGACACGCCGGTGTCCGCCTTCCTCAAGCTGGGCGACGACCCCTACGCCTTCCTGCTGGAGAGCGTGGAGGGGGGCGAGAAGTGGGCGCGCTACTCGTTTTTGGGGTGCGGCCCACGGGTGATGATCGTGGGCCGGGGCGGCCGGGTCACCCTCACCGAGGGCGGGGCGTCCCGCGAGCTGCCCCACGACGGCAATCCGCTGTTGGCGGTGCGCGACCACATGCGCCGCTTCCGGCCGGTGCACGTGGACGGCCTGCCCCCCTTCACCGGCGGCGCCGTGGGCTTCATCGCCTACGACATGGTGCGCTTCTTCGAGGACATCCCGGTGCGCCCGGAAGACCCGGCGCATGGCGGGCTGGGGCTGGAGGACTTCCGCTTCCTGCTCACCGACCGCCTGGTGATCTTCGACGCCAGCCGCCAGGTGATCCAGGTGGTGGTCAACGTGCACACGGACGGGGCCGACATCAAGGCCGCCTACGACCAGGCCCTGGCCACCATCGACGCCACCATCGCCACCCTGCGCGCGCCGCTGCCCCCCCGCGCACGCCACGCGGACCCCCGCGCCGGCGCCCCGGTCACCTCGAACATGACGCCGGCGCGCTTCCACGCCATGGTGAACACGGCCAAGGAATACATCAAGGCGGGCGACATCTTCCAGGTGGTGCTGTCGCAGCGTTTCTCCACCCCCGTCGCCTGCGACCCGCTGGACCTGTACCGCGCCCTGCGGCGCATCAACCCGTCGCCCTACATGTACTACCTGCGCCTGGCCGACACCCACGTGGTGGGCGCCTCGCCGGAGATCCTGGTGCGCACCCAGAACGGCCAGGTGGAGGTGCGCCCCATCGCCGGCACCCGCCCGCGCGGCGCCACCCCCGCCGACGACCTGGCGCTGGAGAAGGACCTGCTGGCCGACGCCAAGGAGCGCGCCGAGCACCTGATGCTGGTGGACCTGGGCCGCAACGACGTGGGCCGCGTGGCCGCCATCGGCAGCGTGCGGGTGGACGAGTTCATGGTGGTGGAGCGCTACTCTCACGTGATGCACCTGGTGTCCCACGTCACCGGCGCCCTGGCGCCGGGGCGGGACGCCTTCGACGTGCTGGTGGCCTGCTTCCCCGCCGGCACCCTGTCCGGCGCCCCCAAGATCCGCGCCATGCAGATCATCGCCGAGCAGGAGCCCACCACCCGCGGCCCCTACGGCGGCGCCGTGGGCTACTTCGGCTTTGACGGCAACTCCGACATGGCTATCAACATCCGCACGGTGCTCATCAAGGACGGGGTCGGCCACTTCCAGGCCGGCGCCGGCATCGTGGCCGACTCGGACCCGGAGATGGAATTCATGGAAACCAAGAACAAGGCCGCCGCCATGGCCCGCGCCATCGACATGGCCCGCGCGGGGCTGGACCGGTGAGCGCGAACCCCGTGCATCCCGGCGCCGGCCGGGTGGTGGTGACCGTGCAGGGCATCGACCGGGTGGGCATCGTCGCCGAGGTGGCGCGGGTGCTGGCGGAGGGCAAGGCCAACCTGACCGACATCTCCCAGTCCGTGCTGCGCGACGACCTGTTCGTGATGGTGGCGGTGGCCGACCTGGCCGAGAACGGCGCCGGCTTCGACGAGCTGAGCGCCGCCCTGGCCGCCTCCGCCGCCACGCTGGGGGTGGACATCCGCCTCCAGCGCGAGGAGATCTTCCGCGCCATGCACCGCGTGTAGCCGTGCGCCTGTCGCTGGACGAGATCTACGCCACCCTGCAAATGGTGCGGGAGGCGAACCTCGACATCCGCACCGCCACCCTGGGCCTGAACCTCCAGGACTGCGCCCACCCGGACGGTGCCGTGGTGGCGCGCCAGGTGGGCGAGCGGGTGCGGCGCATGGCCGAGCGCCTGAAGCCCGAGACCGCGCGCCTGTCCGCCGAGTACGGCATCCCCATCGTCAACGCCCGCGTGGCCGTGACGCCGGTGGCCAACCTGATCGGCAACCCCACGCCGGACGACTTCATCCGCCTCGCCCGCGCCCTGGACGACGCCGCCAAGGAGGTGGGGGTGGACTTCATCGGCGGCTTCTCCGCCCTGCTGGAAAAAGGCACCACCCGCGCCGAGCGCGTGTACCTGGACGCCCTGCCCCACGCCCTGGCGGAGACCGGGCGGGTGTGCGCCAGCGTCAACGTGGCCTCCACCCACGCGGGCATCAACATGGACGTGGTGGGGCGCATGGGCCGCATCGTCACCGAGGCGGCGGCCCTCACCGCCCACGCAGAGGCCATCGCCTGCGCCAAGCTGGTGGTGTTCGCCAACGCGGTGGGCGACAACCCGTTCATGGCCGGCGCCTTCCACGGCTTCGGCGAGCCGGAGGCGGCCATCAACGTGGGCATCAGCGGCCCCGGCGTGGTGTCGCGGGCGCTGGACGGGGTGGCGGGGGCCGACCTGGGGGTGGTGGCCGAGACCATCAAACGCGCCGCCTTCCAGATCACCCGCGCCGGCGAGCTGGTGGGGCGCGAGCTGTCGCGCCGCATGGGGGTGGGCTTCGGCGTGCTCGACCTGTCGCTGGCCCCCACCGACAAGGTGGGCGACTCGGTGGGCGAGATTCTGGAAAAGATGGGGCTGTCGCGCGTGGGCATGCACGGCTCCACCGCCGCCCTGGCCCTGCTCAACGACGCGGTGAAGAAGGGCGGTGCGTTCGCCTCCAGCTACGTGGGCGGCCTTTCCGGGGCGTTCATCCCCGTCAGCGAGGACCGGGTGATGATCCGCGCCGTGGCGGACGGCCACCTTACCCTGGACAAGCTGGAGGCCATGACCAGCGTCTGCTCCGTGGGGCTCGACATGATCGCCATCCCCGGCGACACGCCGGCGGAGACCATCGCCGCCATCATCGCCGACGAGGCGGCCATCGGCGTCATCAACCGCAAGACCACGGCGGTGCGCATCATCCCCGTGCCGGGCAAGGACGTGGGCGACACGGTGCGCTTTGGCGGGCTGCTGGGCGAGGCGCCGGTGATGCCGGTGCACAAGGAGTCCGCCGCCGGCCTGATCGCCCGTGGCGGGCGCATCCCCGCGCCGTTGCAGGGCCTGCGCAACTAGGCGGAAGCGGGCGCCGTCAGGCGCTGGCGGCGTGCGCCACCATGAACAGGTGGGCCCACTTGGTCTCCCCCGCCTTGTTCCGGTACGACACGCGGAAGTTGCGGGCCGAGGTGGTGGTGTCGATGGTCAACAGCTCCGCCGGTGACAGGCCGCTGCGCGTCAGCGACTGGTGGAGCAGCTCCTCGGTGATTCCCAGTTCGGTGCAGCGGGCGCGGAACGCCTCGGTCATGTTCAGGTTGGCCATGGACTTCCTTCCCCAGGTTCGGATGGCGGCCCGGCGGCCGCATGCGCCCCCAAGAAACACGGCGCATGCGGGGCATGCTAACATGGTGCTTTTCCGTTGAACAAGGGGCTCCCGGCACGGCACGGCACCCGGCTCAAGGCCGCGCGCCGGGGCTCCGATAGAAGACCATTCCCGTTCCGCCCGCGCGGGCGCCCAAGCGCCGGCGGAAACCGCAATCCCTGGAGCATGGCGGCCCCATGAACGACAACACGCCCCACAACCTGCTGCCCGTCTGCCGCGCCTTCTCCGGCCGCGAGGCGGACCTGGACCGCCTGCTCGGCATGGTGACCGCCGGGCGCGTGTGCCAGCTCACCGGGCCCGCCGGCATCGGCAAGTCCGAGCTGGTGCGCGCCGTGGGGCACCGGGCGCGCCAGGGCGGCGCCTTTCCCCACGGGGTGTTCCACATCGCCATGGACGACGCGGGGCACCCCGCCACCCTGATCGGCGACCTGGTGCTGCTGCTGCGCTTCGACGAGACCAAGGACTTCAATAAATCCCTCGGCGGCCGCCGCATCCTGGTCATCTGGGACCAGATGGACACCCTGCTGGCCACCCGGCCCGAGGCGGTGGCCGAGGCGCTGAACATCAAACTGGGCGGCGTGGACACCCTGCACCACCTGGTGGTGAGCCGCTCCGGCATGGCGGATGTCCCCGCCATGGCGCTGGGCCCGCTGGACCCGGCGGTGACGCGGGCGGTGTTCACGGCCAACCTGCCGCAGAGCGTCTCCGCCCGCCCGGCGGACGACGACCCGGCCCTGGCCGCCGCCCTGGACATCCTGGGCGGCAACCCCCTGGCCATCCAGGTGGCCGCCGGCTGGTGCCACCCGCCCAACTGGACCGACGACCTGGAGCTGGCGCTGCAAAAACGCACCGAGCCCGACGGCCTTGCGCGCATGCTGGGCGTGGCGCTGCACGGCCTGGGCGACGAACCCATGCGCCTGCTGGCGCTGCTGCACGCCTTCCCCGGCGGCGCCACCGCCGAGACCGTGGACAGCACCTTCGGGTCCGAGTCCGCCGAGCCCCTGGCGCGGCTGCGCAAGGCCGGGCTGCTGGCCGCGTCGGACCAGCGCCACACGCTGCACCCGGCGCTGCGCCGGTTCGTCGCCGAGCGCCTGGGCCCCCTGCGGGCCGATGCCTTCCGCGAGCAGGCGGCGGTGTTCCTGCACCAGATGCTGCGCGAGTGCCGCAACCAGGTGGACGCGGGCCACGTGACCCCGGCCATGCAGTTCATGCTCCGCGAGTGGCCCAACCTGCGCGCCGCCTTCACCTGGGCGGTGGCGCGCATGGAAAAGGCCGGCGTGGACCTGGACGAGGACTGCGAGCTGATCCTCGACTACTGCTTCGTGCTGTTCCACCTGTTCACCAACCGCTTCATGTTCTCCGAGGGGCTGGCGTGGATGGAGGTCGGCCGCGCCGCCGCCCTGGAGGTGGGCAAGCCCCACGAGCTGGCGCTGATCCGCGACTACATCGGCATCCTCGACATCTACCTCCACAACGACCAGGCGGGCCAGGCCGAGCTGGAGGCGGCGCTGGCCGCCTTCCGCGGGCTGGGCGAGCAGAGCGGCATCGCCTCCGCCGGCTACCACCTGGGTCTCCTGGCCTTCCGCGGCGGCGACCTTGCGACGGCCCAGAACCTGTTCGAGGAGGTGCTGCCGCTGCTGCGCGGCTCCAGCAACCGCGCCTTCGCGGCCCAGGCGACCACCTTCCTGGGGCAGATCCACCTGGGCCAGGGCAACGCCCGGCTCGCCCACGACACCCTGTCCGACGCCATGGCCCTCTACCAGGAGCAGACCATCAGCATCGAGTTGCGCCTGAACACCCTGTTCGGCCTGGCGCGCGCCGCCCTGGCGCTGGGTGACGAGGAGGAAAGCCTGGATCGCGTGCGCGAGGCGGTGAGCGTGGCGTTCGGCGTCAGCCCGCGGGTGGCCACGGCCGCCCTGCCCAACATCCTGCAAATGGCGGAGGCCTACCTGACCCACGCCGGCGGCGGGCGCTTCGGCGCCTTCACCGAATCCCTCACCGGGCTGGTGGAAAAGCTGAGGGGCGCCAACCCGCACCCGGAGATCGCCCGCGAGTGGGCCATGACCTGCCACCTCATGGGCAAGCTTAGCGACCTGCTCACCCACATGGCGCCGCTGCTCGGGGCCGACCCCGCCGGGACGGCGGAGCGGGTCGGCGCCGAGGCGCGGGAGCTGGATGCCCTGAGCGGCGGCCTGCTGGGCGTGGAGCGCTGGGTGAACGACTGGCTGGCGCGCCGCGCCGCCGCCGGCTGACGCGCGCCGGGCAGGCTGTTTAAAAACGGCATTTTTTGACCCGCCTGCGTCCGGTACAGGGATGTACCGGCGGATTTCATGCGCGTCAGCGCCTGAAATCCGGAACAACCGGAACACCGCGATGTTTCGGTTCCGGGTTGAAAAAGGCCACGGATGGACTTTAACCCCCTGCTAGCCGCGGCCGCGCTGGCGCCGGTAGGCGGTCACCACGGCCTTCATCACCACGTATCCAAGCAGGCCGCAGGCCGCGCCCGCCACGGTGGTTCCCACCACGAACGGCATCAGATAGGGCCGGAACTGACTCAGGAAGTCCACCAGCGTCAGCCCCTGCCACGCAATGTCCGACCACACCGCGTCGGTGGGCCAGATGGCCGTTCCCAGCCAAAGGCAAGCCGCATAGAGGGGCACCATCGTCCACGGGTTGTTGACCAGCACCCCGACAAACAACGCCACGGGGTTGAGGCGAAACGCCCAGGCGGAGGCGGCGGCCAGCACGATATGCAGGCCGATCAACGGCGACAAGGCGATGAACACCCCCACGCCGAAGGCGACGCCCAGCTGGTGCGGCGTTTCACCCAGGGTGAGGACGGCGCGCAGCTTCTCGCGCACGCTGGCGATCATGAAAAATGCTCGTAGCCGGCGCGGGGCGGCACATAGGCCGCCCCGTCGCGGCTGACCCGCAGGCCGCCCCCCCCGGTCACGCGGCCGATGGCGGTGGCCGCCAGTTCGCCGGCGGCGACGTGGCGGGCCAGCGCCGCCTCCCGCTCCGGGGGCACCGTGAACAGCAGCTCGTAATCCTCGCCACCCCCCACCGCCAGCGCCAGCGGGTCGCGGCCCATCGCCGTGCCGAAGGCGCGCAGCGCGTCCGACATGGGCACCCGCTCGGCGGCCACCTCGGCCCCCACGCCGCTTTCGTCCAGGATATGCCCCAGGTCGGCCAGCAGGCCGTCGGACACGTCGATCATGGCGCTGGCCAGCCGCTCCCCGCCGAGCAGGCGGCCCCATTCCAGGCGCGCGGCGGGGCGGCGGTGACGGCCGATCAGGGCGTCGCGCCAGGGCGCCGCCGGCGCCAGGGCGGCGTCCGCCAGCAGCGCCAGGCCGGCGGCGCTGTCGCCCAGGGTGCCGGTCACGTACACGGCATCCCCCGGCCGCGCCCCGCCACGGGGGATGGCGCGGCCAGCCGGCACCTCCCCCAGCACGGTGATGCTGATCAGCAACCCGGCGCGGCTGGCGCAGGTGTCACCCCCGATGAGGGTCACGCCGGTTTCCGCCGCGTGGCGCAGCAGGCCGTTCACCAGCTCGGCATGAGCGGAGGGGTCGCCGGGCATGCCCAGCCCCAGGATCACGTAACGGGGGGTGCCGCCCATGGCGGCGATGTCGCTCAGGTTGACCGCCAGGGCCTTGTGGCCCAGGTCGGCCAGGGAGGTGGTGGCCCGCTCGAAGTGCACGCCCTCGATGAGCAGGTCGGTGCTCGCCAGCTGATCGTGGCCGGCGGGCGGCGCCCACACGGCGCAATCGTCGCCGATGCCCAGCCGGAGGGCGCCGGAGGCCCGGGCGGCGCCGGCACGGATGGTGGCGATGAAATCGAACTCACCCCCCATCGCCGGCCCCTTCCAGATTCCGCACGCAGCAACCCCTCCCGGCGCTGGCCGTCGGGCCGCGCGGCCCCCGGCCCACATGATGGAAACAGCCTCCACGCGGAACAGGCCCCGGCGGCACGCGGGCCGCCACCGGCGGGGTGCCGCGCCACCCCGTGGCGAAAACGCGCCTAGTGGCGGAAGGCCGCCGCGAACACGTCGTTCAGGGAATCCGCGAACACGAATTCTATATCGTTTCGAACCTTTTTCGGAACGTCGGCCAGATCCTTTTCGTTGGCACGGGGCAGGATCACGGCGCTCATGCCGGCGCGCTTGGCGGCCAGCACCTTCTCCTTGATGCCACCCACCGGCAGCACATGGCCGCGCAGGGTGATCTCGCCGGTCATGGCCACGTCGCGTCGCACGGGGCGGCCGGTGTGCACCGACGCGATGGCGACGGCCATGGTCACGCCGGCGCTGGGGCCGTCCTTGGGGATGGCGCCGGCGGGCACGTGGATGTGGATGTCCTGCTCCGCGAAGGCCCTGGCGGAGATGTTCAGCTCGTCGCCGCGGGAGCGCACGCAGGTGTAGGCCGCCTGGGCCGACTCCTTCATCACGTCGCCCAGCTGGCCGGTGAGGGTGAGCTGCCCCTTGCCGGGCATGAGGGTGGACTCGATGCGGATCAGGTCGCCGCCCACCGGCGTCCAGGCCAGGCCCGTGGCGGTGCCCGCCTCGTCCTGCCGCATGGCGTCGGTCTCGTCCAGGAAGCGCGGCACGCCCAGGTAGCCCGCCAGGTTCTGGGGGGTGACACGGTGGCACCGGTCCCGGCCCTCGGCCACGTCGCGCGCCACCTTGCGGCAGATGTGCGCCACCTCGCGCTCCAGGTTGCGCACCCCGGCCTCGCGGGTGTAGCGGGTGGCCACCAGGGCCAGCACCGCGTCCGACAGGGTCAGGTACTGGGGACCGATGCCGTGCTCCTCCAGCTGCTTGGGCAGCAGGTAGCGGCGCGCGATCTGCACCTTCTCGTCCAGGGTGTAGCTGGACAGGGGGATGACCTCCATGCGGTCGCGCAGGGGGCCGGGAATGGTGTCGATCTGGTTGCAGGTGGTGATGAACATCACCTTCGACAGGTCGAACGGCACGCCCAGGTAGTGGTCGGTGAAGGCGTTGTTCTGCTCCGGGTCGAGCACCTCCAGGAGTGCCGAGGCCGGGTCGCCCCGGAAATCGGAGCCCAGCTTGTCGATCTCGTCGAGCATGAACAGCGGGTTGTTGGAACCGGCACCCTTGAGCGACTGGACGATGCGCCCCGGCATGGCCCCCACATAGGTGCGCCGGTGGCCACGGATTTCGGCCTCGTCGCGCATGCCGCCCAGGGCCACCCGCACGAAGTTGCGCCCCACGGCGCGGGCGATGGAGCGGCCCAGCGAGGTCTTGCCCACGCCGGGGGGGCCGAGCAGGCACAGGATGGGGCCCTTCATCGCCCCCTTGAGCTTGCACACGGCCAGGTATTCGAGGATGCGCTCCTTGACCCGCTCCAAACCGTAGTGGTCCTCGTCCAGCACCGCCTTGGCGGCCTTCAGGTCGAGCTTGTCGTCGGTGGCCACCGACCAGGGCAGCTCCACCATCCAGTCCAGATAGGTGCGGGTGATGGACGACTCGCTGGAGTCCTGGTGCATGCGCTCCAGGCGGCCCAGCTGCTTGAGGGCCTCCTTCGCCACCTTGTCGGGCATGGCGGCGGCCTCGATGGCCTTTTTCAGCTCCGCCAGCTCCTGGTCGCGGTCGTCCTCCTCGCCCAGCTCGCGCTTGATGGTCTTCATCTGCTCGCGCAGCACGTATTCGCGCTGGGACTTGTCGATCTCGCTGCGGGCGGTGGTCTGGATGTGGTGCTGCACCGTGAGCACGCTCAGCTCGGTGGCCAGGATCTCGTTGACCCGGCGCAGGCGCGCCACGGGGTCGATGGTTTCCAGCACCTCCTGGGACACCTCGGCCTTGAGGCCCAGGTTCGAGATGATCATGTCCGCCAGGCGGCCCGGCTCCTTGATGTTCTCCAGCAGCACCAGGATATCGGGCGCCATGGACTTGCCGAAGCCGACGATGCGCTCCACCTGCTCGGTGACGTTGCGGATCAGCGCCTCGGTCTCGATGTCGATCTCGGTGGCCGGCTCGTCCGGCACCGGCGTCACCGCCACCTGGAAATACGGCTCCAGCTGGCGGTAGCCGGTGATGCGCGCCTTGCCCATGCCCTGCACCAGGATCTTGATGCGGCCGTCGGGCAGCTTGAGCATGCGCATGATCAGGCCCACCGTGCCCATGCGGTGGATCTCCGCCGGGCTCGGCTCCTCCACCTCCAGCACCTTCTGGGTGGCCAGCAGCAGCATGCGGTCGCCGGCCAGGGCCGCCTCGATGGCGGCGATGGAGCGCTCGCGCCCCACGAACAGCGGCAGCACCATGTAGGGGAACACCACGATGTCGCGCACCGGCAGCAACGGCAGCTCGGCGGGAATCTCCAGGCCTTCCGGGTCGATGTCTTCGAGATCGGTCATAACAGAGCCTTGGCTCGGCGCGGGGCCGGGTGGGAACGGGTCGGGAGGGCCGGGGGGCTGACGCCGGGTCAGATATCGAGGCCCTTAAGATAAGATCGGAATTCCGGGCCCAGTTCAGGAGAGTCGAGCGCCAGCGCGACGGTGGCTTTTAAAAATCCGATCTTGCTGCCCGCGTCGTAGCGGTCGCCCACCAGTTCCAGGCCGTGGATCTGGTGGGTCTTGAGCAGGCGCTTCAAGGCGTCGGTCAATTGCAGCTCGCCGCCGGCCCCGGCGGAGATGCGGTCCAGGCAGTCGAAGATGGCCGGTTGCAGGATGTAGCGGCCGATCACGCTCAGGTTGGAGGGGGCGTCCGCCGGACGCGGCTTCTCCACCATGTCCACCACCCGGTGCAAGCCGGCGGAGATGGTCTCGGGGAGGATCACGCCATACTTGATCACCTCGGCCAGGGGCACCTGTTGCAGGCCGATGACCGATGAGCCGGTTTCCCGGTACACGGCCATCATCTGCTCCAGCGCCGTGGGCACATGGTGGATGATGTCGTCCGCCAGCAGCACGGCGAACGGCTCGTCGCCCACCAGGTTGCGGGCGCAGTTCACCGCGTGGCCCAGCCCCAGCGCCTCGGGCTGGCGCACGTAGCTGAAGTTGGCCATGTCGGAGATGGCGCGCACCTCCTTGAGGATGTCGTCCTTGCCCTTGTCGCGCAGCAGCACCTCCAGCTCGAAGGCCACGTCGAAGTGGTCCTCGATGGCGCGCTTGCCGCGGCCGGTGACGATGATGATGTCGGTGATGCCGCAGGCCACCGCCTCCTCCACCACATACTGGATGAGCGGCTTGTCCACCAGCGGCAGCATCTCCTTGGGAGACGCCTTGGTGGCGGGCAGGAAGCGGGTGCCCAGCCCGGCGGCGGGCAGGACGGCCTTGCGGATCGGTTTGATGCTCATGCGCGGTAAAAGATCCCCTCTGTGGGCGCCGCCCTCATGGCGGCGCGGTGGTATCCGTATGGGTCAAGTGTAGCAACCCGCCGCCGGCCATTTCACGGCGCGCCCGCATCCGGCCCGTCCAGGGCGGCGACGATCGCCGCGAGCTGGTGGCGCAGCAGGTCCGGCGGGGCGGTGCCGTCCAGCACGTGGTCCGCCGCCCGCAGGCGCTCCTCGGCGGGCATCTGGGCGTCGATGCGGCGCAGCGCCGCGTCCTCCGTCAGGCCGTCGCGGTGCATCAGGCGCGCCACCTGGATGGCGCGCGGCACGTGCACCACGATCACCCGCTCCACCTCCTTGTCGGCGCCCACCTCCAGCAGCAACGGGGCGTCGTACACGATCACCGCGCGCGGGTCGGCCGCGCGGATGGCCGCCACGTCGGCGGCGAAGGCCTGGCGGATGCGCGGGTGCAGGATGGCCTCCAGGGCGCGGCGCGCGTCCGCGTCGTGGAACACCAGCTCCCCCATGCGCGCGCGGTCCAGGGCGCCGTGGGCGTCCAGGTATTCGGGCCCGAAGCGTCGGGCGATCTCCGCCAGGGCGGGGCTGCCCGGCGCCACCACCCGGCGCGCCAGCGCGTCGGCGCAGATCACCTTGCAGCCCAGCTCCGTGAGCAGGGCCGACACGGTGGACTTGCCCGCGGCGATGCCGCCGGTGAGCCCGAGGACGCGGCTACTGCTCTTCCTGGAAGCGCGCAAGGTCGTGCTCGTGGCCGATCAGCAGCAGGATGTCGCCCTCGCGCAGCAGGTCGTCCGGCGAGGGGATGAAGTTCACCCGATCCTGCTCGTTCAGGGGCACGCGCGGGTCCAGCCCGTGGGAGCGGACCACCGCCGCCACGTTCACGTTGTAGTGGGTGCGGATCTGGGTCTCGCGCAGCAGCATGCCCACGTAGCGAGGCGGCACCGGCATCTCCACCACCCCGACGCCCTTCACCAGCTCCAGGTGCTCCAGCTGGTTGGGGGTGGCCAGGGCGTGGGCCAGGCGCATGGCCGACTCGCGCTCCGGATACACCACCCGGTGCACGCCGATCTTTTCCAGCACCTTGCCCTGCTTGACGGTGCCGCTCTTGGCAATCACCTCGGGCACCCCCAGCTCCATGCAGGTCATCACCACCAGCACGCTCGCCTCGATGGCCTCGCCGATGCTGACCACCGCCACGTCCACGTTGTCGATGCCGATGGCCTTGAGGGCGCGCTCGTCGGTGGCGTCGCACTGCACCGCGTGGGTGACCAGGTCGCCGATCTGCTCCACCTTGTCCGGGTCGATGTCGATGGCGAGTACCTCCTGGCCGTTGGCCACGAGGGTTTCGGCCACCGCCGTCCCGAAGCGTCCCAATCCGATCACCGCGAATGTGCGCATGAATCCCTCTGCCTCCCGTTAGCCGATCAACACCCGCTCCTCGGGGCGGCGGTAATGCTGCTGGTGCTCGGTCTTCAGCACCGCGATGCCGATGGTCAGCGGCCCCAGGCGGCCGATGAACATGCACAGCGCCACCAGCAGCTTGCCGGAATCGCCGAACCCGGCGCAAAAACTGCGGCCCGCACCATCCCCGATGCTGAGGCCCACGGTGGCCACCGCCGAGGCCACCTCGAACAGGGTGGGCATGAAGCGGGAATCCTCCAGCAGCAGCACCAGCCAGGTCACCCCGGTCACCAGGAAGAACGCCATGAACGCCAGAAAGAAGCTTTTCTGCACGATGGACTGGGGCACCGTGCGATAAAAGATGCTCACCCGCTCCCGGCCGCGCAGGGTGGACCACAGGCTGGCCAGCACCACCCCCATGGTGGTCACCTTGATGCCCCCCGCCGTGGAGCCGGAGCCGCCGCCCACCATCATCAGCATGATGGTGAGGTACAGGGCGGGAATGGACAGGAAGCTCATGTCGATGATGGCGAACCCGGCGGTGCGCGCCGTCATGGACTGGAACAGGGCCAGCTCCGCGTGCTGCCCGAGCCCCGCGGCATCGGCCAGCGGGCCGCCGGTGCTGGTCTCGATGAGGAGCAGCAGCACGGCGCCCACCACCCCCACCCACAGGCTCATCCACAGGGTGAGGCGCGAGTGCAGGCTGAGGCGCTTCACCTCGCCCTTGAACAGGCGTTCCAGGTCGCTCAGCACCAGAAAGCCGAGGCCGCCGATCACCAGCGCCACCATGATCGACACGATCACCAGCGGGTCGTTCCGGAAGCCGCCCAGGCTGTCTGAAAACAGGGCGAAGCCGGCGTTGTTGAACGCCGACACCGAATGAAACACCCCGTACCACAGGGCCTGGCCCGGCTCCATCCGGGTGGCGAAACGCGCCGCCAGCACCAGGGCGATGAGCCCCTCCACCACCAGCGTCACCTTCACGGTCAGGGTGGCGAAGCGCAGCAGCCCCTCCATGGTGGGCGAGGCCATGGCCTCCTTGAGCACCAGGCGGTTGCGCAGCCCCACCCGGCGCCCCAGCACCGCCGCCACGAAGGTGGCGGAGGTCATGTAGCCCAGCCCCCCCACCTGGAACAGGAACAGCAGCACCACGTGCCCGAAGGTGGACATCTCGGTGGGCGTGTCGAGCACGATCAGGCCGGTGACGCACACGGCGGAGGTGGCGGTGAACAGGGCGTCCACGAAGCCGATGCGCACGCCGGTGGCGGACGCCTGGGGCAGGCTGAGCAGCAGGGTGCCCAGCAGGATCACGGCGGACGCGCCACCCATCAGGATGCGCGCGGGCGAGGCCTTCAGGCCCCGCAACCGCGCCAGCGGCGACACGCCGGATGCGCTGGCCACCTGCTTCCGGTTCCCGCCTAGATGCGCCGCGCGCGCCGGGTGCCGGGCACCCTAGAACGACGTGGGCACATAGCGCTCCACCTCCGTCACCGGAACGAACACCCCGTCCAGGCCGCCGGCCACCAGCACCGAGCCGTCCGGCATCACCGAGGCGCTGTGGCCGAAGCGCGGGAACGACAGGGGCCCCGCCGTGTCGCGCAACAGTTGCGAGGCGAAGTTGAACAGGCGCGCCGTGCCGGTGACCGTGCCCACGTCGTCCAGCACGCCGCCGACGATCAGCACGTCGCCGTTATCGAGGCGCGTGGCGCTGTGGTAGACGCGGCGATCCTCCGGCCCCGCCAGGGGCACCACGTGGAACCGGCCGTCACCGGCGCAGCCCGCGCCCGCGCTGGTGAACAGCTCGGGGCCGGCCACCAGGCCGCCGCTGTTCACGCCGCCGTAGATCAGCACCTGGCAGCCGTCGGTGCTGGCGGTGGCCGTGTGCAGGGCGCGATCCTCCCAGGGGCCGTCGATGCCCGGCAGTTCCGCCGCGCCGTTGACCGGATCGAACAACTCCGCCGAGCGCAGGGCGAACCCGCCCAGGCCGAAGCCGCCCACGATCAGCAGCGAGCCGTCCGCCAGGGGCGTGACCGTGTGGCCCTCGCGCTCGCGGACCATGTCCCAGTTGTGGAGGAAGCTGGCACCGTTAAAGGCGAGGATGGCGGCGGACACGTTGCCGGTGGTGTCGCGCCCGCCGCTCAGGTAGGGGGTGCCGTTCAGCGTGCCCAGGGCGGCCCCGGCGGCCCCGGCCGGCTGCGCGACCGTATCGACGAAGGCGCTGATCGGCCGGTAGTGGAGCGCGTCGGCCACGGCGCTGGACACGGGCAGCACGGCGGGCGGCGCGCCCGGATTGGCGGGCTCCACCCCGGAGGCCTGGCCGCCGGCGATCAGCACCCCGTCGGCGGTGGTGGCCAGCGCCGGGTTCACCCGCCCCACGCCGGGATCGAGGGCACCCTCGGGGATGAAGCTACAGGTGGAACAGGCGATGCGCTCGGCGAACTGGCTGCCGGACAGGGCGATGCCGTCCTTGTCCTGACCGCCGACCAGCATCAGGTTCTGCTGGTCCGGCATCCACACCGCCGCGTGGAAGGCGCGGCCCATGCCGTTGTTGACGCGGCTGGGCATGATGTCGAAGGTGTCCGGCACGATCGACGTGCCGGAGCAGCCGCCGGCCAGCAGCAGGGCGGCCAGCAGGCCCGCGCGGGCCAGGGGCGAATGGCGCCGCCGGCCCGTGCGTCCCGTTGGAGCGATCCCGTTCATAAGCGCAACTTATGTCCCAACTGGCCGTTTCTGTCAAATGCCGGCCCCCGCGCCCAACAAAAAGGCCCCGGGAATTGCTCCCCGGGGCCTTGCTGTGACGGATGACCGTCCGGTCTGCCCGTTCGCTTAGAACGAGTGGACCATCTGCACGGTCAGGGTGTCCTCGTTGGCGGTCTGGAGCACAGTCGGCGTGTCGATGTTGTGGCTGGTGAAATCAGCACGCACCACGCAATTGTCCGACATGTGCAGGTTCCCGGCCAGCGAGAACTGGGTCTGGTCCGAACCGGCACCCTCGGCCGTGGTGGTCTCGTACCGGGCATCCACGCTGGCCTTACCCAGGTTGTAGCCCAGAACGACGCCGTAGCCACTGTCGAAATTACCGGAACCGTTGACCGGATCGCCGCTCAGGAACTCCACCGCCACGTCCAGGTTCTCCACCAAGCCCAGGTTGACGTAGGCGTTGATCATGTCACCGTTCATACCATCGGTGGAGTCAGTCAGATAACCCAGGTTCAAGGACACGCCGTCCACCACGTTGGCGGCCACGGTGACCACCACGTCGTTGGCGGCGTTCACGGTGCCGGTGATGTCGCTCAGCGAGTTGATGTAACCCACGTTGGCGGAGATCTGCTCGTTCAGGGTCACCGAAGCCAGGGCACCGGCCACGTTGTGCGGCCGCTGGGCGAACAGCAGACCATTGCCAGCGAAGTTGATGTCGGTGGCATCCTGCCCCTCACGCCCGAACGGCGAGTTGGCGATACCGGCGGTCAGGCCGAGCATGTCACTCAGCTTCAGGACCACGTTGGCCTGCTCCACGTCCACGCCGGCGGTCTGGGCGGCGGCACCGGATGCGCCGTTGGTGCTCAGCACGTCGACGATGTCCAGGTCGAAGCGCACGGAGGCGCTGTCGTCCCCGGCGGCGACGTCCAACTCACCGGCAGCGCCGAAGGTACCTTCCTCGGCGTCGGAATGGAACGCGTTGTAGTTGATGTCGGCGAAGCCGGAAAGCGTCGTGTCAGCCATGGCGCTGCCCACTGCGCCAAAGCCGAACATGGCTGCAGCGGCAACGGCTGCAATGGTAGACTTTTTCATCCCTGTCCTCCTCATGTTGCGTTTTACGATGCCCAGGGCGGTCAGCCCTAACACTGTCCCGGCTGCCCGCCCTTTCGGAACGCCGCGTCTCCGGTCAAACACTGGCCGGAGACGCGGCAGCACCTTTGAGCCCAAGGCGGGCAGCCGTATTGTGGCCGTAACATATCGGCGCAAAAAGGACGTGTCAACCACATTCGTCAGGTTGCGCACGCTTTTTTCCGCCGGATGATCCGGCCTGTGTGGACATCGTGACGCGGGGACAGTTCCCTCAGGGCAAGCCTCCCGTGACGGCTTTCATCGTCGCCTTCCCGCCTTGAGGGCCGGCAAGCGATCCCAACGCGGCCTCTTGTTCATGGTGCCGCCCAATGGATGGGGGCGGCACCATCATGCTCCAGGCGGGCAGGAAGCCCTCTCCAGGTTGCTCACGATTTTCGGGGCCACAGATGGGTCGCCAGGCCCCTCTGACGCATCAAACTTGCCCTCCGTCAATCAGAAGTTCAGGTCCAGTTGCAGGGTGAACGTGTCCGCGACGCCGGTCAGGTCGCGGTTGTTCAGGCGGTCATAGCCCGCCAGCACGCTCACCTCCGGAGTGAATACCCAGGCAACGCCGATATTGAGCGTGCCCAGGAAGTTGTCGCCTCCCATGTACTCCACGGCGGCCCACAGATTGTCCGAGACGCTCGACAGGGTGTCCTCCCAACACGCCATCACGCCGTTGTTGGCCTTGTTGCCCAGTTCGTCCAACAACAGCTTGTCGTTGCCGGTGTAATAGCCCACCGACAGCCGCCCCAGCGACCCGAAGGTGCGCCCCACCTTGCCGTAGATGACGTTGTAATCGGTCTTGTCGCTGCTGGTGCCAAACAGGTAACCGCCCACGGCGATGGCGGGCATGCCCTCGCCCAGGGCGTTCTCCGGGGTGGCCACCTTGGCGTTGTAGTATGCCGGGCTGGCATCGGCGGCGACGCCAGCCTGGATAACGTCGAACCCAACCTCCACCCCGACTTTATCCGACGGGCTGACCCCCGCCTCGAGCCCCAGGTTGATGACCGGCGCCACGCGGTTGCCGGCGGAGTCCTTGTCCACGGGGGCGTAGACGTCGTGGGTCAGGTGAACGGTACCGAACGCCTGGGTGTCGGTGGATGGGGCCCAGATGTGGGTCGAGGGGGTGGCGTGGGCCGCTACCGGCAGCAGGGCACCGAACAGCACGGCGCCGGACAGGATACGCTTGAACCAGAATTGCATCGCTGCTTCCTTTCAATTCACTCGAGAGATGGTTTGCGTGGTACCGCGCCCCGAACCCTTCGGCAGACGCTGGCGCTCCGATGACTAGCAACCCCCATGCCATGCGCGACATCTCGCCGGAATATCAAAAAAAACCCGGATAAACAAGAAGTTGAGCGGCGACGCCCCAGATCGGACCCAGCGCACCGAAAGGGCGTCGTCATGCGCATTCCGTCATAAAACTTGCGCTTTTGTCTTTGTTGCGACCAATCCGTTCAACAAGGGCAATATCTGTGCCCATCGCAAAAAAAGTAGTGCGGCGCCACCCGTTTTCCGATATAGTTCTTCGCTTCCCTAAAAAGGGCTCATGTATCACTCGTTGCCTTCCGTTTCTTGAATGAAGGGTACCTGCCATGCACGCTCCCGAGGTTTCCGCCCCCGACCCTGCGGGTCGTCGCGCTGTCACCGGCATCCACGTCATCGCCGACCTGTACGGTTGCCAGGCGCTTGACGAGATGACCAACGGGGAACGTCTGGAACGAACGTGCGTTGAATACGTGCGCGAGGCCGGCCTGTTCGACGTGGGCCGCATGTTTCACCAGTTCCCCGGCGAGGGGGGGGTGACCGGCACCGTGGTGCTGGCCGAGTCGCACATGGCCCTGCACACCTGGCCCGAGCACGGCTACGTCTCCCTCGACGTGTTTGTGTGCAACTACAGCTCCGACAACACCGCCAAGGCCCGCAACCTGGCCAGCCGCCTGATCGCCCTGTTCCAGCCCGAGGACGCCCGCGTGCAGGAAGTGAACCGGTGAGCGGGGGAGAGCGCTACCTGATCGAGTCCCTCACCAAGGATTTCGGCCACTTCGTCCGCGCCACCCGCCTGCTCCACGAGGGGCAGACGCCGTTCCAGAAAATCGAATTGTTCGACTGCGCGCAGTTTGGCAAGGCCCTGCGCCTCGACAACGTGTTCCAGACCTCGGTGGGAGACGAGTACTTCTACCACGAGATGATGGTCCACCCGGCCATGATCGCCCACCCCGACCCCAGGCGGGTGCTCATCGTCGGCGCCGGCGACGGCGGCATGGCCGAGGAGGCGCTCAAGCACAACACGGTCACCGAGCTGGTGATGGTGGAGCTGGACGAGCAGGTGGTCACCTTCTCCAAGGAGCACCTGGCGGAGATCCACCGGGGCGCCTTCGACGACCCGCGCATGAAGCTGGTCATCGGCGACGGCTTCGACTACGTCATGCGCGCCGCCGACCGCGGCGAGCGCTTCGACGTGGTGATCCTTGACCTCACCGACCCCATCGGCCCCAGCCGGCCGCTGTACACGGTGGAGTATTACCGGGCCATCGCCACCCTGCTGGGCGACACGGGCATCCACGTGCAGCACGTGGAGAACGCCATCACCCGCAAGGCGCTGTTCGCCCAGCTGGTGGCCAACCTGCGCGCCGCCTACGCCCAGGTGCACCCCCTGTTCCAGTACGTGCCGCTGTACGGCACCCTGTGGTCGTTCTGCAATGCCTCGCAAACCATCGACCCGCGCGCCCTGTCGGCCGCGGAGGTGGACGCGCGGGTGCAACGGCGCGGCCTGACGGACTTGCAGGTCTACAATGGCGACACCCACCGGGCCGCCTATGCGCAGTCCAACTTCGTGCGGCGGCTGCTGGCCCAGCCGGCGGAACCGATCCACCTGGACCAGATCGACCGCTTCGACCCCATCACCGCCCTCACCGAGGACACGGACGAGCTGAGGATCGTGCGCGGCTGACGGCGTTTTTTTGCGCGCACAAAAAAGGGCGCGCCCCGGTGCACGGGGCGCGCCCTTTTTTGTTGCCCAGCCAGATCCGCCGCTACAGGGTGCGCATCACCTCCGCCGCGCGGGCCACGGTGGCGTCGATGTCCGCGTCCGAGTGCGCCAGCGACACGAAGCCCGCCTCGAACTGGGACGGCGCCAGCCACACGCCGCGCTCCAGCATGCCGTGGAAATAGCGCCGGAAGCGGCCAACGTCGCAGCGGGTGGCATCGGCATAGTTGCGCACCGGGCGGTCGGCAAAGTACATGCAGCCCATGGCCCCCTGGCGCGGCAGGGTGACGGGGATGCCCGCGTCCGCCGCCGCCCGGGCCAGGCCCGCCCCCAGGCGCGCCCCCAGGGCCTCCAGCCGGTCGTACACGCCGGGGGCGCGGAGCGCCTCCAGGGTGGCCAGGCCCGCGGTCATGGCCAGCGGGTTGCCGGACAGGGTGCCCGCCTGATACACGGGCCCCAGCGGCGCCACGTGGCGCATCACGTCGGCGCGGCCGCCGAAGGCGCCCACCGGCAGGCCGCCGCCGATCACCTTGCCCAGGGTGGTCAGGTCCGGCGTCACGCCGCACAGGGCCTGGTAGCCGCCGTAGGCCACGCGGAAGCCGGTCATCACCTCGTCGAAGATGAGCAGGGCGCCGTGGCGGGCGGTGACCTCGCGCAGCCCCTCCAGGAAACCGGCGGCGGGCGTCACCAGCCCCATGTTGCCGGCCACCGGCTCCACGATCACGCAGGCGATGCGGTCGCCCTGGGCGGCGAACAGCGTCCGGACCGCGTCCAGGTCGTTGTAGGGGGCGGTCAGGGTGGCGCGGGCCACGTCCGCCGGCACCCCGGCGGAGTCGGGCACGCCCAGGGTGGCGGCGCCGGAGCCGGCCTTCACCAGCAGGGCGTCCGCATGGCCGTGGTAGCACCCCTCGAACTTGACGATCAGGTCGCGCCCGGTGAAGCCCCGCGCCAGCCGCAGGGCGCTCATGGTGGCCTCGGTGCCGGAGCTGACGAAGCGCACCATCTGGATGGACGGCAGCGCGCCGATGACCGCCTCGGCGAGCTGGATCTCCAGCTCCGTGGGGGCGCCGAAGCTGGTGCCGTTCTCCAGCGCCGCCGCCAGGCGCGCGCGCACCGCCGGGTGGTTGTGGCCCAGGATCATCGGCCCCCAGGAACCCACGTAGTCGATGTAGGCGTTGCCGTCCGCGTCGAACACGCGCGCCCCATCGGCGCGCGCCACGAACGGCGGCGTGCCGCCCACGGAGCGGTAGGCGCGCACCGGGCTGTCGACGCCGCCGGGCAGCACCCGCTGGGCGCGTTCGAAAAGGGCCTGGGAGATGGAATGGTTCATGCCGGATCCACAAAAGGGGGATGAGGGAGGGGCGAATCTAGTGACCTGCCCCCCCCTCTGTCAAGGCGCGGCACGATCCGGCCGGGCGCCCCGCGCCGTGTTGCGCGCCCTTCCCGCGCGGGCTTATAGTCTAGGGCACCCCGTTTGAGATCACCCCGACCCACGCGAACAGCCGTGCCCCGATCCCGATCCGACAACCGCCCGCTGGCCGGCCAGGTGGCCCTGGTCACCGGGGCCTCCCAGGGCATCGGCCTGGCCATCGCCCACGCCCTGGCCGGGGCCGGCTGCAACGTGGCGGTGGGCTCGCGCACCCTGCACCGCTCGGAGGCGCTCGCCAAGGAACTGGTCAAGGCCCACCACGTGAAGGCGCTGCCCATCGAGCTGGACGTGACCAAGCCGCCCAGCGTGCAGAACATGGCCGAGAAGCTGCTCAAGTACTTCATGCGCATCGATATCATCGTCAACAACGCCGGCGTCATGCACATGGACCAGCTGCTCGGCGCCGATGTGGCCCGGTTCACCGAGACCCTGGGCACCAACGTGGGCGGGCCGTTCCTGGTCACCCGCGCGCTGGTGGAGGAGATGATGCGGAACCGGCGCGGCCACATCGTCAACATCGCCGCCATGGCGGGGCTGGGCGGGGCACCGTTCCTGTCGGCCTATTGCGCGTCGAAGGCGGCGCTCGTGTCGCTCACCCAGTCGTGGGCGGCGGAGCTGGCGGATTTCGGCATCACCGTGCACGCCCTCTGCCCCGACATCGTGGACACCGCCGCCCTGCGCGCTATGCTGGACGTGGACGGCACGCCCATGCTCGCCCCCAGGGTGGTGGCGGAGCGGGTGCTGGAACTGCTCACCGGGGACGCCCCGGAGAGCGGCACGATCATCCCGCTGGAAGTGGCGGCAACCTGAAGGGAAACCAAGCGAGGTATCCATGAAATTCGAACGCATCCTGTTTCCCACCGACTTTTCGGACCATGCCGCCCACGCCCAGCGTTACGCCGTGTCGCTGGCCAGCCAGTACGGGGCGCACCTGCACGTCATCCACGTGGCGCAGTTGTTCTCCTACGTGGTGGACTTCGGCGTCGACAGCAGCACCCAGTACGAGTCGGTGCTGCACTCCCTGCGGGAGATGATGGACAAGCTGCTGGACGAATTGGCCGAGGCGCCGTTCGCCGTCACCGGCGAGGTGCTGCAAGGCGATCCGGTCAAGGAGATCTGCCGCGCCGCGCGCGAGGACGACAGCGACCTGATCATCATCGGCACCCACGGCCGCACCGCCCTGGAGCACGTGCTGCTGGGCAGCATCGCCGAGAAGGTGGTGCGCAAGGCCCCGTGCCCGGTGCTCTCCGTGCGCATGCCCGGCCACGAATTCAAGATGCCATAGCGGGAGCAGCCATGTTGACCCCGCACACCCCCGGCCGCATCCTGCTGGTGGGCTTCGGCCCCGGCCACCCGGACCATTTGACCTTCCGCGCCCACCAGGCCATCCGCGAGGCGGACGTGGTGATCGGCTACAGCACCTACATCGAGCTGGTGCAGCACCTGCTGGCGGGCAAGGAGGTCATCGAGAAGGGCATGACCGAGGAGCTGGACCGCTGCGAGACGGCCCTGGAACTGGCCCGAAAGGGCAAGGCCGTGGCGCTGATCTCCAGCGGCGACGTGGGCATCTACGGCATGGCCGGCCCCACCTACGAGGTGCTGAGGGCCGCCGGCTGGCACCCCCAGGGCGACGTGGCGGTGGAGGTGATCCCCGGCGTCACCGCCCTGTCCGCCTGCGCCGCGCTGGTGGGGGCGCCGCTCACCCACGACTTCGCGTCCATCTCCCTGTCGGACCTGCTCACCCCCTGGGCGGTGATCGAAAAACGCCTGAAGGCGGCGGCGGAGAGCGACTTCGTGGTGGCCCTGTACAACCCCAAGAGCGGCCGCCGCACCGAGCAGATCGTCCGCGCGCGCGACATCTTCCTGGCCTGCCGCAAGGCGGACACGCCGGTGGCCCTGGTGAAGAGCGCCTACCGCGACCGGCAGGACATCGTGCTCACCGACCTGCAAGGCATGCTCGACCACAAGATCGGCATGCTCACCACCGTGCTGATCGGCAATTCCAACACCTTCACCTTCGAGGGGTTGATGGTCACCCCGCGCGGCTACAGCAACAAGTACGACCTGGAGACCGGCGCCGTGCGCGCCGGCGAGACGCCGGGCCGCTCCCTCTCCTCCGGCCTGTCCGGCTGATCCGGGCCGTGCCCGAATCGCCCCAGCAGGCGCCGCCCGCCGCCCGCCGCCGCAAGGACGGCCTGGTGATCCTGCACACCGGCGCCGGCAAGGGCAAGACCACCGCCGCCCTGGGGCTGGCCCTGCGCGCCGTGGGGCACGGCATGAGGGTGTGCATGGTGCAGTTCATCAAGGGCAAGTGGCAGTGCGGCGAGCACCACGCGGCCCCGCTGCTGGGCGAGCTGTTCGAGATCCACCCCATGGGCGACGGTTTCACCTGGGACACCCGGGACCGGGAGGCCGACATGCGCCGCGTGCGCGCGGGGTGGCAACTGGCCATGGACAAGGTGGCGGCCGGCGGCTGCCGCATGCTGATCCTGGACGAACTGCTGTACGTGCTGTCCTACGACTACTTTCCGCTCCAGGAGGTGCTGGACTTCATCGCCCGAAAACCCGCCGACCTGCACCTGGTGCTCACCGGCCGCAACCCGCCCCAGGCGCTGATCGACGCCGCCGACCTGGTCACCGAGATGGTGGCGGTCAAGCACCCCTACCAGCAGGGCATCAAGGCGCAGAAGGGCATCGAATTCTGATCGGATGGGGTGCGCGGGCGCCCGGATGCCCCGAATCCGCCACCTCCCAGTAGCGGACGGACCCGGCTGCCTTCAATCATCGGCCAGGGGGGCCGCAACGGCGATTCCCGGCCCCGCCCGCACCACCTGGGCGTCGCCCCGCACCACCCGGCGGATGCGGTGGGCGCCGGAATCGGCCACCAGCAGGTTGCCCGCCAGGTCGCGGGCGATGCCGGTGATGAAGCGAAAGCTGGCCACCTCCGCCGGGCCGTCGCGCTCCCCGGCGACGCCCGTTCCCGCCACGGTGGACACGTCGCGCCCGTGGCTCATGTGGCGGATGCGGTGGTTGTGGGCGTCGCTCACGAAGAAGCCGCCCTCCCCGTCGCCCACCAGCCCCGTGTTCCAGGCGAAGGCGGCCACATCGGCGGGGCCGTCCATGGTGCCCGGCTCGGGCCCGCCCGCCAGGGTGGTGACCACCGCGTCGGGCCCGACGCGGCGCAGGGCGTGGTTGCCGGAATCCGCCACCACCAGCCCCCAGTGCGTGTCCCACACCGCCGCCAGGGGGTTGTTGAAGCGCGCCACCGGGCCGGGCCCGTCGCGCAGGGCCGGCGTGCCATCCCCCGCCAGGGTGCCCACCACCCCCTCCGGCGTGACCACGCGCACGTTGTTGGCCCAGCGGTCCACCACATACAGCAGGCCCTTCCGGTCGAAGGCGAGACCGGTGGGGTAGACGAAGCGCGCCCGGGCCGCCGGCCCGTCGCGCACGCCGCGCACGCCGTCGCCGGCCACGGTGGTCACGGCACCGTCCAGGGCCACGCGGCGGATGCGGGCGTTGCCCGCGTCGGCCACGTACAGGGCGCCGTCCGGCCCAAGGGCCAGGCCGTTGGGGCCGGAGAAGGCGGCAGCCGGGCCCGTGCCATCCGCAAAGCCGTCCGCCCCCGATCCGGCCAGGGTGGTCACCCGCCCCCCGGGGTCGACCCGGCGGATGCGGTGGTTGCCGAAGTCGGCCACGTACACGCTCCAGTCCGGTGTCACCGCCACGGCGGTGGGCCAGTTGAAGCGGGCCGCCTCGCGGGGCCCGTCGCGGAACCCGGCAACGCCCTCGCCGGCGAAGGGGGCCACCCCCCACGGCCGGTCCACGGCCGGGTCCGCCGCCGGGCCCGCCCAGCCGCCCCCCACGGCCAGGGCCACGGCGGCAACGGCGAACAGGCAGCGGGTTGCGCTCATGGGAAGCCCTCCCCTTCCATGGAAATGGCCTTATGCTACATTCATCGGGGGGCCACATGGGCACCTCTATTAACCTGCCGCGCGCTCCAATTGCTGCGTTGGGCGGTGCTCGAACCCTCGCCTATCACCAAGATATGTCTCGGGTTCTCCGCTCCGTCCGCTTTGCACTCGGACCGCTCGCGACGGTTAATAGAGGTGCCCACATGCCCCGGTCCGGGCCCAGGCACCCGTTTGACGAACCCCGGAGGTGCCCATATACTGCCCCCACCACTCCCCATGAATACCGGCGACCTCGATAAGATCAAGCGTGCCCTGAGCAAGACGGGCCACCTCTTCGAGCACCAGATCGGCGCCCTGTTCGAGGGCAAGGGGTGGATGATCATCCCCAACAAGTTCTATATCGACCGCGACGACAACAAGGGCCGCGAGATCGACCTGGTGGCCTACAAGATCACCGAGATCCGCGACGAAACCGCCTACATCACCGTGGTGGTCATCGAGGCCAAGCAGAGCAGCAAGAACAAGTGGGTGTTCTTCACCAAGGGCGGCTATTCGGGCGATATCAACATGCACACCGCCCCGCTCTACTACCACAACGAGATCGAGGAGGTGGGGCGCTACCTGAGCCCGAACGTCCTGCTGAACGGCATGGCGGAGCGGGAGCAGATCGACCTGTTCAACTTTCCGCGCAAGGCCTACACCTTCGCCGAGATCACCGACGACCGCGAGGGCGCCGGGGCCAGCTTCTTCCGGGCCGTCGCCACCAACACCATCTACAATGCCATCTTCGGCGTCATCAAGGCGCAGATGTCGGAGCTGGACTTCTACCGCAACCGGCGCATCGCCCGCAACGAGAAGCGCTTTTACACCGTGTTTCCGCTGGTGGTGTTCAACGGCGACATCATCGAGGCCCAGACCGGCCCCGATGGCAACCTGGACCTGGCCGAGGTGCAGGAGGTGCAGTACGTCAACCGCTACCGCTCCCCCGCCTACGACAACTTCCACTCCGTGAACATCATCCGCAGCGACACCCTGCCCCACTACATCGATCTCTACTCCAACATCCACGCCGGGCTGGGCGCGCACGCCAGCGCCATGATCGACCAGTTCTACGCCAACCTCGACCTGCACAGCTTCGAGCTGTTGTGGGACCGCATCATCGGCCGCCTGCACGCGGACGAGCAGTTCGCCCCGTTCAACCCGGGCAACCTGATCCCGCACCACTTCAACACCGAGAAGGCGATCCTCGAGATCTACGTGGACGACGTGACCCTCTACAAGACGCTCACCACCCGCCCCATCTTCGACTTCACCGAGGCCATGGAGCGCATCCTCAGCGAGATCTGCGGGCGCCACATCCGCCCCCAGGTGAAGAACCACTCGAAAATCCTGAACCCCTGACCGCCTACGTGCCCGGCCAGCCGGCGCTGGTGGTCACGGCGCCGTTTTCGGCGATGTACAGGGCCTCCACGCCGGGAAGCGTTTCCACCAGGGCCAGCCCGTCGGCCACGCCCATCACGAACAGGGCCGTGGCCAGGCCGTCCGCCCGGGTGCCGGTGGGGGCCAGCACGGTCACGCTGCGCACCCCGCGCGCGGGGAACAGGGTGCGCGGGTCCAGGATGTGGTGGTAGCGCACCCCGTCCAGCTCGAAGAAGCGCTCGTAATCGCCGGAGGTGGACACGGCGCCCGCCGTGAGCGCCAGCCGCGCGCGCGGCTTATGGCCGCCGTCCGGGTCGCGCACGCCGATGCGCCAGGGGGTGCCGTCGGGCCGGGTACCCCACACCCGGATATCGCCCGCCACCGCCACGATGCCCGCCCCCACCCCCATGCCCCGCAGCAGCGCCTGCACCCGGTCGGCGGTGAACCCCTTGGCGATGCCGCCCAGCCCCAGCGCCATGCCGGGCCGGGCCAGGGTCACCCGGGCGCCCGCCACGTCCACCGTGATCCCGGCCGGGTCCAGCAGCGGGCGCAGGGCATCAAGGGCCGCCGCGTCCGGCACGGCGGGGTTCTCGGGGATGCCCCACAGCTTGATGGCCGGCCCCAGCATGGGGTTGAAGGCCCCGCCGGTGAGCGCCGCCGTGTCCCGCGCCGCCGCCACCAGCTCCGCGAACGGCGCCGGCACCGGCTGCGGCCCCTGGCCGGCCAGGGCGTTCAGGCGCGACAGGTCGCTGTCGGTGCGGTAGCTCGAGAACATCCGCTCCATGGCCGCCACCTCGGCGAAGGCCGCGTCCAGCGCCGGCCCGGCGGCCGGCTCCGACGCGGCCACCACGGTAATCGTCACGGTGGTGCCCATGTGCGGCTCGGATCGGTGTACGATCAGGGGGCCGGGACGGCTGCACCCGGCCAGCACCACCAGAAGGGATGCCAGGAGACGGGCGATGCAAGGCGAGCCGATGCGCATGGACAGCAGTATACCGGTGATCCCCCTGCCGCCGGGCCTGTCGTGGACCTACATCATCACCCCCATCGGCCCCATCGGCATGGCGGCCACGCCGCGCGGCGTGTGCCGGGTGGAGCTGGGGGCCGGACCGCGCTGGGCCTACGCGGCCTACCCCGGTGAGCGGGTGGCCCACGTGTTCCCCCACGCCTTCCCCGGCGGCAAGGCCATCGTGGCCTACCTGAACGGCTTCCTGGACGCCCTGGGGGGCGTGCCGCTGGACCCGCCGGGCACACCGTTCCAGCTTGCCGTGTGGCAGGCGGCGCGGCGCATCCCCCCCGGACAGGTGCGCACCTATGGCGAGCTGGCGGGGGCCATCGGCCGCCCGCGCGCGGCGCGCGCCGTGGGCCAGGCGCTGGGGGCCAACCCGGTGCCGCTGCTGGTGCCCTGCCACCGGGTGGTGGCGGCGGGCGGCGCCCTGGGAGGCTTCACCGGCGGCACCGCGCTCAAGGCCCGCCTGCTGGCCCACGAGGCCGCCCCCGGCCGCGCCATCGAGCGGGCGTCCTGACGTGCTGTCCGGCCTGCTCTCCCTGTTTCGCGCGCTGGGGCTGTTCCGCGTCCACCCGCGCCTGCTGCTGTTGTTGATGCTGGCGCCGTGGACCATCAACCTGATCCTGTTCCTGGGCGGCTGGTCGGTGCTCACCGTGTGGATGACCGGCATGGTGGATCCCTATCTGGAGTCCCTGGCGTCCGGCTGGTGGCAAGCGCTGCTGGTGGGGTTCGGCAACTTTGTCGCGGTGGTGCTGGCGGCGGGGGTGGCGTATCTCATCACCATCATCGGCGCGGTGCTGGTGGCGGCACCGTTCCACGATCGGTTGAGCGCCGCAGTGGAACGGGCCGCCCGCCCCGCCTCGGCGGGGCCCGCCCGGCGCATGGGGGTGCTGGCCGCGTTCCGCGAGGGGGCCAGGACGGCGGCGGTGCTGTTGGTGCTGGAGGTGGCGCTGCTGCCGCTGCTCCTGTTCCCGGGCGTGGGGCACGTGCTGTTCGCGCTGCTCTCGGCGCTGGTGCTCACCCTGGGGATTCTGGACGTGCCCCTGGCCCGCCACGAGCTGACCCTGCGCCAGAAGGCCGCCTTCGCGTGGCGCCGCCTGCCGCAGGTGGCGGGGCTGTCGCTGGGGGTGCTGGCGGTGTCGCCGGTGCCGTTCCTGAACCTGCTCACCCTGCCGGTGATCGTGATGGCCGCCACCCTGCTGGTGGTGGAGGCCGAAGGCCCCTTGGCCTAACCGCCCCGCTCCTGCTCCGCCCGCTCCCTCACCGCATCCTCGAACATGATGTCGGCCAGGCGCTGGGTGGCCTCGTCCAGGGCCTGCTTGCCGGACTTGAGGGCGTTCAGGTCGTCGGCGTCGATGGCGCGGCGCACCTGGCGCCAGGCGGCGTCGACGGTGGCGCGCTCGCCGGGTTGCAGGCGGTCGCCGTAGCGGTCCAGGGCCTTCTCGGTGGCCTTCAGCATGTCCTCGCCGGCGATCTGGGCCTCCACCAGCTGACGCTTCAGGATGTCCTGCCGGGCATGGTTCACGGATTCGCGCACCATGCGCTCCACGTCGTCGTCGGAGATGTCGGCGGCGGCCTTCATGCGCACCTGCTTCTCCTTGCCGGTGCGGGTGTCGCGCGCCAGCACGTGCAGGATGCCGTCGGCGTCGATGGTGAACTGCACGCCGATGCGCGGCACCCCCGCCGGCGAGGGATCGACCCCCACCAGCGAGAAGCGCCCCAGGGTCCAGTTGTCCGCCGCCATCTCGCGCTCGCCCTGGAGCACGTGGATGTTCACCGAGGTCTGGTCGTCCACCGCGGTGGTGAACAGCTCGCCGGCCTTGGTGGGGATGGTGGTGTTGCGCGGGATGATGACGTTCATCAGGCCGCCAAAGGTCTCGATGCCCAGGGACAGGGGGGTCACGTCCAGCAGCAGGGTGTCGGTCACGCCGCCGGACAGGATGCCCGCCTGGATGCCGGCGCCCAGCGCCACCGCCTCGTCCGGGTTGACGCTGGTGTCCGGATCGCGCCCGAACACCTGGGTCACCAGCCGCCGCACCAGCGGGATGCGGGTGGAGCCGCCCACCAGGATCACCGTGTCGATCCGCTCCGGCGCCAGCCCGGCGTCGTGCAGGGCGTGCAGGCAGGCGGTGCGGGTCTCGTCGAGCCGGTTGGCGATGAGCGACTCGAAGGTGGCGCGGGTGAGGGTGGCCGACAGGTTGACGGTGCCGGTGAGGAACGGGATGTCGATGTCCACCGACGCCTGCTCGGACAGCGCCATCTTGGCCGCCTCCGCCGCCTCCTTCAGGCGCGCCTGGGCTTGCAGGTTGTCCGCCAGGTCCACGCCGGGCAGGCGGTTGAGCAGCCACTCCATGATGGCGTGGTCGAAGTCGTCACCGCCCAGGCGCGTGTTGCCGGTGGTGGACAGCACCTTGAACACCTTGTCCTGGATCTCGACGATGGAGATGTCGAAGGTGCCGCCGCCCAGGTCGTACACGGCCACGGTGCCGTTGCGCATGCGGCCCACGCCATAGGCCAGGCAGGCGGCGGTGGGCTCGTTGATGATGCGCTCCACGGTCAGCCCCGCCAGTTCGCCGGCACGCTTGGTGGCGGCGCGCTGGGCGTCGTTGAAATAGGCGGGCACGGTGATCACCGCGCGCGACACGGGCTGCTCCAGGTAGCGCTCCGCGTCGGCCTTGAGCTTCCTGAGCACCTCCGCCGATACCTCCTCGGGGCGCAGGGAGCGGCCGCCGGCCACCACCTTCAGGGGCGCGTCGCCCACGCCCACCACCGTGTAGGTGCGCGGCATCTCCTCGTCCTGGATCTCGCTGCCGCGGCGGCCGATGAAGCGCTTGACCGATGCCACCGTGTCCGCCGGATGGAGGGCCGCCTGGCGCACCGCCGGGGTGCCCACCAGGGGCTTGTCCGGCTCCGCGTAGCCCACCACCGACGGGGTGAGGTGGGCGCCTCCCAAGTCGGGGATGACCACGGGCATGCCCATGTCGATGGTGGCCACCACCGAGTTGGTGGTGCCCAGGTCGATTCCGATGATCTGGCTCATTGGCGTACGGTCTTCATGTCTGCGCTCCAGACCGGGCCGCCGCTCCGGGGGGCGCGGTGGAACGGGCAAAAATGGGCGGGCAATCCGAGGCCCATCAGGTCCTGAGGGCCAGTTCCTTCTGGTCCAGGGAGGTCTTGAGGCGCCACAGGTAGGCCAGCACGTCCGCCAGGGCGCTCAGGCGGGCGAGGATGGGTTCCCGGCTCTCCACGTCCCAGCGGCGGTCCAGCTCGCGCACCTCGTCCTCCACCGCCTGGATGCGGTGGGCGCCACGCCGGCGCAGCTGCTCGATGCGGGCGAGCAGCGCCTGCTTGCCCGCATCGGTCATTTCCAGGGCCGCTTGCAGGCGGCTGGCGGCGGGCTTGCGGGCCTTGAGGTAGGCATCCGCCTCCTGCATCAGGTCGTGCACCTCGAAGAACAGCTCCATCATCTCCGTGGGCACCTGCTTGGCCTCCATGGGCTCCGTGTCCGTCTCCCGCCCCACCAGGTAGCGCAGCCGCTCCTTGAGGTTGGTCAGGGCGTTGTAGCCCCGGTTGAGCTGGGCCGACACGGCCATCACCTGCTCGCGGGTGACGTCTTTCTCGTCCACGTTGTGGTCCGGGTGGAGCTTCTGGCTGAGCATCAGGAAGGTGCGCTTGAGCTGGTCCGGGTCCACATAGGGCCGGGGGGCCAGGCCGAACATCTCGAAAAAATCCACGTCATTGCCCTCGATGGGCAGTACCGTGTGGCACGAGCCGCAAAAGTCGCCCCCCTCCAGGGAGCCGCAGCTCAGGCATTTGACCTTGATCTCTTTCATGTCACCCCAAATGAGCCGGCGGCGGTGCCCCGGTCAGGCGGAAAAGGATTCGCCGCAGGAGCAGTTCTGTCCGGCGCTCGGGTTCTTCACCACGAAGCCCTCCTTCATCATGGAGCGCTCGTAGCTGAGCACCGAGCCGGCGATGAACACGGCGCTCTTCGGGTCCACCACCACGGTCACGCCGTCGCGCTGGAACACCGCGTCGTCCGCGTGGGGCCGATCGGCCACCGAGAACTGGTATTGCAGGCCGGAGCACCCGCCGCCGATGATGCCGATGCGGAACGCGTAGCCCTCCTTGCCCTGGCGCTTGAACAGGGCCTTGATGGCCTGCGTGGCGGAGTCGTCGATGGTCAGTTGATCGGTTTCAGTGGTCACGGAACGCACCTCCAAAAAAACGTTGCCCGTGAGTAAATATAATGGCGACCATTTTGGTCGGTCAATCGCCCCGGCCGATTTTCGGCCGGAAACGCGGGCCGGCGCGGAAAGCGGGGGCGGCCTGGAGGGGTGTCAGCCGGGGGGCCAGTGCATGGGCCGGCCGCCCAGCAGGTGCAGGTGCAGGTGGAACACGCTCTGCCCCGCCCCGGCGCCGGTGTTGACCACCGTGCGGAAGCTTTGCAGCCCCTTGGCGGCGGCCACCCGGTTGGCGGCGGCGTACAGGTGACCCATCAGCTCCGCCGGGGCGTCCGCCAGGGCGCGCTGGTCCGCCAGGTGCTGGCGGGGGATGATGAGGACGTGGGTGGGCGCCTGGGGGTTGATGTCCGCGAACGCCAGGCAGTGCGCGTCCTCGTGCACGATGGTCGCGGGGATCTCCTTGCGCGCGATCTTGCAGAACAGGCAGTCGCCCATGCGGTCATCCTTTCTGGCGGTTGGCCTTTTCGTCGATGCCCGAGGTGCCGAAGCGGCGCGCAAGCTCGGCGGCCACGTCGTCCGGGCGCACCCCCGCGTCGGCCATGGCCACCAGGGTGTGGAACAGCAGGTCGGCCACCTCGCGGGTGACGGCGTCGGGGTCGCCGCCCTTGGCGGCCAGCAGCACCTCGCCGGCCTCCTCGGCGATCTTTTTCAGGATGCCGTCGCGCCCCTTGGCGAACAGCCTGGCCACGTAGGAGGCGGACGGGTCGGCGGCGGCGCGGCGCGCCTCGATGACCTGGTACACCCGGTCCAGCACGCCCCCCAGGGGCGCCGCCTCCGGCGCCTCGCGCAGGGCGCCGGCGCCGTCCGCCACCCAAAAGAAGCAGGTGGGGGAACCCGTGTGGCAGGCCGGGCCGTCCTGTTCCACCTTGGCCACGATGGTGTCGCCGTCGCAGTCCAGGCGCAGCTCGGTCACCCGTTGCAGGTTGCCGGAGGTGGCCCCCTTCTTCCACAGCTCCCGGCGCGAGCGCGACCAGAAGTGGGTGTAGCCGGTTTGCAGGGTAAGGGCCAGGCTTTCCGCGTTCATCCAGGCCAGCATCAGCACGCGGCCGTCACGGGCGTCCTGCACCACGGCGGGCACCAGGCCGTCGGCGTTCCACTTGACCTGGGAGGCGAATGGGGAGGGCATGGTCAGATGCGCACCGTCACGCCGCGTTCGGCCAGGTAGCGCTTGGCCTCGGGGATGGTGTGGGTGCCGAAGTGGAAGATGGAGGCGGCCAGCACCGCGTCGGCCCGCCCCTCGGTGAGGCCGGCGTACAGGTGCTCCAGGGTGCCCACGCCGCCGGAGGCGATGAGGGGGATGGACAGGGCGTCCGACGCGGCGCGGTTCAGGGTGTTGTCGTAACCGGTCTGCCGGCCGTCCTGGTCCATGCTGGTGAGCAGGATCTCGCCGGCGCCGAGATCCTCCATGTGCCGCACCCACTCGATGGCGTCGAGCCCGCGCGCCCTGCGGCCGCCGTGGGTGTAGACCTCCCACCCCTTGGCGGGGTCTGCCGGGTCGCGCCGCTTGGCATCCACCGCCACCACCACGCACTGGCTGCCGAAGGCGCGGGCCGCCTCGCGCACGAACTCGGGGCGCTCCACGGCGGCGGTGTTGATGCCCACCTTGTCGGCCCCGGCGCGCAGCATGCGGCGGATATCGTCCAGGGTGCGGATGCCGCCGCCCACGGTGAGGGGGATGAACACCTGCTCCGCCGTGTGCGCCACCACGTCGAGGATGGTGTCGCGCCCCTCGTGGGAGGCGGTGATGTCCAGGAAGGTGATCTCGTCGGCCCCCGCCTCGTCGTAGGCGGCGGCGATGGCCACCGGGTCGCCCGCGTCCACCAGGTTCACGAACGACACGCCCTTGACCACGCGGCCGCCGGCCACGTCGAGGCACGGGATGATGCGCTTGGCGAGCATCTAGGCGCCCTTGCCCAGGGCGATGGCCCGGGCCAGGTCGAGGGTGCCCTCGTAGATGGCGCGGCCGGTGATGACGCCGCTGACGCCGTCGGCCACCAGCGGCAGCAGGGCGCGGATGTGGTCGAGAGTGGAGATGCCGCCGGAGGCGATCACCGGCACCCCCGCCGCCCGCGCCACGGCGGCGGTGGCCGCCGTGTTCACGCCGGTCTGCATGCCGTCGCGGTCGATGTCGGTGTAGATGATGGCGCTGGCGCCGGCATCGGCCATGCGCCTTGCGAGATCCTCGGCGGCCACGCCGGTCACCTCGGCCCAGCCGGAGATGGCGACCATGCCCTTGACCGCGTCGATGCCCACCACGATGCGGCCGGGGTAGGCGCGCGCCGCCCGCTCCACCAGGTCCGGGTTGAGCACCGCGGCGCTGCCCAGGATCACCCGCGTCACCCCCGCGTCCAGATAGGCCTGAACGCGGTCCAGGTCGCGGATGCCGCCGCCCACCTCCACCTTGGCGTTCACGTTGCGCAGGATGGCGGTGATGGGCTTCAGGTTGCGTGGCTCGCCGGCGAAGGCGCCGTCCAGGTCGACCAGGTGCAGCCACTCGGCGCCCTGGTCCACCCAGGCCCGGGCCTGGGCCACCGGGTCGGAGCCGTACACGGTGGCCTCGTCCATGCGGCCCTGGCGCAGGCGCACGCACTGCCCCCCCTTCAGGTCGATGGCGGGGATCACGTCAAGCACGGTTCAGCCTTTCCATTGGGCGAAGTTGCGGAGCATGGCGAGCCCCGCCTTGTCGCTCTTTTCCGGGTGGAACTGGCACGCCACCACGTTGTCCTTCCAGATGGACGACACGAACAGCACGCCATACTGGGTGGTGGAGGCCACCACGTCCAGATCGTCCGGCACCACGTGAAAGGAGTGCACGAAATAGACGTGGGCGCCCTCGTCCAGATCCGCGAACACCGGCGGGCGGCGCGTCATGTGCAGGCGGTTCCAGCCCATGTGCGGCACCTTGAGGCGCTCCCCGTCCCGCAGCATGCCCGCGGGGAAGGCCCGTACCCGGCCCGGAATGATGCCCAGCCCCTTGCGGTCGCCGAACTCCTCGCTCTCCGAGAACAACAATTGCAATCCCAGGCAGATGCCCAGGAACGGCTTGCCGGCCCGCACCGCGTCCGTGACCGGGTCGATCAGGCCGAAGCGCTCCAGGTTGTCCATGCAGTCGCCGAAGGCGCCCACGCCGGGCAGCACCACGTGGCTGGCGTCGGCGATGATCTGGGGATCGCGGGAGATGGCCGCCGAGAAGCCCACCCGCTCGAAGCCCTTCTGCACGGACCTCAGGTTGCCCCGGTCGTAGTCGATGATGACGACGCGCGCCACGGCGGTTACAGCACCCCCTTGGTGGACGGCACCTGGTCGCCACGCCCGTGCAGGCGGGTGGCCTGGTCCAGGGCGCGGCCGAAGGCCTTGAAGATGGCCTCGAAGATATGGTGCGCGTTCTCGCCGTAGGGTACCACCACGTGCAGGTTCATGGCCGCCCTGGCCGCCAGGGTCTCGAAGAAGTGCTTGAAGATGGCGCCGTTCATCTGCCCCACCTGCATGCCGTGGGGGAACTGCACCTGCCACACGAAGGCGGCGCGGCCCGACAGGTCCACGGTCACGTCGGCCAGGGCCTCGTCCATGGGCACCCGAAAGTGGCCGAAGCGGTGGATGCCGCGCTTGTCGCCCACCGCCTCGGCGATGGCCTGGCCGAACACGATGGCCACGTCCTCCACCGTGTGGTGCTCGTCGATCTCCAGGTCGCCCGCCGCCTTCACGTCCAGGTCGAAAAAGCCGTGCTTGCGGATGTGGTCGAGCATGTGGTCGAGGAACGGCAGGCCCGTGTCGCTCGATCCCTGCCCGGAGCCGTCCAGCCCCAGGGACAGGGTGACGGTGGTCTCCTGGGTCTTGCGCGACAGGGTGGTCTTGCGCGGTGCGGTCATGGGGTGGCTCCTAATGGCTGGCCCGGCGGCCCGGTCAGCCGGGCGGGCACGCCTCGGGCGGCGTGCTCAGGCGCAGTTTGACCGAGCGGCTGTGGGCGAACAAGCCCTCGGCGTCGGACAGGGTGATGCAGGTCTCCGCCGCGCGGGTGAACGCCGCGCGGGAGTAAGACAGCACGCTCATCTTCTTGATGAAGTCGTCCACGTTGAGGGGCGACGAGAAGCGCGCCGTGCCGCCGGTGGGCAGCACGTGGTCCGGCCCCGCCACATAGTCGCCGATGGCCTCCGGCGTGTAGTGCCCCAGAAACACGGCGCCCGCGTTGTGGATGGCGGGCAAGAGCGCCTCCGGGTCGGCCACGGCCAGCTCCAGGTGCTCCGGCGCCACCCGGTTGGCCACCTCCGCCGCCTGCGCCAGCCCTTCGGTGACGATGGCGAAGCCGTAGGCGGCGATGGACTTGCGGGCGATCTCGGTGCGCTCCAGCTGCGCGAGCTGCCTGGCCACGCTCGCCGCCACCGCCGTGGCCAGCCGTTCGGACGGGGTGACCAGGATGGCCGACGCCAGCTCGTCGTGCTCCGCCTGGGACAGCAGGTCGGCGGCGACAAAGTCCGGGTTCGCCGAGTCGTCGGCGATCACCAGGATCTCCGACGGGCCGGCGATCATGTCGATGTTGCAGTGGCCGAACACCTGCTTCTTGGCGGTGGCCACGAAGATGTTGCCGGGGCCCACGATGGTGTCGACCCGTGGCACCCGCTCGGTGCCGAAGGCCAGCGCCCCCACCGCCTGCGCGCCGCCGATGCGGAACGCCACGTCCACCCCGGCGATGTCCGCCGCCACCAGCAGGTAGGGGTTCACCTGGCCACCGGGCGTGGGGGTGACCATCACCACCCGGCCCACCCCGGCCACCTTGGCGGGGATGGTGTTCATGAGCACCGTCGAGGGGTAGGCCGCCTTGCCGCCGGGCACGTACACCCCCACCGCCGCCAGCGGGCGGATGATCTGGCCCAGGCTGACGCCGTCCTCCGCCTGGTAGCGGTAGCCGGCGCGCACCTGGCGCTCGTGGAAGGCGCGGATGCGGTCCGCGGAGTAGCGCAGCGCGTCCACCACCCTGGCATCGGCCCTGGCGTAGGCCGCCTCGTAGTCGGCGCGGGAGAAGGCCAGGGTCTCGGGGGTCAGGCGCACCTTGTCGAACTTGTGGGTGTAGCCGATCACCGCGTTGTCGCCCTCGGCCTTCACCTTGGCCAGGATGTCGCGGACGATCTGCCCGACGCCCAGGTCCTCCGCGTCGCCGCGCCCCGCCAGGGTGCGGAGGGCCGCCTCGTACCCGGGGGTGCCCACGCGAACCAGCTTCATGACCGCGCCTTCAATCCGGCGGCCGCCTCGCGCAGCCCCTCCAGCAGGGGGGCCAGGCGGCCGTGCTTGATCTTCATGCTGGCGCGATTGACCACCACCCGCGCGGTGGACTCCCAGATGGTTTCCAGCTCCACCAGGCCGTTCTCCCGGAGGGTCTGCCCGGTGGATACCAGGTCCACGATGCAGTCGGCCATGCCCACCAGCGGCGCCAGCTCCATGGAGCCGTACAGCTTGATGATCTCGACGCCCATGCCCTTGGCCAGGAAGTGCTCCTCGGCGGTCCGGGGGTATTTGGTGGCCACCCGCAGGCGGGTGCCGGGCCGGTCGTCCAGGCCGTGGCCGGCGGGGGCCGCCACGCACATGCGGCAGTAGCCGATGCCCAGGTCCACCGGCTGGTAGAGATCGTCCGGGTATTCCATCAGCACGTCCAGGCCCGCCACCCCCAGGTCGGCCCCCCCATAGTCCACATAGGCGGGCACGTCGGTGGCGCGCACCACCAGGAAGCGGTCGCCCTGGGCGTTCTCGAACAGCAGCTTGCGGCCGGGGTTGGCCAGGTCCGGATGATAGAGCCCGATGGCCTGGAACAGCGGCAGGGTATCGTCCAGCAGCTTGCCCTTGGCGAATGCGACGGTGAGCGGGGTCATCGGCTGCTCCGGTGCGGCGCGTTACAACGGCGCCGTGACGCGCGCGACGCTGGCGCCCAGGCCGCCCAGTTTGCGTTCGAGGCGTTCATAGCCCCGGTCCAGGTGATAGATGCGCCGCACCCAGGTTTCTCCCTCGGCCACCAGGCCCGCCAGCACCAGGCCGGCGGAAGCGCGCAGGTCGGTGGCCATCACCTCCGCGCCGCTCAGTTCCCTCACCCCGCCGACGATGGCGTTCTGCCCCTCCAGGCGGATGTCCGCCCCCATGCGGCACAGCTCGGCCACATGGGTGAAGCGGCTCTCGAAAACGGTTTCGGTGATGATGCTGACGCCCTTCGCCACGGTCATCAACGCCATCATCTGCGCCTGCAGGTCGGTGGGAAAGCCCGGGTGGGGCAGGGTGCGCACCGTTAGCGCCTTCAGGCCGTCCGGCACCGTGGTGCGGATCCGGTCGTTGTCCACGTCCACCCGCGCACCGGCCTCGCGCAGTTTTTGAATCAGGGCCTCGAGGTGCGCGGGGCAGGCGCCGGTGACCGTCACGTCACCCTTGGTGATGGCCCCCGCCAGCATCAGCGTGCCCGCCTCGATGCGGTCCGGAATGATAGCATGACTGGCGCCCTTTAGGGCAGTTACCCCCTCCACCACCACCCGGTCGCCGCCCGCCCCCGTGATGCGGGCGCCGCACTTGTTCAGGAACGTGGCGAGGTCCTCCACCTCCGGCTCGCAGGCGGCGTTCTCGATGATGGTGACGCCGTCCGCCAGGGTGGCGGCCATGATCAGGTTCATGGTGCCGGTGACGGTGGGAAAGTCCAGGTAGTGGTGGCACCCCTTCAGGCGGCTGGCGCGGGCCACCACATAGCCGTGCTCGATGGCCACCTCGGCCCCCATGTGGGCCAGCCCCTGGAGGTGCAGGTCGATGGGCCGGGCGCCGATGGCGCAGCCGCCGGGCAGCGACACCCGCGCCTCGCCAAAGCGCGCCAGCAGCGGCCCCAGCACCAGGATGGAGGCGCGCATGGTCTTCACCAGGTCGTAGGGCGCCTGCACGGTGCGCACCGAGCTTGCCGCCAGGGTCACCCGGTCGCCATCGCGTTCGACCGCCACCCCCAACTCGGCCAGCAGGCGCAGGGTGGTGCCCACGTCGGTCAGCTCCGGCACGCGCTCGAAGTGGCACGGCTCGGGCGTGAGCAGCGCCGCCGCCAGGATGGGCAGCGCCGCGTTCTTGGCGCCGCTCACCGCCACCTCGCCGGACAGCACCTTGCCGCCGGTGATCCGGAATGCATCCATGTTACCCTCCCCTCACGGCGCCGCGGGCGATCACCGCCCGCTCGCGCCCTTCCATATCCCGTTCCCGCCTCACATCGTCAAATCCCGCCCGGCGCGCGATGGCCGCCACCGCCTCGCCCTGGGTGTGGCCGATCTCCACCACCACCCCGCCACCCGGGTGCAGCCGCGCCGGCGCGTCCTCCAGGATGTGCCGGTAGGCGTCCAGGCCATCGTCCCCGCCCACCAGGGCGGCGCGCGGCTCGAAGTCACGCACCTCCGGCTGGGCGGCTTCCCACTCGACGGGCGTGAGGTAAGGGGGATTGGAAACGATCAGGTGGAAGCGCTCGGCGGCCTCCAGCGGCGCGTACCAGTCGCCCTGCAAAAAGCGCACGGATGCCCCGGCCCGCACGGCGTTGCGCCGGGCCACGGCCAGCGCGGCGGCGCTCTGGTCGACCGCCGTCACCCGTGCGGCCGGCCGCTCCGTGGCCACCGCCAGGGCGATGCAGCCGCTGCCGGTGCCCAGGTCCAGCAGCGCCGGCGCCGCCACGCCGGCGGTCATGAGCCGGTCCACCTCGGCCAGCACGTGGTCCACCACCTCCTCGGTTTCCGGGCGCGGCACCAGGGTGTCCGCCGTCACCTCCAGGGTGAGGGCGCGGAACGCCTGATCGCCCAGGATGTGCTGCACCGGTTCGCGCCGGGCGCGGCGGCGGATGGCGGCGCGGCAGGCGGCCAGCTCCGTCTCCGCAAGCGGGCGGTCGAAGGCCAGGTACAGGGCCAGCCGGTCGCAGTTCAGGGCGCGGGCGACGAGCAGCTCCGCGTCCAGCCGCGCCTCGGGCACGCCCTTGGCGGCCAGGTAGGCGGCGCTTTTCCTCAGGACATCGAGAACCGACGGCGGCACCTGCGCGGATGCGAGCGGGCGGGCCGTCAAAGCGCCTTCAGGGATTCCGCCTGATCGTGGGCGATGAGCGCGTCGGTCATCTCGTCCAGGCAGTGCCCCTCCATGAACTGGTCGAGCTTATGCAGGGTGAGGCCGATGCGGTGGTCGGTCACCCGGTTCTGGGGGTAGTTGTAGGTGCGGATCTTCTCGCTGCGCTCGCCGGAGCCCACCTGGGAGCGGCGCGCCTCCGACACCTCGGCGTGGCGCTTCGCCTCGTCCGCCTGCGCCAGCCGCGAGCGCAGCATGGCCATGGCCTTGTCGCGGTTCTTGTGCTGGGAGCGTTCGTCCTGGCATTGCACCACCAGGCCGCTGGGGATGTGGGTGATGCGGATGGCCGACGAGGTCTTGTTGACGTGCTGGCCACCGGCGCCGGAGGAGCGGTACACGTCCACCCGCAGGTCCTTGGGGTCGAGCTTGAGTTCCGTTTCCGGCACCTCGGCCAGCACCGCCACGGTGCAGGTGGAGGTGTGGATGCGCCCCTGCGCCTCGGTGGCCGGCACCCGCTGCACCCGGTGCACGCCCGCCTCGTACTTGAGGCGGCGGTACACCTCCTGGCCGGAGACGGCCACCACCACCTCCTTGAAGCCGCCCGCGTCGGACTCGGAGGCGCTGACGTCCTCCACCCGCCAGCGCCGGGCGTCCGCGTAGCGCATGTAGGCGCGCAGCAGGTCGCCGGCGAACAGGGCGGCCTCGTCGCCGCCGGTGCCGGCGCGGATCTCCAGGAAGGCGTTGCTCTTGTCGTGGGGGTCGCGCGGGATCAGCAGGGACTTCAGGTCCTGCGCCAGGACCGGCTCGCGCACGGTCAGCTCCGCCAGCTCCAGGTCCGCCAGCTCGCGCAGATCCGGATCGTCGCCGGCCTTCAGCTCGCGCGCCTCGGCAATCTGGCCGAGCAGGGTCTGATAGGCCGCGAACGCCTCCACCACCTCGGCGATCTCGGCGGCCTCCTGGGCGTACCGGCGGTAACGCTCCGGGTTGGCGGCGATGACCGGGTCGGCCAGCCGGTCCGTCAGCTCCAGGTGCTTTTCCGAGATGGCCCGAAGCTTGTCCAGCAGGGCCCCGGAGATGCTGCCCTTAACGTCGGCGGCCATGGAAAAAAGGCCGGCGCTGCCGGTTACTGCTTGGCGTAGCGCTTCTTGAACCGCTCCACCCGGCCCTCGGTATCCATGATCTTCTGGGTACCGGTGAAGAACGGGTGACAGGCGGAACAGACTTCCACGTCGATCCGCGGCATGGTGGAACGGGTGACGAACTCGTTGCCACAGGCGCAGTGCACGTTGGTGTCGGTGTAATTGGGGTGAATGTCAGCTTTCATGGCGTTGCCAATTCTCCAGCCGGGGTGCCTTGCACAAGGAAAGTTCAGAAAAGCGGAGTATGTTATCACACATCACGCCCCGGACGCCAGGGGTCGTGCCCGACTCGTCAGGCCGCGCGCCGCAGGGAGAAACCGCTGCCGTCGTAGGCCACGTAGGTGAAGTGGCCGAGCCAGTCGCCGGAATTGGCGTAAAAGCACGGCCGCCCCCCCACCTGCTCGCGCAGCAGGTCCGGCACGTGGCAGTGGCCCATCAGCACGCCGTCGTACCCCGCGCGCCACTTGTCGCGGGCAAAGGCCACGAAGCGCGCCGGCAGGCCGCGGCCACCACCCACCTCGCCCCCCGCCACCCGGTGCAGCCGGTCGGCGAACGCCAGCAGGGAGCGCGGCGGCACCCGGTGGGCGAGCCAGGTCACCGGCACCGAGCGCAGCGCCCGGCGCAGCCGCTGGTAACCCCGGTCACCCTGGTCCACCAGGTCGCCGTGGGCCAGGTAGAGGCGGTGGCCGTCCAGGTTCACCTCGGCCTCGTCCGGGTGCACCACCGCGCCCAGTGTGCGGGAAAAATACTCGCCCACGGCAAAGTCGTGATTGCCCTCCACGAAGTGGATGCGCGTGCCCCCCTCCGCCAGCCGTCCCAGGGCGGACAGCAGCGGCACGTAGTGGCCCGGCACCACCGCCTTGAAGCCGAACCAGAAATCGAAGAAATCGCCCAGGATGAACAGGTCCGGCAGCCCCGGCAGTTGCGCCAGGAAGGCCAGCATGCGCCGGTAGTTGGCGTCCTCCGGCCGGCGCAGGTGGGCGTCGGACAGGAACACGGCGCGCACCCCCTGGGGGATGCCCACCGGCAGCGTTGGATCGGGGGCGCTCATGGCAACGGGAAGCATAACAGAAAGGCCGCGGCCCGCCGGCCGGACGGGAACCCGGCCCGGGGGCGGATCGTGCCGGGCGTCAGCGGTTCATGGTGTCCAAAAACTCGCGGTTGGTCTTGGTGCGCGCCAGCTTGTCGAGCAGGAACTCCATGTTCTCCACCGTGTCCTTGGGCGACAGCACCTTGCGCAGGATCCACAGCTTGTGCAGGTCCTCCTGCGGAATCAGCAGCTCCTCCTTGCGGGTGCCGGAGGCGGCGATGTCGATGGCCGGGAAGGTGCGCTTGTCCGCCAGGCGGCGGTCCAGGTGCACCTCCATGTTGCCGGTGCCCTTGAACTCCTCGAAGATCACCTCGTCCATGCGGCTGCCGGTATCGATGAGGGCGGTGGCCATGATGGTCAGGCTGCCGCCGTTCTCGATGTTGCGGGCGGAACCGAAGAAGCGCTTGGGGCGGTGCAGGGCGTTGGAATCCAGACCGCCGGACAGGATCTTGCCCGACGACGGCATCACCGCGTTGTAGGCCCGCGCCAGACGGGTGATCGAGTCGAGCAGGATGGCCACGTCCTTGCCGTGCTCCACCAGGCGCTTGGCCTTCTCCAGCACCATCTCGGCCACCTGCACGTGGCGCTCGGCGGGCTCGTCGAAGGTGGAGCTCATCACCTCGGCGCTCACCTGGCGCTGCATGTCGGTCACCTCCTCCGGGCGCTCGTCGATGAGCAGCACGATGAGGATCACCTCCGGGTGGTTCTTCAGGATGCCCTTGGCGATGTTCTGCAGGAACACGGTCTTGCCGGTGCGCGGCGGCGCCACGATCAGGCCGCGCTGGCCCTTGCCGATGGGGGTGATGAGGTCCATCACCCGGGTGCAGTACTCCTTGGTGTCGTACTCGGTCTGGAGCCGCTCCTCCGGGTAGAGGGGGGTGAGGTTGTCGAACAGGACCTTCTTCTGCGCCCGCTCCGGCTCGTCGAAGTTGATCTTCGACACCTTCAGCAGGGCAAAGTAGCGCTCCCCCTCCTTGGGCTGGCGGATCTGGCCCGAGACCGTGTCGCCGGTGCGCAGGTTGAAGCGGCGGATCTGGCTGGGCGACACGTAGATGTCGTCCGGCCCGGCCAGGTAGTTGTAGTCCGGCGAGCGCAGGAACCCGAAGCCGTCCTGAAGGGTCTCCAGCACGCCGGCGCCGAAGATCTGCCCGCTGGCGGCGGTGTGCGCCTGGAGGATGGCGAAGATCAGGTCCTGCTTGCGCATGCCGCCCACGTTCTGGACGCCCAGCTCCGAGGCGAAGTCGCTCAGGCCCTGCATGCTGAGCGCCTTCAGTTCGGCAAGGTCCAACGAATCACTGGTCAACATGGCTCAACTCTTTTTTGGCTTTCTGGGGGGGTCCGAAACATCGGTTCGACGCCTGGTGCGCCATTCTGGACGGGGCGAGGCCCCTTGGAGACGGAATATCTGGTAGGGAAGCGGGGCCCGCCGCCGGAACGCCGCGCACACGCGGCTGCCCCCATGGGGCCTTCGGTTCAACCAACGGTCGGGGGAAGGTGTTGGGCGCCGGGATCACGCCGCGCCCCGCGCGGCACCATGGCGCCTTCAAGAAGCAGTTTAGATACGGACGGCGGGGCTGTCAAGCGGCGCACCCCGGCCGCACACCATGCGGCCGGGGTCGCGGGTGGGCGCGCTAGCCGCGGTACTGGCCCTGCAACTCCGTCAGCGACTCCTCCACGAGGCGCTGGCGGGTGGCGTCGTCGAGGCTGCCGGCCACGAACTTCCGGGCCGCGGCGACCGCCAGGTCGGCGGCCAGGCCACGCAGGTCGGCCAGCGCCTGGGTGCGCTCCTGCTCGATGGCGCGGTGGGCGTCGGCGATGATGCGCTCCGCCTCCTCGCGCATGCGCGCCTCGTTCTGGGTCAACAGCAGCGCCGCCTTCTCCTGGGCCTTGACGATGACCTCGTCGGCGGCGACCTTGGCGCGCTGCACACCGGCCTCGTTCTCCGCCTTCAGGGCGTCGGCGGCCTTGCGCAGCCGCTCCGCGGCCTCCAGGTCCTCGCGGATGCGCTCGCTGCGCTCCTCGAGCACCGCCATGATGCCGGGCAGGGCATACTTCTTGAGCAGCACCAGCAGCAGGACGAACGAGATGATCGTCCAGATCAGCGTGGGGGTCAGAAAGTGGGATTCAAACTGTGGCATGCGTCAGATCCTCACGCGCCGGGTTCGGTGGGGCGCCGGGCGGTTGGGCCCGGCGCCACCCCAAATCCCTAGGCCTTGCCCATGATGATGAAGGCCACCACCAGCGCGTACAGCGCGATGGCCTCGGTCAGCGCGAAGCCGATCCACAGGTACTTGCTCACGCGGGGCTCGCTCCCTGGCTGGCGGGCGACGGCCTCGATCATCTTGCCGAACACGTAGCCAATTCCCACACCGGAACCGGCGAAGCCCGCGGCGGCCATTCCCATACCAATCAAAGCAGCGGCATCGGTTTCCACTTGACTTTCCTCCTTAAAACGAAACCTGACAGGCGATGAAAATGCGATCCGGTCACGCCCTCGCTAGTGGGCGAGGTTCTCCGCGTCTCCCAGGTAGACGCAGCTGAGCATGACGAAGATATAGGCCTGGATGAACGCGATGAACAGCTCCAGGCCGTAGATGATGACGGTAAAGCCGAACGGCAGCCACTTGGCCCACAAGGGCAGGCTGACGGTCATGCCGAACAGCACCGCCAGGATGGTGTGGCCGGCGGTCATGTTGGCGAAAAGACGCACGGCGAGCGAGATGGGACGCGCCAGCTGGCTGAGGATCTCGATGGGGATCATGAGCGGGATCAGCCAGCCCGGCGTGCCGCCCGGCACCAGGATGCTCAGGAAGTGGCTGCCGTGCTTCCTGAAGCCCACCACCAGGCTGATGACGTAAACCACCACCGCCAGCACGGCGGTGACGAACAGCTGGCTGGTGATGGTGAAGACGCCCGGCACCAGGCCCAGCAGGTTGCCGAACAGCACGAAGAAGAACAGGGAGATGAGGAACGGCACGTACTTGACGCCCGCCTTGCCGATGTTGTCCTCGGCCATGTTGCGGATGAACTCGACGCCCATCTCCACCACGTTCTGCGCCCCGACCGGCACCAGCGCGCGGCGGCGGGCGGCGGCGGCGAACAGCATGAACACGGCGGCCACCACCACCCACATGGTGATCACCCCCTGGCTGATCGACAGGTCCAGCCCGCCAAGGTGCAGGTCGACCACGTTGTGCAGCTCGAAGTGATGAAGCGGATTTTCCACGCCTGTTCCACCTGTTGGGCCCCAGGGGCCCGTTATCGGTCCTCGTCGTCCGGCCGGCCCCGGTCCATCCCGTGGCTCAGCCGGAGCACGTTGCGTATCCCCGCGGCGGTTCCCAGCAGCACGCCGACCAGGGTCAGCCAGGGCAGGGAGCCGAGCCGGCCATCGGCCCAGTAGCCCAGGCCCCCACCCAGACAGGTGGCGACCACCATCTCCACGCCCATGCGGGCCGCGACGCCGATGCCGGCGCCAACGCTGTTGTCGTTCCGCGCGATCGCCGGCCCCCGCGAGTGATACCGCCCTGTACGGCCAGAAAGGGAGGCATTTATACCGTTCTCTGGCGGGTGGTGTCAACAACAAACCGGCTTTACAGGCCGCGAACCGGGGGCGATAATGCCCCCTGCCCCGGCCGCGCCGCCACGGGTTCCGGCGCCCGCGCGCGCCCGTTTCGCGACACACTCCGCCCGGGCCGCCCGTTGTTTTTTAATCCGCAGGATCCCGTTTCATGAGCAATGTCCGTGTCCGCTTCGCCCCCAGCCCCACCGGTTTCCTGCACGTCGGCGGCGTGCGCACGGCCCTGTTCTGCTGGCTGTTCGCCCGCCACCACGGCGGCACCTTCATCCTGCGCATCGAGGACACGGACCAGGCCCGCTCCACCCCCGAGGCGGTGGAACTGATCCTCGACGGCCTGCGCTGGCTGGGGCTGGACTGGGACGAGGGCCCCTACTACCAGACCCGGCGCTTCGACCTGTACAAAAAGGGGGTGGAAAAGCTGCTGGCGGACGGCAACGCCTACCGCTGCTACTGCACCCCGGAGGAGTTGGAGGCGCAGCGCGCCCACGCCCTGGCCGAGAAGCGCGTGCCCAAGTACGACGGCCGCTGCCGCCACCTGGAACACCAGCCGGAGCGGCCGCACACGGTGCGCTTCGCCGCCCCCCAGGAGGGTGTCGCCGTGGTGCACGACCTGATCCGCGGCGACGTCACCTTCGACAACGCCCAGCTCGACGACCTCATCATCGCCCGCTCCGACGGCACCCCCACCTACAACTTCACGGTGGTGATGGACGATGCCGACATGGGCATCACCCACGTGATCCGTGGCGACGACCACCTGAACAACACACCGCGCCAGGCGGCCCTGTTCAAGGCCCTGGGCCACGAGCTGCCCCAGTTCGCCCACCTGCCCATGATCCACGGGCCCGACAAGCGCAAGCTGTCCAAGCGCGACGGCGCCGCCTCGGTAACCGACTACCGCGAGGAGGGCATGCTGCCCGAGGCGCTGGTCAACTACCTGGCGCGCCTGGGGTGGTCCCACGGCGACCAGGAATTTTTCACCGTCGCCGAGCTGATCCAGAAATTCTCCCTGGAGGCGGTGGGCAAGAGCCCGGCGGTGTTCGACCGCGCCAAGCTGTTGTGGCTCAACGCCCAGCACCTGAAGGCCGCCGACCCGATCCGCATCATGAGGATGGTGGAGGAACGGCTGGTGCGGGACGGCATCGCCATCGGCGCCGACGTGGCCGACGCCTTCCGCCGCAAGGTGTTCGCCGCCGCCTGCGAGCGCAGCCGCACCGTTCCCGAGATGGCCGACATGGTGGCCAGCTTCTACCGGGACACGGTCACCATCGACCCGGAGGCGGCGAAAAAGGGCTTCAAGGGCGAACCGCTGCTGGTGCTCGACAAGGTGATGGAGAAGCTCGCGGGCCTGCCCGCCTTCGACCAGCCCACCCTGGAACAGGCGTTCCAGGAACTGATGGACGAGACCGGCCAGGGGCTGGGCAAGCTGGCCCAGCCGGCGCGCACGGCCCTCACCGGCCGGCAGGTGTCGCCGGGCATCTACGAGGTGCTGGAGATTTTGGGCAAGGAGCGCGCCCTGGCCCGGCTGGCGGCCGCCAAGGAGTGGATTCGCGCCAACCCGGCGGGTTAGGAACCCGGTCGGCCCTGGGTGGGCGCGGGCACGGTGTCGGCCACGTCCACCGAGAAGCCGGCCGCCTTGGCGTGGCCGCCGCCGCCGAAGTGGCGCGCCAGGTCGGCCACGTCGATGCCGCCGTCGCGGGAGCGCAGCGAGTAGTAGCGGCGCCCGCCCGCCTCGTACCAGGCCACGCCGAACGGCCGCCCCTGGGCCAGGGCCCCGGCCACCTCCGATTGCAGGATGGGGGTGTTGGCGCACAGCACCCGGTGGCCCGCCAGGACGATCTCGGCGGCGCTGGCCACGATGCCCTTCACCACCTCGGCCTGGTAGCGCAGGATGGCGTCGCCCTCGGCGCGCAGGGCGCGCTCCCACTTGGGCCAGTCCCCCGCCCACATGGACCAGCGGGAAAACTCGAACGGATAGGCGCGCAGGGCGCAGGTGATCTCGGCGCTGCCGGGCAGCTTCCACTGCCACAGATCCTTGTCCTGCACGTGCATGAGCAGCGGCGGCACCGGCTCGCCCGGATGGAAGTGCTCCCACGCCAGCACCGCGCCGCTCTTGGCCATGTCGAAGGTGCAGAAGTCGAGCCCCGCCAGGTTCTCCAGGGCGGTCTTGTGGTGGTCCACCACCTCCAGGGCGGCGGCCTTGGCGGCCATTTCCAGCAGCACCGGGCGACTGTAGGAGAAATCGACGATGGTCACCCGCTTGCCGGCCACGTCCGGCGGCGCGTCGCCATGGGTGACGGCCACGTACTCGGCGGCGGCGCCCAGGCGGCGCCAGGCGGCCCAGGCGGCGCCGAAGCCGTCGATGCAGTCAGCGTGGTACAGAACGACATGCTGGGGATTCCGGTTCGACATCCATCCGCCTTCGGTCACGACAAAATCGCCCGCCCGGCCCGCCATGCGCGCCCGGGCACCGGGCCTTGGGGTATAATTATGACCTAACGGGCCGCCGCCGCGCACGGCGCGGGCGGCGCGCAAGGCGCTCAACACCCCATCCAACGAAACCAACCGATGACCCTGCCCAGCCAAGCGGCGCTTGCCACCGAAGTGGCCAAGCGGCGCACATTCGCCATCATCAGCCACCCGGACGCGGGCAAGACCACGCTCACCGAAAAGCTGCTGCTGTGCGGCGGCGCCATCCAGATGGCCGGCACCGTCAAGGCGCGCAAGGCCCTGCGCCATGCCCGCTCCGACTGGATGAAGGTGGAGCAGGAGCGCGGCATCTCGGTCACGTCGTCGGTCATGCAGTTCGATTTTCTGGGCCGCGAGGTCAACCTGCTCGACACGCCGGGCCACGAGGACTTCTCGGAGGATACCTACCGCACCTTGACCGCCGTGGACTCGGTGCTCATGGTGATCGACGTGGCCAAGGGCGTGGAGGAGCGCACCGACAAGCTGATGCAGGTGTGCCGGCTGCGCACCACGCCGGTGATGACCTTCATCAACAAGCTCGACCGGGAGGGGCTGGAGCCCCTCGACCTGCTGAACGAGATCGAGGAGCGCCTGGGCATCGCCTGCGCGCCGATGATGTGGCCCATCGGCATGGCCCAGCGCTTCAAGGGGTGCTACAACCTGCGCACCAACACCCTGCACCGCTTCACCCTCAAGGACGGCAAGCGCGTGCAGGAGGACATGCCCATGACCGGCGTGGCCGACCCCCGCCTCGACACGCTGTTGGGTGACGACGCCGCCCGTTTCCGCGAGGAGGTGGAGCTGGTCACCGGCGCCGCCGAGCCGTTCGACCGCGACGCCTACCTTGCGGGCAGGCAGACCCCGGTGTTCTTCGGCAGCGCCATCCAGAATTTCGGCGTGAAGGAGCTGCTGGCGGCGTTCGTGGAGCTGGCCCCGCCGCCCCAGCCGCGCGCCGCGCTGGAGCGCGTGGTGGACCCCGCGGAGGAGGCGTTCTCCGGCTTCGTGTTCAAGATCCAGGCGAACATGGACAAGGCCCACCGCGACCGCATCGCCTTTTTGCGCATCTGCTCCGGCCGGTTCGAGCGCGGCATGAAGCTGCGCCACCACCGCCTGGGGCGCGACATCAACGTGAAGGCGGCTACCACCTTCATGGCCCAGGAGCGCAAGACGGTGGACGAGGCCTTCGCCGGCGACATCGTCGGCATCCACAACCACGGCACCATCAAGATCGGCGACACCTTCACCAGCCGGGAGCCGCTCAAGTTCATCGGCATCCCCCACTTCGCGCCCGACCTGTTCCGGCGCATGCGCCTGCTCAACCCCATGAAGGCCAAGGCCCTCACCAAGGGGCTGGAGCAGCTTGCGGAGGAGGGGGCGGTGCAGATGTTCACCCCGCTGGTCGGCGGCGGCTACATCCTGGGCGCCGTGGGCGCGTTGCAGTTCGAGGTGATCCTGGCGCGCCTGCACGATGAGTACGGCGTGGAGGGGCAGTTCGAGGCGGTCTCCTACGGCACCGCCCGCTGGATCGGCGCCGACGACCCGAAAATCCTCGACGACTTCACCCGCAGGAACCAGGGCAACCTGGCCCACGACGGCGAGGGCAAGCTCACCTACCTGGCCGACAGCGTGTGGTCGCTGAAGCGGGTGGAGGAGGCCTGGCCCAAGGTGCGCTTCAACGCCACCCAGGAGCTGGCCTGACCCGCCGCGCCGGGCGGCCCGGCGGCCCCCCCGGCGCTAGCAGGATGTTGAAACAGTCCTTCCCTGGATTTTTTCAACCCGGAACCGGAACCGCGCGGCGTTCCGGTTCCTCCGGATTCCAGGCGCTTACGCGCTCGCAATCCGCCGGCACATCCCTGTGCCGGACGCAGGCATGCCGAAAAGCGGTGTTTTCAACAGCCTGCTAGAACCAGCGGTTCAGCACGTCGGCGATCTGCTTGGCCTGTTTCTCGCCGGAGATGTTGAACTTGCTCTGGGGGCGGTAGCTGCCGCCCATCTTCTTGTAGCGGCGGATGGTCACCTTGGTGGGGCCGTATTCCCCCGTGGCCTTGTCCATGTCCTGATACTTGAACATCAGCGTCGCCCAGGCGCCCTTGGTCAGGACCTCCTTGTCGAGCTCCTTCACCACCTCCCTGCCGTCCTCCGAATAGGAAACGGTCAGCTCATCCACGGTTTCAGCCATCGGGTCCTATTTCTCCTCTCCGATCCAGCCACTCTTCATGTCGAACGATAGGGTGAGGGATCCGGCGGATCCCTCCCGGTTGGCCACCACGAACACGTCGAGGGGCGACGTGTCGCGCGGCTCCACGCCGCGCAGGAAGGTGTCCTTCTCGCGCTCGTGGTTGTAGATGCCGAGCACGGTGGCCGACTCCATCTGCAAGCGGCGCGGGTGGACGAAGTCCTCCAGCGTCGGCCGGCGGCGCGCCAGCTCGCGGCCCACCGCCACCGTGTCCATGGCGGAGATCTCCTGCGCCGCGCCCCGGGCCTGGGCCATCAGGGTGAACACGAACACGGGGGTGGACAGCTCCTGGGCCAGCTGGCGCAGCTTGCTCATCACCTCGGCGGCACGGAACTCCTCGTCGCGCAGGGTGGCGGTGCGCACCAGCTCCAGGTAGTCCACCAGCACGGCGCCCACCTTGCCGCGCTCGTCGGCGGCCTTCTGGGCGTAGCTCACCACCTGGTCGACGGTGGAGCCGGGCCGGTAGACGAAGCCGAAGCGCTTCTCCAGCCCGTACTGCCCCAGCCCGTTGAAGGCCTCGAACACCTCCTTGGGGAAGCGCCCGTCCCGGTAGTTGGCGATCACGTCGTCCCGGTAGGCGTAGCGGGCGCCCCGGTGCTTGCGCGCCCAGATGGTGGCCAGCCGCGCCATGGCGATGTGGTCCGGGATCTCGTAGCCGAAGAACAGGGACGGCGCCTCCGGGTAGCGCTCCACCAGGTTCAGGAACAGGTTGTAGGCGAACGTGCTCTTGCCGTGGCGGCCGCGGGCGCCCACCACCACCAGGTCGCCCCGGCGCAGGTTGACGAGACGGGTGAGGCCGGGGATGCCCAGGTCCACCTCGTCCACCGGCACGGCCTTCACCCGCTCCAGGAACTCGTTGCGGTCGAAGTAGCGCACCCGGCGCACCATCTCGCGGCTGCGCAGGGCGTACAGGCCGTTCTGGAGGTGCTCGCGCAGCCGCGTGAAGCGCCCCGCCTGGAGCAGCCGCCCCGCCTCGTCCAGCAGGTCGCGGTAGCCCGCCTCCAGGTGGCGGCGCAGCTGCACGTCGCGCTCCGTGCGCAGGGTGACCAGAAGCTGGTCGAGGGGCATCTCCAGGGCCTCGGCCAGGGTTTCGCGGAAGTGCTGGCCGTCCGCCGGGTCGCGGATGGTCTCCTCGAAGCCCATGCCCTCGCGGAACGCGCCGTCGCGGCCGATGTCGGTGTCCAGGCTGTAGCGCGACAGCAGCCGCCGGGCCTTCCACACGGCCCCCTGCTCGGCGCCCTTGATGCGCTCCCAGTACGCCTCGACCCCTTCGTCCTCGATGAGTTCGTCCGGGTGGGTATACCCCTCCGGCAGCTCCAGCACGTAGGAGCGGATGCCGGTCTGGCCGAGCAGGATGTCCAGCGCCGCCTCGGTGGCCTTGCGGCCGGCGTCGTCGCGGTCGAAGCCCAGGATCACCTTGCGGATGCCGCAGCCGGCAAGCTGGCGCACCTGCTCGCGGGTGAGGCGCGCGCCCTCCACGCCGATCACCGTGTCGATGCCGTGCACGCGCATGGACAGCACGTCGAAGATGCCCTCGACGATGATGAGCTCCATGAAGTCCCGCGCCTTGTGCAGGTTGTACGGGGTGCTCTTGTCGATGCCGTAGCTGTACAGGTACTTGGGGGTGCCGGCGGGCGGATCGCCCACGTAGCGGCAGGCGATGCCGGTGAGGCGCCCCACCCGGTCGCGGTAGCCGGTCACCAGGCGGTGGGTGTCGCCCAGCCCCTTGGTGAAGAGGCCCGCCTCCTCGATGGCGTCGCGGCCGTAGCCGCGCTCCGTCAGATAGGTGAGGGCCGCCTTTTGCGACGGGTAGTACCCCAGCTTCACCTCGCGGATGGCGGCCAGGGTGAAGCCGCGCCGCTTGGTAAGGTACTCCAGCGCGTCGGCGGCGGTTTCCAGCTGGGTGCCGCTCCAGGCCAAAAAGTCCTCCAGCAGCAGCGACTTGCGCTGGGCGGCGAACAGGCGCGAAAAATCGTAGGGGCCGGGGTGGGTGACCACGTAGTCCACGTGGTCCGCCAGATACAGAAAGGTCTCCGTGTGCGACAGGCCCCGGCTCTTCTGCACGTAGGACCAGATGCCCTCCACATAGCCGCAGCCGCCCTCCCCGCGGCAGCGGATGTAGCGCCCCTCCTTGGAGATCACGGCGGTGTGGCGGCCGCACTCCGGGCAGTTCACCCGGAAGGCGTGGCCCAGGTCCTCCGGCTCCAGGGGGGAAAGCAGTTCCCGACGGTCGAGCTTCGGATAGACGTGGTCGTCGAAGATGTCCTTGATGTCGTACATGGCCGCCTATTCTACATGGAGCGCCGCCGCGCGCGGCAAATCCGGGCGACGCCAACCGACGGCGCGGGCGCCCCGGTTGCGCGGGCGGGGTGCCGGAGGTGCCACCCCTACCAGCCGCCGTCCTGGTTGAAGTACTCGCCCCACTCGTCGTCGGCGCCCGCCGCCCGCCCGGCCGTCCCGCCGGCGCGGGCGGGGCCGGCATCGTCCGCCAGGGCCCACGGCTCCAGCACCTCGGCGGGCAGCCCGGCGACAAAGCGCGACGGCTTCGACAGGACCATCCCCGTGGCCCGGTCGTACACGTTGATGGGATAGGTGATGGTGAGGTGCCGCTTGGCGCGGGTGAGGGCCACGTACATGAGGCGCCGCTCCTCGTCCAGCTCCTCGTCCGACCCCTCCGCGTAGGCGGACGGGAAGCGGCCGTCCACCGCCCAGATCACGAACACCGCCTGCCACTCCAGCCCCTTGGCGGAGTGGATGGTGGACAGGATCAAATGGTCGTCCCGCCCTTCCGCCTCCGTGCCCGCCACGCTGGCCTCCGGCGGCTCCAGGGCCAGGTCGGTCAGGAACGGCTCCAGGGCGGCGTAGCGCTCCGCCACGGCCACCACCTGGTCCAGGTCCTTGATGCGCTTGGGATAGTCGTCGAACTGGGCCTTGAGCTGTGGCGTGTAGTATTCGATCACCGCCGCCGCCATGTCCGCCGGCGGCTTCTGGCTCCGCGCCAGGGGGGCGAGCACCTCGCCCAGGGGGCGCAGCCTTTCGGTCCACGGCGCGGGCATGGCCAGCAAGGCGGCCCACGGGTCCGCCCGATCCTCCAGGTGGCCAAAGATCTTCTGCGCGGTCACCTCGCCGATGCCCGCGTGCAGGCGCAGCACGCGGCCCCAGCTGATGGCGTCGTGGGGGTTGCCCAGCACCCGCAGGTAGGCCACCACGTCCTTCACGTGGGCGGTCTCCATGAACTTGAGGCCGCCGCGCTTGGTGAAGGGCAGGTGGTGGCGCGCCAGCTCCACCTCCAGGTCGAAGGTGTGGTAGGCGCTGCGGAACAGCACGGCGACCTCGTGCAGCGGCACCCCCGCCTCGTGCAGCTCCAGGATGCGCTGGCACACGAAGCGCGACTGCATGTTCTCGGTGGGGGCGCAGATCAGCGCCGGCACGTCGCCGGGGCCGCAGGTGCTGGTCAGGTCCTTCTCGTAGCGCTCGCGGGCCCCGGCGATCACCCGGTTGGCCAGGTGCAGCACCTCGGGCGTGCTGCGGTAGTTGCGGGTGAGCTTGACGAGGCGCGTGCCGGGGAACTCCCGCGGAAAATCCATGATGTTGCGGAAGCACGCGCCCCGGAAGCGGTAGATGCTCTGGGCGTCGTCGCCCACCGCCATCACGTTGTCGTGGCCGTTGGCCAGCAGCCGCACCAGCCGCGCCTGGAGGCGGTTGGTGTCCTGATACTCGTCCACCATGATGTGGCTGAACAGGGCCCCCACCCGCTCCCGCTCGTGGGGGTGCCGCTCCAGAAGCTGCACGGTGAGGGTGAGCAGGTCGTCATAATCCACCAGTTGGCGGCGGCGCTTCTGCTCGCGGTAGGCGCCCGCCACGCGCTCGATGTCACCCACGTATTCCAGGAAGTGGGGATACTCCTCCGCCACCGTGTCCGCCACCGCCACGTCGCGGTTGACGGCCTTGCTCAGGATGTCCAGCAGCGCCTTCTTCTTGGGGAAGCGGCGCGAGCGGTCGCCCAGGTTCAGCTCGGCGCGCACGTAGCCCACCACCTCCTCGGCGTCGGCCCGGTCCATGATGGTGAAGGCCGGGTCCAGGCCGACGGCGCCGCCAAAGCGGCGCAGCAGCCCGGCGCAGGTGGCGTGGAAGGTACCGCCCGACACCCGGTCGCAGCGGGTATCCAGCAGCAGGCCCGCCCGCTGGCGCATCTCCTCGGCGGCGCGGCGGGTGAAGGTGAGCAGCAGGATGCGCTCCGGGGCGATGCCCTGGTCCACCAGCACGGCGGTACGGTAGATGAGGGTGCGCGTCTTGCCGGTGCCGGCGCCGGCGATCACCAGCAGCGGGCCCTGGGTGGTGCGCGCCGCCTCCGCCTGCTCGGCGTTGAGCTCGGCCAGCAGCGCCGCGGTGCCGTCGGCGCGGGGGGTGTGGGTCATGGGGACCAGCCGGTAGGATTTCATGCGCACGTTATAAGGAATCGCGCCGGTGGCGGCAAGCCCGGCCCGGGGCGGTCCCGCAAAAAAGGGGGCGGGTCAGCCCGGCACGATCGCCCGCAGCATCCCTCGGTAGGCCCGGTACAGCAGCATGCAGTGCAGCGGGTTGAGGAAGTTGCGGCTGCCCACGTGCGCCACCATCATGGTGCAGTTGATGAGCAGGTGCTTGACCAGGTGGGCATGCAGACCGGTGGACAGGCCCCCCTCCGCGAGCCACTCCTCCCCGCCCGCCGCCGCGTAGCCTTCCAGGAAGGCACGGCACGCGGGGCCGGGGTGGTCCGGCATGGCCCGCTCGATGAGCAGCAGCTCGGCGCACAGCCGCGCCACGTCGTTGAGGGGGTGGCCGTGGGTGAAGGCGGCCAGGTCGATGACCGCCACGCCGCCATCGTCGCGCACGATCCTGTTGGCGGCGGTGAAGTCGCCGTGGATGGGCACCACCGGCCGCGCCGCCAGCGGCGCGGCCAGGCGCTCCCACTCCCGCTCGATGCGCGCCGCCCGCCCGGCCCCGAAATCCCGTGGCCGGCGCTCCGCCAGAAAGGCCAGCTTGCGCGCCACCACCCGCCGGTCCTCCGCCAGGGCGGCGGCGCCGTCGGCGATTTCGGCGCCCGGCCCGCCGGCGGCCGGCGCCGTGGCGTGCAGCGCCGCCAGCCAGGCGCCCACCGCCGCCAGCGGCGGCACCGGGCCACGCCGCCCGCGCCCGTTCCAAAGGACGTTGAACAGGGACGGCCCGTGCACGTGGGCCAGGGCCACGCACCCCAGTTCCGCGTCGCCGCCGAACACCCTCGGGGTGGCCACCACCGGGGGCGCCGCCAGCGCGCCGCACACCGCCAGGGCGTGGAGCTCCCGCGCCATGCGCCGGTCCGGGCCCCGGTCGTCCTCCGCGAAACGCTTGACGAAGATGCGCGGCGGCAGATCACCGCCCGCCCCATCGGGCCGCTCGAACACCAGCGAACGACTGGCGAAATTCTGCGACACGCCCACCGCCCGCCACGGCTCCGAGCCCATCAGACCACCCAGCCAGCCGGCCACCGCCACGGTGTCCGCGTCGGCCGCGGCGTCCTCCGCCCGGTAGGTGTGCCGGTTGCGCCACATGCGTTGAATCAGCCCCGCCACGGTCTCCCTAACCGGTCATGCGACCCAGATTGGCACGCATCAGGCGCGCCGCCACGCGGCCTTAAATCCAGCGCCGCAGCCAAAGGCGCAGCCGGTCGCGGCGCGGCAAGGGCGCCAGGCGGGGCGGCGGCCGGTGCGAGGCGACCACGCACGGCCGGCCGTAAAACAACGGCCGGTCCACGGAAACATGGGAAAAACCGGCCTGCCGCATCGCCCGGTTCAGGTAGCCCGGGGTGGCCCGCCGCAGCACCTCGGGTGACTGGTCGTTGCGGTTGGTGTTGCCTTGCAGGACCAGCGTTTCCGTATTCCTGGCCAGATGGTTCACCAGCCGCTGGAGCGGCTCGTCCTTGAGGTAATAGATGCAGCACAGGGCGATGACCACGTCGAACCGGCCCAGGTCCAGGTCGGGGATGGCGGCCATGTCGGCGTCCACGAAGCGGACCGGGTAGCGGGTCTGGCAGCGCCACTCCAGCGCCGCCTTGACGAACTCCGCCTGCGCGACCCAGCCGGGCCATGCCGCCGAGCTGTCCACGCCCACCACGTCCACCGCGCCCATGCGCGCCATTTCCACGCAGAAGATGCCGCTGTTGCAGCCGATGTCCAGCACCCGCTTGCCCACCAGGCTCGGCAGGTTGCGGCGCAGGATGTAATCCCAGCGCCCCAGCCCGAAATTGATGGAGTTGAGGTCCGAGCCGTTGAAGTTGCCACGGGCGATCACCCCGCCGCCAAAATCGATGGGGGAGTACCACTTGAAGCGGGCCACGCCCTCCCGCAGGGCGGCCTCGCTCATGGTGTCGGCCGACGGCGCATGGGCGTCGCCGGGCGACGCGCTGTGTGGAATGGGGTCGACCATTGCCGGGGCATCCAAACTTGGCGGACATCAAAGGGTTTACGGTAACCAGCGGGGGCGTTTCTGTCAATGGAAGACGGCGGTCGGGTGTGCGATTGGGCACGAAAAAGCCCCCCGGTTTGGGCCGGGGGGCTTTTTGGATAAATCCTGGCAGTGACCTACTCTCCCACGCAGTGGCCCGCGCAGTACCATTG
>JACRHL010000019.1 GCA_016212085.1 Nitrospirota bacterium | reverse complement strand
TGGAACGCAAGGCGGCGGCCGCTGGTGGCGGTGGGGGTGGGGTGGTACTTCCTGCTGATCGCGCCGTCGACGTTCGTTCACCTGAACACGGTGCTGATGGAGAACCGGGGCTACACGGCGAGCATGGGCGTGGCCGTGGTGGTGGGCTGGCTGGGGTGCGCGGCGTGGCGGACGCTGGCGGGGCGGCGGCGGGCGGCGGGGGTGCTGTTCGGGGTGGTGCTGGCGGCGTTCGCGCTCATCGGCTGGCAGCGCCAGCAGGTGTGGGCCACCAACCTCGCCGTGTGGGAGGACGCCGTGGCGCACGATCCCCGCTCGGAGGAGGCGTGGGCCAACCTGGGCAAGGCGTATTTTTCCGCCGGCCGGCTGGCGGAGGCGGAGCGGGCCTACCTGCGCGTGCTGGCGGACCACCCGGACGCGCCGCAGATCGCCACCAACCTGGCGGGGGTGTACCTGAGGCAGGGGCGCCACCGGGAGGCCCTGGCGGTGATGGCGCGGGTGGCGGCCCTGGACCCGGCCAACCCGGTGTATCTCACCAACCTGTTTCACGCCCAGATGGGCGTGGGGCAGGCGCAGGCGGCCCTGGCCACCCTGCGCCGGCTGATGCGCGCGGAGGCGGACAACCTGGCCACCCGGCGCTACCCCAACCCACTGCCGCCGGGCGCCTCGGCCACCACCCTGGTGGACCTGGCCCTGCGCCTGAACCGGCCGGAGGACGCCCGCCAGGCCATCCTGCTTCTGGCGCGCACGCGGCCCGATTACCCGCTCACCCCGCTCCTGGCCATGCGCCTGCACGCCTTCGCGGGGAACCGGGCCGCCGCCGACGCGGCGCTGGCGGAGCTGGCGCGGCGCCTGCCGGGCGATCCCCGGCTGCCGGGGTGGCGGGCGGAGCTGGCGCAACGGCGTGGCGGGCCGGGATGACCGGGAACCGATCTTGCTTATGGAAAAGGGGCGGCGCGGGGGGGAAACTGTGGTTTAATGGTGCGCCTGTTGTAACTGGTTGAAATATTGGGAAACGCATTTTTCTTGGCCCCCCATCGACGGACACGGGTGACGGCTTTCCGGCGCATGCCGGAGGGTGCCGTGGCGGTGCGCGCGGCGCGGGACCGGACTTAAGGATCGCATCGGAGCCTGACCGCTGTTGCTTGCCCGGGTTGTGTTGCTCTGTCTGTTGCTGTTCGCGGCCGCCCCGGCATGGGCGCAGGAGGTCTCCCTGCGCGCCCAGCCGGAGCGTGCCGAGGGGCGCGCCGCGGTGGGCGAGGCGGTGGCGGAGGGCGAGGCCGGAAAACAGGGCTGGGTCGCCTGGTTCCTGGATACCACGGGCACCACGGTGTCGGGCTACGTGCGCAACGAAACCGCCTACCGCTACGTCACGCCGTCGTCGTTCTCGAAGATCCTCAACGTGGTGCGCCTCCAGACCCTCACCTCCATCGGCGACAACGCGGAGCTGACCCTGGTGCCGCGCGCCTGGTACGACGCGGTGTACGACATCGAGGACATCGACACGGTGCACCCCCGGCGCGGCCCCACCACCATCCTCACCCAGGAACAGACCCCGGAGGTGCTGGCGGCGCTCGAGGCGGACAACACGCGCCTGGTGAAGGCGCTCAAATACGGCGCCGAGCTGCGCGAGTATTACCTGGACTATCACTTCGACAACGCCGACCTGCGGGTGGGCAAGCAGATCGTGCGCTGGGGCGTGGTGGAGGGCGCGCGGGTGACGGACGAGATCAACCCGCTGGACTTCAAGGAGTTCATCCTGCGCGATGTGCAGGACCGCTACATCCCCCTCAACATGGTGCGCCTCGACTACTACCTGAACGCGGGCAGCGTGCAACTCCTGTGGATCCCGGACATCAAGACCCACAAGCCGGCGCCGGTGGGCACCGAGTACGAGCAGTTCCAGTACCTGCCGGACCTGCGCGTGCCGGAGAGCGGCATCGCCAATGCGGAATACGCCATCAAGTATAATTTCAACGTCTACGACGCCGACCTGGCGGTGAGCTTCTTCGACACCTGGGATGACTTTCCGGCGGCGTTCCGCTCCATCCGCGGCGTGGGCGCCGACGCCAAGTTCGGCGAAACCCCCACGGTGGACTTCGTGCCCGAGCCGCCGCGCCTGAAGATTCTGGGCTTTGCCGGGTCGCGCGCCATGGCGCCGGGCATCTGGAGCATGGAGGCGGCCTACGTCCACAACAAGGTGTTCGGCACCTTCCTGGGCGCCGGCGTCGTCCTGCCGGCCGAGGCCGTCGGCGGCGAGATCCAGCGGGACTATTACAAGTGGGCGGTCAACCTGGATTTCTCCAAGTTCGGGATCGACTGGTCCGTGCAGTACCTCCAGGCCACCATCATCGGATACACGGACGCCATCATCGCCGACAAGAACGACATCGTGCAGGCCCTGTTCGCGCGCAAGACCCTGTTCGACAACGTCCTGACCGCGCAGATCCTGGCGATCCATTTCCAGAACGACCAGGAGTGGGTGCTCCGCCCGCGCGGCGACGTGCTGCTCACCAGCCGCATCAAGCTGAGCGTGGGTGCCGACATCATGGCCGGCCGCATCGCCGACACCGGCCCGCGCGGCGAGCCGATGCCGGGCCAGTTCCACTTCGCCGGGTTCTTCCAGAACAGCTCGCGGGTGTACATGGAGGTGGCCTATCAGTTCTAACCGGCATTCGCCGAGGCGCGCCGTCCGGGCCGTTGCCGCGCTGCTGTGCGCCGTGGCGCTGGGGTGCAACGCCGAGCGCTTTCCCGGCCCGCCCGTGTCGTCCGGCGTGCGCGACGTGCCGTTCGTGGACACCTACAACTTCGACTTCCCCTCCGGCGCCCGCGACCGTGGCTCGAAGGGCGGGCGCGACAAGAGCGGCGACCTGCGCATCTTCTCCGCCGCCGACCTGCGCAACCTGCTGTCGGCGGCCAACGTGTCGTTGCAGACCGATCCCACCAAGCCGTCGGGCATCATCAACGGCTTCGTGGTGTTTGGCGCCACCCCCATCAAGGGCGTGACGCTGGAGGTGATGGACTTCGAGGGCAACCCGGTGACCGACGTGTTCTACAACGGCCTGGGCGGCGTGCCCGACTTCGTGGCCGTGGACGGCACCGCCGACCAGGGCAGCTTCACCATCTTTAACGCCCCCCAGGGGGAGGCGTTCCTGATCGGGTCCAACGGCGGCCGCGGCGTCACCCATGTGGCGGTGGTGGCGGATTCCATCTCGGTGAAGCCGGTCCAGGTGATCCCGGTGGTGGTGGCCGAGATCGGCGTGACCGGCCCCGTCACCGACCGGCTCGACCCCGCCGCCAACGTGTGGCCGGTGGAGGTGGCGGCGGTGGGCTTGCAGAAGCAGCCCCGCTTCTCGGACGACCGCGGGCTGTTGCAGGTCACCCCGCTGGTGGGGTTCCGCTTCGTGCTGCCATCCAACAGCATGTTCGAGATCCGGGGCGACTCGCCGGGCTTCGAGACCACCTACCAGGAGATGGACACGGACCTTTCCGACCTGGGCGACGCGGTGGACCTGACGCGCTTCATCAACATGGTGCCCAGCGCGCAGGTGGACGCCTGGTTCCAGGAGACCGGCCTGACCCGCCAGCCCGGCACCGGCATCCTGATCGGCCGCGTGGTGGGCGGGCAGGACACCGCGCAGCAGCACAACCGCATCATCGTCACCGATCTGGACGGCAACCCCGCCGGCACCCTGTTCCAGGGCTTCTTCACCCGCCGGCAGATGGTGGAGGGGGGGCCGTTGGTGGTGCCGCCGCCGGTGCCTGCGGGCACCGGCTATTTCGAGAGCACCACCGAATTCCTGGCGCTCAATGTGCCGGCGGGGCCGGTGTTCATCCGCACCAGCTCCTATACCGAGTCGTCCGGCGCCCGGACCCTGAACGCGGGCGCCGACGTGGTGGACGTGCTCCCGGACGGGGCGACCCTGGTGGATGTGGAGGTGTCGAGCGCCTCCACGCCCGACCAGCCGAAGGCGCCGAACATCGTGTCCATGCGGGGCGTGGTCACCCTGTCGGACCTGGTGACGTCGGTGACCGACGTGGTGATCGACGTGGCGGGCTATCCGGCCGGGCCCGGCGCCCACGACGGCCCGATCCGCGGGCAGACCCGTTTCATCGGCGACAATTTCCTGATCGCCGCCAAGAGCCGCGCGCCGGCCGCCGACCGGGTGGACGATACCCAGTCGAACCTGCTGTTGCGCGGCGACTACATCTTCCGGGTGGGCGACGTGCCCGGCAACAGCCGCTATGTGGACACCTATCAGGTGGTGACCATGACCACCCCCGAGGTGCTGGCCGACGGATCGCTGGAGACGGTGCGGAACCTCCAGGTGTTCACCCGCACCGAGCTTGAGACCATGGCGGCGGTGGCCGGCGTGACCCTCGACCCGTCGCGCGGCATCCTGATGGGGCGCACTCTCGACGTGTACTCGCTGACCACGCCGGAGGACCTGAAGGTGGTCCTCCTGGACGTGAACGGCGACCCGGTGGGCGAGATCCGCTACATGGACGAGCAGGGTCTGCCGCAAAAGCTCGACGCCACCTCCACCCGTGGCGAGTTCATCGCCTTCAACGTGCCGGATGGGCCGGTGCTGATCCACGTGGTGTCGAAGGATGACTCGGGCAGCCTGGCCACGCGCGTGTTCCCCGGCGGCATCACCAGCGTCGGCCGCGTGCTGGTGGGCGACGCGCCGGTGGACCGGGTGGGGGTGGCGGGCACCGTGCGCATCCTGGACGGCCGGCCATTCACCGCCGGCGCCACCCTGACCTTCCACGGCGAGAAGCGCCGCGACGAGTCCGGCGTGTCGGGCTTCCTGACCACCAACGCCGATCAGGCCGGGGGCTACGCCACCACCCTGGGGGTGATGGGCGAGTACATCGCCACCGCCTTCGGCGGCGACGCCTATTACAAGACCCACAACCTGGACATGGGGGTGACCCTGTGGGACGTGGCGGGCCGCGACCTGCTGGTGGTGGGGCGCGGCGCGGTGCAAACGGGCATACTGAACACCCTGGCTGCCGCGGGCCGCACCATCGTGCAGGATCCGGCCAAGGGGATCGTGCTGGGCCAGGTGGCGGTGCAGTCGTGGACCGACGTGGAGCCGGGCGACACGCGCGGCGATTGCGCCGGGTCGAACCGGGTGCCGTTCGTGTGCGACGTGACCCAGGGCATCGTGGGCCCCACCGCCGTGGCCGCCGCGCGCCTGAACGGCGACGACAAGACCGACCTGATCGTGGCCAACGGCGCGTCCGACGAGGTGACCGTCTATTTCGCCAGCGGCAACGGCGACTTCAATTACGTGGGCACCTACCCGGTGGGCCTGTCGCCGGTGGACCTGATGGGCATGGACGTGGACGCGGACGGCGTGGGCGACATCCTGGTGCTCAACCAGGGCTCGTCCGACATCACGGTGCTGCTGGGCACCGTGCGCGGCGTGTTCCGCGAGGACCGCACGCGCCGCCTGCAGGTGGGCAACGGCCCGGTGCGCATGGCGCGCGGCGACCTGGACGGCGACGGCCAGAGCGACGACATCGTGGTGCTGAACCGCGCCTCCACCTCCCTGTCGATCTTCTACCGCAACGAGGAGAAGCTGTTCGAGGAGGCCCCCTATTCGCCGGTGGCCCTGAGCGGCAGCCTGCCGTCGGCGCTGATGGTGCGCGAGCTGAACAAGGAGGAGAGCGCCGCCGGCCGTCTGAACGGCCCCGTCGTGTTGGATGACGTGGTGGTGGCCATGGAGGGCTCGAACACCATCGAGACCTACTTCAACGCCGCCGACAAGCTGGTGCGCCAGGTGCCCCTGTCGCTCGCGTCCAGCGCCCGGCCCGTGGACCTGATCCAGACCGACATCAACGGCGACGGCATCGCGACCGTCGACCGCGACCTGGAATCCATCGTGCTCAACCAGGGGCTCAACAACGTGCAGGTGATCGAGCGGGTGGACGGCCTGGCCCAGTTCATCGAGCCGGGCATGGCCCTCGACCCCGGCTGCGTGCCCACCCGCATGAAGCTGGAGGACATCAACGGCGACGGCCGCCGCGATCTGGTCGTCCTGTGTTCCGGCACCGGCACGGTGACCGTCTACCTGGGCCACGAGGACGGGCTGTTCTCGCCGTGGCAATGCGCCGCCGCCGGGTGCCGCAGGCCGCCGCTGGCCACCGGCGACGCCCCCCTCGACATCGCCACCGGCTTCCTGGACGTGGAGCCGGGCCTGGACCTGGCGGTGGTGAACCACTTCTCGGACACCGCCACCCTGTACTTCGCGCACCGCGTGGCGCAGGACGGCATCGCGGTGACCGTGGCGGACCTGGAGGGCAACCCGGTGCCGGACCTGGTCTATCTGGACGCGGCCGGCCGGCCCCTCTCCCCCCTGGGGGGTGACGTGACCGACACCTCCGGGCGCTTTATCGCCTTCAACGTCCCGGCGGGCAACGTCTGGGCCAGCGCCGTGGACGGGGACAACGGCAACCGCCGCTTCGTCGTCTTCCCCGACGAGGTGACCTACGCCCGCCTGAACGTGGTGGTGCAGTCGCCGGGCCAGTACGTGATGTTGCAGGGGCAGGTGAACGACGCGGTGGGGGTGCCCCAGGCGAACATCGAGGTGCGTTTTGCCGGCAGCGGCATCGCCACCACCACTTCCAACGACCTGGCGGCCTCCGGCGTGTACGATATGGGCCTGCCGTCGAACCAGAACGACGGCGTGGTGCGGCTGACCCAGCCGAGGTTGCCGTAAAGGCCCATGCCGGTGTGGACCGAAAAGGGTTTTCCGGACCCCGCCCGGTGGCAGGGCCGATTGGTGTTAGGATGTAGCCGGTGCGACTGGAACCCCCCATCAAGCTGATCATCCAGATCCCCTGTTTCAACGAGGAGCGCTCGCTCCCGGTGACGGTGGCGGATCTGCCGCGCGCCATCCCCGGCGTGGATGTCATCGAGTACCTGGTGATCGACGACGGCTCCCGCGACCGCACCAGCCAGGTGGCGCGCGAGCTGGGGGTGCACCACATCGTGCGCTTCACCAACAACAAGGGGCTGGCCCGCGGCTTCATGGCGGGCATCGAGCGCTCCCTGGCGCTGGGGGCCGACATCATCGTCAACACGGATGCGGACAACCAGTATTGCGGCGCCGACATCGCCACCCTGGTGCAGCCCATCCTGGAGGGCCGGGCCGACATGGTGGTGGGCGACCGCAACACGGATGCCATCGCCCACTTCTCGCCCGTCAAGAAGCGCTTGCAGACCTTCGGCAGCTGGGTGGTTCGGCAGCTCTCCGGCACCGAGGTGCCGGACACCACCTCCGGCTTCAGGGCCTACAGCCGCGAGGCGGCCTTGCGCATGAACGTCGTCTCGGAGTTCACCTACACCCTGGAAACCATCATCCAGGCGGGCAAGCAGGCGGTGGCCATCACCCACGTGCCCATCCGCACCAACCCCATGCTGCGCGAGTCGCGCCTGTTCGGCAGCATCCTCGGCTACATCAAGCGCTCCGCCGCCACCATGGTGCGGGTGTACACCATGTACGAGCCGCTCAAGATGTTCTCGTACGCGGGCGGCGCGCTGATGCTGCTGGGGCTGATCCCCGGCCTGCGCTTCGTGATCCTGTATTTCATGGGCGACGCGGACGGCCACGTGCAGTCGCTGATCCTGTCCGCCGTCCTCATCATCCTCGGCTTCCAGGTGCTCATCCTGGGGGTGGTGGCCGACCTGATCGGCGCCAACCGCAAGCTGATCGAGAACGTGCTGTACCTGGCGCGCAAGCACAACACCCCCCGCCCCGGCAAGGACCGGCACGACGACGGGGAGCAGGGGTGACGCCGGTGCTGGACGACGCGCGCGCCCTGGCGGAAACCCCGGCAACGGCGCCGCCGCACATCAGCTACGTGATCCCACTGCTCAACGAGCGGCCCTCCCTGGAGGAGCTGTACCGGCGCATCCGCGCCGCCACCGAGGCGCTGGGCCACGGCTTCGAGATCGTGTTCGTGGACGACGGCAGCAGCGACGGCTCCTTCGACCTGATCCGCACCCTGCACCGGGCCGACGGCCGGGTGCGCGCCCTGCGCTTCGGCCGCAACCGGGGCAAGTCGGACGCCCTTCAGGCGGGGTTTGCCGCCGCCCGCGGCGAGATCGTGGTGACCATGGACGCCGACTTGCAGGACGACCCGGACGAGGTGGGCAAGCTGCTCGCCGCCCTGGAGGCGGACGGGCTGGACCTGGTCTCCGGCTGGAAGGCGACGCGCCACGACCCGGCGGAAAAACGTATCTTCTCGAAGATCTTCAACGGGGTGACCAGCCGCTTTTCCGGCGTCCGCCTGCACGACTTCAACTGCGGCTTCAAGGCCTACCGGCGTGTGGTGACCGACAGTTTCAGGGTGTACGGCGAGATGCACCGCTTCCTGCCGGTGCTGGCCCACTGGAACGGTTTCAGGGTGGGCGAGGTGGCGGTGCGCCACCATCCGCGCCGCTACGGCCGCTCGCGCTTCGGCGCGTCGCGCATCGTCAAGGGGCTGTTCGACTTCACCACGGTGATGTTCCTGGTGAAGTTCGAGAAGCGCCCGCTGCACCTGTTCGGCAGCATCGGCCTGGCCTGCCTGGCGCTGGGGGGCGGCATCAGCCTGTGGTTCGTGCTCCGGTGGCTGCTGGGGGAGGCCATGTACATGCGGCCCATCATGATCGGCGGCTGGGTGCTGATGGTGATCGGCATCCAGTTCGTTTCCATGGGCCTCTTGGGCGAGATGCTGGCCCGCGCCCACCACCAGAAGGCGGAGGTGCCGATCCGCGAGCGGCTTGGCTAGGGCGGGGGCGGGCGGCGTCTGCCTGGTCGCCTCGTCCTACCCCAGCCCCGCCGCCCCCACCCGCGGGGCCTTTGTGGAGGACATCGCCCTGGGGCTGGCGCACACCCGCCCGGTGGCGGTGGTGGCCCCCCTCATCTATCCGGCGGACCCGCGCGTGGAGGACCGGCGCGGCGTCGCCGTGCGGCGCTTCGCCTTCGGCTCGGGCGGCCAGTTGCTCAAGGAGTACGGCGCCACGCCGGTGGCGCTGATGGTGCGCTACATGCTTTCCGGCCTGCTGTGCACCCTGTCCGCCCAGCGCGGCCACCGGGCGCTGTTCGCCCACTGGGTGCTGCCGGCGGGGGTGATCGCCGCCCTCGCCTCGTGGCTCACCGGCAAGCCGCTGCTTGCCTATGCCCACGGCTCCGACATTTGCGTGTATGCGGAAAAATCGGCCCTGTACCGCCTGCTCACCCGCTTCGTGCTGGGGCGCAGCCGCCACGTGTTCGCCGTCAGCCGCGACATCGAGCGGCGCCTGCGCGGGCGCTTCGGGGTGCCGGCGGAACGCATCTCGGTGATCTCGTGCGGGGTGGACACGGCCCTGTTCAGCCCGCCGCCGGCGCCGGTGCCGGTCGACGCGGGCGGCCCGCGCCTGCTGTTCGTGGGCGACCTGGTGCCCGCCAAGGGGGTGCGCGAGCTGATCGCCGCCGCCGGGAGGCTGCGCGCCGGGGGGCACGCCTTCTCCCTCACCCTGATCGGCGACGGGCCGTTGCGGGGGGAATTGGAACACGCCGTGGCCGCCGCCGGCCTGTCGGACCGGGTCACCCTCACCGGCACCCTGCCCCGGCCCGAGGTGGCGGCGTGGATGCGGCGCGCCCACTGCCTGGTGCTGCCGTCGCACAACGAGGGCACCCCGGTGTGCGTGATGGAGGCCCTGTCCAGCGGCATGCCGGTGGTGGCCACCGGCGTGGGCGGCATCCCGGACCAGATCGACGCGGAGGCCACCGGCCTCATGGTGCCCGCGCGGGACGTGGATGCCCTGGCCGCCGCCCTCATCCGCGTGGTGGCCGAGGCGGGGCTGCTGGAGCGCCTCACGGCGGGGGCGCGCGGCACCGGCCAGCGCTTCTCCATGGCGGCGCGCCGGGCCGAGGTGGCGGCGGTGCTGGCGCGGGTGCTGGACGGGGCGGCACCGTGAGGGCGGACGTGCCGGCGGGGTATTTCGAGCAGGGCATGGCCGCCATGCGCCGGGGCGACGTGGGCGCCGCCGAGGCGCTGTTCAAGCGCGCCCTCAAGAAGGCCCCGCGCGACGGCCGGGCGCTGCTCATGCTGGGCAACCTGGCGGTGGGTCGGGGCGACCCGCGGGCGGCGCTGGATTTTTTGAGGAAGGCCACCGCCGTGGACCCGGCCAACGCCGCCGCCTGGGTGAACCTGGGCAGCACCCAGCGCCACCTGGGCCGGCCGGACGAGGCGGCCACCTGCTACCGGCGCGCCCTGGCGCTGGTGCCAGGGCTGGCGGTGGCGCACAGCTCCCTGGGCAGCGTGCTCAAGGAAACGGGCAGGCTGGACCAGGCGGAGCACCACTGCCAGGAGGCGGTGCGGCTGGAGCCGGGCAACGCCGACGGCCACCTGAACCTGGGCGCCGTGCGCAAGGAGCGGGGCGACCTGGCCGGGGCCGAGGCCTGCTACCGGGAGGCGCTGCGCCTCAACCCCGAGCTGGGGCAGGCGCATGTGAACCTGGGGCTGGTGCTCCAGGCCACGGCGCGGGCGGACGAGGCCATCGCCTGTTTTGGCCGCGCCCTGGAGCTGCGCGGCGCGGCGCGGGCGGCGCGGGCCCAACTGGGCCACGCCTACCTGGCGCGCGACCGCTACGAGGACGCCGCCGCCTGCTACCGCATCGCCCTCCAGGCCGATCCCGGGGACTGGCAACTGCGCATCAACTACGGCATCGCCCTGGCGGAGACGGGCTCCCCGGAGCGGCTGGCGGCCATGGCGCGCCTGAAGCAGGACCACGTCTACGCAAACCTGGATGAGCCCATGGCCCTGGCCCGCACCCTGGCGGTGGGCTACCCGGTGCCGCCGGAGTTCGAGCGGGCGCCGCTGGACGATTTTTTTGCCCGTTTCGATCCCGGCGCCGTGTACGCCGCCGCCTGGTGGCGGGAGCGGCTGGACGCCTTCGGCCCGCCCGCCCGGGGGGCCGACACCATGCTGCGCGGCTGCTTCGCCAAGGTGTTCTCCTGGTCGCTGCCCGACGCCGCGGCGCTGGCGGCCGTGGCGGGCTTTATCGGCGGGCGGCGGCTGTGCTCCCACGGCGCCGGCAGCGGCTATTGGGAATACCTGCTGCAAACCCACCACGGCGTGAACGTGACGGCGGGCGACCTGTTCCTGCACCACCGCTTCATCCCCATGCGCCGGGAGGACTTCGGCCAGGCGGCGGTGGACCTGGGAGACGTGGTGATGTTCGCCTGGATCATCGAGGCCAGGAACGTGGTGGACGCGGCCCTGAACGTGCTGCGCCGGATGGCCCCCGGCCAGCGCCTGATCCTCATGGGCGACCGGCCGGACGCGGCGGGGGCGCCGCGCACCTGCGGCACGCCGGCGCTGTTCGCCCACCTGGCGGAGCACTTCACCCTGGAGCGCTCCGTCGACCTGGTGAATTTCTCCTGCCTGCACGACGGCATCGACTGCTATGTGCGCAACGGCTGATAGGAAAGGGCTCCCGTGAAGGCCAACCGCAACAAGTCCAAGGGCACCCCCACCGGCGCATCCGGCGGCTGGGGGCCCGACAACCCCATCCTGATCCAGGCCATGAACGTGGCCGCCACCCGCCACCGGGAGGGGAAGCTCGCCGAGGCGGAGCAGATCTGCCACGACGTGCTGAAACGCGACCCCAAGCACCCGGAGGCCATGGTGCTGCTGGCCATGATCGCCCACCAGACCGGCCGCCACGAGGAGGCGCTGAAGACCGTCCGGTCGGTGCTGAAGCACCGGGCGAGGCACGCGGGGGCCTGGTTCGTGGCCGCCGGGGCCAGCCTGGCCCTGGGGCGCGTGCGCGAGGCGGAGCAGGCCTGCCGCACCCTGCTCAAGCTGGCGCCCGACCACCCGGCCGGCGCGCGGCTGACGGCGGCGCTGGCGGAACTCAAGCGCTCGGCGGGATAGCCGCTGGTTTTACTGACCTAAAGGGTGGTGACGGTGGCGGCGCCGTCCGCCGCGAAATCCAGGCGGTGCACCTGCTCGTGCTCCGGCCACACCCGCTCCGTGGGGGGGATGCCCAGGTAGTGGCGCAGGGCGGTCTCGATGGGGCCGAAGTGGGTCATGGCCAGCACCGTGCCGTCCGGGTGCTGGCGCCGGGCGTCGTCCAGGAAGGCCAGCACCCGCGCCTTCAGCTCGTCGCCGCTCTCGCCGCCGGGGTAGCGCAGGTGGGTCTTTTGCTTGAACTCCTGGATGAGCGGCAGCACCGCGTCCACCGGGCGGCCGGTGTGGATGCCGAAGTCGATCTCCATGAGCCGCGCGTCCACCCGCACCGGGCCGTTCCAGCCCAGGATCGCGCGCAGGCGGACCAGGCTCGCCCGCGCCCGCCCCAGGGGCGAGCAGAAGCTGGCCAGGGTGGCCGGCTCCAGCCCCAGGGCGGCGAGCTTTTCGGCCAGGGCGGCGACGTGGGCCAGCCCGTCGCGGGTGAGGGGGGTGTCGTCCTGGCCCTGGATCAGCCGCGCGCGGTTGGCCTCGGTCTCGCCGTGGCGCACCAGGTACAGGGTGGTCATTGCAGGCGGATGTTGCCGAAGTCGAGCTTCATGCAGATGAAGCCCACGGCCACCGAGGCGATGATGCACGGGGTGGGCCCCAGGAACCACAGCACCGCCGGGATGAGAAAGTACACGGAGCGCATGCCGAAGGTGTAGTTGCGGCCCGCCTTGGCGTAGAGCCGATACACGAAGTCCACCGCGTCCTCGCCGGTGGCGTCCCGGATGGCCTCGGCCGGGGCGCCGAGCAGCATGCCGATGTGGTTGAGCAGGCGCACGCACAGGGAGAAGTAGAACAGCGAGGCCACGAACAGCACGATCAGGGTGATGAGCTTCAGGGCCAGCACCGCGTCGGAGATCTTGCCCGTGGCCTCCGACAGGAAGATGTGCTGGGTGGTCTCCAGGTTCAGCAGCAGCGAGATCAGCCCGCCGATGAGCACCACGCTGGCGGTGGTGAGGAACGAGGCGGCCATGGTCACGTTGCGCAGGGTCTGCACCGCCACGATGCCCGCGTTCTCGGCGAAGATCTTGGCCACCCAGGCGCGCCGGATGGCGTTGATCTTGCCCTTGAAGATCAGGTGCGGACGGCTGCGCACCATGTAGTAGTACAGGGCGTGGTAGCCCACCGAGAACAGCAGGAACACGGTGAACGCGAAGCTGTCCATGGGGTGCCGGGCGATGAATTCGAACGTCGTCATCCGCCCTTGCCCGCCGTCTGGCGCAGGGAGCGGGCGGCGGCCAGCAGGTCGTCCGCCTCCTGCTCGGTCAATGCCCGGTCGGCCAGCGCCGCCTCGATGTGGCCCATCATCTCCAGGGCGGCCTCGTCGCCGATGATCCCCTCGTCCACGTCGCCGAAGAAGGCGTGCAGGGTCCGCACCAGCTCCCTGGCCCGTTCCACCGGGTAGTCCGGCGGCAACGCCTCCGGCAGGCTGCGGGGGACCACCACCTCGCGGTAGAAGTCGGTGATGATGTTCTTGCTGTTGGTGAAGAACATCAGGGTGGCCACCACGATCATGCCGCTCACCAGCAACAGCGTGATGAAGAAGCGCCGCCCCTTCTTGCGCCGCACCTTGGGGTGCGGCGCCGGGGCCGCCGGCGCGGCGCCGCCGGCGAACGGGTCGCCGGGGCGCGGCGCGCGCGGGCCCGATGGCGTGGCGCCGTCCGGCCCACTGGCCGATGCGCCGGTCATGGAATATGCTCCCCGCGGATCAGGTCTTCGTACGTCTCGCGCGCGCGGATCACCTGGAAGGTGTCGCCGTCCACCAGCACCTCGGCCACCCGCGGCCGCGAGTTGTAGGTGGAGGACATGGAGAAGCCGTAGGCCCCGGCGCTCATCAGCGCCAGCAGGTCGCCGCTGTCCGGGCGCTGCATGGGGCGGCCCTTGGCCAGAAAGTCGCCGGACTCGCAGATGGGGCCCACCACGTCGGCCACGATGTCCGGCCCGTCGCCCTGGCGTACCGGGCGCACCGCGTGGAAGGCGTTGTACAGGCTGGGGCGCATCAGGTCGTTCATGGCGCCATCCACCACCACGAAGGTCTTGTCGCCCGTGTCCTTGAGGCGCAGCACGCGGGTGACGAAGATGCCCGCGTTGCCGGCGATGCCGCGCCCCGGCTCGGTGAGCACGGTCACGTCCAGCCCTTTGAGGATGGGCAGTACCGCGTGGGCCAGCTCCGCCGGGGTGGGGGGCACCTGCTCGTCGTAGGGGATGCCGATGCCGCCGCCGATGTTGAGGTACTCGATGGCGATGCCCCGGGCGCGCAGGGTGCCGATCAGCTCCGCCGCGCGCTCGGCGGCCTCCACGAACGGGGTGATCTGGGTGATCTGGCTGCCGATGTGCTGGTGCACTCCCGCCACGCGGATGTGCGGCAGGGCGTCCGCCTCGGCGAACACCTTCTCCACCCCCGCCACCGGAAAGCCGAACTTGCTCTCCTTGAGGCCGGTGGCGATGTAGGGGTGGGTCTTGGGGTCCACGTCCGGGTTCACCCGCAGGGCCACCCGCGCGGTGGTGCCCAGCTCCCCCGCCACCCGGTTGATGAGCAGCAGCTCCGGGTGGCTTTCCACCTGGAAGGCGTAGATGCCCTCCTTCAGGGCCTGGGCGATCTCCGCCGTGGTCTTGCCCACCCCGGAGAAGACGATGCGGCCCGCCGGGATGCCCGCCTTGCGGGCCCGGAACAGCTCGCCGCCGGAGACGATGTCGGCCCCCGCCCCCAGCCGCCCCAGCAGCGCCAGCACCGCCAGGTTGGAGCACGCCTTCACCGCGAAGGCGGTGACGTGCGGCAGGCTGGCGAAGGCCTGGTCGAACACCCGGAAGTGGTGCTCCAGGGTGGCCCGGCTGTACAGGTAGAACGGCGTGCCCACCGCCTCGGCGATGCGCGCCACCGGCACCTGCTCGCAGGACAGGTCGCCGTCGATGTAGTGAAAGTGATGCACGGTCAGTGGTCCGTTGGGCTGTGGGCCCCATTATCCGCCGTTCCCGGCGGCGGGGAAAGCGGCCCCTTGTGGCCGCAGGCGGCGAGGGCGAGGAGCAGGGCGAGCAGGGCGAGGCCCCTCACGGCAGGGTCTTCTCCCAGAACGCCAGCCGCTCCGCCACCCGCGCCGGGGCGGTGCCGCCGGGCTGGGACTTGCGCGCCACGCTGGCGGGGATGGTGGCGTAGTCGGCGATGTCCGCCTGGAAGGTGGCGGAGAAGCCCTGGAAGTCGGCCACCGTCAGGTCGGTGATCTCGATGCCCCGGTCGATGCAGTGGCGCACGATGCGGCCCACCACCTCGTGGGCCTCGCGGAACGGCATGCCGTGGCTTGCAAGGTAGTCGGCCAGGTCGGTGGCCAGCAGGTAGCCGCCGGACAGGGCGGCGGCGGCGCGCGCCCGGTTCACCTTGGCCCCGGCCATCATGGCGGCGGTGATGGACAGGCAGCCGGCCAGGGTGTCCACGGCGTCGAACAGGGGCTCCTTGTCCTCCTGCATGTCCTTGTTGTAGGCCAGGGGCAGGCCCTTCATGGTGGTGAGCAGGGCGATCAGGTCGCCATACACGCGGCCGGTCTTGCCGCGGATCAGCTCGGGCATGTCCGGGTTCTTCTTCTGCGGCATCATGGAGCTGCCGGTGCAGAAGCGGTCCGGCAGCTCGATCAGGCCGAACTCGTGGGTGGACCAGAGGATCAGCTCCTCCGCCAGGCGTGACAGGTGCATCATGCAGATGCCGGCCGCCGCCATGAACTCCAGCGAAAAATCCCGGTCCGCCACCGCGTCCAGCGAGTTCTGGGTGAGGCCGGCAAAGCCCATGGCCGGGCCCGACACGTCGCGCGGGATGGGGATGTTGGCGCCGCTCAGGGCGCCGGAGCCCAGGGGCGAGGCGTCCAGCCGCGCCCGGCAGTCGGCCAGGCGCCCGGCGTCGCGCTCCAGCATCTCCACGTAGGCCAGCATGTGGTGGGCGAACAGCACCGGCTGGGCCTTCTGCAGGTGGGTGTAGCCGCAGATGATCACGTCCTGGTGGGCGCGGCCGCAGGTGACCAGGGCGCGCTGGGTGGCGCGCGCCAGGGCCAGGATGCGGCCGATCTCGGCCTTGAGGTAGAGGCGCACGTCGGTGGCCACCTGGTCGTTGCGCGAGCGGCCCGTGTGCAGCTTGCGGCCGGGATCGCCGATGCGCTCCGTGAGGCGCGCCTCGACGTTCATGTGGATGTCCTCCAGGCGGATGGAGAACGGGAACTGGCCCGCCTCGATCTCGGCCAGGATGGCGTCCAGCCCGTCGTCGATGGCCAGGCGCTCGGCGGCGCTGAGCACGCCCGCCGCCTCCAGGGCCTGGGCCTGGGCGCGGCTGCCCTGGATGTCGTAACGGGCGAGACGCTGCTCGAAGGTGATGGAGGCGTTGAACGCCGCCACCTCGTCGGTGACCGCCTCGGTGAAGCGGCCGCCCCACATCTGGTTGGTGGGGGCGCCGCCCGGCGCGTTGGGTTGCTGGTTGGCCATGTATGCTCGCCTGCGGGGGGCCTATCCGGCCAAGCCGCCCTGCACCTTGCCCGCCACCTTCAGGCGCAGGCCGTTCAAGCGGATGAAGCCGGCGGCGTCGGCCTGGTTGTAGACCGCGTCCGCCTCGAAGGTGGCCAGGTCGGGCTGGTACAGGCTGAACTGGGACTTGCGCGACTGGATGATGACGTTGCCCTTGTACAGCTTCAGCCGCACCGTGCCGGTGACGTGGCGCTGGGCCTGGTCGATGGCCGCTTGCAGCATGTGCCGCTCCGGGGAGAACCAGAAGCCGTTGTACACCAGGGAGGCGTATCTGGGGATCAGCTCGTCGCGCAGGTGCAGCACCTCGCGGTCCAGGGTGATGGCCTCCAGGTGGCGGTGGGCGTGGTACCAGATGGTGCCGCCGGGGGTTTCGTAGATGCCGCGGCTCTTCATGCCCACGAAGCGGTTCTCCACCAGGTCCACCCGGCCGATGCCGTTGGCGCCGCCGATCTTGTTGAGGGCCGCCAGCAGCGCGTGGGGGGGCATGGGCTTGCCGTCCAGGGCCACCGGGTTGCCGTGCTCGAAGGCGATCTCGATGAAGGCGGGGGTGTCCGGGGCGCGCTCCGGCGAGACGGTGGTGAGGAACATCGCCTCGTCCGGGGCGCTGGCCGGGTCTTCCAGGATGCCGCCCTCGTAGCTGGTGTGCAGCAGGTTGGCGTCGATGGAGTAGGGCTTGGCGTGGCTGGCCTGCACGGGGATGCCCTGCCTGGCCGCGTAGTTCAGCAGGTCGGTGCGGGACTGCATGTCCCACTCGCGCCAGGGGGCGATCACCGCCAGGTGCGGCGCCAGGCCCTGGGCGGCCAGCTCGAAGCGCACCTGGTCGTTGCCCTTGCCGGTGGCGCCGTGGGAGATGGCGTCGGCCCCCTCGGCCAGGGCGATCTCCACCAGCCGCCTGGCGATGAGCGGGCGGGCGATGGAGGTGCCCAGCAGGTAATAGCCCTCGTAGATGGCGCTGGCGCGCATCATGGGGGCGATGTAGTCGCGGGCGAACTCGGCGCGCAGGTCGTCCACGTAGCACTTGGAGGCGCCGGAGGACTTGGCCTTCTCGGGCACGCCGGTGAGCTCCTCGCCCTGCCCCAGGTCGGCGCAGAAGCCGATCACCTCGGCGTCGTACCGCTGGGTCAGCCAGTGGCAGATGACCGAGGTGTCGAGCCCCCCGGAATAGGCCAGAACGATCTTGTTGATGTTGCTGCTCATGGTCGCGTTGATAGCCGTAACAAGGTTGATTATCGGGCGTCGCCGCCCAGTAGCCGGAACAGCACCGCCTTTTGCGCGTGCAGCCGGTTCTCCGCCTGGTCGAACACCACGGAGCGCGGGCCGTCCATCACCTCGGCGCTCACCTCCTCGCCCCGGTGGGCGGGCAGGCAGTGCATGAACACCGCGTCCGGTGCGGCCTGGGCCATCAGCTCCGCGTTGATCTGAAAGCCCGCGAAGGCGTGCCGGCGCTCCGCCTGCTCCGCCTCCTGGCCCATGCTGGTCCACACGTCGGTGTACAGCGCCTGGGCGCCCCGGGCGGCCGTGTCCGGGTCGTGGCCCAGGGTCAGGCGGCCGCCCTCGGCGCGGGCCGCCTCGTGGGCGAGCCGCACCTGGCCGGGGTCGGGGCCGTAGCCCTTGGGGGTGGCCACGCGCATGTCCATCCCGGCGCGGGCGGCGGCCTGCATGAGGGAGTGGGCCACGTTGTTGCCGTCGCCCACGTAGGCCATGGCGACGCCCCGCAAGCGGCCGAACTTCTCGCGCACGGTGAGCAGGTCGGCCAGGGCCTGGCAGGGGTGGGCCAGGTCGGTGAGGCCGTTGATCACCGGGATGGTGGCGTGGCTCGCCAGCTCGGTGATGATGCCGTGGCCGAAGGTGCGCATCATGATGCCGTCCAGGAAGCGCGACAGGGTGCGCGCCGTGTCCGCCACCGTCTCGCCCCGGCCCAGCTGGCTTTGCTGCCGGTCCATGAGCAGGGCCGAGCCGCCCAGCTGGTTCATGGCCACCTCGAAGGAGATGCGGGTGCGGGTGGACGGCTTGTCGAACACCATGCCCAGGGTCTTGCCGGTCATGGACTGGCTGTAGCGCGGGTGGCGCGGGTCGGCCTTGATGGCCGCCGCCAGGTCCAGCAGGCCCAGCATCCCGTCCGCCGTCAGGTCGGCGATGGCGAGCAGGTGGCGCGGTTTGGCGTGGGTCATGCCGCGGTCTCCGCCACGGCCTTCTCGAAGATGGCCAGGGCATCGTCCACGTCGGCCTCGCGCACGGTGAGGGGGGGCGAGAAGCGGACGGTCTCGCCGCCGCCCACCAGGCTGACCAGCAGCCCGCGCGTCAGGCACGCCTCGGCCACCGGCCGGGCCGGGCCGTCCAGGTGCACGCCCAGCAGCAGGCCGCGGCCGCGCACGTCGATGATGCGCCGCTGGCGCGCCTTGAGCGCCGTCAGGCCGGCCATGAGCTTGGCGCCCATGGCGCGGGTGTTTTCCAGCAGCCAGGGGTCGTCCTGAATGGTCTGCAACACCGCCAGGGCGCCGGCGCAGGCCAGCGGCCCGCCGCCGAAGGTGCTGCCGTGGGTGCCCGGCCCCAGGGCCTTGGCGGCGGCCTCGGTGGCCACCAGGGCGCCGATGGGCATGCCGTTGCCCAGGCCCTTGGCCAGGGCCATCACGTCGGGCACGGCGCCGTCGTGCTGGTAGCCCCACAGGGTGCCGCAGCGGCCGACGCCGGTCTGCACCTCGTCGAACATGAGCAGGATGCCGTGCCGGTCGCACAGGGCGCGCAGGCCCTTGAGATACCCGGCCGACGGCGGGTACACGCCCCCCTCGCCCAGCACCGGCTCCACCAGGATGGCGGCGGTCTGCGGGCCGATGGCGGCGGCCATGGCGTCCAGATCGTCGAACGGAACATGGATGAAGCCCGGCGGCAGCGGGTTGAAGCCCTCCTTCACCTTGTCCTGCCCGGTGGCGGCCACGGTGGTGAGGGTGCGCCCGTGGAACGAGCGGCGCACGGTGATGATCTCGAAGCGCGAGGGCCCCATGGCCTTGCGTGCCAGCTTGATGGCCGCCTCGTTGGCCTCGGCGCCGGAGTTGCAAAAGAACACCCGGTCGCCGAAGCTGGACGCCACCAGCGCCTCCGCCAGGGCCACCTGCGGCTCGTTGTAGTAGAGGTTCGAGCAGTGCACCAGGCGCTGGGCCTGCTTCTGAACCGCCACGGTCACCTTGGGGTGGCAGTGCCCCAGGCTGGTGACGGCGACGCCGGCGACGAAGTCCAGATAGGCGCGGCCGTCCCAATCGAAGACGCGGCAATCCCGGCCCTTCTTGATGGCGAGGGGAAAGCGGGCATAATTGCCGAACAGGACCTTGTTGCCGCGCGCGATGATGGGTTCGGACTTGGACACGGTTTCTCCGCAGGCGAAATCCAACATTATAGGCATATGGACATTGCAGCGCAAAAACAAGCCGAAGGGCCCCCCGGCGGGGTGCGGGCCCGGGCGCGGGCCCTGGGCCGGCGCCTGGCGGAGGTGCTGTTTCCCAGCCGCTGCGCCCACTGCGAGACGCCGCTCCACGGCGCCCCCAACGCCTGGTTCTGCGGGCCGTGCTGGGCCGCCGTGGGCCTTTCCGCCGGCGCCCTGTGCGACCGCTGCGGCATCCCCATCCCCGCGTCCCACGCGGTGGCGGGGTGGTGCTGCGCGGACTGCATCAAGCGGCCGCCGGCGTTCGCGGCGGCGCGGGTGCTGGGCCCCTACGACGGCCCCCTGGGGGCGGCGCTGCGGCTGCTCAAGTACCACGGCCGCACCGGCCTGGCCCCGGCGCTGGCGGCCCGGCTCGACCCGTCCGCCCTGCCCGCGCCGTTCCTGGGCGTGGACCTGGTGGCGCCGGTGCCGCTGCACCCCAGGCGGCTGCGGGAGCGCGGCTTCAACCAGGCGGGGCGGCTGGCGCGCGCCGTGGCGGCGCGCCTTGGCGTGGCGGTGGCGGACGACCTGCTGGCGCGCCACGGCGCGGCCACCTCGCAGGTGGGGTTGAGCCGGGCGCGGCGGCTGGAGAACGTGCGCGGCGTGTTCCGGGTGCCGCGCCCGCAACGGGTGGCGGGCCGCACCGTGCTGCTGGTGGACGACGTGATGACCACCGGCGCGACCGCCCACGCCTGCGCGGCGGCCCTGGTCCGGGCCGGGGCCCGGCGGGTGGTGGTGTGGGCGGTGGCCCGGCAGGGGCTGTCTTGAAAACGGGAACGGGCGCCGGCGCCCAACCTGTTGGCACCGGCGCCCGTGCAAAGGTGGCGCCGGGGTGGTGGGTGGGGGGGTACCCCGGCGCCAGGAGACGGCCAACCTTGCGGTCAACCGCCTCCCACCCTGAAAAGACAAAGGCGTGTAATACCATCCTGCCCGGCCGTGGCGGGCAGCTTGAAGACGGTATGCCAGCCAATCATGTGAATGGTATACGTGTTATTCCGCTTTTGCAAATAGGGGAATCAATTTTTTTGCCTTATTTTTAATCGAATGGTGTCGGGAGGGGCCTGTTGGATCGAACGGTCGCGATGGAATGGTAATCCGACGTAAGAAAACGGATATGGCGCCGTCCGAACCGGCCTCCGGCCCCGGCGGCCGGGTGTCGCTGGTGATGCCGGTCCTGAACGAGGCGCGTGGCATCGGCGCCACCCTGGCGGCCCTGCCCGCCGGCCTGCACGAGGTGATCGTGGCCGACGGCGGCAGCGCCGACGGTGGCGCCCTGCTGGCCCTGGCCGCCGGGGCGCGGGTGGTGACGTGCGCGCCGGGCCGCGGCGTGCAACTGAACGCGGGCGCGGCCCTGGCCGGCGGCGACGTGCTGCTGTTCCTGCACGCGGACACGCGCCTGCCTGCCGGCGCCCTGGCCGCCATCCAGGCCGCCCTGGCGGACCCGGCGGTGGTGGGCGGCGGCTTTGCGCTGGGCATCGACAGCGCCGACCCCTTTCTGCGCCTGGTGGCCCGCGCCGCCACCTGGCGCAGCCGCCACCTGGGCATGTTCTACGGCGATCAGGCGCTGTTCGTGCGGCGCGCGGTGTTCGAGCGGGTGGGGGGCTTCCGCCCCATCCCCATCATGGAGGACGTGGCGCTGGTGCGGTCCCTCAGGCGGGTGGGGCGGCTCACGCTGATCGCCGCCCCGGTGCGCACCTCGGCCCGGCGCTGGGAACGGGAGAACCCCCTGTTCGCCACCCTGCGCAACGTGGCGCTGGTGACCCTGTTCACCCTGGGGGTGCCCCCCGCCATCCTGGCGCGCTGGTACCGGCCCTAGGCGGAACCGGGCAGGGGCGGCGGCATGGGGCAGTCCAGGCTGTCGGCGATGGCGCGCAGCAGTTCGGCCTCTTCCGCCGTCACCGTGCCGTCGGCGTTGATGCAGGCGGCCACGGCGCGCAGCAGGCGGCGCTTGTGCAGGGGGTTCAGGCGCAGCAGCTGGTCCAGGGCCGCCTCGAAGCGCGGCAGGCTCACCGCCTCCGGCGCCAGCAGGGCCACCCCCGGCAGTTGCAGGTAGCGGAGGGCCGCGTCGAAGTCCGTCCGGGCCGCCTCCCCCCGGTCGCCGTCCGCGTAGGCGGCCACCGACAGCACCACGGCGCAGGCGTCCTTGGCGCGGTGGATGGGCAGCGCCGGGGCGCCGGGCGGCGGGCCCTCCACGCCGTCCTCCGTCAGGTTCAGCGCCAGCAGGCGGTTCAGGGTCCACTCGAACAGGGACAGCTTGGCGTCCACCCGGGTGACCGCCGCCACCGTGTCGCGCAGGCGGCGGTGCTGTGCCGCCGACAGGGTACGTACCGCCCCCAGGGCCAGCTCGATGACCGGCAGGCGCAGGGTGGCGGGCATGGCGGCCGTCTCGCCGTTGAGGGCGGCGGCCAGCCGGGCCAGGTCGTCCCCCTCCGCCTGGCGCACCATGTCCCACTGGCGCGCCCGTACCGCCGGGTCCGGGTGGCCGGCCAGGGCGTACAGGGCGGCGCGGGCGGAATAGGGCTCGGTGGCGGCGGCGCGCACGGCGGGCGGGATGGCCGTAAGCAGCTCGCGGGCCTGGGTCAGGTGCGCCTGGGTGGGGTGGCCGATGCGGTCGATGGCGTCCAGGGCCTTGATCCGGCGGTCGGGCCGGGATGGCGCCGCCGCCAGGCCGGGCACCTGGCCGGCGGCGATGGCCTCGCCCAGCTCCCGCTCGCCGGCGGCGTAGCCCTTGGGGAACAGGGGCCGGGCCGGGTGGTCGTCGAAGCGGCCGTCCCAGGCCGGGTCGATGCGGCGGATGCGTTCGTCCAGGGGCGGGTGGGTGGCCAGCAGGGCGCCGAACCACACCGGCACCCCGGCGCCAAAGAAGGCGTGGCTCAGCTCCGGGGCCGCCGGGCTGTTGACGCGCGAACCCGCCGCCAGGCCGCCGATGCGCCGCAGGGCGCCGGCGATGCCGCCCGGGTTGCGGGTGAACTGCACCGCCGAGGCGTCCGCCAGGAACTCGCGCTGGCGGCTGACGGCGGCCTTGATGAGGTTGCCGAAGAAGGTGCCCGCGTAGCCGGCGACCATCAGCCCCAGGCCGATCATGGCGGCGGCGCCGGCCCCCCCGCGGCGGCCGCCGGAAAAGCGCATCCCGCGCAGCAGGCTCTCGCCGATGTAGCCGAGCAGCATGATGCCGTGGACCACCCCCACCAGCCGCAGGTTGAGGCGCATGTCGCCGTTCAGGATGTGGGAGAACTCGTGGGCGATCACCCCCTGCATCGGGTCCCGGTCCAGCTCGCGTACCGCCCCCAGGGTGACGCCGATCACCGCGTCGTACGGCGTGTGGCCGGCGGCGAAGGCGTTGATGCCCCCCTCGCGCGGGAGCAGGTAGACGGTGGGCACGGGGGTGCCGGCGGCGATGGCCATCTCGGTCACCACGTTGAGCAGGCGCTTGAGGTCCGGGTCGTCCGTGTCCGGGTGGACGGGGCGGCCGCCCAGGGACTGGGCCACCGCCGCCCCGCCGCCCTTGAGCAGGCTGATCTTGTAGAGGGAGCCGAGCAGGATCACCGCCAGCATGCCGCCGGACACCATCAGCGCCGCGCGCCAGTCGAACGCGTCGGCCAGGGGGGTGGCGCGCGGGTAGGCCGACAAGGCCTGGTTGGCGGCCAGCACCAGCAGGTTGGCGGCAACCACCAGCCCCAGCACCGCCAGCGCGAAGAACAGCACCAGCCGCCGCGTGCTCCGGCGCGCGTGCTCCTGGGCCTCGAAGAAATCCATCTAGGGCCTGTCACCACATGGGCAACGCCGCGCTTGCATCGGTGTTGACGGGCCCTGGCGGGTCAGAATGAGACCTTGGGGGCCTCCCGGATGGCGGCGCGGTCCTCGAACTCGAGCAGGGCCGCGTCGTCGCCGTGGCCCATGTAGCCGGCCAGGGCCACCTGGGGGAACGACTGGCGGTAGGTGTTGTAGGCCATCACCTGGTCGTTGAAGGATTGCCGCGCGAAGGCCACCCGGTTCTCGGTGCTGGTGATCTCCTCGGAGAGTTGGCGCATGTTCTGGTCGGCCTTCAGGTCCGGGTAGGCCTCCATCACCACGTTCAGGCGCCCCAGCGCCCCGGCCAGCACCCCCTCGGCGGCGCCCAGGGCCTTGATGGCGCCGGCCCGGCCCGGATCGGCGGCGGCCCCCTCCAGCCCCGCCAGGGCGGCGTTGCGGGCGCGGGTGACGGCCTCCAGGGTTTCCGCCTCGTGCTTCAGGTAGCGCTTGGCGGTCTCCACCAGGTTGGGGATCAGGTCGTAGCGCCGCTTGAGCTGCACCTCGATCTGGGCGAAGGCGTTCCGGTAGCGGTTCTTCAGCGCCACCAGGCGGTTGTAGATGGCGATGATCCACAGGATCAGCAGGGCCAGCACCACCAGGGTGCCGATGACGATCGGGTCCATGAGGTCTCCGTCCGAACGGGGTTCCAGGCGGGTCGGCGTTCCGTGCCGGTCGGGTCAACTGTAGCAGAACGCCCCTTCGGGTCAACGCAAAAAACCGCTTGCCGGGCAGGGGCCGGGGCGCGGGACGGCGGGGTGCGCGGGGCGGTGCCGGAATGGGTTATGATGCGCGGCGGGCGGGCGCGTGGGTGCGCCGCGACCATTTTCTTGCCAGATGAGGGAACAGGTGAACGAACCGCAAAGCGTGACCGACCTGATGGCCGAGATCCGCGCCCGCTGGGCCCGCGAGTGCGACGCTTGCGACGGTGAAACCCGCGATGCCCGGCGCGCCCTGTACGGCCGGCTGTGCGCCCTGGCGGACGAGTATCCCGCCGCCGACTACCCGCGCCGGGAGGACATCGAGAAGGAGCTGCGCGGCCTGATGGACCGCCACCGGACGCTGCCGCCCATCGACCTGCCGGACGACGACGTGGACGTGCCGGACGACGACGTGGCCCTGGGCGCCGAGGCGTCCACCGCCTGCGCCGAGGCGGAACCGCCCCCCCGGCCCGCGCCGCGCCTGTATACGGAGCTGGACCCGCTGACCGATGAGCCGTTTGGCGGACCGGCATGGCCCGCGCCGGAAGCGGGTGCCACGCCGGAAGCCGCGCCGGAAGCGAATGCCGCGCAGGGTGCCGGCACCGGGCCATACCGCTCGCCGCGCTTCGAGTCCGGCGCGGACGAGCGGGGGGACTTCGGTCCCGAGCCGTCGCGCGGGGCCGTGGGCGGCATCGGCGAGCGGGTGGGGAACTGGTTCCGGTGGGCCTACCACGAGCTGGACTACCAGGCCCTGGCCCGCAAGCGCGAGGCGCGGCTGGCGGAACTGGGCGGACGGGTGCAGGAGCTTGCGGCGGCGGGCCGCCTGGCGAGCGTGGTGGATGACGAGGGGGTGCGCTACATGCTCTCCCAGGTGGCCCAGGTGGACGAGGCCATCGCCGAGCACCGGGCGCGCTGCACCGAGTAGGTGCGGGCGCCACAAAAAAAGGCCGTTCCCGGGTGGGAACGGCCTTTCTGTTTTTTTGCCAACCCGGCCTTAGCGGACCAGCAGGCGGTCCAGCTTGTCGCGGCGCTTCTTGGCCTCCTTCAGCTTGCGCTTGTTCTTCACGGAGGGCTTCTCGAAGTAGCGCAGGCGCTTGATGTCCTTCAGCACGCCATCGCGCGCCAGCTTGCGCTTGAAGATCTTGAGGGCCTTTTCGACCTGGTTGCTGTGGACCTTGATTTCCACATTGGCATTGCTCACGCGGAACGTTCTCCTAAATCCAAAAAACGGTGTTTGAGTGAAGGTGCGCGCCACGGCTCCGGCGCCAGGGCCTGGCCGGTGGACGGCACGAACTGCGGTGGCGCCTGACGGCGCCGGGTGACGGGTCACCTCCTCTCAAACGGGGCAGCGGGCCCCAACACACCCGCCGGGCGGCCGATGGGCCGGGCCGGATGGGCAGAAAAGTCCAGGGCATTTATTGTAGACCACCGGGCCCGATCCGTCAAACACCCTACGCGTCCGGATCCTCCAGGAGCCGGCCGCCCTTGGCCCAGTGGGTGCGCGGCACCTCGTCGATGGTGATGTAGGTGGCCGAGGGCGGCTTGCCGGCCACCTCCTCCATCACCTGGGTGATGCGCGACACGATCTGGCGCTTCTGCTCGCCGGTCAGCGGGCCGGCGACGCGCACGTTGATGTAGGGCATGGGGGTCTCTCCTTTACGGTTCGCAAGGCGGGCATTCTAACCGGTCGGCAGGAACACCCGTAAGGGGGGGTGATCGCCCAGGCAGGCGGGGGTGGCCTCGGTCCAGCCATTGCCGGGGGGCGGCTCCGGCGCCGGGCGGTCCAGGCGCCCGCCGATGGTGAGCAGGGCATGGTCCGGGGCGCCGTCCATGCCCTTGGCCAGGGCGCAGGCGCCGGGCCCCAGGTCGATGCGGCGGACGGGGCCATCGGCCTGGAACACCCGGTGGGCGCGCTTGAGGGCGTGCAGCTCGCCCACGGGGATGGTGAGGTCCAGCGGCCGGTCCAGGTGGTCCGGGCGGGTGGTCACCACGTTCAGGCGGTGGGTGGCGCCGAACTCCAGCCCCATGGGCAGCATCACCCCCGTGGAAAACAGGCAGGCGAAGGCGTGGCGGGCCAGGATGCGGGTGGCGTCGCCGTGGCACTCGGCCCCCAGCCGTTCCGTGTCGTGGCTTTCGGCGAAGGAGACGCTGGGCGCCACATGGCGCGCCGCCTCGTGCTGGTCCAGGCACCACGGCGCCTGGAAGTCCCACCACTTGCTGCTGTTGAAGGTGAAGTCGAAGCCCGCGTCCGCCAGGGCGATCACGTCGTCGATCTCGCAGCCCAGGGTCTCGGCGAAGAACGCCGCCGCCGGGTCGCGTTGCCGGGCGCGGCCGATCAGGTGGCGCCACAGCTCCGTGGGCACGTGGTAGGCGGCGTCGCAGCGGAAGCCCTTCACGCCCATGCGCTGGTGGCGGGCGATCAGGGCGTCCCAATAGGCCCACAGGCCGTCGCGGTCGGCGGAATGGGCGTTGTCGATGCTGGCCAGGTCGCCCCAGTAGACCATCCGCTCGCCGTCCTTGGCGCCGGGGTGGACGATCCGGCCCGCGGCGTCGTGCAGGTACCACGCCGGATGCGCGCCGATCAGCGGGCAGTCGATGGCCGTGTGGTTGATGACCAGGTCCATCATGGGCCGCATGCCCAGCTCGCCCATGCGGGCCAGCACCCCGGCGAAGGCCTTGCGCGCGCCGTCCCGATCGTCGCCCCACAACAGGGGGTGGAAGCCGTCGTAGTCCTTCACCGAGTAGAGGCTGCCGGAAAAGCCGGGGTACGACACCGGGTTGAAGTAGAGCCAGTCGCAGCCCATGGCGGCGGCCCGCTCCAGGTGCGGGCCCCAGTGGTCGAAGGGCCCGGCGAGCAGGGGGAACAGGTTGTAGATGACGGGGGCGGGGAGGGGCGTGGCGCGGGTCATTGCATGGGGCATGGCATGAGGCGTTGCATGGATTATGGGGTGTCCGTTGCGCCGTGCAGGCGCCGGGCGTGGTCGTCCACGGGGCGGCCGTTCGCGTCCAGGCCCTGGGCGCAGCGGAAGCCCACGTCGGGCACCTGCATGCGCGGGTCGAGGAAGAAGCGGTAGGCGGCGCGGTTGGTGAGGGCCTCCAGCTGGTAGTGGCCGCCCTGACCGCCGGAGGAGCCGCCGCGCACCACCTTGTATCGCTTGCCGAACAGGGGGCTTTGCAGCGGGTTGCCCGGATAGGCGGCGTACCAGTCCGCCACCCACTCCCACACGTTGCCCGCCATGTCCACGGCGCCGTAGGGGGAGGCGGACTCGGCAAAGTGCCCCGCCGGGGTCAGGTCGCCCACCTGGCCCACGTTGGCGCGGTCGCGGTCGAAGGCGTCACCCCAGGGGTATTCGGCGCCGCCGGTGCCGCGCGCCGCCTTCTCCCACTCCCGCTCCGTGGGCAGGCGGGCGCCGCGCCAGTGGCAGTAGTTCTGGGCGTCCATCCAGTTCACGTTGACGATGGGGTAGTCGGGCCGCTCGGGCATCCCCTCCTTGCCCGCCCAGTGGGGGGGCGGCGGGTAGCCGATGGCGTCCACGAAGCGCTTGTAGGCCCCCTCGGTCACCTCGGTGCGGTCGATGCGGAACGGCGCCAGCGCCGGGGTGGCTTGCGGGTGCTCGTCCGCATACCAGACGCGGCGGCCGCCGTATTCCAGGGAGCGGTTCTCCGGGTCCTCCCGGTCGGAGCCGAACACGAAAGGGCCGCCGGGCACCGGCACCATGTCGGCCCCGTCGCGGACCTCCGGCGGGGCGGGGCCCACCCCCCGGTGGGCCTCGCTCAGCGCGCTCTCGCGGGCGGCGTCGGAGGGGGGCGCCGGCGGCGGCGCGCCGCCCCGGTCGCAGGCGGGCAAAAGGCCCAGCGCGGCACACAGCAGGATGGCGGGGAGGCGGTTCACGGCGCCATTCTACCAGCCGGTGCCGGAAATGGATGCCTGTGGGGCCCTAACGCGACTGGTAGCGGCGCACCGCCCGCTTGTGCTCGGCCTTGGTGCGCGAGAAGGCGTGGCTGCCGTCGCCCCGGCTCACGAAGTAGAGGGCGGCATCGTCCGCCGGGAACAGGGCGGCGTGGATGGACGCCTCGCCGGGGCTGGCCACGGGGCCGGGGGGCAGGCCGTGGTGGCGGTAGGTGTTGTACGGGTCGTCGCGGCGCAGGTCGGCGGCGCGGATGTCGCCGTCGAAGGCGGGGATGGCGTAGATCACCGAGGGGTCGGTTTGCAGGCGCATGCCCTGTTCCAGGCGGTTGTGGAACACCGCCGAGACGCGCGGCCGCTCTGCCGCCAGGGCGGTCTCCTTCTCGATGAGCGAGGCCAGGGTGAGCACCTGGTGGCGCGTCCAGCCCAGCTCGGCCATGCGCGCCACGCGCTCCGGGGTGAAGGCGGCGTCGAGCCGCGTGAGCATGGCCTCCACCGCCTGGGCGGGGGTGGTGCCCTTGGGGAACAGATAGGTGTCCGGGAACAGGTAGCCCTCGCAGGGGATCTTCACCCCGTCCGTCACCACGCCGTGGGCGCGCATGGGCGCCGGGTCGTTGAGCGCGGCGTGGTACTCGGGCACGGTGCCGAAACCCGCCATCACCAGGCGGACCACCGTTTCGTACACCGTGAACCCCTCGGGGATGGTGACCGGGTGCAGCACCACCTCGCCCTTCACCAGGAGGGCCAGCGCCTGGCGCGGGGTGAGGGCTGGATTCAAGGCGTATTCGCCGGGGCGGATGCGGCCCGCCACCCCCTCCCAGCGGCCCAGCCACTCGAACACGCGGGCGGAGCCGACCACCCCCGCGCCCGCCAGGATGCGCGCGGCGCCGCGCAGGGTGGCGCCGTGGGGGATATCCACCACCACTCCCGCGCCGTTGGCCGCCAGTGGGCTGTTCCACTGCCGGTACACCCAGGCGGCGCCGAGGGTGGCGGCAAGGGCCCCGCAGGCGACCAGCGCGGCGATTCGTGCCAGCCAGCGCACGGCGTCAGTCCGGCGGGCCGTCCGGGTTGCCGCCGGCGGCCAGGTAGTCCAGGTAGCCCTGGAGAAAGTAGATCGCCGCCACCTGGTCCACCACCTTGCGGCGCCGCTCGCGGGTAAGGCCCGACTGGATCAGCGCCCGCTCCGCCGCCACGGTGGAGAGGCGCTCGTCCCACAGGGTGACGGGCAGGGCGGTTCGCTCGCGCAGGGATTCGACGAAGGCCTGGACCTTTTCCGCCTGCACCCCCAGGGTGTTGTTGAGCATGCGCGGCAGGCCGACCAGGATGCGTGCCACCCCCTGCTCGGCGGCGGCTTGCAGCACCGCGTCCAGGTCCCGTTCCGGGCGGGTGCGGCGCACGGTCCGCACCGGGTGGGCGGCGATGCCCAGGGCGTCGGACACGGCCACGCCGATGCGCACGTCGCCCACGTCCAGGGCCAGGATCTTGGGAACGGTCGGCATGTGGGCACCCCTAAAAACCTGCTGCGCGGTTCGACTGCCGCGTTGGGCGGTGCTCGAAGCCTCGCTTGTCACGGCGATATGTTTCGGGTTCTGCGCGGCGTAACAGTGCCGCTCCGCTCGGGGCGCCCTGTGCTCGCACCGCTCGCGGCGGTTTTTTGGAGGTGCCCATGGGCCCCCAAGGCAGCCCGGCGGCGTCAGCCCCCGGTGCGCGCCGCCACCAGCTTGGGGAAGGCGGAGAGGGCGCCGTCCAGGGCGCCGGCGTCGTCGCCGCCGCCCTGCGCCATGTCGGGCCGGCCGCCGCCCTTGCCGCCCACCATGGCCGCCGCCTCGCGCATCAGGTCGCCGGCCTTGACCCGGCCGGTCAGATCCTTGCTGACCACGCACAGCAGGGACACCTGGCCGTCGTTGACGGTGGCGAGCAGGGCCGCGCCGCTGCCCAGCTTGTCGCGCACCCGGTCGGACAGGGCGCGCAGGGCGTTCACGTCCAGCCCGTCGTCGCGGCGGGTGAGCACGGTGACGCCGTTCACCTCGGTGACCGCCTCGTCGGCGGCGCCGCCCTCGGTGAGCTTGCGCTGGAGCCTGTCGATCTGGCGGTCGCGCTCCTTGAGCTGGCCCATGAGCTGGGCGATCTTGTCGGCCAGGGTCTCCGGCGCGGTCTTCAGGGCCTGGGCGGCCTGCGCCAGGTAGCCCTCGCGGGCGCGCAGGCTGGCCAGGGCGTGGCGGCCGGTGACCGCCTCGATGCGGCGCACGCCGGCGCCCACGCTGCCCTCGGAAACGATGCGGAGCAGGCCGATCTCGCCCACGGCGCCCACGTGGGTGCCGCCGCACAGCTCGGCGGACACGTCGGCGATGCGCACCACGCGCACGTCGTCCTCGTACTTCTCGCCGAACAGGGCGGTGGCGCCGCCGGCGATGGCGGCCTCGAGGCCTTGCACCTGGGTGGCCACGGGATAATCGCCGCGGATGTTCTCGTTGACCGCCTCCTCCACCCGCTCCAGGTCGCGCATGGACATGGGCAAAAAGTGGGTGAAGTCGAAGCGCAGCCGGTCGTCCTGCACCAGGGAGCCGGCCTGCTTCACGTGGTCGCCCAGCACGTCGCGCAGCACCGCGTGCAACAGGTGGGTGGCGGTGTGGTTGCGGGCCACGTCCTTGCGGCGGACGGCGTTCACGCGGGCGTTGATGGCGGCGCCCACCGCCAGGGTGCCACGGGTGACGGTGCCGTGGTGCACCACCAGGCCGCTCACCGGGCGCCGGGTGTCGGTGACGGCCACCGTGCAGGCCAGCTCGCCGCCCTGCTCCACGATCAGCTCGCCCGTGTCGCCCACCTGGCCGCCGGACTCGGCGTAGAACGGGGTCTGCGCCAGCACCACCTCCACCGGGGTGCCCTCCGTGGCGGCCTGCACCGGCTTGCCGGCGGCGACGATGGCGGCCACGGTGGTATCGGCGGCCACCTGCTGGTAGCCCAGGAACGGCACGGCGCCCACCCGCTGGGCGATGCCGGCGTAGACCATGCTCACCTCGCCCTCGGCCCCCTTCCAGGAGGCGCGGGCGCGCACCTTCTGCTCGGCCATGGCCGCCTCGAAGCCGGGCAAGTCCACGGCCAGGCCGCGCTCCCGGGCGATGTCGGCCGCCAGGTCCACGGGGAAGCCGTAGGTGTCGTACAGGTTGAACAGGTCCTTGCCCGGCAGGGCCTTGCCGCCGGACGCCGCCACCTGGTCGAGCAGGGCGGTGAGCTTGTCCAGCCCCTGGTCCAGGGTGTGGGCGAAGCGCTCCTCCTCCCCCTGGGTGATGCGGAAGATGGTGTCGCGGGCGCGCACCAGCTCGGGGTACACGTCGCCCATGAGGGCCACCACCTCGCCGGTGAGGCCGGCCAGAAAGTGGCCGCGCATGCCGATGGTACGGCCGTAGCGCGCCGCGCGGCGGATGATGCGGCGCAGCACGTAGCCGCGGCCGTCGTTGGCGGGCAGCACGCCGTCCGCCAGCAGGAAGGTGATGGCGCGGGCGTGGTCCGCCAGCACGCGCAGGGCGGTGTCGCCCTCGCGGGAGTCGCCGTAGGCCACGTCCGCCTGGGTGGCGGCGGCGTGGATGATGGGCTGGAACAGGTCGGTGTCGTAGTTGTTGGTGACGCCGTTCACCACGGCGGTGAGGCGCTCCAGCCCCATGCCCGTGTCGATGGAGGGCCTGGGCAGCGGCGTGAGGGTGCCGTTGGCGGACCGCTCGTACTGCATGAACACCAGGTTCCACACCTCCAGGAAGCGGTCGCAGGTGTCGTCATCGCAACCCACCTGGCAGGTGGGGCGGCCGCAGCCCACGTCGGCGCCCTGGTCGATGTGGATCTCGGTGCATGGGCCGCACGGGCCCGTGTCGCCCATGCGCCAGAAGTTGTCCTTCTCGCCCAGGCGCAGGATGCGGTGCTCGGGGACGTGCTCCTGGTCGCGCCAGATGCCAAAGGCCTCGTCGTCGTCCTGATAGACCGACACCCACAGGCGCTCCCTGGGCAGGCCGATCTCCCGGGTCAGGAACTCCCAGGCGAGGCGGATGGCCTCCTCCTTGAAGTAGTCGCCAAAGGAGAAATTGCCGAGCATCTCGAAGAACGTGTGGTGGCGGCCGGTGTGGCCCACGTTCTCCAGGTCGTTGTGCTTGCCACCGGCGCGCATGCACTTCTGCACCGAGGCGGCGGTGGGCCACTTGCGCGGCTCCTCGCCGGTGAACACGGTCTTGAACGGCACCATGCCCGCGTTGGTGAACAGCAGGGAGGGGTCGTCCTTGGGAACGAGGGGGGCGCTGGCGGCGTGGCGGTGGCCGTGGGCCTCGAAAAAAGCCACGAACCGGTGGCGCAGTTCACGGGAGCTGAGTGACATGGTTCGAGCCTGGTCCACGAGATGGCTGGGTGGCGTCGGCCTCGGGTTCGTCGCCCCCGTGCCCGGTCGCCGCGCCAAAAAAACAAACGATGCCGCCTATTCCTGTTGCGGATTATCCCACACGGAGCCCTGACGAATCAGGTGTACCATAGCACGAATGGCACCTTCTGGAAATCCGCGCCGCCCCAGGTAGCCCGCCAGGCGGCGCAGGGTGGCGTCGTCGTCGGGGCTCCGTCCCTTGAGGTAGGCGCGGGTGGCGGCCAGGGCCTGCTCCCGCACCCGGTCCGCGCCGGCGTGGGGGGCGACGGCCTCGGCCACCCGTTCCGCGTCCAGCCCGCGCCGGGCCAGCTCGTGGCGCAGGCGGCGGGGGCCGTGGTGGCGGCGGGTGGCCAGTTCCTCCGCCAGGCGCCGGGCCAGGCGCCGGTCGTCCAGGTAGCCCAGGCGGGTGAGTTCGTCGAGCAGCGGTTCCAGATCGGTGTCGGGAAAGCGCGCGGCCAGCCGCTCGCGCAGCTCCCGGCGCGAGCGGTCGCGCCGGGCGAGCAGCGTCAGGGCCGCGCCCATGGCCGCCCGGCCGGGCGCGCCGGGGGCATCCGGCCCGTCCGTCAAAACCGGTCCACGGCGAGGGGTTGGCCACCGCTGCCGGGGCTGTCCCGGTCGCCATCGTCGCGCCAGTTGTCGGAGGTGGAGCGCACGCCGCGCAGGCGCAGGGTGAAGTCGTCCGCGTTGGAGGCCCAGCGCAGGGCCTCGTCGCGGCTGATGGCGCCCCGGGTCATCAGCTCGAACAGGTGCTGGTCGAAGGTCTGCATGCCGTACTGGGAGCCCCCGGCGGCGATGACGTCGCGCAGGCGGCGGGTCTTTTCCGGGTCGATGATGGCCTCGCGCACGGTTTGCGTGGTGATCATGATCTCGCAGGCGGCCACGCGGCCGGCGCCGTCGGCGCGGGGGATCAGGCGCTGGGAGATGACACACTGGAGCACGGCGGCCAGTTGCAGGCGGATCTGCTTCTGCTGGAACGGGGGAAACACGCTGATGATGCGGTTGATGGTTTCCGGGGCGTCGGTGGTGTGCAGGGTGCTCATCACCAGGTGGCCGGTCTCGGCGGCGATGAGGGCGGTCTGGATGGTCTCGAAGTCGCGCATCTCGCCCACCATGATCACGTCCGGGTCCTGGCGCAGGGCGGCGCGCAGGGCCACGCCGAACGATTCGGTGTCGTACCCCACCTCGCGCTGGCTGACGAGGGCCATGCGGTCCAGGTAGAGGAACTCGATGGGGTCCTCGATGGTGATGATGTTGGCGGTCTTGTTGCGGTTGATGTGCTCGACCATGGCCGCCAGCGTGGTGGACTTGCCGCTGCCGGTGGAGCCGGTGAGCAGGATCAGGCCGCGCGGTTCCAGGGCCAGCCGTTGCAGCACCTGGGGCAGGCCCAGCTCCTCCAGGGTGTCGATCTTGGTGGGCACCACGCGGAACACCATGCTGATGGAGCCGCGCTGCTTGAAGGCGTTCACGCGGAAGCGCCCCACGCCGGCGTAGGAGTAGGCCAGGTCCACCTCGCCGCGCTGGTGGAACTGGTCCTTCTGGCGGTCGTTCATGATGCCGAAGGCGATGGCCTGGGCCGCCTCGGCGGACAGGGAGGGGGCCCCCTCCACCGGCCGCAGGCTGCCGTTGACGCGCATCTTGGGGGGCTTGCCCGCCTTCAGGTGCAGGTCGGAGGCGCCGTGGGTGATGGTGGCCTTGAGCAGGTCGGTGATGTTCATGTCAGGCCGCTCCTAGCTTGTCATCGCGGCCGCCGTGGCCGCTCCGTGACGGAAGGGCCTAAGCCCGCACGCGCGGCCGCCGGGTACGGGAGTGCCCATCCGTGGGCCGTCGGCCGTGCCGGGGCGTCAGGCCTGTGCCGTCTCCTCCTTATCGATCAAACCGAGCGCAACCTTGACCTTGTGGGTCACCTCGGCGAGCATGGCCGGGTTCTCCGCCAGGTGGGTCTTCGCGTTGTCGCGCCCCTGGCCGATGCGGTCGGCGCCGTAGGAGTACCACGCGCCGCTCTTCTTGATGATGCCGTGCTCCACCCCCAGGTCCACCACCTCGCCGATCTTGGAGATGCCCTCGTTGAACATGACCTCGAACTCCGCCTTGCGGAACGGCGGGGCCACCTTGTTCTTCACCACCTTCACGCGCACCAGGCCCCCCATGATCTCCTCGCCCTTCTTGACGGCCTCGATGCGGCGGATGTCCAGCCGCACGCTGGCGTAGAACTTGAGGGCGTTGCCGCCGGTGGTGGTTTCCGGGTTGCCGAACATGACGCCGATCTTCATGCGCAGCTGGTTGATGAAGATGACGATGCAGTGGGTCTTGGAGATGGTGGCGGTGAGCTTGCGCAGGGCCTGGCTCATGAGGCGCGCCTGGAGCCCCACGTGGGAGTCGCCCATCTCGCCCTCCAGCTCGGCCCTGGGGGTGAGGGCGGCCACCGAGTCCACCACCACGATGTCCACCGCGCCGGAACGCACCAGGGTCTCGGTGATCTCCAGGGCCTGCTCGCCCGTGTCCGGCTGCGACACCAGCAGCTCGTCCACGTTGACGCCCAGGCGCTTGGCATACTGCATGTCAAGGGCGTGCTCCGCGTCCACGAAGGCGGCCATGCCCCCCTTTTTCTGGCATTCGGCGATGGCGGACAGGGCGATGGTGGTTTTGCCGGACGACTCCGGGCCGAAGATCTCCACCACCCGACCCTTGGGCAGGCCGCCGATGCCCAGCGCCACGTCCAGCGCCAGGGAGCCGGTGGGCACGGACTCGACATCCGGCAGGGCGCCACCGGCGCCCAGCTTCATGACGGCGCCCTTGCCGAACTGGCGTTCGATCTGGGCCAGGGCCAGTTCCAGGGCCTTCTCGCGGTTGCTGTCGACACTCATGGTGAATCTCTCGCTAAAAAAAACGGCCCCGGCGGGGTTGGGTTAAAATCCGATACAGGGTGCCCGCGGGGCGCCGGCTCCGGGGGGTGGCCCCATCATATGCCGTTCGCGGCAAAGTAAACAAGTGTTTGGTTCGGTTTTGTTGACGGCTGCCGGGGCGCTCTCGATAATCGCAAAATGGTGACACAACCACAAGCCCAGCCCATTCGCTTCCGCTGGCGCGTCCCGCCCATCGACCCGGCGGCCCGGCGCGCCCTGCGCGAGGCCCTGGGCGTGAGCCGCATCGCCGCCCAGGTGCTGCTCAACCGCGGCCTGGTGGAACCGGCGGCGGCGCGCGCGTTCCTGGCCGCCGGGGACGCGGCCCTGCACGACCCGTTCCGGTTCCGCGACATGCGCCGCGCGGTGGAGCGGGTGGAACGTGCCATCGCCGCCGGCGAGGCCATCACCGTGTATGGCGACTACGACGTGGACGGGATCTCCGGCGCGGCGCTGCTCAGCGAATTCTTTGCAATGATCGGGTACCCGGTGGGCACCTTCGTGCCCGACCGCTTCGCCGACGGCTACGGCCTCAACCCGGAGCGGGTGGCGGACCTGGCGCGGGCGGGCACCCGCCTCATCATCACCACCGACAACGGCACCTCCGCCCACCAGGCGGTGGAACGGGCGGGCGCCCTGGGGGTGGACGTGATCGTCACCGACCACCACGAGGTGAGCGGCCCCCTGCCGCCGGCCTACGCGGTGCTCAACCCGCACCGCCACGACGGCACCTATCCCGAAAAGGGGCTGTGCGGCGTGGGGGTGGCCTTCAAGCTCTGCCACGCCATCCTGATCCGCCGCGGCGAGGCCACGGCGGACGCCCTGCCGCCCCGGCTCATGCCGCTGCTGGACCTGGTGGCGCTGGGCACCGTGGCGGACGTGGCGCCCCTCACCGGCGAGAACCGGGTGCTGGTGCGCCACGGCCTGGAGCTGCTGTCGGCGGAGCGCCGGCCGGGCGTGGGCGCCCTGAAGGCGGTGGCGGGCCTGGCCGGCCAGCCGGTGGGGGCGGGGCAGGTGGGCTTTCACCTGGGGCCGCGCATCAACGCCGGCGGGCGCGTGGCCGACGGCGGCCAGGGGGTGGCGCTGCTCACCACCCGCGACCCGGAACGGGCCCTGGCGGCCGCCCGCTACCTGGACCAGGCCAACCAGGAGCGGCGCGCCATCGAGGCGGACATCCTGGAGGACGTGCTGGCCCGCATCCAGGCCGGGGGCGAGCCGGGCCACTGCATCGTGCTGGCCGCCGAGGGGTGGCACGCGGGGGTGCTGGGCATCATCGCCAGCCGGGTGGTGGAGCGCTACCACCGGCCGTGCATCCTCATCGCCCTGGACGGCGGCGGCACCGGCAAGGGGTCCGGGCGCAGCATCCCCGCCCTGCACCTGTTCGACGCCTTGAGCGCTTGCGCGGACTTGCTGCTGGGCTTCGGCGGCCACATGGCGGCGGCGGGGGTGACGGTGGAGGCCTCCCAGGTGGCGGCCCTGGCGGCGCGTCTCGACGGGGAGGTGGGGCGCCGCCTGGCGCCGGACGACTTCAGGCCCCAGCTTCGGCTCGACGCCTCGGCGCGGCTGGACGAGATCCACCAAGGCCTGCTCGACGAATTCGCGCGCATCGCGCCGTTCGGCCCCGGCAACCCGGAGCCGGTGCTGCTGTTGCCCGGCGTGGTGCCGGAGCGCGTGCGCCCGGTGGGCAACGGGCACATCAAGCTCACCCTGGCGCAGCCGGACGCGCCGGGCCGGCGCCTGGAGGCCATCGCCTTCGGCGCCGCCGACTGGCTGGGCGGGGCCATCGCCGAGGGGGTGCCGGTGGACCTGGCGGGCAGCGTCACGGCAAACCGCTGGCAGGGGCGCGACACCATCCAACTGCGGGTGCGCGACCTGCGCGCCCGCGCCCGGGCGGCGGGGGGGGTGGCATGACCGTCGCCGCCGCCACCCACATCATCGACGCGGTCAAGGGCTACCGCCCGGACGCCGACGTGGGCATGATCGCCACCGCCATCACCCTGGCGTACCAGGCCCACAAGGGGCAGAAGCGCGCCTCCGGCGAGGCGTACCTGAAGCACCCGCTGGAGGTGGCCGAGATCCTCGCCCGCCTCAAGATGGACGTGCCCACCATCGTGTCCGCCGTGCTGCACGACACGGTGGAGGACACGGACATCACCCGCCAGCGCATCGTCGAGCTGTTCGGCGACGAGATCGCCTACCTGGTGGACGGGGTGACCAAGATCGACAAGCTGCAACTGCTCAGCCGCGAGGAGGCGCAGGCGGAGAACTTCCGCAAGATGCTCCTGTCCATGGCCAAGGACATCCGGGTGGTGCTCATCAAGCTGGCGGACCGCCTGCACAACATGCGCACCCTGGCCTCCCTGCCCGACGAGAAGCGCCGCCGCATCGCCCAGGAAACCCTGGAGATCTACGCCCCCATCGCCAACCGCCTGGGGCTGGGCTGGATCAAGCTGGAGATGGAGGACCTGTGTCTGCGCTACCTGAAGCCGGAGGTCTACTTCTCCCTGGTCAAGCAGGTGGCCGCCGGGCGCAAGGTGCGCGAGAAGTACATCGACGAGGTGCGCGCCATGGTGGCCGCCGAGATCGCCCGCGTGCACGTGCCGGCGGAGATCCAGGGGCGCTCCAAGCACATCTACAGCATCTACCGCAAGATGACCAGCCAGAACCTGGAGCTGGACCAGCTCTACGACCTGGAGGGGCTGCGCATCGTCACCGACACCAAGATGCACTGCTACGCCCTGCTGGGCATCATCCACTCCCTGTGGCAGCCCATTCCGGGCAAGTTCAAGGATTACATCGCCATCCCCAAGTCCAACGGCTACCAGTCGCTGCACACCACGGTGCTGTGCGAGCGCGGCAACCGGGTGGAGTTCCAGATCCGCACCGACGAGATGCACCGGGTGGCGGAGGAGGGCATCGCCGCCCACTGGAAATACAAGGAGGGCGGCCGCATCGACCCCTCCGGCGGCGAGACCTTCCGCTGGCTCAGGCAGATGCTCGAGTGGCAGCAGCAGGTGCCCGACGGCAAGCAGTTCATGGACGCGGTCAAGGTGGACCTGTTCTCCGACAGCGTGTTCGTCTACACCAAGGGCGGCGAGCTGCTGGAGATGCCGCGCGGCAGCACCGTGCTCGACTTCGCCTTCGCCATCCACACGGAGCTGGGCGCCACCTGCGTGGGCGCCAACGTGGACGGCAAGCTGACGGCCCCCCAGTATGTGCTCAAGAGCGGCCAGACCGTGGAGGTGCTCACCAGCCCCGACCAGGTGCCGTCCAGGGACTGGATCAACATCCTCAAGACCTCGCGCGCCCGTTCGGCGGTGAAGCACTGGGTGCGCCAGGAGGAGACGCGCCGCGCCGTGGAGGTGGGCGGCAAGGTGCTCGCCCGCGAGATCCGCCGCCAGGGCCGCGCCCCGGACGCGGTGCTGGCCAACCTGGAGCCGGTGCTGAAAAGGCTCGGCGTGCGCGACCGCGACACCCTGTTCGCCGAGGTGGGCTATGGCAAGCGCTCCACCGGCGAGGTGGTGTCGCTGCTCCTGCCCGACGCCCGCGTGCGCCCCAGCTTCAAGGAGCGGGTGATGATGCGCCTGACCCGCCAGGACGGCGCCGTGCTGGTGCGCGGCGAGGGGGTGATGGTGCACATGTCCAACTGCTGCCGGCCCATTCCGGGCGACCCCATCGTGGGGCACATGGTGCGCGGCAAGGGGCTGGTGGTGCACCGCAAGGAGTGCGGCCAGCTGGAGGCCCTGGGCAAGGACCCGGACCTGATGGTGGAGGTGCGCTGGGACGCCAACCCCATCACCCCGCACCAGGTGCCGGTGCAGGTGATCACCCTGGACCGCACCGGCATCCTGGGCAAGGTGTCGTCCACCATCGCCGATGCCAAGGCCAACATCTGCCAGGCCCAGATCCACACCATGGGCGACCGCAAGGCGCGCTTCAACCTGACCCTGGAGGTGGACGACGTAAAGCACCTGGCGCGGGTGGTGAGCCGCCTGGAGCGCCTCAAGGAGGTGCTGGAGGTGAAGCGCGTCAGCGGCGCTTGAGGAGGGGCACCGGCCACGGCTTTTCCGCCGGAGCCTGCGTTGTCGGCTCGTGGCCGTCCTCGATGTGGCGCCGCCACGCCTGCGGGGTCCACTCGCCTCCGCCTGGGTCCGGCGCAAAATCCGAGGCCTACATTGGTTGGGGCACCGGCCACGGCTTTTCCGCCGGAGCCTGCGTTGTCATTTCAAAAACGATCCTCGACGTGGCGCTGCCACGCCTGCGGTCGTTTTTTCATTCCGCCTGGGTCCGACGCAAAATCCGAGGCCTACGTGGGTGGATGGGCGCCGGCCACGGCTTTTCCGCCGGAGCCGGCGTTGTCGCTTCAAAACCGATCCTCGACGTGGCGCTGCCACGCCTCCGGTCGTTTTTTCGCTCCGCAGCCTGTCAGCGGCCCGAGCGCTTGGGTCCGCCGGGCGCCGGCTACATCATGGCGCCGTTGATCCAGATGTGCACCCAGACGCTGGCCACGTAGCCCAGGGCGATGGCCCACGTCCACCTGAGGTGCGAGAAGAAGGTGTACACCCCGCGCGCCTGGCCCATCAGCGCCACGCCGGCGGCGGAGCCGATGGACAGCAGCGAGCCGCCCACGCCGGCGGTGAGCGTCACCAGCAGCCACTGCCCGTGCGACATGTCCGGGTTCATGGTGAGCACCGCGAACATTACCGGGATGTTGTCGATGAAGGCGGACAGGAGGCCCACCACCACGTTGGCCCAGGTGGGCCCCAGGTCCACGTACATGGCCTGGGACAGGGCCGCCAGATAGCCGATGGTGCCCAGGCCCCCCACGCACAGCACCACGCCGTAGAAGAACATCAGCGTGTCCCACTCGGCGTCCTTGATGCTGTCGAACACGTCGAACGGGCGCTCCCGGGTGATGTCGTTGCCGATGGTCTCGGGCCCGCGGATCTTGGGAATGGCGTTGGTGATCTCGTCGCGGCGCAAGAAGTAGCCGTACACCTTGAGCAGGCCCAGGCCGGTCATCATGCCCAGCACCGGCGGCAGGTGCAAAAAGTTGTGGGCGCACACGGCCATGACGATGGTGAAGGCGAACAGGCCGATGATGGCGAAACCGCCGTTCTTGACCCGAACCGCCTCCGACACCGCCTGCGGCTGCTCGTTGGGCACCGCGAAGCTCATCAGCAGCGCCGGCACCAGCCAGTTGACCAGCGCCGGCAGGAACAGGTGGAAGAACTCCGAGAACGACACCATGCCCTTCTGCCACACCATCAGCGTGGTGATGTCGCCGAACGGGCTGAAGGTGCCGCCCGCGTTGGCGGCCACCACGATGTTGATGCACGACGGGGCGATGAAGCGGTTGTTGCCCGCCCCCACGGCCATCACCACCGCGGCCATGATGAGGGCGGTGGTGAGGTTGTCCGCCACGGGGCTGATGACAAACGCCAGGCCGCCGGTGGCCCAGAACACCGCCCTGAGCGACAGCCCGGTGGACACCAGCCAGGAACGCAGCGCCGCGAACACCCGGCGCTCGTTCAAGGTGTTGATGTAGGTCATGGCCGCCAGCAGGAACAGCAGCAGCTCGGCGTATTCCAGGAGGTTGTGGCGCACCGCCTGCTCGGCGGTATGGGTATCGCCGGCCATGGCGTAGGCGATGCCCACCAGCGCCCAGATGATGCCCGCCGCCACCATCACCGGCTTGGACTTGCGCAGGTGCAGGAATTCCTCGCCCATCACCAGCAGGTAGGCGATCACGAACACCGCGACGGCGGCGATGCCGAAGCCGCTGTGGGTGAGGTCGATGGTATCGTGGCTAGCGACCGCCGCCAGGGCAGCGTCCGGGAACGGGAGCGCGAGAAAGGCGGTCATGGTGGTCATGGTCAGCCAAAAGGGTCGCATGGGTAAAGCCCTGGTTCCTTGGTTGCGGTGGGGCGTATGGGGAGCCGGATCGGACGGTCGTCAGCGGTCGTCGCAAGGGGCCATCGAACGGGAGATGCCGTGCCGCCCGGCATTGTAACGGAGCTTCGCCGCTCAACCCGCTGGAAATAATGCGCTATTTTTGTCCAGTTGCTTGGGGCACCCGGCGCCGGCCGGCGCCGAACGCGCCGGGGCAGCCGGCCGGGGCACCCGCCCGCGCGCGAAAACCTTGACAAGCGCTCGCCGGCCAAGAATACTTCCCGTTTGTTCTGGCCGCTCCGTGGGGTGCGCTGGGAATGCAAAGGCGCGTAGCTCAGGGGTAGAGCGCTACCTTGACACGGTAGAGGTCGGCGGTTCGAAACCGCCCGTGCCTACCATCCCGCATGGGGTGCCGGAACGAATCTTTTTGCGGCGGGCCGTGGGTTTCACGTCTCGACTGGCGTTGGCATGCGGGCCGCGCGGTGTCTGGAAGTGTTCGCGGTCCGTCCCGACCCCGGGAGGCCCCTGCCCGAGCGGCGTCCCTGGACGCCTTGGACGAACCGCCCCGCCGGCTGCGGCGCCCGCGCATCATCCACAGCGGTGGCCGGTCGGGAACGGGCCGTATCCGCCGGGGAGGGCGTGCGCCCGGTTTTTTTTGAACGCGCTTAGGAGGACTGGACCATCGCGCTGAATCAACGAGTCAACGAGGAGATCACCGTGCCGTCGGTGCGGCTGGTGTCCGCAGAGGGGGAGCAGCTCGGCGTGATGCGCCTGGAGCAGGCGCTGGTGGTGGCTCGGGAAGCCGGGCTCGACCTGGTGGAGGTGGCCCCCCAGGCCGAACCGCCCGTGTGCCGGGTGATGGACTTCGGCAAGTTCAAGTTCCAGAGCCGCAAGCAGTCCCAGAAGAAGGGTGGCAAGGTCAACCGCGCCGGCCAGGTGAAGGAGGTCAAGTTCCGCCCCCGCACCGACGACCACGACATCCAGTACAAGGTCAAGAACGTCCTCAAGTTCCTGGCGCACGGCCAGAAGGTGAAGGTGAGCCTGTTTTTCCGCGGCCGCGAGCGCTCGCGCATGGATGTGTACAGCGCCGAATTCATGCCCAAGGTCATCAGCCTCATCGGCGAGGCGGGGGTGATCGAGCAGCTGCCCAGGTCGGAGGGAAATTCGGTGTCGATAATGATTGCACCGAAGTCCCACAAGTAATACAATACCCAGCTTTCGGTTTTGTTCGATCGATGCGGGCCATCACTGTGGAGAGTTTGACATGGCTGGGCAGAAGCTGAAGACCCATCGGGGCGCGGCAAAGCGCTTCAAGATCACCAAGAGCGGCAAGGTGAAGCGCTCCAAGGCGTTCGCCCGCCACATCCTCACCAAGAAGTCCGCCAAGCGCAAGCGCAACTTCCGGCGCGGCGCCGAGGTGTTCGAGGGTGAGGCCAAGAGCATCAAGCTGCTGATGCCCTACGCGTGACGCGCGGGGTAACGGCCCACGGATCCGGTATTTAAATAGTTAGGTGAGACATGTCCAGGGTTAAGGGTGGCGTCAAGACGCGCCGGCGGCACAAGAAGTTCCTGAAGTTGGCCAAGGGCTACGTCGGCGGGCGCAGCAAGCTGTACCGCACCGCGCGCGAGACGGTGGAGCGCGCCGGCGTGTTCGCCTACCGCGACCGCCGCGTGCGCAAGCGCGACTTCCGCAGCCTGTGGATCGTGCGCATCAACGCCGCCACCAACGCCGTCGGCATGTCCTACTCCCAGTTCATGGGCGCCCTGAAGAAGCAGGGCATCGAGCTGGACCGCCGCGTGCTGGCCGATCTGGCCGCCAACGACACCGCCGCCTTCAACCGGCTGGTGGAGCAGGTCAAGGCCGCCGCCTGACGATCCGCCGGGCCGCGCATTCGGGCCCCCGGCGCCACCCTGGCGCCGGGGGCCTTTTTTGTTTGGGGGGCGTCCCGCTTACCGTGCGGGGCGCTTCCCGAACCAGCGCGCGCACAGGATGCCCACCTCGTACAGGAGCATCAGCGGCACCGCCATCAGCAACTGATTGAACACGTCCGGCGTGGGGGTGAGCACCGCGGCGACGACGAACGCCCCCAGCACCGCATACTTGCGGTTGGCGGACAGCTTTTGCGGGGTGACCAGGCCGAGCCGGGCCAGCAGGGTGATGACCGGCGGCAGCTCGAAGATGATGCCGAACGCCAGGAAGAACTTGACGTTGAAGTCCACATAGGTGCCGATGGCCAGCATGGGCGTGAGCCCCTCGGTCTTGTAGCTGAGCAGGAAGCCGATGGTGAGCGGAAACACCACGTAGGCGCAGAACAGCACCCCCGCCACGAACAGCAGGGTGGCGCTGATGATGAACGCCAGCCCCAGGCGCCGCTCCTCGGGGTAGAGGCCCGGCTCCAGGAATTTCCAGGCCTGGTACAGCACCACCGGCAGGGCCAGGATCAGGCCGCCCAGGAAGGCCACCTTGAGGTTGGCCCAGAACGCCTCCCCCGGCGAGAGGAACACCATTGGCGTGTCCACCGGGCGGATGAGCCAGGCGATGATCTGTTCCGAGAACAGGAACGCGCCGGTCATGCCGCAGCCGATGGCGATGGCGGCGCGCACCAGGCGCACGCGCAGCTCGTCCAGGTGCTGCATGAAGGGCATGCGGCCCTCCGGCCGCTGGGATGGATCGGGGGTCACGGTGTGGGGTGGTTCCGGGGTGGGGGCTGGGATGGATCGTCCGGCGTGTTGATCGACGTGTCTGCCGGCGTGTCTGCCGGGTTATCTACCGATGTGGTTTCGGACGCGGCTTGGGGCGGGTTCCGGGGCGGCTTTTCACCTTCCAGGGCCGGCGGCGCCGGTTCCGGCGGGGTGGCGGACGCCGCCTCGCGCGCGGCGCGCACCTCCTTTTCCACCTGCGACTGCACGGCGCTGGTGGCGGCCCGCAGCCGGGCCACCGCGCGGCCGATGGATTCGGCCAGTTCCGGCAGGCGGCGCGGGCCGAACACGACCAGCGCCACCACCAGGATCAACAGCATTTCCGGCATGCCGATGCCAAACATTGCCCACCTTCCGCCGCCGTGCCGAAAAAAAGTCCTGGGGGCCCGCGCCGGAAACGGGCTTGTGATACGGCCCGGCGGGTGCCTACGATATCCCGTCCCGCGCCGCGTTGGCAAACGCGGGCGGGCCGGGGAAAACCTTTTACATTGACATTGGGCCGCCCTTTCCCTATACCAATTACCCTTTTGGGCCTTTGCGCGGGTTCCGGCATGCGGGTCCGGGCGCACCCTTCGTCTCTTCTAGGATACTGAAATTTCATGCCAAGCTTGGTGATCGTCGGCGCCCAATGGGGCGACGAGGGCAAGGGTAAGATCGTCGACCTGCTCACGGGGCAGGTGGAGTGGGTGGTGCGCTATCAGGGCGGCCACAACGCCGGCCACACGGTGGTGATCGGCGAGGAGGAGTTCATCCTGCACCTGATCCCCTCCGGCGTGCTGCGCCCCGGGGTGAGGTGCGTGATCGGCAACGGCGTGGTGGTGGACCCGGCGGCGCTGGTCGTCGAGATGGACGCCCTGGCCGCGCGCGGCATCGACTTCACGCCCCATTTCCACATCAGCGACCGGGCGCACCTGATCCTGCCCTACCACCGCGCCGTGGAGCGCGAGGCCGAGAAGACCAAGGGCACCCGCAAGATCGGCACCACCGGCCGCGGCATCGGCCCCGCCTATGCGGACAAGATCGCCCGCGTCGGCATCCGGGTCGGCACCCTGCTCGACGCCGACCTGTTCCGGCGCGTGCTGACCACCAACGTGGAGGCCATGAACTACTTCCTGGAGCGGCTCTACGGGGTGTGCCCGTCGGAGGCCTTCAGCGTGGACGCCATCTACGACGAATACATGGGCTACGCGGCGCGCCTGGCGCCCTACATCGCCGATACCTCGCTGCTCGTCAACCGTGCCCTGGACCGGGGTGAGCGGGTGCTGTTCGAGGGGGCCCAGGGTACCCACCTGGACGTGGACTGCGGCACCTACCCGTTCGTCACCTCGTCCAGCGCCACGGCGGGCGGCGCGTGCACCGGCAGCGGCGTGGGGCCCACCCGCATCAACCGCGCCCTGGGCATCGTCAAGGCCTACACCACCCGCGTGGGCAGCGGGCCGTTCCCCACCGAGCTGACGGACCAGGTCGGCGAAACCTTGCGCCAGGCCGGCGGCGAGTTTGGCGCCACCACCGGGCGGCCGCGCCGCTGCGGCTGGTTCGACGCGGTGGCGGTGCGCTACGCGGTGCGCGTCAACGGCCTGTCGGGCATCGCCCTCACCAAGCTCGACGTGCTCGACGTGTTCGACGCGCTCAAGATCTGCAATGCCTACCGCTACAAGGGCGAGCTGATCACCGAGTTCCCCTCCGACCCGCTGGTTCTGGAGCAGGTGGAGCCCGTATACGAGGAGCTGCCCGGCTGGTCCGGCTCGGTGGCCGGCATCGCCAGCGTGGACGACCTGCCCAAGGAGGCGCGCGCCTACGTGGACCGCATCGTGGAACTGCTCGGGGTATCGCTCGACGTGCTGTCGTTCGGCGTGCGCCGCGACCAGACCGTGGTGCTGAACAACCCGCTCGCACTGTAAACAAGCCCGCCGCCGGCGGACAGCAAGGGGATCCTGGAACCGTGGGAATCGAAAACCGCCGCAGCACACGCTACCCGTTGGTGGGCCTGGCCAGCATCGAGGTGCTGCCCGAGATGAACGTGATCGAGGGGTACGTGGCCAACTTCGGCCCGGAGGGGCTGGGGCTGTACGTCCGCGATCCCCTGAACAAGGGCGACCACGTGCATATCACCCTGCAGGTGGACGGGGTGCGCAACGTGGAGGTCAAGGAGCGCTACCAGGGCAACGTGGCCTGGGTGAACCGGGTGGGTGGCGTGTACGCCGCCGGCATCCAGTTCGTGGACGAGAAAAGCGGCTGTGCCTACCTGGGGGTGTCCCTGGGTTGATTTCGTGGGGCGGGGGCGTATAATCGCCCCGTCGCAGCGGAAAATCGGATTGCCTGGCGGGCCGGAACTTGGTTGGAGATATGACCGATGTCATGTTTTTCGTCCGGGTGGATGATTATCATCGCGCCACTCCTTTGTAAGGCGGTTGTGTAGCCATGCGATTCGATCTGATGCGCAAGCGAGTGCTGGCCCTGCTCGGGGCCTGCGCCGTGGCGGTGGCCGGGTGGGTGTCCCCCGCCCAGGCGGCCGCTCCCGGCGACCCGGTGCGCGATCGCTTCGCCGGCGACTTCCGGGCGGCCCTGGAAGGCTACCAGCACCTGGGCGACGTGGCCACGGCGCGCGCCAGGCGCGGATTGCAGCCGCTGGACGCCGAATGGCTGGCCGCCATGAAGGCCGCCGACCGGCTCCTCACCCCGCACGAGCGGGTCTTCTTCCCCATGATGAACCGCCCCTGGTCCCGCGAGGCGGCGGTGTTCGCCAACCTCCAGGGCGCCCGCATGTGGCTGTGGTCCATCCACGACGGCCTGGCGGACGGCGCCGCCGGCAAGGTGAGCCTGGACGTGATCGGGGGCAAGGTCCGCGCCGAGCTGCTTTCCAATTTTCAGGCCTATCTGACCAAGGCCCAGTCGCTGCTGGACGGCGGCGAGTTCAAGGGGTCCTATTTCGAGGACACCCTGGCGCCGGTGTTGGCGGACTACTGCACCTATCCCGACGGCGACGGGCGTCACCGCCCCGACTTTGCCGATCCGCACCTGTTCGACGACCCGGAGGTGCGCCCGGCCAGCCTGATGATGAAGGGCGCCACATGAACGACCCGCGGCAACAGGCCACCCCCGCCGAGCGCCAGGGGGGCGACGTGGATCACGACCTGATCGCCGTGGCGGAGGGCGACCGCTTCACCGACGCCGACCTGTACGGCCAGATCGACAAGAGCCAGCGGCGCACCCCGTGGTGGCTGTGGGTGATGGTCGGTGTCGTGCTGCTGCTGGCGGTGGTATTGAACGCGCCGTTCCTCACGGGGCATGGCGGCGATGTCGTGGGTGCCCTTTCCAGGGGCGGCGACGGCCCCTTCCTGGATGGGGGCATGGTGGCGGGGTTGTTGTACGTTGGGGGTGGCTTTGCGTTCCTGTTCTGGTTCACCTGGATGCGCAAGGGGTCGTCGTGATGGCCATTGCGGGAATGGCGCCGGGCCATGAAGAAAAAGATCGTCCTGGTTTTCGCGGTTCTGTTGACATCTGCGGCGGCCCTGAGTTTAATACTCGCCACATCGCGCTATGTCGGGTTTTTGCGGCATCCGGAGGGCTGGCGGCAGGTGCTGGCGTTCCAGGTGGAGCCGCCGCGCGTTGACGTTGCGGGGTTGACGGTCGAGGTAACCCCGGTCTGGGGGGAATCGGTCGAGGTCTCATCGTTGCTGGTGAGCACCTTCTGGATCTTTGAGATATCGGCCGCCAACGTGGGCGACACTCCGGTGGATGTGAACTTCGACCGGGTGACGTTGCGGGTGACGGACCGAGAGGTCAACGCTCTGGCCACCGACGCGGTGCTTCGGTTGTTCAATGAGCGGATGACGGGTGCCTACGGAACCGCGGCGGGGCGTCGCGGTTACCAGGAGGCGCTGGAACAGCTCCAGGCGCGGGAGTTTGGGGTGAGCCGGGTCTTTCCCGGTTACACAAGGAAGTCCCTGGTGTTTTTCCAGCCCCTTCCGGAGATCCCCGACAAGGCGGAGTTGACGCTCCGGGGGATACGTAAAGTGGGCGGGCGAGAGGAGGTTTCGGTTGGCTTCGGCCTCCGCCGCGGGACGCGGGCGGGCGGGGCGGCGCAGGATGGAACCTAGGGTTGAGTTGGCGGTTTCCGCCGTGGTTGCAAATTAGGAGGAGCCCTTATGGGAGGGAAATTGCTGATCTGGGTCGGGGCGATTGTTCTCGGCGTCATCGTGGAGATCTATTTCGCCAACCGCCCCAAGGAGTTCGGTAGCGACATCGGTGGCTACGCCTGGTACGGTCCCTACGGTCCGTTCATGTACATCTTCATCACCTACATTTCCATCTGGTGTCTGGGCGGGGCCTTGTTCTACAAGGACCTGATCGACGACATCGACGTGGACCGCAAGGATCCGTACCTGGACGGCAAGTAAGGCGCGGTAGGTTTAGGAAAAAAGGAGAAAGCGAATGAGCAAATCGAAGATCATCGCCCTTGCCGGAACCCTGGTGCTCGGGTTGAACAACGTGGCGTTTGCGCTGGATAGGGTGGCCCATGATCCGGCGCACACCGGCCCCGGCTGGCTGGCGTCCTTCGCCGCCGTCTGCGGCACCGTTCTGGCTTTCTTCAGCATTGTGGCCATCTACATGATGGTCAGCGGCAAGGCCGGCAAGTATTCGGAATAGGACTCCGAGTCCACGTTCCTCAAAGGAAAGGCAAGAGGGCAATGGAAAAGACCATGACATGGGTGCTCAACGGCATCTTCCTGGGTTTCGGGCTCGGTACCGTGATCGGTTCCGCCGTCAACCTGGGCATGTGGTCCGGCCGGCATGAGGTCTGGACCGGCGACTACGGTTACATGTTCGGCTGGACCTTCGGCATCGGGGCCGCTGTTGGCGCGTTGATGTACGTGCTGATGAAGCAGCAGACGCCGGACGACGGTTCCAACGGCTGATTATCGCGCTGATCACTGCGGGTTATTCGAGTTTAGGAGTTAAATTAGGATGAGTACAGCGACCTATGACGGGATCAAGCCCGGCACCGCTGCAAAACACGCGTTCTTTAGCGCGGTTGTGTGGTTGTGCATCGGTGCTTCCTTCGGGTTCTTCACCAGCCTTCGCATCGCGTGGCCGGACCTGCTGAACGGTGTGGACGTGATGGGTCCGCTCGCTTCGGTGTTCGCCTTTGGTCGTGTGCGCCCCCTGCACATCACCATCGTGATCTTCGGCTGGATCTCCATCGCCTTCGTGGCGGCCATGTATTACATGACCCCGGCGCTCTGCAACTGCCGTCTGTGGAGCGAGAAGCTGGGTTTGTGGAACATCTGGCTGTGGAACGTCGGCATCGTGGTGGCCGGCGCCACCCTGATCCTCGGCGCCAACTCCGGTCGTGAGTACCAGGAGCTGATCTGGCCGGTCGACATCTATGTGCTGGTGTTCATCCTGGGCTTCGCCGCCATCAACGTCTTCATGACGGTGTTGCAGCGTCGCACCCAGGGCATGTACATCACGGTGTGGTTCTTCCTGGCCGCGCTGGTGATGATCTGGATGACCTACTTCATCGGTGCGATCCCCGATCTGTTCCCGGTGACCGGTCTGAACGAGGCCTACATGGTGTGGTGGCACGCGCACAACGTGCTGGGCCTGTGGATCACCCCGGTGTCCGCCGCGATCGCGTACTACGTGATCCCGAAGGTGACCGGCAACGTGCTCTACAGCCACAAGATCGGCCATCTGCACTTCTGGACCATCGCGGCGTTCTACTCGACGCCGGGTGCCCACCACCTGATGGGTGCGCCGATTCCGGAGTGGATGAAGTCGTTTGCCTCCGTGTCGGGCGTGATGATCCTCATCCCGGCGCTGGCGTTCATCACCAACATGGTGCTGACCGTGCAGGGCAAGTGGCACATGTTCTCCTCGAACGTGTCCGTCCAGTTCGCCCTGACCGGTACCCTGATGGCGGTGCCCCTGAACTTCCAGGGCGCCTTCCAGCAGACCCGCGCCATCAACTGGTACATCCACGGCACCCACTGGATCGTGGCTCACGCGCACTTCGCCCTGCTGGGCTTCTCGACCTTCATCGAGATCGGTGCCACCTATTACGCTGTGGCCAAGCTGTTCCAGCGTAAGATCTACAGCCAGTCCCTGGCTACCACCCACTACTGGCTCACGACCATCGGCTTCATCGGGTTCTGGACGACCCTGACGCTGGCCGGTCTGATCCAGGCGTCCGGTAAGGTGTATAACACCACCTTCATCGACGTGGTGTATGCCACCCACCCCTACATGGTTGGTCGGTCCCTGTTCGGCCTGACCATCGTGCTGGGTCAGTGGATCTTCCTCTACAACCTCTACAAGACTGCAACCGCCGGCGAGCCCGTGACCGAGAAGAACGCGCCCGCCACGGCCTACTTCACCTAAACCGTGTAGTGCAGTCAACAAGGAAGGAGAACACTCGAAATGGGTGGTTACAAGGAATATAAAGTCGGCGTCACCATGTTCCTGGTCGTCTTCGGCACCACGCTGTTGATGACCATCGGCATCGGTGGTGTGTACCTGGGCGCGGTGCCGGCCACCAAGCTGGCCCTCGAGAAGCAGGTGAACTACGGCAGCTCGGCCTGGTCGGTGCGGGACCCCCTGATGAAGGGTTGGAACCAGCCGAAGATCGAGAAGCGCGGAGAGATGGTTTCCAACCCCATCGGCGTTGGGAAGAAGATCTTCATCCGCGAGGGCTGCTGGCACTGCCACACCCTGCTGCCCGAGCAGTCCATGGACTGGGAGTACTTCGGTGCCCCGCCCCTGGCTGGCGACTTCGTGGGCGAGTCCCCGACCGTGATCGGTTCCGACCGCAAGGCCCCGGACCTGATGCACATCGGCTCGCGCATGCCGTCGGTGCCCTGGCACCTTCAGCACCACAAGGACCCGCGCTCGGTGCAGTCCAAGTCGATCATGCAGTCCTTCGACTTCCTCGATACCGGTGAGTTGAAGGCGCTGGCGGCTTACATGGTGAGCCTCAAGTAAACGGCCTGATCTGCGCCGGGGGCGGTGTCCCCGCCCCCGGCGTTAGGCTTTCGCTTTTAAGGGAGAAAAAGTCATGGCAGGTCGTAAATTGACCTTCGAGGAGCTCAAGTGGGAGCTCTATGACGGCATTCGCGAGGGTGGGCGCCCTTGGCCGGTCTTCATGTTCGCCCTGGTCTGTATGACCATTTTTACGTCGGTGTTGATCTCGTTCCCGCTGTGGGGTGAGCGCAAGGAGTATGTCGGCATGACTCCGGCGTACAACTTCGATCAGCGCTCGTTCTTCCTCGAGCCGAAGATCATCGGCGAGAGCAAGTACGTGGGCGTGAACGCCACCACCCTGGAAAGCTGCGTCACCGAGCAGCAGGATCCCGCCTGCATCCAGGCGCTGACCTCCAACCAGGCCCCCTGGTTCGATGGCGGTTACGTGCTGACCGTGGTGTGGGTGGTGCTGGTGGTGTCGGTTCTGTACCGGGTGGCCGCAAGCTGCCCCACGTACTACGAATAGGCGCCGACCGTAAGCGAACCGACATAGGCCGGCTCCTAACCGGCCCGTGGTATCAGCAAAAAAAGTGGGAGGCCCCCGGCCTCCCACTTTTTTTTTGGCTACAATCACCCCAGCCGACCGTTCCTTTACGCGGGCCCGCCACGGACGCCCGCGCCACCCTTGTTTGGGGATTGCCATGAGCCCAAGCCACCCGTGCCACGACCCGTCCTGGGTTCGGGCGCAACGCATCCGCATCGACAGCACGCGCATGATGGCCGACCGCGTGGGTGCCACCCACGGCATCCGGCCGGCGGAACTGGCCGCCCTGGCCGGGCGCGCGAAGGCGGCGCACGACGCGCTGGCCCGGCGCCGGGCGGCTGGGGAGCTGGGCTTTTATGACCTGCCCGGTCAGGACACGGCGCCCATCGACGCGGCGGCGGCGTGGGCGCGGGGGTTCGAGAATTTCGTGGTGGTGGGCATCGGCGGCTCGTCGCTGGGGCCCAAGGCCACCCACCAGGCGCTGCGCCACCCGTTCCACAACCTGCTGCCCCCCCATGAGCGCGGCGGCCCGCGCCTGTTCTTCATGGAGAATGTGGACCCGGCCACCATCGCCGCGCTGCTCGCCATGCTGGACCCGCAACAAACCTGCGTGAACGTGGTCACCAAGTCCGGCGGCACGGCGGAGACGCTGGCCAACTACATGGTGGCCCGCGCCTGGCTGGAGCGGGCGGGGCTGGACCCGGCCCGCCACCTGATCGCGACGACGGACCCGGACAAGGGCGACCTGCGCAAGATCGCGCGGGCGGAGGGGTGGCGCACGCTGCCGGTGCCGCCCAACGTGGGCGGGCGCTTCTCGCAACTGACCGCCGTGGGGCTGCTGCCGGCGGCGGTGTGCGGCATCGACGTGGCCGAGCTGCTGGCGGGCGCGGCGGACATGGCGGCGCGCTGTGCGGCGCCGGACCTGGACGATAACCCCGCCTACCGCCTAGCGGCCCTGCACTACCTGGCCGCCACGGCCAAGGGCAAGCCCATCACCGTGCTGATGCCCTATGCGGACGGCCTGAAGGGGCTGGCGGACTGGTTCGTGCAACTGTGGGCGGAGAGCCTGGGCAAGGAGCACGGGCTGGACGGCGCCACCGTGCACACGGGGCAGACGCCGCTGCCCGCCGTGGGCGCCATCGACCAGCACTCACAGGTGCAACTGTTCGTGGCGGGGCCGAACGACAAGATGACCGCCTTCGTGCGCCTGGAGCGCTTTGCGGACGGCGTCACCATCCCCCCGCTGCACAAGGACAGCCCGGCCCTGGGCTACCTGGGCGGCGCCACCCTGGGGGCGCTGTTGAACGCGGAGCAGGCGGCCACCGAGATGGTGCTCACGGACGGGGGCCGCCCCAGCTACCGCATCGACGTGCCGGAACTGAACCCGTTCGCCTTCGGCCAACTGCTGATGCTGTTCGAGATCATGACCGCCTTCGCCGGCGGCCTGTACGGCATCGACCCCTTCGACCAGCCCGGCGTGGAGCGCGGCAAGGTGCTCACGTATGGGGCGATGGGAAGGGAGGGGTATGAGAATTTGTTGGGGTCATGAGGCAGACATCGGCGCGGGGGCGGTAGGTTGGCGCTGAATGCAATGAAGCCCAACGGCGGGGTGGGTGCCGTGCCGAAAGTTGTTGGGGTGGCGCGGGTGCGAATGGGGCGACTGGCCTTGAACGGGGAGCGGGGGTGTTGGGCTTCGCGTTGCTCTGCCCAACCTACGAGCTACGAGCTGGGATAGGGGTTGCCGTGTCAGTCGATCGTGAACTTCCATGAAGGAAATGCCATGAACGCTGCAAGAACTCTCGCCGACCAACTCCGCCCTTTTGTCGAGAGCAGGCGTCCCGAGCGCCGGGTCCGTCACGTGGTTCAGATCACTGCCCAGCTTGGGGGTGATGACAAGGACGCCGCCGTTCAGGTGGCGCGAACACATTGCCTCAAGTGGATGCAGCCGCGGGCCGGAAAACTGCCCGACGAGGCGTGGGAGGGCAGACCCTTCGAACTGGCGACGCCTGGGAAGCCGGCCGAGGTGGTCACGCTGGATGAGAGCGGCGACTTCTGGTGTGCTCGGCTCGACGATCACGACAAGGACGTTCCGGGGCGGGTGTGGACGATCGAGATTGCCGTCGCACGGGGTGATAGGGATGCGCTCTTCGGGCTTCGCCTGCTGGTTTCCGCGCCCGGGGACGCCTTGGAGTTCGAGCCCAGCATACCAGGCATCGTCCGCCAGATCGCCAAGGCCCCCGGCCTTCTGGACTACGGCGTGGGCCTGACCGAACAACCCGTGGTCTTGCTGGGCGAGGATGACGTAACCGGATTTGTCCGGCTGCTCACCAACCCGCGCCGGACCCGTCCCGTTATCGTCGTCTCGCTTCCCGAGTCCGAACAGGATCCCGCCTCCGCGCTGGTGGATGTGAACAAGCTAGCTGTGCAATGCCTTGGAATCGCGCACGTTGCGGTGCTCCCCGGGCCGGTCAGCTACTCCTTCACCGATCAGATTGGGAAGACATACTCCGTCTTCGATGGTGCCGTTCGCACCTACCTGCCCGGCTTCGCCCCGTTCTTGGACCGACCGTTCAGCCACCCCCTGGCCCTGCCGGGTCGGATCGCGGAATGGGGCCCGAACGGGGCTGCCGACTTCGAACGGTTCGTCATCGGCAACGTCTTCACCCACAACACCCGGCGGCCCAACCTGGAAAGAGAGCTTCCGCCCTTTCCCAAGATCAAGCAACTCAGCCTGGAGCGCAAGCGGAAAGACGCCGCGCAGTCCGGCGCCGTCGATGAACAGTTGGCGCTCGCCCTCGCTCAGGTGAAGGACCTGAAGGCCAACCTGGGTGCCGCCGAGGAGTTGGCGGAAGAGGTGGAGTCCAAACGCCTGGAGTTGGAGCGTGAGCGGGACGAACAGGCCGCTTACGCCTACCGGTTGAGCGCCCGCCTTGAGGTGCTTGAGGCGCAACTGAACGCGGCAGATCGTCCCACGGATGCCACGATCGACATCCCCGACTCCCTGGACGAGTTACAGGCATGGACGAACAAGCACCTCGCAGGACGCCTCACCGTGCATGAACGGGCCGCACGAGCGGCCAAGAGCGCCAGGTACCAGGACGTGCCCCTGGCATACAAAGCCCTGCTGCTCCTGGCCCACGAGTACTGCGACATGAAGCGCGGAATAGGAGACGGCGCGTGGGACACGTTCCAGGACCGGTTACGGGAACTGGGCCTTCAGTGCGAGCCCTCTTTTTCCGGTGACCGCTGGGGCGAGCACGGCGATACCTACTTCGTCCAATGGAAGGGGCGGAATGAGTACATGGACATGCACCTGAAGAGGGGGAACGCGCGGGACGAGGCCCGATGCCTGCGCATCTACTTCTTCTGGGATGCGGAGCGACGGGAGGTTGTGGTGGGGTCGATGCCCGCGCATCTGCGTACGCGAGCATCGCGGTAACCATAATGGCGATCGCGGTGAAAAAGAAGCCACATGCCTACCCAAACCTGACCGCCCGCATGGACAGGGAGCCCATGTCGAAGCCGGTGATGGGAAAACTCACCGTATCGTCCGCATCCGCCGCCGCGCAGGCGTAGACCAGGGGCAAAAAATGGTCCGGCGTGGGGTGGCAGTGCCTGGCGTTGGGGCTGTCGGGCCACAGAGCGGCCAGGGCGTTGGTGTCGTGGCGTTGGGTCAGATCGGCCACGGCGCTGTCGAAGTGTTGGGCCCAGTCGGGCGTGGCGGTCTGGCCCGAGCGCATGCGCGCGAAGGCGTCGGGCAGGTTGTGGGTGGCGTTGCCGCTGCCCAGGATCAGGACGCCCTCGTCGCGCAGGGGGGCCAGGGCGCGGCCCAGGGCGGCGTGGTCCGTAGGTTCCAGGCGCCGGTCGATGGATAGCTGCACCACGGGAATCTGGGCCAGGGGGAACATGCGCAGCAGCACGCTCCAGGTGCCGTGGTCCAGCCCCCAGGTGTCGGACGGGCGGGCGGTCGGCAGCAGGTCGGTCACCCGCTCCGCCAGGGCCGGGCTGCCCGGCGCCGGGTAGCTTATCCGGTACAGCTCCGGCGGGAAGCCGCCAAAGTCGTGAATGGTGCGCGGCCGGGCGTTGGCCGTGACGAAGGTGCCGTCCAGGTACCAGTGGGCGGACACGGCCAGGATGGCGGCGGGGGTGGGGATGCCCTTGGACAGGGATGCGAAGCCCCGGCTCCAGGCATTGTCCTGGATGGCGTTCATGGGCGAGCCGTGGCCCACGAACAGCACGGGCATGCGCGGGCGGTCCGCCACGGGAGACTACCCCGGCCGGCGCAGCTTGCCGGTGACGCTCACCAGAAAGCGGATGGCCGATTGCGTCTCCGGCTTGCCGAGCAGGGCCAGGGTGGCCAGCAGGCCGCCCTGGGAGGGGGCGGCGGACTGCTCCTGGCGCGCCTCGCGCATGGCCTGCTGGGTCTGGTGGGCCAGGTCGGCCACGTCCTCGTTGGCCAGGTTCGAGACCAGGTGCTCCACCAGCGCCGCGCCGCGCTCGATCATGCTGTCGGTCGCCGCGTTCTGGGCGGCGCCCAGCATGTGCAGCAGGTCGAACAGGGGCTGCATGCCGCCGCTCTGGTGCAGGGTGGTCAGGTTGTCGAGCAGGCAGTCCACGGCGGCCTTGGTGTCGGGGTCGTTCAGGCGGTCGGCCACCTCCATCACGTTGCCCAGGGTGGTGGCCAGCCGCTCCACCATGCTGTCGGTAAGGGCGTGGGCGACGGCCCCGGCGGCGTGGGCCATGTCGTCGGTCGGGTTTGCCATGGCGGTCTCCGTTACATCAGCCCGCGGGCGGACAGCCAGTACATGCGGTTGTAGGCCAGCTTGAACCAGTGCACCATCCTGGACGGCGGTACCGGGTTGGGCGGCACCTGGTAGTTGAACCACACGTAGGTGCCCCGGTTCAGGCCCGCCTCGATGAAGCAGAACACCTTGCCGTCATACTCACGGGCCATGCACCCCTCCTGGATGAGGGACACCAGGTTGTCCACCAGGGTGTCGGCCTCGAAGTGGGCGGTGGAGCCGGCCTTGGAGATGGGGATGTCGGTGGTGTCGCCCACCACGAACACGTTGTTCGATCCCACCCGGTGCAGGGTCTTCTTGTCGGTCGCCACCCAGCCGCCCTTGCCCAGCCCCGAGTTCTCGATCACCTGCGCCCCCTTGTGGGGCGGGATGGTGATGAGCAGGTCGTAGGGCAGGGTGGAACCCTCCATGGAGGTGACGGTGCGGGCGTTGGGGTCCACCGACTCGGCGTTGAAGAACGTCTCGTACTTGATGCCCAGCCGGTCCATCTCGGGCTGGGCCCAGTTGGCCACCGGCTCCAGGCCGTGCAGGCGGCCGATGGGGTAGGTGTAGGTGAGCTCGGTCTTGTCCCACAGGCCGCGCTCCTTGAGGAAGTCGTGCAGCATGAAGGTGACCTCGATCGGGGCCACCGGGCACTTGTGGGGCACGTTGACGTTGACCACGATGCGGCCGCCGGTAAAGACGCCCAGCGCCTCGCGCAGCCGGCGGGCCCCGGCCAGGTCGTAGAACCAGTGGGCGCCCTCGGCCATGCCGGGCACCTCCTCGGGGGTGATGCGCGAGCCGGTGGCCAGCACCAGGTAGTCGTAACCGTATTCCTTGCCGGAGGCGGTGGTGACGGTGCGGCCGTCCACGTCGATGGCGGTGGCCGGGTCCACGTGAAAATAGACGTGGTGGCTGAGCACCTTGCGCTGCTCGCGGAACAGCTCGGCCTCGCGCATGCGGCCGAAGGGGATGTAGAGCAGCCCCGGCTGGTAGAGGTGGCGCTCGTCGGCCCCCAGCATGGTGATGTTCACCGCGCCCTTGGCCAGCTCGCGCCCCAGTTGGCGGCACAGGCCGTTGGCGACGATGGTTCCGGCCAGGCCGCCGCCCACGATCAGAATGCGCGTGGTCATGGTCTCCCCGTTCTACCTGAGTTTCCTGACGAGAAAGCGGATGTGGTCGGCCAACTGCTCCGACTCCACCAACTGGTGGCCCGCCTTGTTCAGCCAGGTGGCGATGTCCTTGTTGGAACCCCGGTCGGTGGACAGTACCTCCACTTCGTCGCCCACCTCCACGGTCTTCAGGGCGCTGATCAGGGCGATCAGCGGGCCCGGACAGGCCATGCCGCGGGCGTCGACCTCCTTGCGCTCGGCCATGATGCGTGATACCTCGACATGCGTTTGGCGGAACCGGAATGTCTCGCATGGTAGCGGATCGGATGCCGCTTCGCCAAGCGCCACACGGCCCTGGAAGGGGGGGTCATTCCCGGCGCAGGCGGCGGATCAGCTCGGGCACCGTGTCGAACAGGTCGCCCACGATGGGGTGCACGGTGCAGCCGGGGCGGGTGAGCCTCATGAGCGGCGCGTCCGGGTCCTTGTTGAAGGCCAGCACGTGGGCGCGGCCGCCGATGTAGTCGGTGTGCTGGGGCGCGCCGGAGATGCCCAGGGCCAGGATCACCTTGGGGTTCACCGCCACGCCGGTCTGGCCGATCTGGTGCGACTGGGGCAGCAGCCCCAGCCCCTGGGTGATCTTGCGGGTGGCCCCCAGGTGCGGGGAGAGGGACAGCGCGGACAGGGCCTCCATCAGCTCCCGCGCCAGCCTCAGGCCCGCCTCGCTGCCGGCGCCCAGGCCCATGTCGACGATCACCTCCGCCGTGCGCAGGTCGGCCACGGGCAGCGCGAAATGCGGGTCCAGGTCGGCCGGGGCGAGGCGCGGCCCGGCGGGGCGCGCCAGGGCGAAGCCGGCCACCGGCGCGCCGCCGGTGAAGGGGGCCGTGGCGTCCACCGCCAGCCACAGGGAGGCGCCATCCGGATGGCGGGTGACGGCGGACAGGGTGCCGCCGTAGGCCGCGCGGCGCACGGCGATGCGCCCGCCATCCATGCTGACCCCGGTCACCCCCGACAGGGCCACGGGGCCGGTGCCCAGGGTGCCCGCCACGAAGCCCAGGGCGGCCGCCCACGGCGCGGGGGCCACCACGCGGGTGGCGGCCCCGCCCCGGCCCTTCATGACCGAGGCCAGCAGGGCGCGGCGGCCGGACTCGGACAGGGCCACCCCTGCCGTGTCGATGCCGAGGCACAGGGTGATGCCCGCGCCCTGGGCGGCGCCCGCCAGGCGGCGGAGGCCCGCCGCGTTGCCGCTGGCCAGGGCGAAGGCGGGCAGGCCCAGGGCGTCCGCCAGCTCGCGGGCGGCGCGGAACGCCACCACCGCCTGGGCCTCGTGGGCCTGGGCCAGCGCCCACACGCCGTCGGCGGGGTGTGGGCGCTGTTCCCATTCGCCGCCGTAGGGGGCGGCGGCCATGCGCCGGGCGGACTCGGCGAAGTGCCTGAGCAGCTCGGCGCCGCCGTCGACGGTGGTGACCGTCCGTTGTCCGTCGCCGCTCGCGGCGGCGCGCTCGAAGGTGGGGGCGCCGTGGGCACCGCCGGGCGGGGCGATGGCCGCCGCCATGGCGCGGGCCATGCCGGCCAGGGTGGGCAGCGGCCGGGCGCCGCCGTCCGCCAGGGCGAGCAGCGCCCCCTCGGGAAGGGGGGCGCCGTCCGCCAGCAGTTCCGCCCCCCCGGCGCGGGTGGACAGGCTGTCGCCAAGGCACAGGGCGCGGCCCAGGCGGCCCGCCAGGAACGGCCCCAGGGGGGCGTCCGCGTCGGCGCTGGTGGCGCCGCACAGGATCAGGTCGGCGGCGTCCGCCTCCGGCGAACCGGCCAGGGCGTCCGCCCAGGCGGCCGGTGCCGCCTGGGCGGGCAGGTCCAGCAGCACGGCGCGGTCGGCGCCGGCGCCCAGGGCCTCGCGCAGCAGGCGCTCACCCACCGGGCCGCCGCAGCTTGCCACGGCTACGGACACCGGCGCGGCGGCGCCGGCGCGCAGGGCCAGCGCCTGGGCCAGGGCGTGGGCATCCGCCGGGTTGGCCCGCCACACCCGCTCCGCCAGGTGGCCGTGGGCGTTCAGCCGGGGGGTGGGGGCGGGCACCGCCACCGGGCGCAGCAGGCAGGTGATGGCCGCCTTGCGGGCCAGCGGCGCGGGCCGGGGCGCGGCCATGCGGTGCGGCTCCATGGCCGCGTCGGATGCCACCGCCTCGGCCGGGTAGCGGCTGGCCAGGGCGTGGGCCCGGCCCCGGTCGTAGCGGTCGTGCAGCGCTTGCAGGCGCGCCAGGCACTGGGTGACGGCGCGCTCGCCGGTGGCGGTCATGGGATCGGCGTAGTCCGCCCCCAGCACGGCGCGGTGGCCGGCGATCCATTCCAGCCGGTACAGGGTGGTGTCCAGCAGGTAGAGTTCCCCCGCCATCTCGGCCAGGGGGAAGAACGCGGGCTGCATGGCCGCGTCCTGCCACACGGCGTCGCCCAGGGTGGCGACGGCCTCGGCCACGGTCCGGCGCAGGGTGTTCTTCCAGCTTGCCAGGGCGGCCAGGCGGCCGGATTCGGCGTCCTGCTCCGGCCAGTCCGCCGCCATGGCGCACAGCTCGCGCAGGATGAGGAAGCGCTGCACCTCGTTGGTGCCCTCGTAGATGTTGAGGATGCGCGCGTCGCGGCGCATCTTCTCCACCAGCATGTCGCGGGTCTGGCCGATGGGGCCCCACAGGGGCTCGATGCGGTCCAGCGCCTCGTGCAGCAGTTCCGAACAGGCGTACTTGGCGATGGCGCTCTCCAGCCGCACGGAGCGGGTGGCCTTGTTGTCGAAGCGCCCCACCAGGTGGAAGGCGAGGGACTCGTTGGCGAACACCCTGGCCGCCACCTCCGCCAGCGCCCGGTCGCGCCGGTCCGAGGGGGGCAGGCCGGCCTTGGCCTCCACCAGTATGCGGCGGGTCATCACCACCCCCGCCACCGCCAGGCCGCAGCGGCCCACGTTGAGGGTCTCCAGGGCGTTCACCTGGCCGTGCCCCTCGTAGCCGATGACGTTCTCGCGCGGGACGCGCATGCGGTCGATGGACAGCTCGTTGGTGGGGGAGCCCTGCTGGCCCATCTTCTCCTCGTCGCGGCCGACGATGAGGCCCTCGGCGTGGCGGTCCACCAGAAGCCCGGTGATGCCCTCGTCGGTCTTGACGTACATGGAGAACTGGGTGGCCACGCGGCCGTTGGTGATCCACATCTTGGCGCCGGACACCTCGTAGAAGGCGTAGCGGTTGCCATCGCGCACCTGGGCGATGTCGTGGAACGGCAGGTCGTCCTCCCGCACCCGCACGGTGCGGGTGCCCCGGTCGGTGGCGTGGTCGTAGCCCGCGTGGGAGATGGGGGCGATGGCGCCGTCCTGCAGGCGGTAGCCCATGGCCACCCCGTGGCCGTAGGCGCCGGGGGCTGGGTCGCCGAAGCGCGCCCCCAGGCCGTCCCGCTCCGTGCCGGGGTTAAAGGTGCCGTCCGTGCCCACGCGGCCGAACACGATGCGGTCCGCGTCCAGCAAAAAGCGCTCCCTGCCGTCGATCTCGAAGCGGTACCGGCCGTCGCCCATGAGGGTGACGGGCACCTCCTTGAGGTGCGCGGTGGTGGTCACGCCGCCGGAGTCGGACCCGGCGGTGGGCTCGGTGAGGGCGAAGCCCGCCACGGCGCCGTGGCCGAGGGCGCGCAAAAACTGCTCGGCGGCGCGGCGCCGGCGCGGCAGCTCGGCGAGTGCCTGGAGGAGGGTGTCCGGCAGCGGCCGCAGGCGCTCCTGGGCCTCGCGCAGCCCCCTGGAGAACGCCCCGAAGTCCTTGCGGCGGCCGGCCAGGGCGGCGCCGTAGAAGGCCATCAGGAAGTTCTGGGCCAGGTACTTCACCACCTTGGTGCGGCGGATGGTGGCGTCCACCTTGTCCGCCAGGGCGGTGACGTCGCGCTCCAGCTTCTTGGGGTCGGGGCTGGCAAGCTGGGCCACCACGGCGGCGAGGCCCTCGGCGATGGCCCCCAGCCGGGCCGGGTCGTCGCGGAACGCGCCCAGCTCGTGCTCCACCAGCGGGATCTCCTTGTCCAGGCCGATCAGCGCCGGGGTGGTGCCGATGCTGGTGCTGGCCATGATGAGCAGCGACAGCGACGCGTCGCCGTGGCGCATGGCGCCGGACACCAGCAGGTAGTAGCCGATCTTCTTCCACCCCAGGCCGTCCAGGCGCGCGGGCACCACGCTGGCGAACATGCCGTTCTGCTTGAAGCCCTCCAGCATCTCCGCCGGGATGGTGTGGCGGCGCTCGATGTAGTGCTCATAGAAGCCGCCATCGTCCGGCGCCTTGGAACAGTGCTCCAGGAACCAGCGGTAGCACTGTTCCCAGGTGACGCGCAGTTCCGGGTCGTGCAATTGGATCTCGGGGATGAAGCGCGGCGGGCCGCCGGGGGGCTTGCGCAGGAAGTCGCCGGACTCGTAGGGGTCGTCCATGTGGATCAGGGCGTCGTAGGACAGGGCCAGGGGCCTTGCATCCCGGTCCGGCAGTTCCGGGAAGTGGGCCAAGGCGGGCGCCGGCCCCCCCTGCTCCCCCTGGGCCTGGGCGATGAGGTCCGCCAGGATGCCCAGCAGGGTCTCCAGGGCGGCGGCCTCGCCCTCCACCGGCAGGCCCGCCTCCAGGCGCCGGGCCACGCGCGTCATCTGGTGGTAGCAGGCGATGGCCAGGGCCAGCGCCTCCCGCGCCGGTTCCGAGGCGATGGCCAGGGCGTCGATGCGCGCGGCGGCGTCCTGCCACTGGGCAAGGTGGTCCGCCAGGGGGCCGCCGGACAGATCGGCGAAGGTGTCGTCGTCCGCCACCACGCGGGCGGCCAGGGGGGCGTCGGACTCCTGCCACCAGGCGGCCAGCCGCTCCAGGGCGCCCAGCGCCGGCGGCAGGTGCGGGAACACCGCGCTGTCGCGGTAGCAGCGGCTCATCTGCTCGTCTTCCGAGTAGCCGGTGCCGCCGAACACCTGACCCGCGTCGTACCCCATGCGGCCGTTCCTGGGCGAGAAGGCCATCCGGGCCAGGGCCGGCAGCAGGTCCGGCGGCAGGCCGGCGCCGTCCGACAGGGCGCGTTCCGCCACGCCGTCCAGCAGCTCGCGCCAAGCCAGGGTGCGCGCCACCAGGGCCTTGACGGCGCCGAACTTGGCGATGCTGTCGTGCCCCGCCGGATCCTGCATCTGGCCGGGGAACTGGATGCGCCCCAGGGCCTGTTCCACCGCGCGCCGGGCCAGGTAGTCGCCGGCGCCCAGGGCGATGGCGCCGCAGGCGTGGGGCAGGAACGCCGCCAGTTCGGCGGGCAGGGGGCGCGCCTGGGCCGGGGCGTTGTCGAGGGTGATGGTGGAAAAGCCCGCCGGGTGCATGCCGCCGGCGCGCACGGCGCGGCGGGTGACGCCGGGGCCGTCCAGCGGCAGGATGGCAAGCTGGCCGCCGCGCAGCACGATGAGCGTTTCCGCCAGCCGCGCGGGCACCAGCGCCAGGGTGCCGGACAGGGCCCCCGCGCCGCCGGCCGTCAGCTCGGAGCCATCCGCCAGGGCGCCGCCCGCGATGCCCAGGGCGTTTGCCGCCACCCGGTGCAGGGCCAGCAGGGCCACGCCGGAGTGCAGGGCGGCCCAGGCGCGCAGGGCGGCCAGGGTTGCGGCGGGCAGCGGATCGGCGGCGCCGGGTGCGGGCAGGGCGTCGAACAGGGCGCACAGGGCGGTGGCGTCGGTGGCGTCGATGCCCTCCCGGTCCCAGCGCTTGACGGCCTGATCGCCGAAGCGGGCGCGCAGGGCGGCCTCGGCGGGGCTTTGGGCGGTGGCGTCCGGGCATGGCCGGGTGGCCGGGTGCCGGGGCGCCGGAAGCGGCTCCTGGAGGGTGACGGAGAGCGGGTCCAGCACCGTCTCGCGGATGCGGCGGGAGGCCACCGCCGCCTCGAACAGGTTGCGCGTGGCCAGCAGGGCGGACAGGCGCCCCGCCTCCTCCTCCAGCACGCCGATGAGCGGCGCGAAGGGCGACCGGGGCATGCCGGCGGCGGCGGGGATGCGGCCCGCCGGCCCGTCGCTCAGGGCCGCCTCGAGGGCGTGCAGGCGGTGACGGGCGGCCCGGGCCACCCGCTCCGGCCAGGCGGTGCGGCCCCGGTCGGCGGCGGGGGGCAGGTTGTCCACCGCCACCTCGAAGGCGACCAGCGCGGCGCGGGCGCGGGCGTTCAGGCGCGCCAGGTCGTCCAGCGCCGTGACGAAGCGGGGCTGGCGGCGGATGCCGTCCGGCAGGGTGGGCAGGGGGGTGAGGCGCGGCCGGTTGGGGGCCTGGGCGGGGGGCGCGGGCGGCGCCACGTCCAGGGCGGCGCTGTGCGGCCGGTAGATGAGCTGGTGGTCCGTGTGGCGGCCCCACAGCACCCCGTCCGGCGCCGACTGCCAGCACGATTCGCACTTCACGCAGTTCTCGTGGTTCACCGTCACCAGCCCGTGGCCGGCCAGGGACGGCGCGAAGGCGTACACCCCGGCGGGGCACACGGACCAGTAGGGGGCGTCCGCCAGCCTGGAGTGGGCCTGCAGGGTGTCGGGCCACAGCACGCGGATGTGCGGGGTGGCGCCGGGGCGGTAGGTGTTGGTGGCCAGGCGCGCCGCCATGGCGCCCGTGTCGGGCCGCCCCTCCAGCTCGCGCAGGGCCTTCAGGCGCGCGTTGTCGCGGTTGACCGGGTTGTCCAGCACCTGCTCCGCCGGCACCTTGAGCACCTTGAAGCGGAACAGGTCGTACAGGGCCGTGAGCAGCGCCGTGAGCAGCAGCCCCGCCCCCGCGGCCCCCGCCAGCAGCAGGTCCAGCAGGCGCAGCCGCCCGGTGACGGCGTCCACCCCCTCGGCCACCCGCTCGGCAAAGGGCTGGGCGCCGTTGCGGTACACCGCCGCCAGCGCCTGGCCGATGCCCGCGAGCTGGCGACGCGCCGGGCCGCGCAGGCCCAGGGGCAGGCGCCCCAGGTCGCGGTGTTCGCCGTTCACGCGGATGGTGACGGACAGCCCGCCGGGGGCCCTGGGCGGCCGCTTCACGCTGCTCACGGCCATGCGCCCCAGGCCCTTGAGGCGGAGCACCTTGCGCAGGTGCGGGGTGGCGCCCAGGGCGGCGCCCATGCGCGCCTTGTCGCCCAGCATCGCCCCCAGCCGCCGGGGGGCCAGGTGGTCGCGCAGCAGGCGGGCGGTGTTCCAGGCGCGGGTCCAGTAGGGGCCCCGGTCGGTCAGGTAGCGGGTGGTGCCGCAGGCCACGTCCACCACCGGGCCGAAGAAGGTGGCGGTGTGCTCCAGGAAGTCGGGCCACGCCTTCAGGGCCTCCGCGTCCTTCCAGTAGCGCGAGGCCTTCAGCGGCTCCAGGTAGGCGGCCCTCAGGTTGCGCTGGGTGGGGGCCTGGCCGGTGCGTGCCAGGGTGGCCACCGCGCGCCCGAAATAGAGGCCGGTGGCGGCGGCGGGGCCGGTGAAGTTGGGGTAGGGGGCGTCTATCCCTAAGGCGGCGGCGGCGCCGCCCACCGCCAGGCCGTCCTCCACCAGGCGCGGCGCGCGGGTGATGCCGCCGGTGCGGATGAGCTTGGCGCCGAAGGCGGACAGCTCGGCGCCCTCCAGGTATTCGGCGATGCCCGGCATGCGCGCCACGTGGGCCAGCAGCTCCTCGTGGCGGCCCCGGTACTGGCTGGCCAGGTTGGCCAGGGGCATGGCGTAGCCCACGGACAGGGTGTCGCGGTTGGTGTAGACGAAGGCGGCCATGTTGAGCTTGAGGGAGCGGCCGCCAAAGCTGGCGTTGCGCACGATCACCTCGTTGGCGGCGCCCTCGCCGGGGGCCACCCCGAAGCGCCGCTGGATCTCGTCCGGGCCCAGCCGGTAGACCGCCTTCACGCCCTGGCTGAAGCCCGGCTCCGCCACCCGCTCCAGCCCCTCGTGGCGCACCAGGTGCGAGGCGTCGCCCTCCGCCAGAAAGGTGATGTCCGCATAGGCGGGGCCGCGGCTGGTGTGCACCCCCACCACGCGCCCGTCGCGGCGGATCAGGGAGGTGACGGTGGTGTCGGCCAGCACCGTGGCGCCCAGGCCGCGCGCCAGCTCCGCCCAGTGGGGGTCGAACACCGGGCGCAGCACCGTGTAGCAGTGGGAGAAGGTGTCCGCGTCGTGGATGCTGGCGGCGATGAGGGTCTCGCCGTCGGTGAGGCCCACGCCGCGCTTCACCAGGCGGCGCTCGAAGGGGGCGGCGTGGATGGCGTCGGGCCCGAAGGCGTCCGGGTGCAGCAGGCTCTCGGCGAAGTAGACGCAGCCGGACCAGTTTTCCGCCCCGGCGAAGGCCCCGGCCTCGAGCAGCAGCACCGAGGCGCCGGCGCGGGCGGCGGTGGCGGCGGCGGTCACCCCGCCCGGCCCCGCCCCCACCACGATGACGTCGTAGTGAACCTGTTCCATAGCCATAGCCATCCTTGCGCGCGGGTTCCGCCGCCCCGGTCCCAGGGCGACGGCTTACAGGATAGCGGTGTGGGCCGATTATGGGAAATGGGCACCGCCATCAACCCGCCGCACGTGCCGCGTGCCGCGTCGGGCCGTGCGCGAGGCCGCACCTGGCGGCTTGACCTGCCTTGGGTCTTGCGCGGCGTGACGGCGCCGTTCCGCGCCGGGGGCGGTGCGGCTACAGCACCGTGAGGTTGTCGCGGTGGATCACCTCGTCGTAGGCCTTCTGGCCCAGGATGGCCTCGATCTCGGAGCTTTTTTTGCCCTTGATGCGCGCCACGTCGGCGGCGCCGTAGTTGGTGAGGCCGCGCGCCACCTCGCGGCCGTCGGGCCCCACGCAGCTCACCCCCTCGCCCATCTCGAAGTGGCCCTCCACGGCGGTGATGCCCGAGGGCAGCAGGCTCTTCTTGCCGTCACGCAGGGCGGCCACGGCGCCCGCGTCCAGGTGCAGCACCCCGTCCACGCGGGCCACGTGGGCCAGCCAGTGCTTCTTGGCGGCCTTGGGGACGCCGGCGGCCTCGAACAGGGTGCCCAGCTTGTCGCCAGCCAGGGCGCGGGTGAGGCCGTCGTCCAGGGTGCCGTTGACGAGCAGTGTGGGGATGCCCAGGTCCGCCAGGCGCTGGGCGGTCCTGAGCTTGGTGATCATGCCGCCGGTGCCCTCGCGGGTGGTGGGGCCGGTGGCCATGGCGCGCACCGTGTCGTCGATGCTCTGCACGGTGCCGATCAGGCGCGCGTCCGGGTCGCGCTTGGGGTCGGCGGTGTAGAGGCCGTCCACGTCGCTCAGGATCAGGAGCAGGTCCGCGTCCACCAGGGTGGCCACCAGGCCGGACAGGGTGTCGTTGTCGCCGAACTTGATCTCCTCCACCACCACCGAGTCGTTCTCGTTGACGATGGGGATGATGCCCAGCGCCAGCAGGGTGGCGAAGGTGTTCCTGGCGTTCAGGAAGCGCCGCCGGTTGGCCACGTCGTCCTGGGTCAGGAGCACCTGGGCCACCCCCAGGCGGTGCTCCTGGAAGTGCTTTTCGTACTTCCAGATCAGGCGGCTCTGGCCCACGGCGGCGGCGGCCTGGCGCATGGGGATGCCGTGCAGCTCGCGCAGGCTCATGGCGGCGACGCCGGCGGCCACCGCGCCGGACGACACCAGGATCACCTCGCGGCCGTCGCCCACCGCCCGCGCCACCTGGGCGGCGATGGCGGCGAAGCGCTCCTTGATGAGGCCGTGGCTGCGCGACGTGATGATGCCGCTGCCCACCTTGACCACCACGCGGCGGACGCCCTTCATGAGGCGCTTGCGGTCCGACTCGATCATTCCTCGCCCCAGATCTGCCGGTAGCTGGCGTTCTCGGCGGCCTCGGCGTCGGACTCGTCATGTACGGGCTTGTGCCGGCTGACCAGCTCGCCCAGGGAGCTCACCAGGGCGTCCAGCCCGTCACCGGCCACGCTGGAGATGGCGAAGAACGGCACGCCGCGCGCGGCGGCCCAGGCGCGGGCCGCTTCCAGGGCGTCCGGGTCGGCGGCGTCGATCTTGGTGGCGGCCACCAGGTAGGGGCGCTCGGTGAGGCCCATGTCGTGGCTGGCGATCTCGTTCCAGAGGATGTCGAGCGCCTGCGCGGGGGCCTCCTCGGTCATGCCGGTCACGTCGACCATGAACAGCAGGCAGCGGGTGCGCTCCACGTGGCGCAGGAACTGGGTGCCCAGCCCCCGGCCCAGGTGGGCGCCCTCGATCAGGCCCGGAATGTCGGCCATGACGAAGGAGCGGAAGTCGCCCCACTCCACCACCCCCAGGTTGGGCACCAGGGTGGTGAACGGGTAGGCGGCCACCTTCGGGCGCGCCCCGGACACGCGCGAGATGAGGGTGGACTTGCCCGCGTTGGGCAGCCCCACCAGCCCCACGTCGGCCAACAATTTAAGCTCCAGGCGCAGCTCGCGGGACTCGCCGGGGAGGCCCGGCTGGGCGTAGCGCGGCGTCTGCCGGGTGGAGGTGGCGAAGTGCTGGTTGCCGAGGCCCCCCTTGCCGCCGTGGGCGGCCACCCAGGTTTGGTTGTCGTGGGTGAGGTCCGAGAGGATCTCGCCGGTTTCGTCGTCCACGATCAGCGTGCCCACGGGCACCTTGACGACCAGGGAGGCGCCATCGGCGCCGCTGCACTGGGTGGCGCCGCCGGACACGCCGTTTTCGGCCGCGTAGCGGCGCCGGTAGCGGAACTCCGCCAGGGTGGTGGGGCCGGCCTCGGCCACGAACAGCACGTCGCCGCCACGGCCGCCGTCGCCGCCGTTGGGGCCGCCCCTGGGCACGTACTTCTCGCGCCGGAAGCTCACGCACCCGGCGCCGCCGTTGCCGGACTGGACGTGGATTTTAACCTGGTCGACGAACATGGCGCCGTGCTCGGTGGGCTGAAGCGAAAAGGGGGCGCGACCGCCGGGCCGCACCCCCTCCGATAAGGTCTGGGCACTTCGATGGACCCGAAGCCCCTGATTGCGGTGCCGGGCGGTGCGCGAACCATCGCCTGCCGGCGTGATCCGTCACGGGTTCCGTGCTCCATCCGCCTTGCGCCCGGGGCGCGAGCGACGGTGAATGGGCGCGCCCGTCCGTTCCCGCGGCGGGAAGCGGCGCGGCCGGGGCTATTCCGCCACCGGGAGGATGCTCACCTGCTTCTTGCCGTAGCGGTTCAGGCCGAAGGTCACCACGCCCGTCACCTTGGCGAACAGGGTGTCATCGCCGCCCTTGCCCACGTTGGTGCCCGGGTGGAACTTGGTGCCGCGCTGACGCACCAGGATGCTGCCAGCGGGTACTTCCTGGCCGCCGAAGCGCTTCACGCCCAGGCGCTTGGAATGACTGTCGCGGCCGTTACGTGACGAGCCGCCCGCCTTTTTATGTGCCATCTGTCCTGATCTCCCAGCTTGAGCGCGCTTACGCGGTGATGGAATCGATGCGCACGCGGGTGTGATACTGGCGATGGCCCTGCGTGCGGCGGTACTTCTTGCGGCGCTTCTTCTTGAACACCAGGATCTTCTTGGCGCGGAACTGCTCCACGATGGTGGCGATCACCTTGGCGCCGGCCACGTGGGGCTGGCCCACGGTGAGGCCCTTGTCGGTGGACACCATCAGGACGTTGTCGAACGCCACCTGTGCGCCCGCATCACCGGGCACCTTCTCCAGGGCGACCACCTCACCGGGGGTTACCCGATGCTGCTTGCCGCCGGTTTCGATAATCGCATACATGTCGCGCGCACCTAAGTCTGATACAAAAAACGGTGGGGACGGGAAACCGCCCGTAAATTCCGAAAAGCCGTTATTTATAATGGCAAACGGGGGGCGTTGTCAACGCCGGCGGCACCCGCGGGCAGACTTTTTTACGGCGGGCCCCGTCACAGGGCGTGGCGATCGTCCTTGTACATGACGAACTCCACGCGGCGGTTCTGGCGCTGGTGCTCCTCCGTGTCGTTGGGCACGATGGGGTGGGTGTCGGCGAAGCCCGCCGACGACAGACGGGCGGGGTCGATGCGGGCGTTCTCCACCATGTAGCGCAGGGTGGAGATGGCGCGCGCCGTCGACAGCTCCCAGTTGGAGGGGAACCCCGGCGTGTTGATGGGGGTGTCGTCCGTGTGGCCCTCGATGGACACGTTGTACTCGGACGTGGCGATGAGGCGCGCCACCTCGTCCAGGAAGGCGTGCGACTCCGGCTTCATGGACGCGCTGCCGGAGCCGAAGAACACCTGGCCCTGCACCTGCATGAGCACCCCGCGCGAGCTGGACTTCACGGTCACCGTGTCCTGCAGGCCGGCCTCGGCCACCACCTTGGAGATGTCCTCCGCCAGCTTGTCGTTCTGGTTGACCTCCTTCACCTTGGGCTGGTCGGCGCCCGACTCCTCCGGGCTCACGGAGATGGTGCGCTCCGGGCTCTCGAAGTCGATGGGGTTCGGGCTGTTCATGAAGACGCCGTTGGTGCTGTGCGAACCGTTCCCCAGGGCGTCGTGCAGCGACACGGCCAGGGCCCGGAACTTCACGACGTCCATGGTGGAGTACGACAGCAGCAGGATGAAGAAGGTCAGCAGCAGGGTGACCAGGTCGGCCATCGTCGCCATCCACGCGGGCACGGTCACGGGCGGGCGTTTCGGGTCGCCGTCTGCCCCCGCCACCGGCTATTCCTCCTCCTGCGGGCGGGCGCCGGGCGCCAGGTAGGAGAGCAGCTGCTCCTGGATGTTGCGCGGGTTCTCGCCGGACACCATCGACATCACGCCGCTCAGGGTGATGGTCATCAGCACGCTCTCCTCCGTGGTGCGGTTCTCCAGCTTCCGGGCGATGGGGCCCATGATCACGAAGGCACAGATGGCGCCGTAGAAGGTGGTGAGCAACGCCACCGCCATGGCCGGGCCGATGGACGACGGGTCCGCCATGTTCTGGAGCATCTGCACCAGGCCGACGAGGGTGCCGATGAGCCCCATGGCCGGGGCGGTGGCCTCCATGAACTTGAACACGTCCTGGCCCACCACGTGGCGGCTCTTCAGCGAGGCCATCTCGGTGGTGAGCACCGCCTGGATGTTCTCCGGGGTGCTGCCGTCGATGGCCATGCGGATGCCCTTGGCCAGGAACGGGTAGGTGATCGGCTCGCTCTCCAGCGCCAGCATGCCCTCCTTGCGGGCCTTGGCGGCCAGGTGGACGATGGTGTCGATCAGCTCCGACGGGCTTTGCAGGTTGTAGCGGAAGGCGTTCACCGCCACCTTGAAGGCCCCCAGCACCACGCTCAGGCGCTGCATGGTGAGGGTGCACATGATGGTGCCGCCGAACACGATCACCACCGACGGGACGTCGACGAACGCGGTCAGCGAGCCACCCATCAGGATCGCTCCGCCGATCATGGCCAGGGCGCCAACGATGCCGATTAGGGTTGCGATATCCATAAGGTATATGGGCCGCCGGGTCCTTCCGTGAACGGGGGAGCGCTTCCTGTTATGTATATCGGCGGCCCGCGCGGCGGACTTGAAGGGGTTTCCCGCATGTCCCGGCGGGGCGCGAATCTTGTGTGGGAATGCGTTGACCCTGGGATGCCCGGTGTGCTACTTTCCCACCTCTTTTTTTGGATGCGGGCGCGGGCTGTTTCCGCGCCGGATCTGGACCTTCGCCGGGTGACACGTTGAGCGACACCATCATTGCCAATCGTTACGCGGCCGCCCTGTTCGAGGCCGTGGGCGGGGCGGACGCGGCGGACCGCGTGCGCGCCGAACTGTCCTCGCTGGCCGGGGCCGTCGCCGACGACAGCCTGTCCCGGCTGGTGGCCAACCCGCGGGTGCCCGCCGCCGACAAGGCCCAGGTGCTCACCGCCGTGGGCGAGCGCCTGGGGGCCTCGGTCAAGGTCATGAACCTGCTGCGCCTGCTGCTGGCCAATGGCCGCGTGGCGCTGCTGGGCCGGGTGGCCATCGCCTTCGCCAGGCTGGCGGACGAGGCCCAGGGGCGGGTGGCCGTCACCGTCACCTCCGCCACCCCCCTGGAGGGCGCCGCCAAGACCCGGGTGGACGCCCGCGTCACCGCGATCCTGGGTGGCAAGGCCGACATCCGGCACCGGGTGGACCCCGCCATCCTCGGCGGACTGGTGGTCCAGATCGGGTCCAAGGTTTTCGACAACAGCATTCGCCATCACCTGGCCCAGCTGCGCCAGGCACTGTAAGGAGAGCGTGGTTAGATGACCATCAAGGCAACCGAAATCACCCAACTCATCAAGGAGCGGATCGAGGGTTTCGACACCATCGCCGAGGTTGCCGAGACCGGCACCGTCATCTCCGCCAGCGATGGCGTGGCCCGCATCTACGGCCTCGAGAACGCCATGGCCGGCGAGTTGCTGGAGTTCCCGGGCGGCGTGGCCGGCATGGTGCTGAACCTGGAGGAGGGGCAGGTGGGCGCGGTGCTGCTGGGCGAGGCGCACCAGATCAAGCAGGGTGACGTGGTCAAGCGCACCGGCAAGATCACCCAGGTGCCCGTGGGCCCGGCGCTGCTCGGCCGCGTGGTGGACGGCATCGGCCAGCCCATCGACGGCAAGGGTCCGCTGGCGGGCGCCGAGTACCGCCGCGTGGAGGTCATCGCCCCCGGCATCGTGTTCCGCAAGAGCGTGCACGAGCCGCTGCAAACCGGCATCAAGGCCATCGACGCCCTGGTGCCCGTCGGCCGCGGCCAGCGCGAGCTGATCATCGGCGACCGCCAGACCGGCAAGACCGCCGTGGCCATCGACGCCATCATCAACCAGAAGGGCCAGGGGATGCACTGCATCTACGTGGCCATCGGTCAGAAGCGCTCCACGGTGGTGCAGGTGGCCAAGACCCTGGAAGACGCGGGCGCCATGGCCTACACCACCATCGTCGCCGCCACCGCGTCCGACCCGGCGGCGCTCCAGTTCATCTCCGCCTACACCGGCTGCACCATGGGCGAGTACTTCCGCGACAGCGGCCAGCACGCCCTGGTGGTGTACGACGACCTGTCCAAGCAGGCGGTGGCCTACCGCCAGGTGTCGCTGCTGCTGCGCCGCCCGCCCGGCCGCGAGGCCTACCCGGGCGACGTGTTCTACCTGCACTCGCGCCTGCTGGAGCGCGCCGCCAAGCTGTCCGACGCCATGGGCGCCGGCTCGCTGACCGCGCTGCCCATCATCGAGACCCAGGCGGGCGACGTGTCGGCCTACATCCCGACCAACGTGATCTCCATCACCGACGGCCAGATCTTCCTGGGCTCGGACCTGTTCTACTCGGGCGTGCGTCCGGCCATCAACGTGGGCCTGTCCGTGTCCCGCGTGGGCGGCGCCGCGCAGATCAAGGCCATGAAGCAGGTGTCCGGCACCCTGCGCCTGGACCTGGCCCAGTTCCGCGAGATGGCCGCCTTCGCCCAGTTCGGCTCCGACCTGGACAAGTCCACCCAGGCCATGCTGGCGCGCGGCGAGCGCATGGTGGAGCTGCTCAAGCAGGACCAGTATCGGCCGCTGCCGGTGGAGTTGCAGGTGATCTCGATCTTCGCCGGCGCCAACGGCTACGTGGACGACCTGCCCACCCAGAGGGTGCGCCCGTTCGAGCGCTTCCTGCACGCCTTCGTGGACGAGAAGCACGCGGACCTGCGCGCCGCCATCGTTCAGCACAAGCAGATCAACGACGACATCAAGGCCAAGCTGAAGACCGTCATCCAGGCGGCCAAGGAAGCCTTCCTGGCCCAGTAGGGGCGGAACCTTAGAGGGGTAACAGAGCAGGTGGCCAGCCTTCAGAACATCCGCCGGCGCATCGCCTCGGTGAAATCCACCCAAAAGGTGACCAAGGCCATGAAGATGGTCTCGGCGTCCAAGCTGCGCCGGGCCCAGGAAGCGGCCGAGGCGGCGCGTCCGTACGCGGACAAGATGGCCGAGATGTTCGCCGGCCTGTCCATCGACCCGGAGCAGGCCGCAAGCCCCCTGCTCGCGGCGCGGCCGGCCGGCAAGGCCGCCGTGCTGGTGGTCACCCCGGACCGCGGCCTGTGCGGCGGCCTCAACACCAACACCATCAAGCTCGCCCATCAGCGCGTGAACGCGCTGGAGGCGGAGGGCATGACCGTGGCGGTGGTGGCGGTGGGCCGCAAGGGGCGCGAATACTTCCGGCGTCGCGGCGTCGAGATCCTGCACGACTGGACCGGCCTGCTGAACGCCCCCACCTACGCCGACGCCGAGGCGGTGGGCCGCTACCTGGTGGAGGGCTTCCTGGCGGAGGGTTTCGACCGGGTGGACCTGGTCTACGCGCGCTTCCGGTCGGTCATCTCGCAGGTGCCCGAGGCGCAGCAGTTGTTGCCCATCGCCGCGTCCGAGTCCGGCGGGAAGCGGGGCACCGACGCCACCTTCCTGTTCGAGCCGTCGGACGAGGAGGTGCTCGGCTCCCTGCTGCCCAAGTACATCCAGACGCGCCTGTTCCAGGCGCTGCTGGAATCGGCCGCCAGCGAGCAGGGCGCGCGCATGAGCGCCATGGACGCCGCCAGCCGCAACGCGGGCGAGGTGATCAAGAAGCTGACGCTGATCTACAACCGCACCCGTCAGGAGGCGGTCACCAAGGAACTGTTGGACATCATCGGCGGCGTGGAAGCGCTCAACGCCTAGGTCCGCCGCGCCCCGGGGCGCATTGTTATAGAAGTTTGCCAAACGTATCGGGCGTTTTAAGGAGGAATCAGGTGAAAGGCAAGGTTGTCCAGGTTATCGGGCCCGTGGTGGACGTGGTGTTTCCGGAGTCGGGAATTCCGGCCATCAACAACGCGCTCACCATCGACGCCGCGGCGGACGAGGCCGCCGGCCGTCCGGAAATCCACCTGGTGCTCGAGACCGCCGCGCACCTGGGTGACAACCGCGTGCGCGCGGTGGCCATGAGCAGCACCGACGGCCTGGTGCGCGGCATGGTGGTGACCGACAGCGGCGCCCCCATCAGCGTGCCGGTGGGCGAGAAGGTGCTGGGCCGCATCCTCAACGTGACCGGCGATCCCATCGACGAGATGGGCCCGGTGGACGCCCCGGTGAGGTGGCCCATCCACCGCGTGGCGCCCGCCTTCGTGGAGCAGGAGACCACCCCCTCCATCCTGGAGACGGGCATCAAGGTGGTCGACCTGCTCGAGCCCTATGCCCGTGGCGGCAAGACCGGCCTGTTCGGCGGCGCCGGCGTGGGCAAGACCGTGATCATCATGGAGCTCATCCACAACATCGCCAAGCAGCACGGCGGCTATTCGGTGTTCTGCGGCGTGGGCGAGCGCACCCGCGAGGGCAACGACCTGTGGAACGAGATGAAGGAGTCGGGCGTGCTCGACAAGACCGCCCTCATCTACGGCCAGATGAACGAGCCGCCCGGCGCCCGCCAGCGCGTGGCCCTGTCGGGCCTGACCTGCGCGGAGTATTTCCGCGACGAGGAAAACCGCGACGTGCTGCTGTTCGTGGATAACATCTTCCGCTTCTCCCAGGCGGGCTCCGAGGTGTCGGCGCTGCTCGGCCGCATGCCGTCCGCCGTGGGCTACCAGCCCACCCTGGCCACCGAGATGGCCGACCTGCAGGAGCGGGTGACCACTACCAAGAACGGCTCCATCACCTCCATCCAGGCGGTGTACGTGCCCGCGGACGACCTGACCGACCCGGCGCCCGCCACCACCTTCGCCCACCTGGACGCCACCACGGTGCTGTCGCGCTCCCTGGCGGAGCTGGGCATCTACCCGGCGGTGGACCCGCTGGACTCCACCAGCCGCATGCTCGACCCGCAGATCGTGGGCGAGGAGCACTACACGGTGGCCCGCGGCGTGCAGCGCACCTTGCAGCGCTACAAGGAGTTGCAGGACATCATCGCGATCCTGGGCATGGACGAGCTGTCCGAGGACGACAAGCTCACCGTGGCCCGCGCCCGCAAGATCCAGCGCTTCCTGTCGCAGCCGTTCCACGTGGCCGAGGTGTTCACCGGCGCCCCGGGCAAGTATGTGAAGCTCGAGGACACGGTGCGCGGCTTCAAGGAGCTGCTCGAAGGCAAGTACGACCACCTGCCGGAGCAGGCCTTCTACATGGTGGGCGGCATGGACGAGGCCCTGGCCAAGGCCGAAAAGCTGGCGGCGAAGGCCTGACCCCCATGGCCGAGACCGTCAAACTGGAGGTGGTCACCCCCGCCCGCGCGGTGCTGGACGTGGCAACGGCCGAGGTAGTGCAGCTGCCGGGCCGCGACGGCATGTTCGGCGTGCTGCCCGCCCACGCGCCGCTCATGGCCACGCTGGGGCCGGGCATCGTCGAATACATGATCGACCCGGACAAGGACGTGCGCGGCCGCATGGTGGTGGCCGGCGGCTTCGCCATCGTCAGGGACGACGTGGTGACCGTGCTCGCCGAAACCGCCGAGCTGCCTGAGGAGATCGACGCCCACGCGGCGCAGGCCCAGCTTGCCGATGCCAAGGCCGCCCTGGGCACCGCCGTCTCCCCGGACGAGGAGCAGGCGCTGCACGACCGGGTGGCGCTGGCCGAGGCCCGCATCGAGGCGGTGGCCAGGGCGTAACCCCCGGAGAGCCGATGCCGAAGGGGCGCGTTGGGCCGGTTGGGTCCGGCGCGCCCCTTTTTTGCGCCATCCCGCCGCCCGCTCCCTTGAGCCGGTCATTGCAAGCGCCGATAAGAACCGGTATTTTGCCACTGCTCACGGGGCAGGGACGGGGACGCATCACGGAAGACGCTCCGCCCTACCGGACATATCACGGAGGAAAATCCATGAAACGGGGCTTTTTGACCGGGCTCCTGGCCGCCAGCCTGGCGCTGTTCACCCTGGGCTGCGGTGCCGACAAGGACAGCGCCAGCGCCCAGCTGGAAAAGGCCATGATGGCCATGGACAGCGGCCAATATGCCCTGGCCATCACCTACCTCGACACCCTCTGTCCGCCGCCCCGCACCGGCTGCGCCGACGAGATACTGAGCCTCGTCGCCGACGCGCAGATGGGCCTGGCCGGCGTGGAACTGGTGAACCTGATCGCCAATCTGAACGCCGCGGCGGCGGGCAACTCGGCGGCCTTCAACTCCATCATCGCCCTGTTCGGCGCCGGCGCTATCGACGCGACGGACGTGACCAACCTGGCGGATTCCCTGGCAACCCTCCAGGCGGTCGCCACCCCCACCACCTCGACCCAGTTGCAGACCGCCGTGGCCGCGGCGGCGCACCTGGTGGCCTCGGTGGCCGTGGCGGCGGATCCGGACGGTGACGGCGTTTACAACGCGGGGGCCGTGGACCAGCCGCTGGTGGACGCGGTCATGAGCGACCTGACCGTAGTCGTCGACAGCGCGGCGGCGGTGGATACAGCCCTGGGCGCAGGCTCGAACTCGAGCCTGACCCAGGACCTGAACGGCCTGATCGCCGATATCGAGGGTCCCGGAGGCAACGGCGTCATCGACGTGGCCGAGTTGCAGGCCTTCGTGGGGCTGCTGTGACCATGAACACCCAACGCAAAGGGACGGCAATGGCAAGCACGGGTACCTCCTACAACCGCAATCGACTGGCGGGCGGCATGGCCCTCGCGCTGCTGGCGGCCGTGGCGCTGGCGGCGCCGGCGCAGGCGGCGGAGATGCCCTCCCTGTACCAGGGCACCCGCGCCCTGGGCATGGGCGGGGCGTTCGCGGCGGTGGCCGACGACGCCTCGGCCCAGTTCTACAACCCGGCCGGCCTCACCCGGCTGGACGGGGTGGAGCTGGACCTGGCCAACGTCGAGGCGGCGGTGTCCGACAACGCCATGGACCTGGTGGACGACCTGCAAAACGCCCAGGGCGGCACCGAGCAGCAGGCGGCGGACCTGATCCGCGCCCACATCGGCGACCACATCCACACCCGCCTGGCCACCACGCCGATGGTGGCGGGCAGGGGGTGGGGCGTGCACGTCATCGGCCAGGCGGTGCTGGACGCAGACTTCCGCAACCAGGTGAACCCCACCGTGGTGGCCGACGCCAAGGTGGACGCGGGGCTGGGCCTGTCCGGCGCCAAGTCGTTCGCCGTGATGGGCAACGACCTGTCCCTGGGCGTGACCGGCAAGCACGTGCGCCGCAAGGGCCTGCAACGCACCTACACGGCCCTCGACATCGCCGGCAGCAAGTTCGACCCCCTGGCCGACCTGGAGGGCTGGGAGAGCGACTTCGCCGTGGACCTGGGCGCCCAGTACCGGTTCGAGGCGCCGCTCTCGCCCACCCTGGCGGTGACCGCCATGAACCTGAGCGACCTGGACTTCGGCCCCCTGGGGGCCATCCCCTCCACCATCAACGTGGGCGCCTCGGTGCAGCCCAAGCTGGGGCCGGTGACCGTGACCCTGGCGGCGGACATGGTGGACGTGACCCACAACGCCACCGACGACACGGACGGCCCGCGCCGGGTGAACCTGGGCGCCGAGGTGCGCCTGTGGAAGTTCCTGTCCGCCCGCGCGGGCAGCCACGCCGGCTACTTTACCGCCGGCGCCACCCTGGACCTGTGGCTGGTGAAGGTGGACGTGGCCACCTACGGCGAGGAGCTGGGCGCCTTCGGCGGCCAGCGCGAGGACCGGCGCTACATCGCGCGGGTGGATTTCTTCTAGCCTCCGCCGGAGCTGAGAACGAGACTAGGCCGGGATGCCCATGGGGCGTCCCGGCCTTTTTCATGCCCGCTCGCGGGACAGGGTGACGGTGATGCCGCCGCCGATGTGCTCCGCCGGGGGGCGCGGCTTGGTGAGGGCCACGGTGGCCCGGCCCACGGCGGGATAGGCGGCAAGCAGGGCCTGGGCGATGTCCTCCGCCAGGCGTTCCACCAGCAGCCGTTCCATCTTCTTGGCGGTGTCCACCACCAGGGCGGCGGCGCCGCCGTAGTCCACGGTGTGCGCCAGGTCGTCGGTGCGGGCGGCGGGCGCCAGGTCCAGCTCCAGGGTGATGTCCGCCGAGAAATCCACCAGCAGGGCGCGCTCCTCGGGGAACACGCCGCAGGGGGCGCGGAAGGCGATGCGGTGGATGGCAAGCCGGTCGGTCATGGCCGACTATGATACGCGAACGGGGCGGCGCGTGGCGGGGGCGGCCGGGCACAAAAAAGGGCCCGGTCTCCCGGGCCCTTCTTGTGGCCGGTCCACCCGATCGGGGGCGATCAGGCGGAGAACGAGCTGCCGCAGCCGCAGGTGGACTGGGCGTTCGGGTTGTTGATGGCGAAGCCGGAACCCTGCACGGTCTCCACATAGTCGACCTGGGCGCCCGACAGCATGGGGATGCTCATGGGGTCGATGTAGAACCTCACGCCTTCCACCTCGATCACCTGATCCATGTCGGTGGGGGCGCTCTCGAACTGCATGCCGTACTGGTAGCCGTGGCAACCGCCACCGGCCACCGACAGACGGATCCCGTGGCCGTCCTTGTTCTCGCTCATCAGCAGTTCCTTGATCTTGGCGGTGGCGGCCTCGGTCACGTTGATCACCTGGGTCTCTGCACTCATGACGGTCTCCTTGAAATGTTCTTATGGGCGCCGGCCGCGTCTGGGCCGATGCCGCCCGCAAACCGCCCGGGCTCGCGGAAATCATCCTTATATTTTAGACGCCATCGGCCCATGGGGCAAGGCGTCCACCCCCTGGGGGCGCTAGGCTCCCCAGTTCTTGCGGGACTTGCTGACGAACGGCTCCGGCCGCGAGGCGCGGTTGGCCAGGATCACCGGGTCCACCACCTCGCCGCAGTTCAGGCAGCGCCAGGCGGTGATGCCGATCTGGCCCGTATCGTCCAACAGGTCCGTATAGGAGTCTGCAATCATCGATGCACGGCAACGGGGGCAATCCACGGTCATGTCTCCTTACAGGAAGGGAACCGAAACAAACGCTCACCCCGTAAGAATACAAGTTCCATGCCACCCGCAAAAACAGGGCTAAGTGGTTGCTTTGTATGGATAAACCGAAAAAGACGCGTCTCCGGCGTGAAACAATTTATGTTTCATATGCGAATCATTTTCCGGTTTCATGCCAGAAACGCGCGCTGTATAATCGTTATTAATCACGCTGTTGTTGTGTTTTTTTGGGGCCTGTGCGGCGCATGTTCCAAAATGAAACGTTTCGTGAAACATTCCCTGCAACAACCGGCGCCGCCGGCGGGGCGTCCAGGGCCATGTCGAGCAGTTCCACCGTGTGCAGCACCCGGGCGGGCACGCCGCCCCGCGCCAGGGTGTCGGTCATTTGCATCTGGCAGCCGGGGCAGCCGGTGGCCACCACCCGGGCGCCGCTCTGCCTCACCCGTTCCACCTTGCGCGCCCCCACCTCCAGGGCCAGGTCGTAGTGCAGGGCGGAGAACAGGCCGCCAAAGCCGCAGCAGGTGTCCGGCGCCTCCATCTCCTTGAACCCGTCGCCGGCGATGTCGCGCAGGATCCGGCGCGGCTCGGCGGTGACGTTCATGCCGCGCGCCATGTGGCACGGGTCGTGGTAGGTGATGGTCTGGGTGAGCATGCCCGCCCGCGCCGGGTAGTCCGTGTGGCGGGTGATGTACTCCGTCACGTCCAGCACCTTGGCCGCCAGGGCCTGGGCCGCCGCGTCGCCCTTGAGCAACTGCGGATAGGTGTCGCGCAGGGTGGTGCCGCAGGAGGCGCAGGCGGTGATCACCCAGTCGGCCTGGATGGCGCCGTAGCGGGCCACCACGTCGCGCGCCACCTGGCGCGCCCCCTCCCGGTCGCCCAGGGACAGGAGGGGGATGCCGCAGCACGGCGCGTCCCTGGGCAGGACCACCTCCACCCCCAGCTTGGTGAGGGCGCTGAGGGTGGCGCGGCCGATGTCGGTGCCGGTGAAGTTGATGACGCAGCCGGGGAAGAACGCCACCCGCCCCCTGGGATCGGGCACGGTGATCACCTCCGGGTAGCGGTCGGTGAGGGGCCGCGCCACCACATCGGGCAGGGCGCGCTTTCTGCCAGCGCGGAAGAACGGGAACAGGCGGGCCAGGGGGCTGGTGTCGGCCACGCCGTGGTAGAGGGTCATGGCCAGCCGGCCGGGGGCCAGCAGCGGCCGGAAGCGGTTGCCCACGATCACCCAGTGGCTCACCGCCTTGAGCAGGGTGGCGGCGAGGCCGCCGGCCCGGGCCTGGGCGAGGGTCGCCTTGGCGGCGTAGAACACGTCGGCCAGGGGGATGTGGCGCGGGCAGGCGGGCACGCAGGCGCGGCAGTCGATGCACGAGCCGATGGGGCCCATGACGCCGTCCGCCGGGTTTAGCCCGCCCTCCAGCATGGCCACCGCCAGGGCCAGCCGGCCGCGCGGCCCCATGGACTCCCGGCGCGCCTCCCGGTAGGTGGGGCAGACCGGCATGCACGCGGCGCACTTGATGCACGCGCTCATTTCCTGCCGGACCGCCGCCAGCGGCATGGGGATGGGGTGTTGCATGCGGTTCCTGCCGGGCGCGGCCTTGGTTCGCGCCCGTTTCTCAATTATGGCGCGTCCGGGCGCCGTGCGCCCTCAGGCGCGGCCGAGCAGGGTGAGGAACTCGGTGCGGGTCTTCGGGTCGTCCTTGAAGGTTCCCAGCATGGCGCTGCTGGTGGTGCGGCTGTTCTGCTTTTCGACCCCGCGCATCATCATGCACAGGTGGGAGGCCTCGATCACCACCCCCACGCCGTGGGGGTCCACCGCCTCCCGCACGGCACGGGCGATGTCCTGGGTCATGCGTTCCTGCACCTGGAGGCGGCGCGCGAACATGTCGACGATGCGCGGCAGCTTGGACAGGCCCACCACCTTGCCCTTGGGCAGGTAGGCCACGTGGGCCTTGCCGTAGAACGGCAGCATGTGGTGCTCGCACAGGCTGTAGAAGTCGATGTCCTTGACGATCACCATCTCCGAGTAGTCCACGTCGAACAGGGCGTCGCCCACCGCGTCCGCCAGGGTCATGCGGTGTCCGGAGGTGAGGAAGTCCAGGGCCTTGGCCACCCGCATGGGGGTGCGCAGCAGCCCCTCGCGGTCCGTGTCCTCGCCCAGCAGGGCGAGCAGGCGCGTGACCGTGTCGGCCATCTCGATGTGGGTGGCGGTTTCCAACCGGGTGGCGGTTTCCATGTGGGCGTCCACGGTGTCCATAGCGTCATCCATAGTATTCGAAGTAGTTGTCGCGGGTCTCGCCGAGCATCACCCGGTGCAGGGTGCCCGTGCCGAGCTTTTTCGCCAGGAGATCCCAGACGATGCGCACGATGTTCTCGCTGGTGGTCACCTGGCCGGCGAATTCCGGCAGGTCGTCGTTCAGGTTGCGGTAGTGGTAGCGGTCCACCACCGCCTCGCGCACCGCCTTGTCGAGGGCGGCGTGGTCGGCGGCGAGGCCCGTTTGCGGGTCGACGCCGCCCGCCACGGTCACCTCCAGGGTGTAGTTGTGGCCGTGGCCGTTGGGGTTGTTGCAGCCCTGGAACAGGCGCGCGTTGTCCGTGTCCGACAGGTGCGGCGAGTGCAGCCGGTGGGCGGCGGAAAAGGTGTAGCGGCGGGTGATGAGCATGGTTCCCCCCTGCGGCCGGCGCGGGGGCGAGCCCGCGCGGGTGATTTCGTAACGGGCGTCGTCGTTCTCGAACAGGCGCAGGCGCTCCAGCCGCCCCTCGGGGATGGCGGGGGCCAGCTCCGCCCACATGGTCTCGGCCACCCGCTCCAGGGTGGGGGCGGTGGCGGCAAAGGCCGGGTGGTCGCCGTTCAGGTCCTGGTGGTCGTAGCGGGCCAGCATGTCGGTGAGGGCCCGTTTCACGTCCTTGATGTTGAGCACCATGCCGGTGCGCGGATCCACCGGGCCCGACACGGTGGCCTCCACCAGGAGGTTGTGGCCGTGGGGGCGCGCCTCCAGGCCGTACACGGCCTGGTTCCTGGCGTCGTCCCAGGCGGGGTGGGCCAGGCGGTGCGAGGTGGCCACCTCGGCGCGCTTGGTGATGTGCACGCGGCCGTCGCCGCGCCCCCGCTGTAAGTTGCCGTTCACGGTCCTACCGGGAGCGCTTCTCGATGCCGAAGCGCTTCATGCGGCGCCACAGGGTGGTGCGGCTCAGGTTGAGGCGCCTGGCCGCCGTGCCCAGGTGCCAGCCGCACTGGTCCAGCACCCGCATGATGGCCTCGCGGGCCACGTCGGAGAGGGGGTCGGCGCTGTCCATGTCGACGTGCAGCCGGGTATCGTCGGCGCCGCTGGCGGGGGTGGGGGCGATCTGCACCAGGCCGCTGTTGGTCTGCACCACCTCCCGGGGCAGGTGGTGCACGGTGATGATCGGGCCCCGGCACAGCACCATGGCGTGCTCCAGAATGTTTTCCAGCTCGCGCACGTTGCCGGGATAGGCGTAGTTCATCAGGTGTTCGAGGGCCTCCGGCGACAGCCCCTGCACGTCCTTGCCCATGTCCTGGTTGAACTGGATGAGGAAGTGGTTGGTGAGCAGCGGGATGTCGTCGTGGCGCTCGCGCAGGGCCGGCACGCGCAGCGGCATGACCCGCAGCCGGTAGTACAGGTCCTCGCGGAAGGTGCCGGCGCGCACCATGGCCTTCAGGTCGCGGTGGGTGGCGGCGATCACGCGCACGTCCACCTGCACCGTGTCGTTGCCGCCCACCGGCTCGAAGGCCTCCTCCTGGAGCACCCGGAGCAGGCGGATCTGGGTGGCGGGGGAGATGTCGCCGATCTCGTCCAAAAAGATGGTGCCGCCGTCCGCCAGCAGGAAACGCCCCTTCTTGTCGGCCACGGCGCCGGTGAAGGAGCCCTTGACGTGGCCGAACAGCTCGCTCTCCAGCACCCCCTCGGCCAGGGCCGCGCAGTTGAATTTGATGAACGGCTTGCCCGCGCGCGGGCTATGCTCGTGGATGGCGTGGGCGATGAGCTCCTTGCCGGTGCCGGTCTCGCCCTCGATGAGAATGGTGGTCTTGGTGGCGGCCACCGACGGCAGCACGTCGTAAAGGGCCTGCATGCGGTGGTTCTTGCCGATGATCTGCCCGAACGAGAACTTGCCGTGCAGCTCCTCGGTGAGCTTGCGCTGCTCGGACACGTCGCGGAACACCTCCACCTCGCCGATCGCCTGGCCGTCCTCGTCGAACAGCAGGGAGGCGTTGACGGTGACCGGGATCTCCGCGCCCACCTTGTTGATGAGGTAGGTGTCGTAGGAGCGGATGTCGGTGCGCGTCTTGAGGGTCCTGTCGAGCAGGCAGTCCTGCGTGCCGCAGGCGGCGCAGCGGATGATCCTGGCGCACTCCGCCCCCATGGCCTCGTCGCGGTCGTAGCCGAGGATGCGCAGGGCCGCTTCGTTAATATAATGGACCCGCCGGTCCAGCCCGATGGTCACCACGCCGTCGTTGATGGCGTTGAGGATGACCTCGGGGTCGATCTTTTCTTCCGTGAGCTGGCGCATGGGCGTTCCGGAGTTTTTCACTTATGAAACAATCATTCTATATCCGGTTCCGCGCCCTGGGCAACGCCTGGATTCGCCGTTTCCACCACCGGGCGTTCGCCGCCGGCGCCGCGCTCGCCCTGATCCTTGCCGCCGCCTGCGCCGGCGGCGGCCCGCCGCCGGGCCCCGCGGCGGACGCCCCCGCGCCTGACACGGCCAAGTTGCCGCCCGCGCCCGCGGGACCGGAGCTGAAGGGCAAGGAGATGGGGCGGGAGTTCGTGGCGGTGGCGCTGCGCGAATACCGCTTTGTCACCGATTACGCGGTCACCGAGCCGGTGCGCCGCATCGGCGGCGACATCGTGCGCGCCGCCGGGGACGACCCGGAGCGCTACCATTTTTTTGTGGTGGAGAACCCCCAGGCCAACGCCTTCGCCATCCCCGGCGGCTACATCTTCGTGTTCGATGGCCTGCTCACGCGCCTGCACGACGAGGAGGAGCTGGCCGGCGTGCTGGCCCACGAGGTGGGCCACGTGAAGCTGGAGCACTTCTTCAAGGACCAGAAGAAGATCGCCGCCGCCGATCTGGCCGCCATCGCCGCCATCCTGCTGGGCCAGGTGAACGAGGCGGTGACGGCGTTCTCGCTGGCCGGCTCCGCCTCGGTGCAACTGGCGTTCTCGCGCGAGCACGAGCGCGAGGCGGACCAGGCGGCGCTGGGCTACCTGGACCGGGCCGGCATCGATCCGCACGGCCTGGTGGCGTTCTTCGACACCCTGGCCCGCCAGCAGCGCCTGGTGGTGCCCTCCGGGCAGTACCCCTACCTGTCCACCCACCCCGGCCTGGACGAGCGCCACCTGCGGGTGGGGCGCTTCATCGAGCGCTCGGACAAGGGGGTGCCGCCGCGCCGTGACGGCACCGCCTGGGCCCGTTTGCAGGGGGTGCTGGCGGTGGACGCCCTGGCGCGCCGGCCTGCGCCGGGGGGCGATTTTCCGCAAGGGGTGGCGTTGCTCGCCGCGTCACGCTTTGGCGAGGCGCTGCCGTACCTGGAGCGGGCGGCGGCGGAGCGGCCCGCCTCGGCGCCGGTGCGCACGGCGCTGGGAACGGCCCTGCTGCGCCTGGGGCGGCGGGACGAGGCCCGGACGGTGGCCGGCGCCCTGGCGGAGGCCGCCCCCGGCGACGCGGCGGCCCAGTTCCTGGCGGGCGAGGTGGCGCGCGACGCGGGCGACGGCGCCGCCGCCGAGGCCGCTTACCGGCGCGCCATCCAGGCGGATGCCCAGCACCCCATGAGCCACTTCCGCCTGTCGGAACTGCTGGACGCGGCGGGCAAGGGGGCCGAGGCCCGGCTGGAGCTGGCGCGCTACCTGCGCCTGACCTTGCAGCCCGGCCAGGCCGCCACCCTGCTCGAGGAGCTGAAGGGCGGGCCGGACCCGGCGGTGGCGGCGGCGGCCGGGGAGGTGTTGCGGGCGCTGCTGGCGGACGGCGTGTAGGCGGGTCCGGCGCCCTTGACCGGGGCCCCGCCCCGTTGGTATAGTCCGCACCGCGCGAGACGGCACATGGGCCGCTAGCTCAGTTGGTAGAGCAGCGCCCTTTTAAGGCGCGGGTCGTTGGTTCGAGTCCAACGCGGCTCACCATCCTCGCTCGACGCGGCCCGCATCGCGATCGGGCTTTCCCGGCACGGCCAGCGGGCCCGGTCGTGGGCGGCCCGCACGGTTTTTTCACGGAGGCGCCCAACCGCCTCCCCCCCGACGCATCCCGCTTGCGTCCCCATCGTCTAGCCTGGCCTAGGACACCGCCCTTTCACGGCGGCGACAGGGGTTCGAATCCCCTTGGGGACGCCAATTTCGACAGGTTGCACCGGCGGCGCCTTGGGGGTGTCCGCCGTGTGTCGGTGAGCCGCATGGGTGGCGGCGCGTGTGGCGCGCACGACCCATGGGTTTGCCCCCCTCCCCCATGCCCGCGCGCGGATCGCCGGATGGCGCCAAGGCGCGTTGCGGGCGCGATCCCCGCCCACCGAGGCCATCAACGGGGCAGGGGTTGTGGCCGAATACCGTTTTGATGCGTAACGGGGTAAGCGAGCCCTTGCTGAAACCGGCATATAATCCGGCTTCCACTTGGGCATTCTGCAACATGGGGTGGTGATGGCAAACCCGGCGGACGAACTGGCGGCGCTCGGCAGGGCGCGCTTTGCGGACCTCACCGCGCCCGAGGAAGTGATGCTGCGGGCGGCGGCGATAGGGGAGGCCGCCAATTTTGAAGGCCTCCCCCCCGGCGGCGGCGACCCGGCCAACGCGGCCCAATGGGGCCCGGAGCGCACCATCCGCGCGGCGGTGATCCGCTGGCTGTGCACCGACCGCGATGCGGCGCAATGGGTCGACCCGCACGGCCTCATGCTGTGGGCGGCGAAGGTGACGGAGAGGGTTGACCTCCGGCACGCCCGGGTGCCGTTCCCGCTTGCCCTCATGCACTGCGCCCTGGCCGACGGGCTCGTGCTGCAGGACGCCACCCTCCCCGGCCTTCACCTGGATGGCAGCCACACCGGCCCCATCGACGCCGACGGTTTGGAGGTGAAGGGGGATGTCTCCCTGAATGAGGGCTTTACCGCCACCGGGGCGGTGCGCCTGCGGGGTGCCTCGGTGGGGGGGGACCTCAGCTGCCGGGGGGGCACCTTCAACAACGCGGAAGGCGACGCCCTCAATGCCGATGGTTTGGGGGTGAAGGGGGATGTCTTCCTGGATAATGGCTTTACCGCCACCGGGGGGGTGCGCCTGCTGGGTGCCTCGGTGGGGGGGGACCTCAGCTGCCGGGGGGGCGCCTTCAACAACGCGGGAGGCGACGCCCTCTGTGCCGATTGTGTGGAGGTGAAGGGGAACGTCTTCCTGGATAATGGCTTTACCGCCACCGGGGAGGTGCGCCTGCGGGGTGCCTCGGTGGGGGGGGACCTCATCTGCCGGGGGGGCACCTTCAACAACGCGGGAGGCAACGCCCTCGGTGCCGGTGGTTTGGGGGTGAAGGGGAGTGTCTTCCTGGATGAGGGCTTTTCCGCCACCGGGACCGTTAACCTTGCCCGCGCCAGCGCCGGAGTGCTGGCGGACGCCGAGGAATGCTGGCCGAGGGATGGCGCGCTTTTTCTGGACGGCTTCAGCTACGGGGCCATCGCCCCGGGTTCCTCCACGGACGCGAAATGCCGGATCAAATGGCTTGGTCTCCGCCGGTGGCGGCCGCGTCGTCCGGCCCGGTTTTGGTCGGAGGCGAAACGCCGGATCAAATGGCTGGGTCTCCAGCCCGCCGGGGCGTTCCGGCCCCAGCCCTACGTGCAGTTGGCCAGGGTCCTCAAGCAGATGGGGCACAACGACGATGCCCGCCAGGTGCTGATCGAGCTGGAACGGGAACGCATCCGCGCCGGGGGCCTGAATGGGTGGCGGAGGGCGTGGCGACGGTTCCTCGGGTTCACCTTCGGGTTCGGCTACCAGCTTTACCGCCCCCTGATCGGCCTGGCCGGGTTCCTCCTCCTGGGCATCCTGTTGTTCCGGCTCGGCGACGGCGGCAATCTCATCAGCCCCGCCAAGGAGCGGGTGTACATGGACGCCGCGTTGAATCCCGCGACGAAGGGCGAGGCCGGGGCCGGGGACCAGGCCATCCCCCTGTTCAATAATCAAAGGCTTCCGGCGGACTACCCCAACTTCAGCCCGTTCATGTATTCCCTGGACACGCTGGTGCCCCTGGTCAACTTCCACATGGAGGACTATTGGGTTCCGGATGCCGACCGGAGGTGCGATGCCGCGTCTCACGGCTTGTTCGGCCGCCTCGCCCGCGTGGCGGGGCTGCCGCCCCGAGGGGAATACCGCTGCGGCATGTGGCTGCGGCGCTACCTGTGGCTGCACATCGCCGCCGGCTGGTTTTGCAGCACCCTGCTCGCGGCGGGCCTTTCCGGCCTCGTGCGCAAGGAGGAGTAGGGCCGCGGTGGACGGGCAGGTCTCCCCTTTGGGGCGGACCCATCGCGGGGGGCATCGGAACCGCCGTGGCCCGCAAAAAAAGGGGCCGGGAGCGGATCGCTCCCGGCCCCTGCCGTTGCCGTGCCCGCCTTCCGGGCCCACCCCATCGGGTTGGTTTTGGGTCCGGAAGGCGGGCGCTTTTGCGGCTACAGGTCGTAGCCGCGCTCGTTGTGGGACGAGATGTCGAGGCCCTCGGTCTCCTCCTGCGGCGAGACGCGCAGGCCCATCACCATGTCCACCACCTTGAGGATCACCAGGGTGACCACGCCGCAGTAGACGATGGTGTAGATCACGCCCTTGGCCTGCGCCATCAGCTGGGCGCCCATGCCGCCGTCCACCCCGAAGCCCGCGCCGCCCAGGGCGGGCGAGGCGAACACGCCGGTGAGGAGGGCGCCCACGATGCCGGCCACCGCGTGCACGCCGAACACGTCCAGCGAGTCGTCGTAGCCGATCATGCGCTTCAACCGGGTGGCGCCCAGGAAGGCGGCCACGCCGGCAACCAGGCCGATGGCCAGCGCGCCCATGGGGCCCACCGCGCCGGAGGCCGGGGTGATGGCCACCAGGCCGGCCACGGCGCCGGAGGCGATGCCCAGGGCCGACGGCTTGCCGGAGGTGATCCACTCGGCGAACATCCAGGCCAGGGCCGCCGTGGCGGTGGCGATCTGGGTGACCGCCATGGCCATGCCGGCCACGCCGTCCGCCGCCAGCTCGGAGCCGGCGTTGAAGCCGAACCAACCCACCCACAGCATGGCCGCGCCGACCATGGTCAGGCCCAGGTTGTGGGGCTTCATCGGGGTGTCCGGGTAGCCCTTGCGCTTGCCCAGCACCAGCGCGAACACCAGGCCCGCCACGCCGGCGTTGATGTGCACCACCGTGCCGCCGGCGAAGTCGAGGATGCCCGACCCCTTCAGCAGGCCGCCGCCCCACACCCAGTGGCAGATGGGGGCATACACGAAGGTCACCCACAGGCCCAGGGCCAGCAGCATGGCCGAGAACTTGATGCGCTCGGCGAAGGCGCCCACGATCAGCGCCGGGGTGATGATCGCGAAGGTCATCTGGAAGGTCATGAACACGGTCTCGGGGATGCTGCCCGAGAGGCTGTCCACCCCCATGCCGGACAGGAACGCCCGATCGAAGCCGCCCCAGAAGGCGCCGCCATCGCCAAACGCCAGGCTGTAGCCGTAGACGACCCAGATGACGCTCATCAGACAGGTGATGGCGAAGCACTGCATCAGCACCGACAGCATGTTCTTGGAACGCACCATGCCCGCGTAGAACAGCGACAGGCCGGGAACGGTCATGAACAGCACCAGGGCGGTGGCGGTCAGCATCCAGGCGGTGTTGCCGGAGCTCAACCCGCCCTCCTGCGCCAGCGCCAGCGCGGGCGACCCCAACAGCAACGCGGCCATGCCGGCCACGGATTTCCACATCCTCTTGAACATCGTTGTTTTCCTCACTTTCGGAGTCATCACGCTTACAGCGCCTCGGTACCCAGCTCGCCCGTACGGATGCGGACGGCCTTTTCCACCGGCGAGACGAATATCTTGCCGTCGCCGATGGAGCCGGTGTTGGCGGTGCCGACGATCACGTCGACCACCTTTGCCGCCAGCTCGTCCGGCACCACGATCATGATCATGGTCTTTGAAACAAACTCCATGGTGTACTCGGCGCCCCGGTACATCTCCTTCTGGCCCTTCTGGCGCCCGAAACCCTTGACCTCGGTGACGGTGATGCCGGACACCCCCGCCCCGTTGAGGGCCTCCTTCACCTCGTCCAACTTAAACGGCTTGATGATCGCCTCGATTTTTTTCATCAATCACACCATCCTTAGGTTCAAATCCAACGGTTGTGCCGCCCGGGAGGGCGGGCGGTTTTCCTGGGTGGCCGCCTCCCGCCGACGCCCCGCCGGCATCCGGGATGGTGGGTCCACCCGAGACACCCTGCGCCTGCCCGCTGACAATGGCAATCGCCGTGCCATGTTGACAAAAACATGAAAATACTTTTTAAATCGGGTGGTTACATGTTGGTTGCGGGTGGTTCGGGATGGTCTTTGTTTCATTCGCGACAGTATTGTTCGTGATTATTTTGTAGCAAAAACAACGCGACGGTTCGTATCCGCCGGATGCCGTGGGGCGGGTGGGCCGATCCGGCCCCGGATGCCGCCGGACCGTTGCGCAAGGGGCCGCGGCGGGCGACCATTAACCCATGGCCACCCTCGAGACACTGCCGTTCGACAACCGCTACATCCACCTGCCGGAGGACTTCTACGCCCGCGTGCCGCCCAGGCCGTTGCCCCGGCCGCGCCTGGTGGCGGTCAATCCGGACGCGGCGGCGCTGCTGGGGCTGGGGCCGGAGCAGCTGGCCCGGCCGGAGTTCGCGGAATACTTTTCCGGCGCCCGGCCGCTGCCCGGCGCCGATCCCATCGCCGCCGTGTATGCCGGCCACCAGTTCGGCAACTGGGTGCCGCAACTGGGTGACGGCCGCGCCCTGCTGCTGGGTGAGGTGGTGGGGCCCGACGGGCGGCGCTGGGACCTGCACCTGAAGGGCGCCGGCCAGACCCCGTTCTCGCGCCGGGGCGACGGCCGCGCGGTGCTGCGCTCGGTGATCCGCGAATACCTCTGCTCCGAGGCCATGCACGGCCTGGGGGTGCCCACCACCCGCGCCCTGTGCATCATCGGCGGCGACGAGCCGGTGGTGCGCGAGCGGGTGGAGCCGGGGGCCATGATGGTGCGCCTGGCGCCCAGCCACGTGCGCTTCGGCACCTTCCAGGTGTTCGCCGCCCGCAAGCGGGTGGACCACCTGCGGCTGCTGGCGGACCACGTGATCGCCCACCACTACCCCGAGCTGGCGGGAACGGCGGACGCCCATCCGGCGCTGCTGGCCGCCATCGCCCGGCGCACCGGCAATCTGGTGGCGGACTGGCAGGCCAACGGCTTCGTGCACGGGGTGCTGAACAGCGACAACATGTCGGCCCTGGGCCTCACCATCGACTACGGCCCGTTCGCCTTCATCGACCACTACCGCCACGATTACGTGCGCAACCACACGGACCATACGGGTTTTTACGCATACAATCGCCAGCCGCAGATCGGCCGTTTCAACGTCTACCTGCTGGCCACGGCCATGCTGCCGTTGATGACGCCGGAGGCGGCCCAGGCGGGGCTGGACGCCTACCAGCCGGCGTTCGACGCCGCCCACGCGGCACGCCTGCGCGCCAAGCTGGGGCTGGCCACGGCGCAGCCGGACGACGCGGAGCTGGCGGGCGGGCTGTTCGAGTTGATGGATCAGGGCGGGGCGGATTTCTCCGCGTTCTTCCGGGCGCTGGCGGGATACGACGGCGCCGGGCCGGTGCCGGCCGCGTGCACGACGCTGCTGGAGCCGGGCGCCCACGGTCTGGCCGCCGCCTGGTTCGCCCGCTACGGCGAGCGGCTGCGCCGCGAGAAGGCGAACCCCGCCGAGCGGCGCCGGGCCATGGACCGGGTGAACCCCCTCTACGTGCTACGCACCCACCTGTTGCAGGCGGCCATCGACGCCGCCGAGGCGGGCGATCATGCGGAGATCGGGCGCCTCCACGACCTGTCCCGCGACCCCTTCACGGAGCGGCCGGGCATGGCGGCCTACGCGGCCCCGCCGGCGCGGGACCAGGCCATGCCGCTGCTCAGCTGCTCGTCTTAGCAGGATGTTGAAAAAGTCCATCCGTGGCCTTTTTCAACCCGAAACCGGGGGCGCCTTGCCCTCGGGGCGCTCGGTGATGGCCGGGTGTCTCCCGGCGGGGGGCCCTATGTGGTCAGGGCCACCTGGTCGAACCCCGCCGCGTGGCGGTGGCCGGGGTGGGGGAGGGTGCCGTCCGCCGGGCGCACCAGTTGGCAGGTGGCCAGCCCCGCCGCCCGCGCCGCGTCCAGCTCGGCGCCGATGTCCGACAGGAACAGGATCGCATCCGGCGGCAGGCCGACCTGTTGGGCGATGGCCGCGTAGGACGCCGCCTCGCGCTTGGGGCCCACGCGGGTGTCGAAGTAGCCGGAAAAGAGGGGGGTGAGGTCGCCCAGGTCCGAGTGGCCGAACAGCAGCCGCTGGGCCTGCACCGAGCCGGACGAGTACACATACAGGCGGATGCCCGCCGCCGCCCAGGCGCCAAGGGCGCGGGCCGCGTCGGCATACACGTGGCCGGTGAAGGCGCCGCTCCGGTAGCCCGCCTCCCAGATCATCCCCTGCAGCGCCTTCAGGGGGGTGGCCTTTTCGTCCCGGTCCATCCATTCCAGCAGTTGGGACACGGCGGCATCGTCCGACGCGGCGCCGGTCTGGACGGCGGCGAGCTGGGCGCGCACCGCCGGGTCGTGGGCGTGGGCCTTCACGAAGTCGGCCAGATGGGTCCGGGCATGGGGGAACAGCACGTCGTGCACGAAGGAGATGGACGACGTGGTGCCCTCGATGTCGGTGAGGACGGCCCGGATGACGGGGGCGCTCACCTAGCCGTGGGCCGCCAGGTAGCCTTCCAGGGTGGGGAAGCGCTGGGCGATGGCGGACCCGGTGTAGTCCGCCACCCACCCCTCGGGCGTGGTGAACAGGCGGATGCAGGAGAGGGACGGGGTTTCCCCCAGGTCGAACCAGTGGCGGGCGCCGGCGGGCACGCTGATGAGGTCGCCCGCCGCGCACAGGATGCCGAACACGCGCTGGTCCGGGTGCAGGTAGAACAGGCCGCGCCCCTGGACGAAGAAGCGCACCTCGTAATCGGAGTGGGTGTGCTCCCGCAGGAATTTGGCGCGCAGCTCGGCCTTGGCGGGGTTGTCCGGCGCCACGCTGATGACGTCGGCGGACTGGAAGCCGTACAGCGCCTTGAGGCGCGCCACCGGGTCCGCATAGGCGGCTAGCACCTGGTCCTGGGCGGGGGCGGGGCCCAGCTCGCGGTCCGCCCGCCAGCGCTCGAACAGCACGCCGATGTCGGCGAGCTGCTTCTGGATGCCGTCGAGGTCCGTGTGCACGGCGCTGGCGGCCGGGCCGGTTTCGGCATGAAGGGTGAGGATGCTCATGGGCGTTTGGCTCCGTGCAGGCGCAATTCCAGTTCGAACAGGTGCTCCATGGCCTCCACGTGGCGCAGGGCGTCGGCGACGGTGGCCCCCCAGGTGTAGAAGCCGTGGCCGGCGATGATGTAGCCGAGGATGTCGCCGTGGGCGTCCAGGTAGTCGTCCACGCGCCTGGCGAGGCGGGGGATGTCCTGGTCGTTGGGGAAGATGGGGATGACCACGCGCGCCTCGTGGGTGGTGATTCCCTCCATGGCCTTGAGCAGCTCGTACCCCTCCAGCACCAGCGCGCCGTCGAACAGGCGCGACACCAGGGTGGCGCCGGGGGAGTGGGGGTGCAGCACCGCCCCCACCGCCGGATAGCGCCGGTAGAGGCGGGTGTGCAGCAGGGTCTCGGCGGATGGCTTCTGGCCGTCGAGGGGGCGGCCGTCCGCATCCACGCGCATGATGTCCGCCGGGCCGAGGCCGCCCTTGTGGCGGCCCGACACGGTGATGGCCACGCTGCCGTCGGACAGGCGCGCGGACAGGTTGCCGCTGGTGGCGGGCACCCAGCCCCGGCCGTGGATGAAGCGCCCCGCGTCGATCAGCTCGGCGGCGCGGGCGGCGAGTTCGGCGCTTGTGTCGGGTCGGGTCGCCACGGGTCCTCGGGAGGCACGGGGGAGGGGTGGCACCTCCAGAAACCTGCCGCGCTGAAGCGGTGCTCGAACCGCGCGCGACGGTTAATGGCGGTACCCTAGAGGTGTCCGATTGTAGCCCTTCCCGGCGCTCTGCTCAACCCGGTGGCGCGCGGCGCCGGTCAGGCGCGGAGATCGGCGGCGTCCGGCCTGGAGCGCAGCACCATCTCGACCAGCTCGGCCACGGAGCCGGCGCCGGTCTTTTCCATCACCCGCGCCCGGTGCACCTCGACGGTGCGGGCGCTGATGCCCAGGTGGTCGGCGATCATCTTGTTGGCCATGCCGCGCACCAGCAGGCGCATCACCTGCTCCTCGCGCTCGGTGAGGGAGGCGATGCGCTCGTGCACGCGGCGGCGCTGGCGCTGGTCGGCCAGCGCCATCTGGTTGACCTTCAGGGCCTCGTCGATGGCCGCCACCAGCGCATCGCGGGCGACCGGCTTTTCGAGGAATCCCACGGCACCGGCGCGCACGCAGCGCACCGCCACCGGCACGTCCGCATGACCGGTGAGGATGATGACCGGCAGCGGGCAGCCGGACTGCCCCATGTGCTCCTGCAGGGCCAGGCCGCCCATTCCGGGCATCTTGATGTCGAGCACCACGCAGCCGGGCCGTTCCGGGTCGAGCGCCTCCAGAAAGGCCTCGGCGGTGGGATAGGCCTCGGCGTGCAGGCCGACGGCGGTAAGCAGGCCGCATAATGCGCCGCGCAATGCATCGTCGTCGTCGACGATGAACACGGTGGGATTGGGCTCAGCCTTGCGGGGCACGGGTTTCCGCCGTCGGCATCCGGGTTGCGGTCAGCGCGCGGTCGACAACGGCGTCGAACCGCGCAAGCGTGAACGGCTTCTCGAGCATCGCGACTTTCCCCATCGCTGCTGTTTTGCTAATCTCCCAATCTTCAGCATAGCCCGAAATGACCACGACGGGAAGTTGGGGATGTTTTTCCGCCACCCGCTCCAGCACCGTCCAGCCGGTCACGCCGGGCAGCATCAGGTCGAGGATCAGCAGGTCGATGCGCGGGCCGTCCGATTCCAGGCGCGCCAGCGATTCGATGCCGTCCGCCGCGGAGAGCACCCGGTGGCCCCGGCCCGTCAGGTGCTCGCCGATGAGGACCAGGAGGTCGGGTTCGTCCTCGGCGACCAGGATCGTGGCGGGCGCCGGCCGGGCCGCCGGCTGCTCCGGGGCCGCCGCCGGGGGGGCCGGGATGGCGCCCGCCAGGGCGGGCAGCCACACGTGGAAGGTGGTGCCGTGGCCGGGGCGGGTGTCGAAGTCGACATGGCCGCCGTGGGCGTTGACGATGCCGTGCGCCGTGGCCAGCCCCAGGCCGGCGCCGCGCGTGCCGTCCTTGGTGGTGAAGAACGGGTTGAAGGCCTGCGCGGCCACGTCGTCGGTCATGCCGCAGCCGTCGTCGGCGATGTCGATGCACACGTAGCGTTCCGCGCTCTTTTCCGCATCGGGGAACGGCGCCTGGGAGCGGGGCACGTTGCGCGCGGTGAGGCGGAGCGTGCCGCCCCCCTCTCCAAGCACCGCGTCGCGGCCGTTCAGCAGCAGGTTCAGGAGCATCTGCGGAATCTGGGTGGCGTCGCCCAGGATGGGCCACAGGTCGTCGGGAACGTCCACCTCCAGCCCGCACCGCCGGTCGAAGGTGGCGCGCGCCATGTGCGCCGTTTCCGTGATCACCGTGGGCAGGTGCAGCGGCTCCGGCGCCAGGCGTTCGCGGCGGGCGAAGCGCAGCAGATTGCGCACCACCGCCGCGCCGTTCCGGCAGGAGCGGTTGATGCGTTCCAGGATGGGGGCGCGCGGGTCGTCCGGCGGCGTGCCCAGCTGCAACGTCTCGGCGCTGGCCATGATGGTGCCCAGCAGGTTGTTGAAGTCGTGCGCCACGCCGCCGGCCAGGGTGCCCACCGCTTGCAGACGCTGGGAGTGCAGCAGCCGCTCGCGCAGTTCCTCCAGGTGGGTGATGTCCTCGGCGACGCCGACGATGCGCGCCGTCTCGCCCGTGGCGCGGAGAACCGGGGTGGAGCGGTCGCGGATCCAGCGCACGGCGCCGTCGGGGCGGATGATGCGGTAGCACGCCTCCACCTCTTGTCGGGCGCGCGTCTCCAGGGACGGCAGCCGGCCGGCGTCGTCCGGGTGCACCGCGTCGGCGCACAGGGCCGGGCAGGTGCCCGCCGGCTCGCGGCCCCAGACGGCGTGGAAGGCGGGGCTGACGTAGAGCAGCCGGCGGTCCGCCGGCGCGCAGACCCAGAACACCTCGTGAATGTTCTCGGTGACATCGCGGAACAGTTCGGCGGCCTGCCGGTGCTGGTCCACCTCCAGCCGCAGCTGCTCGGTCAGCCGCTCCTGGTCGCGGGTGCGCTCCCGCACCTTGTGTTCGAGGGTGTCGCACAGGGCCTTCAGGTCGCGCTCGGCGGCGGCGCGGCGGCGGTCGCTGCGCGCCAGGAGCAGGAGCAGCGCGATCAGCGCCAAGGTGGCGGCGCCCACCCCAACGAACACGAAGCGCAACCGGACCGCCACGGGCTCGGCCGCCCCGCCAGACAGCGCGGGCTCGATACCGAACTCCCATAGCACCAGCAGCAGTAGCGTGAGCACGCTGCTTGCCAGCAGGAAGCGCGTCCTGTTTTCCATGCAGCCCCCCCAGCAGTCCCCCCCAACGGTCACACCCGGGGCCCAAGTTAGTGGATGCCGTGCCGCATTGCAACCGCTAAGGTCATGCACCGCCGGGCATTACGGGTAAATACGTATTCCCGGTCAACGGCCGGACGCATACCATGAAAACGAAGCGACGGGGGGTGTTCCGCCTCGATGAGGGGCCTGGGGGGAGCACCGGGATGGGGGGGTGGCGCCGAGATGGGGGAGCGCCTCCTTTCGCCGCCTTGCGGTGGGAGGAGGCGCTTGCGTCTTGCGCAAAAAAAAAGACCGATGACGCCAGATGGGGGAATGACGTCATCGGCCAACGGGCGCCATTTAGGCACCCATTAAGGGGAATTGTACGTGATTTCCCTGATTTCTTCCAGGTGACCAGTCAAATTTTTTTTGACGCCGCCGCGTTTCCAGCGCCGGGGTTTTCTTGCGGGTCCGGGTTCCATAGGGTACCTCTATTAACCGTCGCGAGCGGTCCGAGTGCAAGGCGCCCCGAGCGGAGCGGCACCGTTACGCCGCGCAGAACCCGAGACATATCTGGGTGATAGGCGAGGGTTCGAGCACCACCCAACGCAGCAATCGGAGCGCGCAGTAGGTTAATAGAGGTGCCCCATACAATCCCCGCGTACCCCAAGCCAGGAGGCCCCCCATGCGCCATGCTCCCGCCCGTTTCCTGATCGTGGCCGCCGTGTGGTGGCTGGCCGCCCCCGGCGCCGCCCACGCCCATCGTGGCGAGCTCGACGATCTGGGCTGCCACAAGGACCGGATCAGCAGCTATTACCATTGCCACGAGGGCCCGCTGGCGGGCAAGCGCTTCCCCATGCGGACCGCCGCCGAGCGGACGCTGGCCAAGCAGGAGGCCGCACGGCGCAGTGCCGCGGCGGCCAGCCCGTCACCGGCGCCGGTGACGCCGCTGATGGGGGCGCCGGGCACCTTCGGCCCCTACCGGGCCTCCCTGGTGCGGGTGGCGGACGGCACCACCCTGGACCTGGACGTGCATGTCTGGCCCGGGCAGATCCAGCGCGTGGCCCTGCGCCTGGACGGCGTGACCGGCCCGCGCCCGGACGGGGCCCCGTGCGAGCATGACGCCGCGGTGGCGGCGGCGGCCTTCGCGAGCGGCTGGCTGGACGGGGTGGACGGGCTGGTGGTGAGCGAGGTCCGGCCCGGCGGCCAGGCCGGCCTGTTCCTCGGCCGGCTGGCCCTGGGCGGCAACGATCTGGGGCAGGCCCTGCTGGCGGCGGGCCATGCCAGGGCCGCCGACGGCACCCCCTGGTGCGCGCCGTGACGGCGCCGCCCGTGCCGCCTGTGTCGACGGGCCGTTGAGGAACGCTGTTTCCGGCCAGCCCGTGGAACCCGGAAAACCACGCTGTTCCGGGTTCGCGTCGAAAAAGCCCAGGGGGGCTTTTTCGACCTCTCGCTAGGTGTCGGCCAGGCGCTGGAAGGCGGCCATCCAGGTGGCCGCGTCGCCGGTGACCCACATGTCGACGATGCGCCCGCCGGACACGGTGGCGATGGCCACCCCCGGATAGGTGACCAGCTTGCCGGTGGGGGGGACGCCGAACAGGTCGGCCATGTGGGTGCCCGAGAATTGCAGGCGCGCCACCACGCGGTCCCGCTCCGCCACCATGTCGCCCACGCGCACGGCGAAGCCGTTGAACACGGTATTCACCCGCGTGGCATACTCGCGCATGCCGTGCGGGCCCCTCACGTTGATGCCCAGGGTGCCGCGAAAGGAGGCGTCGGGGCTGACCAGGGACGCCAGGTCGCCCTCCGGCTTGAGGAATTCGCGCCAGAAGCGCCGCATCAGTTTCTTGTGGGTTTGCGTGGACATGACCTGACGACAAGCGTGCGGGCTTGGCCTTGAGACGGGTTTTCGGGTGGGGGGTGTTCCGGCCAGTGTACACCGGGCCGGAGGGCGTGGGCGAGGGGAAATCCGAGGGTCGGCCGCGCCCTCGCCACGGGCGGCGCGGCGGCGCCGTTGCCTTGCCGCCGGAAGGCCCTGGCGGGGTGTTGAAAAAGCCCGTCCGTGGGCCTTTTCAACGGACTTTTTCAACCCGGAACCGGAACGGCGCGGTGCGCCGGGTTCCCTGGATCTCAATCGCTTGCGCGCATGGAATCCGCCGCTACATCCGGGCACCTCTATTAACCTGCTGCGCGCCCCGACTGCTGCGTTGGGCGGTGCTCGAACCCTCGCCTATCACCATGATGTGTCTCGGGTTCTGCGCTCCGTCCGCCTTGCACTCATGGCGCTCGCGACGGTTAATAGAAGTGCCCATCCCTGTAGGGCCTGTTAACATAAGGGCACCTCTCAAAACCTGCTGCGCGGTCCGATTGCTGCGTTGGGCGGTGCTCGGCTCCTCTCCTATCCACTGGATAGGTCTCGGATCCCGCGCTCCGTCGCCGCCCTTGCCTTTGTGTCAACAGGCCCTGGCGGACGCGGGCGGGCCGAGAAACGGCCGTGGAGACCGCCGTCAGTGGACGGTGCGGGTAGCGGGTTCCCGCCGCGGGCGGTTGACGATCTGCTCGACCAGTTCCAGCAGGCAGTCGCCGGACACGGTTACCTCGGTGTTGCCACGCAAGATGGTCACGTTGCCCTGTAGCCCCGGATTGAACAGGAACGTGGTGCCGTCACGGGTATCGTAGCTTTCCGACATGTTCCCCTCTTTTGCTATGGTGTGAGGACGCCCTTACTCTAAGAGATAATGCGGAGTCATGCGTTTTGCAATATCACGGTTAAAAATACCGCATAAACAGCACGATGCGTGTAATACGTGGAATTTATGCGCTTACATTGCGCAGTTGTTCGGGCGGGGCGGCGGGCGGATTTTTTGGTATGATGGTGCCTCCGGCGCCATGCCGGGAACCCCTTGAGCCCGAACTGCCCGGATGCCGACCCCCGTCTCCAACGCGCGCGTGCGCTGGCTGCGGCGCCTGTTCGTGGGCGCCTGGCTGGCGTTGATCGCCTCCCTGCTGTGGGACCCGTTCACCCCGTGGCTGACCACCGCCCAGGCCTGGTTCAGCCCCTGGCGCCCCTTGGGCGGCACGGTGCTGGTGCAGGGGCGGGCGGTGCCGTGGGAGCCCTATCCCATCGCCACCCAGTTGTTGTGGGGGGTGGTGGTGCCGCTCATCCCCCTGGGCATGATGGTGTTCGGCCTGGAGCGCTGGGGGCGCGTGTGCCCGCTCTCCACCCTGATGCAACTGCCCGGCCGCCTGGGCCTGCAACGCCGCGCGCCGGGCACGCGGCGGCCGGCCACCGTGGGGCGCGGCGGCTGGCTGGCCCGCCACTACTGGTACGTGCAGTTCGGGCTGCTGTTCGCGTTCCTGTGCGGGCGGCTGCTGTTCTACAACTCGGACCGCTTCAGCCTGGCGCTGTTCTTCCTGCTGCTCATCGCCCTGGCGGTGACGGTGGGGGCGCTGTACGGCGGCAAGACCTGGTGCAACCACCTGTGCCCCATGGCGCCGGTGCAGAAGATCTTCTCCCAGCCGGGCAGCCTGCTGGGGCCGGTCAGGCAGCCCCTGGCCGTGGCCCCGGCGCCGCGCCCGTGCCCCACGGTGAGTGGCCCGGCCGGGGCGCCGGTGGTGAACTGCGTGGGCTGCGCCGGCCACTGCCCCGACCTGGCCGGCGCCGACGGCTACTGGCGCGACCTGGCCAGCCCGGCCCGGCGCCGGGTGTACTTCGGCTACCTGGGGCTGGTGCTGGGCTTTTACGGCTACTATTTCCTGTATTCCGGCAACTGGGGCTACTACCTGTCCGGCGCCTGGGCCCACACCCAAGGCCAGCTTGCCGAGCTGACCCGGCCGGGCTTCTTCATCGCCGGCCACGCCATCGCCGTGCCCAAGTGGCTGGCGGTGCCGCTCACCCTGGGGGGGGCGGTGCTGCTGGCGGTGCTGCTGCTGGAAGGGGGCTGGAGCCTGTGGCGCGCCCGGCGCGCGGCCCGGCGCGGGTGGGACGCGCGGCTGGCCCTGCACCGCCTGCTGTGCGGGGTGGTGTTCTGCACCATCAACGCCTACTACCTGTTTTCCGGCAGGCCCACCCTGCGCGGCCTGCCGGGGCCGGCGGAGGCGATGATGACGCTGCTGGTGCTGGGGGTCAGCGGCTGGTGGCTGTGGAAGAGCCTGCGGCGCCGGCCGGAGCCGGCGGCGGGCTGACGGCGGCGCGCCCGGTCAAAACACGGTGATCTTGAGGTAGTCCTTGGGGTGCTCCTCGATCTTTTTCACCAGGCGGCGCATGTCCTGCAACAGGCCGGTGAGCTCGTCGGCCACCTGGTCGTCGTTGACCATCCTGCCCAGGCTGCCCTCGCCCTGGGAGACCTTGAGCAGGATGGCGTCGAGCTTGACGATGGCGTCGGTGAGGTGCTCGAAGGGGGCCGGGTCCTGGGCCAGGCGCTTGAGGGTGCCGTCCTGCTCCACCAGGCTCTGGCGCAGGCGTTCGCCCAGCTCCGCATAGGCCTTGGCGGTGTCGCTCACCTCCCGGGCGGTGCCGGAGAGCTCGCGGGCGGTGCCGCCCACCTGCCGGGCGGCATCCCTGGCGCCCTCGAACAGGGCCGGATCGTCCAGCAGGCGGGTGACGCTGCCCTGGCCCGCGCGCACCTGGCGGGTGAGGGCGGTGAGCTCGTCGATCAGGGTGTTGAGGCGCCGGGTGGCATCCTCGGCCTGGCCGACCATGCCGGTGATGTCGGACGGGTCTCCGCCGGAGGCGATGATGTCGCCGGGCCGCACCGGCCGGGCGTCGCCGCTGCCGGCCTCGATCTCGATGTACTTGTCGCCCAGCAGCCCCTGGGAGCCCAGGGTGGCCTTGGCGTCCTGGCGGATGGCGTTCTGGTACTGGGTGTAGATCTTGAGGGTCACGTCCACCCCCTGGCCGGTGCCGGCGGCCAGATTCAGGGCGGCCACGTTGCCCACCATCACGCCGGATAGCATCACCACGGCGCCGGTTTTCAGGCCCGCCACCTTCTCCATGTGCGCGTGCACCTCGAAGGTGGGGCGGAAATACTCGCGGATGCCCGAGAACGAGACGACGGACACGGTGCCGATGAGCACCGCCGCCACCAGCAGGATGCCGACCTTGAGCTCGGCCCAGGCCATGTTGGTGCTGCGTTTCATGGAGGCCTATTGTACCTTGTGGCGCCCGGTTTGCCAGGGACCTTGGGGCCTGTGCACACAAATTCGCGGGTGGCGTTGCTGCCCCGAACAGGCCCTAGGCCATGAAGCGCTTGATGTAGGGATCGGTGGCGGCGCGCAGCAGGTCGCAGGTGCCCTCGAAATAGATGCGCCCGGCGCGGAACAGCACCAGCCGGTCGGCCACCTTGAAGGCGTCGCGCAGGCGGTGGGTGACGATGATCGAGGTGAGCTTCTGCTCCGTTCCCACTTGGCGGATCAGGTCGCAGATGCTGTCGGCGGTGATGGGGTCCAGGCCGCTGGTGGGCTCGTCGTACAGCATGATGGTGGGGCGGAACGCGGCCATGGCGCGGGCCACCGCCACGCGCCGCCGCATGCCGCCGGAGAGCTCGTCGGGCATCAGGTCCATGGTGTGTGACAGGCCCACGTACTTGAGCTGCTCCAGGGTGCGCCGTTCCATCTCGTCTTCGTCGAGCCGCATGCGCTCGCGCATGTAGAAGGAGACGTTCTCGCCCACGGTCAGCGAGTCGAACAGGGCGCCGTCCTGGAACACCACGCCCATGCGCTCGCGCACGTCGGACAGGGCCTTCTCGCGCATGGGCACGATGTCCTGGCCGTCCACCAGCACGCGGCCGCCCGTGGGCTTGAGCAGGCCCAGCAGCACGTGCAGCAGGGTGGTCTTGCCGGAGCCGCTGGCGCCCAGCAGCGCCAGGGTGGTGCCGTCGGGCACGCGCAGGTTGACGTCGAACAGCACCTGGGTGCCGTCCTCGTAGCAGAAATCCACGTTCTCGAAGGCGATCATGCCCAGCCCAGCGCCTTGATGACCACGTAGCCCACCACGAAGTTGGCGATCAGGATGAGGATGCTGGCCTTCACCACCGCCTCGGTGGTGGCGCGCCCCACGCCGCGCGCGCCGCCCGCCGAGAGCAGCCCCGAGGTGCAGCCCACGGCGCCGATGATGACCCCGAACACCATGGGCTTGATGACGCCGCCCAGCAGGTTCTGCACCGTCAGGCCCCGGTCCACGGAGGCCCAGTAGGTGTCGAAGCTCAGGTGCCCCACGGTGGTGCCCACCCCCCAGCCGCCCAGGATGGCCAGGGTGTCGGCGATGATGGTCAGGATGGGCAGCATCACCAGCACCGCCACGATGCGCGGCATGACCAGCTTCGACACCGGGTCGATGCCCATCACCCGGAGGGCGTCCACCTGGCGGCCGATCTTCATGCCGCCCAGCTCCGAGGCGATGCCGGAGCAGACCCGCCCGGCCACCATCAGCGCCGTGAGCACCGGCCCCATCTCGCGGATGATGGACACGGTGACCATGCGCCCCAGGTAGTCCTTGGCGCCGAACACCCCCAGCTCGATGGAGAACTGCATGCCCATGGCCATGCCGGCGAACAGGCCGGTGAGGGCGACGATGCCCAGCGAGCCCGCCCCCAGCACGTCCATCTGCTCGATGATGTCGCGGCGGCGCACGGCGCCACCGGAGAACACCGCGCCGAAGGCGCGCACGGTCAGGGCGGTGCCGTACTGGACCTCGAACAGGCCCTTGCGCACCTGGGCGCCCAGGACGGAGAACAGCGACCTCATGGGGCTTGGCGCGGGGTGGATGGCGGGGCGGGGCGGGGCACGCCGGCTATTCTAGCAGGATGTTGAAACGGCCCGTCGATGACCGGTTTCAACGGCCGGTTTCAACGGCCTACCTGGGGCATGTGCGGAGGAACCGGCCGCCACATGCGGGCGGGGAGGGGGGCCGCCCGGCCCGCGCGGGGCACGGGCCGGGCGGCGCCGGATCAGGCGTGGGCGGAGAAGTAGGCCTTGGACTTCTGGGGGTCGGGCACCATGGTGTCGGCGCCCGGCTGCCAGCCGGCGGGGCACACCTCGCCATGCTCCTCCACGTACTGGAAGGCCTGGATGATGCGCACCGCCTCGTCCACGTTCCTGCCCACCGGCAGGTCGTTCACCGTGCTGTGGCGGATGTTGCCGTTGGGGTCGATGATGAAGGTGCCGCGCAGGGCGATGCCGCCGTCCAGCAGCACGCCGTAGTCGGCGGCGATGCGCTTGGTGAGGTCGGCCACCATGGGGATTCGCATCGCGCCCAGGCCGCCCTCGGCGCGGGGGGTGTTCACCCACGCCAGGTGGGTGTAGTGGCTGTCCACGGAGCAGGCGATGGCCTGCGCGTTGATCTTGTCGAGCTCCGCCTGCTTGTCGGAGTAGGCGATGATCTCGGTGGGGCAGACGAAGGTGAAGTCCAGCGGGTAGAAGAACAGCACCACCCACTTGCCACGGTACTTGGACAGGGTCAGTTCCTGGAAGGTCTTGTCGGGCATGAGGGCCTGGGCCTTGAAGTCCGGCGCCGGGGAGGTTACTTGCGGCATGGTCTCGCTCCTTTGAACATTGGGATCGGGTGAGGGTTGCTCGGGGGCCCCCCGGAGGGCGCCCTGCGTATGTCATGGGGCCGCTGCGGGCGGTCCGTGGGGTTATTTCTTGCGCACGTAGCCGGTGAACACGGCGCCGGCGCGGGTCAGCTCCAGGAGTTCGTTGCCGGTGGTCTTGCACCAGGCGGGCAGGTCGGCCTGGATGCCCTGGTCGTCCGCCTTCACCGCCAGCACCTGGCCGCTGGTGAGCTTCTTGATCTCCTTGGCGGTCATGATGATCGGCATCGGGCAGTAGAGGCCCGTGGCATCCACGGTGGTGTCCGCTTGCATGGCGTTTTGCTCCTTGCTATCGGCACGGGCCCCGGCCTTGAAGGGATGCCCGCGCCCGCGCCCCGGTCGCGCGGCCTATCCCGCGGCGCCCGGCAGGGCCCGTTGGCTGTCATCAATACATTGTTGCAGCAGTTCCACCCCCTGGTCCACCTCTTCCGGGGAATTGCCGGGGCCGAAGGAAAACACCACGCCGGACAGGGCCTGGGCGGCCGGATAGCCCATGGCGGTGAGCACCGGCGAGGCCTTCATGGCCTTGGCGCCGCAGTGGGAGCCGGACGCCGCCGCCACCCCGGCCTTGTCCAGCAGGGTGAGCAGGCTCTGCCCCTCGGCGCCGGCCACCAGCAGGCTGACGTGGCCGGGCAGGCGGGTTTCCGGATGGCCGCTGAAGGCGATGGCCGGGTGGCCGGAGAGCGCGGCCCGGAAGCGTTCCGCCAGGGCGTTCAGGCGGGCGGATGCGTCGGCCAGCCGTTGTGCAGTCAGCCCGGCCGCCACGCCGAAGCCCACCGCCGCCGCCACGTTCTCCAGTCCGCCGCGCTGGCCGTTCTCCTGCACGCCGCCGTCGATCTCGGGCTGCACCCGGAGGCCGCGCCGCACATACAGCGCCGCCGCCCCGGCGGGGCCGCCCAGGGTGCTGGCGGAGAGGGTGAGCAGGTCCGCCCCCAGCTCCTCGACGTGGATGGGCATCCGCCCGGCGGCGGCCACCGCGTCCACCATCAGGGCGGCCCGGGTGCCGGCCAGGCGCGAGGCGATTTCGGCGATGGGCTGCACCGTGCCCACCTCGGGGTTGGCGAGCTGCACGCACACCAGGGCGGTGTCGTCCGTGAGGTGGCGGGCCAGGTGGTCCGGGTCCACCCGGCCGTGGCGGTCCACGGGCAGCGTGTCCAGGGTGTAGCCGTCGGCGGTCATGCGCCGGCAGGCGCGCTCCACGCTGGGGTGCTCCACGGCCGACACCAGGATGCGCGTGCCCCGGCGCCGGTTGGCCTTCAGGTAGCCCTTCACCGCCAGGTTGTTGGCCTCGCTGCCGGTGGCGGTGAACAGCACGGCGGCCGGGTAGGCGCCGATCAGCGCCGCCACCTGGGCGCGCGCCGCCTCCAGCGCCATGTGGGCGCGGCGCCCGGCGGCATGCTCCGCCTGCGGGTCGGCGGGGGCCGACAGCCACGGGGCCATGGCCCGGACCACTTCCTCCAGGGGCGGGGCACAGTTGATGTGGTCGAAGTAACGCACGGGAAACGGGCCCATGTTACATCAACGCGGATTCCGCCGCGCGCGTCTCCGCGTTGACGCGCGGTGGCCGCGCTTTTTATACTCCCCGGCATTGGGGCACTTTTACCAACCTGCCATGCGCCCCGGTTGCCGCGCCAAGGCGGTGCTCGCACCCGCGCCCATCGACGGGATGGGTTCCGGGCTCTGCGGGGCCGTTCCGCTCGGGGTACCGGGCACCCGAACCGCTTGTGGCGGTCATTGGAGGTGCCCATTGATATTCGGGCTTTTCGGGCGTCCAACGGATCGGGCGCGGCCGCGGCCCGAGGGGGGATTAGGCATGCCGTCCGAAGCACCCGCTGGCCATCCGGAAGGCCGCGGCGCCGCACTGCTCGACCCGGAGATCACCGCCACCGCCGACCTGGTGGAGGCGGTGGCGCGGGCGCTGAAGACGTTGCGCCCCTACGCACCGGACAACCCCGTGCACCAGCAGACCCGCGACAACACCGCCCTGCGCCTGGCGCGGTTCGTGGCGGAGCACGGCGCGTTCACCCTGGGGGTGGCCCGTGACCACCTGCACCGGGACGGCGCCGCCGTGTACCGGGACGACGCGCCCGACGGCCTGTGCGCGCGCCTGCACGCCGACGGGGTGCGGGCCGTCACCCTGGCCTCCGGGCTGGACGAATCCCAGGCCGGGCGCGCCGTGGCGCTGCTGGCCCAGGGCACCGGCCCGGCCCTGGACGACGACGACCTGGTCACCCTGTTCTGGGAGGCGGGCCTCCCCCACGTGACGTTGACCGCCGTGGCGGACAACCCCCCGCCGGCCTTGCGCCCCGCATGGCCGGCGGCGCCGGGCGACCTCGCCCGCGTGGCGGCGCGCCTGGCCGCCCAGCCGGCGCCGCCCGGACCGGTGGCGTTCGGGCCCGAGGCCCTGGCGGCGTTCCGCCTCACCCCGCGCGACGAGGCCCACCTGGACCAGCTCATCGCCCGCGAGCGGGCGCTGGACCCCGCCCTGGAGCTGGCCGGCATCCTGGGCGACGTGCTCGCCATCGAGGACGACCCGGAGGCGTTCGCCGGGCTGGCGCGGCTCTATTCTGGCTTTGTCGCCGCCTCCCTCGGGCAGGGCCGCCTTGCCGTGGCGGGGCGCCAGCTCGACACCCTGCTGGCCCTGCGGGAGGCGGGCCTGGCCGCCCCCATGCGGGCCAGCCTGGACGGCACCCTGGCCACCCTGGCCGGCGAGCCGGGCCTCACCGCCCTGTCCGACGGCATCGGCCGCGTGTTCGGCGCCGGTGAGCCGGACGCGGCGGCGCTGGCCGCCCTGGGGGCATACCTGGACGCGCTGCCGGCGGGCGACCCGGCGGCGGTGCTGCGCGCCACCCTGGCGGTGCCAGCCGGGCCCGTGCGCGAGCGCCTGCTCGGCACCGCCGCGCGCTTCTGCCGGTCCGGCGCCGGTCCGCTGCTGCCGCTGCTCGCCGATCCGGACCCGGACCTGGCCGCCTGCGCCGCGCGGGTCATCGGCCGTGTCGGCGCCGAGGCGGACCTGGACGCCCTGGGGGCGCTGGCCGGCCACCCCGAGATGGACGTGCGGCGCGCCGCCCTGGAGGCAATCGCCGCCATCCGCCCCATGGGCCATCCACTGCTGCTGCCGTTCCTGTGCGACCTGGAGGTGGCCCTGCGCCGCCGCGCCCTGGTCCTGGTGACCGACGCCCGCTACACGGAGGCGCTGGAGCCCCTCCGGCAGCTCACCACCGGGGAGCTGTTCGCCGACATGCGCATGGGCGAGCGGCGCGCCGTGTTCGCCACCATCGGTACCCTGGGGGGGGACGGCGCGCTGCCGTTCTTCGCCCCCCACCTGAAGGCCCGGCGCCGCCTGTGGGGCCGGCGCAAGGGGGAGGAGGTGTCCCTGTGCGCCGTGTCCGGCGCGAAGGCGGTGGGCACCCCGGCGGCCCGGTCGCTGCTCCAGGAGGGCTCCCGCCACCATAACGAGCGGGTGCGGGCCGCCTGCGGGTTCGCCCTGCGCGAGCTGGAGGGCGCCCCGTGAGCGACGGCCGCCACACCCTGGAGCGGGAACGGACCGGCCTCGGCCTGGAGCTGGTGCGCCAGCTGTCCGTGCTGATGCGCCTGGCGCGCACCCACGGCGCGGCCGATGGCGCCTGGGGCCCGGCCCTGGAGAAGGTGCGCGCGGTGGCCACCCTGGCGGACGGCGCGGCGCTGCGCCTGGGCGGCAACGCGCTCTACCTGGGCGACGAGCGGCTGCGCCCGGAGCGCGACCTGGCCGCCGCCGAGGGGCTGATCGCCGCCTTCCGCAGCCACGGCGTGGGTGCCGTGAGCGTGCGGCCCGGCTACCGGGATGAGGTGTTGACGGACCTGCTGTGCGCCTGGGGCGGTGCCCGCCCGGACCGCCCGGAGGAGGGCTTCGCCGTGCTCGCCGATATCGCCGGGCAGGACCATTGCCTGCTCCTCGATCCGGCCCGCGCCGAGGCCGCCGCGCCGCACCTGGCGGAGGCCGCCAAGGCCCTGTACGCCCGCGCCCTGCACGCCGTGGCCGAGGTGATGGACGGCGTCGGGACCGGCCAGGCGCCGCCCCTCCGGCGCGCCAAGCGCGTGGTGCACCGGCTGGTGGACGCGCTGTGGGCCGACCCGGCCCAACTGCTGGGGCTGACCACCCTGCGCTGCCACGCCGCGTACACCGGCCACCATGCGGTCAACGTGTGCGTGCTGGCGCTGGCGCTGGGGCGGCGGCTGGGGCTGTCCCGGCCCATGCTGGCGCAGCTCGGCATGGCCGCGCTGCTGCACGACATCGGCAAGGGCGGCGTGCCGCCGGCGGTGCTCGACAAGGCGGCGGAGTTCACCCAGGACGAATGGGCGCTGATCCGCCGCCACCCGGTGGACGGCGTCAAGGCCGTGCTGCGCCTCAAGGGGGCCGACGCGTCCTTCAGCCGCCTGGCCAGCGGCGCCTTCGAGCACCACATGAACCTGGACCACTCCGGCTATCCGCGCCTGCCCCACGGGCGCGACCTGTCCCTGTTCGGCCGCGTCATCGCCCTGGCCGATTGTTACGACGCCATGACCAGCGCCCGCGTCTACAACCGCACCCCGGTCAGCCCGGAGCGCGCCCTGCGGTTCCTGCTCAACAAGGCGGGCAGCGCCTTCGATCCGGTGCTCACCAAGGTGTTCGTGAACGCCGTGGGCATCTTCCCGGTGGGCACCCTGTTGCAGCTCACCAGCGGCGAGCTGGCGGTGGTGACCGGCACCCACCGCGATCCGTTTGTTGCCGACCGGCCGCCGGTGCGCCTGCTCACCACCACCGATGGCACGCCGCTGGGCCACCCGGCCCACGCCGCGCTGGACGAGCGCGGGCCGGACGGCGCCCACGTGCGCCACATCGCGCGGGTGGTGGACGCGCGGGCCGCCGGCATCGACGTGTCGCGCTATTTCTTGTAAGGCCCGCACCACTCCCACAAGGAAGGGGGGACATGGTCAACGACGACAACCCATCCGCCCTCTCCAGCGTGACCGCCAGCGCCCGCCGCTGCCTGGCCGCGCCGGCGTTCCACGAGGTTTTCTTCGACGAGCTGGCGCGGCGCGCGCCCGGCGCGGTGGCGCTGTTCGCCGGGGCGGACGAGCGCATCCTGCGCAACTTCCTGCGCAATGCCATCACCCTGCTGCTGATGGACGCCGCCGGTTCGCCCCAGGCGGCGTCCAAGCTGGATTACGTGCGCACGCACCACGGGCCGGACTCCCTGAACGTGCGGCCCGAGTGGTTCGTCCATTGGGTCGAGTCGCTCATGCACTCGGTGCGGGGCATCGACCCGGAATACAGCGCCACCCTGGAGGCCTCCTGGCGCCGGGTGATCGCCGCCGGCGTGCAAAAGGTGATCCCGTAGGGGAATGTCACCCCCCTTCGGGGCGGTTATCGGGGACAGCGGGCACCCGCGCGTGAGGGAGGACGCCACCATGGGCATGGATTTCAAGGGCTTTCCGCCGGACCTGTTCGCCTTTCTCGCGGACCTCGCGGCCCACAACGACCGGGAGTGGTTCCAGGCCAACAGGGAGCGCTACGAGCGGCACGTGGTGGCGCCGGTGCAGGCCTTCATCCAGGCGGTGGGGGAGCGGGTGCTGCCGCACGTCTCCGACGCCTTCGTGGCCGACCCGCGCAGGCAGGGCGGCTCCATGTTCCGCATCTTCCGCGACACGCGCTTTTCCGGCGACAAGCGCCCCTACAAGGAGAACGTGGGCTGCCAGTTCCGCCACGCGGCGGGGAGGGACGTGCACGCGCCGGGCTTCTACGTGCACCTGGCCCCCGGCGAGGTGTTCCTGGGCGGCGGCATCTGGAAGCCCGACGCCCCCACCCTGGCCCGCATCCGCGCCGCCATCATCCAGCGCCCCAAGGCGTGGGCGGCGGTGGTGGACGACATCGCCTACCGCGACTATTTCGACGGCCTGGAGGGCGAATCCCTCACCCGGCCGTCCCGGGGCATCGACCCCGCCCATCCGCACGTGCAATGGCTGAAGCGCAAGAGCCTGTTCGCCCTGAAGAACCTGGACCCCGCCCGCGTCCTGCGCGCGGATTTCCTGGATGAGGCGGAGACGGCGTTCCAGAAGGCCGGGCCGCTGGTGAGGTTCATCGCCGAGGCGCTGGAGTTGCATTATTGACCCCTCGCCGGAATCGCGCCCGGTGTTGCGTTTTGCCGGGACCGGCACGGAAAATAGCGCCCATGCCGCGCGCCCGGCCGATCCGGGGAGGCTTTCCGCCGTGCCGCGCGGCCACCGTTGCCATGAATCGCTGATTTTTTTACCTCAAGGGAGTGCTCCTAATGATGAATGATGTGACGCGGCGGTTCGGAACCCGTTCCCGGATCGGCGGGCTGGCCCTGGCCGTGCTGGTGCCGTTCTGCGTGCCGTCCGCCGTGCCGGACGCGCTGGCCAAGGACAAGGCTGCCCGGACCGCGGCCTATGATTTTGCGGCGGGCCCGGCCGCTCAGGCGGAGACGTATGTGGACCTGTCCGGCGCCAAGCATTTTGGCGAGATCACGAAGCTTGCCATCATCAACTACAACATCGAGTTCACCGCATACAAGGAAGCGTCCAACTCGCGGCAATCGTCTGGATGGTCGGAGAACACGGCCACGGGGATCGAAACCCGGACCACCACGACCCACTCCCAACAGAAGAGCCGGGGCCTGCCCATGCTGGACATGGCGGCGTTGCAGGCGATGGTGGACAAGTCGTATGCCGACCTGACCGGCACGTTGCAGGGCATGGGCATCGAGGTGGTGTCCTACGACACCCTGAAGGCCATGCCGGAGTACGAAAACTTCGAGGGTTCCCTGCACGCGTCGCCCTGGGTGACGGAGACCAAGGATTCCAACTCGATCTTCGTGGCGCCCACGGGCATGGCGCTGTACATGGACAACCTGGAGCGCGCCAACGCCTTGCAGGGCCTTTCGGGCATGTTCAAGAACACCAACTACAAGGAGATGAAGGTGATCTTCGCCCACAAGGACATGGCGCTCCTGTCCGTGAACATGGTGGTGGACTTCGCGACGGTGGAGGCGGACAAGAGCTTCCTGTCCTACCAGGTTGACGCGGACATGGTGCACCACCTGCAAGCCAGGAACTCCTCGTTCCGCTTCATGGGCTATGGACAGCCCAACTGGGTCCGCGCGGACCTGAAGCAGCACCTGGTGTCGGACCGGCCGTTCTGGGAGGAGGTTCCCGCCGAGGCCCCGGCGGTGGAGCAGGCCGAGACGAAGGAAGGCATGGGCGCGCTCGTGGGTGCCTGGAAGAAGATCAAGAAGGCATCCACGACGGAAGACAAGACCTACACCTTCGACATGGACACCTACTACGCCCGCAGCACCGACATGATGCTGGCCCTCCAGGGCATGTTCATGACCCAATTGGGCGGCTACCGCAAGTAACGCGGGCGTCCGGACTCCCCGGGCGTTTCCCCGCGGGCCGAGGCAACCCGATCCCCTGGGTCGCCTCGGCCCACGGCGGGAGTGCCGGCATCGGACCGGACACAACCCTGGACCGGGCGCGGCAATCGCGCCGCGCCCGGGTCTCCCGCCGGCGGGCAACGCCATTCCGGGCTTGACCCGCCGGTTTCCCGGAGCTACCTTGATGGGAGTTCGGATACGGAGGCATGCGGACCGTCACCAGACACATCCATTCCGGCGTTCTCGCCCGCCTGCTGCTGGTGGGGGTGATGGTGTTCGGCCAGTGCGGCCTGATGGCGGCGCACGCCTTCGCCCACACCCTCACCATGGACCGGCACGGGCACGACCACATGGCGCCCGGCGCCATGGACGAGGCGGTGGTTGCGCCGCACGCGGCCATGCAGGCCGATGCCTGCTGCGTCGATACGCCGGCGCTGCTGGCCAAGGGTGTCACGCTGGACAAGCCGCCGGTGGCGGTGGTGTCCGGCGGGGTGCCCGCCCCGCTGGCGGCCTCGGCACCGGAACCGGTGACGCCATCCCGCGGGCCGCCGCCCCGGCCGTTTGCCGCCCGGCGCCACGTTCTCCTCCAGACCTTCCTGATCTAGACCCCCGCCTTCCCGTGCGGTGCGGTCCACCCCCCCGTGGGGTGGTCCATCCCTGTTCCGGCCCGGCGCCATGCCGCCACGGGCCGGAACGATCCGTTGGACCCGTTGCGTGTCCCGAATCATGACAAGGAGCCGGGGAATGACCCGATCCCCCCGATGCGCCCGGTGGGCGTTGTGCCTGCCCATCGCCCTGGTGGCGGCCCTCGCGGGCCCCGCCTGGGGCGCCGAGGCGTTGACCCTGAACCGGGCGCTCGCCGCCGCCCTGTCCAACAACCAGCTGCTGGTGGCCGCCCAGGCCACGGCCGCCGCGCTCGGCGAGGTGCCGGCGCGGGCGGGCGCCCTGCCGGACCCCAGCCTGCAACTGGCGGCCATGAGCCTGCCGGTGGACAGCCTGGCCCTGGACCGGGAGCCCATGACCCAGATCCAGGTGGGGATCGGCCAGGTGTTTCCGTTTCCCGGCCGGCGCGCCCTGGAGGTGGACGCGGCGCGGCACGCCTCCCTGGTGGCGGCGGCGGATGGCAGGGAGCTGCGCCGTGAGGTCGCGCGCGATGTCACCGAGGCCTGGTGGCGGCTGTTCTACCTGGACCGGGCCCTGGAGATCGTGGGCCACAACCAGGAACCGTTGCACCTGTTCACCGACATCGCGCGCACCAAGTATGCACTGGGCAAGGGATTGCAGCAGGACGTGCTGCTGGCGGACGTGGAACTGGCCAAGCTGCTCGAAATGGGGCTGGCGCTGGACGGTGAGCGGGCGCAGGCGGCGGCGCGGTTGAGCCGGCTGATGGGGTGGCCCGCCGGGCAGGAGATCCGCCTGCCGGAACAGGTCGATACGGACCTGCCGGAGGTGCCGGACGTGGACCATCTGGTGTCCCTGGCGGGGTGGACACGGCCCATGCTGACGGGCGCGGTCAGCGCCACGGAGCAGGCGCGGGTGGAGCTGGACCTGGCGCGCCGGGCGCACCTGCCCGATTTCATGGTGAACGCCGCCTACGGGTTCCGCAGCGGCCACGAGCCGGACGGCTCGCCCTGGCCCGACCTGGCCACGGTGATGCTGACCTTCAACGTGCCCATCGACCGGGACGGCCGCCAGGACCGGCTGGTGGCCCAGCGCCTGCGCGAGTTCGAGGCCGCCCAGGCCGCCCGGCAGGCCGCCCGCGACCAGGTGCGCGAGGAGATCGCCACCGCCCACGCCACCTACCGGGCGGCGCGGGAGCGGACGCGGCTGCTGAGCACGGGCATCATCCCCCTCTCGCAGCAGACCGTCGCCTCCATGCGGGCGGGGTATCAGGTGGGCGGTGTGGACTTTTCGAACCTGGTCCAGGCCCAGGTCACCCTCCACGACTACGAAACCCGTTACTGGGAGCTGCTGTCCCAGGCCAAGGCGGCGCTGGGCAGGCTGGAAGCGGCCGTGGGCGAGCCCCTGCCGTCCGGCATGATGGGGGAGGAGGAACAATGAACGGACGGAGAGGCACCATGAACGGACGGACTTGGATTGGCGCGGCCATCGGCCTGGCGGTGGGGATCGCGGGGGCCTACCTGGTGATGACGTATGCGGGCCGGGATGGCATGGCGCCCCACGCGCCGTCCGCCGCCCGCGCGCCGGAGGCGGACGGGCGCAGGGTGCTGTTCTACCGCAACCCCATGAACCCGGAGGTCACCAGCCCGGTGCCGATCAAGGATTCCATGGGCATGGACTACATCCCCGTGTACGCGGACGGCGCCGTCTCCGGCGACCCCGGCGGCACGGTGCGCATCGATCCGGTGACGATGCAGAACATCGGCGTGCGCACGGCGCGGGCGGAGCGCCGCACCCTGGCCAGGGAGGTCCGCACGGTGGGGCGGGTGGATTTCAACGAGGAGCGGGTGGCCCGCCTGCACCCCAAGACCGACGGGTGGATCGAGGCCCTGTCCGTGGGCAGCACCGGCGCGCCGGTGAGTGAGGACACCATCCTGCTGGCGCTCTATTCGCCGCAGCTGGTGGTCACCCAGGAGGAGTACCTGCTGGCCCTGGAAAACCGGGAAAAACTGGCGGAAAGCCCCTACCCGGACATCCGCTCCGGCGCCGAGGAGCTGGTGGTCTCCACCCGCGGGCGCCTGCGCCTGCTGGACGTGCCCGAGCATCAGATCACCGAATTGGAGTTGCTGAGGCGGATCAAGAAGACCCTGCACATCCACTCCCCGTTCGACGGGGTGGTGGTGAACGTGGGGGCGCGCCAGGGGGAGTTCGTGACCCCCGAGACCGAGCTGTACACCATCGCCGACCTGTCCAGCGTGTGGGTGTACGTGGACGTGTACGAATCCGACCTGCCGTGGGTGCGCGCCGGCGACCACGCGGTGATGACCCTGGCGGCGGTGCCGGGGCGCACCTTCGAGGGGCTGATCACCTACGTCTATCCGTACATGGAGCCCACCACCCGCACCGCCAAGGTGCGGCTGGAGTTTCCCAATCCCAACCAGGTGCTGAAGCCGGCGATGTTCGCCGACATCACCATCCATGCCAGCCGGCAGGTGGACGCGGTGGTGATCCCCGCCGAGGCGGTGATCCGTTCCGGGGCCCGCGAGCAGGTGTTCGTGGTGCGCGGGCCGGGCAAGTTCGAGCCGCGCCCGGTCACCCTCGGCGTCAGCGCCGAGGGGCTCACCCAGGTGGTGAACGGCCTGGAGCCGGGCGAGGAGGTGGTCACCAGCGCCCAGTTCCTGATCGACTCCGAATCCAAGCTCAAGGAGGCCACCGCCAAGATGATGGAGGTCACCCCGGCGGTTGCCCCGGGCGCCGTGCCGGCCAGCGCCGGGACAACCCCGCGCGGCGGCGGGGATGCCGCCACGGGGGGGCACGACATGGCCGCCATGCCGGCGCCCGCCGCGGGCGCGGCGGAGAACCCGCACCACCACGACATGGGCGCCATGCCCGACCACGGGACGGGGGCGGACCAATGATCCGGCGGCTCATCGACCTGTCCCTGGGGAACCGCCTGCTGGTGCTGCTGGCGACGGTGTTCCTGGTGGGCGCCGGGGTGTGGGCGGCCCGCAACACGCCGCTGGACGCCATCCCCGACCTGTCGGACGTGCAGGTGATCGTGTACACCGAGTTCCCCGGCCAGGCGCCCCAGGTGGTGGAGGACCAGGTCACCTACCCCCTCACCACCGCCATGCTGGCGGTGCCGGGGGCCAAGGTGGTGCGCGGCTACTCGTTCTTCGAGGCGTCGTTCGTCTACCTCATCTTCGAGGACGGCACCGACATGTACTGGGCCCGCTCGCGGGTGCTGGAATACCTCAATTACGTGCGCGGCCGGCTGCCGGAGGGGGTCAACCCGTCCCTGGGGCCGGACGCCACCGGCGTCGGCTGGGTGTACGAATACGCCCTGGTGGACCGTTCCGGGGCCCACGACCTGGCGCAATTGCGGTCGCTCCAAGACTGGTACCTGCGCTATCCGTTGCAGGCGGTGCCGGGGGTGGCGGAGGTGGCCTCGGTGGGGGGCTTCGTCAAACAGTACCAGGTGGAGGTGAACCCCAACGCCCTGTCCGCCCTCGGCATCCCCCTGTCCACGGTGCGGGACGCCATCATGCGCTCCAACAACGACGTGGGCGGGCGCCTCATCGAGATGGGCGAGACCGAGTACATGGTGCGCGGCCGCGGCTATATCAAGTCCCTGGACGACCTGCGCGGCATTCCGGTGGGGGTGAACCGGAACGGCACGCCGATCCGCCTGGGGGACGTGGCCAACGTGCAGATCGGGCCCGAGCTGCGCCGGGGGGTGACCGAGCTGAACGGCGAGGGGGAGGTGGCCGGCGGTGTCGTGGTCATGCGCTACGGGGAGAACGCCCTGGCCACCATCCGCGCCGTGCGCGAGCGGCTGGGGGAACTGGCGAAGGGGCTGCCCGACGGGGTGGAGATCGTCCCCGTGTACGACCGGGGCGGGCTGATCGAGCGGGCGGTGGCCAACCTGAAGGGCAAGCTGGTGGAGGAGTTCCTGGTGGTGTCCGCCGTGTGCGTGCTGTTCCTGCTGCACGCCCGTTCGGCGCTGGTGGCCATCGTCACCCTGCCGTTGGGCATCCTGGCGGCCTTCACCGTCATGCGGTTGCAGGGGCTGAACGCCAACATCATGTCGCTGGGCGGCATCGCCATCGCCCTGGGTGCCATGGTGGACGGCGCCATCGTGCTCATCGAGAACGCCCACAAGCACCTGGAACGGGCCGTTCACGAAAAAGCGGCGGCGCTGGACGCGGGCGAGCGCTGGCGGGTGGTGGCCGCCGCCTCGCGGGAGGTGGGGCCGGCGCTGTTCTTCTCGCTGCTCATCATCACCGTGTCGTTCCTGCCGGTGTTCACGTTGCAGGCCCAGGAGGGGCGGCTGTTCGCGCCGCTGGCGTTCACCAAGACCTATGCCATGGGCGCGGCGGCGATCCTGTGCGTCACCCTGGTGCCGGTGCTGATGGGCTACCTCATCCGCGGCCGGCTGCCGGCGGAGGAGAGCAACCCCCTGAACCGGGCCCTGCGTTGGGCCCACGCGCCGCTGCTCAAGGGGGCGCTGCGCTGGCGCGGGATCACCCTGCTCGCGGCGGCCCTGGTGCTGGCGGCGGCGGCCTGGCCCGCCACGCGGCTGGGCTCGGAGTTCATGCCGCCCCTGGACGAGGGCGACATCCTGTACATGCCCACCGCCTTCCCCGGCATGTCCATCACCAAGGCCAGGGAGGTGTTGCAGCAGACGGACAAGATACTGAAAACCTTCCCCGAGGTGGAAAGCGTGTTCGGCAAGGCGGGCCGCGCCAATTCGGCCACGGACTCCGCGCCCCTGGAGATGATGGAGACCACGGTGCGGCTGAAGCCCAGGGAACTGTGGCCCGACCCGCGCAAGACCACCGCCGACCTGATGCGCGAGATGGACGCGGCCATCCGCTTTCCCGGCCTGTCCAACGCCTGGACCATGCCCATCAAGACCCGCATCGACATGCTGTCCACCGGCATCAAGACGCCCGTCGGCGTGAAGGTGAGCGGGCCCGATCTGGCGGAGCTGGAACGCCTGTCGCGGGAGGTCGAGCAGGCGGTGAAGACGCTCCCCGAAACCCTCTCCGCCTTTGGCGACCGGGCGGCGGGGGGGTATTATCTCGATTTCGACATCGACCGGGCGGAGGCGGCCCGTTACGGCCTGACCGTGGGTGACGTGCAGGACGTGATCGAGTCCGCCGTGGGGGGCATGAACGTCACCAGCACGGTGGAGGGGCTGGAACGGTACCCGGTCAACCTGCGCTACCCCCGGGAGCTGCGCGACAACCCGGAGCAGCTGGCGCGGGTGCTGATCCCCACCCCCACGGGGGTGCAGGTGCCGCTGGGGCGGGTGGCCCGCATCGTCATGCGCCGCGAGGCGCCCGGCATCAAGAGCGAGAACGCCCGCCCCAACGCGTGGGTGTACGTGGACATCCGCACCTCCGACATCGGCGGCTACGTGGCCCGGGCGAAGCGGGTGGTGCAGGAGCGGGTGGCCCTGCCGGCCGGCTACACCCTGGCGTGGTCCGGCCAGTTCGAGTATATGGAGCGGGCGGCGGCGCGGCTCAAGGTGGTGATTCCGCTCACCCTGGGGCTGATCTTCCTGTTGCTGTTCCTCAACTTCCGCAACGTCGTGTCGCCGCTGGTGGTGATGCTGTCGGTGCCGTTCGCCCTGGTGGGCGGGGTGTGGCTGGTCTACCTGCTGGGGTACAACCTGTCGGTGGCCGTGGCGGTGGGGTTCATCGCCCTGGCCGGGGTGGCGGTGGAGATCGGCGTGCTGGTGCTGACGTTCATCGACCAGGAGGTGGCGCGCCGCCGCGAGGGCCTTGGGCGCCGCCTCAGCCGGGACGAGCTGCTGGACGCGGCGTTCTCGGGCACCGCCCGGCGCGTGCGCCCCATCGCCATGACCGCCACGGCGGTGATCGCGGGCCTCTTGCCCATCATGTGGGGAGCGGGAGCCGGGTCCGACGTGATGCGGCGCATCGCCGCGCCCATGATCGGCGGCATGGTCACCACCACCGTGCTGTGCCTGCTGGTGCTGCCGGTGGTCCATGCCCTGGTGTTGCAGGTGAAGGAGGGGAAGGCGGATGAATCGTGATGCATTGCCACGGGCCGGGCGCGCACCAGCCCGGCCATGATACTGTTGGCCGAGGGGGCGTCGGGCTGCCGGCCTCTCCCGGGGTGGCGATGGAGGACACATGAACCGGCCTGGGCAATCAGGGGACGGCATGGCGGCGCTGGCGCACCGGAACCGCGTGGCGGCGCCCGCCGGCACCCATCCATCCGGGTCCGGGTAGGCGCGGGATGTCCGGTCGCCAAGCCGTGGCCGATGCGCCGCGCATCGCCTATTTTTCCATGGAGATCGCCCTTCGCGACAGCATCCCCACCTATGCGGGCGGCCTGGGGGTGCTGGCGGGGGACACGGTGCGCGCCGCCGCCGACCTGGGGCTGTCCATGGTGGCGGTGACCCTGCTGCACCGCGAGGGGTATTTTTTCCAGACCCTCGACGCCAACGGGGTGCAGTCCGAGGCGCCCGCCGGATGGAACCCCGCCGACGCCTTGGAGGCGCTGCCCGCCCGCGCCACGGTGCCGGTGGAGGGCAGGACGGTGGCGCTGCGCGCCTGGCGCCTCGTGGTCACCGGCGTCACCGGCCGGCGGGTGCCGGTGCTGTTCCTGGATGCGGACCTGCCGGACAACGCCCCCTGGGACCGCACTCTCACCCACCGTCTGTACGGCGGCGACGCCCGCTACCGCATCTGCCAGGAGGTGGTGCTGGGGATGGGCGGGGTGCGCATGCTGCGCGCGCTGGGCCATGCGGACATCGCCCGCTTCCACATGAACGAGGGCCATGCGGCGTTCCTCACCCTGGAGCTGATCGCCGAGCACATGGCCGCCCAGGGGCGCGCCAAGCCCGAGATGGCCGACGTGCGCGCGGCCCGGGAGCGCTGTGTGTTCACCACCCACACGGCGGTGCCGGCCGGGCACGACCGCTATCCCATGGACCTGGTCGAACGGGTGCTGGGGCCGCGCGACGAGTTCGGGATGCCCGACGTGTTCTGCTGCGAGGGCGAACTGAACCTGACCTACCTTGCCCTCAACCTGTCGCGCTACGTGAACGGCGTGGCCAAAAAACACGGCGAGATCGCGCGCCATCAGTTCGCGCGCTACACCATCGACTCCATCACCAACGGCGTGCACGTGCCGACCTGGGTTTCGCCCCCGTTCGCCGCCCTGTTCGACCGGCATATCGCCGGCTGGCGCGAGGACAGTTTTTCGCTGCGCTATGCCCTGGGCATCCCCCGCGGCGAGGTGTGGGACGCGCACTGTCAGGCCAAGGCCGCGCTGATCGACCACGTGAACCGGGTCACCAACGCGGGTTTCTCCACCGAGGCGCTCACCCTCGGCTTCGCCCGCCGCATGACGCCCTACAAGCGCCCCGACCTGCTGTTCTGGGACCTGCCGCGCCTGGCCGCCATCGGCCGCCAGGCGGGTGGTTTGCAGGTGGCGTTCGCGGGCAAGGCCCACCCTGGCGACGGTGCCGGCAAGGAGCTGATCCGCAAGGTGTTCGGCGCCGCCAACGCGCTCAAGGGCGACGTGCGGGTGGTGTTCCTGCCCAATTACGACATGGCGCTGGGGGGCCTCCTCACCGCCGGGGTGGACGTGTGGCTGAACACCCCGCAGGCGCCGCTGGAGGCCTCGGGCACATCGGGCATGAAGGCGGCGGTGAACGGCGTGCCGTCGCTGTCGGTGCTGGATGGCTGGTGGATCGAGGGGTGCATCGATGGCGTGACCGGCTGGGCCATCGGCGCGAACGACCGCAACCACGCCATGGGCGAGCCGCCCGACCACGTGGCGGACGCCGACCAGCTCTACGCCCGGCTGGAGCACGACATCGTGCCCCTGTTCACCAACGGACGGCAGCGCTTCACCGATGTGATGCGCCACGCCGTCGCGCTCAACGGGTCATTCTTCAACGCCCAGCGCATGCTCCAGCAGTATGTGTTGAAGGCCTATTTCTGATGAGGTGATGCCATGTGGAAATGTTGCCAAGGCAGACATATCCGCTCCCTGCTACGATCGGTCATGGGGGCATTGCTGCTGGTCGGCGGCCTGGCCGCCCCGGTGGCGGCGCAGGGGGCCGGGGGGCCGGCGGTCACCGTGTACAAGTCCCCGAGTTGCGAATGCTGCGGGGACTGGATCACGCACCTCCGCGCGGAGGGATTCACCGTGACCGCCATCGACCTGGACGACATGGACGCGGTCAAGGCGGAAAACGGCGTGCTGCACAGCCTGGCCTCGTGCCATACGGCCCTGGTGGGGGGCTATGTGATCGAGGGGCATGTGCCGGCTGCCGACATCCAGCGCCTGCTGGCGGAGCGCCCCCCCGTGCGTGGACTGACGGCGCCGGGCATGCCGAAGAAATCCCCCGGCATGCAGGCGCCCGGCAAGGTGCCGGAGGGGTATGACGTGCTCTCGTTCGACGGCAACGGCAACACCCGGGTGTTCAGCCGCTATTGACGGCGGCCCCGCGCGATCCGCCGGCGACGGTGTTACGGGCCCGGATCGCCCGGCATGGCGGCATAGGCGGACAGGTTGCCGCCGGAGGCGCCGTGGGAGATGCTGGGCAGGTCGCGCCACATGTTGGTGTAGGGCATGAACTCGAGGCTGGGCGCGTTGGGGGTGAAGATGTGCTCGGTGCCGTTCACCCGGCTGTCGCAGTTCAGGCAACTGGAAAAGAAGCCGGTCACGTCCTGGGCGGTCAGGAACATGAGGCCGTTCCTGTTCCAGGTGCCGTCCGGGTTCATGCCACCCACGTGGCCCACGCCCGACGCCTGGCACGGCCCGTCGCACGGCTCGCCATCGCGATAGTTGAACACCCGGCCCCAGTCGATCACCGGCAGCATGCTGCCGGGCGGGGCCAGGGGGTCGGGATCGGGTTCCATGACGATGTTCCCCGACCCGTCGCGCACGTATTGGGTGCCCCAGAACGGGTCGTAGGTGTTGTTGGTGGTGCCGTCGCATTCCGGGGCCGAGGAGCCCACGCACTCGGGCAGCACGTTGCCCGCGAAGTCGCGGCCCCGGCCGCGCCCCAGGGTGCGGTGCTGGATGAGCAGGGTGTTGTCGTAGGTGTCCCGCGAGCCGCCCGGCCCCACGCTGCCCACCGCCGGCTCGCCCAGGGCGGTGGCGCCGGTGAGCGCGCCGCCGGCGTCGCGGGCCAGGATGTCCGGGTGGGCGAGCACGCCGTTCACGGACCTGTCGGGATCACCGTCATACTGGATCAGCTGCCAGTCGTTGTAGTAGCGGGCCCGGGCCAGGTCGGTGTTGCCGGGGCTGGCGGGAACGAAGCCGTAGGTGACCATCGCCGAGATGAGCAGATCCTGGTTGTCCACGCCGGTGGTCGCGGCGCGGTGATCCATGATGGCGCGCACCACCTGGTTTTCCCAGGTGGTGCGGCCGGTCACGTCGAACGGCGTGCCGTCGTTGTTCTGGGTGGACTGGGTGGGGTCGGCCCATAGGGGGTCGCCGGGCAGAATTTCCGGCCCGGGCAGCGCCGTTCCGAACCCCATGGGCACGGCCGCGTAGAACCACAGGCAGTTGTCCAGGGCGCGCTGGGCCACGGTCCAGTCGGCGATCAGCGGGTTGCCGCCGGGCTCGGTCACCGGCACGAACTTGTCCGGGTCGCACACCGCCCAGTGGTCCTTTTCCACGTTGAACGGGTTGGGCGGGGTCTTGTTGCCGTCCAGGCAGGCGGTGTTGGGCGTGCCGTCCGCGTTGGTCATCCGGCCGTTGCACTGCGCCAAGGTGGGTTGGTCGGCGTTCAACTGGCCCAGGGCGAAACGGACCCCCATGCGGCCGGTGCCCGCCGGGTACAGGTTGCCGCCGATGCCCATGTCCAACTCTTCCTGGGTGAGGGCGACGGAGGTCGCGCCCCAGGCGAACTGGTCCGCCCGCAGCCGGTCGATCTCGCCGCTGTCGATGACGCCGTTGTTGTTGTAGTCGATCCAGGTATCGTCGAACCTGCCGTCGCCGTTCTCGTCGAACTGCTTCACGTCGCCGCGCAGCAGGTGGCCGCAGTGGGGCCCCACGCACGCGGTGGGCACCCAGCTCGCGCCGAAGTTGGTGTCCGCCTTCACATCGGTTCCGGTGAAATAATATTCGACCTGGTTGGCATCCACGTCGCGCTCGCGGAGGATGGTGGTGCCGTCCTCGATGGAGGTGTGATCCAGGTCGCTCCAGCCGGTGTCCGCGAACATGCCCGCCTGCGCGGCGGCGTCCACGGCGGCCCGGCCGCGCTCCTCGCAGCCGGACCAGTCGCCGGACTCGCCGGGATGGTAGTTGGCCTTCGTCTCGTAGGCGCCGTTGGGCACGGACAGGCAACTGGCGGGGGCCGATGCCAGCAGCATGCCGAAGCGGTTGCCCAGCTCCGAGGCGTTGACCGTCTGCGAGTTGTTGGCATGGGCCGCAAACGGGGCGCACAGGGCCAGGGCGAGCAGGGCGGCCCCGGCGCCGGCGGCCAGGCGGCCCGGGCGCAAGCGGGTCGGCGCGCCGGGCGCGGATGGGAAACCGATCACACGGACAATGAACAAACGGGGTACCCCTCCCAAGGCCCTCGGCCGGCGGCGGCCCACCCGAAACCCGCCGCCCCATCAGCGGGTTTCGCAAAAAAACGGGTGACGTCTCGCAATGTGTGAAATCGGGTTTGCTTGACCATGCAGCTTTCGTGCCGGGTGGGTAATTTTTTTCCCGCCGTGCCTCCGCGCCGCTGGCGGCGCGGGAATCGTGCGTTATTCCGATATGAATTTGCGGGATTGTGGTGCGCGGGTCGTGGGGCCGCATGGGTGGCTGGCGGGCGAGTGTGGGAAGACTTTTTCCCAGCGCGGAGGCGGTGTGGCCTTCGCTGCCCCGTCGCGCGGAGCGCGCCGCTACACCAGATACACCAATATGGCCACGTAGTGGCTGACGCTGCCCGCCAGCACGAACAGGTGCCAGACGCCGTGGAAGTGGCGCACCCGCCGGTCGAGGGCGAAGAACACCACGCCCGCCGAATAGAACAGGCCCCCGGCCAGCAGCCACAGGAAGCCGTTGAACGGCAGGGCGGCGAGCAGCGGCTTGATGACGATCACGCACAGCCAGCCCATGAGCAGGTAGACGATCACCGGCAGCACGCCGCGCCGCTTCTCCCTGGACGAATCGAGCAGGATGCCGCACCCGGCCAGGCCCCAGATGATGCCGAAGATGGTCCACCCCACGGGGCCGCGCAGGGTGATGAGCATGAACGGGGTGTAGGTGCCCGCGATGAGCAGGTAGATGGACACCCGGTCCAGCCGCCGGAGCAGCGGCTTGTAGGCACCCTTGTGACCGTGATAGAGGGTGGCCATCAGGTAGGCCAGCACCAGGGTGGCGCCGTACACGCTCAGGGAGACGGTCTTCCACGGGTTGCCGCGCAACGCGGCGAGCACCACCAGCACGGTCCCCCCCGCCAGGGAGGCGGCGGCGCCGATGGCGGCGCTGATGGTGTTGAAGCGTTCACCGTCGTGCATGCGTGGTCACCCCCGGCACGGCGCCATCGTGCCACCGCGCGCATGGGACCATTCTAACCCGCGCGGCGGGAAAGGGGGAGAGAGATCCGCGGGGCGCAACGCCGCCGTTGCCGTTGTGTCGACAGGCCCTAGCCGATCCCGTAGTGCAGCAGCCGGCACACGATGGGCCCGTTGTACAGGGTCACCTTGCGGTCCGCCGCCAGGCGCAGGTGGTGGGCCAGGTCGGGGTTGCCGGTGAACACGGCGGCGCGCCAGCCGGGGAAATTTACCTTGAGCGCCGTGCCCAGGGCGGCGTAGAGGGCGGCAAGGTCGTCGTCCGCCCCCAGGCGCTCGCCGTAGGGGGGGTTCACCACCACCAGGCCGGGGGGGCCGGGCTGGGGTTCCGTGTCCTCCACGGCGCGGCGGGTCACGCGCACCTTGTCCTCGAGGCCCGCGTGGTAGAGGTTCTCGTTCAGGGCGTTCACGGAGCGCATGTCGCGGTCGTAGCCGTGGATGCGGTCGGGCGCCAGCCCGGCCACGCCTGCCGCCTGGCGCTCCCTGGCCTCGGCCACCAGCGCCCCCCACGCCTGGCCGTCGTGCCCCAGCCAGCGGGAAAAGCCGAACCGCTCGCGCCCCAGGCCGGGCGCCACGTCCGCCGCCATCAGCGCCCCCTCCACCAGCAGGGTGCCGGCGCCGCACATGGGGTCCACCAGTTGCGCGCCGTCCACCGCCATGGCCGGCCAGCGGGCGGAGTGCAGGATGGCGGCGGCGAGGTTCTCCTTGAGGGGCGCCTTGCCGCCCTGCACGCGGTAGCCGCGCCGGTGCAGGGCTTCGCCGGACAGATCCAGCGACACGGTGGCCTGGTCGCGCTCCAGGTACACGTTCACGCGCAGGTCGGGCAGGGCCGTGTCCACGGACGGGCGGCGCCCGAGGCGGTCGCGGAACTGGTCCACGATGGCGTCCTTGGCCTTGAGGGCGCCAAAGTGGGCGTGGGTGATGGCGGAGTTGGAGGCGGAAAAGTCCACCGCCAGGGTGCCGTCCGTGTCCAGGTGCTCCCACCACTTCACGGAGCGCATGCCTTCGTAGAGGTCGAGGGGCGACGGGCAGTGGAAGCGCGCCACGGGCAGCAGCACGCGGCTGGCCAGGCGCGACCACAGGCACGCCCGGTAGCCGGCGGCCACGGGGCCGGCAAAGGTGGCGCCGCCCCGCGTGTCGCGCACGGCGTCCAGCCCCAGGGCGCGCAGCTCGGCGGCGAGCAGCGGCTCCACGCCCTTGGCGCAGGTGGCGAAGAAGTCCAACTTCTCGCTCACGGCGCCAGCCCCGTCAGGGTGGCGGCCAGCGCCCGGCGCAGGGCCCGGTCGCGCTTCAGGCGCCACTCGCGCCCCATGGCCTGGGCGCGGGTGGGGTGTTTTTCGGCGTACAGCAGCAGCCAGCGCGCGCCGCGCGTGGCCTTGGCCCCGGTGCCCGCGTTGTGGCGCTCCAGGCGGCGCTCCAGGTCCACCGTCCACCCCACGTAGGTGCGGCGGCGCGCGGGGCTGCCAAGGACGTAGACGAAGCAGGATGCGGAGGCGGGCGCCGGGGTGGACATGGGGGCGAGGAGGGAAATACGGATGGCCATCAGGGCGCCATTCTCGCACGGGCGGGCCCGCGCGGCCAATTGGGGGGGCCTCGCTGGGGTGCCGCCGCCCGATATCACGCCGTCTCCCGCGTTGCGCTCGAGGAACGATCCTCAACGTGGCGCTGCCACGCCTGCGGTCGTTCCCCTTCGCGCGCCTTGGATCCGGCGCGATCTCGGACGGCTACGACAGGTAAAGTAAAAAAGTAAGGTTTTATTGACTTTCGTCTTTTTTGTGGAGTCTCACTAATTTTTGTAATGGGGACTCGCTAAGTTGAGTTGGGTAATCGAAGCTGCCAGCTGCGATAAGCCCCTGAGGTGGCCCGGACCAACATTGTCCGCAGAGGGCCGCTGGGCGGGTCAGGAGCCCAGCGTGGCCGGCACCATCACCGCGTCGGCCATGCCGTGGATGCGTTTCTTGTCTTCCGGGCAGAGGGTGGCCAGCATGCCGCCCAGGGTGGCGTGCATGTCCTCCCCCTCGCCGGAGACGAAGTAGTAGGGGCACAGGCGGGCGCGGGCGCCCATGTGGGCGATGGCGCCGCCCTCGGTGAGCCACGGCACCTGGTGGCGGCGCGCCTTGTGGAACGGTTGCAAAATGTGCGGCGTGCGCGGGAAGGCGGCCAGGGCGTGGTCCAGGGCGCGGGCCCATTCGGCCTCGGACACGTCGTGCCCGATCACCACGCCGCGCGCGCCCCAGGCGGTTTCGGAAAAGCCGGACGGTTTTATGACGAACCGGCGCGCCTTCTGGCCCAGGGTTTTGAGTTGCTCCCAGCCCTGCACCGGCACCCCGTCCACGGTCAGGCCGGGGATCACCGCGTGGGGCGGCACCGGGGCCGGGTCCAGCACCCAGGTTTGCGGCAGCAGGGCGGAGAGCGCCGCGTGGCTGTCGGGCCCCAGCTCCTTCTCCCAAAAAGCCGCCAGCGCCGGGTGGTGGAACAGGGCCATGGCCAGCTTCTCCTCCAGGGCCGGCCTGGGCGGCGGCGTCATGCGCACGGTGCCCTTTCTGGCGGCGTAGAGCATCAGCTCCGCCTTGGGGATGTTGGGCAGGTCGAACAGCTCGAAGAAGCGGTACAGCACGTGGATGTCCACCGGCTCGCCGTGGCGTTCCAGGGATAGGCCGTGCTCGGAGAAGCGCACCTCGCGGGGTTCCAGGACGTGCGCGTCCACCCCGTGGGCTTTAAGGCGCAGGGCCAGGTAGGCCATCTCCGGGCGGTAGGCGGCGGACTCGTCGGAAACGACGATGGCCACGGTGGTGTCGACCGGGTCGTGCAGCCCCCTGAGCATGGCGGAAAAGCCCCGGGCCATGCCGTCGGCCCCGCCCAGCACGGCGTACCCCGCGTGGGCGTAGCGGCTTTGCAGGGCGTCGGTGAGGCCCATGCCGCCGGGCACGCTGTCCAGCTCGGTGATGGCGTGGCCCGTGTCGGTCACGAACAGGTCGGGCCGGATCACCCGTGGCAGGTCGTTCCCAAAGCGCCCCATGCGCGCCAGGCGCAGCAGGTCGTCGGGCTTGCCCAGGTCGAGCCAGCGGCTCACGAAGGCCGGGGCGGTGCCCTTCGCCGCGCGCCGGTACAGGCTGCCCACGGCGCGCTGGAAGGCCAGCAGGTGCCCCCCCAGGCCGGCGACCAGGGCCGCCGTGTCCGCCGCCAGCGGGAACGGCACGCCGATGCGGAAGTGGCGCTCCGCCCCCGGCCGGGGATCGTACACCCCGTCCGCCGCCAGGCCCCGGGCGATGGCCGCCAGGGTGGCGGGGTCCGTCGCGCGGGCGGCCGGGGCGGTGTCTAGGCCGCCGCCTTGCATGCGTCGCAGGGGCAGATGCCGCGCAGCAGGGGGAAGGAGAAGATGCCCGTGGTGTGGCCGTCGGACCAGAACGGCTGGATGCCGTAACTGCCCACCACCGCGATCTGGTCGGCATGGATGTCCGCCGGAATCTGGGCCGGGTCGAGCAGGGGCTTGCGGGTCCACTCGTCCACGCAGGCGGCACACTGGCACTTGCAGCGCATGTAGTGGTTGGTCATGCGCTGCAAGTGGCCATCGGCCCAGGTGATGACGATCTCGGTACGCCCGTCGCGGCGGATCTCCACCGGCTGCGGGAAGGGGGTGCTCATGGTTCCAGGCTCCAAGGTTGCGCCAGCGCCCCGCGCGCGGGGCGGGCTCCGGGCGCGCCGGAAGGCGGCGTTTTTAAACCGCCTGATTATGTCCCATCCCGGCGCGGCTGCGATAGGGGCGGCCGCCGCCGCCGGGCGGGAAAAAATTGACAGAACGCACCCCCGGTGTTACCAATTTAAGATAACGTGATACGCATGGCCGGTGTTTCCGGCCCCACCCGTGTGTCGGTGACCACCCCCAACCCTTTACCTTCCTGGGACCGTTTGGTGAAACCATATGAGTGAGTTGGCGCGCTTTGGCGTTTCCATCGACGCGGCGCTGTTGGAGCAGTTCGACGAACAGATCGAGCGGAAGGGCTACAGCAACCGCTCCGAGGCCCTGCGTGACCTGATCCGCGATCACATGGTCACGGAGGAGTGGCACAACAACGAGGAGACGGTGGGCACCATCACCATCGTCTACGATCATCACACCCGTGAGCTGTCGGAGAACCTCACCCACCTGCAACACAGCTTCGAGGGCGAGATCATCAGCGTGCTGCACGTGCACCTGGACCATCACAACTGCCTGGAGGTGCTGGTGGTGCGCGGCCGCAGCCAGTTGTTGCAGCACTTTGCCGACCGCCTGGTGGGCACCCGCGGCGTGCGCCACGGCAAGCTGACCATGACCACCACCGGCCGCAGCATGGTGTCGTGCGTGGGCTGCGCCGGGGAGGGCGAGCATGACCACGGCCCCGACCCCAACCACGGCCATAACCACGGCCACGGTCAGGGCCACGGTCAGGGCCACCCGCACCCGCATCCCCACCCGCGCTGAGGGCGGCGGGGCGTCCGCCGCCCGTGGTTGACGGCTACCGGGGGGGCGGTAGAATTAATCAGTAAGGCACGGATGCCGTGGCGGCGTGGTCCGCCAAAAGCATTCCCTGCGCGCCAGGGAGGCCCGGTGTGTGCTCCGGTCTGGCGCGACCTTCTTTGGATGGCGGGTGCCGGCCACCCCGCCGCGTGGTCCAGGCACCCCCGGGAAAACCTTGTTGCCGTCGGCGGTCATGCCGATACGACTGGGTACGGCGCGTGCCCGTGGCTGGGCCCCGGCCGCGCGATGGATTTTTTCGAGTGGGTGTGCTGTTTGGGAAGGTCATCCCTGTCCTCCTCGTAACGGCATGCCGGCCGGGTGGCGCAGCCCAACGCCACCCGGCCACTTTTTGGCTCCGGGCGGCCACCCTGGCCGCGTCGGGCCACGGCGGAGGCGCCTCCCGTTTTTCCCTTCCGACGGTCCGGGCCGTGCGGTTCCCGCGCCGGACGGCGCGGGGCTGTTAACACAAAAGGCCCTAGCGATCCGGCTCCAGTTGCCGGGCCAGCCAGGCGCGGGCCTGGGCGAAGGCGCGGGCGCGGTGGCTGATGCGCGCCTTCTCGTCGGCGGTCATCTGGGCGAAGGTGCGGCCCGCCTCGGGGATGAGGAACAGCGGGTCGTAGCCGAACCCGGCGGTGCCGGCGGCCTTGGGGGCGATCAGCCCCTCGCAGGTGCCCTCGAAGGTGACCGGCGCCACGCCCGGCCGGGCGATGGCCACCACACACACGAAGTGCGCCGTGCGCGCGGCGTCCGGCGTGCCCTCCAGGGCCCCGAGCAGCCTGGCGTTGTTGTCCGCATCGGTGCAGCCGGGCCCCGCGTAGCGCGCCGACCACACCCCCGGGGCGCCGCCCAGGGCGTCGACGCACAGGCCCGAGTCGTCCGCCAGGGCCATCAGGCCGGTGGCGTCCGCCAGGGCCCGCGCCTTCTTGATGGCGTTGCCCACGAAGGTGGCGGCGTCCTCGTCCACGTCGGGCAGGCCGGGAAAGTCGGCGCGGGTGCGCAGGGTCAGGGGCAGGCCGCCCAGCAGCCGCGCCATCTCCGCCGCCTTGGCCGGGTTGGCGGTGGCCAGCAGCAGCTCCAGGCTCACCAGGGCATCCCCGCCGGCAGGTGGGCCCGTTGCAGGGCGGTGAGCTCGGTCACCCCCTTGTGGGCCAGGTCCAGCAGGGTGTTCAGCCCGGAGCGGGGGAACGGGGTGTCCTCGGCGGTGCCCTGGATCTCCACCAGTTCGCCGTTGCCGGTCATCACCACGTTCATGTCGACCTGCGCCCGCGAATCCTCCGCGTAGGCCAGGTCCAGCATGTGGACACCGTCCACGATGCCCACGCTCACCGCCGCCAGGGTATCGGTGAGCGGGTTGCGGGCGATCCGGCCCGCCGCCATCAGCTTGCCCACGGCGAGGCTCAGGGCCACGAAGGCGCCGGTGATGCTGGCGGTGCGGGTGCCGCCGTCGGCGCGCAGCACGTCGCAGTCGATCCAGATGGTGCGCTCCCCCAGCAGGGACAGGTCGGTCACCGCCCGCAGGGAGCGGCCCACCAGCCGCTGGATCTCCTGGGTGCGGCCGCTGGCCTGGCCGCGGCTCACCTCGCGCTGGGTGCGCTCGTGGGTGGCGCGCGGCAGCATGCCGTATTCGGCGGTCACCCAGCCGCTGCCCTTGCCGCGCAGCCAGCGCGGCGTGCGCTCCTCCACGCTGGCGCTCACCGCCACGTGGGTTTCGCCCACGCGGATCAGCACCGAACCCTCCGCGTAGGGCAGAAATCCGGTTTCGATGGAAACGGGGCGCAACGCGTCCGGCGGGCGGTTGTCGGGGCGGGGCATCGGGGCTCCTTGTGTGTTGGGGTTCTGGACAAACGCGGCCGTGGCTGGCCGGGATTCAAGGGTGGTACACCACCACGCGGTTGCCGCCCAGCGCCTTGGCCTGGTACATGGCCTGATCGGCGAACTGCACCAGCTTGCGCGGGCTGTCGCCGTGGTCCGGGCAGCAGGCCACGCCAAAGCTGGCGCCCAGCTCCATGCCGCCCAGCCTGGGCAGGAAGCGGTGCGCGCAGACGCGCTGCACCAGGCGTTCGGCGATGGTCACGGCCACGTCGAGGGAGGTTTCCGGCAGGATGATCACGAACTCGTCGCCCCCGTAGCGGGCGATGATGTCGCCGGTGCGCAGGTTGTCGGTGAGGATCTGCGCCACCTCGGTGAGCGCCTGGCTGCCCGCCAGGTGGCCGTGGGTGTCGTTGATGATCTTGAACTTGTCCAGGTCCATGAACAGCAGCGACAGGGGCTTGTGCCGGTCGGCGCCGCGGTGGATCTCCACGTCCAGCGACTGCTGGATGTAGCGGTGGTTGAAGAGCTGGGTCAGGTCGTCGGTGATGGCCAGGTCGGCGGTCTTGCGGTAGAGCAGGGCGCGGTCCACCGCCATGCGGCTCTGCTCCAGCACGCGCACCAGGCGCACCCGGTGGTCGGCGGTGAGCGGGCCGGCATCGGCGTTCTGGCCCACCAGGATGGCCGCCAGCGGGCGCTTGCCGTGCATGATGGGGATGCACAGCAGGTCGTCCGGCGGTTCCGGCATGACCAGGTCCGGCGGATAGGGGGCCATGCCCGCCAGGCGGGCATTGTTCAGGTGCAGCTCGCGGCCGGTGCGCAGCACCTCGCCGCAGATGCCCTCCATGATGGGGATCTTGGCCGGGCCGGCGGGGGCCTCGTAGCCGCGCGCCAGGGCCAGGTGGTAGGTGCGGCGGTTGCCGCCGGTGACGTAGAGGGTGGTGTGGCTGGGTTTCAGGTAGGTGTGGATGGCCAGGGCGATGATTTCCAGCACCCGCAGGTCGTCCAGGGTGGCGGTGAGTGCCCGCCCCAGCTCCATGAAGAACGCCAGCTCGGTTTCCGCCTTGACCAAGTCGTCCTTGACTTGTTGGATGTCGGGGCTCACGGGGGGCTTCCGGATGTCCGGCTACTCATCCACGCCGTGGCACTTCTTGTATTTCTTGCCGGAGCCGCACGGGCACGGGTCGTTGCGGCCGGTCTTGTCCTCGGCGCGGGCCGGGGCCTGGCGCGGGGCGGCGGCGGGTTCCTCCGGCTCCGGGGCGCCCACCGGCGTCGGCTGGGCGTGGGAGAACACCATCCTGGCGGCGTAGGCCGGGGCCAGGTCCTCCACGGGTGCCGCCGCCTCCAGGGCCACCTGCACGCGGAACAGCTGCTCCACCACGTCGGCCTGGATGCGGGCCATCATCTGCTCGAACAGCTCGTACCCCTCGCGCTTGTATTCCGTGAGCGGGTTCTTCTGCCCGTAGCCGCGCAGGCCGATGCCCTCCTTCAGGTGGTCCATGGCCAGCAGGTGGTCCTTCCACAGGGTGTCCACGTTGCGCAGCAGCACCAGGCGCTCGATGTAGCGGCCCATGTCCGGGCCGAAGCGCTGGATGCGCTCGTGGTAGGCCCCGTCGATGGCCTCCTTGCAGAGGGTGAGGACGGCCTCCTTGCCGGCGCTGGAGAAGTCGATCCCCGCCCGGTCGAAGTCGATGTTGAACTGGGCGGCCAGGGACTCCTTGAGGGCCGCGATGTTCCACTCCTCCTGGTATTTTTCGTCCGGGCAGTGGGTGTCCACGAGCTGCGCCAGCGCCTGCTCGATCATGTCGATGATGGTCTCCTCCAGCCCCTCGCCGCCCAGGATCTGGCGGCGCTGGCGGTAGATGATCTCGCGCTGCTGGTTCATCACGTCGTCGAACTCCAGCAGGTGCTTGCGCATCTCGAAGTGATACGCCTCCACCTTCTTCTGGGCGTTCTCGATGGCGCGGGTGACCATGCGGTGCTCGATGGGCACCCCGTCCTCCATGCCCATGCGCTCCATCAGGCCGGCGATGCGCTCGGAGCCGAAGATGCGCATCAGCGGGTCGTCCAGGCCCAGGTAGAAGCGCGACGAGCCGGGGTCGCCCTGGCGGCCGGCGCGGCCGCGCAACTGGTTGTCGATGCGGCGCGACTCGTGGCGCTCGGTGCCGATGATGTGCAGCCCACCGGCGGCCAGCACCTGCTCGTGCTCCAGCCGGCAGTGCTCGCGGAACTCGGCGAGCAGCTGGTCCTGCTCCTCCTGGGGCATGTCGGCCTTCTTTTCCAGGCGCTTCTTGAACAGGAACTCCGGGTTGCCGCCCAGGAGGATGTCGGTGCCGCGGCCGGCCATGTTGGTGGCGATGGTCACCGCCCCGGCGCGGCCCGCCTGGGCGACGATCTCCGCCTCCTTCTCGTGGAACTTGGCGTTCAGCACGTTGTGCTTGATGCCGCGCCGCTTGAGCAGCTGCGACAGGCGCTCGGACTTCTCGATGGTGACGGTGCCCACCAGCACCGGCTGGCCGTTCTGGTGGCAGGTGAGGATCTCGTCGGCGATGGCCTCGAACTTCTCGCGCTCGGTCTTGTAGACCAGGTCCGGGTTGTCGATGCGGGCCACGGGCACGTTGGGGGGGATCGCCACCACGTCCAGGTCGTAGATCTTGGCGAACTCGGGGGCCTCGGTCTCGGCGGTGCCGGTCATGCCCGCGAGCTTTTCGTACATGCGGAAGTAGTTCTGGTAGGTGATGGACGCCAGCGTCTGGTTCTCGTTGGCGATGGTCACCCCCTCCTTGGCCTCTACCGCCTGGTGCAGGCCGTCGGACCAGCGGCGCCCCTCCATGACGCGGCCGGTGAACTCGTCGACGATCATCACCTGGCCGCCGCGCACCACGTAGTCGGTATCGCGGTGGAACATCTTGTGGGCCTTCAAGGCCTGCTGCACGTGGTGCAGGGTGGACAGGTTGGCCAGGTCGTACAGGTTGTCGACGCTCAGCAGCTCCTCGACCTTGGCCACGCCCTCCTCGGTGAGCAGGGCGCTCTTGGTCTTTTCCTCGGTGGTGTAGTGGGTGTCCGCCTCAAGGAACGGGATGATCTTGTTGACCTGGTAGTACTTGTCGGTGGACTGCTCGGCGGGGCCGGAGATGATGAGCGGCGTGCGCGCCTCGTCGATGAGGATCGAGTCCACCTCGTCGACGATGGCGTAGTTCAGGTCGCGCTGGGCGCGGTCCTCCAGGGAGAACTTCATGTTGTCGCGCAGGTAGTCGAAGCCGAACTCGCTGTTGGTGCCGTAGGTGATGTCGGCGTTGTAGGCCTCCTTGCGCTGGGCGTCGGCGACGCCGTGCACCACCACCCCCACGGACAGGCCCAGGAAGCGGTACAGGCGGCCCATCCACTCGGCGTCGCGCCGGGCCAGGTAGTCGTTGACGGTGACCACGTGCACGCCCTTGCCCGCCAGGGCGTTCAAGTACACGGGCAGGGTGGCCACCAGGGTCTTGCCCTCGCCGGTCTTCATCTCGGCGATCTTGCCGTGGTGCAGCACCATGCCGCCGATGAGCTGCACGTCGAAGTGGCGCATGCGCATCACCCGGCGGCTGCCCTCGCGCACCACCGCGAAGGCCTCGGGAAGCAGGTCGTTCAGGGATTCGCCCTGATCCAGCCGCGCCCGGAAGGCGGGGGTCCTGCCGGCCAGCTCGTCGTCGGACAGGCCGGTCAGTTCCGGCTCCAGCGCGTTGATGCGGCGCACGGTCGCGGCGAGCGCCCGCAGGTCGCGGTCGTTCTTGCTGCCCACCAGCTTCTTGATCAGGGTTCCAAACATAGCGTCACGGATGCTGCCAAATGGGAAATGTTTGCGGGGCCCGGCACGGGGCGGGCCGGAACGGCGCGCGCGGGCACGGGCCGCGGCCGCACGTTAAAAAAACGCCGCGCCAACTATACCATAATCGGCGGGGAAACCCGGCGCCGGGAAGGGGCCTTCGGCGGGTTGCCGGAAAACGCCGTCCCGCGGCGCACCCCCATCCGGCACGGGAACGTGCCGGCGGATTCCGGGGGCTCGGGTGCCTGGCATCCGGAGCGGCCGGAAATCCGCGCGCTTGCGGCGTTGCCTGGAAACAGCCCACGGCGGGGCCTGGTCAACACCCCGTCAGAGCTTGCGGCAGATCACGCACTCGGGGCCGCGCCGCCCCTCCCTGGCCTCGAACTCCACCGGGTCGCCGGCCTGGATGGTCTTGTAGCTGTCGTCCTTGAAGGCCGAGAAGTGCAGCCGCACGTTGTTGCCGGCCTCGTCGATGATGAGCCCGAGGCCGTTCTTGGTGTTGAACCATTTGACGATGCCGTTGGCCATGCGGAAGGATCCCCTGCCTGCTTAAGTCGAACAAACGGGCACTTCCAACAACCTGCCGCGCGGCTCGGTTGCCGCGCTGAAGCGATGCTCGAACCCGCGCCCATCACCCAGACGGGTCTCGGGGCCTCAGTCCGCCTTGCACGCGAACCGCTCGCGACGGTCATCAGAGGTGCCCAAACGGTGCCGGGCGGCGCCCGGCTGGCGGGCGCCGCCGGGGGCAGGCAAGAAAGTTAAACCCGCTTCCGGCGCCCAGTCAACAACGGGCTGGGGGCCACCTACATGGCGGCCACGTCCATGCGGGCGCGTTCCTGCTCGTACTCGTGCATGAAGTGGTCGAAGATGCCGGCCACGGCGGCGCCGGGGAAGCCCGGGTTCTCCGCCACCGCGCCCCAGTCCGAGGTGGCCAGCGGCTCGCGCCGGCCGATGCCGGCGGCGTGGGCGAAGCGGTTGGCCAGACGCAGGATGCGCGTCAGGTCCGTCTGGTCCTGGGTGAGGTCGGCGGGCACCTCGCCGTGGTGGTGGGCGATGGCCTTCACCAGCACCTGGGGGAGCTTCCAGTGCAGGCTCACCTGCGCCCCCACGTAGGCGTGATCGAAGCCGTAGCGATCGCGCTCCAGCTCCGCCAGCGGGATCGACTCGTTGTAGAAGGTGCGCAGCAGCGACTCGTAGTCCGCCTCGGGGATGCCCATCAGCACGCTCTTGCCCACGTCGTGCAGCAGCCCGGCGGTGAAGGCCTGGGCGGCGATGTCGGGCTGCCAGTGCTCGGCCACCACGCGGGCGGCGATGGAGGTGCCCAGGGAGTGCTCCCAGAGCAGCGTCTCGGCCAGGCCGGGGCGCTTGAGGATGCCCTTGGTGGCGTAGAAGATGCAGATCTTCTTCACCTGCTCGAAGCCCAGCAGCACCACCGCGCGCTGCACCTCGGTAACGGGCACCCTGGGCGAGTAGAACGGCGAGTTGGCCACCCGGAGCAGGTGGGTGGACAGGGCCTGGTCGTAGAGGATCACGTCCTGCAGGCCCGCAGCGTTGGCCCTGGGGTTGTGGGTGATCTCGATGACCCGTTGCGCGGTGACGGACATGGCGGGGAGGGCCTTGACCTCCCGCGCGATATCGATGACTGAAGGCATGCTGGCGATCCCGTTACCTGGTTGGAGCCCCCCCGCCGGCGGCGGGACGAAACACCCCCTTATCGGCCGTCCGGCCCCATATGATTATGGTGACGGGGGAGTTTTGGGCACCGCCATCAGCCTGCCGCGCTACGGCGATGCGCGAACCCGCGCCCATCACGGCGACAGGTCTCGGGTTCCGCTCCGCCCGGGGCGCCCGCCGGGCGTTCAGGGGGGGGGCGTCAGGAGGGCTGTGCGGGGCTTTTGGCGCAGCGGAAGCCGGCGTCGTTGAAGCCGATGGACGGATCGATGTAGAAGCGGTAGGCGGCGCGGTAGAAATGGTCCAGGGTATAGTGGCCCACGCCGCCCCAGCCGCCGCCCCGGATCACCCGGTACCGCTCGCCGAAATCGTCGGAGCGGAAGTCGGAGCCGGGGTAGGGCTGGTACCAGCTTCCGGTCCATTCCCACACGTTGCCCACCATGTCCTGCACGCCGTAGGGGCTGGCCCCCTCGGGAAAATGGCCCACGGGCATCACGTCGCCCAGGCGGGTGGCGCCGGTGTTGCCCTTCATGGCGTCGAAGGTGTTGCCCCAGGGGTATTCGCGGCCGTCGGGGCCGCGCGCGGCCTTCTCCCACTCCGCCTCCGTGGGCAGGCGCTTGCCGAGCCACTGGCAGTAGCGGTTGGCGTCGTACCAGTTGACGCCGGTCACCGGCTTGTCGCCGTTCTCGTCGCTGGTGGCGTCCGCGGTCCAGCCGGACGGCACGGCGGCGCCGGTGGCGTGGAGGAACAGGGCGAAGGCGCGGTTGGTCACCTCGGTGCGGTCCATGTAGAACGGCGGCAGGTCGACCGGGTGGGCGGGGTGCTCGTCCAGGTACCAGGGCTTCATGGCGCCGAACTCCTTGGCGCGGTCCTCCACGTCGGCGCCGTCGGAACCCATGATGAACGGCCCGCCGGGCACCAGCACCATGCCCGGCGGCGCGGGGGTGGTCTTCTCGAAGAACAGCGGGGCATGGTTGTCCGTCACCGGCTGGCAGGCGGCGAGCAACGCCACGGCGAGGGCGGGCAGCAGGCGGACAAGGGGGCGCGGAGCGGGCATGCGCTTCATGGGGCGGCGGGGTCCTTTTGGGGCGTGGCGGCCTCCGGGCGCGCGTAGGCGCAGCGGAAGCCGAAGGTGTCGTTGCGGGTGTTGGGGATGAAGAATCCCCGGTTGAAGGTGGGGGCGCTGATGCCGCACTTGTAGAACTCGCAGTCGAACCACGAGCCGCCACGCACGATGCGGTACACCTCGCCATAGTTGGGGTTGGAGCGGGCGTTGCCCGGATAGGGCCGGTACCAGCTGTCGGTCCACTCCCACACGTTGCCGGCCATGTCCAGCGCGCCGTAGGGGCTGGCGCCGTTGGGGAAGCGGCCCACCGGCGTGGTGTGGCCGATGCCCGACTGGGGCGTGTTGGCCAGGGTGGCGTCGAACACGTCGCCCCACGGGAACTTGAGGCCCTCGTCGCCGCGGGCGGCCTTTTCCCACTCGAACTCGGTGGGCAGGCGCTTGCCGCGCCAGGCGCAGTAGTCGCGGGCGTCGTACCAGCTCACGTAGGTGACCGGGTGGTCGCCGATGGCGGCGGGCGGGCGGTGCGCCCCCCAGTGGGCGGGCGGCTCGGCTCCGGTGGCCATCACGAAGCGGTGGTAGTCGCTGTTGGTGACCTCGAGCCTGTCCAGGTAGAACGTGGCGACGGACCACTCCTGCATGGGCCCCTCGTCCGCGTGGCGGCTGTCGTCGCCGAGGATGAACGGGCCGCCGGGGATCTTCAGCATGTTCCGCAGGATGGTCGGCTCGTCCCGCGCCAGGATGGGGTCGGGCCGGATGGCGGTGCCGCGCTCGCGGGCGGCCGACTGCAAGTGGGTGACCGGCGTCAGGCCGATCACGCCGTCGCCGTGGCAGAAGGCGCAGTCGCTCTTGAGGGTGCGCACCGGCGGCACGAACTTGGGATCGGCATGGCAGGCGCCGCACTCGGCGATGGGCTCGCCGGGGCCGGGGTGGGCGACACCCCCGCCGGGGGCGGCGGGGGCGTGGCCCGCGAACGCCAGCAGGGCGCAGGCGAGCGCGGCCCCGGCCAGCCGGACCGGGCCCCGTTCCCACACCCGCGACAGTCGTTCACGCATCCGCAGAAGATTAAAGCAAAAACCGGTCCGAATCAACGCGCCCCGGCGCGGCCCCGGCGGCCCTTGCGGTGGCCCCGGAGGGTGCTATATTGAAGGTGGATAGGGCGCGCGGGTTCCGATAGCGCTCCGTCAATCCGATCTGGAACGGCGGGGAAGTCGGCGTCCGTAAACGTGGAATCAAAACCGCGCCGCCCGTCCGTGATCCTCCCGGGCCACCGCCCGCCGGAACGGCGCCGCAGAAGCGGTACCGCTCCGGTACATATCCCTCCCAAGGGTATGGCGGCCCGGGAGGTTTCTTATTAGGGCACCTCTAATAACCTGCTGCGCGCCGCGATTGCTGCGTTGGGCGGTGCTCGAACCCTCGCCTATCACCATGATATGTTTCGGGTTCTGCGCGGTGTAACGGTGCCGCTCCGCTCGGGGCGCCTTGCACTCAGGGCGCTCGCGACGGTTAATAGAGGTGCCCTTATTATTCCCCGGAACGTCCGCCCGACGCGGCCCCATGGGCCCCGTTTTCGTGCGCCGCCCGGTCCAATGCCTGGTCGAACGCGGGCGCCATGGCGGCCCAGTCGAAGCCGGCCACCCACCCGGCGGGGCCGGCGGCGGTGGCGCGGGTGGCGGCGGGGTCCGCGCACAGGGCGGCCAGGCGCTCGAGCAGGGCGCCGGCGTCCGCCACCAGGCAGGTGGCGTGGTGGGGCGCCGGCACCAGGTGCGGGTAGTTGAGGCGGTTGGCCAGGAGCGGCAGCGCCCCCATGGCCATGGCCTCCACCACGCCCACCCCGAAAAAATCGTGGTGCGCCAGCGAGATCACCACGTCGGCCCGGGCCAGCAGCGCCGCGTAGGCGGCCCGGTCGTCCAGGTAGCCCCAGTGGTCGATGCGGTGCGCCAGGCGCTTCTTGGCCTGGGCGAACACCCCGGGCGCCGCGCCGAAGCGCTGGCCCGCCACCAGCAGGCGGAAGTCCGCCCCCGCGCCGTCCAGCCGGAACAGGGCGTCGAACGCCTCCTCCGGGTTCTTGTCGTGCTCCCAGCGGTGGTTCCAGAGGATGGCGAGCGGGCCCGACTTGTCCGGCTTCGCCGCTTGCCGCAAGCCCGCCAGGTCCACCCCCAGGGGCAGCACCCTGGACTTGGCGCGGATGTCGGCGGCCAGGTGCCGGGGGGGAAAGTCCGGGCAGGCGGCAAGCAGGCGCTCCAGCCCCTCGAAGAAGGCGTCGTGGTGGTGGGGCGAGTTGAACCACACCTGGTCCGCCGCCGCCGCGCTGGACAGGTTGGCTTGCGGGTAGGCCGGGTCCAGCACGTGGCCCTCCGCCAGGGGGTAGCAGAGCTGGTTCTCGTGCATGTAGAGCACGGCGGGCACCCCCGGCCACTGGTGGCGGGTGAGGGCCAGGAAATCCGGCAGGTTCAGGAAGTCGGAGGCGAGGATCAGGTCCGGCGCGGCATGCGGACCCGTGGCGCCCCGGGTGGCCCGCCACAGGTCCAGGGCGCGGCGGGCGAGGATCATGCCCGAGCCGGTCTGGCGCCATTTCCAGAAGCGGCCGGGCAGGGTGACGGGGGTGACCCGGTGGCGCGAGCGGCTGCAAAGCCCCTGCAAGAAGTCCCGGTGGGAGCCCGCGTGCCACGGCTCCACGGCCAGCACCCCGAGGGCCACGCCTACAGCCCCTTGAGCAGGGCGATCAGGGTCTCCAGCCCGCCCTGCTCCGGCGTGGCCTTGAGGTCCAGCTCGAAGGCGGATTCGGACAGGAAGCGCAGGCGCGGGCCGTACTGGGCCAGCAGCATGGCCAGGCCCGACTCGCTCAGGGCGTTGTCCGCATCGAAGCCGAGCTGGTAGCGGCCGTGGTCCAGGTGGCGCAGGGAGGCCAGCCGCAACTGGCGGCAGATGACCTTGAGCGCCGCCTGCCCCAGCAGGGCCGACACGGCGGCGGGCGGGCGCCCGAAGCGGTCGGCCATCTCCTCCGCCAGGGTGATGGCGTCCGCCTCGGACTTGAGGCCCGCCACGCGCTTGTAGAGGGCCAGGCGGGTGGCGTCGTCGGCCACGTAGGCGTGGGGAATGCTGGCGGCGGCGTCGAGCTTGATGTCGGGCTCGAAGTCCGGCTGGACCGTTTCGCCCCGGATCTCGGCCATGGCCTCCTTGATCAGCCCCATGTAGGCGTCGATGCCCACGGCGGCGATCTGGCCCGACTGCTTGTGGCCCAGCAGCGACCCCGCGCCGCGGATCTCCAGGTCGCGGGCGGCGATGCGGAAGCCGGAGCCCAGGTCGGTGAAGGCCTGGATGGCCATCAGCCGCTCCTTGGCCTCGCCGCTCCAGCCGTCCTCCGGGCCCAGCAGGTAGGCGTGGGCCTGCACCGCCGAGCGCCCCACCCGGCCGCGCAGCTGATACAGCTCGGCCAGGCCGAAGCGGTCGGCGCGGTTGATGATGATGGTGTTGGCGCGCGGGATGTCGAGCCCCGACTCCACGATGGAGGTGGACAAGAGCACGTTGGCCTGGGCGCTCACGAAGCGGCCCATGACCGTTTCCAGCTGCCGCTCCGGCATCTGGCCGTGGGCCACGGCGATCTCGGCCGTGGGCACCAGGCGCTTTAAAAACTGGGCCATGGCGCCGATGTCGTGCACCCGGTTGTGGATGAAGAACACCTGGCCGCCGCGCGCCAGCTCGCGCTCGATGGCCTCCTTGATGAGGGTGGGGTCGAAGCGGGTGACGCGGGTCTGCACGGCGCGGCGGTCCGGCGGCGGGGTGTCGATGATGGACAGGTCGCGCACGCCGATGAGCGACAGTTGCAGGGTGCGCGGGATGGGCGTGGCGGTGAGGGTGAGCACGTCGACGCTGGTCTTCCACTGCTTGACGCGCTCCTTCTGGGCCACCCCGAAGCGCTGCTCCTCGTCGATGACCAGCAGCCCCAGCCGGGCGAAGTCCACCGGCTTGGTGATGAGCTTGTGGGTGGCGATCACCAGGTCCAGGGTGCCGTCCTCGAGGCCCCGCAGCACATCGCGCCGGTCGGCCTCGCCCTGGAAGCGCGACAGCACCGCCACCTTGAACGGCCACGCGGCGAAGCGCTTGGAGCAGGTGGCGAAGTGCTGCTGGGCGAGCAGGGTGGTGGGGGCCAGAAAGGCCACCTGGCGGCCGTCCAGCATGGCCTTGAAGGCGGCGCGGATGGCCACCTCGGTCTTGCCGTAGCCCACGTCGCCGCACACCAGCCGGTCCATGGGGCGGGGGGCCGCCATGTCGGCGCGCACCTCGCCGATGGCGCGCAGCTGGTCCGGCGTTTCCGTGTAGGGGAAGCTGGCGGCGAACTCCACCCCGGCGGCCCCCTCCGGGGCGAACGGGTGGCCCTTGGCCAGCTCGCGGGCGGCGTGCAGGTCCACCAGGTCCTGGGCCAGCTCGGCCAGGGCCTTTTTGGCGCGGCCGCGCTTCTTCTCCCAGCTCTTGCCGCCCATGCGGTCCAGGGCGGGCAAGCCGTCGCCGCCGCCCTGGTACTTCTGCACCAGGTGCAGGTGGTCCATGGCGACGTAGATGCGGTCGCCCCCCAGGTACTCCACCTCCAGGAAGTCCGACTCCATGCCGCCGGCGGTGATGCGGCTCAGGCCCCGGTACAGGCCGATGCCGTGCTGGATGTGGACCACCGGGTCGCCCACCTTCAAGTCGTCGAAGGTGCTCAGGAACAGGGCGATGTGGGAGCGTGGCGGCGGCGCCACGGCGGTCTGCCGGCCAAAAATCTCGGCCTCGGTGAGGAACACCCCACCATCGGCGCCGAAGCCGCCGGACAGGTCGCCCACCGCCAGCGCCACCCGGCCGGGGGCGGCCGTGTGGCCGTGGGGCACCTGGTGCTGGCCCAGGATCTCGCCAAAGGCGCGGGCGCGCTCCGCGTCCGGGCAGGCGATGGTCACGCGCGCCCTGGCGGCCAGCGCCGCCAGGGCGGCGAAGCGGGCGGGCAGGGCGCCCTTGGCGGTCTTTTGCGCCGGGTCCACCGGGCCGAAGCCGAGGGCGTCGGCGTCGGTCCAGGGGCGTGGCCGGTCCGCGTCCGGCGCGGCCTCCAGTTCGATGGGCGCGCGTCCGCACAGGGCGTCCAAGGTGACGAACAGGGCGTCCGCCTCCGGCACCACCGTGCCGCGCCGGGCCTCGTCGGCCATGGCATCAAGGGCCTTCTGGGCAAGGCCGCGGGCGGTGGCGCGCACGGTCCCGGCGCCCAGCAGCACGACGCGCGGGCGCCCGCCCAGGTAGGCGGTCACGTCCACCATGGGGTGCTCGAAGAAGAACGGCGCCCAGGTCTCGATGCCGTCCGTGCGCGGGGAGCGGTCGAGGCGGCCCGTCTCCAGGGTGGTGCTGGCCGGGTCCAGCCCCCGTTCGGCGCAGATGGCGGCCACCCGCCGCCGGGCGCGGGCGACCATCTCCGGGCTGTGCGGCAGCTCGGTGATCGGGGCCACCAGCACCCGCTCCAGGGGGTCGGTGGCCTTCTGGTCCACGGGGTCGTAGGCCACCAGCCGGTCCACCTCGTCGCCGAACCACTCGATGCGCGCCGGCTGCGCCAGGTGGGGCGGAAAGATGTCGACGATGTCGCCCTTGATGGCAAAGTGGCCGGGCTGCGACACCTGGGCCGCATCCTGGTACCCCAGCGCCGCGAGCCGCTCCGCCAGCCTGTCGAACGGCACCACGGCGCCCACGCGAAGCTCCAGGGAGAAGGCCGCCAGAACGTCCGGCGGCGGCAGCCGGTGCAGCACGGCGGCCACCGGCGCCACCAGCAGCGGCGCCGCCTGCCGGCGGGCCTCGATCAGCGCCGCCATGCGCATCCCCGCCACCTCGGGCAGGGGCGAGGCGAACTCGTGGGGCAGGGTTTCCCAGGCGGGGAAGTAGAGGGGCTCCGGCAGCCCGTCCAGGCGCCGGAACAGGAGCAGGTCGCCATGCAGGGCGCGGGCGGCCTCGGCATCGGCGGCGAGCAGCAGGGTGGGGAGCGGAGCCTCCCTGGACAGGGCCGCGATCAGGTGCGCCCCCGCCGCCCCCGGCACGCCGTGGACGGCGGGTGGCGTGGCGCCCGCGAGGGCGGCGGCGAGGGACGCTATGGGGGAGTCGGGCATGCAGTGGCCGTCGTGTCGGCGAAAAAAAGGGACGCCCCAAAAAAGGGACGCCCATTGTACGTCACGGGCACCCCCCGGGGCACCCCTGTTACGCTACCAGACCGACGTGCCCATGCCGTCCTTGTCGCCGTCGTTGGCGAGGATGGCGCCGGGCACGGTCATGGCGCCGCCCGCGCCGGTGATGGGCTGCTGGCCGCTCCAGCCCACGGCGCCGGGGCCGAACAGCACGTAGGCGCGGCCCGAGTCGCCGAACACGGTGCTGCCCTCGTCGTTGTTGGGGGCGCCGGCGACCAGGTCGTGCAGACCGTCGCCGTTGGCGTCGGCCACCAGGTGCAGGCCCATGCCCAGCCGGTCGTTGGCGAAGGCGCCCGTGAAGCGCGCGTCCCACGCCGTGTCCGGCGCGGGGGCGCCCAGGTGGATCTCCACCATCCCCTGGTCGCCCGCCTGGGAGGCGCAGGTGGGGTCGGCGGCGCCCACGTTGGAGAACGGCACGCCCACCGCCAGGTCGGCCAGGCCGTCGCCGTTCAGGTCGCCGCCGCCGGCCAGGGAGAAGCCGAACGCCTCGCATTCGGTGGCGCCGGGGATGATGAGGTCCGCCGTGGTGTCCGGCGCCGTGCCCCCCTGGAACAGGTGTACCCGGCCGATGCCCTGGGTGCCGCCGCTGCCGTAGGCGGGGGCGCCCGCCGCCAGCCAGTCGAAGCGGCCGCCGTCCAGGTCGCCCGCGCCGGACAGGGCCGAGCCCAGGTGCTCCTCCGCCGCCAGCCCGTACAGGGTCAGGTCGGCGACGCCGTCCACGGCGGGGCCGCCGTAGAATATGCTCACCGCCCCGGCGTTGGTGATGGGCCCCGGCGCGTCCGCCAGGGGGGCGCCCACGGCCAGGTCGTCGAAGCCGTCGCCGTTCAGGTCGAAGCCGCCCGTAAGGCCCGAGCCGAAGTTGTCGCGCTCCGCCGCCCCGGTGAGGATCAGGTCGGGCACCCCGTCCATGCCGCCCACGGCGCCGAGGAAGATGTAGACCCGGCCCCGGTTGTCCGCCAGGTCGGTACCCTCCCGGTCGTACTGCCAGGCGGCCACCGCCAGGTCGTCGATGCCGTCGGCGTTCAGGTCGAAGCCGGAGGCCAGGTCGAGGCCGAACTGGTCGTCGGCGTTCTGGCCGTTCAGGGTAAGGTCGATGGCGGCGTCGGGCGTGGCGCCGCCGTAGAGCACGTGCACGGAGCCGGAGCCGTTGCCGTTGGGGTCGGCCCGGTGGGCGCCGGCGGCCATGTCGGCAAGGCCGTCGCCGTTCAGGTCGCCGCCGGTGACGGCGATGCCCAGCTCGGCGCGCGCCTCCGGGCCGTTCACCATGAGGGCCGCCGCCACCGGGCTGGCGGCCTCCAGGTCGGCACCGCCCGGGAACAGCCTGACGCCGCCGGGGTTGTCGGAGATCTGCCCGCCGTTGTCCTGGCCGGGGTTGCCGGCGATCAGGTCCGAGTAGCCGTCGCCGTCCACGTCTCCCGGTTGGGCCCCCAGGGTGAAGGAACGGGCCTGGCCGTAGGTGACCTCCCCCCCCTCCACCACCGCCACCCGCCAGAACCAGGTGCCGTTGGCCAGGGTGACGGGCAGGGACAGGCCGGCGGCGTCCGCCTCCACCACCAGGGGGTCGAAGGCGGGGGTGGCGGCCACCTGCACGTGATAGGTGGCCAGCGCCGCCGCCTGGTTCCAGATGAGCAGCATCCGCGGGAACGACGGCGGCACCGCCAGGCGCTGCCGGTCGAGGGGGAAGTTGAGGCGCGGCGGCGTGCCGGGGGTGCTGGTGCGGGTGATGGAGAGCAGCGTGGGGGGGCTTTCGTTGCCCGCCGCGTCCACCTGGGTGAACGACAGGGTGTTGACGGCGCCGCCCCCCAGGGGCAGGGCCACCTGGGCGGTGAAGGCGGTGGCGCTTCCGGCGGGCACCAGCGGCAGGCCGTTCAGGCGCACCGTGGCCCCCGCCTCGCGGCTGCCGGACACGCCGATCACGCCCGCCGCCGTGCCGGGGGTGGCGGGGGGCACCGTGTCCACCGCCGGCGCGGCGGGGGCCACCGTGTCGCGCACGATCACCAGGGTGGTGGGGGCCGACACGTTGAGGGTGGTGCTCTCGGCGAACACGGTGAAGGTGTTGGCCCCCTCGTCCGGCAGGTCGATGGTGGTGCTCCAGTAGCGGTCGCAGGAGGCGGCCACCGTGTGCCCGGCACCCACCCGCACGGCGCTGCCCGGCGCCCGCCAGCCGGCGATGGGGAAGCCCGTGGAGCGGCTCGTCACCTTGGGAAAATCGCCGATGACCGGCGTGGGCGGGTCGCCGGCCGGCATGGCCCCCCCGCACGGCGCCGTGGGCGGGTTGTCGGCGCAGGCGGCGGTCAGGGCCAGCAGCAGGAGGGCTATCAGGGGGCGGCGGCTCACGGGGGATTACTATACCATTGGGGGGCGCGCGTCCGGCCGCGCCCCGCGCCCGGTGTTTGATCCACATCAAGGCGTGGCGTCGGGCCCGGCCGGATGATGGGCCGGACCCGTGCCGGATGGAGCCCATGGACCCGTTACGCACCCTGTCATCCAAGCCGCCCCCGCCGCCGGGGATGCCCCTGTGGTCGCTGGGCTTCCGCCCGTTCTTCCTGGGGGCGGCGTTGGCGGCGGTGCTGCTCATGGCGGGCTGGCTGTGGATGCTGGCGGGGGGCGCCGCGCCGCCCCATTACGGCGCCATCGGCTGGCACGGCCACGAGATGGTGTTCGGCTACGCGGTGGCGGTGATCGCCGGGTTCCTGCTGGTGGGGGTGCGCAACTGGACCGGCCTGCCCACCCCCACGGGCGGACGGCTGGCGGCCCTGTTCCTGCTGTGGCTGGCGGGGCGGCTGGCGCCCCTGGCCGCCCTGCCGGGGCCGCTGGTGGCGGCGTTGGACCTGGCCTTCCTGCCCGCCCTCATGGCCGCCCTGGCGCGGCCGCTCAGCCGGGGGGAGCCCTTTCCGAACCGCTCCATCCTGCCGCTGCTGGGCCTGCTGACGCTGGCCAACGCCCTGGCGCACGCGGAGGCCCTGGGGGTGGTCCGGGGCAGCCTGGGCCCCGCCCTGGGCCTGGGGCTGATGGTGCTGCTCATCGCCCTGGTCGCCGGCTGGGCGTTCCCCCTGTTCACCGGCCGCGCCCTGGCAGGGGCGCGGGCGCCCCTGCCGCCGTGGCGGGAGCGGGCGGCGCTGGGCGCCCTGGGCGCCTGGGCGCTGGGGCAGGCGGGGCTGCCCGACATGGTGCTGGGGCCGCTGGCGCTGGCGGCGGCGGCCCTGCACGGGGCGCGAATGGGGGGCTGGTGGCGGCCGGGGGTGGGGCGCGTGCCGCTGCTGTGGGTGCTGTTCGGCGGCTACGGCTGGCTGGTGGCGGGGCTGGCGCTGGACGGCCTGGCGCGCCTCGGGCTGGTGCCCCCCGGCGCCGCCGTCCACGCCCTGGCCGCCGGGGCGCTGGGCACGTTGACCCTGGGCATGATGGCGCGGGTGTCCCTGGGGCACACCGGGCGCCCCATGGTGGCGGCGGCGCCCGTGGTGGCGGCGTTCGCGCTGGCCAACCTGGCGGCCCTGGCGCGGCTGTGGGCGGCGTTTTGGCCGGGGGCGGGCATGACGGTGCTCGCGGGGGGGCTGTGGATCGCCGCCTTTGCGCTGTTCCTGTGGGTATACGGGCCCGTGTGGGCGGGGCCGGGGGACGGCTCGGGTTAGCCCACCAGGTAGAAGCCGAAGTCCAGGAAATCCGGCGGGCGCACCTCCTCCGGGCCGATCTCCACCACCGCGTAGGGCTTCTGGCCGCTGACGGCGCTGGCCAGGGCCGGCGGCGTGAGGCCGATGGCCATCTTGGGGCGGCCCTGGAACAGGGTCACCACCTGGTCGATGTGCAGCTCGTTGCCGGCGGAGTGGGGGCCCTCGGATGTGTAGTAGACGGTTGCCATGACACTCCCATCGGGGCGGCCGCGGACAAGGCGGACCGCTCCCCCTCCTTTCGGCCGGATTTGGCCCCGGCTTTACCCGTGCGGCGTCCGCTCGCCGGGCAGCGCCTTGCGCACCAGGGTGCGGCAGGGGGCAAAGCCCAGGGCCGCCCAGGCGTGGCCCGCGTCCGGGTTGTCCATGAGCCAGTTGGCCTCCACGAAGCGCACGCCGCGCCGCGCCAGCTCCGTTTCCAGGGCGCTCACCAGGGCGCGGGCCACGCCGCGCTTGCGGTGCGCCGGCACCACCCAGCAGGCCTCGATGCGGCCCACGGCGCCCACGCTGCTGTCGGGGATGAACGGCAGCACCTCGTTGGCCCACACGAAGCCCGCCGGATCGCCGTCCACGCTGGCCACCAGCAGGAACCGGTCGGCCACCCCCACCGAGTTGCGGAAGCGCACCGCCCAGGCGGCGGCGGGCAGCGGGGGGGCGGCGGCCAGGTAGGGATCGGCGCTCAAGGAGCGCAGCTCGCGCACGAAGGCGACCATCCACTCGGCGAGGCGCGGGATGTCGTCGGCCCGGGCGGGCTGGATGCGGATCGCGGCCACCCGGTCAGCCCTCGACCAGTTCCTCGGCGAGCAAAAGCAGGTTGGCCAGGGGCACGGCCCCCTGCACCCGGTGGCCGTTGATGACCAGGGTGGGCACGCCGGTCACCCCGTCCTGGCGGGCGGACACGAAGTTCTCGCGCAGGGCGTCCTCGTGGCGGGGGTCGGCCAGGGCCCGGTCGAAGGCCTCCCGCGCCATGCCCGCCCGGACGGCGATGTCGGCCAGCACGGCCGCCTCGCCGATGTTGCGCCCCTCGCAGAAGAAGGCGTGGAACAGCCCCTCGTGCACCCGCCCGAACACCTCTTCGCCCAGCTCGCGGGCCGCCTCCGCCAGCAGCAGGGCGTTGTGGGAGTTGGTAGTGAAGTGGCGCTCCGCCAGGGCGATGCCCTCCTCGGCGGCCATGTTGCCCAGGTGCGCCATCATCTTCTCCCACACCTCCGGTGGGTAGCCGAGCCGCTCCAGGGGCATGCCCTCGGGCGGGGTTTCCGGGTGGATCTCCACCGGCCGCCAGGTGATGTCCAGGGGAAAGCGTTCCGCCAGCCGGCGCAGGCGGCGGTCGCCCACGTAGCAGAACGGGCAGATGTAGTCCGAGTACACGGTAACCTTGAGCGGGTGGCGTGCCGCGTCCATGGGGCCTCCATCGGCGGGGGCATCCGGCCCGCCGCGAAAAGGGTACTCCGCTAACTATAAGGGGTTTTGCAGAAGCGCGGAAAGGGGGGCGCGCGAAGGGGGGGGCCTTCAGGGCAGCAGGCTGTCCCTGATGCCGTCGATCACGTACTGCACCGACAGGGCCGCCAGGATCAGCCCCAGCACGCGCGACACCACGTTGGCGCCGGTTTCGCCCAGGCGCCGCATGAGGGTGTCCGCCGCCAGCAGGCAGCCCAGCAGCATGCCCAGCACCACCAGCATCACCACCAGGCTGGGCAGGGCCGCCACCAGCCCCTGCGGCCGCTCCGAGAACAGCAGCACCGTGGTGAGCGCGCCGGGCCCGGCGATGAGCGGGAACGCCAGCGGAAACACGGCGATGCCCTCCCGGTGGGCGGCCTCCTCCTGCTCGCGCACGGTGGTGGAGCGCAGGCCCGACTGGCGGGCGAAGATCATGTCGATGGACAGCAGGAACAGCAGCAGCCCGCCGGCGATGCGGAACGCGGGCATGGAGATGCCGAACGTCAGCAGGATCCCCTTGCCGGTGAAGGCGAACAGCAGCAGCATGGCGGTGGCCAGCCCCACCCCCATCAGCGCCATGCGCACCTGGTAGGGGCGCGACCCCTTGTGGGTGAGGGCCCAGAACAGGGGCGCCATGCCCAGCGGGTCGAGCACCACGAAGTAGGTGACGAACTCGCTGACCAATCGCCCGTCGAACCAGGTTTCCACCGATCACGCCTCCGCCGTGTGCGCCGCCAGGGGACGAGTATAGCGCGCCGTCAGCCGGCGGCCACCAGGGCGATGCCGGTGACGGCCATGGCCAGCCCCGCCCACTGGTTGGGGCGCAGCCGCTCGTGCAGCAGAAAATAGGCCAGTGCCACGGTGACCACCGGGATGGTGCTGGAGATGGGCGCCACCAGCGACAGCAGGGTGCGGGTGAGCGCCTCGCAAAAGAAGACGAACGCCGCCGCGTCCAGGAGCCCCGCGGCGATCAGCGCCCCGCGCACCTCGCGCGGGGGCATCGCCAGCCGCCCGCCGGCAAGCAGCCACGCCCCCAGCGCCGCCACGCCGATCACCCGCACCGCCAGGGCCACGGTGGTGGGGCCGGCGGCGCTCACGCACAGCTTCATGCCGAACAGCCCCAGGCCGAACAGGGTCATGGCGGTGAGCGCCGGGGCCACCCCCAGGGCCTGGCCCTGGGGCGCCTGCCGCCCCAGGCCGCGCCCGAATCCACGCATGGACAGCAGCACCACCCCCGCCAGCACCAGCACGATGCCCGCATACTGCCACGGCAGCGGCCGCTCCCCCAGCAGCACCAGCGCCAGGATCACCGGGATGATGGCGTTGCAGCTGGCGATGCCCGAGGCCACGCTGAGCATGCCCACCCGGAACGCCCGGTACAGGGCCAGATAGCCCACCAGGGTGATGAGGGCGGTGATGGTGATGAGCAGGGCGGCCCGGCCGTCCACGGATTCCAGCCCCCGGGGCAGGGCGTAGCCGCCCACCCCCACCGCCCCCACCGCCAGCACCCCCAGCAGGGTGAGGTGCTCGCCCACCTTGCGGCTGGCGCCCCGCGCGATGAAGTCGGCCACCCCCCAGCACACGGAGGCCAGGGTGCCCAGGATCAGGCCCGCCAGGGCGTCGGGCACGGTCACGGCGCCACGGGGGGGACAAAGCGCCCGGCGGCGATGTCCGCCTCGGCGTTCAGGAGCCGCTCCGGGGTGCCCAGGTCGTTCCAGTAGCCGGCGTGGTCGAAGGCGGCAAGCGCCATGCCCGCCCTCAGGGCCGCCTTGTAGCAGTCGGTGATGGGGAACGCCCCGCCGTCCGGCATGAGGCGGAAGATCCCCGGTGACAGCACCTGGATGCCCGTGAACATGCGCTCGTGGGGGGCGGGGCCCGTGTCCACCTCCAGAAAGCGGCGGATGCGCCCGCCATCGTCGAAGGCCAGGATGCCGAAGGCCGCCTGCGCCGGATCGGGGCGCAGCACCAGGGTGGCCAGGGCGCCGGTTTGCAGATGGCGGGCGATGACGGCGGACAGGTCCACGTCGCACAGCACGTCGGCGTTGATCATCACGAACGGCCCGTCCGCCAGTTCGGGATTGTGGTGCCGGGCGTTCAGCAGGCCGCCGCCGGTGCCCAGCAGCACGTCCTCCGGGTGATAGGTGACGGTCACGCCGAACCGGCGTCCGTCGCCCAGGGCGTCGGGGAGCCGCTCCCCCAGGTGGTGGGTGTTCATGTGGACGCGGGTGATGCCGTGGCGGGCCAGCAGCGCCAGCACGTGGGCCACCATGGGCCGGCCGCCCACGGGCACCAGCGGCTTGGGGACGCGCTCGGTGAGGGGGCGCAGCCGCTCGCCGCGCCCGGCGGCCAGCACCATGGCCGTGTCCACCCGCGCCGCCACGGCCGTCAGCCCGCCCCCAGGCGCGGCTCCAGCGCGGCGAACAGCTCGCGCAGCGGCGCCAGCGCCGGGTCGCCCGCCAGGATGCGCGCGGCCCGGTTCAGGCACGCCGGCACGTCGGCCAGAAAATTCGGGTTGCCCTTCACCCGGTCGATGTAGACGAAGCGCCCGGCGGCCTTGAGCAGCCGTTGCAGGGCGGTGAGGGCCAGCAGCCGCCCGAAGTCCGCCCTGAGCGGCCCCACGGGGGGCAGCGCCGCGTCCGCGTAGCGGGCCGCCAGGCGGTCGGCGAGGCCCGTGGGCAGGGTCACGTAGGGGTCCCACAACAGCGAGGCCAGGTCGTAGGTGGCGGGGCCCATGAGGGCGTCCTGGAAGTCGATGATGCCCAGTTTCCCGTCGGGGCGCACCATGATGTTGCGGGAGTGGTAGTCCCGGTGCACGGGCACGGTTGGCAGGGCGCCCAGGCCCCGGGCGATTCCCGACAGCCGCTCGCGCAGGGCGGCGCCGGTGGCGGCGGGGATCTTCTTGCCGTGCAGCGCCTCCACCCCGTATTCCAGGTAGTGGCCGAACTCCCACATGAACAGCTCGGCGGAGTAGGCGCGGCGGGTGGCTAGGCAGTCGCCGTCCAGCTTGGCCCGTTGCAGGGCGACCAGGTGGTCGATGGCGGCGCCGTACAGCCCTTCCGCCCGCGCCGGGTCGGCCTGGATGGCCGCCATGAGCGAGGTGTCGCCCAGGTCCTCCAGCAGGATCAGGCCGTGCTCCATGGCGGTGCCGGTCACGCGGGGCACGGGCAGCCCGGCCCGCTCCAGGTGGCGCTGGATGTTGAGGAACGGGATCTCGTCGGACGCCACGGTGCCGGTGGTGGCCTCCTCGCTGGCCTTGAAGCCCTCCGGGTCGGCCATCTGCATGAGGATGAAAGTGGCGTTCCCCTGGAACACCCGGAAGTAGCGGCGGTTGCCCGCGTCGCCGGGCAGGGCGGTCAGGGTGACATCGCCGCCGGCGGGCAGCAGGGCTTTGATGCGGGCGGGATCGGGGGGGGTGGGCACGGCCGGTCTGCCTTGGCGGTTTGGGGGGGCGGTTGCGGGGCGTCCGCCACCAGCGGCGGGTGGGCGCATTATGCCCGAAGCGCCCCGGCGGCGGCCAGCGGCAAGGGGGGGCCGGTCAGGGGCCGAAAATCTCGCCGCTGGCCACTTTTGGGGCGAGCTGGGTGGCGTAGAACAGGTAGAGGATGCGGAAGGTGGGGGCGAAGTGGCAAGCGGGGGAGGCGATCAGGTCCTCCACCCGGTCCAGGGGGTAGAAGGCGCCGTGGGCCACCTCCGCCGGGTCGGGCACCGGGGTGTGGCCGGTGCGCGCCAGGTAGAAGCGCACGTGCTCCCAGCCGTTCTCCGCGCTGGCCCCCAGCTCGCCCACCTGCATCATGTGGCTGATCTGCCCCGGCGCGAGGCCCAGCTCCTCCCGAAGCTCCCTGGCGGCGGCCTCGTGATAGCCCTCGCCCGCGTCCACATGGCCGGCGGCGGAGGAGTCGTGGGCGCCGGGAAAGGTGTCCTTGTCCGCCGCGCGCTGCTGGATGTAGAGGTGGCCGTGGGGGTTGAGCAGGAACACGTGCACGGAGCGGTGCATCAGCCCTTGTGCGTGCACCTCGCGGCGGGTGGCCTGGCCGATCACCTGGTTGTGGGCGTCCACCACGTCGAGGATGTCGCCGTCGGTGGGGTGGGGGGGCCTTGCGGGGTGGTCGCTCATGAACGTCATTATCCCGGTCGGGCGCGGCGTGGTCCAGCATGGGCGGGCGCCGGATGGACGGGGTGGCGGCGGTGTGATAGCGTGCGCGCCGGAGTAACCGCCGTGCCGATTTCTCGTCCCTCCCCGTTCCCGATCCTGCTGTGCGCCTGCCTGCTCCTGTGGGCGGCACCCGCCCGCGCCGACGAGGCGGGGAGGAATTTTGCCGAGTGGGTCCTGGGCCCCCTGGCCATGCAGGGAAACGCGGACGGCTGGGGCACCTGGTACCTGTTCGGCGAATCGGACTCGCGCCGGGACGAGGGGGCCGGCGGCGTGGGGGTGATGGCCTTCGGCGACCCGTGGCTGGTGCTGCGCGGGGCGTGGTTCGTGAGCGCCGACAAGCAGCAGCTTTGGAGCGGGGTGGAGGGCTCCGCCGGGGTGGCCCTGCCGTTGCCGGTGACCCCCTACGCGGCGCTGGGCGGGCTGGTGGCCGCCGTGGACGACTCCACGGATGGCAACGAGCGCACCACCGTCATCGGCATCGAGGGCTTTGCCGAGTGGGGCGCCATGCTGCGTTTAAGACCCCTGTGGGCCTGCTGGACCCGCCGCACCTACCTGGGCGACGGCGGCGTGCCCAGGGGGGAGAAGAGCACGATGGTGTCGGTGGGGTGGACGTTCGATTTCGAGTAGGGGGGGCGGTTGCCGGGTGTGGGTGGGATCCGGCAGGCCCGGTCAGAGGATGTCGACGTACCCTTCCAGGGAGGCCACCGTTGTCGTAAACCCCTTCGATGCGAGGTGCGCGAGAAATTCGTCCGCCGCCAGCGGGGGTTTCTTGAGCCGTTCGCGCTGCCTTCTCAGCGCGGCGCACACCTGGCCGGCGGATATGTCGAGAAGATGCCGTACAAAGTCATCCGGATGCTGGGCCTCCACGCCGTATGCCGCCAGCGCCTCGGATGGAAAATCCTTCAGGTTGGTGGTGACGATCACGGCCGCATTGCACCGGATGGCCGCCGCCAGCACGTGCCGGTCGCCGGGATCGGGGAGGGTCAGGCCGTCGATGTAACCCTCAAAGCCGGTGACCAGGCAGTCGGGAACGCTGGCGTCCACGAGTTCGCGGATGCGCGGAACCCGGTCCGCAAGGTTGGGGCGGTTGCGCAGGAGGTTTGCCGTCCACTCGTCGTGGATCCGGTTAGTCCAGCGGGCGCGGAACAGGTCCGTGCCGGCCAGTGACAGCAACACGTCGCGGGTGGTGTTGGGGTACAACACGCACGCGTCGTAAAGCGCCACGAAACTGGCCATTCCGTCAGTCCCGCAGACCTAATTCCTCGGTCAACGCCGCCAGATCGTCCAAGGCCCGTTTGCGGTCCGTGCGGCTCTGTTCCTTATACGCCATCAGATCCTGAAACGTGATGCGCCGGTGGGTGCCAACCATGTGGAAGGGCAGTCTCCCGGCCTCCAGCAGCTTCACCAGGTAGGGGCGGGAAACATTCAACAGGTCCGCCGCCTGTTGGGTGGTGAGCTCGGCGTTGTGGGGGACCAGGGTGACGGCGTCGCCCTTCGCCATGTGGCTCAGGATTTCCACCAGCAGGTGCATGGCGGCGATGGGCACGGTGATGTCCGTTTCGCCGTCAATCACGCGGATGCGGGCCGTGGCCCCCTTGCCAAGGCACGCCGCCAGCAGGCGGCTGCTTTCCGTGGCCAGTTTCGCGTCGGCGGCGCTCAACGACACGGGCTCGTGCCGACAAACGGAGGACTTTCCCATTTTTTTCCTTGCGCTCCCATATGGCGGCGAAATGCCCGGGCCATCGCCGTCTCTTCGGCTATTCTAGCGGCTATCCGAAACGAGCGCAATAAACGAAATATCCGAAACAGAGTCGCGTGCCGAACCGACGGAGCCAGCGCAAGCCGCACCTTTCGCGCAGCGATACTGTAGGGCGCCACGGGCGCCCCGCCGCGCATGCGGCGGAGCGAGGGAAAGCCGCGCCTTTCGCGCAGCGATACTGTAGGGCGCCACGGGCGCCCCGCCGCGCATGCGGCGGAGCGAGGGAAAGCCACGCCTTTCCCGCAGCGATACTGTAATCAGAAAAGCCCCACCACCGTCCCGTCCGCCGTCAGGTCCACCTTCTCGCCCGCCGGGCGGCTGGGCAGGCCCGGCATGGTGCGGATGTCGCCGGCCAGGGCGTAGAGGAAGCCCGCGCCGGCGCTCACCTTGATGTCGCGGATGGGGAAGGTGAAGCCGCCGGGCCGCCCCAGCAGCTTGGGGTCGTGGGACAGGGACAGGTGGGTTTTCGCGATGCACACGGGCAGGTTGGCGTGGCCCTGGGCCACCAGCCGCTGGATGGCGGCCTTGGCCGGGGGGGCGAAGTCCACGTCCCTGGCGCCGTAGATTTTTTGGGCCACGGTGCGGATCTTGTCCTCGATGGACGCCTCCACGGCGTACAGGAACTGGAACTTGCCGGGCCGCTCCGCCGCGTCCACCACCGCCCGCGCCAGGTCGGCGGCGCCCTTGCCGCCGTGGGCCCAGTGGGTGCTGGTGACCGCCTCCACCCCCACGCCGGCGCACAGGCGCTTGATGGCCGCCACCTCCGCATCCGTGTCGGTGGGGAAGGCGTTGATGCAAACCACCGCCGGCACGCCGAACTGCTGGGCGTTCTCGATCTGCTTCAACAGGTTCTGGCAGCCCGCCTCCACGGCGCCCACGTTCTCCTTGAGCAGGTCTTCGGTGAGGGGCTTGCCGGCCACGATCCGGCCCACGCCGCCGTGCATCTTGAGGGCGCGGATGGTGGCCACGATCACCACCGCGTCGGGCCTCAGTCCCGAGTGGCGGCACTTGATGTTCATGAACTTCTCCATGCCCATGTCGGCACCGAAGCCGGACTCGGTCACCACATAGTCCGCCGTCTTCAGGGCGATCTGGTCCGCCAGCACCGACGAGTTGCCGTGGGCGATGTTGGCGAACGGCCCGCAGTGCACGAAGGCGGGGGTGTTTTCCACCGTCTGCACCAGGTTGGGCATGATGGCGTCCTTGAGCAGCACCGCCATGGCGCCGGCGCAGCCCAGGTCCTCCGCCGTCACCGGGCGGCCGTCGTGGGTGGCGCCCACGATCACGCGCCCCAGCCGCGCGCGCAGGTCCGCCAGGCTGGTGGTGAGGGCCAGGATGGCCATGACCTCGGAGGCCACGGTGATGTCGAAGTGCGCCTCCCTGGGCACGCCGTCGATCTTGCCGCCCAGGCCGATGACCACGTTGCGCAGGGCGCGGTCCGAGATGTCGAGCACCCGGTTCCAGGTGATGGAGTGGGGGGCGAGCCCCAGGGCGTTGCCGTGGTGGAGGTGGTTGTCGATGAAGGCCGCCAGCAGGTTGTGGGCGGCGCCGATGGCGTGGATGTCGCCGGTGAAGTGGAGGTTGAAGTCCTCCATGGGCACCACCTGGGAATAGCCGCCGCCGGCGGCCCCACCCTTGATGCCGAACACGGGCCCCAGGGACGGCTGGCGGATGGTGATGGCCGCCTTCTTGCCGATGTGGCACAGCCCCATGCCCAGGCCCACGGTGGTGGTGGTCTTGCCCTCCCCCAGGGGGGTGGGGGTGATGGCGGTCACGTCGATGTACTTGCCGTCGGGGCGGTTTTTCAGGCGCTCCAGCACGTCCAGGTGAACCTTGGCCTTGTGCTTCCCGTACAGCTCCAGGTCGTCCCCGGAGAGGCCGAGGCCCTTGGCGATCTCGGTGATGGGCAGCAGGGTCGCCGCCTGGGCGATCTCGATGTCGGAAGGCACGGACATGGGGGGCCTTTCTTGCTGGCGGCGCGCGGTGGCGGGCACAAAGTAAGGGAAAAGCGGGCGTGAGGGGGATTCTTGCGTCCGCCCGGCCGGGTGTCAAGGGCGCCCCGGCGGCGGGCGGGCGGCGCGCGGGATTGGCGCCTATATTTAATATGCGCCCGGGGCACGCCGATAACGGGGGGGCGGGGGCGACTTGCCGCCCGCCGCCTTAGGGAGCCAGGGAGCCATGGGCTTGAAGGGTTCGTTCCGGGAGTTCACCCCGGCCGACATCATCCAGATGCTGCACCTGCAACGGAAGAGCGGCCGGCTCACCGTGCGCGCCGAGGGGCGCGACTGGGTGCTGGGATTCGAGGACGGCCGCCTGGTGCAGGCCAACTGCGGCGGCTTTGGCGCGCCGCGCCTGGGCGAGATCCTGGTGCGCCAGGGCTACCTGGACCGGGAGACCCTGGCCAAGGCCCTGACGACGCAGGCGGAACGGCCGCGCCACCTGGGGGCGGTGCTGGAGGAGATGGGCATCGTCACCCATTCCGACATCGCCCGCGCCCTGTCGTTCCAGCTCCAGGAGATCGCCCTCAACCTGTTCTTCCTGGACGACGGCGACTATGTCTTCGAGCGGGTTCCGGTGAACTACGACGCCGAGTACACCACCCCCGTGAACACGGAGTTCATCCTCATGGAGGGGGCGCGCCGGGTGGACGAGTGGCCCGCCATCCACGAAGTGGTGGGCGGCGGCGACGCGGTGTTCGAGCGGGTGAATGACGCGCGGCCCGCGCGGCCGCTGGTCCAGGCCGAACGCACCGTGCTCGACGCGGTGGACGGCCTGCGCGACGTGAACGCCCTGGTGAGCGCCCTGTCCATGGGGCTGTTCGAGACCTGCCGCATCCTGGCCCAGCACGCGGGGCAGGGCCTGGTGCGCCCCGCCCGCGCCGGCAACGCGCCGCTGGTGGAGCCCATTTCGGGCACCCAGCCCGCCGGCATCAACCGCGTCCAGCGCATGCCGCCGGCCGCCTGCGCCGCCGTGGACGCGCATGCGGCGCACGCGGCGCACCCGGCGGGCCATGCGGTGCCCCGCCTGTGGTGGCTGGCCGGCGCCCTGGCGCTGGGCGCCAGCGTGGCCATGTGGGCCGCCCTCGGCCGCGCGCCGCTGCCGTAAACCCCGCGTCCGGCACGGGGATGGGTACCTCTAATAACCGTCGCGAGCGCCATGAGTGCAAGGCGGACTTAAGCGCAGAACCCAAGACATATCATGGTGATAGGCGAGGGTTCGAGCACCGCCCAACGCAGCAATCGGGGCGCGCAGCAGGTTAATAGAGGTGCCCAGAGGTGCCCGGATGTGCCGGCATGTTCCCCGCGACCCCCGCGTGGCCGGCTTGCGGCGGCCCCGGTTTGACAGCGCCGGCGCGCGCGGCCGATAATTACCAGTTCGGTACGAGTCCCCCGGTTCATTGACCCCGTTTTTTCCGGTGCCCCACATCCCGTGAGCGATCCGTCACCCTTCAACACCATCCCCGAGGCCATCGAGGCCATCCGCCAGGGCCGCATGGTCATCCTGGTGGACGACGAGGACCGGGAGAACGAGGGCGACCTGGTGATGGCCGCCCAGGATGTCACCGCGGAGGCGGTCAACTTCATGGCGCGCGAGGGGCGCGGGCTGATCTGCCTGAGCCTGGAGGAGGCGCAGGTGGAGCGCCTGCAACTGCCGCCCATGGCCAGCGTCAACACCTCGCCCTACAGCACCGCCTTCACCGTCTCCATCGAGGCGCGCGAGGGGGTGACCACCGGCATCTCCGCCCACGACCGGGCGGTCACCATCAAGAAGGCCGCCGACCCCGACTGCCTGCCCTACGACCTGGTGCGCCCCGGCCACGTGTTCCCGCTCAAGGCGGTGAAGGGCGGCGTGCTGCGCCGCGCCGGCCAGACCGAGGGCTCGGTGGACCTGGCGCGGCTGGCGGGCAAGGTGCCCGCCGGGGCGATCTGCGAGATCATGAAGGACGACGGCACCATGGCCCGCGTGCCCGACCTGCTCCCCTACGCCAGGCGGCACGGCCTGCCGCTGGTCACCATCAAGGACCTGATCGCCTACCGCATCCAGAACGAAACCCTGGTGAAGCGCTGCGCCACCGCCAAGCTGCCCACCGACTTCGGCGAGTTCACCGCCATCGTCTACGAGAACGAGATCGACCACGACAACCACGTGGCCCTGGTGAAGGGCGACATCAGCCACGGCACGCCCCTGGTGCGGGTGCACTCCGGCTGCCTGACCGGCGACGTGTTCTCCAGCCAGCGCTGCGACTGCCAGGCCCAGCTGCGCTACGCCATGCGCGCCATCGAGGAGTATGGCACCGGCGTCATCCTGTACATGCAGCAGGAGGGGCGCGGCATCGGCCTTGCCAACAAGATCCGCGCCTACGCCCTGCAGGACGAGGGGATGGACACGGTGGAGGCCAACGAGAAGCTGGGCTTCAAGCCCGACCTGCGCGACTACGGGGTGGGGGCGCAGATCCTCATGGACCTGGGCCTGCGCAAGATCCGCCTGATGACCAACAACCCGCGCAAGATCGTGGGGCTGGGGGCCTACAAGCTGGAGGTGGTGGAACGGGTGCCGGTGGAGATCGCCCCCGGCGACGACAACCGCAAGTACCTGTCCGCCAAGAAACACAAGCTCGGGCACCTGCTCAACAAGGTTTAGCCCACAAGGGAGCCGCCGCATGCCGAAAATCGTCGAGGGCAAGCTGACCGGGACCGGCCGCTACGGCTTGCTGGTGTCGCGCTTCAACAGCCTGATCACCGAGCGCCTGCTGGAGGGCTGCCTGGACGGGCTCATCCGCAGCGGCGTGGCCGATGCCGACATCACCGTGGTGCGCGTGCCGGGCGCCTTCGAGATGCCGGTGACCGCCAAGCGCATGGCCGCATCCGGCAACTATGACGCCATCATCGGCCTGGGGGCGGTGATCCGCGGCAGCACCCCCCACTTCGACCACGTGGCGAACGAGGTCACCAAGGGGCTGGCCCAGGTGTCCATGGAGAGCGGCCTGCCGGTGATCAACGCGGTGCTCACCACCGACACCATCGAGCAGGCGGTGGAGCGCGCCGGCACCAAGGCGGGCAACAAGGGCTTCGACGCGGCGCGCGGCGCCGTGGAGATGGTCAACCTGTTCCGCGCCCTGTAACGTTTTTTCCTAAAGAAGCAAGGTTCCGTTCCTGATGGGAATCCGCCGACAGGCACGCGAGAGCGCCCTGCAACTCCTCTTCGCCCAGGACCGTACCCCCCTGTCCGAGACGGCCCTGGCCGCCTTCTGGGACGTGAGCGAGGCGCCGGAGCCGGCGCGCCGCTACGCCCTGGACCTGGCCAACCTGGTGCGCGCCCACCAGGAGGAGCTGGACCAGGTGATCGCCCGCTATGCGGAAAACTGGACCATGGACCGCATGAGCCGGGTGGACCGCAACCTGCTGCGCCTGGCCGTGTGCGAGATGTTCTATGTGGACGACGTGCCGGTGCGCGTCACCCTGGACGAGGCGGTGGAGATGGCCAAGGCCTTCGGCGGCGAGGAGTCGGGCCGCTTCGTGAACGGCATCCTGGACCGGGTGGCCCGGGAGGAGGCGGCGCGGGTCACCGGCGGCGAGAATCTGTCCACCAAGGTCTCCTGACCCCCCCCCCCGCATCACGACGGCAACGGACCATGATCGAACGCTATACCCGCCCGGAGATGGGCAACCTGTGGACGGCCGAGGCGCGCTTTGGCGCCATGCTCAAGGTCGAGGTGTACGCCCTGCGCGCCCTGGAGAGGCGCGGCGTGGTGCCCGCCGGGGTGGCCGACGAGGTGGAACGGCACGCGGTCATCGACGTGCGCCGCATCGACGCCATCGAGGCGGTCACCCGCCACGACGTGATCGCCTTCGTCACCTCCGTCACCGAAACCCTGTCCGAGGCGGCCCGGCAGTGGACCCACTGGGGGCTGACCTCGTCGGACGTGCTGGACACGGCCCTGGGGCTCCAGATGCGCGACGCCGCCGACCTGCTCATCGCCGACATCGACGGGCTGATGGCGACGGTGAAGGCGCGCGCCCTGGAAACCAGGGACCTGCCGTGCGTGGGTCGCTCCCACGGCATCCACGGCGAGCCCATCGCCTTCGGCCTCAAGTTCGCCGGCTGGCACGCGGAGCTGGCCCGCGGCCGCGAGCGGTTACAGGCCGCCCGCGAGCGGGTGGCGGTGGGGGCCATCTCCGGAGCCATGGGCAGCTTCGGCCACCTGGGCCCGGACGTGGAGGCGGACATCTGCGCCATGGCGGGGTTGATGCCGGAACCCATCTCCACCCAGGTGATCCCCCGCGACCGGCACGCGGAGTTCCTGAACACCCTGGCCCTGGTGGGCGCCTCCCTGGAGCGCATGGCGGTGGAGATCCGCCACCTCCAGCGCACCGAGGTGCTGGAGGCGGAGGAGGGTTTCGCGGCGGGGCAGAAGGGCTCCTCGGCCATGCCCCACAAGCGCAACCCGGTGGGGTCGGAGAACATCACCGGCCTGGCCCGGGTGCTGCGCGGCAACGCCATGGCGGCCCTGGAGAACGTGGCCCTGTGGCACGAGCGCGACATCTCCCACTCCTCGGTGGAGCGCATCGTCCTGCCCGACTCGTGCATCCTGTTGGACTACATGCTCACGCGCATGACCCGCATCGTGCAAAACCTCACCCTGTACCCGGAGCACATGCTGCACAACCTCAACCTCACCGGCGGGCTGGTGTACTCCCAGCGGGTGCTGCTGGCCCTCACCGAGGCGGGCGCCCCCAGGGACGACGCCTACCTGCTGGTGCAGCGCAACGCCATGGAGGCGTGGCGCGAGCGCGGCTCGTTCATGAACCGCCTGCTGGCGGACGCGGACGTGGCCAGGTGGCTGCCCGCCGGACAGGTGAAGGCGTGCTTCGATCCCGGTTATTATCTGCGTCACGTGGACGCCATCTACGGGCGCGTGTTCGGCGCCTGATTCTGCCTTGAACGGCTTTGCGGAGCTTTAGGGAACCCAATGGAAAAGCGCGACAAGATCTACGAGGGCAAGGCCAAGATCCTCTACACCACCGACAACCCGGACCAGGTGATCCAGTACTTCAAGGACGAGGCCACCGCCTTCGACGGCAAGAAGAAGGGCATCATCCCGTCCAAGGGCATCATGAACAACCGGATCAGCGAGCGGCTGTTCAGGATGCTCATGGACCACGGCATCGACACCCACTTCGTGGAGCGCCTGAACGACCGCGAGATGCTCTGCAAGCGGCTGAACATCATCAAGGTCGAGATGATCGGCCGCAACGTGGCCGCCGGCTCCCTGGCCAAGCGCATCGGCCAGGACGAGGGCACCGTGCTGTCCCGCCCCATCGTGGAAACCTATTACAAGTCCGACGCGCTGGGCGACCCGATGCTGTGCGACGAGCACATCTTCATGCTGAACCTGGCCACCCCGGAGCAGCTGCACACCATGCGCGAGACCACCCGCAAGGTGAACGGCCTGCTCACCGCCTTCTTCGCCGAGCGCGGCATCCGGCTGGTGGACTTCAAGGTGGAGTACGGCCTGTACCATGGCCGGGTGCTGCTGGGCGACGAGATCTGCCCCGACACCTGCCGCCTGTGGGACATGGCCACCAACGAAAAGATGGACAAGGACCGCTTCCGCCGCGACCTGGGCGGAATCGAGGAGGCGTATGCCGAGGTCGCCCGCCGCATCTGCGAAGCGTAAGGGGCCGCGCGGAACTTAAGGAGTAATAATCATGAAAGCCAAGGTCACCGTCACCTTCAAGCACGGGGTGCTTGAGCCCCAGGGCAAGGCCATCCTGCACGCCCTCCACAACCTGGGCTACGCGGGCGTGGACAACGTGCGCGTGGGCAAGCTCATCGAGATGGACCTGAACGGCGCCGACCCGGACAAGGCCAAAAAGGACCTGGAGGCCATGTGCCAGGAGCTGCTGGCCAACCCGGTCATCGAGAACTACGCCATCGAGATCGCCTGACGGCGGGCGGCGCCCCGCCCCCGCCATGCCCGACTCCCCCCCCCCGTCCCGCGGCGCGCCGGACGGCGTGCTGCTGGTGAACCTGGGCACGCCGGAGGCCCCCACCCCGGCGGCCCTCAAGGCCTATCTGCGCGAGTTCCTGGCGGACCCCAGGGTGGTGGACCTGCCGCGCTGGCTGTGGCTGCCCATCCTGCACGGCATCATCCTGCGCACCCGTCCGGCGCGCTCCGCCGCCCTCTACCGCAAGGTCTGGACCGAGGCGGGCGCGCCGCTGCTCGCCATCGGCCGGGCCCAGGCGGCGGGCGTGGCCGCCGTGCTGCGCGGCCGGGGCAGCGACGCGCCGGTGGCCCTGGGCATGCGCTACGGCAACCCCTCCATCGCCCACGCCCTGACGGACCTGCGTGACCGGGGCTGCGCGCGGGTGGTGGTGGTGCCCCTGTTCCCCCAGTATTCCATCGCCACCACCCTGAGCGTGGAGGACGCCCTCAAGGCCGCCACCCGGCGCCTGCCCGGCTGCCCGGCGTGGGAGATGGTGGCGGACTACCACGATCACCCCGGCTACCTGGCCGCCCTGGCGCACAGCGTGCGCGAGGCCTGGGAGCGCGGCGGGCGGGGCGGGCACCTCTTGATCTCCTTCCACGGCACGCCGCTGCGCTACCGGGACGCCAAGGGCGACCCCTACTTCGGCCAGTGCCAGGCCACCGCGCTGGCGCTGGCGGGGCGCCTGGGGCTTGCCGAGCGCGACTGGACCCTCACCTTCCAGTCGCGCTTCGGGCCCGAGGAGTGGTTGCAGCCCTATACGGACGCCACCCTGGACCGGCTGGCCGGGGACGGGGTGCAGGCCGTGGACGTGGTCTGCCCCGGCTTTGCCGCCGACTGCCTGGAGACGCTGGAGGAGATCGCCATGGGCTGCGCCCGCGCCTTCGCCCTGGAGGGGGGCGGGCGGTTGCGCTACATCCCCGCCCTGAACACCCGCCCCGACCACCTGGCCGCCCTGGCCGACGTGGCCGCCCGCGCCCTGTCCCGCGCCGGCTGATCTTCCCGATCCTCCCCCCGGCCGCGCCGGCGGCGCCAAAAAAATCGATGCCTTTTGGCATTGGCGGCGCCCGCTCGCGGTGCTAAAAAAGAAGAGTGGGCGGGGCTGTTTCGCCGTGGCGGGCGAACCCCATCTCCGGCCGCGCCGGGGGACACATTTCCGCCAGCCGGGCCGGGATGGGGAAAGGGGCGCGCCACGGCCCATTGATCGGGAAGGAGGTGTTGACCATGGCCATTCGCGACATGATGCGCCTTGGAGGCAAGGAGGTTCCGGTGCGCCGCGAGGAGGCGCACCCGTTCGTGTCCCTGCAACGGGAGATGAACCGCCTGTTCGACGAGTTCTGGCGGGGCTTCCCGCTGGTGCCCACGGGCTGGCCCGAGTCCTGGCAGGGCGGCTTCTCGCCACGCACCGACGTGGCGGAGACCGACACCCAGGTGAGGGTGACCGTGGAACTGCCGGGCATGGACGAGAAGGACATCGAGGTGACCCTGAGCGGGGACACCCTCACCATCAAGGGTGAGAAGAAGACCGAGATGGCGGAGACCAGGGAGGGCGCCTACCACGGCGAGCGCTACTACGGCGCGTTCCGCCGCATGATCCCGCTGCCGGCGGAGGTGGAGGCGGGCAAGGTGGCCGCCAGCTTCCGCAAGGGCGTGCTCACCATCACCATGCCCAAGGCCAAGGCGGCGGAGGGCGAGGTCCGCAGGATCGAGGTGAAGGCCGCCTGACGGAAGGGCCAAAACCCGCCGCGCGGAACCCTTGACCGCCAACGGCGTTCCCCAGGGAAAAATGGCTGGGGAGAGCCGGACCGCCGGCCTCCCGCCCGCCTCATTATGGCGGGCGGGAGGCCGGCGGTTTCGTATCCCCCGTCCGGCGCATCCCCTTGCGCTGCCGCCCGTGGTGGTTAAACAAAGGTTTTGAGTCGCGCGGGCTGCCGGCGCCATGATGGCCCGGTTTCCGCCACCATAGGGATGCCGAAAGGGGAGCCATGGACCTGAACCAGTTCACCCAGAAGATGCGCGAGGCCCTCCAGGGGGCGCAGGAGGTGGCCGTCGCCCGCCACCACCAGGAGGTGGCCGCCGAGCACCTGCTGCTGGCCCTGCTGGCCCAGCCCGACGGCCTGGCGCCGCGCCTGCTCCGGCAGGCCGGTGCCGACCCGGAGGCGCTCAAGGGCCAGGTGGCCCGCGAGATGGAAAAACGCCCCAAGGTGAGCGGTTCCACCCAGGTGTACATGGCGCCCGGCCTGTCGCGCGTGCTCACCGAGGCCCAGGCCGAGGCGGGCCGCATGAAGGACGACTTCGTGTCCGTGGAGCACGCCCTGCTGGCCCTGCTGGCCGACGGGCAGGGGCCTTGCGGGCGCCTGCTCAAGGACGCCGGCGTATCCCGCGACCGGCTGCTGGCCGCCCTGCAAAAGGTGCGCGGCCACCAGCGGGTGACCACCGACAACCCGGAGGGCAAGTACGAGGCCCTCGCCAAGTACGGCCAGGACCTGGTCGAACTGGCCCGCCAGGGCAAGCTCGACCCGGTGATCGGCCGCGACGAGGAGATCCGCTCCGTCATCCGCATCCTGTCGCGCAAGACCAAGAACAACCCGGTGCTCATCGGCGAGGCGGGCGTGGGCAAGACCGCCATCGTCGAGGGGCTGGCCCAGCGCATCCTGAACGGCGACGTGCCCGAGGGCCTCAAGGAGCGCACCCTGTTCTCGCTCGACCTCACCGCCCTCATGGCCGGGGCGAAATACCGGGGCGAGTTCGAGGAGCGCCTGCAAGCGGTGCTCACGGAGATCAAGACCGCCGAGGGGCGCATCATCCTGTTCATCGACGAGCTGCACAACATCGTCGGCGCCGGCCGCACCGAGGGCTCCACCGACGCGGGCAACATGCTCAAGCCCATGCTGGCCCGGGGCGAGCTGCACTGCATCGGCGCCACCACCCTGGACGAGTACCGCCAGCACATCGAGAAGGACGCCGCCCTGGAGCGCCGCTTCCAGCCGGTGATGGTGCACCCGCCGGGGCTGGACGACACCCTCTCCATCCTGCGCGGCCTCAAGGAGCGCTTCCAGGTGCACCACGGCGTGCGCATCCAGGACAATTCCCTGGTGGCCGCCGCGCGCCTGTCGGACCGCTACATCACCGACCGCAACCTGCCCGACAAGGCCATCGACCTGGTGGACGAGGCCTGCGCCGGCATCCGCACCGCCATCGACTCCATGCCCCCGGAGCTGGACCAGGCCACCCGCCGCGAGATGCGCCTCAAGATCGAGGCCGCCGCCCTGAAAAAGGAGACCGATCCGGCCTCCCGCGAGCGCCTGGAGGAACTGGAGAGCGAACTGACCGGCCTGTCCGCCGAGGTGACCGCCATGCGCGCCCAGTGGGAGGCCGAAAAGGGCTCGCTGGAGGCGGCCAAGGCCCTGCGCGAGCGCATCGAGTACACCCGGCACGAGATCGAGGCCGCCGAGCGCGCCTACGACCTGGAAAAGGTGGCCCAGTTGCGCCACGGCACCCTGCCCGCGCTGGAAAAACAGCTCGCCGAGAAGACCGCCGCCACCGACACCAAGATGCTGGCCGCCGAGGTGGACGAGGAGGCCATCGCCGACGTGGTGTCGCGCTGGACCGGCATCCCGGTCACCCGGCTGGTGGAGGCGGAGCGGGCCAAGCTGCTGCGCCTGGCCGACGTGCTGCACCGCCGCGTGGTGGGGCAGGACGAGGCGGTGACCGCCGTGGCCAACGCCGTGCTGCGCGCCCGCGCGGGCATCAAGGACCCCAACCGCCCCATCGGCTCGTTCCTGTTCCTGGGCCCCACCGGCGTGGGCAAGACCGAGCTGGCCCGCACCCTGGCCGCCACCCTGTTCGACAGCCGCGACCACATGGTGCGCATCGACATGAGCGAGTACATGGAGCGCCACAGCACGTCGCGGCTGGTGGGGGCGCCCCCCGGCTACATCGGCTACGACGAGGGCGGCCAGCTCACCGAGGCGGTGCGCCGCAACCCCTATTCGGTGCTGCTGTTCGACGAGGTGGAAAAGGCCCACCCGGACGTGTTCAACATCCTCCTGCAACTCTTGGACGAGGGGCGCTTGACCGACTCCCACGGCCGCACGGTGAGCTTCAAGAACACGGTGGTGATCCTCACCAGCAACATCGGCTCGCCGCACCTGCTGGGCGGGGTGGACGACCAGGGGCACATCCTGGACGCTGCGCGGGAACAGGTGCTGGGCGAGATGCGCGCCCACTTCCGGCCCGAGTTTTTGAACCGGCTGGACGACGTGGTGCTGTTCAAGCCCCTCACCCGCGCCGAGATCGGCCGCATCGTCGACCTGCTGCTGGACGAGGTGCGCGCCCGCCTGGCGGAGCGCCAGATCACCCTCGACGTGTCCCCCGCCGCCCGCGAGCTGGTGGCCGTGGAGGGGTTCGACCCGGTGTACGGCGCCCGGCCCCTGAAGCGCGTGATCCAGCACAAGCTGGAAACCGCCCTGGCCCGCACCCTCATCGCCGACGACGTGGCCGACGGCGCCAAGCTGACGGTGGATGCCCGGGACGGGGAACTGGTGGTGACGGTGGGGTAACCCCGTTACCCGCCGCGCGCCCCCGATTGCCGCGCAGGGGGTATTCGAACCCTATCCTATCGCCATGATAGGTCTCGGCTTCCACGCGGCATGGCGGTGCCATGATGCATTATTTGCTGCATTGCCTCCGTTGGAGCGTCTCGGCTTCCAAGGGGCGTGGCGGTGCCATGATGGGTGGCGGGGGGATCGGAACGCGAGACGGTCCAGGGGCGTGAATTGGATGGCAACGGGTTGTTATGCCACGTCAAGAGAGATACAGGGACGGGTCGGCTCGATGGCCACCCGGCGGATGTAGGTTGGTGCTGAATGCAATGAAGCCCAACGCCCCACGGCGGGGGCCGGGTGGATGCTGGGCTTCGCGGGGCTCTGCCCAGCCTACGGGCTACTTCTGATCACCACTCATTTCAGGGGGGATTACCCAGCAAGGGGAGGGCGGCAGGCTGCCCTCTATGAACTTCCTGCCGCCCTCAAGCCTCAAGCCTCTCGCTTGTGTCGATGTTTCGATGTTATATCGCGAATCGCCAACGCAATTTCCTTGCATGCTTCGCAACAGTTCGGGTTGGTGAGTTTAAATTTAGCCTCACAACCCCCTTCACTGTGGGAGAGCAAAAGCTCTCCTTGCCCTTGCAAGTGGCTAACCTCGAAACCCAAGCGTTGGATGTCGGAAAAAAACCTGTCCGGTTCGTCTTCGGTAGTCATTTCATTTTCTCCAATCATTCCCGGGCGGATGCCCGATTTTAGTTGCACAGCACACCGTGTACTGTGCGGGGAATAGACGGCGGTATCGCCGCCTATCCTTCTTATTGAACGGTATCGTTAGCGCAGATGAGACAGCGCCGATCCCAACATTTCTGCCGAGATTTCTTCCCGTCCAAACAATTCTGCGCTTGCATCGTCCAAATCCCAAAATTCGACCGGGTTGTTCGACCGTCTAAAAACCGAAAGCCACCTAGGGTCGAGTTGGCGACCAAAAAATGCTAGGGTTACCTTGACATTTCCGTAGGTTGAGGCCGCAGTCATAGACGACTGAACACCGTAGGAATCTGTTAGGACGACGATCCGTGATCGACTTTCGACAAGCCGTCCGAGTGCAAACGAAATCGGAGCGTCGAACCGGATAAACTCGTTGTGCCGCTCCGATCTATCACCCGGTGCATCTTTGAGCGCAGGGTCAGCTTCCCAAACGGGGCTTTCCTCGGTACGCCATCCAAGTTGTGTCCGGAGAAAATTGTGGAATTTTGTTTGGCCTTCGTTGGCCGGATCGAAGGAGGTGAAAAAAATCGCAGGCTGGAAAGCTTCTGCGCCGGATTTCTGACGCAAGTGCCGATCCAGCGCTGCGTAATCCAAGCGCTCCCCCCGTTCTTGTTTTGTTCGGAAATACAGGGCGGTTCCATCAATAAGAACCGCTGTCTGGTGGGGTTTTCTCATACAGCCTCCATGTAATTGCCCCGGGGTTCCGGGATAATGCTGGTCGCAATCACGACCAATGTTCATTTTACCACACTTTTTCACGCCTCGGTTGAAAACCGGTGCGCGTTTGTGATAACGGGAACAAGGAGCCCTCATCCCTATAAAGTGGACCGCTGCGGCGAGTCTTTTCATTTTCCCGGACACCATGATCGGCCTGAACATCACCGCCGATATCCGCCGCACGGAGCGGTGGTTGACCGGCGTTCAGAAGAAGGCCGTACCCAAGGCCGCGTCCATGGCCATCAACCGGGTGGTGGTGAGCGTTCGCAAGGAGAGCGTGCGGGGTATCTCCCGCGCCACCAGCTCGTAGGTTGGGTAGAGTGCAACGAAGCCCAACGCGCATGTATGGACACGCGCCGCCCCCCGTTGGGCTTCGCCCCGCTCTTCCCAACCTACCCCCCCCCTACGCCGGGTTATTCACGGAGAACATGTTCCACGGGTAGGTGATGAAGAGCTGGCTCTGGATGTCTTCCTTGCATTGGCCATCATCCAAATGGATGATGACGCCGGATGGGATCAGGTGGAAGTCCAGTCTGTAGCGGGTGCGGCTTTTGCCGGACAGGGTGCGGGTGTGGCCGGCGGCGGTGCCGCCTTCTGGAGTCGTGGCGCGATGGCTCAACGGCCCGTGGCGCGCGGTCGCTCCGGGAACGGGATGGATCATCCGCGCGCCGGGGTGGCGCCGGGCCACTCGGGGCGCCCGCGGCGGTCAATGGCGGAAACGAAAAGGGGGCGCACCCCGTCACGGGGCGGCCCCCTTTCGGTTTTGTGCAACGGGCGCGGCGGGCGGGGCTACTTCTCGCCTTCCTCGATGATGTGGCGGATGCCGTGCTGCATGGTGTCGCGCCACTGCTTTTCCACGTAGTGGTCCCAGCGCGGGTCCACCTGGGCCACGGTCTTGATGAGCGACTCCAGCCAGAAGTTGTACATGGCCGGCGGGATGCCCATGCCGTGCTTGCCGTGGCTCTTGCCCAGGCGTTGCAGCGCCAGGCGCCCCACCGCGTTGCCGTCGGCGTACAGGATCATCATGGAGATGCCCCGCCGCAGCAGTTCCTTCTGCTGCTTGAAGTCCGTATGGGCGAACATCTCGGCGAACATCGGGTTGCTGGCCAGGAAGTTCTCGTAAAACACGTCGATGAATTTCGCGTTCAGGTTGCAGCGCGCGAAGCTCTCCTGAACCATGTCGGTCGCGATCATGTCTCCCCCTCTGGTTTGATGGTGGCCGTCCGGGGCTGCCGGTGGGTGTCCCCTTGTCGGTGCGCGGGAGGGGGAGGTTGACGGATTGTTTTCGGTATCCCTTGGGGATCACCCAAAAAAAAGGGGCCGCACCTTGCGGTGCGGCCCCGATGCGAATCGCGTCGCGCTTAGTAGCGCGGGCGACGGTCGCCACCGCCACCGCCGCCACCGCTGCGCGGCGGGCGCGGGCGCGCCTCGTTGACGCGCAGGGGGCGGCCCTTCAGCGGCTGGCCGTTCAGGCCCTCGATGGCGCTCCCGGCATCGCCATCGTTGGGCATCTCGACGAAGGCAAAGCCCTTCGACCGACCGGTGTCGCGATCCATGATGATGGCCGCGCTGGACACATCGCCGTATGCGGCAAATGCCTCGCGAAGTTCCTCATCCGTCAGGTTGTAGGGCAGGTTGCCGACATAAATGTTCATCGACTCGACTCTCCTAATCCAATCATGCGCTCTGAAATCAAGATAACCACCGACCGGCCAAACGCGGAGCCGGGCGGCAGCGCCTATTTCGACCTTCGGGATGTCGCGGCTTGGCCAAACCACTTCCCAGCCTTGTGGGCCAAAGGGACGGGGTAGGGGTCAAAACGCATGCTCGCCTGAGTCGAGTTTGGGGCCACGCTAGCATAGTCCGCCACAAGCCCGCAAGAGGCGATGTGACGCGCGGCGACATTTTGTTTCAAGGCGTCCTCAACCCGTTGAAAGCCGTCGATTTTCGACGGGCCGCGCGCCGGGCGGTAACGGGCCCGTCCGGCGCCGGGCGCATGGCCGCGCGGGCGCCCGGCGGGCCGGAATCCACCCCCAAAACACTCATGCGCGGTGTGCGGGCGACCGATGTAGAAAGGTATGGAATGCGTTCGTTCGGGTCGCTGACGGGGAGGGACGTTAGGAGGAGACCTGACCATGCGGATTTTGGTCGCCGATGATGACCGCGACATCGCCCGTGCCCTGTACCTGCGGCTGGCGGCCGCCGGGTTCGACGTGAGCGTCGCCCACACCGGGCGCGAGGCACTGGACCTGGTGACCCGCTGCTGCCCCGACCTGGTGATCCTGGACATCATGATGCCCGATGGCAACGGCTTCACCGTGTTCGACATGCTCCGCACCTCGCGCGAGACGGGCGAGATTCCGGTGCTGTTCCTCACCGCCCACGGCAATATCCCCAACTGGCTGTACGCCATGGAGCACGGCGCCTCGGACGTGATCCAGAAGCCGTATGACGGCACGGCGCTGGTCCGCACCATCCGCGAGACATTGGACCGCTGGTACGGCCCGCAGACGCCCCGCGCCGCCTGAGCGGCCCCCTTGTGGGCCCAGCCCCTGCAACGCCGCCGGCTTGCGGGGGGGCTCAGGCCACCGGTTGCGGGACGGCGGGCAGGGTGAAGGCGAAGGTGGCGCCCTGCCCCGGCGTGCTGTGCACGGAGAGGTGGCCGCCGTGCAGCGTCACCAGGCCGCGGCTGATGGCCAGCCCCAGCCCCAGGCCGCCCTTGGCCTGGTCGCGCACGGCGTCGGTCTGGTAGAAGCGTTCGAAGATGGCCTCCAGCTTGTCCTCCGGGATGCCGGGGCCGGTATCGGCCACGCGCACCGTCACGCCGTCCGGCGCCGGGTCCACCTGGATGGTGACGGTGCCGCCACGCGGGGTGAACTTGAGGGCGTTGGAGAGCAGGTTGCCCAGCACCTGGCGCAGCCGGGCCGGGTCCGCCTCCACCACCCCGGCATCGCCGTCGGCGTCCACCATCAATTGGATGCCGGCGCGGGTGGCGCCCGGTTGCAGCTCGTCCGCCATCTGGCGCGCCAGGAGGGTGACGGCGACCGGCCGCCGGTGCAGGGCGAGCTTGCCGTTGTCCAGGCGGCTGGCATCCACCAGGTCGTCGATCATGACCGCCATCTGCCGGCAACAGGCGCCGACAATGCGCACCGCCTCGGTCTGATCCGGGTTCAGGCTGCCCAGCAGCCCCTCGTCGAGGATGCTGGAAAATTCGGTGGCGGCGGTGAGGGGGGTCCGCAGCTCGTGGGAGACCGTGTGGTAGAACCCCTCCAGCTCGCGCCGCTTGGCGGCCAGTTCGGCGTTGCTGGCCTCCAGCGCGTGGTGCTTTTGCACCAGCCTGCGCGCCGCCAGCTTGGCGCGGGTGATGTCGCGCGCCACCAGGATGGTGCTCCAGCACGGGGCGTGGCAGCCGCCGGTGGAATCGCCGGGCGGCCGGGGGCCCTCGAACACCTCGCAGGCCTCGCACGCGGTCGGCGTGGAGACGGTCAGCTCCACGTCGAACGGGCGCCGCCCCTTGCGCAGGCCGGTCATCTCGCCCCGGATCATGCGTCGCCGTCCGCCGCGCCCGCTGTGCCGGTGGCGCATGGGCCACGTGGCGGCGGGGCCGGCGGCGCCGACGATCAGGCCCTCGGCGGGCTGCCCCAGCAGTTCGGCGGCGGGGCGCAGGAACAGGGTCTCGGCGGCGGGGTTGACGCAGGTTACGCGCCCATTGGCGTCGAGGGCGACGATGGCGTCCGCCGCCGTCTCGACGATGGTGCGCACCTTGCTTTCGCTGGCGCGGAGGCGGGCGATGATCTGGCGGTTGACGCTCGCGAACAACAGCGCGCCGCCCAGCACCAGCACCAGGGAAACGCCCGTGCTGGTGCCGGCGGCGCGCAGGTAGGGGGCCCGGATCTCCGCCAGGGCCACCTTGGCCACCAGGCCAAAACGGATGCCGCCGCCGGTTCCCGCCAGGATCGGGACGTGGGCGGCCAGCACCGTATCACCACGGAAATCGCGGCCGATCAGGGTGCCGGTGCGTCCGGCCAGTGCCTGTTGCATGGGCTCCGCCAGGCGGGCCCCCATGGGCATGGCGTCGGGCGCGGCGCGCCGCCCCGTCTCGCTCACCATCAGGATGGTGAAGCGCTGGCCGTCGCCCATGCCCAGCACGAACTCGCCGGTCGCGGTGGGATGCCGGAAGCGGCCGTAGGCGTCACGCATGTGCTGGGCCACGGCGACCAGGCGGTCCACCGGGGCGGAGGCGCCGCCCCAGGCGGCGGTGGCCGGATCGATGGCGTCGATGAGGCTGGCCTGGATGGCCGCAAGCTCCAGCAGGCGCGCGCGCTGTTCCGCCAGGGCGGCCCGGTACAGGGTGAGGAAGGTGACCGCCCCCACCGCCACGCACGCGGTGGCCATGACGGCGATGAGCAGCGCACCCCGCCCCCGGTCGGACCGGCCGGCGAGCCAGCGGGTCAACGCCGGGGCGGCCGGGTGGGATGCCGGAGCGGCAACTGGCCGGCGGGCGTCGCCCGGCGCTTCGGGCGGTTCATGGATCATGGCGGTTCCCCCATCGCGGCGGGGGCAGCGGTGAACCGCGGTGTGTCATCCGCCACCGGCGGAACGTCGTGCCCCGACCTCAATACGTTGCCGTGGTGGGCGGCGCACGTGGCACGTGCCCCCACCCGGTCACCCAATAAGGTCGTTTCGGCGTTCGGAACTATTTAAATAATAAGGAATTATGCGGATTGCACGAGGGGACGCTAGGGTCTGTTAACACAAATGGCAAGCGCGGCGTTGTGCCCCGAACGGTACCAGGCAAGGCGCGCGGAAGCGTGGTTTAGCTTAAGCTGAATGAGCGACGCGCAACGCAGCATGGGGCCGTTCGGGGCACAACCCGAAGGGACGGGCCCACTTTTTCGCAACCCTGCGTTGCAGCGCTTGCCCGTATGGCCGGTACGGCCCGCGCGCTGCGCCTCGATTTACAAAAAAATGGGCTCCGTCGCCGCCTTTGCCTTTGTGTTGACAGGCCCTGGCACGGCCCGGTGGCCCGCCGTCAGTCCGCGAAGCGGCAGTGCCGGGACAGGGCCTGGTCCAGCCGGCGCCGGTATTCGGCCAGGGGGATGGTGTGGGCGCCCTGGCGCGCCAGGTGGGGGGTCATGAACTGTGTGTCGAGCAGGGTGAAGCCGCGCGCCTTGAGCCGTTCCACCAGGGCCACCAGGGCCACCTTGGAGGCGTCGGTCCGCGCGCTGAACATGCTCTCGCCCATGAACGCGCCGCCCAGGGCCACGCCGTACAGGCCGCCCACCCGCGCCCCGTCCCGCCAGCACTCCACGCTGTGGGCCAGGCCCATGCGGTGCAGGTCCGTATAGACGCGCAGGATGTCGCCGCTGATCCAGGTCTCGTCGCGGCCGGAGCAGTCGATGACGGTGCCGTGGAAGTCGGCGTCGATGCGCACCTCGAACCGCCCCTGGCGGACGGTGCGCGCCAGGCGCCTGGAAACATGGAAGCGGTCGAGATCGATGATGGCGCGCGGGTCCGGGGCGTACCAGCGGATCTCGCCGTTCTCGTCGGCCATGGGGAAGATGCCCTGCATGTAGGCGCGGATCACCAGGTCCGCGTTGAAGGGCAGGCGCGTGGCCATGCCCGGCTCAGCCGCGGCGCTCGTCGAGCCCCGCCAGGGTGCGGAAGCGCGCCAGGTGCATGACGTTCTCGAAGCAGGCCTCCACCTGGCCGTCGGGGCGGGTGCACCAGTTGCGGGTGGCCACGGGGTCGATGGCGCTGGCCTCGTCCAGCAGTTGCAGGGCGCGCGGCGCGTCGCCCTCCTGGGCGCACAGGCCGGCCAGGTAGTGGCGGGCGGCGAAGGCGGTGACGTTCTTGGCCACCTGGTCCTCCCAGATGGCGCGGGCTCTGGGCGCGTCGCCGCCGTCCAGGGCCAGCCAGCCCAGGAACGCCGCCAGGTCCTCGGCGGCCTCGCCCTCGGTCTTCTGGAGGGTGCGCTCCACCATCTTGATGGCCGTGTCCACCTCGCCGTGGCGGGCCAGGAAGCGGGCGTAGTCCTCCAGCACGGCGGTGTCGGGCACCTGCGGGTCGCAGTTCACGTAAAGGGACTGGAACAGGCTGCGCGCCGCGTCCACCCGGCCCATCTCCTCGTACAGGTGGGCCAGGTTCATCTGCGGGATGGGGTCGTCCGTGTCCAGCTCCATGGCGCGCATGTAGCACTTGAGGGCGCGGGCGTAACGCTTGCGGATCTGGTACACGCGCCCCAGGTTGGTCATGTGGGAGGCGCAACTGGGGCTCAGGCGCGCGGCGCGCTTGAGGTGGAAGCGCGCCTCCTCCAGGCGGCCCATCTCGGTGAGGGCGATGCCCTCCAGGGTTTCCAGGCACTCCACGCAGTCGGGCCACTCGTCGCGGGCGTCCTCGGGGCGGGGCAGGCGCGACAGGGTGACCACCTCGCCAAAGCGGCCGTCCTCGTAGGCGCGGTGGGCCAGATACTCGCGGGCGGGCATGTCGCCCCGGGCCGACAGCCCCTCGAGCAGGTCGAAGCCGCGCTCCGCGTCGACGTTTTCCTCGATGAGCAGCAGGGCCAGTTCGTACAGGGAGTCGGTGGTGGCCTCGGTGGCCGACAGCTCGAGGGCGCGGACCGCCTCGTGCACGCGGCCCAGGTGGCGCAGGGTCACGCCCTTCCAGCGGGTGAGGCCCATGTCCGGGCCGTAGCGCCGGATGGCCTCCTCGAACACGGCCAGGGCCGGCTCGTATTCGCCCTCGTCGAAATGGCCCAGCCCGATGCGCAAGGCCCGGTCGATGCCCCGGGCGGTGACGGAAATGATTTCATCCATGGGGGGTATTGTAACCCAAGCGGGCGTGGTTAAAGGAAGGTGGATGCCCGCTCCCGCCGCCTTTGCGGGGCGCCGGAGGGGCGTGGTACAGTGCCGGCACACCCGGCGTCACCCACGGTTCACGGATGGAGGCAGCGCTTCATGCCCCTTTACGAATACACCTGCGGCGGCTGCGGCCACGGCTTCACCCTGTTGCAGTCCATGAATGCCGACCCCAATGACGCGGTCTGCCCCGAGTGCGGCGCCGCCCGGGCCACCCGGCGTTTTTCCGCCTTCGCCCCCAGCATGGGCTCCGGCGGCTCCACCCCGGCCATGCCCCCCTGCGGCATGGGGGGCGGCGGTTGCGGTGGCGGCATGTGCGGCATGTAGCGGCCGCGTCCGTTTTTTTCCCCGAGCGAGATAGCCATGGATACGGCGATACAGCTCCGCAAGGAGCGCTGCGACCTGTGCGGCGGCAGCCCTGCCTGCGTGCCATCCTGCCCCCAGCAGATCCTGGCCGTGCGCGGCGACGGCGTGGTGATGACCCACCAGGACCGCTGCCCGCCGGAGTGCACCGTGTGCATCGACGTGTGCGAGGCCAGTGCGTTCTCGCTGGTGGAGGAGGTGCACCAGGAGCTGGGGGTGGTGCCCCAGGAGCGCATCGACGGCCCGGCGCTGGTGCACCACGTGGCCTATCAGCGCGACGAGGACGAGACGGAGCTGGTCATCCGGGGGCGCTTTGCCGCCCTGCTGGACCGTCTGGGCATCCCCGGCGGGCAGCGCTCCCTGGGCGACGCCCACGCCCACGGCTGGGGCGATCTGATGGACCACGAGGGGGTGTACCTGCAACTCACCTGGGAGCTGCACACGGAATACTACTTCGTGCGTGCCATCCTCACCGGCGCCGCCACCCATGCCCTTGAGGCGCCCATGGCGGCCATCGTCCCCGATCTGCACGACTGCGGCATCCCGCCCCTGGTCACCTGCCTCGACGTGACGGTGGTGGACCGCCCCATGAACCCGCGCGAGGTGTGCGACCTCATCGTGTGCCGCAACCGCTTCGGCAACCGGGTGCTGGGCGGCGAGCTGGCGGTGTATACCAACTACGAGCCGGTGGGCGGCCGCGAGCGCTACGTGGTGTGCGGCACGCCGGAGGCGGTGTCCGACCATGCGGTGTTCGCCGTGGCCAACATCGGCCGCGTGGAGAACTACTACCACCTGCTCATGATCCCGCGCACGGAGGTGCGCGCGAGCATCCAGCGGGTGCACCGCATGGAGAACGGCCTGTCGGCCCGCACCGAGGACTTCACCCAGGACATCCAGGGCGCCACCCGCGAGCAGATGGAGCGCTGGCTCAAGGAACTGACCGTGGAGCTGGCCCACGTGGTGCGCCTGAACGGCCGTTTCAACCACGTGGTGTCGGCCACCTTCCCCTATGGCGAGCGGGTGCGCGAGGGCTTCGCGGCCTGGAAGGCGCAGCCGGTGGAGGGGTTCGACCCGCTGGGCCCCCTCATCCTGGAGCGGGTGGAGACGGTGGTGGACGAGTACCGTGCGTTCATGGCCCGCCTGGGGCGCATGCAGGCGGAAATCCTGGCGCTGACGAGCATCCTGCGCACCCGCGTGGAGATGAAGATCGAGGCGCAGAACACCCGGCTGCTGCAAAACCTGGATACCCGCTCCGCCACCCAGCTCCGCTTGCAGGAGCTGGCCGAGGGGCTGTCCATCATCGTCATCACCTACTACATGACGGGCCTTGCCGGCTACCTGTTCAAGGGCATGGAGAAGCAGCACCTGATCGGCGACGGCACGTCCACCGTGCTCACCGCCCTGTTCATCCCGTTCGGCGCCCTCACCGCCTGGTACGTGGCCCACCGGGGCGTGAGGAAGATCAGGAAGAAGGCGGGCAACAACCACTGACGCGGGCGGGGGAGCGGCACTGATGCGGCGCTGGGTGGGCACTCCTATTAACCTGCTGCGCGCTCCGATTGCTACGCTAAAGCGGTGCTCGAACCTTCGCCTATCACCATGACATGTCTCGGGTTCTGCGCGCGCGTAGCGGTGCCGCTCCGCTCGGGGCGCCTTGCACCAGGGACCGCTCGCGACGGTTAATAGAGGTGCCCGGGTGTGACGTGGCGCCGGCGGTGCGTTGGTTCGCCGGGGCGGCCCGGCGGGGTGATCCCAAGGCGCAATACGCGCTCGCCGTGTCCGACGCCGAAGGCAGGGACGGCCAGCGCCGGGACGATCGTGAGCGCGCCGTCAGGGCTCAAACGTGCGTGCGGCGTTACGTGGAGCCCTTCCGGCAGACGCCGTGAACGCACGTTCCGGCCATGCCCGGTGATGGTGTGGGCACAAAAAAAGGCCGGGGAGCCACTCCCCGGCCTTTTTTTGTGCCTTGCTGTGGGCTAACGGGCCGCCGAGCGGCCGCTGCCCTGGCGGTTGCCCCGGAACGGCTTGTTGCCGCCGGCGTTGCCGGGCTTGTTGGCGCGGAAACCGCCGCCGTCGCCGGCGCGGAAGCCGCCACCGCCGTTGCCGGGCTTGTTGCCCCGGAAACCGCCGCTGTTGCCGGGCGGGTTGCTCCGCCCCTCGGTCCGGAAGCCGCCGGCGCTGTTGTCGCGGCCGTCGTTGCGGACGCCCTCGCCCCGGCCCTCGCCGGGGCGGAAGCCGCCGTTGCCGGACCGGAACCCGCCGCCGGCGTTGGCGTCGCGGCGCTCGTCCCGGAAGCCCTCGGCGCGGCCGCCCTGGCCGTCATTCCGAACGCCGCCGTTGCCGGCGCGGAAGCCGCCCTGGCCGGCGCCCTCGGCGCGGCGCCCGTTGCGCGGGGCCTCGCCGCGCTGGTCGCCCCGGCCGCTTCCGGCCCGGTTGTCGGTCCGGCCGGGGAAGGGCTGGCGCGCCTGGCGCTGTTGGCGCGGCTGGCGCGGGCGCTCGTCCGCGTCGTCGGAACTGGCCGGCCAGGTGCCGGTCAGGCCCTCCAGGTCGCGGCGTTCCACGGCGCGGCCGGTGAGGCGCTCGATGTCCGCCAGCAGGCGGCGCTCGCCCGGCACCACCAGGGAGATGGCGATGCCCGATGCCCCGGCGCGGCCGGTGCGGCCGATGCGGTGGATGTAATCCTCCGGTACCATGGGCAGGTCGTAGTTGATCACGTGGCTGATGCCCGGCACGTCCAGGCCGCGGGCGGCCACGTCGGTGGCCACCAGCACCCGCACCCGGCCGGCGCGCATCTGGTCCACGGTGCGCTGGCGCGCCGCCTGGGTCATGTTGCCCTGCAGGGGGGCGCTGGCGTGGCCCAGCTCGGCGAGCTGCGCGGCCAACTTCTTGGCGCGCCACTTGGTGCCGGTGAACACCACCACCTGCGACAACTCGCGGTCGGTCAGAAGGTGCTCCAGCATGGCGCGCTTGTGGGGCTCGCCGCTGGCCGTGTGCATCCACTGGGTGATACCCGCGTGGCGCTGCTTGGCGGCGGCCAGTTGCACCCGCTCCGGGTTGTTGAGGTGCTTCTTGGCCACATCCAGCACGGCGCCCTCCAGGGTGGCGGAGAACAGCATGGTTTGGCGGCTGGCCGGGGTGGCGGTGATGATGCGGCGCACGGCGGGCAGGAAGCCCATGTCGAGCATGCGGTCGGCCTCGTCCAGCACCAGCACCTCGAGCCGCGTGAAGTCCACGTTGCCGCGTTCCATGTGGTCGATGAGGCGGCCGGGGGTGGCCACCAGCACGTCCAGCGGGGCGCGCAGCAGGCGCTCCTGCGGGCCGAAGGCCATGCCGCCCACCACGGTGCCGTGCTTGACGTGGCAGAAGCGCCCCAGGTCGCGCACCACGTCGGCCACCTGGGTGGCCAGCTCGCGGGTGGGGGTGAGCACCAGTGCGCGCGGGCCGTTGCCACGCCCCTTGGGGCGCGCCATCAGGGTGTTCAGGATGGGCAGGGTGAAGGCGGCGGTTTTGCCGGTGCCGGTCTGCGCCGAGGCCATCAGGTCGCGCCCGGAGAGCGCCACGGGAATGGCCTTGGACTGGATCTCGGTGGGATGCGTGAAGCCGCACGCGTCCAGCGCGCGCAGCAGGGCCGCATCAAGCCCGAAAGGCTGAAAAGACACGAATCGAATCCTCATTCCACCTGCCACCGGGTGGATTTTTTTTGCGATGGATTTTAAAAACCCTGGTGTGCGGGCGGCGAGCCGGTTGTGGCCAAGGGCGCGCGCAAGGTTCCCGACGGGCCGGCCGCCACGTGGCGCCGGAACGCTGCCAGACAGGGATCCGTGTGAAGGGAAGGTGACCTGAAAGGCCCAAAAGGGTGCCCCCGCCGTGGCGGGAATCTTTTTATCATAACCGAACCACGCCGAAAGCGCCAGCAAAACCATGCGGGCCGCTGGCGGCGCCCCGTGGCGGCGCCCCGGGCAGCGCCGCCGCCACGGCGGTGATGGTGGCATGGAACGGCCGGGAAACCGTTCCGGTTTCGGGCTGAACAGGGCGTGGATGGCCCTGTTCGGCCAATCCTCACGGCACCGTGGCCCGGAACAGGTCGACCAGGCCGTTGGTGTCGTTCGTCACCAGGTTGAAGGCGGCGGACTCGAAGGCCAGCACCGTGCCGTCCGTGTTCAAGACCGGGGCGGCGCTTGCGCCGTTGGCCTGGCCGAAGCGGCCGTCGGTCACGCGCACGGTGGTGGCGGTGGCCGGATAGCGCAGGAACAGGTCGTCGATGGCGGTGCCGTTGCTGTCGTCGTCCACCAGGTTGGAGGCGCCGGAGACGAACGCCAGCACCGTGCCGTCACCGCTCAAGGCCGGGTGGCGCGAGGGCTGGTTGGCCTGGCCGCCCAGGTCGTTCACGGAGTGGCGGGTGGTGGTGCCGCTCGCCGTGTCACGCAGGAACACGTCGGCCACGGCGTTGCCGTCGCCGGTCACCAGATCGCTGGCGTCGGACTCGAAGGCCACCAGCCCGCCGTCGGCACTGATGGCTGGGGCGCGGCTGGGGCCGTTGGCGTCGGTGCCCGCCGTGTCCACGGAGACGCGGGCGGTGGTGGCGGAAACCGTATCGCGCCGGAACACGTCGGCCACGGCGTTGCCGTCGGCGGTCACCAGGTCGCTGGCGTCGGACTCGAAGGCCACCAGCCCGCCGTCGGCACTGATGGCTGGGGCGCGGCTGGGGCCGTTGGCGTCGGTGCCCGCCGTGTCCACGGAGATGCGGGTGGTGGTGCCGGCCAACGTATCGCGCAGGAAGATGTCGGCCACGCCGTTGGTGTCGCCCGCCACCAGGTCCGACGCCAGGGAGGCGAAGGCCACGTACTTGCCGTCGGCGCTGATGGCCGGGGCGTCGCTGGCGCCGTCGGCGGGGCCGTCGAACACGTCCGGGGAGACGCGGGTGGTGGTGCCGGCCAGCGTGTCGCGCAGGTACACGTCGGCCACGCCGTTGGTGTCGGTGTTCACCAGGGCCGACAGGGACATGAAGGCCACGTACCTGCCGTCGGCGCTGATGGCCGGGGAACCGCTGGCGCCGCTCCCGGCGAAGCCGGCGTTGTTCACCGACACGCGGGCGAGGGTGTCCGTCAGCCGGTCGTACCGGAACACGTCGGCCACGCCGTTGGTGTCGCTGACGAGCAGGTTATTGGCGGCGGAGGTGAAGGCCGTGTACCGGCCGTCCGGGGTGATGGCGGCCTGGGTGCTGGCGCCGTTGGCCTGGAAGCCGAACGGGTCCAGGGACACGCGGGCGATGGTGGCGACGAAGCTGGCGACCTCGCCCCCGCCGCAGGCGGCCAGGGTGAGGGCCAGCAGCAGGGCCGGCGGCGCGGCGCGGCGGAGGGCGGTTCGGGGTGTGGCCATGGGTTCCCTGTTTTCCGTCAAGGGGGCACCTCTATTAACCTGCTGCGCGCCCCGATTGCTGCACCAAGGCGGTGTTCGAACCCGCGCCTATCGGCAAGATATGTCTCGGGCTCTCCGCGGCGTAACGGTGCCGCTCCGCTCGGGGCGCCTTGCACTAGGGACCGCTCGCGACGGTTAATAGCGGTGCCCAAGGGTTGCTGACTGGAATGATAGCGGGTGGCGCGGCCATAAAACAGGGCGGCGCCTCGCGTATGCCGCGGTCGGGCGTGCGCCCGGCGGCCGGGACCGCGCCGACTATGCCGGCGGCGTCAGGCGGATCAGCATCACCCGGCCATTATCGAACAGCACCTGGTGGGTGCGCGCCAGGGTGACGAGTTGCCGGTTGAACCCCGCCACCCGTTGCCACTGCGGGACGTCGCCGAACACCCGCTCGGGGTTTTCCGGCAGGCGCGTGTTGCTGAACACGCCGACCCCGTTGTATTCCCACAGGACGTAGCCGATGCCGGTCTCCCGAAGGGTTCGGAGCAGCTCTTCCGGGCCCTGGTCGACGGAGACCTTGAGCCAGAGCAGTGAATAGCCCGGGTCGGGGATGGTGTGGATGGGGTTGCGCTCGAAATCCAGGTGGACGGGCATCGATATGCGCGCCAGGATGCCCTCGCCGGGGCGGGTCCGCGCCTGAACGCCACGGATGGCCGCGCGCGTGTTCGGGCTGAAGAGCTTGTGGAGGTAAGCGGTCACCCACTCGGGGGTGGGATTGGAATACATGGAGCGGTGATGGTTGAGCTGGACCACCCGGGCCACGTAGCGCTCCGTGAACATGGCCGTGACCAGGGCCAGCAAAGCGACGACGGCGGTCGACCGGAGCGTATGGCGGCGGCTGTCCGCCACCCCCAGGCCGGGCCGCGCCACGCCCCCCAGGTAGCTCAGGGCGCACAGGGGCAGGAGCACGACCAGTAACGGGGCAAGGTAGCGGAATCCCTTGTGCGGGACCGGGAAGACGTAAGGGATCGCCAGAAAATACAGGGCACCGCTGATGCCGGCGGCCACGGCCACCGCGAGGTATGCGCCGTTCCCGGCACGGCGCCGGGAGAGCAGGGCCCGGAGTGCCAGCAGGGCAAGCGCCAACGCCGCCACCGCGATGATGCCGTACTCGAGGAAGTGATGCCCGAAATAGGTGGTGTCACTGGAAAACAGCAGCCTCAGCTTGCCCAGGATGCCTTCCGCGTGGGCATGTTTCGCCGGAGCCGCCTGCTCGAACAGGTTATTGGCCGCGCTGGCCTGGGAAATTTTTTCGCGGGCTCTCCCGAGGTTGCCCAGCAGCAGCGTCACATAGCTGTGGGGATAGGTGAACAGCCACGGCTGTAGCACGGCCGCGCCGCCCAGCAGTGCCCCGGCCGACGCGAGCGCCGTACCGCGCCACTGTTCCCGGCGCGCCAGGCCCGCCGCCAGGAACAGCACGATGAACGCCAGCGCGTACGGGGTCATGGTTATCTTCAGGGCGGTGAGGATGGCGCCGGTCGCCCCCAGCAGCACCGCCCACGCGGCGGTGGCCCGGATGGCGCCGGCGGCCAGCGCCTCCCCCAGCATCACGGCGGCATAGGCCATGCCCACCATGCACACGGTGCTGGAGTAGACTGAAGAGGTGTTGACGTACTGGGGGTTGATCCACACCAGCGTCACCACGGCCAGGCAACGCACCACCACCCCGACGCCCGCGCGGCGGCCCAGGTCGTCCAGCATCAGCCCCGCCAGCAGCAGACACAGCACGGTGTCGAAGCCGTTGACGTACACGTACGGCGCATGGTTCAGCAGGAACGCCTGGAAGTAGGCCTGGAGGCCCAGGCTGTGCAGCCCGAGGTTGTCGAACGGGTTGCCCCCAAGGGTTCCGGCCGCCAGCATCTGGTAAGGCTGGGGGGCGTACTTCTGGAGGTCGTCGACAAAGTTGAACCGGTCCGTCGGCAGCAGCGTGGCGATTGCGTGGAGCGTGGCGCTCCACACGATCAGCCGTGGCAACCAGTCGATGAGGCGGTTCCGGTTGGGCCCAAGGCATGCCCGGACGATATGGGTGACGCCGGGTACGCCGCGCGCGGCGCCGAACAGGAACCAGGCGGTTGGCAGCAGGCCCAGCACGATCATGGCGTCGAGCGCCGGGCCGCGGGCCAGGCCGAACACGTTGAGCGGTCCACCGATGGCGCCCCAGGTCACCATTCCGATCAGGGCGGTGAACGCCCAGGAATCCGGCGGGGTTTGGCCGGCGGCACGGGCGACCAGCCGGCCCCAGCCATGGAGCGCCGCGAGAAAGAGCGCCAGCGCGGCGACGGATATGACCACAATTTCCATTGGGCACCTCTATTAACCTGCTGCGCGCCCCGATTGCTGCGCCAAGGCGGGGCTCGAACCCTTGTCTATCTCCCAGATATGTCTCGGGCTCTCCACGGCGTAACGGTGCCGCTCCGCTCGGGGCGCCTTGCACTAGGGACCGCTCGCGACGGTTAATAGAGGTGCCCCATTGTCATGCGCCGCGCCCCGCGCCGGCGTGTCCGGCGCGGGGCGCGGATGTGTCACGGCTTCTTGATCATGTGGTGGATGAGGATCTGCGCCACCTCCGGGCGGGTGAACTCGTGGGGGGGCTCGATGCCGTCGCGCAGCATGGCGCGCACCTTGGTGCCCGACAGGATGGTGTGGTGCTCCGCGTCGTGCGGGCAGGTCTTGTAGCTGGCCATGCCCTCGCACGCCTTGCAGTAGAACGAGTGGTCGAAGAACATGGGGGTGATGCCCAGCTCGTCGGGCTCGAACTCGTCGAAGATGTACTGGGCGTCGAAGGTGCCGTAGTAGTCGCCCACCCCCGCGTGGTCGCGGCCCACGATGAAGTGGGTGCAGCCGTAGTTCTTGCGCACGATGGCATGGAAGATGGCCTCGCGCGGGCCCGCGTAGCGCATGGCGGCGGGGAACACGGTGAGGGCGGTGCGGTCCTTGGGGTAGTAGCGGGACAGGAGCGCCTCGTAGCACTCCATGCGCACGGTGGAGGGGATGTCGTCGGACTTGGTGTCGCCCACCAGGGGGTGCACCAGCAGGCCGTCCACCGTCTCCAGGGCGCACTTCTGGATGTACTCGTGGGCGCGGTGGATGGGGTTCCTGGTCTGGAAGCCGACCACCCGCTTCCAGCCCTTCTCGCGGAACATGGCGCGGGTTTCCTCCGGGTCCAGCCGGTAGTTCAGGAAGGTCTCGTGGGGCGGGCGGGCGAACAGGGTGATGGGGCCGCCCACCAGCCAGTCGGTCTGCTCGTACACCTTGGCCACGCCGGGGTGGGCCTCGGAATCGGTGCGGTAGACCTCCAGCGCCTCCTTGCGCTTGTCGCGCCGGTACACGTCCACCACGTCCATCACCGCCAGGGGCAGGCCGGCGCCGGTGAGGGTGATCCGCTGGCCGGGCCTAAGGGTAGGGGCCAGGTCGTCGGCCACGCTCAGGGTGACCGGCAGCGACCAGGGCAGGCCGTTCTTCAGGCGCATGGTGTCCACCACCGGCAGGTAGTCGTCCTGGGTCATGAAGCCGGTGAGGGGGCTCATGGCGCCGGTGGCGATCATCTCCAGGTCGGACACCTCGCGGCTGGCGAGGGGCACGTGGACGAGGGTCCTGGCCTTCTCGGCCAGGGACTCGCGCTCGTGGCCGCGGGCGATGCGGTTGATGAGGGTGCCGCCGTGGGGGGCGATGTTCGTGGTCATGTCAGAAAACCTAATCGGTTAAGGGGTTCGATAAGTTCCAAAATTCACGCCGCCCGACCCGTTTGGGCCAGGGCGTCAAACCTGTTCCGGGATTGGCCTACACACGCCGCCAATCCACCAGCGGTACGCGGGCACGCACGCGCAGGCCAATCCAAACCAAGCGGCACACGGTGCCGCTCGGGCGCGGAACGCGCCCGGAGCCTCCAAAAACCACGCTTTTTGGAGGCGATTGCCAAACAATCCCGCTCGGGCGCCGGAACGCCCGGAGCTTCCGAAAATCGCATTTTTCGGAAGCGATGTGTAACCAGCTCGCCCGGAGCATCCAAAAGCCGCGTTTTTTGGATGCGAATGGAATCAAATGGAGAAGTCGGGCGTGGTCTCGCCCTCGATCTTCTCGTCCAGGGCCACGGGCAGCACCTTGGTGCGGATCTGGAACTCCTCCACCTTGCCGTTGCAGTCCACGCTGGTCCAGGTGATGTGCTGGCGGTCCTTGTGCACGTGGGGTTGCAGCGAGGCGTTGTAGAAGCCCATCTGGTACGAGAGCTGGAAGCGGATGGCCTCCTCCGGGCAGGCCTTCACGCAGGGCAGGCAGTCCCAGCAGTCGTCCACGTACTTCAGGTAGGCCTGGTTGGTCTGGAAGTCCTTGACGATCAGGTCGCCGGGGCACATGCGCACGCAGGGGGGCTGCTTGGAGTTGTAACAGCCGTTGCAGAGATCGGGATCGACGATGACGGGCATGGGGTCTCTCGTGCTTGCGGGTGTGTGGGCCTACTTGGCGGCGGGCCGGGGCTTGTGGCCCGGGTGGTAGCGGTCGCCCTCGACGATCTGCTCGTAGGGGCGGAACAGCACCTCGACCTTGCCGGTGGCCGGGTCCATGCGGGTGTTGACGAACTTGAGCCAGTTCAGGTCGTCGCGCTCCGGGTAGTCGGTGCGGGTCTGGTAGGAGGGCCAGCGGGTCTCCTTGCGGGCCATGAGGTGCTCGATGAGCACTTGGCCCACGGTCACCCGGTCCATCACCTCGTGGGCGCGCATCAGGTCGTGCATGTCGGCCACCACCAGCTGGTCGAACTGGGCGGGGAGCTGGTCCATGTACTTGCGGGCCAGTTGCAGGCGCTCCTCGTTCATCTCGTAGTTCTGCGAGGTGCCGCCGGCGTACTCCTCCATGATCTTCTGCATGCGCACCTCCATGTCGTAGGGGCGCACGCCGAACTTGACCTTGCCGTAGTTGAACAGGGGGTCGAAGGTGCGCTGGTACTCGCGCTCGATCTGGAGGTGGTCCACCTGGGGCGTGGCCACCCCGTCCACCCACCCGCCCGCGTGGCGCGCCGCCAGGATGCCCTCGGCCCAGCAGCCGGACACGAACTTGAACGGGGCGCCGCCCGCCACGTCGCCGGTGGCGTAGAGGCCGGGGATGGTGGTGCGGCGGTCGTTGTCGATCCAGTAGCCGCCCTGGCAGTGGCCGCCCACGATGTAGGGCTCGGTGGTCTGCACCTCCACCGGGTGATGGGCGGGGTCGATGTCGTTGGCGGCCCAGTAGAGGACCTGGGAGGGGTACATGTCGAGGTACGCCGCCTTGAGCTGGCGCGACTGCTCATCGGAGATGTGCGTGGTGTCCAGGTAGCAGGGGCCGCGGCCGGCCTTCACCTCCTGGATGGGGCCGTAGGCGCGGTAGGGGGTGGGGGCGCCGTCGCCGCCCAGGTGGGCGTACCGGGTCTGCATGAACTTCTCGCCCTTGCTGTTCACCAGCGGGGCGTTCACGCCCAGGGCCAGGGTGCCGGTGGGGGCGATGGCGTCCTTGGTGCGCAAGGCCACGTAGCGCATCTCGAACGAGGTCATCTCGGCGCCCTTGCGGATGCCCATGGCGTAGCCGGCGCCGTTGTTGAACGGCGAGTACCAGGTTTTGTGCTGGGCGTCGTGGGCGTTGTTGGGCTTGTACAGGCCGGCGGCGCCGCCGGTGGCGATGATGGTGGCCTTGGCCTTGAAGACGTAGAAGGTGTTGGTGCGCAGCGAGAAGCCCACGGCGCCGGCGCAGCGCTCGCCGTCCATGAGCAGGCTGGTGACCACCACCCAGTTGTAGATGCCCGCCCCCGCGTCGCGGGCGGCCTTGGCCAGGATGGGCTTCAGGCTCTCGCCGTTGATCTTGATGTTCCAGCGGCCGCGCGGCGCGTAGTTGCCGTTGTCGTCGCACAGGATGGGCAGGCCCCACGCCTCGACCTTCTTCACCGAGTACTCGAACAGCTCGGCCATGGACTTCACCAGATCCTCGCGGATCAGGCCGCAGGAGTCGTAGCGCACGTACTTGACGAAGCTCTCCGGGGTCTCGCCGGGGTTCAGGTAGGCGTTGATGGCGTTCATGCCCGCCGCCAGGCAGCCGGAGCGGTCCACGTGGGCCTTCTCGACGATGTTCACCGACAGGTGCGGATACTTTTCCTTCAGCTCCGCCGCGGCGATGCAGCCGGCGGTGCCGCCACCGATGATGAGCACGTCGCTCTCGTGGGTGATGCGGTTGATGGTCTGGAGTTCCGGGCGTTCCATCGGGTTCCTCGTGGGGCGGATCGGGGTTAGATGTGGTACATCAGGGAGCGGGCGCCTTCCAGGTGCTCCTTGCGCTTGGCCAGCTCGTCCAGCGAGATGCCCTCGAACAGGGTGCGCACCGCGTCCTGGGCGTCGCCCCACAGGGCCTGCACCACCTGGGTGGCGGCGGGCTGGGCGCCCACGGTGACCTCCTCGCGGATGGGGCCCTCCACCGCGTGGAGGATCTGCGCCACCTGGATGGTGGCGGGCTCGTGGCCCAGCAGGTAGCCGCCCCGGGCGCCGCGGATGCTTTTCACCAGGCCGGCCTTCTTCAGGGCGGCCATGATCTGTTCGAGGAAGCGCACCGGGATGCCGTGCTCGCGGGAGATGTTGCGCACCTGGATGGGGCTTCCGCCCTGGGCGGAGGTCAGGGCCAGCATGGCTTCGAGCGCGTATTGGGAGCGGGCGGAGAATTTCACGTTGCAGTATTCCGATCGAATTAGTACGGAATTTTATCCGGCGGGGCCGGAAGTGTCAAGGCGGTCATGGCGGGTCGGCTGGAAAAAAACCGCGCGCGCGGCGGCTTTTTTATCGGCGTGGCCGGGGCGGGCCTCAAGGGGGATGTTGGAAACGTGTCATTTGGGGCCCTTTCGGCACAATGCCGGACACGCGCCCGCCGAAGGTCGTCTTGTGGGCCCCTCAATTAACCTGCTGCGCGCTCCGATTGCTGCGTTGGGCGGTGCTCGAACCATCGCCTATCCCCATGATATGTCTCGGGTTCTACGCTTAAGTCCGCCTTGCACTCGGGGCGCTCGCGACGGTTAATAGAGGTGCCCTTGTGAATATCGTCTTTTATTGAACAGGCCCGCAAGGCATCCCCCCGCGCGCGCCGTCTGTCCGCGGGGGGCGCCCGCTATGGCGTGGCGGCGATCATGAGGCTGTAGGCGCCGAACAGCCCGGCGGACGGCGGCGCGCCGGCCGCGCGCTTGACGCGCACGTAGTAGCTGGCGTCGGCGCCGGGGACGACGGTGACCGACGAGGCCAGGGTGGTGGTGTCGTTGGCGGGGCAGGCGAAGGCGCCCCCGCACCCGGCCGAGTAGGTCTGGCCGTTGTAGTTGTCGTTGGCGGCCACCACGGTGCCGCCGGCGGACAGCAGGTCGATGGCGGTGTCGGCCCCGTCCGCCAGGTTGAAGGTGCACATGGAGTAGGAGACCCCGGCGCTCAGGGTGACCTGGAACAGGTCTTCGTCCTTGCTGGCGCCGGTGGCGTCGAACGCCAGGTTGGCGTTGACCACCCGCGACGCTCCCGGCAGCGGCGTGGTGATGGGCCTGGCGCCGGCCAGGGTGCCGTTTCCCGGCAGGTCGGGGTCGCCCGCGTCCACCGCCACGGCGATGCCCTGGAGGGAGGCGGCCTGGGCGAAGTTGGCCATCTCCTGGGCGTTCTGCATGTAGGCGCGCAGCTTGCCCACGTAGCGGCCGAAATCGACGCTCTGGGTGATGCCCTTGAGGTCGGCCAGGGCGCCCAGCACCGGGCCCGGCCCCAGGTCGGACTGGTCCTCGCTGCCGTCGGAGAGGGGGCTGTCCAGGGCGTCCCACAGGGTGGCGGCCACGCCCAGCTCGTTGGTGGCGCCGGTGCCGATGGTGGCGGTGGTGCCGGTGATGCGGCGCGTCTCCAGGTCGAAGGAGATCAGCCAGCCGCTGGTCCCGTCCGTGTCCACATAGGTGGTGCGGTCGTTGCCGGCGGAGGCGAAGAAGTTGCCCCACCCCTCCGACCAGGACAGGCGCGCGTCCTGGGTGGTGTCGCCCAGGATGTGCATGCCCCCCGGCGAGTCGTCCTGGGAGACCTGGTCGGCAATGAAGTGCCCCACCTCGTGCATGATGACCATGTCGTCGTAGTCGTCCGTGTCGAAGGCGCTGGAGACCAGGGTGATGGTATGGGTGGTCGGGTTGAACACGGTCTCGGCGGTGATGCCCTCGCTCCACACCAGGGTGAGGTCGGTCAGGCCGGGGGCGGCGATGCCCAGGCCCGCGTCCACGTATTCCAGGCCGGTCTGGGTCACGTCGAGGATGTTGAAGGCGCCGCCCACCCCCAGCGCCTCGGTGGCGTGCAGGTTCTGGGTGAGGAAGCTGCCGCCGGTGCGCTCGTCCACGGCGCTGTGGGCCACCGCGTAGAGCACCGACTGGTGGTCGGTGACGCGGGCGTGGTAGGCGTCGGCCACCGCCGCGTCGGCCAGCACGCGCACATAGACCCCGGCGGGGGAGCTGGCGGGGTTGGTGGCGGTGACGCTGAAGGCGCCGTTCTGGCCGGTGGCGCCGGTGGCCAGGGTCACCCCGTCGATGCAGCGCACCACCTCGACGGTGGCGCCGCGCACCGGCTTGGACGGCCTGGCGCCGGTGAAGCCGTTGGCGTTGTACAGCCGGTCCTCGTAGGTGACGGTGCCGCCCATGGTGAACGGCTGGCCGTCGGCGTTGCCGGTGATGTTCAGGTTGGCGCAGGCGCTGGCGCCGCCCACCGCGCGCAGGGCCTTGGACTGGGGCCGGGGCTCGTAGGCGGCGCCGCCGGCCAGCACGGGCGGCGGCGCCCCCGCCGGGGCCAGCCGCTCCCACTTGAAGCCGGCCTTGGCCAGGCTGTCGCCCGCCTGCGGCTTGGGGATGGACACCAGCCCGCCGCACAGGGCGCCGGCGGCCTGCAACACGGTGCCGCCGCCGCTGCCGCCGCAGCCCGCCAGCAGCGCGGCCAGCAGCGCGGCACGCAACCCGGCGGGCCAATGCCCGAGGCCGTTTGTACGCATGGGGATCAGGAAAAAACGCGTCCGATGCAAGGCGTGTTGAAGGTGGCGTGTCCAGGGCCGCCGGGGTAGGGTGTGCGACCGCTCCGCCTTTTCAAGATACACCGTAAATGGAAAACGGCAAAACGGGCCCCGCCACCTTTTGCCACAACGTATCTATTCGGCGTGCGCCGCGCCGGTCCCGAGCCGGGGCCGGTTCAGGCCAGCAGGCGGCCGATCTCGTCCGGCGCCAGGGGCACCAGCTCCACCTGGCCGATGGCACTGGCCAGGACCATCTTCACCCGGCCCTGGGCGGCCTTCTTGTCGTGCCCCAGGGCGGCCACCACCCTGTTCGGGTCCATCCCCCGGGGCAGGGCGACGGGCAGGCCGAAGGCCTCCAAAATATCCACCTGCGCGGCCACCGCGCGCGCATCCAGCCGCCCCAGCTTGTGGGCGATGCGTGCGGCGGCCACCATGCCCATGGCCACCGCCTCGCCGTGCTTGTAGCGGCGGTACCCGGTCACCGCCTCGACGGCGTGGCCCACCGTGTGGCCGTAGTTGAGGATGGCGCGGCGGCCGCTGGTCTCGGTCTCGTCGTCCGCCACCACCTGGGCCTTGATCGCGCAGCAGCGCCCCACCACCCGGGCCATCACCTGGGGGTCGAGGGCCAGGATGGCGGCCACGTGCCCGCGCAGGTAGTCGAAGAAGGCCCGGTCGGCGATCACGCCGTACTTGATCACCTCGGCCATGCCGGCGAGCAGCTCGCGGCGGGGCAGGGTGGCCAGCACCGCCATGTCCATGAACACCAGGCGCGGCTGGTGGAAGGCGCCGATGAGGTTCTTGCCCCGTGGGTGGTTGACGCCGGTCTTGCCGCCCACGGACGAATCCACCTGGGCCACCACGGTGGTGGGCACCTGCACGAACGGGATGCCGCGCAGGAAGGTGGCGGCGGCGAACCCCGCCATGTCGCCCACCACGCCGCCCCCCAGGGCCACGATGAAGCCGTGCCGGTCCAGCCCCTGCTCCAGCAGGTGGTCGTGGATGCGGCCGAGCCACTTGGCGGTCTTGAAGCGCTCGCCGTCGGGCACGCGGCACACGCTGGCGGAAAAGCCGGCGGCCGTCAGGGCGGCCAGCACCGGCTGCTCGTAGAGGGCGCCCACGGTGGGGTTGGTCACCACCACGCAGCGGCCCTCGAGGCCCGTGGCGGCCACGGCCTGGCCCAGCGTGGGCAGGGTGCCGTGGCCGATGAGGATGTCGTAGGCGCGGGCGCCGAGCGGAACGGTTACCTTTTCCATGCCCCTTCCCGGTGCAGGCGCACCACCTCGGCCGTCACGGCCTCGACGGTGCGCCCGGTGGTGTCGACGATGTGGTGGCACTCGCGGTAGAACGCCTCCCGCTCCGCCAGCATGGCCGTCACGTGCTCCAGGGGGGCCTTGGCCCCGTCCAGCAGCGGGCGGCCGGTGCGGCCCCGGCGGGTGCGGCGCACGATGGCGTGGGGGGTGGCCCACAGGCACACCACATGGCCCGATCGTGCCATGAGGCGGCGGTTGTCCGCGCGGATCACGCAGCCGCCGCCGGTGATGATAACGCAATTCTCGCGCGTGGCGGCGGTGGCCAGGGCGGCGGCCTCCAGGTCGCGGAAGGCCGCCTCGCCGTCGTCGGCGAAGATCTGGGGGATGGGCCGGCCCGCCTGATGCTCGATCTCCCGGTCCAGGTCCACCACGGCGTAGCCCAGCGCGTGGGCCGCGCGCGGGCCCACGGCGCTCTTGCCCGCGGCCATGAAGCCGGTCAAGAACAGGCGCGGCAACGGGGCGTCAGGGCGCGCACTTGAGGTTGACGGTGGAGACGACGCTGGTTTGATCGTTGCTGGTGGCGGCGGTCACCGACCAGGAGCCGGTCTGGTCGGTGGTGACGCTGCCGCAGCCGCCGACGGTGGCGGAGGGGTAGACGCGCACGTTGCCGTGGTCGTCGGTCTTCAGCTCCAGGAAATCGGAACCGCCCGCGGGCGTGGTCTGGGTCACGTCCGTATACATGACCGCCGGGCCGAAGGTGCCGCCGGACCACAGGCTGACGGTGGCGCCGGCCACCGGGATCGGGTTGCTGGCGGAGGTCTGCACCACGAAGCCCATGCCGCCCACGACGCCCAGGCCCGCCGCGCCGCCGGGCCCCACGTCGAAACTGGGGCCGTCGGTGCTGCCCAGGGGTACGATCACGCACTCGTGGCAGGCGGTGGAGCCGCCGCCGCAGCCCGAAAGGGCCGCCACGAGCACGCCGGCCAGGCCCACGCGGCGCAGCAGGGAGTGTGAAACGGGGTGGGTGTGGCCTTGCATAGCGGCAACCTACTTCACGATGCGCGGGGTGATGAACACGAGCAGTTCCTCCGTGTCGTCCCGCTTCGAGTTGTTCTTGAACAGCACGCCCAGGATGGGGATCTTGCTGAGGAACGGCACCTTCTGCGACGAATCCACCTGGGTGCGCTCGAAGATGCCGCCGATGACCGTGGTCTCGCCGTCCTCCAGCAGCACGTGGGTGTTGGCCTCGCGCTTGAGGATGGAGGGGCCGGCGGCGGAGCGGCTTTCGCCGGGCAGGTTCTTGGCCACCTTGATCTCCATGGACACCTTGCCGTCGCCGGTGATGTGCGGCGTCACCTCCAGGGCCAGGTTGGCCTCGTGGAAGGTGGTCTGGGTGCCGTCCTGGGAGAGGGTCTGGAAGGGGATGCTCTCGCCCTGCTCGATCTTGGCGGTCTGGTTGTCGAGCACGGTCACCTTGGGCGTGGAGACGATCTTGGTGAGGCCCTGGCTCTCGCCGGCGGAGAGGCGCAGGTCGAGGCTCAGGGGGCTGCCGATCAGGCGGCCGAAGCTCACCCCCACCCCCGCCACCGCGTCGGCGGTGGGCAGGTTGATGGCGAAGTCGGGGGAGAACACGCCCAGCCCCGGCTGGGTGCCGCCGGGATTGATGCCCTGCACCGCCAGGGAGCTGTTGCCGTTATAGGCGGTGAAGCCGCCGCCCCACTGGATGCCCAGGTTGCGGTTGAAGGTGGGGCGCACCTGCACGATGCGCGCCTCGATGGTCACCTGCGGGGTGGGGGAGTCCAGCTCCTTCACCAGGGCCACCACCTGGCCGATGCTGCTCTCCACGTCGCGGATGATGAGGCTGTTGGTGCGCGCGTCGGCGCTCACCTGGCCGCGCTCGGAAAGGAAGTTGCCGCTGCCGGAGATGGTCTTCTGCAACGCCTCGGCGGTGTTGTAGTTCACGCTCACCACGCGGGTGACCAGGTCCTCGGCGCGGGTCTGGGTGGCCTTCACGCGGCCCTCCTCGTCGCGCTGGCGCGCCATGTTGGTGAGGGTGTTGACGCGGATGATGTTGCCCTCCTCCACCTTGCCCAGGCCGTGCATGGACAGCACGATGTCCAGCGCCTGGTCCCACGGCACGCGCTTGAGCTTGAGGGTGATGTTGCCGCTGACATCCTCGCCGATGACCATGTTCTTGGCGGACACGTCGGCGATGAGTTGCAGGATCTGCCGTATCGGGGCGTCCTGGAAGTCGAGGGAGAGTTTGTCGCCCGTGTACCTGGGCAGCGCCACGTCGTTCGCGGCAAGGGCCGGAGCGGCCGCGTACAGCGCGAGGCTGGCCAGGAGTATGCGGATGAACTTCATGGAATGACCTCCTCCGGCCGTAACGCCAGGACGGTTTCGAATTTCTTGCGTTCGCCGAACACGTCGGTGCGGAGCTCCTCGACGATCACGGCATCCTGGGTGATGCGGCGCACGGTGCCGTTGCTGTCGCCGATGCGGGTGCCGGCACGCACGGTGAACCCCTTGCCGTCGGGTGTGGAGACCATGGCCGCCTTGGCGTTGCTGCTCCAGACGATGCCGATCAGCTTGAAGTCGCCCAGCGGGTAGCGTTCCAGGTCCGGCAGGTTGGCCCCGTCGCCCGCCTGGCTGCCGCGCACCTCCACCGGGGGCAGGAACGGGTCGCGCACGCCGTGCGCCTGGTAGGGGTAGGGGTAGGGGGCAGCCCCTTCCGCCACGGGGGCGGTGGCCGCCACGGGCCGGGGCATGGCCGCCGGGGTGGGCGCCATGTCGCGCGGTCCCGGCTGCACCGCCAGGGCGTCGGCCAGGGTACCCTGGGGTGCCGGGATCGGGTCGCCCGCGTGGGCGGTGGCGGCGAGCAGGCAGCCGGCGGTGAGCAGGGCACGGAACATCATGGGGGTACGCGCCCTACTCATGGTTTCCTCCCCGGCTTGGCCGCGGCGTTGCCCTTGGCCTTGGGGTCCGCCGTGCCGTCGCCCTCGGGGTGCGGCGGCGCGGCGAAGGCGGTGGCGGTGAACTTGGCCAGCATGCCGCCGCCGCCGGTGTCGGGGGAGATCATCACGTTCGAGATGTTGACGATGCGCGACAGGCCCGCCACCTGCTCGAAGAACAGGCCTACCTGGTGGTAGCTGCCGGTCACCTCGACCTGCACGGGCAGTTCCTGGTACATGCCCGACTCGGCGGGCACCGCGGCGCCGGGGCGCCACAGGCGGAACACCAGGCCGGCCTGGGTGCCCAGGTCGGTCACCTGCTTGAGCAGGTTGGCCACCTCCTGCTCCTCGGGGAGCTGCTGGCGCTGCTCCTCCAGCAGGCGCCCCAGGCGCTCGTTCTCCGTCAGCAGGGTGTCGAGCTTGCGCACCTTGGCCTGATAGATGGTCAGCTCGCTGTTGATCTGGGCCACGTCGGCCTCCAGCGTCCCGATCTGGCGCTGCCGGGGCAGGTAGACCAGGTTGGCCACCAGCACCGCCACCAGCAGCACCACCCCGGCGCCCAGGGCGTTGCGCCGGCCACGGGAGAGCTTCCTCAGCCAGTTCATGACCCCGCCCTCCGCTGCACCAGCCGGCCGGTGAGGGTGAACTCGTAGGCGGACAGGTCCTTGTCGGTCATGCGGCGCGACTCCACCAGTTGCAGGCCGTCCAGCACCTCGATGGCCTTGAAGCGGCGCATCATCTCGACAATGTCCGAGTTGCCCATGGCGCGGCCGACGATGGTCAGCTCGGGGCCCTTGGCCTCCATGCGCGTCAGCCAGGCGCGCTCGGGCATCTGGCGGGCCACCTGGTCGAGCAGGATCACCGGTTGCGACTGGTTGCCGCGCAGCTCCTGGATGACGGCGATCTTGTCCTGGAAATTCTTGCGGTCCGTCTCGAAGTTGGCGATCTGCGCCGCCTTGTCCTTGAACATCCTGAGGTCGGCCTCCGCGTCGCTCTTTTGCGCCTCCAGGTCGGCGATGCGGACGCCCAGCAGCAACGACGCGACCACCCCGGCCACCACCACCAGCCCCAGTGCGGCGCCGACGCCCACCAGGAAGTTGCGGAAGTCGATCGCCCGCTTGGTGGAGGCGCCGCGCTTCCTGGCGATCAGGTTGATGCGGATCATCGGTCGTTCACCCGGCGCGTGGCGAGGCCCGCGGCCACGCCCAGCTGGTGCGCCACGTCGTGCAGGCGGGCGGTGTCGATGCCCTTGCCCATGTGGATGTGCTCGAAGGGGTTGAGCATCTGCACCGGCAGGCCCAGGCGCTCGGCGATCTGCTCCTGCAACCCGGCGGCGCGGCTGGCGCCGCCGGACAGCAGCACCTTGTCCACCTGGCCCACCTGGGAGGTGGTGCGGAAATAGTCGAAGGTGCGGCCGATCTCGGCGGCCATCTCGCCGCCGGTGCGCTGCATCATGGCCAGCACGTGCTCCGGGTCGATGCCCTCGATGGCCTCGCCGCGCTTGGCCCGCTCCGCCTCGGCGAAGCTGATGTTGAGGGCCTTCTGGATGTCCTCCGTGTAGCGGTCGCCACCCATGGAGATGTCGCGGGTGAAGGCGGTCATGCCCTGGAGGAGGATGTTGATGTTGATCACCGAGGCGCCGATGTTCACCAGCCCGGTCACCCGGTCACCCACGCCGTAGTTGGTGCAGAAGATGTTTTCCAGGCCGAAGGCGTCCACGTCCACCACCATGGGCTTGAGGCCCGCCTCCTGCACCAGGGTGACCAGCTCGCTGACGCGCTCCTTCTTGGCGGCCACCAGCAGCACCGGCATCTTGCCGGAGGGGGTGGACTCGTCGGCGGCCTCCACGATGTGGAAGTCGAGGTGGACATCGTTGATCTCGAAGGGGATGTACTGTTCCGCCTCCCACGAGATGCTTTCCGCCAGCTCGTCGGCGCTCATGATGGGCACGTGGATCTTCTTGACGATCACCGAGTTGCCCGCCACCGAGATGGCCACCTGACGGCCGCGCAGCTTGCTGGCGTCGAACAGGGCGCGGATGGTGTCGGCCACGTGGCCGGCATCCATCACGGCGCCGTCGACGATGGCGTCCGGGTCCAGCTCGCGCACGCCGTAGTGTTCCAGCGTGTACTCCCCGCCCTTTTCGGACAGGTGCACCATCTTGATGGCGCTGGAGCCCACATCGAGGCCGATCACCGGTTGCAGTCTGCCCAACAACATCCTTGGCTAACTCCCCTGGGCCGCCCCGTGCGCGGCGTTCCGAGCGGGATTGTACCCGGTAAAATTTGAAAAGGTCGAACAATCCACAGGTTGTGTGCTATTTTTGGGCATTTTCGGCGCGCCCGCGGCGCAACCGGCGTCCAGTGCCGGCGTGGTTGACGGGTTCCTTCCCACAACATTCCTTATCGGTCGGCCGGGCGCGTTCCCCCAGCGCCTTGCCAACGGGGGCTCCATTCGATTCCAGGGGCGATGGAATCCAATATCCGTGCCACGACAAAATCCACCAGCTCCAGCACCGACCGGGGGGCGGTGTAGAAGGCGGGCATGGCGGGCACGATGCGTACCCCGTTCAGGCGTGACAGTTTTAACAGATTTTCCAGGTGGATGGGCGACAGGGGGCATTCGCGCGGCACCAGCACCAGCGGCCGCCCCTCCTTGATGTGCACGTCGGCGGCGCGGGTGAGCAGGCCGTCCGCGTAGCCGTGGGCGATGGCCGCCACGGTCTTCATGGAGGCGGGCGCCACCACCATGCCGTCGGTGGGCACGCTGCCGGAGGCGATGGCGCTGTAGAGGTTGCGCTCGCCGTGCACGGTCAGCTCGCCGGCGCCCGGCGCCCGGCCCTGGGCCCCGAGGTAGGCGGTCAGGGCGGCGTGGGCGCTGTCCGGCGTGGGCCCCAGGTCGATGCCGGTCTCGTCGTGCACGATGGAGCGGGCGGTGGCGGAGAACACCACGTGCAGGCGGTGGCCATGAAAAGACAGCGCCTGGACCAGGCGGATGCCGTAGATGGCGCCGCTGGCGCCGCTGATTCCAACGACAAAGGTGGACATGTCGTTCGTCCTTGAACGCTGGGTGGGCGCGGCGGCGGGCCGCGGGTTATTGCTGGTGGTTGGCCCCGGGGGAGGCGCCGTGGGCGTCGCGCAGGCGCAGCTCCACCCGGTGGCCGGCGGCGGTCAGGCGCTCGGCCAGCGCCCGCGCCACCACCACGCTGCGGTGCTTGCCGCCGGTGCAGCCCACGCCGATGGTGAGGTAGTTGCGCCCCTCGTGCTCGTACTCGGGGATGGTGAACGCAAGCAGGTCGTTGATGCGCCGGATCACGCCCTCGCTGCGCGGGTCGGCCATCACGTAGTCGCGCACGTCGTCGCTTTCGCCGGTCTTGGGCTTCAGCTCCGGGACGAAGTGCGGGTTGGCCAGGAAGCGCACGTCGAACAGCAGGTCCGCCTCCAGGGGCACGCCGAACTTGAAGCCGAACGCCACCAGCGAGATCGTCAACTGCTTGGCGTCCTCGGCGCCGCCGTAGTGGCGCTGAAGGTAGGCCTTGAGGTCGTGCACCGAATAGGCGGAGGTGTCCACGCGCCGATCGGCGGTGTTGCGCAGGGGCTCCAGGCGCCGGCGCTCCTTGGCCAGCCCCTCCGACACGCTGCCGTCCGGCGACAGGGGGTGGGGGCGGCGGGTCTCCGAGAAGCGCCGGATCAGCACCGCGTCGTCCGCATCGAAGAACAGGGTCTCCACCCGGTGGCCGGCGCCGCGCAGGGACTGGATGAGGGTGCCCGAGGCATCCAGCGAGGCGCGCTCGCGCACGTCGATCACCAGCGCCACCTGCGACAGGGGCGGGCTGGAGCGGGCGCACAGGTCGGCGAACTGGGTGAGCAGCCCCAGCGGCAGGTTGTCGACGCAGAAGAAGCCGATGTCTTCCAGGAAATTGAGGGCGTGGCTCTTGCCGGCGCCGGAGGTGCCGGTGAGGATGAGGAAGTTGATGGCGCCGCCCGGCGGGGCGGCCGCTGCCGGCTGCTGGTTCATGGGGGGGTGGGTGGCGCCCCCGCCGGCGGGGCCGGCGGGGGCTTGGGCAGAAACGGGACGGGCCGCGTCAGCTCTCGGTTTGCAGGGCCACCTCGGCCATGGACTGGCCGCCCTTGTGGTGGGAGAGCTTCTCCTTGTACTTGCGCAGTTGCTGCTCCACCTTGTCCATCGCCAGGTCGATGGAGGCGTACATCTCCTCCCCATGCTCCTTGGCGGTGATGCGGCCGCCCTTGACGTTCACGATGACCTCGCAGGTGTGGATGAGCTTGTTCACATCGAGGATCACCTGCACGCCGTAGTCCCGGTGCAGATACTTCTCGGCCTTGTTGACCTTGGTATTGACGTAGTCCCGCAGGGCGGGCGTGATGTCCATCTGCTTGCCGGTGATGTCAACTTGCATGATGCGCTCCTATCAGGTTGGGTGAGCGTTCCGCGGCAGGATTACACAGCCCGGGCCGGTGCCGCGCCGGACGGGGTGGTTGCCACCTGGGGGACGGATGCCTGAAGCGGGGTGGCTCAAAACGGACGCTTGCGCCGGTTGGAGGGCGGGATCGACAGCTCCGTGCGGTACTTCGCCACCGTGCGCCGGGCCACCGCCACGTTGCGGGCCTTGAGGATCTTGACGATCTCCTGGTCCTTGAGCGGCTTTTGCGGGTCCTCGTCGGCCACCAGGACGCGGATCATCTCGCGCACGGTGACCGAGGACACCTCCTCGCCGTAGCCGCTCACCCGCGACAGCCCGCTGTTGAAGAAGAACTTCAACTCGAGGATGCCGTGGGGCGTGTGCATGTATTTGTTGGTGGTCACGCGGCTGATGGTCGACTCGTGCATGTCGATGTCGTCCGCCACCTGCTTCAGGATCAGCGGCTTCAGGTGGCTGACGCCGTGATCGAAGAAATCCTTCTGGAAGCGGACGATGCTCTCCGCCACCTTGACGATGGTGCGGTTGCGCTGCTCGATGCTCTTGATCATCCACAGCGCCGAGCGCAGCTTGCCGTCCAGGTATTCGCGCGCCTCCGTGGGGGCGGCGTCGCGGTTGGCGAGCATCTTCCGGTAATAGGGGCTGATGCGCAGCCGGGGGATGCCCTCCTCGTTGAGCAGCACCCGGTACTCGCCGTCCACCGGCACCACGTACACGTCGGGCGTGATGGTGAAGTTCTGGGTGGTGGTGAACGGCCGGCCGGGCTTGGGCTCCAGCCCCTCGACGACCTTGGAGGCCTCGAACACCTCCTCCGGGGTGACCTTGAGGGCGCGGGCGATCTGCGGGTAGCGGCGGCGCTCCAGATCCTCCAGGTGGTGCTCGATGATGCGCTCCACGGTGGAGTCCTCCAGATCGAGCTGGGAGATCTGGATCAGCAGGCACTCCTTGAGATTGCGCGCCCCGACGCCCGCCGGGTCGAACTCCTGGATCACCTCGAGCACCCGCTCCACGTCGGCCTCCGGCTCGCCGCAGACGGCGGCGATCTCGGTGATCTCGGAGCGCAGGTAGCCGTTGTCGTCGATGTTGCCGATGATCTCCCCGCCGATGGCCATCTCGCGCTCGGAGAGGTGGCTCAGGTGCAGCTGCCATTCCAGATGGTCGAGCAGGCTGGCGGAGTTGGCCAGGGTCTGCTCGTAGCCGGGCAGCTCGTCGGGGACGCTGGCGGCGCCGCCGAAGTCGCGGCCGTCGCTCATCTCGGACTGGGAGAAATACTCCTCCCACTTGTAGCCCAGCTCCTCGGCGGTCTGGTCGTCCTTGCTGGCGGCGGGGGCGGGGATGTCCTCGATCCGTTCCGCCGGGGCGGGTTCGAAGCGGGTTTCGGTGTCGCTCTCCGGGGCCCCGACCTCCTCGTCGAGCCCGGCCTCCTCCATGGTGGGGTTCTCCATCATCTCCTGATCGATGGCCTGCTCCAGCTCCTGGCGCGACAGCTGCAACAGCCGGATGGCCATCTGCAACTGGGGGGTCATCACCAGTTTCTGGGTGAGTATGGGGCGGAGGGTAAGCTTCATATCGGGTATCCAGACGCCGTTCCGGCGAGATGCTCAGCTTGGCATGTTCAATTTATCGGCTTTCTGCCACGGCCCGCTAAAGCGTGAACTTCTCTCCCAGGTAGATGCTCCGCACGCGCTCGCTGGCGGCCACCTCGCCGGGCGTGCCCGATTCAAGAATGGTGCCTTGATAAATAATGTAGGCACGGTCGGTAATTTGCAAGGTCTCGCGCACGTTGTGGTCGGTGATCAGGACACCCAGGCCTTTTTTCTTGAGGCGCTCCACGATCACCTGGATGTCGGCCACGGCGATGGGGTCGATGCCGGCGAACGGCTCGTCGAGCAGCAGGTAGCGCGGCGCCGAGGCCAGGGCGCGGGCGATCTCCACCCGGCGCCGCTCGCCGCCGGACAGGGTGTAGGCCTTGGCGTCCACCAGGTGCCCCAGGGAGAACTCCTCCAGCAGCTCGTCGCGTCGGGCGGTGCGCTGGTGGCGCTCCAGGGGCATGTTCTCCAGCACCGCGTCCAGGTTGCCGCCCACGCTGAGCTTGCGGAAGATGGATGGCTCCTGGGGCAGGTAGCCGATGCCCTGGCGGGCGCGCAGGTACATGGGCAGGCGGGTGATCTCGGCGCCGCCCAGGGTCACCCGGCCGCCGTCCGGCCCCACTAGGCCGATGACCATGTAGAACGCGGTGGTCTTGCCGGCGCCGTTGGGGCCCAGCAGCCCCACCACCTCGCCGGCGCCCACGGTGAGCGACACGTCCCTGACCACCTCGCGGCCGCCGTAGCACTTCTTGAGGTGGGTGGCCTCCAGCGGCACTAGCGGGTCTCCTGGAAGGTGAACACGCCGCCCTCCACGGTGCTTTCGCCGCTCACCAGGTGGATGGTGATGCGCTCGCCGGCCACCGCCATGCCGCCGTCGGTCACCCGGGGGCCGTCGGCCAGGGTCACCGTCTGCGCCGCCGGGTCGTACTCGGCGCTGCCGGCGGTGGCCTGGCGCTCCCCCTGGGCAAAGTGCACGTCGCCCGTGGCCACCATGTGGCGGATGCCCTGGGCGCCGGCCGGGCCGTCGTCCTCCAGGGTGACCTCGATGCGCTGGGCGGCCAGGGTCATGCCGTCCTGCTCCACCCGCACGGCGCCGGTGAAGGTGACGGTGCGGGCCTTGCCGGAAAAGGCCATCGCGTCGGCGTGGATGGTGACCGGGCCGCCGCTGGCGGTCAGGGTCTGCCGGGCGCCCTGGGCGGGGGCGCCGCCGGAAGGCCCGACCTGGGCGGCGGCGCACGGCGCCAGGGTGGCGGCCAGCAGCAGGCCGGCGGCCAGCGCCACGCCCGCCGCGCGGGTGGACGGGCGGAGGGTCAGCGCGTCCACGTCACCTCCACCGTGCCGCTCAGGCGCACGCTTTCGTCGGCCAGGCTGGCCACGGCCGTGGCACCGGTGGCGAGCAGGCCCTGGCCGGTGATGGCGGCGCCGCCCTGGGTGCGCACGGTGCGGTCGTCCGGGTTCCAGATCATGGCGGGGGCGGTCACCGTGGGGCCGCCCGCCACCGTCAGGGTGGCCGGGGCACCGTCGCCGCGCACGCTGATGGTGCCGCTGTCCAGCTCCAGGTCGCCCCGGTCGGCGGTGAGGCGCAGGGCCTCCAGGCCGTCCTTGAAGACGATCAGGTCGAGCCCCTCCGCGTCCACCCGGCGCGCCTCCTCGGTGAGGCGCGCGCCGGCGGCGGACAGGCGCAGCTCCATCCCCTCCTCGCCCACCTGGTCCAGGCGGAAGCCGGTGAGGGCCACGTCGGCCTCGATGCGCCACTCGGCGCTGTCGTCCCCCTGGCCCAGCAGCGCGGCGCGCTGGGCCACCAGGCCGACGATCACCACCAGCCCCAGGGTGGCGGCGGTGAGCAGCAGGCGGCGCAGCAGGGTCAGGCGCCCCATGGGCGGCTCCCCGGCGGATGGGTGGCGGCGCGCCCGCTCACCGGGCGTGGCCGAGGGCCAGCGCCAGCCAGCGCTCGACGATGGGCAGGCCCGCCTCGGCCACCTGCCCGCAGCGGGCAGCGCTGTCCCGGGCCAGGTCGGCCAGGTCCACCTTGCCGGCGTTGTGGGTGAGGTCGTCGGCGTTCTCGGCCATCCACTCCTTGATCATGTGCGCCTCCATCTCCACGTGGAACTGGAGGCCGTACACGTTCTGGCCGATGCGGAACGCCTGGTGCGGGAACGCCGGGGAGCTGGCCAGGTGCACCGCCCCCTCCGGCAGGTCGAACCCCTCGCCGTGCCACTGGAACACGGGCAGGGGCGACGGCAGGTTGGAGAACAGCGGGTCGGCGGCGCTTTCCATGCTGGTGTTCACGGTGAACCAGCCGATCTCCGGGGCGTCGCCCCGGTACACCCGCGCCCCGGCGGCCAGGGCGATGAGCTGCGCCCCCAGGCACACGCCCAGGGTGGGAAAGTCCTGCGCCAGGGCCTCCTCCACCAGGCGCAGCTGGGCGGCGCGGGGCGGGTCGGAGTCGATGTCGTTGACGCTCATGGGGCCGCCCAGGATGACCATGCCCGCATAGGGGGCGAGGCCGGTGGGGATGGCCGCCCCGTCCAGGTAGGCGGGCACCACCTCGGCGTTGGCGCCGGCGCGGCGGATGGCGCCGAACAGGGTGCCCGGCCCCTCATGGGGGACCTGTTGCAGGACGAGTATTTTCTTGGTCATGAGGCGCTCCGTCGGGGCGTTGGCGCGGGTGCTGGCGCGGGGTGGTGGCCCGGCCGCGGTCCCTCGGGCATCATTCTAACCCCAAACGCCCCCGGCCGGGGAGGCGTGGATCAGGCCCCGGCCAGTTCCGCCGGGTCGATGGCGAAGGCCTGCCCGAAACCGGCCACCAGGTGGATGGCCTCCGGCGCCAGGGTGTAAAAGGTGAAGTCGGGGAGCTGGAACACCATGGCGCTGCCGGGGAAGCGCGCCACATACAGCGCCTTGGCGGCCTCATAGGCCGGGGTGCCGCGCGCCACCTTGCGCATGGTGCCGGTGAGGCAGGCGCGCTGGAGGGCCAGGGGGTTCTTGCCGGGCCCGTCCGTCTCGGTGACCAGCAGGGCCACGCGCGGGTCGGCCTCCAGGTGGCGGGTGTGGCGCGCCAGGGCGCTGACGTGGATGAGCGCCCGCCCCGCCGGGTCCCACGCGAACGGCACCATGGACCCGAACGGCGCCCCCCGGTCGAGGGTGGACAGGCTGGCGGTGCGCACGCCGGAAAGCAGCGCGCGCAGGGTGGACAGGCGATCGGCCTTGGGCATGGCTTGGGCACCTCTAATACCCTGCTGCGCGTCCTGATTGCTGCGCCCAGCGGTGCTCGAACCATCGCCTATCGCCATGATATGTCTCGGGTTCTCCGCTCCGTCCGCCTTGCACTCACGCCGCTCGCGACGGTTATTGGAGGTACCCTCTTCCATCAGCCGGCCCCCATGCGCGCCGGCTGCTCGCCGATCAGCCGGGCGGCGTGGGCGCGGGCCCAGGCGTCCGCCTCCAGCACCCCGGCCAGGTCGGTGAGGGGCCGCACCGTGTGCGCCGCCATGGTCCGGGCGACGGTTTCCGGGATCTGCATGAAGCCGATGCGCCCCGCCAGGAATGCCGCCACCGCCACCTCGTTGGCGGCGTTCAGCACGCACGGCAGGGTGCCGCAGGCGCGGGTGGCGGCGAACGCCAGCTCCAGGCACGGGAAGCGCGTGGTGTCCGGCTCCTCGAAGGTGAGGGGGCCCAGCTTGGCGAAGTCCGGCGCCGCCACCCCGGTGGGCAGGCGCTCCGGGTAGCTCATGGCATAGGCGATGGGGGGGCGCATGTCCGGCGTGCCCATCTGGGCGATCACCGAGCCGTCCCGGAAGGCCACCATGGAGTGCACGATGCTCTGCGGGTGGACCCGCACCCGGATGCGCTCCGGCGTCAGGTCGAACAGCCAGCGCGCCTCGATGACCTCGAGGCCCTTGTTCATCATGGTGGCGGAGTCGACGGTGACCTTGGCCCCCATGTCCCAGTTGGGGTGGCGCGCCGCCTGCTCCGGGGTGACGTGGCGCAGCGCCTCCAGCGGCGTGGCGCGGAACGGCCCGCCGGAGGCGGTGAGCACGATGTGGTCCAGATCCTCCCGGCGGCCCGCCTCCAGGCACTGGAAGATGGCCGAGTGCTCGCTGTCGATGGGGAAAATGCGCGCGCCGCTGGCCTGGGCCGCCGCCACCAGCAGGGCGCCGGCGGACACCATGCTCTCCTTGTTGGCCAGGGCGATGGCGTTGCCCGCCTCCACGGCGGCGAAGGTGGACATCAATCCGGCGGCGCCCACGATGCCGCAGATGACCAGGTCGGCCGGGGCCGCCGCCAGCACGCTCACGCCGGCGGCGCCGCCCAGCACGCGGGGGCCCTTGTTGCCCAGGCGGCGGGCCAGGCGCTCGGCGGCGGCCGCGTCGCCCAGGGCCACCTGCTCCGGGGCGAAGCGCAGGGCCAGCTCCGCCAGGGCGGCATCGTCCCGCCCCGCCGCCAGGCCCACCACCCGGTAGCGCTCCGGGTGGCGCGCCACGATGTCGAGGGCGCTCTTGCCGATGGAGCCGGTGGCGCCGAGGATGGTGATGCGCTTGCGGTTCATGCGGAGTCTCGCGGGCTTAGCGCCACACCACCAGGGACAGGTAGTAGTACAGGCCGGGGGCGGTGAACAGGAAGGCGTCCAGCTTGTCCATCAGGCCGCCGTGGCCGGGGATCAGGGTGCTGGCGTCCTTCACCCCCGCGCCGCGCTTGAACAGCGACTCGGCCAGGTCGCCCAGCAGGGCCAGGGCGCCCAGCAGCAGGCCGATGCACAGCGGATCCCAGCCGTCCAGGCCGGGCACGAAGAGCAGCCCCAGGTAGGCGGCGGCCACCGAGCAGGCGATGCCGCCCAGGGTGCCCTCCACGGTCTTGTTGGGGCTCACGGCGGTGAGACTGGTGCGCCCGTGGCGGGAGCCGATGTAGTAGGCGGCGGCGTCGTTGGCCCAGGTGACCAGCAGCAGGAAGAACAGCCAGCGCACCCCCTCCTCGGCCCCGGCGAGCAGCACCACGTGGGACAGGAGCAGGGCCACGTAGGCCACCCCCAGCACCACCACGGCGGCCTCGGCCAGGGCGCTCTCCATGGGGCGCTCGGCACCCATGCGCAGCACCAGGATCACGGCGGTTCCGGCGGCCATCGGCAGCAGCGGGTTGGGGCCCGACAGCCCCCCCAGCACCACCAGCGCGCCCACGGCGCAGCCGGCCCAGGCGAAGGCGGGCAGACGCCCCTTGAAGTGGAAGCGGTACAGCTCCCACTGGCCGGTGGCGGCGGCCAGGGCGACCAGGCCGGCGATGCCCGCCGGCGGCAGGTAGACCAGGGCCGCCGCCAGCAGCGGCAGGGCCCACGCGGCGGTGATGAGGCGTTCCTTGCCGATCATGGGAGGGTGTGGCCGGTCTGGTTCATGGGGGGGGAGCCGATCCGCATGGCGCCGGTGGACATGCCGCCGCTCAGGCGCCGTGGGCGGCCTGCTCGCCGGTGAGGCCGAAGCGCCGCTCCCGCCCCTGGTAGTCGAGGATGGCCCGGTACAGGGCCGGGCGGCGGAACTCCGGCCACAACAGCGGGGTGAAGTGGAACTCGGTGTAGGCCATCTGCCACAGCAGGTAGTTGCTGATGCGCGTCTCGCCGCTGGTGCGGATCATCAGGTCCGGGTCGGGCAGGCCGGCGGTGTCCAGGCGGGCGCTGATGGTGGCCTCGGAGATGGCGTCCGGGTTCAGGGTGCCGGCCTTGACCTCGCGGGCGATGGCGCGCACGGCGTCGGTCAGCTCGGCGCGGCCGCCGTAGGCCAGGGCCAGCACCAGGGTCATGCCCGTGTTGGCGGCGGTGGCGGCCATCACCCGGTCGAGGGTGGCGCGCACGGCGTCCGGCAGGCGTTCGGTGCGGCCGATGGTGGCCAGGCGGATGTGGTTGTCCTGCATGGTGGCCAGCTCGCGCTCCAGGAACTCGTTCAGGAAGCGCATCAGGGCGCGCACCTCCAGACGCGGCCGCTGCCAGTTCTCCATGGAGAAGGCGTACAGGGTGAGCACCTCCACCCCCAGCTCGCGGCAGGCGGTGACGGTCTCGCGCACGCTCTTCACCCCGGCCCGGTGGCCCTCGATGCGGCTCTTGCCCTGGCGGCGGGCCCAGCGGCCGTTGCCGTCCATGATGATGGCCACGTGGCGCGGCAGGCGCGCGCGGTCGATGCGCGCGAGCAGCGCCTGGGCCTCGGCATCGGCCGGGGCGGTGGCCGGTTGTGCGAGCGAATTCGCCATGGGGGTCCGTGTTCGGGTGCGGTGCCGGCGCGCCGGAAAAGGGGGCGCGTGGCGGCCCATCAGTTTACACCGGCGGGGCCGCCGGATGCCAACGGGGCGCACGGCGGCCCCCGCGTGCCGGATCCCCATGATGGTGCCCCTCCGGCCCTGGGACGGGCCGGCGCCGAAGGCCATGGGCGGCCTTGCGCGCCTTCGGGGTCAGAACCCGAGATTGACGCGCAGGGTGTAGCCGGTGACGGGGCCGAGGTCTGCCTGGGCCACCAGGTTGAGCACGGGGAACGGGGTGATCCTCACGCCCACGTAGCCGCGGGCGGCGGAGTCGTCCACCTTGGTGAGCCCGCCCACCTTGGGGTCGGCGCTGTACCACAGCATGCCGGCGCCGGCGTAGGGGGTGAGGAACAGGACGCCCTTGCTGATGCCCAGGTCCACGCCGTAGCTGGTCAAATCCAGGTCGTCCACGCCGGACAGGGCGCTGTAGTGGGCCAGCACCGCCACGGCCGGGGTGGCGGCGCCGCCCTCCAGGATGGCCTTGCGCAGCTCGCCGCCCCACACGGCCACGTTGGACGACGGCACGGAGATGTAGCTCACCCCCACGTCGATGCCGAACGGCAGGCCCTTGCGCGCCTGGATGCGCGGGATGACCAGGCTCGATGGGGCGTCGGCCCCCGCCACCGCCTGGTTCCACACGCCGTTGTCGATGTCCACCAGGGTGGCGGACACGCCGATGTCGAAGCCCAGGGTGCCCAGGGGTTCCGCCGGGCTCACCGGGTTGTAGGCGGTGGCCACGCCGATCTCCTCGGCGAAGGTGGCGAAGGCGGGCTGGCCGATGGCGCCCAGGTCGATGTCGGTGCCGGCGTGCAGGGTGGCGGCGGGGACGGCGGCGCACAGGGCCAGGGCCAGGGCCAGGCGGCGGACGGGGTTAGGCATGGGACCTCCTTGTCGGTGTATGGGGTCGGGGAATCCGATCGGCTACGGGAACTGGGTGAAGCGCCCCAGGCAGATGCCGATGGCCTCGGCGGTCAGCACCGCGCCCGACTCCAGCGGCACCCACTTGTAGTCGGTGATGGCGTCGTGGATGGGCACCGAGGTCACGTCCTGCCCCTTCAGGCAGACCATGTGCCCGAACTGCCCCTTGGCCACCAGGCTCATAGCCTTGGCGCCGAAGCGGGTGCTCAGGTTGCGGTCGAACGGGGTGGGGGAGCCGCCGCGCTGGATGTGCCCCAGCACGGTGACGCGCACGTCCACCCCGGTGCGCTCGGCGATCTCGTCGCCCACCCGGATGCTCACGCCGCCCAGCCGGTCCAGCCCCTTGCCCTTGCCGCCCTTCTCCCGCACCACCACGCCGCCGCCCTTGGGCTTCGCCCCCTCGGCCACCACCACGATGGAGAAGCCGCTGCCCAGCTTGGCGCGCTCCAGGATCTTGTGGACCACCGCGTCCATGTCGTAGGGGATCTCGGGCATCAGGATCACGTCGGCGCCGCCGGCCAGGCCCGATTCCAGGGCGATCCAGCCCGTGTACCTGCCCATCACCTCCACCACGATCACCCGGTGGTGGCTGGCGGCGGTGGTGTGCAGCTTGTCCAGGCACTCGGTGGCGGTGGTGACGGCGGTGTTGAAGCCGAAGGTCACGTCGGTGGCGCGCAGGTCGTTGTCGATGGTCTTGGGCACGCCCACCACCGGCAGGCCCATGTCGAACAGGCGCGCCGCCAGGCGGTTGGTGCCGTCGCCGCCGATGGCGATCAGGGCGTCCAGCCCCCAGGTGCCGAAGTTTTGCAGCACCGTGCGGCTCATGTCCCGGGGGCCGGCGGCCGGATCGTCGGGATCGACGTATTCGAACGGGTTGGCCTTGTTCGAGCTGTGCAGGATGGTGCCCCCCAGGGGCAGGATGCCGCGGATGTTGTACGAGGTCATGACGCGGGTCTTGCCGGAGCGGATCAGCCCCTCGAAGCTGTCCTCGATGCCGATCACCTCCCAGCCGTAACGCTTTTCGGCGCTCTTGACGATGGCGCGGATCACCGCGTTCAAGCCGGGACAGTCACCCCCGCCGGTCAGTACGCCTACCTTTTTCACCTTGTCCGTTGCTCCAGATGGCCCATGGCCCTTGTGGTTGGATCGGGGCGGCGCCCCGGCAGAATGGGTGTCACCCGGCGGGTGCGGGGCGGATCGCCTCCGCCTCGTCGATGAGCAGGATGGGGACGCCGTCGTCCACCCGGAAGCGCAGGCCGCACGGCGCGCAGTCGAGCGTCTCCGGCCTTGGCCGGTAGTCCAGTGCCTGCTTGCAGCGGGGGCAGGCGAGCACGGCGCGCAGGGTTTCGTCCAGGGGCATGGTGGCTTGTCTCCCGAGGTGTCAGGGCGGGGCGCCGGTGCCGTTCAGGGCCGCCAGGCTGGCCTGCACCGCCTCCAGGTTTTGTACCACTTTGGCGTGGAAATAGGGAAGGTTGTCCGGCGTCAGCACCGTGAGCGCCTCCTCGAAGGCGGCCGCCGCCAGGGTGAGGGAGCGGCGCTCGCCGGGGGCCGGCATCTGCGCCAGCACCACGCCGCGCTTCACCTGGATGAGGGCGTGCTGCATGGGGTCCGCCGCGAGCGGGGTGACCTTGAGGGCTGCGTCGAAGTGGGCCAGCGCGCGCCTCAGGTTGTCGCGCCGGTCGCCCACGGGCATCTGCTGGAAGGCCTGGCCGGTGAGCTGGTGGAAGCGGCCGTGCTGGGCGGGGTCGCGGCTGGCGTCCCAGTAGCGCAGGGCCTCCCGGTAGGCGGCGATGGCCAGCCACAGGTTGCGCCCTTGCCGGTCCGGCGGCAGCGCCTGATAGGCCTGCCCCATGTTGCCCCAGGTGGCGGCGCGGATCTCCGGGCGCTGCGCCAGCGACGGCATGGCCAGGATGCGCCGGTACAGGGCCACGGCGGCGAGCTGGTTGCGGACCGGGTCGCCCACCGGCAGGCGCTGGTAGCACAGGGCCAGGTTGTGCAGGGCGCCGCGGTAGGCGTCCGGGTGCAGGTCCGGGTTCCAGTAGCCCAGGGCCTTCTTGTAGAAGGCGATGGCCCGGAACAGGTGGGCGCCGGTGGCGTCCGCCGGCATGCGCTGCTCGGCGGTGGCGATGTGATGCAGGATGCGTGCGTGGATGGCCGGCAGGCGCTGGGCGGGAAAGTACGGCAGCGCCGCCTCGAACGAGGCGATGGCCTGGGTGATCATGGCCGGGCCGCCCTGCGTCGGGTGCAGCTGGTAGGCGAAGCCCCGGTTCAGGATGGCGGCGCCGATCAGCTCCGGGTTCCGGCTCTGGCGGATCACCGGCAGGGCGGTGTCGAACAGGAACAGGGCGCGGTCGGTCAGCTCCGCGTCGCCCATGCCCACGCCGCGCACCAGGTCCGACAGGGCCAGGAAGAACACCACCGGCAGGCGCTCCTCCAGGCCCAGCTCCGGGTAGTCGTTGACCACGCTCAGCACCTGGTTCGCGGCCTCGTAGCGGTCCTGCCGCATGTAGGTGACGCCCAGCACCGCGTAGGCGGTCTTGAGGGGGTCGTCGGGGGTGAAGTCGGGCAGCCGGTGGATGACGGGCACGATGGGGCGCTGCCCCGCCGCCCGGCGCGACTGGAAGGCCGGGTCCAGGGCGTACAGGTGCACCAGGTACCAATACACGGCGCCGTCGTCCTGGGCGTCGCCCCACACCAGGAAGGTGGCGCCGCCGGTGGCCTGGCGCACGGCCTCGGCCAAGGCGGGGTCGGCCAGGTTGGCGGGGGCCACGGGCTGGTCGAGGGTGCGCACCGAGAGGCGCCCGGTCAGGTAGTGGGCGTCGGCCATGGTGCGGTTCAGCACCGCCGCCAGCTGCTCGTGCACGCGGGTGCCGGCGCCGGGCACCGGGGCCACGGCGATGAACACCTCGCCGTTGTCGTCCTGGGTGAAGGCGTCGCCGGTGGCCAGGGCGGGGGCCGCCCAGGCCATGAGCAGGGCGGCGGCCAGCGGGACGATGCGCCCGAGGAGGCGGCCGCGGGGGGTCGGCCGGGGGGGGGCATTCACCCGCCGCGCGCCCCCATCGCGCGGCGCCGTGGCGCGTGATCCCGCGCCGGTCCCGGCGCCATGGCCCGGATGCCGCGCGGCGTGACGGTTGGTGGATGTGCCCAAGGGGGTGTTCCTGTGGTTCCGGGTTACTGCCGCACCGCCAGCAGGCGGTTGGCGCCGTAGGCGGCGAACACCGCCAGCGGCAGCCAGGCGGCCGCCTCCGGCGGCAGCATGGCCGCCCGCCCGAGGGCCAGTGACAGGGAGTATAGCAGCCAGAACACGAGGGCGATGAGCATGCTCATGCCGATGCCCTTGGACAGGCTGTGGCTGCGCGGCGGCGTGATGCCGTGGGGGATGGCCACCAGCACCATGACCAGGCAGGCGAACGGGAACGCCGCCCGGCGCGCCAGCTCCACCTCGTAGTCCAGGGCCGCGTAGCCGTCGGCCTTGAGGCGCGCGATGTAGGCGGCCAGGCGGCCGGATGACAGCTCGGCGTGGGGCACCCGCACGTCGCCCAGGGATGCCGGGGGGCGGTCCAGGGGGGCGGGGGCGGTGGCGAACGGGATAAGGCGCAGGGTGTCGCCGGCGGCGTCCAGACGGCGGCCGTTCACCAGTGTCCAGCGCTCGTCCGCATAGTCCATGCGCAGCGCCTGGGTGAGGTGCGCCACGCGGCCGTCGGGCCCGGTCTGGATGATGCGCACCCCCCACATGGTGGCGCCGTCCGGCGCGGCGCTGCGGATGCCGAACACGGTGTCGTCCGCCGCCTTGAACCAGATGCTGTCGCGGGAGAACACGGCCATGCCGTCCGCCCCGGCCCGGTCCAGCACCCGGGCCGCCAGGGCGTTGGCGTGGGGGATGAAGGCCACGCTCCCCCAGCCCAGCAGCAGGCTGGTGAGCAGCCCCACCAGGAGCAGCGGCGACACCACCTTGAGCACCCCCACCCCGGCGGCGCGCATGGCGGTGATCTCGGAGCGCGCCGACAGGGTGCCCAGCGCCACCACCGTGGCCACCAGCAGCGCGAACGGCGCCACGTCGGCCACCATGCGCGGCGCCACCAGGGCGAAGTACTCCAGCACCGTGAACAGGTCCACCCCCTGGGACAGGAAGTGGCGCAGCTTGTCCAGCGCCTCGACGGACAGGTACACGCCGGCCAGGCCCACCACGGTGAGCAGCAGCATCCGCAGCTGCTCGGCGGCCACGTAGCGCATGAGGGTGTTCACCGGCGCCCCCACGGCGTCACCGGCCGGTCGCCCTGGGCGCGGGCGATCACGTACAGGGTGCCCAGCAGGAACAGCGCGTTGGGCATCCAGGCACCCACCACCACCGGCACGCGCTCGCCCATCACCAGCGCCTGGGCCACGGAGATGAGCACGTAGTAGATCAGGATCAGCACCACCCCCAGGGTCAGCCCGCCCATGCGCCCGCTGCGCACGTGGTGCAGCCCCAGGGCCGGGCCCAGCAGGCCGAAGATGAGGCACGCCGCCCCGAAGGTGACGTTCTTGGTGCGGTCCAGCCACAGTTGCAGCACCCGGCCGGGTGGCTCGCCGGCGGCGCGGCGCCGCTCCAGCTCGGCCTTGAGCGCCTGGGGGGAGTCGAACAGCAGCGGCTCGTCGCCGCTGGTGATGCGCAGCTTCACGTCGTACTCGGCAAAGCGCACCCGCTGCACCTTGATGCCGGGCCGGAAGATCTCGCCGCCGGTGAGGTGCAGCCCCAGGAAGTCCTGGCCGGGGTCCTGCACCAGGCGCCCCTCCAGGGCGGTCACCAGCAAGGGGCGGCGCGGGTCGCGCTCGTCGGAGATGAAGATGCCGGTGAGGCGGCCGGACGAGGTGGCGGTTTCCGCATACACCACCACGTCGCCGAACAGGTCGTTGAAGGTGCCGGGGGTGATGGCGAGGCCGGTGTTCTCCTTCAGGGTCCGGGTGGCCAGGTGCTTCAGCTTGCCCTTGCCCCACGGCTCGAAGGCGACCCCCACCCACAGGGCCGCCGCCGCCACCAGCAGGGCGATGGCCAGCACCGGCCGCATGAGCCGCAGGAAGCTCACGCCGGACGCCTTGAGCGCCACGAACTCGCTGTCGGACGACAGCCGCGCGAAGGCCACGATGCCCGCCAGGAAGATGGCCGCCGGCAGGGTGATGAGCAGGAACGGCGGCACCAGCACCGCCAGCACCTTGAGCAGCCCGTAGAGGGACATGCCGCGCCCCACCAGCAGGTCGGCCAGGTGCACGAACTGGTTGATCATGAACAGGGCGATCAGGCCGAACAGGCCCAGCAGGAAGGGCACGGCGATCTCGCGCGCCAGGTAGCGGTCGAGGATCACGGCAGCACCACGGCAACACCACGGCGGCGCCGGGCGGCGCCGGGCGCCGCGGAAAGGCGATGGGCGGGCGCGTTCACGGTCTTGCTACGGGCCGTCGAACAGGAACTCGCCGATGCGCCGCCACAGGTCGGCGATGCCGTCGCCCTTGGAGGCGCTTACCAGGACCGGCGGCAGGCCGGTGCCGGCGCGGATGCCGGCCAGGGCCTTCAGCCCCTGGGCGCGGGACAGCTTGTCGCCCTTGGTGGCCACCACCAGGGTGGGGCGCTGGTAGTGGGCCAGCCACTGGAGCATCCGCATGTCGAGCGGGGTGGGGCCGTGGCGCACGTCCACCAGGGCCACCACCAGCTTGAGGGTCTCGCGGGTGCCCAGGAAGGTCTCGATGCGCTCCGTCCAGTGCGCCTTCTCGGCCATGGGCACCTTGGCGAAGCCGTAGCCCGGCAGATCCACCAGGTGGAAGCGCCCGTTCACCAGGAAGAAGTTGATGAGCTGGGTCTTGCCCGGCGTGGAGCTGGTCTTGGCCAGCCCCTTGCGGTTCAGCAGGGCGTTGATGAGGGTGGACTTGCCCACGTTGGAGCGCCCCACGAAGGCCACCTCCGGCAGGCTTGCCGGGGGGTAGCCGGACGGGTCCGCCGCGCTGGTGACGAAGGTGGCATCGGTGATTCTCATCCGCGTGCCGCTCCATGCTCCGCAAGGCCGTCGTGGCCTTGCGGAGCTCGCGGACGGAAAAGCGCGGTTTCCCGACCGCTCCGGCGCGCGGGCGCGCCGATGGCGGCCCATCCCTGGGCCGCGAACGGCCGTCCCGGCGTGGTGGCCACGGCCCTCACTTGACCAGCCATGGGGTGGCGTCCAGGTCCGGGTCCTGGAGGCGGTGCAGGTCCGCCGGGGCCACGGCGCCGCGCTCGGTGATGATGGCGCGGATGTACTTGGCCGGGGTCACGTCGAAGGCCGGGTTGAAGGTCTTGCAGCCGTCCGGGGCGATCTGGGTGGTGCCGAACACGTGGGTGATCTCGCGGCCGTCGCGCTCCTCGATGGGGATCTCGGCGCCGCTGGCCATGGAAAAATCCACGGTGGAGAGGGGCGCGGCCACGTAGAACGGGATGCCGTGCTCCCTTGCCAGAATGGCCACGCCGTAGGTGCCGATCTTGTTGGCGGCGTCGCCGTTCTTGGCGATGCGGTCGGCGCCCACCACCACCGCGTGGATGCGGCCGCACTTCATGGTGTGGGCGGCCATGTTGTCGGTGATGAGGGTCACGTCGATGCCGTCCTGCATCAGCTCCCAGGCGGTGAGGCGGGCGCCTTGCAGCACCGGGCGCGTCTCGTCGGCGAACACGGCCAGGGCGCGGCCGGCCTCCACGGCGGCGCGGATCACCCCCAGGGCGGTGCCGTAGCCGCCGGTGGCCAGGGCCCCGGCGTTGCAGTGGGTGAGCACCCCGCCGTCGGGCAGCAGGTGGGCGCCGGCCTTGCCGATGGCGCGGCAGATGGCCGCGTCCTCCTCCAGCATGCGCTGCGACTCCGCCACCATGGCCGCCTTTACCGCCGCCACCGGCTGGCCTTCCAGGGACCGGGCGAAGGCCTGCATCCGCCGCACCGCCCACGCCAGGTTGACGGCGGTGGGGCGCTGGGAGATGAGCATCGCGCCGATGCGCTCCAGCCCTTGCTGGAATTCCCTGCCCTCCGGCAGGCCCTGGGCGCCCAGGGCCATGCCCATGGCGGCGGCCACGCCGATGGCCGGGGCGCCGCGCACCCACAGCTCCTTGATGCCGCGCGCCACGGTGTCGGCGTCCTTGCAGGTCTGGTACACCACGGCGGTGGGGAGCCGGGTCTGGTCCAGCATCTCCACGAAGCCGTCCTTCCAGTACAGGGTGGGGGTCATGGCATGATTCCTATTGATGGGTTCATCCCCGCGACACAATCACGCGGGGGGTTGATGGGAATGCCCGTAGAAATCCCGCCGGGGCCGCTCGTCCGGCGGGCGGCTCTTCCAGCGCTTATGGCCCCACAGCCAGAACTCCGGGCGCTGGCGGATGGTTTCCTCCAGCACCTTGAAGCAGGCCAGGGTGATGGCGTGGATGTCGGCGTCCTTGTCGTCGGTCCGCACCGGCTCCACGGCGGGCAGCAGGCGGCCGGTGTAGGCGCCGTCGCCGTCCGGCGTGCACACCAGGGGCACGATGGGGGCGCCGCTGGCGCGGGCCAGGGCGGCCAGGGTGTCCACCGTGCCCGCCGGCACGCCGAAGAACGGCACGAAGATGCCCTGGGAAAAATTCTGGTCGATGGACAGCCCCACCAGCTCGTTGGCCTTGAGGGCCTTGAGGGTGGCGCGCACCGCCCCCTCCTTGTAGATCACCTTGTTGCCGGTGAGGGTGCGGAAGCCCTCGATGAGCGGGTTGGACCAGCCCGCCTGGCGCTTGGCCACCACGTGCACCGGGTGCCGGCAGATGAACGGCATGGCCGCTCCCATCAGCTCCCAGTTGCCGTAGTGGGAGAACATGACCAGCACGCCGTTGCCGCGGGCGAAATGGCCGTTCAGGCGCGCGATGTCGGCCACGGGCACGCGCACGACATTGTGCCAGGTGCGCGCGTTCAGGGTGGGGATGAGGGCCGCCGCGTCGAGCATGCAGCGGATGAAGTGGCCGAAGCTCTGCTCGGCGATGCGTTGCTTCTCGGCGTCGGAATAGCGGTCGCCGAAGGCGAGGGTCAGGTTCACGTGGGCGGCGTGGTGGCGCTTGCGCTGGGCGCGGGCCACGCGCCGCCCGATGGCCATGGCCATCCCCCGCCGGGCGCGCCACGGCACGTGCCGGATCAGCCACAGGGCCACGCCCGCCAGACCGCTCAGCACGGCTCTTGGCACGGCATTCCCGGACTGGCGATGGGGGTCGCGGCTCACGATACCAAACGGCCTGGGGTTGACGGGTGGGGCGGGCGCGTGGCAAGCCCGCGCCATAGTGTAGCAGAAGGGGGCGGCCGCCGCGCCCTCCTCCCCCTACAGCGGTGTCCACAGGGAGTCCGGCGCCAGCAGCCGCCGCAGGTTGCGCCACTCCTCCCCGCGCGGACGCGGGTGCCAGGGGGGGATGGGGGCGGGTGCCAGGGCCGCCCAGGTGGCCGTGCGCAGGGTGCGGCCATCGGACCGGAACAGCACGGTGCCGTCCCGGTCGGTGCGGCGCAGGGGGATGTGGTGGCGCGCGTAGCGGTCGGGCACGGCGGCGGCGGGGTGGCCGTAGGGGTTGTCCGCCCCCACCTCGATCACCGCCAGGGCGGGGCGCACCGCCGCCAGGAACCCGTCCCCGCTGGAGGTGGCCGAGCCGTGGTGCGGCACCTTCAGCACCGTGGCGGCCAGGGGCAGGCCGGAGGCGAGCAGCGCCGCCTCCGCCGGGGCCTCGATGTCGCCGGTGAACAGGAAGTGGTGGGCGCCGTAGCCCACCCGGATCACCAGGGAGTCGTTGTTGGCGGCCCGCCCGGCCGCCCCCCGCGGCGGTACGGCCGGGCTCAGCACCGCCGTCTCCACCCCGTGCAGGGGGGCGAAGCCCGCGCCGCGCCACAGGGTGACGGAGGCGGCGCCCGCCGCGTCCAGGGCCCGGTGCAGGTCGTTGTCGAAGCGCGCCCCGGCGCGGCGCGCGCCGTTGCCGGCAAAGGCCGCCACCTCGAAGCGGGGGATCAGGTGGATCAGCCCCCCGGCGTGGTCGATCTGCGGGTGGCTTGCAAGCAGGGTGACGCGGCGGATGCCGTGCTGCCACAGGAACGGGGCCACCGCCAGGCGGCCCGCGTCGAAGCGGCCGAAGCGGGTGCCGCCGTCGATCACCAGGGTGTCGCCGGCGGGGCCGGTGAGCACTGCCGCGTCGCCCTGGCCCACGTCCAGGAAGGCCACGCGCAGTTCGCCCGTGGGGGGCGCCGGGTGCAGGGCCAGCCACCACGCCGCGCCGAACACGCAGATCCCCATCGTTCCCGGCCGCCATGCCAGGTGGCGCCATCCCAGGATTGCCAGCAGGGCGGCGCCGTAGGTGGCCAGCACCAGGGCGAGGGGCGGCATGGCCACATGCTGCAAGGCGCCGGGCAGGGCCGCGAACCAGCTCGTGGCGGCGATGAAGGCGGCCAGCAGGCCGTCCACCACCCCCGCCAGGGGCAGGTGGCCCAGGGCCGGGGCGGCCACCGCCGCCGCCAGCCCCAGGGGCAGCACCGCCACCCCCAGCATGGGCACCAGCAGCAGGTTGGCGACGAAGCCGGGCCAGTTCACCTGGCCGAAGTGCCACGCCACCAGCGGCGCCGTGGCCAGCCCCGCCGCCAGCGTGACCAGCAGCAGCGACAGGGCCCAGCGGCGCAGCCTCCAGGGCAGCGGGCGCGGCCCCTCCGGCGGTTCCGGCAGCCGCTCCAGGGCCAGCAGGATGGCCAGCACCGCCACGAACGAAAGCTGGAACGACGCGCTGAACAGCGCCGCCGGGTCCGCCGCGAGGATCAGCAGGGCCGCCGCCGCCAGCCCCGTGGGGCCGTGGGCGCGCCGCCCCAGGAGCAGCGCCAGCATCACCAGCCACACCATCACCAGGGAGCGCACGGTGGGCACCCGCCAGCCGGACAGGAGCGCGTAGCCGCTCACCGCGAGCAGCGCCAGCCCCGCCGCCAGGGCATGGGGGGTGACCCGCGCCGAGAGGCCCAGCAGCCAGCGGTGGGGCAACCCCCTGACCGCCAGCCGCACCAGCAGGAACACCACCCCCGCCACCAGCCCCATGTGGGTGCCCGAGATGGACAGCACGTGGGTCATCCCCGCCGCCTGGAAGCGCTCGCGCAGGGAATCGGACACGCGGTCCGTGTCGCCGGTGGAAAGGGCCATGAGCAGGGCCGCCTCCTCCGGGCCCAGGGCGGCGTTCGCGGCCGTTTCCATGGCGGCGCGCCAGCGGTGCACGGCGGTCATGAAGCCGTGGCCGGGAACCAGCACCTCCGGCGTGTCGCGGCGGGCGATGGTGGCGCGGGCCAGGATGCCCTGGCGCGCCATGTGGGCGGCATGGTCGAAGCCGCCGGGGTTGTTCAGGGAGCGGATGGGGCGGAGGGTGGCCCAGGCCCGGAAGCGGTCGCCATATGCCAGCGGCCGGGCGCCCTTGGCCGGGGTGTAAATTACCGATAGATTACCGATAATGGGGCGCGTGGCGCCGTCCGCCTCCAGGGCCTCGGCGCGGGCGGTGAAGCGGCCGCGCCCCCCCTCCATCCGGGGCGGTTCCAGCACCGTGGCGGTAAGCTGCACCCGCTCGCCCGTGTGGTGCGCCACGTGCTCCGCCGGCAGGTCCCAGGCGTTGGCATAGCCGTACAGGGCCGCCGCCAGCAGCAGGCCGTAGCACAGGTGCCCGGCGCGCCCGGCACCGGGGAGGATGAATGCCAGGGCCAGCAGCAGCGCCAGGGTGGCCACGGGCAGATAGCCCAGGGCGTGGCCCAGGGTCAGCCCCAGGACGGCGGTGACGGCGGCGGTGACGAGGGGGTGGCGGTCCATGGCGCGCATTCTAACAGGCCGTCGCAAGGCGCCGTTTTGCGGCGCGCCTGCGTCCGCTAAAGGGATGCACCGGCGGATTCAAGGGTACGCGGGTGCTTGGAATCCATCCCGCTGGCGATGCGGGACGATATTGGGATGGTGTGTTATTTTTGAAGTGGAAAAATTATGGACGAAAGGCACAAAAAAGTGCCAAAGTTGACGGCAATGGGGGTGACGGGCACGGCACGCAAAGGCGGCCGTGCCGTGGGAGGTGCAAGGCCCGCGTGAGTGATCAATTTTCCAATCCAGGCGTGCCCACGCGGCAGGAGCAGCGGGCCACGGTGCGGATCCAGTTCCGCGTGCGGGTGGCGGTGGCCGCGCGCGACGGGGGAAAGGGTGATGTCATCGAGGGGCAGGTGGCCAACCTGAGCACCGGCGGCCTGTATGTGATGGCGGACCGCAAGCTCCCCGCCGGTTCGCCGTGCCAGGTGTCGTTCGGCGTTCACGACAACGGCCACCTCCACGAACTGACCATCCCGTCGCGGGTGGCCCACGCCCAGGGCGATGGCATGGGCATCCAGTTCATGGAGGTGTCCGGCCTGGCGCGGGCGCTGCTGTCGCGCCTGGTGAACCGCATCCTGTACGAACGCGGCTAGCGGCGGCCGGGCGGCGAAAGCGGCCGGATTCCAGGCACCCGCGCGCCCTTGAACCTCCCGCGTATCCCCCTGCCGGACGCGGGCGCCCCGATAGCCGGCGTTGTTCGCCCGCCCGCTATTTATCGTGACAGACTAGGCAGAGGCGGGGCGGCAGTGAGCGCAGGAACGGCCGCACGGTGGCGTCGTGCGGGTTGTGGCAGCTGTCGCACTCCACCAGGCCGCCGCGGGTGCGTACCACGGTGGGGTGCAACTGGGCCGCGTCGGCCCCGGCCGGGATGGGCTGATAGGTGGAGGTGGGGCCCGAGGGCAGCACCAGCTGGCCGTTCCGCACGTCGGGTACGGACCAGAACTGGCTGTTCTGGGGCAGCGGCGTGGGCACCACGAACAGGCCGGCGGTGTCGCGCGGGTAGCGGCTCTGCACCGGATGGTCCGGGTGGCTCTGGCCGCCGTGCTCCGGGGTGACGGTGGTGAGGGCGGGGGGATTGACGGCGCCGGCCGTCACCCCGTCGTGGCATTGCAGGCACAGCTCGGAGCTGGTCACCTCCGTATAGCCGCCGTCCGGGTTCTTGATCCCCACGGGGAAGGGCCCGTCCGCCGCGCCCGGCGCCCACACCGGGCTGATGGCCAGCAGCGGGTCGCCCGTGTCCGGCGGGATGTGGCAGCCGGCGCAGGCCTGGGGCGGGCCGGCGCCGCCGAAGTTGTGCGCACCCAGCGCCGCCACCTCGTACGGCGCCTGGGCCGCCGCGGGGGCCGCCCATGTCAGCACGGCCAGTGCGATCAACGCCAGGGTGCGCATGGCGCCTATCCTCCCGCCGTGCCCACGTGTTTGAGGATGGTGTCGAGCATCTCCTGGGCCAGGGCCTCGATCTGCCCCTGGTCGAGCCCCTCCAGCATCACCCGCACCAGCGGCTCGGTGCCCGAGTAGCGCACCAGCAGGCGCCCGTCGTTCCCCAGTTTTTTCTGGATGGCCGCCTTGGCGCGGACCACCTCGGGGATGTCGTCCAGCTCCACCCTTTGGGCCACCCGGCCGCCGATGAGCACCTGGGGCAGGGCGGTCATGCAGGCGGCCAGCTCGGACAGGGGCTTGCCCTGGTGGAGCATGAAGTGGGTGACCTGGAGGGCGGTGAGCAGCCCGTCGCCGGTGAGGTTGTGGTCCAGGAAGATGATGTGCCCCGACTGCTCGCCGCCGAAGTTGAAGCCGCCCTCCAGCATGCGCTCCAGCACGTAGCGGTCGCCCACCTGGGTGCGCTCCACGGCGATGCCCGCCTTGCGCATGGCGATCTCCAGGCCCAGGTTGCTCATCACCGTGGTCACCAGGGTGTTCTTGGCCAGCCGCCCCGCGTCCTTGAGGGCCAGGGCGCAGGCGGCCATCACCTGGTCGCCGTCCACCAGGCTGCCGTGCTCATCGGCAAACAGCACCCGGTCGGCGTCGCCGTCGTGGGCCAGGCCCAGGTGGGCGCCGTGCTCGCGCACCGCCTGCTGCATCAGCTCCGGGTGCAGGCTGCCGCAGCCGGCGTTGATGTTGGTGCCGTTGGGCGACACGCCGAGGCGGATCACCTGGGCGCCCAGCTCCTCGAACACCATGGGCGACACCTGGTAGGCGGCGCCGTGGGCGCAGTCCACCACCACCTTGAGGCCGGAAAAGTCGAACCCCTTGGGCAGGGAGGCCTTGACGAACTCCACGTAGCGGCCGCGGGCGTCCTCGATCTTGTAGGCCTTGCCGATCTCGTGGGCGGTGGGACGGATGCGGTCGGTCTCGCCATCGAAGATCAGGCGCTCGATCTCCGCCTCCTGGTGGTCGGGCAGCTTCAGGCCATCGCGCGAGAAGAACTTGATGCCGTTGTCCTGGTACGGGTTGTGGGAGGCGGAGATGACCACCCCCGCGTCGGCCCGCAGGCTCTTGGTGAGCATGGAGATGGCCGGGGTGGGCATGGGGCCCACCAGCAACACGTCCACCCCCATGGAGCAGATGCCGGAGGTGAGGGCGGTTTCCAGCATGTAGCCGGACAGGCGCGTGTCCTTGCCGATGACGATCTTGTGGCGCCCGTCGCGGTTCTTGAACAGGTGCGCCACGGCCCGGCCCAGCTTGAGGGCCATTTCGCTGGTCATCGGCTCGACGTTGGCGGTGCCGCGGATGCCGTCTGTTCCGAAAAGGTTTCGCAATGGGGAATCCGTGCTGTCAGGGGGCGGATTTGCCCGCAACCGGGGCGGATTTTTTGACGGTGATTGTAACATATATGGGCTCCCGGGACGTGACCGCCAGCTCCCGCCCGCCCATGTCCAGGCGCGCCTCGCGGCGCAGGTTGCGGTCCAGCCCGGTCAGGTCGATGGGCTGGGTGCGCAGGCGCTCCAGGCCGTCGAACGCGCTCTCGCCGCCGGTCACGATTACCTCGCGGGGCTCCACGGCGATGGCCGCCACCTCCATGCCCGGGGCGGGGTTGCCGGTGAGGTCGGCCACCACCTGGACGGCGCGTTCCTCGCGGCGCTCCACGGTCACCCTCACCTGGCGCGGGTTGATGCGCTCCACGCTCACCGGCGCGGGCACCTTCACGTCGTCCGTCCGCAGGGTGATCCACTGCGCCCCCGGCTGGGCGGCGGACAGGTCGAGGGGCACCCGCACCTGGCTGGTGTCCACCCGCGCCAGCGCCGCCTCGCGGCCGGTGAGGCGCACGTCGGCGGTCGGCTCGCCGGTCTCCGTGAGCACCAGGTGGGCGGGCAGGCCGGTGGGGGTGATGGGCACGGCGAAGTTGACGGTCACGTGGCCGCGGCTGTTGACGTACATCCACACCCCCGTGGCGAGCACCACCGACAGGGCCTTCAGCCCCAGGTTGGCGCGCAGGCCCTCCTTGCGGCGTTCCACCATGGCCGTTATTTCCCCTCCGGCCGGGCGCGGCCGGCGCGCAGCCACGGCAGCCACGGCGCCGCCCCCTGGTCGGCGCCGGCGAACCGGGCCGCCAGCTCGTTGCGCAACTGCGGCCCCTCCAGCCCCATGGTGAGCTGGCCGCCCACCGCGAGGCCGACGCGGCCGGTCTCCTCGGACACCACCACGGCCACCGCGTCGGTCTCCTCGGTCAGCCCCACGGCGGCCCGGTGGCGGGTGCCCAGGGAGGGGTCCTGCACGTGCAGGGCGATGGGCAGGAAGCAGCCCGCCGCCAGGATGCGCCCCTGGTGGATGATGACGGCGCCGTCGTGGATGGGGGATTGGGTGTTGAAGATGGCCAGCAGGGTATTGCGCGACACCACCGCGTCGAGCTGGGTGCCCACCTCGACGATGTCGGCCAGGTCGGTCTCGCGCTCGATGACGATGATGCCGCCGACGCGCTGGCTCGACATGGCCGTGGCGGCGCGCACCACCTCGTCGATGGACTTGGACTCCGCCGCCACGCTCATCATGCGCGTGAACGGGTTGCGCCCGAACTGGGCCAGGGCGCGGCGGATCTCCGGCGCGAACAGGATGATGAGGGCCAGCACGATCTGCGACCAGAAGCTGGTGACGATCCAGTCCAGCGTGTACAGCCCCAGCTCCTTGGAGGCCACCAGCACCACCAGGAGCATGGCGATGCCCACCGCCATGCGCAGGGCGCGGGTGCCCTTGATGATGATGAGCACCCGGTAGATGATGAAGCTCACCACCAGGATGTCGATCAGGTCCTGGGGAAAGCGGAACTCCTGGAGGGTCTGGAGCATGGGTCAGGCGTCCACGACCGCCTGGGCCAGGCGCGCCACGTCGGCCATGGCGGCCACGTCGTGCACGCGCAGCACGGCGGCGCCCTTGGCGATGCCCAGCGCCACCGTGGCGGCGGTGCCCCACTCCCGCCCGCCCACCGGGCGGGGGCCGTTGGCATCGCCCAGCAGGTCGCCGATGAAGCGCTTGCGGCTGGTGCCCAGCACCACGGGCACCCCCAGCCCGGCAAAATGGTCCAGGTGCTTGATGAGCAGCAGGTTGTGGCGCGCGGTCTTGCCGAAGCCGATGCCCGGGTCCACCGCCAGCCGCTCGCGCGGGATGCCGTGGGCCACGGCGGTCTTCAGGCACTGCTCCAGGTAGCGGTAGACCTCGGCCACCACGCTGCCGTAGCGCGGGTCGTCCTGCATGGTGCGCGGGGTGCCGGCCATGTGCATGAGGATCACGGGCACGCCCAGTTCGGCCACGGTGCGCGCCATCTCCGGGTCGCCGCACAGGGCGGTCACGTCGTTCACGGCGCTGGCGCCGGCGGCCACGGCGGCCCGGGCCACGGCGGCCTTGCCGGTGTCGATGGTGATGGGAATGGCAACGCCGGCGGCGCGGATGCCCCGGATCACCGGCACCACGCGCCCAAGCTCCTCCGCCTCGGGCACCGGCCGGGCGCCGGGGCGGGTGGATTCGCCGCCCACGTCCAGCAGGTCGGCGCCGGCATTGGCCAGCGCGACCGCGTGGGCCACGGCGGCGGCCGGGTCAAGGAAGCGGCCGCCGTCGGAGAACGAGTCGGCGGTCACGTTCACCACCCCCATCAGGGCGGCGCGGCCGGCGGGCAGCAGGTCGGCCCAGGCGGCCCCGGCGGGGCGCGGGTGGGCGCTTGTGGCGCAGGACGGCGCGCCGGCGGCGATCCGGCCGTGGGCCACGGGCGCTCCCCTAGGAGGTGACGGGGGCGGACACGCCCTGGTCGGCGAGGATCTGGTCCAGCTCCTTGCCGTCGATGGACTCGCGCTCGATGAGGGCCTCGGCGACGGCGATCAGGGCGTCCTTGTTCTCGATGACGAGCTGCTTGGCGCGCGCGTAGTTGCTGGTGACCAGGACGCGCACCTCGGCGTCGATCTCCTGGGCGGTGGCCTCGGAATAGTCGCGGTGCTGGGCGATCTCGCGCCCCAGGAACACCTCCTCCTGGGCCTTGCCGTAGGTGAGCGGGCCCATCTTGTCGCTCATGCCCCACACGGTGACCATCTTGCGCGCCAGGTCGGTGGCGCGCTCGATGTCGTTGCCGGCGCCGGTGCTGATGCGGCCGATGAAGACCTCCTCGGCGATGCGCCCGCCCATGAGGATGGCCAGGTTGTTGACCAGGAAGTCCTTGTAGTAGGAGTGGCGGTCCTCGGTGGGCAGCTGCATGGTGAGGCCCAGGGCCTGGCCGCGGGGGATCACCGTCACCTTGTGCACCGGATCGGTGCCGGGCAGCAGCTTGGCCACCACGGCGTGGCCGGCCTCGTGATAGGCGGTGTTGCGCTTCTCCTGGGGGCTCATGATGAAGCTCTTGCGCTCCACGCCCATCATGATCTTGTCCTTGGCGTCCTCGAAGTCCTGCATCTCCACCTGGGCCTTGCCCTGGCGGGCGGCCAGCAGGGCGGCCTCGTTCACCAGGTTCTCCAGGTCGGCGCCGGCAAAGCCGGGGGTGCCGCGGGCGATGACGTCCATATCCACGTCCGGCGCCAGGGGCACCTTTTTCACGTGCACCTTGAGCACCTCCACGCGGCCCCTGATGTCGGGCCGGCCCACGTGCACCTGGCGGTCGAAGCGGCCGGGGCGCAGCAGGGCGGGGTCGAGCACGTCCGGGCGGTTGGTGGCGGCCACCAGGATCACGCCCTCGGTGGTATCGAAGCCGTCCATCTCCACCAGCAGCTGGTTCAGGGTCTGCTCGCGCTCGTCGTGGCCGCCGCCCAGGCCGGCGCCGCGCAGGCGGCCGACCGCGTCGATCTCGTCGATGAAGATGATGCACGGGGCGTTCTTTCGGCCCTGCTCGAACAGGTCGCGCACGCGGCTGGCGCCCACGCCCACGAACATCTCGACAAAGTCGGAGCCGGAGATGGACAGGAACGGCACCCCGGCCTCGCCGGCGATGGCGCGGGCCAGCAGCGTCTTGCCGGTGCCGGGGGGGCCCATCACCAGCACGCCCTTGGGGATGCGCCCGCCGAGCTTCTGGAACTTGGGCGGATCCTTGAGGAACTCGACGATCTCCTGCACCTCCTGCTTGGCCTCGTCCACCCCCGCCACGTCGGCGAAGGTGACCTTCTTCTTGTCCTCCGACAGCACCTGGGCGCGGCTCTTGCCGAAACTCATGGCGCGGTTGCCGCCGGACTGCATCTGGCGGATGAAGAACAGCCACAGGGCGATGATGAGGATCATCGGGCCCCAGGACAGCAGGAAGGTGATGTACCAGGGGCTCTTGTCCGCCGGGCGCACGGTGATGCGCACGTCGTGCGCGCGCATCTGCGGGATGAGCTGCGGATCGTCCGGGGAGTAGGTGCGGAACTGCTCGCCGTCCTTCATGCGGCCGGCGATGCTGTGCTCCTTGATGGTGACCTCGCTCACGTCGCCCCGGTCCACGGCCGCGATGAAGTCGGAGAACACCATCTCCTGCTCCTGCGGGTTGGTGGGCACATTGAACAGGTTGATCACCAGGATCATGAACAGGCCGATCACGATCCACAGGGCAAGGTTTTTATGCTTCGGATTCATGGACGCTTTTTTTCAAGGGAAAACGGGGGTGCGAGTCAGCATTCTGATCCTAACACAGCCCCCACGGGCAGACAACCCGGAAGGCCCGGCAAATCGGGCACTTGAGGGGCGGCCTCCGGGGTCCGTGAACGGCCGCCGCCGGAGAGGTTATTCCACGTCTTCCAGCACCGCCAGGTAGGGCAGGTTGCGGAACTGCTCGTTGTGGTCCATGCCGTAGCCCACCACGAACACGTTGGGGATGGAGAAGCCCACGTAATCCAGCTTCACCTTGGAGCGGCGGTGGCCGGGCTTGTCGAGCAGGGTGCACACCTTGAGGGAGGCGGGGCGCTTGTCGAGCAGGGTCTTGCGCAGGTACTGCATGGTCACGCCCGTGTCGACGATATCCTCCACCACGATCACGTGGCGGCCGGCCAGGCGGTCGATGTATTCCGGCTCGGACAGAAGCCGCACCTCGCCGGTGCTGGTGCGCCCGGCGTAGGACTTGGCCTGCACGAAGTCGAGGGTGACCGGCACCTTGATCTGGCGGATCAGGTCCGCATAGAACAGCGCCGCGCCCTTGAGCACGGCGATCATGATGATGCCCTTGCCCGCGTAGTCCTCGGAGATCTGGCGGCCGAGCTGGCGCACCCGCTCCTGAAGGGTGTTGGAGTCGATCAGGGCCTTGCCGAATTTGCGTTCCATGGATGGGGTGCGCTGGGGGTTATGGGGGGCCGGACGCCGCCGGAGTCCGCCAAGAATAGAGGAACCGGCGCGGGATGAAAAGGGGCGCGAAGAAAAGGGGGCGGAACCCGAACGCCGCGCCGGGGCGGGCGCTCACCCCGGCGCCGGGGTGATGCGCACCGCCACCACGCCGGGGCCGGGGGCGGCGGCCAGGCGGCGGCCGTCGGCGCGCAGGCCCGCCACCCACAGCAGCGCGCCGTCCGCGCACAGCAGGGCCACCCGGTCGCGCGCCCGGCGCGGCACCTTGCGGCTGATGAGAAAGTCCTTGAGCGTTTGCGAGTGGCCGCCCATGCCCGCCGGGCAAAAACGGTCGCCGGGGCGGCGCGGCCGGGCGGTGAGCGGGCCGTCCACGGTGAACAGCAGCCAGCCATCCCCCTCGGGCATGGCGGGCGCCGGGCGCGCCTCGATGGCAAGGCCCGCCCACGGCAGGGGGGTGATGCCGGGCAGGGCCAGCGTCACCTCGCCCCCCTCCGCCGGCGCCGTTGGCGGGGGACCGGCGGCGATGCGGATGAGCTTCGCCTCCGCCACCGCCGTCAGCCCGTGGGGCAGGTCCGTGGCGCGGCCCGAGGGGCCCGCCGCCAGGGCCAGCACGGCGGCCACGTGGGCGGACGCGGGGCGGGCCAGTCGCGCCGCCAGCAGCCGGTGCAGCACGCGCCGGGCCAGGGCCGGGTGCAGGGCGGCAAGGGCCCCCCGGTCGAGCAGCAGGTCGGCGCCGTCCCGCGTGACGACGCGGGCGGCGGCATCCTCGGCCAAGCGGGCCAGCAGGGCGTCCTCGTCCGCCAGCAGGGCCGCCTGCCGGGCCAGGGTGGCGGCGGCGCCGGGGTACACGGCCTCCAGGGCGGGCAGCAGGTCCCGCCGCACCCGGTTGCGGGGGTAGCGGGGGGATTGGTTGCTGGCGTCCTCCCCGAACGGGATGGCGCGGGCCCGGGCATGGGCCAGCAGATCGGCCTTGGGGATATCCAGCAGCGGGCGGATCAGCGTCACCCCCACCGGCAGGCCGGGGGCGCCGGCCTGACCGGCCATGCCCGCCAGGCCCGCCAGCCCCGCCCCCGCCAGCAGGCGCATGAGCACCGTTTCCGCCAGATCGTCCCGGTGGTGGGCGGTGGCCAGGTGGGTGGCGCCGCAGGCGGCGGCCGCCTGGCCCAAGAAGCCGTAGCGCACCCGCCGGGCGGCGGCCTGGGGCGACTCGCCGGGGCGCCGCTCGGGCTTGATGGTGGCCGTGTGCAGGGGCACCCCCAGGCGTGTGCAGAGGTCCGCCACGCAGGCCTGGTCCCGGTCCGCCTCGGCGCCGCGCAGGGCGTGGTTGAGGTGGGCGGCGTGCAGGGTGATGCGAAGGGGGCCGGCCATCCCGTGCAGCAGGTGCAGCAGCACCACCGAGTCCACCCCGCCGGACACGGCCACCAGCACGGTGGCGCCGGATTCGGGCAGCACGGCGCGCAGGGTGCCCAGCACGTGGCGCGCCAGCCTCACGCGGCCCCCATGCCCGCCTCCCGCGCCAGGACCTGGCGGGCGCGGGCCACGTCCCGCGCGATCTGGGCCGTGAGGGCGTCGGGGCCTGCAAAACCCATCTCGCCGCGCACCCGCTCCACGAAGTCCACGCGGATGCGGTGGCCGTAGAGGTTGAGGGTCTCGTCCAGCAGGTGCACCTCGATCAGCCGCCCGGTGCCGTCGAAGGTGGGGCGGGTGCCGATGTAGACGATGGCGGGCTTGGGGGCGCTGGGCGCCGCGTCCGGGCCGATGGCGTCCCACACGGCCACGCGGGCGGCGTACACGCCGTCGGCGGGCACCAGCTCCTCGGGCAGCTCCAGGTTGGCGGTGGGGTAGCCCAGGCCGCGGCCGCGCGCCGCGCCGGCCACCACCAGCCCCTTGACGGCGTAGGGACGGCCCAACAGCTCCGCCGCCCGCGCCACGTCGCCGGCCTTCAGGGCGGCGCGGGTGCGCGAGCTGCTCACCCGTTCGCCATCCAGGGTGTACGTGGTCTGGGGGTGCACGGCAAAGCCGTGTGTCCTGCCCAGTTCCTCCAGGGTGTCCACGTGGCCGCTCTGGTTCACGCCGAACTTGTAGTTGGCGCCCACGTAGATCTCGCGCGCGGCCAGCGGCGCCAGCACGGCCTTGGCGAACCGGTGCGGCGTCTGCGCGGCGAAGGCGGGGTCGAAGTTGAGGCAGATCACCCGGTCCACCCCCAGGAGCCGGAACTGGTCGGCCTTGTCCTCGAAGGTGGTGAGCATGTCGTGGGGGTGGTCGGGCCGGAGCACGGTGACCGGGTGCGGGTGGAAGGTGAGCACCGCGCACTCGATGCCCATCTCCCGCGCCCGCGCCACCGCCGCGCCGACGATGGCGCGGTGGCCCCGGTGCACGCCGTCGAAGTTGCCGATGGCCAGGATGCGCCCGTCCGGCGCCGGGGGCACCTCGCCCAGGGTGCGCGCGATCCGCATGGGGTCCGTCAGGCCAGCAGCCGGGCGGCCTCCCGGGCGTGGTAGGTGAGGATCAGGTCGGCCCCGGCGCGGCGCATGGCGAGCAGGGTCTCTAGCATCACCCGGTCGTGGTCGATCCAGCCCATCCTGGCCGCCGCCTTGAGCATGGCGTACTCGCCGGACACGTTGTAGGCGGCCAGCGGCAGGTCGCACGCCTCGCGGATGTCGCGCAGCACGTCCAGATAGGCCAGGGCGGGTTTGACCATGACGATGTCGGCCCCCTCGTCGATATCCAGGAGGGTCTCGCGGATGGCCTCGCGGCGGTTGGCCGGGTCCATCTGGTAGCTGCGCCGGTCGCCGAAGGCGGGGGTGGATAAGGCGGCCTCGCGGAACGGCCCGTAGTAGCCGGAGGCGAACTTGGTGGAGTAGGACATGATGGGCACGTCGGCGAAGCCCACCCGGTCCAGCCCGTCGCGGATGGCGGCCACCCGGCCGTCCATCATGTCCGACGGGGCCACCATGTCGGCCCCGGCCTTGGCGTGGGACACGGCCTCGCGCACCAGGATCTCGACGGTGGCGTCGTTGGCCACGTCGCCATCGACGATCACGCCGCAGTGGCCGTGGTCGGTGTATTCGCACAGGCACACGTCGGTGATGACGGTCATCTGGGGCAGGGCGGCCTTGATGGCGCGCACCGCCTGCTGCACGATGCCGTTCGCCGCGTGGGCGCCGGAGCCGATGGCGTCCTTGCGCTCGGGGATGCCGAACAGGATCACCGCGGGCACGCCCAGGCCCCAGGTGACCTCGGCCTCCCTCACCGCCTCGTCCACGGACAGTTGGAACACGCCGGGCATGGACGACACCTCGGTGCGCACCCCCTGGCCGGGGACCACGAACAGGGGGTAGATGAAGCGATCGGGGGTGAGCACGGTTTCGCGCACCATGCGCCGCAGGGTCTCGGTGCGGCGCAGGCGACGGGGGCGCACAATCAGGTCCATGGCAGTGCCTTTCGCTCCTTTCAGGTTGCGGCGCGCCGCGCGGGGGCCGCGTCGGCGCACAGGGTGGCCACCAGGGCGTCGATGGCGGGGCTTTCGGCCTGGAGGTGCACGGTGAGCCCGGCGGCCCGGGCCGCCTCGGCGGTGACCGGGCCGATCACCGCCACGCGGGCGCGGGCCAGCAGCCGGGCGAACGCCTCCGCCCCCAGGGCGTCGTGGAGGTTGGTCACCGTGGCGCCGCTGGTGAAGGTGGCGTAGTCCACCGGCTCCGCGTGGGCCAGGGCCTGCAAGGCCGGGTGCGCCGGGTCCGGCGCCACGGAGCGGTAGCAGACCACCGGCAGCACGCGGGCGCCGGCGTCCCCAAGCGCGTCCACCAGCACCTTGCGCGCCCGGTCCGCCTGGGCCACCAGCACCGTCTGGCCGACCACGCCGGTCTCGATCAGGGCCTTGGCCAGCCCCTCGGAGTGCTGCCCGGCGGGCACCAGGTCGGGGAACACGGCGAAGGCGGCCAGGGTGCGGGCCGTCTCCTCGCCCACCACGGCGATCTTGACGCCGCCCAGCGCGCGGGCGTCCAGCCCGTTCATGGCCAGGCGGGTGAAGAAGGCCTTCACGCCGTTGGCGCTGGTGAGCACCAGCCACTGGGTGTCGGGCAGGCCCTGGATGGCCCGGTCCAGCGGCCCGGCATCCTCCGGCGGCACGATCTCCAGCGCCGGGGCGGCCACCACCTCCGCCCCCTGGGCGGCCAGGGCGGCGGCCAGGGCGCCCTGCTGGCCGGCGGCGCGGGTGACCAGCACCCGCTTGCCGAACAGGGGCTTGTTCTCGAACCAGTTGATGTGGTCGCGCAGGGCCACCACCTCGCCGACGACGATCAGCGCCGGGGGGGAAAGGCCCGCCGCCGCCACCCGTTCCGCCAGGCTGGCCAGGGTGCCGGTGACGGTGCGCTGGCACGGATGGGTGCCCCAGTGGATCACCGCCGCCGGGGTGTCCGGCGCGCGGCCGGCGGCCATGAGCTTGTCCATGATGGCGGGCAGGCTCTTCATGCCCATGAAGAACACGATGGTGCCGTTGGCCTGGGCCAGGGCGTCCCAGTGGATCTGGGTGCCGGGCTTGGCGGGGTCCTCGGAGCCGGTGACGAAGGTGACCGAGGTGTTCATGCCCCGGTGGGTGAGGGGGATGCCCGCGTAGGCGGTGACGGCGGTGGCGGCGGTGACGCCGGGCACCACCTCGAACGGCACGCCCGCCTCGGCCAGGGCCTGGGCCTCCTCGCCGCCGCGCCCGAAGATGAACGGGTCGCCCCCCTTCAGGCGCACCACGGTGGCGCCCTGGCGGGCGAAGTTCACCAGCAGTTCGTTGATCTTGTGCTGGGGCACCTGGTGCTCGCCGTGGCGCTTGCCCACATAGATGGTCTGCACGTGGGGGGGCAGGGATTCGAGCAGCGCCGGGTTGGCCAGGTAGTCGTACACCACCACGTGGGCCGCGTCCAGGCAGCGGCGGCCCTTGACGGTGATCAGCTCCGGGTCGCCGGGGCCCGCGCCGACCAGGTAGACGGTGCCCGCCGGGGTGCTCACGACGGGGTGCCGCCCCGGTGCAGGATCTCGTGCACGGTCTTGCCGTAGACCGCCTCGAGGATGCGGCCTCCGCCGGCGGCGAGCAGCTCCTCGGCGAGCTTTGTGCCGATGCGCTCCGCATCGGCGCGGGGGCCGCTGGCGCGTTTGCGGATCACCTCCGAGCCGTCGGTGGCCGCCACCAGGCCCACCAGGGTGACCGTGCCGCCGTCCACCGTGCCCAGGGCCGCGATGGGCACCTGGCAGCCGCCCTCCAGGCGGCGCAGCAGGGCGCGCTCGGCGAGCACCGCGTCGGCGGTGTCCGGGTGGTTGAAGTGGCGGGCGATGGGGGCCAGGGCGGCGTCGCCCACCCGCGTCTCGAGCCCCAGGGCGCCCTGGCCGATGGCGGGCAGGCACAGCTCCGGCGACAGGTACTCGCGGATGCGGTCGGCCCAGCCCAGGCGGCGCATCCCGGCGGCGGCCAGCAGGATGGCGTCGAACTCCCCCTGGTCGAGCTTGCGCAGGCGGGTGTCCACGTTGCCGCGCAGCACGCGCACGTCCAGATCGGGCCGGGCGGCCATGATCTGGGCGCGGCGGCGCAGGGACGAACTGCCCACCCGGGCCCCGTGGGGCAGGGCGGCCAGGCTCGCGTGATGGTTGGAGATGAACGCGTCGCGCACGTCCTCGCGGCGGGTGATGGCCGACAGCTCCAGGCCGTCCGGCAGGTCGGCGGGCACGTCCTTCATGCTGTGCACCGCCAGGTCGGCGGAGCGGTCCAGCAGGGCCTCCTCGATCTCCTTGACGAACAACCCCTTGCCGCCCACCTGGGCCAGGGGCACGTCGGTGATCCTGTCGCCGGTGGTCTTGATGACGTTCAGTTCCACGGTGGTGCCGGGGAAGTGGGTCTCGATCTCCGCCTTCACCCAGTTTGCCTGCCACAGGGCCAGCTTGCTGCCACGGGTGGCGATCACCAGTCTGGTCACGTCAACGCCTCTTGCCTTGAATCCAAAATCCGGGGGCACCAGATCCCCGAGCCTTACTCGTCGTCGCCGCCGGCGGGGGCGTCGCCCGCCGCCCCCTCGTCGGGCAGGGCGAACAGCTTGCGGGTGGTTTCCACCATGTCGCGGCCGCCACGCTCCTGGGCCTCCTTGCGCAGGGACGACAGGGGGTTGTGGAGCAGCTTGTTGATGATCGCCGGCCCCAGCCCCTCGATCAGCTTACGCTCCTTTTCGCCCAGGTTGGGCAGCCGGTTCAGCACCCGCTCCACCTCGCCCCGGGCGATGGCCTCGGCGTGCCCCTTGAGGGCGGTGATGGTGGGCACCACCTCCAGGGAGCGGATCCAGCGCGCCGTGGTGTCCACCTCCTCGTCGATGATGACCATGGCCTTGCGGGCCTCGGCCTGGCGCTCCTCCAGGTTGGCCTCCACCACCGATTGCAGGTCGTCGATGTCGTACACGTAGGCGTCGCCCACATGGGCGGTGGCCGGGTCGATGTTGCGGGGCACCGAGATGTCGATGAGGAACATGGGGCGGTGCCCTCGGGCGCGCAGGGCGGCGCTCACCTGCTTGGGGCCGATCACGTAGTCCGGCGCGCCGGTGGAGCACAGCACGATGTCCACCTCGGGCAGGATGGCGGCGTAGTCGGCGAAGGGCACCACGCGCACCGGGGGGCCTCCCTCGGCGCACAGGGCCTCGGCCAGCTTGTGGGCGTTCTCGGTGGTGCGGGTGGACAGCACCACCTCGCGCACGCCGGCGGAGATCAGGTGGCGCAGGGCCAGCTCGGCCATTTCGCCCGCCCCCAGCAGCATCACCCGCTGGTGGTGCAGGTCGGCGAACACCTTGCGCGCCAGCTCCACGGCGGCGTAGCTGATGGACACGGCGTTCTCGGCGATCTTCGTCTCGGTGCGCACGCGCTTGGCGACGCTGATGGCCTTCTTGGCGATCTTGTTGAGCACCATGCCGGTGCTCTTGGCGTTCAGGGCGGCCTCGAAGGCGTCCTTGAACTGGCCCAGTATCTGCGGTTCGCCCAGCACCATCGAGTCGAGGCTCGACGCCACCCGGAACATGTGGCCGATGGCGTCGTTGCCGGGGTAGTGGTACAGGTGCGGGCCCAGGGCCTTCACGTCCATGCCGTCGGCGCAGCGGCTCAGGAAGGCGGACACGGTGGCGAAGCCGTCGTCCACGTTGGGGGCCACGGCGTACACCTCCACCCGGTTGCAGGTGGACAGGATCATGACCTCGTCCGCCGCGCTCTGGTCGGTGACCTGGCGGCACACCTCACCCAGCTGGGTGGCCTTGAAGGCCAGGCGCTCGCGCACCTCCACCGGGGCGGTCTTGTGGGACAGGCCGACGACGATGAGGTTCATCGCGCCCCCCGGGGGCCATGTGCGGAACGGCGTGTCATGGCGGTCAGAAGTGGCGCGTCTCGCCCATGAGCGCGTCCAGCCCGACGAAGCTCAGGGCCACCGCCACGAAGCCCAGCACCGCCATGTAGGCGGCGCGCTTGGCGCGGATGCCCAGGGTGTAGCGGCCCACCAGCATCACCAGGTAATAGGCCCAGATGAGGGCGGACAGGTTCTGCTTGGGGCTGAAGTCCCAGTATGAGCCCCACACGAACTTGGCGCCGACGGCGCCGGACAGGATGCCCAGGGTGGTGAGCGGAAAGCCCACCAGCACGCCGCGCCCGATCAGCCAGTCGCAGGCGTTGAGCGGCGGCAGGTGGTGGTACAGGGCGTTGAAGTGCTTGCTCTTGAGCAGGCGCATCTGGATCAGGTACATGATGCCCGCCGCGAACGACAGGCAGAAGGCGGTGGCGCCCAGCAGGATGAGCGAGGTGTGCAGGGTGAGGCCCAGGCCGCGCAGGCCGGGGTCGATGGTTTGCACGTTGCCGCGCAGGAAGGCGGCGGACAGCACGCTCAGGAAGGCCAGCGGCACCACGAAGGCGCCCAGCACGTGCGATTTGTAGCGCACGTCGATCACCAGGAACACCAGCACCAGCGTCCACGAGAAGAACGACGCCGCCTCGAACTGGTTGGTGACCGGGAAGCCGCCGCCGGCGATCCACTGCTGCCCCAGCGCCAGCGAGTGGAACAGGAACCCCACCACCGTGCCCACCTGGCAGGCGCGGGTGAGGGTTTCGCTGCGGCCGGCCAGGTAGACCATGAACAGCACCGCCACCACCAGGTAGGCGGTCATGGCCAGTTCGAAGAACAGGACGCTCACCGGCCCTTGCCACCCTGTTGCTGGGTCAAATACACTGTCGCTCCAAGAAAAAGCGGCGCCGCGGAGGGGCCGGGCGGGCGCCGCCCGGCGTGGGGCGGCCCTGTTTCCAAAACATGTAAGTGTATGAACCGGGGGGGCGGGGGGTCAAGCTTGGCGGCCCGCCCCCGGCATCCCGCCCGCCCCCGGCCCATGCCTTGCTCCACAGCGCAGCAAAGGGGAGGAGACCCGTGGAGGGTGTGACCGAATTGGCAGCAGGTGCCGACGTTCTGTTTCTCATGCTGGGCGCCGTGATGGTGCTCGCCATGCACGGCGGCTTCGCCTTCCTGGAGGTGGGCACGGTGCGCCACAAGAACCAGGTGAACGCCCTGGTGAAGATCTTGTCCGACTGGTCCGTGTGCACGGTGGTGTACATGGTGGTCGGCTACCAGGTGGCCTATGGGGTGGGCTTCTTCGCCCCCGCCGCCGACCTGCTGGGGGCGGACAAGGGCCTGGGGCTGGTGAAGTTCTTCTTTTTGCTGGCGTTCGCCGCGGCCATCCCCGCCATCATCTCCGGCGGCATCGCCGAGCGCGCCCGGTTCTGGCCGCAGGTGCTGGCGGCGGGCCTGCTGGTGGCCACCATCTACCCACTGTTCGAGGGGGTCATCTGGAACGGCAACCTGGGCTTTCAGGGGTGGCTAAAGGGCACCTTCGGCGCCGCCTTCCACGACTTTGCCGGCAGCGTGGTGGTGCACGCGGTGGGCGGCTGGCTGGCCCTGGCCGGGGTGATGGTGCTGGGGCCGCGCCTGGGGCGCTACACCGCCACCGGCGGCAGCCACCCGTTCCCGCCCAGCAACATCCCGTTCCTGGCGCTGGGCTCGTGGATGCTGATCGTCGGCTGGTTCGGCTTCAACGTGATGAGCGCGCAGAGCGTGCAGGGCATCTCGGGCCTGGTGGCCATGAACTCGCTCCTGGCCATGGTGGGCGGCGTGCTGGCGGCGCTGGTGGCGGGCAAGGCCGATCCGGGCTTCGCGCACAACGGGGCGCTGGCGGGCCTGGTGGCCATCTGCGCCGGATCGGACCTGGTGCACCCGTTCGGGGCGCTGGTCATCGGCGCCATTGGCGGCGCGCTGTTCGTGTACATGTTCCACGTCACCCAGGAGCGGCTGCGCATCGACGACGTGCTGGGCGTGTGGCCCCTGCACGGCCTGGCCGGCGCCTGGGGCGGGGTGGCCTGCGGCATCTTCGGCGCCGAGGCGCTGGGGGGGCTGGGCGGGGTGAACCTGCTGTCGCAGATCGTGGGCACCCTGGCCGGCGTGGCGCTGGCCCTGGTGGGCGGCCTGGTGGTGTACAAGGCGGTGGACCTCACCATCGGCATCCGCCTGTCGGAGGAGGACGAGTACCGCGGCGCCGATCTGGCCGTCCACAAGATCGGCGCCAACCCGGAGGAGCGCCACGGGCCATGAGCGCCTCCCACTTATAACTCAAGATTCGCAAGGAACCTATAGCCATGAAGCTGATCATCGCCATCGTCAAGCCGTTCCGGCTGGACGACGTGAAGGCGGCCCTGAACGACATCGGGGTGGCGGGCATGACCGTCTCGGAGGTGAAGGGCTACGGCCGCCAGAAGGGGCACAAGGAGATGTACCGCGGCGCGGAATATTTCGTGGACTTCGTGTCCAAGGTGCAGATCATGATCGCCATTCCCGACCACCTGGTGGACAAGGCCATCGCCGCCATCCGCGAAACCGCCGCCACCGGCCAGATCGGCGACGGCAAGATCTTCGTGCTGGACCTGGCCCAGGCCGCCCGCATCCGCACCGGCGAGACGGGCGACGAGGCGTTGTAGGAGGGCGCCGTTGTCATGGACATGGACGAGATGGGCCCCGTGTGGGGCGAGACCGGCACCTGGGGGCTGACGTCGCAGGTGTTCATCGTGGTGCTGCTGGCGCTGGTGCTGGACTTCGCGCAGCGCAAGGTGCTGAAGCGCGTGCACCGGCGCCTGGTGGAGACCGACAACCCCTGGGACGACGCCCTGGTGGATGCCCTGGCGTGGCCCCTGTCGCTGCTCATCTGGGTGGTGGGCATCACCTTTGCCGCGCAGATGATGGCCGAGGCGTCCGGCGCGCCGATTTTCGCGGCGGTGGGGCCGCTGCGCGAGATCGGGGTGGTGGCCGCCCTCACCTGGTTCATGCTGCGGGTGGTGCGGCGCGTCGAGAACAACCTGGTGGCCGGCCGCGAGCGGCGCGGCGAGCCGGTGGACCGCACCAGCGTGAACGCCATCGGCCGCCTAGTGCGCGTGAGCGTGCTCATCACCGCGCTTTTGGTGACGCTGCAAACCCTGGGCTTTTCCGTGTCGGGCGTGCTGGCGTTCGGCGGCGTGGGCGGCATCGCCGTGGGCTTCGCCGCCAAGGACCTGCTGGCCAACTTCTTCGGCGGGCTGATGATCTATCTGGACCGGCCGTTCTCCGTGGGCGAATGGGTGCGCTCGCCGGACCGGGACATCGAGGGCACCGTCGAGGAGATCGGCTGGCGCCTCACCCGCATCCGCAGCTTCGACAAGCGGCCGCTGTACATCCCCAACTCGGCGTTTGCCAACATCACCGTGCAGAACCCCTCGCGCATGACCCACCGGCGCCTTTACGAGACGGTGGGCATCCGCTATGCCGACTTCGACAAGCTGCCCGCCATCACCGCCCAGGTGAAGGCCATGCTCCAGGAGCACCCGGCCATCGACACGACGCAGACCGTGATGGTCAGCTTCGACGCCTTCGGGCCGTCGTCGCTGAACTTCTTTGTGTGCTGCTTCACCCACACCACCGTGTGGACGGAGTACCACGCGGTGAAGGAGGAGGTGCTGCTTAAGGTCGGCCGGATCATCGCCGCCCACGGCGCCGAGATCGCCTTCCCCACCACCACCGTGCACCTGGTGGACGGGCGGCCGGTGGTGCCGGAGGCGGCCGGGTGCTAACCCCCGGCCGGGCGCTCACAGGTGGCGGCGGGCCGCCTTGCCGAGCGCCCCGGCCAGATGGCCGGCGGCGCGCTCGGCGGTCACCCGGAGTTGCACCGACCGGCGCTTGCGTTCCGCCTCCGGCAGCACCTTCAAGGCCTTGCGGTTGATGCCCACCAGGATGGTGTCGTGCCAGATGGCGTGGCCATCGGCGCTGGCGATCAGCCGCACCTCCAGGGTGACCGGCGCGTAATGAGCGTTGAACAGGTAGGCGCCGCCGCCCCAGGTGAGCACCTCCTGGGCGATCTCCTCCAGGAGCAGGCCCAGCCCCAGCCAGCGGTTGTCGGTGAGGCGCACCGCGACGATCCCCTGGGCCACCCCCTCCACCACCCCGGTGCCGATCAGGATGGCCACCCAGCGGCCCTTGAGCCGCCCATAGCCCGACAGTTCCGTGCGCAACACCGCCGGCACCCCCAGCCGCCGGCCGATGGCGGCGGCGCCCGCGTCGTCCGGCGGGGCCTCGGGCAGGGCCGCGCGCACCCGGTCCGGGCTCACCGGGGCCAGTTCCGGCTGATCCGCCAGCAGCGGGTGCAGCACCCCGTCCAGATGCGCGGCGGCGGCGGCCAGCTCCGCGTCGATCAGCGCGCGCTCGTCCGCCCCGTCCGGCGCGGGCGCGTCGGCGATGTCGGCCAGGTGGCGCACGTGGGCGGTGGGCCGCACCGGCAGCACGGCCACCTCCAGGCGCTCCACCCCGGTCCCGCCCACGCCATGGGCGCTCCACGTGGCGCAGCCTGCCACGAGCAGCGCGGCGGCAAACAGCGGCAGGGCGGCCATGCGCCGCGGGCGGCGGGTTGGGCGGGGGGGCGTCACAGGGTGTCGTGTTCTCGGCTTGGGGGGGGGCCGACCGCAGGTAGTATGGGAGGCGGCCGGGGGGCGGTCAAGCGGCGGTGCCGGGATGGGGAAAGCGGGTGGGGCGCCGTCCCGGCAGTGGTTGAAGGGTGGGACGGCGCCCCGGTGCCTGCACGGTTGTGTCCGCCGGCAGGTCTTTTCGGGGGGCCCGGCCTATTCCGAATAGGTGGGCCGGGCCGGGATGTCGAGCTGGTCCATCTTGTACTTCAGCACCCGGCGGGTGATGCCCAGCATGGTGGCGGCGCGGGTCTGCACGAAGCCGGTCTCGTTCAGCGCGCGCACGATGAGCCGGCGCTCGTAGTCGGCCACCGCGCGGTCGAACGACACGTCGCCGACGATCACCGTCTCGGCGGGGGCCGCCGGGGCCGCCGTGGCGCGCCGGCCGATATGGGCCGGCAGGTCCTCCGGGCGGATGGTGCCGCCCTGGTTCAATATCAAAACCTGCTCCAGCACGTTTTCCAGCTCGCGGATGTTGCCGGGCCAGGGGTGCCGCGCCATCAGTTCCGCCGCCTCGCGGCCGAGGCGCAGGGGCGTCTTGCCGGGGGGGGTGTGGCGCTCCAGGAAGTGCTCCACCAGCGGCACCACGTCGTCCGGCCGCTCGCGCAGGGGCGGCAGGTTGATGGGGAACACGGCCAGCCGGTAGTACAGATCCTCGCGGAAGCGCCCGGCCTTGATGGCCGCCTCCAGGTTCTGGTTGGTGGCGGCGATCAGGCGCACGTTCACGTGGATGGGCCGGCCGCCGCCCACGCGGGTGAATTCGCGCTCCTGCAACACGCGCAGCAGCTTGGCCTGGGTGGGCATGGACAGCTCGCCCAGCTCGTCCAGGAACAGGCTGCCCGTGTCGGCCAGCTCGAAGTGGCCGATGCGCTTGCCGGTGGCGGAGGTGAAGGCGCCCTTCTCGTGGCCGAACAGTTCCGCCTCGATGAGGGTTTCGGGGATGGCGGCGCAGTTCAGGGCGATGAACGGCTTGTCGGCGCGGCCCGAGTTCAGGTGCAGGGCGCGGGCGACCAGCTCCTTGCCGGTGCCCGACTCGCCGGTGATGAGCACCGTGGAGGGGGTGTCGGCCACCTGCCGGATGCGGGTGAACACCTCCTGCATGGCGGCGCTCTTGCCCACCATCTGGTCCTGCCCCTGGGCGGTGCCGGCGCGGCGCCGGTGGTACTGCACCTCGTTGTAGAGGTTGCGGGTGGTGATGGCGCGCTCGATCACGTGGCGCAGCTCGGCCACCTCGAACGGTTTTGCCAGGTAGTCCACCGCGCCCAGCTTCATGGCCTGCACGGCGGTCTGGTATGAGGTGGTGGCGGTGAGCACCACCACCGGCACCTGGCTGTCGCCCCGGTGCAGGGCCTCCAGCACGTCCAGCCCCTGCATGCCGGGCATCATCAGGTCGAGCAGGATCATGTTGGGCTCCTGCACCTGCACCTGGGCCAGGCACTCCTCGCCGGAGGGGACCAGGATCACGTCGTAGCTGTCCTGCAGCACGTCGTGGAGAACCTGACGCACGGCGGACTCGTCGTCCACCACCATGACCGTCTTTTTCGCGCTGCCGTGTGCAGTGCCTGCCATCTTCGTCCTTATGGAAAAGGGCGCTATCCGCCGACCATCCGGCCGTAGGGAACCGGTGTGGAAGCCTTGTGTTCCCTGTATCTTTCGGCAGGGACCAGGGGTGGGATTAGACGTGCCGACAACTTTTTGACGCGCCCCGGCGGCCGATTCGGGGGCGCGCGCGGCGTTGGACGGCGGTCGCGGCGTCCTCGACGTACCGGGTGTACGCCTGCGGGTCCGCGCCGCCGCCCGCCTTGCGCCCGCCCCCGCCTCGGCCGCCGGGGGGAAATCGGGGGAATTCTTGACGGCTATCCGGTCAACTTGTGGGGGCGCGCCGTGTCGGCGGGGGGATGGGCGCCGTCCGCGTGGCGGGTTGGCGCCGGGTGGGCGAGCCCGGTCAACCCGCCCGGTCTCGTCCGAGGGGGCTACCCTGTCATGCCCGTGGGGAACCCATGCCCGACTGTCGCAAGGCACCGCGCCCCGGCGCGCCTGCGTCCGGTACAGGGATGTACCGGCGGATGCCGGGCACGCGAGTGCCTGGAATCCGGAGAATCCGGAAAACCGCGCATTTCCGGATTCGAGTCGAGAAAGTCCACGGAGGGACTTTTTCAACGTCCCGCTACTCGTTCAGGCCGTAGTCGCGGATCTTGTAGAGCAGGGCCTTGTAGGAGATGTCGAGGATGGCGGCGGCCTTGCGGCGGTTCCAGCGGGTGTGGCTGAGCACCTCCAGGATGGCCTCGCGCTCGGCGATGCTGGCGGCCTGCTTGCCGATCTCCTTCAAGGGCAGGTGGCCGTCGGCCAGGCCCTTGCCGATGATGGTGCGCAGGTCCATGGAGCGCTCGCCCTGGGGGGCGCCGGGCATGGCGGGTGGCGCGGGGGCGGGCGCCGGGGGCGCGTCCGGGCGGAACGCGCGGCTCAGCGGGCCGGGGGTGAAGGGCGAACCATCACGGCCCAGCAGCTCCTGGCCGGGCAGGCCGCCGGTGGGCACCTTCACGGCGCCGCTGCCGCCACTGGGGGCGGAGGGGTGGCCGCCCATGCCCGTGTCGTGGAACTGGGCGAACTTCTTCAGCACCGTTCCCTCGTCGCCCAGCACCACGATCTGCTTGATCATGTTCTCGAGCTCGCGGATGTTGCCCGGCCACGGATAGGACATGAAATAGTCCATGGTGGCCCTGGACAGGCGCGGGAAGGCACGCTGATACTGGCGGCTGAACTTGTCGATGAAGAAGTCGCAGAGGAACGGCACCTCCTCCAGGCGCTCGCGCAGCGGGGGGATGGTGATGGCCACCACGTTCAGGCGGTAGAACAGATCCTCGCGGAAGGTGCCGGCGGCCACGCACTGCTCCAGGTCGCGGTTGGTGGCGGCGACGATGCGCACGTCCACCCGCACGTCCTGCTCGCCGCCCAGGCGCACGAACTCACCGTCCTGCACCACCTGCAACAGCTTGGACTGGAGGGTGATGGGCACCTCGCCGATCTCGTCCAGGAAGATGGTGCCGTGGTTGGCGAACTCGAACTTGCCGGGCTTGCGCTTGTGGGCGCCGGTGAAGGCGCCGCGCTCGTAGCCGAACAGCTCGCTCTCCAGCAGCCCCTCGGGCAGGGCGGCGCACAGCACCTTGACGAACGGCTTGTCCTTGCGCAGGGAGCGCTGGTAGATGGTGCGGGCGATCAGCTCCTTGCCGGTGCCCGACTCGCCGCGCACCAGTATGGTGATGTTGGTGCCCGCCACCTGGTCGACCATGTTTATCACGTCGTGCATGGCACGGCTGTTACAGAGCATGGTGCCGTATTCGCCCAGGTCGGCCACTTGGCCGGGGCCCAGGGTGTGGTGGCTCACGTTGGCGCCGCCGCCGGTGACGCGGCCGATGGCCTGCTTGAGCTCGTCGGCGTGGATGGGGCGGGTGACGGTGGCGGTGGGGCGGCCGTCCAGCTTCGGGGCCGGCTCCGCGGAGCGGGTCAGGAATACCACCGGAATGGCCTTGGCGCCGCCGCCCATCTGGCTGATGATGGCGTAGCCGGTGGACTCCTGCGCCTCCCGGTCCAGAAGCAGGATGTCCGGGTGCTGCTTCTCGATCTGGTACAGCGCCTCGGCGATGTTGTGGGCGGTCAACATCTCGACCCCCATCTCCACCACCACTGGTGTAAGCTGTTTGAGGCTGGAGGAATCGATGTCGAGGGTGAGAATCTTCACGCTTTGTGGGTGATCCTTCACGGTAGAATTTCCCATTTGCCGTTCGTGCCTGATAGGTGTGGGAGCGCGGGCCATCCCCGTCCCCCGCTCGCGGGCACGCCCTGCCGGGAACGAAGGGATACCCCATTCCTATCGGTCACCGGGAGGGAAGCTTTACGCCCATTGTATTACTTTTTTTTCCTATTTCCCGCTCTTTTTTCGGTCGGTACGTAAGGTTGCGGACAATTGTCCAGGATAGATACAGAACCGCGCCAACCGGCGGCGCCCGCCGTGGCGGCTGACGGCGCCGGGCGCCCCACGTTGGCGCAGGTGCGGGCCCTCCAGCGGGAGGTGGAGGCCCACAACCGGCGCTACTACGTGGACGCCGCGCCCACCATCAGCGACCTGGAATTCGACGTCCTGCTCAAGAAGCTGGAGGCGTGGGAGGCCCTGTGGCCGGAGGGTACCTTTCCCAACTCCCCCACCCAGCGGGTGGGAGGGCAGCCGCTGGAAGGTTTTGCAAGCGTCACCCACCGGGTGCCCCTGATGAGCCTGGGCAACACCTACAGCCACGACGAGCTGCGCGCGTGGGACGGGCGGGTGCGCAAGTGGGCGGCGGAGGCGGGCTTTGCCGATGCGGACGTGCGCTACGTGGTGGAGCCCAAGATCGACGGCGTGGCCATCGCCCTCACATACGACAAGGGCGAGCTGACCCTGGCCGCCACCCGTGGCGACGGCAGGACCGGTGACGACGTGACCCGCAACATCCGGACCATTCATTCCTTACCCCTAACCCTTGATAACGCTTTTGATCAGCAACTTGAGCTGATGAGTGGTGTGGTCGAGCCAGGTTCCAATTTGATCGGTAACGAAATCCCGGACCTACTAGAACTTCGTGGCGAAGGTTTTTTCCGCAAGGAAAATTTTCGGAACCTGAATAGAGACAGGGAAATTTCGGGTTTAGATTTGTTTGCAAATCCGCGAAACGCTGCGGCAGGAACTTTACGGAATCTTGATTCGAGAGAAGTAGCGAAGCGAAAGCTGTCGATCTGGATCTATGGGGTGGAATCTCAAGCGTTTCGCGATAAGTATCTTTTCCAGTCGAAAGCGCTGTCACAGCTAAAAAAATTTGGGTTCCCAATTTATGAGGATGTAAAGAATAGTGCTGACATCGGCGACGTCATCCTGAAGTGTAAGGAGTGGGAGAAAAAACGTAGTTCGCTTCACTACGATATTGATGGTGTTGTTGTTAAGATTGACTCATTTGCTGTTCAGGCCGCACTGTCTTCCACCGCCAAGGCGCCCAGATGGGCAGTAGCATATAAGTTCCCGGCGGAACAGGCTCAGTCAAGGTTGACTGGCATTCGTATTCAGGTTGGCCGAACCGGCACATTGACTCCGGTGGCGGATTTGGAGCCAACATCTCTAGCGGGAACTATTGTTTCTCACGCGACCCTTCACAATGAAGATGAAATAAAGAGAAAAGATATTCGCGTTGGTGACACGGTGGTGATCGAAAAGGGCGGCGAGATCATCCCTAAAGTCGTCCGGATTTCGCCCGACGCCGCCCACGCCTCCCGCCCCGCGTTCGCCATGCCCCAGTCCTGCCCCGAGTGCGGCGGCCACGTGGTGCGCGAGGCGGACGAGGCGGCCAGCCGCTGCATCAACCGCGCCTGTCCCGCCCAGCTGCAAAAGGCCGTGGAGCACTTCGCCAGCCGCACCGCCATGGACATCGACGGCCTGGGCGAGGCCCTGGTGGCGCAACTGCTCAAGGCGCCGGTGGTGCGGGACGGGGACGGTCCGCGCCCCCTGCGCGACGTGGCGGACCTGTATCAGTTGGATTACGCGGCGGTGGCCGCCCTGGAGCGCATGGCGGAAAAATCCGCCGAGAATCTGCGGAACGCCGTGGCGGCCAGCAAGGCCCGCCCCTTCGAGCGGGTGCTGTTCGCCATCGGCATCCGCCACGTGGGGGCGCGCACGGCGGAGGGGGTGACGGAGCGCTTTCGCAGCCTTGCCGCCTTGGGCGAAGCGGCCCGCGCGGCAAGGCCGCTGCTGATGCTGGCGGAGGTGGCGGCGCGCATGAAGCAGAAGGGCGAGGGCGTCTGGGCGGACCGGGATGCCATGCGGGCCATCGCCGAAAGCTGGCCGGACGGGCTGAGGCGGCCCGAATTCCTGAACCCCCCGGCGGGGCTGTTCGGCGAGGTAGCCGCAGACCCGGCGGCGGAGCTGAAGGCCGTGCGCGCGTTCCTCAAGGCCCACGAGCCGGAGCTGGTGGGCATCCCGGACGTGGGGCCCATCGTGGCCAAGGCCCTGGTGGATTTCTTCGGCGACCCCCACAACAGGGTCCTGCTTGACCGGCTGGCGGCGGCGGAACTCAAAATGGAGCGCGACACCCCCGTTTCCACGGGCGACTCGCCCCTGGCGGGCCGCACCTTCGTGTTCACCGGCGCCCTGTCGGCCCCCCGGCCCCATTTCGAGGCGCGGGTGAAGGCCCTGGGGGCGAAGGCGGCGGGCAGCGTGTCCGCCAATACGAACTATGTGGTGGCGGGGGACAATGCGGGCTCCAAGCTCACCAGGGCGGAGCAGCTCGGCGTGACCGTGCTGGACGAGGCGGCATTCGAACGGCTGATGGCCGATATGGGAGAACGGCGTGACGAGCGGTCTTAAAAAGGTGGGCATGATCAACCTGGGGTGCCCCAAGAACCAGGTGGACGCGGAGACCATGCTCGGCAAGCTGCGCGCCCACGGCTACGAACTGACCGCCGACGCCACCGAGGCGGAGGTGATCATCGTCAACACCTGCGGCTTCATCGACCAGGCCAAGCAGGAGTCCATCGACACCATATTGGAGATGGCCCAGCTCAAGACCGACGGCAAGTGCCAGAAACTCATCGCCACCGGCTGCCTGACCCAGCGCTACGGGCGCGACCTGGCGGAGGGCATCCCCGAGCTGGACGCGGTGGTGGGCACCGGCGCCGAGGGCGACATCGCCGCCACCGTGGCCGCCGTGGTGGGCGCGCCCGGCCAGCTTATCCAGATCGGCGCGCCGGGCGGGGCCCTGGGCTTTGGCGGCGCCGGCGAGGGGGCCGACAGGGTGCGGGTGGGGCTGCCCCACAGCGCCTATGTGAAGATCGCCGAGGGGTGCAGCAAGCAGTGCGCCTTCTGCATCATCCCCCAGCTGCGCGGCGGCCTGGCCAGCCGCGCCGTGGAGGACATCGTGGCCGAGGTGGCGGGTCTGGCCGCCCAGGGGGTGGTGGAGGTCAACCTCATCTCGCAGGACACCACCAACTATGGCGTGGACCGCTACCACAAGAAGATGCTGGCGGAACTGGTGCGGGCCGTGGCCGCCGTGGACGGCATCCGCTGGGTGCGCCTGCTCTATACCTATCCCACCGACTACACGGACGACCTGCTGGACGCCCTGGCCGCCACCCCCAAGGTGGTGCCCTACATCGACCTGCCCCTCCAGCACGCCGCCACCTCGGTGCTGAAGCGCATGAACCGGCGCGGCACCACCGAGGCGCTGGTCGAGCTGGTGGACCGCATCCGCCAAAAAATCCCCGGCGTGGCCCTGCGCTCCAGCTTCATCGTCGGCTTCCCCGGCGAGACGGAGGCCGAGTTCGACCTGCTGTACGACTTCGTGGACCGGGTGGGGTTCGACTCCCTGGGGGTGTTCACCTACTCCCACGAGGAGGGCACCGCCGCCTACCAGCTTGACGACGACGTGCCGGAGGACGTGAAGGAGGCCCGAAAGGCCGCGCTCATGGAGCTTCAGGCGGAGGTGTGCGCCGAGCGCAACGGCGAGCGGGTGGGGCGCACGGTGGAGGTGCTGGTGGACGGCCTGTCCGCCGAGACGGACCTGCTGTTGGAGGGGCGCATGGCCACCCAGGCCCCGGAGATCGACGGCGTGGTCTACATCAACGATACGGGCGACCGGGAATTGCACCCGGGCGAGATCGTCCGCGTCACCATCACCGAGGCCCACACCTACGACCTGGTGGGCCACCTGGAAGGGGTGGCGGCGCCGTAGGGGGGGGTTGAAAAGGCCCGTGGGCCTTTTCAACCCGGAACCGGAACGGCGAGGTATCCTGGTTTCCCCGAATCCCGGGCGGCGACGTGCCCGGAATCCGCCCCCATGCCCGCCTTGGGCGAAGCAGGCCTGCCGGAAGCGTTTTTCAACGTACTGCCGGGCGGCCCGCCGCCCGCGCGGGGGTGCCTTCCCCGCGCTTCACGATGGCACCTCTGGGCCCCTCTATCAACCTGCTCGCGCCCTGATTGCTGCGCTAAAGCGGTGCTCGAACCCCCATCGCCGTGATGGGTCTCGGGTGCCGCGCGGCGTGGTGGCGCCGCTCCGCGCGGGGCGCCTTGCACCCGGGGCGCTTGCGGCGGTGGCCAGAGGCGCCCGCTCATGATTGGGCCTTTTCCTGCGGGACGGCTTGCCGCGCCTCACCCCCCGCGACGGGCTTGAGCATGCCGGTGTCGCTCGGGTGCCAGCTGGCGGCCAGCACCCGCGCCAATCCCCGTTCCAGGCGCGGGGCACCGGGCTCCAGGGCGAGGCCCTGGCGGTAGACCGCCTCCGCCCGGGGCCAGTTGCGCCGTGCCTCGAAGTGGCCGCCCAGGGCCTCGACCCAGTGCATCACGCGGGCATGCAGGTGCGTGCGGGCGGGGAGCAGCCAGGGGGCGTCGCCATCGGCGGAGAGCAGGGGGGCGCGGTACAGGGCCAGGGCCGAGGCGAGGGTGGCCGCCAGGGCCTCGGGCAGCGGCCCGCCCGCGGGGGGCGGACCCGCCTTGTCCAGCGCCTCGGCCAGGGCCCAGGCGTCCACCCACACGCGCTGGGGGTCCAGCCGCAGCCAGCCGTGCGCGCGCGTCACGCATTCCGGGTAGCCGAGCAGGGTGCGCAGCCGGTGCAGGGTGGTGGCCAGGGCCCGGCAGGCGGCGTCGCCATCCGCGTTGGGCCAGAAATGGTCCATGATGTGGATTTCCGGCACGCCGTCCGGCCCGGCGGCGGCCAGGTGCTTGAACAGGTCGAGCGGGCGGCGCGGGGGTTTGCGGTGGTGGCGCAGCGGCCCCGCCGGGGTGCATATCTCGAAGTGGCCCAGGGCGCGCACGGTCAGGCGTAGCGGCCCGTTGCCACCCGGCACCGGCGGGACAAGGGGGGGCGTGGCGGCCGTGGCGGCCGTGGCCGATATGGGCATGGCGGCGTGGTGGGCGGAGTCCGGCGAAACACCGGCGGCCAGCAGCCGGGTGAACGCGGCGGGCAGGCCGCCGCTGGCCGCGTGCAGCGCGGCGATGGTCTGCGGGCTGGTGCACAGGTAGCGGTGGGCGATGGCGCGGGCGTCCGCGCGGGACAGGCGCAGCGCGCGCCAGCCGACGCGCGCCAGGGCGCCGGGGGGCAGGCGCCTGGCCAGGGCGGCGGGCGGCTCGGCGCGGCTGAGCACCACCACCTTGCATCCGGGCGGCGCGGCGGCCACGGCGGCGGCCACCAGCGGGTGCAGGGCGGCGGGGGCCCGGTGGTAATCGTCGAACACCAGCAGCAGCGGACGGGGCAGGTGGTGGAACAGGCGGGTGAACCACTCGGGCCCGGTGGGGAAGGGCAGCCCCGCGCCGCCGGGCAGCGACCGCGCCACGGTGTGCAGGTGGGCGAGGGCCACCCCCGGCTCCGCATGGGCGGGGCTGGTGGCCAGGCGCACGGCGTGTATGCGGCGCGCCCAAAGGAACCCCTCGACCAGCGCGGTCTTGCCGCTGCCCGGGGGGCCCCATACCCACGGTGTGCCGGTGGCCAGTGCCCGTTCCAGCGCGGAGAACGCGCCGGGACGGGGTGCCAGCGGGTTGTGCGGTTCGATCGGTGTCACTGCCACGCGATCTCCCATAGGTGATGATCCGTGCCGCGGACTGAGGGCATCCATGCCCGACCAGTGGCCGTGGAACCGGATGTTGCAGGGATTCTATGAAGAACTATCGCAAATTGCAATTTTTTTATATCAGTAAGATATATGTAGCGCAACGGTAATCGGTGTGTGATATATCCGCTTCAGCTTATTGACATATGTCATGCCGATTTCCTGGTATCGGCTGGTGCGCCGCAAACCTTGATGTGAAGCCCCCAAAAAACAGCCTATCTTTTGCGCAGCGTGGCGATTGACCCGGGTGCGCCTCCCGGCGGCGCCCATGCTAAACGTCGCCCCCCCTCCCCGGCGCGTGGCATGTGTATGTTTTGCAACGAAATTGTATATTCCGTTGCGGGCGCCGGTTTTTCGGGATTTCGCATCAAGATTCGCGGCGTGCTATCCGAACAGGGGAATACGGATTGTGACGTATGTCATATGACGGGGGGCCGTCTCTTCCTTTTTTCGGGACGCGGAGGCTCGCCTTGTTCAAAACCATGCCATTCGCCCGCAAGATCATTTTTCTGGTCGTGGCGGGATTTCTGGTCAGTTTCCTCATCAATGCGCTGGTGGTGCGCCAGAGCCTGAACGCGGAGGCCATGGACGCCATGATCTCCAAGGCCCGCGCCATCACCCAGGAGGCGGAAAACGCCCGCAACTACGTGGCCGACCTGCGCGGCAAGCGCAACGCCTTCGACGACGAGCGGCTGCTGGCCGAGGTGGCCGAGGTCATGGCCGGCCCCGGCGACGTGCTGGAGAAGGCCAAGCGCACCAGCTACTACTGGACCATCCCGGTGGTGGCCGGCTGGAACGTGGGGCAGCAGTACGCCGAGAAGGCCGGCTACACCTTCAAGGTCCCCAAGATCAACCCGCGCAACCCGGTCAACGAGCCGGGCCCCATGGAGCGCGAGATGCTCATGGCGCTGAGCCAGGGCGGCCTGGGCGAGCTGTACCGGGTGGACAAGGCGGAGAACGTGCTGCGCTTCATGAAGCCGGTGGTGCTGAGCAAGGAGTGCATGGTGTGCCACGGCACCATCGAGGACTCCATCACCGGCACCGACCGCGACCCGCTGGGCCTGCCCATGGAGGGCTGGAAGGAGGGCGAGGTGCACGGCGCGTTCGAGGTCATCGCCGACCTTGCGCCCATGCAGCAGGCGGTCACCGGCACCCTGACCAAGAGCTTCCTGTTCGGCCTGCCCATCAGCCTGGCGCTGATCCTGGTGTGCATGCGGCTGTTCGTGCTGGCGCCGGTGCGCCGCCTGATGGGGGTGATCCAGGGCCTCGCCAGCGGCGACCTGAGCCACCGCGCCCAGGTCACCAGCCAGGACGACATGGGCCAGACGCTGGCCCAGCTCAACGACACCATGGGAACCCTGGCGAACACCGTGCGCGACGTGAACCAGGTGGCCGCCACCGTGGCGGCGGGCACCCGCGAGATGGCCGAGGGCAACCAGAACCTGTCCGGGCGCACGGAGGCCCAGGCGGCCTCCCTGGAGGAGACGGCGGCGGCCATGGAGCAGATGACCGCCACCGTCAGGCAGTCCGCCGACAACGCGGCCAAGGCCAATCAGCTGGTGGGCCAGGCCACCGCCACCGCCCAGAGCGGTACCCTGGTGGTGGCCCGCACCATCACCGCCATGGGCGAGATCAACGACGCCTCCGACAAGGTGGTGCAGATCATCAACGTCATCAACGAGATCGCCTTCCAGACCAACCTGCTGGCCCTCAACGCGGCGGTGGAGGCGGCCCGCGCCGGTGAGCAGGGGCGCGGCTTCGCGGTGGTGGCCACCGAGGTGCGCAACCTGGCCAAGCGCTCCGCCGACGCGGCCAAGGAGATCAAGACGCTGATCGAGAACAGCACCGTCAAGGTGAAGGCCGGCACCGAGCTGGTGGACCAGACCCAGCAGGCGCTGGGGGAGATCCGCTCCAGCGTGACACGGGTGGCCGACCTGGTGGGCGAGATCGCCGCCGCCTCCCGCGAGCAGGCGTCGGGCATCGACGAGGTGAACCGGGCGGTGACCCAGATGGAGGAGGCGGTGCAGCAGAACGCGGCATTGGTGGAGGAGGGTACCGCCACCGCCGAAAGCCTGGCGGACGAGGCCGACCGGTTGCGCGGCCTGATGGCCGTGTTCAATGTGGGTGACGCGGCCGCTCCGGCCGCCGCGCCCCCGGCGGCGCCCCGCAAGGGCTTCGCCAGCAAGGTGGCAAAGCCGGCGGCCCGGCCGGTGGCCGCCGCGCCGGACAGCCGGCGCGACGACGGCATGGGGGATTTTTAGCGCGACGTCAGGAGGGCGCCTCTATTAACCTACTGCGCGCTCCGATTGTTGCGTTGGGCGGTGCTCGGCACCCCCCCCGTGCCGGAACCGGAGCGCCGGAAGACGGCGCTCCGCAACGGCCTTCCGGCCCCCGGCGTCAGCCGCCGAAGGCCACCTGATAGATGTCGGCCATGGCGGCCCCGGCCAGAAAGGCGGTCTTCTGCATGGCCTTCACGCCCGCCGGGGCGCCGCACAGATAGGCGCGCCAGCCGGCCAGGTCCGGCCGGTGGGCCTTGACCGCCTGGGCCATGTCGGCGGGCTCGGCGCCGCAAGGGGTGTAGGTGAGGCGGGGCAGCCGCCCGGCCAGCGCCAGCAGCTCCCCGCCCAGGTAGTGGGCGCCGGGCTCCGCCGCGTGGAACAGGTGGATGGGCCCCTGGTGGCCGTGGTTCAGGGCATCTTGCAAGATGCCGTGGATGCCCGCCAGGCCGGTGCCGATGCCCACCATCAGCAGCGGGCGCCGGATGTCGTTGGGCAGGTAGAAGCAGTCGCCCGCGGGGCCGTAGCAGCCCACCGGCTCACCCTCGCGGAGATCGTCGCACAGCCAGCGGCTCATGTCGCCGTTCGGCGTGCGCGCCACGTGGATTTCCAGAAGATCGTGTTCGTCCGGGGCGCTGGCCAGGCAGTAGCTGCGCACCCGCCCGTCGAACGGGCGCACCAGGTTCACGTATTGGCCGGGGCGGTAGCGGAACGGCTCCGGGCTGCGCAGCACCAGGCGCACGGCGCCGGGCCCCAGCTCGTGCCGCCCGGCCACGGTGAGCGTCACCTCGTGGTCGGCCACGTGCACGTGGGCCAGGGTGATGTCGTCCAGCGGCGCGCAGGCGCAGGGCAGGATGAAGCCGCGCGCCGCCTGGGTGTCCTTGAGGGACTTCTGGCCGGCGGGCGGCGGGGTGCCGGCCACCACCCGCACCATGCAGGTGCGGCAGGAGCCGGTCTTGCATTTGGAGGGCATCAGGGCGCCGTGCCGAAGCAGCGCGTCGAGGATCGTTTCGCCGGGGTTGGCCGGGTAGCGGTGGCCCTCGAAGGTGATGCTCGGCACGGCGCCCTCCCTTGTTTCCGGGCTTAGCGGTCGAGCACGTCGTTGCGGGTGGACTCGGCCACGGCGGCGATCTGGCCGATGAGGGCGGCGGGTACCTTCAACTGGGTGAGGGTTTCACCCAGCAATTGCACCACGCGGTCGAAGTGGGAGTCGTCGAGGCCCATCTTGACCAGGTGCCTGTGGCCCTCGCGCATGTCCTTGCCGGTGTAGTTGTTGGGGCCGCCCATGACCATGGTCAGGAAGGCCTTCTGCTTGGCGGCTTGCCGGTCCATGTCCACGCCCTCGAAGAAGCGGGAGATGTGGTCGTCGGCGAGCACCTTCTTGTAGAAGATGTCCACGGCGGCGTTGACGGCGGCCTCGCCGCCGATCTGGTCGTAAACGGTGCTCATCTGGGGGTCCTCCTTGGGGTTGCGGTTCAACACGTCGTTGCGGGTGGACTCGGCCACGGCGGCGATCTGGCCGATCAGGCTGGCGGGCACGTGCAGCTCCAGGAGGGTTTCACCCAGGAGCTGCACCACGCGGTCGAAGTGGGAGTCGTCGAGGCCCATCTTGACCAGGTGTTTGTGGCCCTCGCGCATGTCCTTGCCGGAGTAGTTGTTGGGGCCACCCATGACCATGGTCAGGAAGGCCTTCTGCTTGGCGGCTTGCTTGTCCATGTCCACGCCCTCGAAGAAGCGGGAGATGTGGTCGTCGGCGAGCACCTTCTTGTAGAAGATGTTCACGGCGGCGTTCACCGCGGCCTCGCCGCCGATCTGCTCGTAGACCGACTTGGGGGCGGCGGCGGCCGGGGCGGCCACGGCGCCGCCCTTGCTGCGCGAGGTGGGGCCCACGCCCTGCATGTATGCGGGCGACGGCGTCATCGCGCCACGGATGCCCAGGGCGATGCCGTACAGGACCAGCCCGCCGAAGCCCAGGGTTGCGATCAATGCCAATCCACTCATCTCGAATTCTCCCGTTCGTAGGTTATGGGGCGGCCCCTGGCCGTTCCCGTAAACCGCCCCGCCGGGTGTCCGGCGGGGCGTGTGGTGAACGCTGGCGACGGCGCGACGCCGTAATATGTATTTGAAATGAATGTTATTGGAGCGGGCGAAAGATGTCAATAACATGTATCATAAAAAATGCGGCCCATTTGTGGGGCGGACGGGAGCGATCGTTGGGCGCCCCTCAGGGCCGTGGCGAGCGGTCCCCTAGCGCAAGGCGCCCCGAGCGGAGCGGCCCGGTCACGCCACGGAGGACCCGAGATATATCCTGTGGATAGGAGAGGGGCCGAGCACCACTTTAGCGCAGCAATCGGACCAGCAGGTTTTGAGAGGCGCCCCGTTAACGATGCAGCTGACACTCCATACCGACTATTCGATCCGCGTGCTGATCTACCTGGGCCTCAACCCGGAGCGGCTGGTCACCATCAGCGAGATCGCCGATGCCTATTCCATCTCCCGCAACCACCTGGTGAAGGTGGTGCACGGCCTGGGCAAGCGCGGCTACGTGAGCACCTTTCGCGGCCAGCACGGCGGCCTGCGCCTGGCCAGCCCCCCGGCGCAGATATCCCTGGGCGAGGTGGTGCGGCGCACGGAGACCTTCAACCTGGTGGAGTGCTTCGACAAGGAGACGGACACCTGCCCCATCACCGCCGCGTGCATCATCAAGGGGGTGCTGGGCCATGCCCAGGAGAGTTTCTTGAAGGTGCTGGACGGCTACACGCTGGCGGACGTGCTGAAGAACGACAAGCGCCTGTCACCCCTGCTCAACATCGTCTGAGCGTCCGCGCCCCCAGGGCCGCCTCGGCGCGCCGGAACAGCAGCACCAGCAGCGCCAGCGCCACCATGTTGATGCCCACCGGAACCAGCAGGAAGTAGAAGCCCGCCTTGGCCACCGCGGGCCCGCCCACCACGGCGGTGAGGGCGGCGGCGCCCCCCGGCGGGTGCATGCAGCCCAGCAGGCGCATGGCCACGATGGCCCCGCCCACCGCCACGGCGGACGCCAGCGCCATGTCCGGCACCCAGCGGGCGGCCGCCACCCCCACCAGCACCGAGCAGATGTGCCCGCCGAAGAACGGCCACCAGGCCGCCAGGGGGCTTTCGGCGGCGCAGAACAGCAGCACCGCCGAGGCGCCCATGGAGGCCACCACCAGCGGCAGCACGGGGCCGCCGATCACCGAGCGGGTGATGAGCGCCGCGCCCAGGATGGCCACGAACGCCCCCAGCGCGGGCAGTGCCGCCGTTAGGAATTTGACGACAGGGGAGGGGGAGGGCGGTGTGCTATCCATGGGACCCGTTCCAGCATTAAAAACAGCGCGCTCCCGCCGGGGCGGGGCAGGGAGCGCCAATTATAGCATTTTTAATACATGTTTGTGAGCGGGCCGTGATCAGAAGCGTTGCGGTGTTTTTTTGATTTTTATGATTAAAATCATGGCAAAAAAATTTGCCAAATATGTGGCGGAGGCATTGCTTGACCGGTTAGTTTGGTATCGGGTGGGGTAGGGGGGACCCCGGGAACGGCCCGTACGATCCAGCTTTGGCGCGGATCGTACGGGCCGTTTGGCGTTTGCGCCCGAAACGGCCGGGCCGGACACGCGCCCCGCGCGCGCCGCCGATCCAATCCACGAACGGAATATGAGCGCCCGCGCCGGCGGGCGGCGGACCGCAGCGCCTCGGTTTGCAAAAAAAATGGGTTCCGTCGCCGCCGTTGCCTTGGTGCCGGCAGGCCCTAGGCCGGAAAGATGTCCATGGAGATCTCCGCCGCCGGGGCGGAGTGGGTGAGGCGGCCGATGGAGATCACGTTCACGCCGGTCTCGGCCACGGCGCGGATGGTGTTCAGGGTGATGCCGCCGGAGGCCTCCACCATGGCGCGGCCGCCGATGAGGGCCACCGCCTCGCGCATGGCCAGGGGCTCGAAATTGTCGAGCATGATGATGTCGGCGCCGTGCGCCAGGGCCTGGCGCACCTCGTCCAGGCTGGTGGTCTCCACCTCGATCCGGTAGCCGTGGCCGGCGTGGCGCCGGGCGTGGGCCACGGCCTTGGCCAGGGAGCCCGCCAGGGCGATGTGGTTCTCCTTGATGAGCACCCCGTCCGCCAGGCCCATGCGGTGGTTGTGGCCGCCGCCCATGCGCACCGCGTGCTTTTCGAGCATGCGCAGGCCGGGGGTGGTCTTGCGGGTGTCGGCCACCCGCGCGCCGGTGCCGGCCACCGCCTCCACGTAATGGCGGGTGAGGGTGGCGATGCCGCTCATGCGCTGCACGAAGTTGAGGGCCACCCGCTCCGCCGCCAGGAGCGCCGCGCCGGAGCCGGAGCAGGCCAGCAGCACGTCGCCGTGGGTGGCGGCGGCGCCGTCGGCCGTTTCCAGCTCCACCTCCACCTCCGGGTCCACCTGGCGGAACACCTCGCGGGCCACGGCAAGGCCCGCCACGATGATGTTGCCCTCGGCCACAAAGCGGCCGATGGCGGGCACGCCGCCAAAGGCCATGCCGGTGATGTCGCCGCTGCCGATGTCCTCCTCCAGGGCCTGGGCCACCAGGCGCTTGACCACCACCGGGTTCATGGGTGCTTCCTTGGCATGGGGGCTAGCGCAGGTCGCGCAGGAAGGCCAGGCTCTCCTTGAGCTTGGCCTCGCGCTCCGCCAGTTCGGCGCGGCGCTCGCGCTCCTTGTCCACCACCTCGGCGGGGGCGCGCTCCACGAAGTCGGGGTTCTGGAGCTTCCTGGAGATCCCGTCCAGCTCCTTGTCCACCTTGGCGAGCTGGGCGGACAGGCGCGCCGTTTCCGCCGCCACGTCGATGCGGCCCGCCAGGGGCACATACACCTCGCCGCCACTCCACACGGCGGTGGCGGATGCGGCGGGGCGCGTGGCGTCCGGGCCGGCGGTCAGCGTCGTCACCTTGGCCAGGCGCGCCAGGTAGGGGGCGCCCGCCAGCACCTGCCGGGCGGATTCCGCGCTGGCCGTCCTCACCACGGCGGCAAGCTCCGTGGAGGGGGGGATGTTCATGGTGCCGCGGATGTTGCGCACGCCGCCGATGATCTCCATGAGGCCGGCGATCACCGCGTTGGCGTCCGCGTCCACCAGGGCCGGATTGCCCTCCGGGAACGGGGCGGTCATGATGGTGCCGCCGGTGTTGGGCAGCAGGGAGCGGATCTCCTCGGTGATGAACGGCATGAACGGGTGCAGCAGCCGCAGGATGCCGTCGAACACCCCCACCAGCACGGCGCGGGTGGTGCCCTTGATGGCCTCGTCGTCGCCGTTCAGGGCGGGTTTCGACAGCTCCAGGTACCAGTCGCAGAACTCGCCCCAGACGAAGTTGTAGAGCACGCGGGCGGCCTCGTCGAAGCGGAAGTCGGCGAGCTGCCGGTTCACCTCGGCGGCGGTCTGCTCCAGGCGCCCGGCGATCCAGCGCTCGGGGATGCCCCCGCCGGACACGGCGGCGGCCAGGTCCAGGGTGGGGGGCTGGCCCTCGGGCAGGTTCATCTCGATGAAGCGCGCCGCGTTCCAGATCTTGTTGGCGAAGTTGCGGTAGCCGGCGATGCGGTCCTCCGCCAGGCGGATGTCGCGCCCCGGGCTGGCCATGGCGGCGAGGGTGAAGCGGAAGGCGTCGGTGCCGTACTGGTCGATGACCGTGAGCGGGTCGATGACGTTGCCCTTGGACTTGCTCATCTTCTGGCCCTGGGAGTCGCGCACCAGGGCGTGCACGTACACGTCGCGGAACGGCACGTCGCCCATGAACTTGACGCCCATCATGATCATGCGCGCCACCCAGAAGAACAGGATGTCGAACCCGGTCACCAGCGTGTTGGTGGGGTAGTGGCGGCGCAGGTCCTCCGTGTGGTCGGGCCAGCCCAGGGTGGAGAACGGCCACAGGGCCGACGAGAACCACGTGTCGAGCACGTCGGTCTCCTGGTGGATGTCGGTGCCGCCGCAGGCCTCGCAGGCGCTCACGTCGGTCCGGCTCACGGTGGTGTGGCCGCACGGGCAGTGCCAGGCGGGGATGCGGTGGCCCCACCAGATCTGGCGGCTGATGCACCAGTCGCGGATGTTCTCCATCCACTCGAAGTAGGTGTTCTTCCAGCTGTCCGGGTGGAAGCGCACCCGCCCGTCCCGCACCGCCTGGATGGCGGGGCCGGCCAGGGGCTGGATCTTCACGAACCACTGGGTGGAGACCATGGGCTCCACCACCGTCTTGCAGCGGTAGCAGTGGCCAACGGCGTGGTGGTGGGGCTCCACCTTTACCAGCAGGCCGGCGGCCTGCAGGTTCTCGACGATCTTCGTGCGGCAGAGCCTCCGGTCCATGCCCTCATACCGCCGCCCGGCCTCGGCGTTCATGATGCCCTTGGTGTCCATGACGCTCACCACCGGCAGGTTGTGGCGGCGGCCCAGCTCGAAGTCGTTGGGGTCGTGCCCCGGCGTCACCTTGAGGGCGCCGGTGCCGAACTTCATGTCCACGTATTCGTCGGCGATGATGGGAATGAACCGGCCCAGGATGGGCAGCTCCACCTCGCGGCCGATGAGGTGTTTGTAGCGGGCGTCGTCCGGGTGCACGGCCACGGCCGTGTCGCCCAGCAGGGTTTCGGGGCGGGTGGTGGCGATAATCAGCTCGCCGCCGCCGTCGGCCACCTGGTAGCGCAGGTGGTAGAGGGCGCCCTCCGTGTCGACGTGCTCCACCTCCAGGTCGGACAGGGCGCTCTCGCAGCGCGGGCACCAGTTGACGATATAGTCGCCCCGGTAGATCAGCCCCTGCTCGTAGAGCGACACGAACACCTCGCGCACGGCGCGGCTCAGGCCCTCGTCCATGGTGAAGCGCTCGCGCGACCAGTCGCAGCTCGCCCCCATGCGGCGCAGCTGGTGCATGATGGTGCCGCCGGACTCGGCCTTCCACTGCCAGACGCGCTCCACGAACGCCTCGCGCCCCAGGTCGTGGCGGCCCTTGCCCTCGGCCATGAGCTGCTTTTCCACCACGTTCTGGGTGGCGATGCCCGCATGGTCGCAGCCGGGCAGCCACAGGGTGGTGTCGCCCTTCATGCGCCGCCAGCGGGTGAGGATGTCCTGCAACGTGTTGTTGAGGGCGTGCCCCATGTGCAGGCTGCCGGTGACGTTGGGCGGCGGGATGACGATGGTATAGGCCTGGCCGCGGGCATCCGGCCCGGCGGAGAAGTGGCCGGCCCGCTCCCAGCGCGGGTACCACTTGTCCTCCACCTGATGGGGCTCGTAGGTCTTGCCCAGGCGGGCGGTGTTGTCCGGTGCTGGCTGGTTCACGGGGTGCCTATCTGTCGCCGCGCGCCGCGCGGGCGCGTTCGTTCCGGGGGGGTCTCATGGCCACGGGCGCCATGAGCCGCCGGGACGGCGCGGGGTCCGGCTGGATCGGGAAACACGGGTGGCATGGGGTGCATAGTGTAAGGTCAGCGGGGGGGCGTTCGCATCACACAGGGGCCATTTTGGGGCCCGTCAGTTGCCGGAGAGCCGGTGGATCTCCGCCTGGATGCGCGACTCGGCCAGGGCCGGCAGCGACTCCCACACGGCGCGCTCGACGATCTGGGCGAACATCTGGTCCTGGTGGGCCTGCTTTTCCGACAGCAAGCGGGCCACCATCAGCGGCACCGTCTCCCACACCACCTGCTCCACCACCTCGCGCGCCACCTGGGCGACGATGCGCTCCACCTGCTCGATGGGCAGGCCGGCGATGGCGCGGGGCAGCTCGTTGGCGTGCACCACCGCGCGCGACACGGGCGGGGGGGTGGGTTCGCGGCGCGGGCCCACGGGGGCCTCGGCGTTCAGGGGCACGTGGCCGTCCCGGACACCGGCGGCGGCCAGCGGGTCGCGGTAGACGTTCACGGCGGGGCCGAGCACCAGCTCCGGCTCGGCGGCGGGTTTCGTGGCCTCCGGCGCCACGCTGGCGGCGTCCCGCACCGCCGCCAGGTCCGCCTCGGCCAGTTCCCCCTCGAGGAAGCCGCGCAGGCTGTCCATCAGTTCCGCCATCTCGTCCATTTCGTTGGGCTCGTCCGTGGGCAGGGCCGCCTCGCCGTGGCGGGCGGCCTCGGCCACCGCCTCGGGGATGGGCGCGTGGGGCGCCACCGCCTCCGGGGCGGCTTCCGCACGGTCCCCGGCCGGTTCGGCCTCCCGCGGGGCGTCGCCGCCGGTGAAGGCGGCGAAGGCGGCGTCCAGGTCGCCGGCGATCTCGCGGGCCAGGGCCGCCTCGGTCTCCGCGTCCAGGCGCGGGACGGGCCGGGGGCTGTCCGGGGCGGCACCCGCGCCGGCCGTGGCGGGGTCGTCCCATGTGCCGGCGTCCGGGGTGTCATCCGGCGCCATCATGGCGAAACGCGGCCGCGTGTCCGGCGCCTCGCCCTCGATGGGCCGCAGGGCGTCCACCGCCCGCAGGGCGTCACCGGCGGGTTCCGGGTCGTGGGCGGGGGTTTCGGGCAGTTCCAGTGTGTCCACCGCGTCCACGGCGTCGTCCGGCGCCGCCAACGGCACGGCCGGGGCCTTGTCCTGGAGCTGGCCATGCGGCTGCTGGGCCTCGTCGTGGGAGAAGATGCCCAGGCTCACCGGGTCCGCATCCTCGGTGGCGGGGCCGCCGCCCCAGCCGAGCAGGCGCTCCATCTCGGCGATCTCGGCGCTCTCCTCGCGCAGCGCCTCGGGCAGCCAGACATTGGCCGGGTCCGGCGCCAGCGCCTCGAGGTGGGTGCGCACCGCGTCCACCAGGAGGCCGGTGTCGATGGGGGTGGCGATGCTGTCCACCACCGGCAATAGCTGGTTGTCCTCGCCCAGCAGGATGATGGGCACCTGGCCCAGGGTGCCCTTGGCCTCGGACCACCAGGTGCTGATGGCATCCGCCGGGGTGTCGTTGGCGATCAGCAGCAGGTCCACCCCGCCGTCCTTGAGGATGGACAGGCCCTCGTCGAGGGTGGTGGCGGTGGCCACCTCGTACCCCTCCGCGCCCAGGGCGTGGTGGACCAGGGTGGCCTCGGCGGCGTTGTGATCGATGACGAGGACTTTGAGCGGCATGATGCCCCGCTTGACTCGAAGGGTGTGGGCGTTTCCAACGACCCGCCGCGCGGCCAGCCCGCGACGGGTGGCGGCGGGTGTGGGAAGCGCCCGTTTCTTTAACCGCTGCACGGTAGCACCGGCGGGGGCCGAAATCAAGACGCGGGCCGTTCCGGCCGGGCGCCTTGCGGCGTTGGCGCGGGGGGTTTCGGCCCGTTGGCGCGCAGCCGCTCCAGACCGGCGCGGGCGGCGTCCGCCTCCTCCCCCTCCGGCGACAGGAACAGGAAGTTGCGGAACAGCCGCTCCGCTTCGGCCTTGTCGCCGTGGCGCTCGTGGATCAGGGCGCGGGTGTACAGCACCGAGGGGTGGGGCGCCACCCCTTCGGCCTCGGCGCGGGCGATGAGCAGGTCGAACTCGAAGGCGGCGGCGTACAGGTCGCCGTGGTTCACCAGGGTGTGGGCCAGGTGGCGGTGGGCGTCCAGGTCGTCCGGGTCCAGGCGGATGGTTTCCAGGAGCGCGTCCATCTCCTGGTCCCTGAGGCCGGCGCGGTAGTAGATCTCCGCCAGGTGGAAGTGCACCGCCGCGTCCTCCGGGTAGTGCACGGCGGCGGTTTGCAGGAAGGCATAGGCGTCGCGCAGGTTGCTGGCGCGCAGGAAGGTGAGGCCGAGCTGCACCAGGACATCGCGCGAGCCGGGGTTGCGCGCCAGCAGGTCGCGCAGGATGGCCTCCGCCTCCAGGTGGCGGCCGTCCTCGCGGGCGGCGATGGCGCGTTCTAGGTCCGCGTCCTGGGCGCGGGCGGGCGGCGCCCACGGGGCCAGGATCAGGGCGCACGCCAGCGCCAGGATCAGGCGCCTCCCCGTCACGGCGCCTGACCGTCGGACAGCAGCGCGGCCTCCTCGGTGTCGGCGCGGTCCTCCAGCTCGGTGGCACGCGCCATGAGCCCGGCAAAGTGGGTGTGCAGCAGGTCGATGTGGCGCGTCAGGCGGCCGATGTGGTTCTTCAGCCGCGCGCGGATGTCGGTGGTGGAGGGGGGCGGTGCCGCCACCCAGCTCACCAGCCGGGCGAGGGTGGCGCGTTCCGCTTGCAGGCGCCCCAGGTCCGCCTCCAGCGAGGTGGCCATCCAGCGCGCCTTCTCGCCGGAGTCGCGCAGCACCTGGGCCACCTCGCGCAGCTCCTCGGGGGTTTCGTCGCCGTGCAGGGGAAAGTCGTCCATCGGCAGCGGCAGGCGGTTCGTGTCCACCGGCGAGGGGGACGGGTTCGGGTTGTCCTCGCCCACGATGAGCAGGTCGTAGGCCTCGGCGAAGGCCTTGCGGGCGGTGTCGTCGTCGCCCATCAGCACCAGTTCGCGGCCGCGCGCCAGGTGGGCCGCCGCCTCGCGGCGCGCGGCCTTGAGCAGCGTCACCTTGCGGGTGCCCAGGGTGGTTTGCAGGATGCGCTGGCGCTGCACCAGCTCGCGCTTGCTGGCGAGCACCGTGCGCAGGCGCTTGAGGGCTTCCTGCAACTGGGCGTTGCGCACCACGCCGGCGGGGCGCGTCTTGAGGGCGTCCACATGGGCGGACAGCTCCCCCTCGAAGGATTCCAGGCGCGCGCGCTGGTCGGCCACGTGGCTCAGGCGCAGGGTGATGTCGCGCACCTCGCGCTCGATGCGCGCCAGGGACGCGTCGCCGGCGGGCTGCGCCGGGGCGCCGGGGGGCGCGGCCAGCGACAGGGCCAGGGCGAGGGCCAGGGCAATGGCCGGGGCAATGGCCGGGGCGAGTGGCCGGGGCGGCACCGTCAGCCCTCGTCGTCGTCGCCGGTGAGGCCGTACTTCTTGAGCTTGTACTGGAGCGAGCTGCGCTTCAGGTTGAGGGCGGCGGCCACCTTGGTCTGGTTCCAGCGGTACTTGTTGAGGGCCTCGACGATGATGGCCTTCTCCAGCGACTCCAGGCGCTGGGTCAGGTCGGTGGGGGCGTCGGCGGCGGTGCCGGCCAGGAGCGGGTCCGGCGCCTCGGCGCGGGCCGTGGCGTGGGGTGCCGGGGGCAGGCCGGCCAGCAGCTCCTGGGGCAGGTCGGCGGTGCTGATGGCATCGCCGTCCGCCAGCACCACGGCGCGCTCGATGACGTTCTGCAACTCGCGGATGTTGCCCGGCCAATGGTAGTGGGTGAGGCGGTCGGTCACCTCGGCGGTGAGCCGCACCGGCTTGGCCATCTCCATGCCGTACTTGGCCAGGAAGTGGGCGGCCAGCAGGGGCACGTCCTCCACCCGCTCGCGCAGGGGCGGCAGCTCGATGGAGATGACGTTGAGGCGGTAATACAGGTCCTCGCGGAACACCTCCCTGGCGATGGCGGCCTTCAAGTCCTTGTGGGTGGCGGCGACGATGCGCACGTCCACATGCAGGGTCTTGCTGCCGCCCACCCGCTCGAACTCCTTTTCCTGCAGGAAGCGCAGCAGCTTGACCTGGATGCCCGGCGACAGCTCGCCGATCTCGTCCAGGAACAGGGTGCCGCCGTCCGCCAGCTCGAAGCGCCCCTTGCGGGCCCCGGCGGCGCCGGTGTAGGCGCCCTTTTCGTGGCCGAACAGCTCGCTCTCCAACACCCCCTCGGAGAGGGCGGCGCAGTTGACGGCGATGAACGGCCCGTGGCCCCTCGGGCTGCGGATGTGGATCTCCCGCGCCACCAGCTCCTTGCCGGTGCCCGTCTCGCCCAGCACCAGCACCGGGGCGCCGGCGGGCGCCACCTTGTCGATGAGGGTGTGGATGCGGCGCATGGCCGGGCCGCCGCCGATCATGGTGCCGGTGCGCTTGGCCTCGCGCTCCTTGAAGTAGGCCACCTCCTCCGACAGGTGGCCGGCCTCCAGGGCGCGTTGCACGCGGATCTCCAGCTCGTCGATGGAGAACGGCTTGAGGATGTAGTCGTGGGCGCCCCGGCGCATGGCCTCCACGGCGTTCTCGACGGTGCCGAAGGCGGTCATCACGATCACCTCCGTGTCCGGTGCCATGGCCTTGACGGCCTTGAGCACCTCCAGGCCGTCGCGCTTGGGCATGCGCAGGTCGGTGATCACCAGGTCCACGCCGGTGGCGGCCTGGGTGATGGCGGCATCGCCGTCCGATGCCACCAGCACCTCGTGGCCCTTGTCCTCCAGGGCCTGGGTGATCCATTCGCGCATGGACTGCTTGTCGTCGGCAACGAGGATGCGTTTCATGGGGTGTCTCGGGCCTTCCTTGCGGCGGCGGGTTGCGGGGAACGGGGCGGGTGCGTGGGGAACCACAGGGTGAAGCGGGCGCCGTGCTCGCGGGTGTTTTCCAGCTCGATGCGGCCGCCGTGGCCGGCCACCACCTTGCTGGCGATGGACAGCCCCAGGCCGGTGCCCTCGGCGCGGGTGGTGAAGAACGGGTTGAAGACCTTGTCGCGCACCTCGTCGGGCACGCCGGGGCCGGTGTCGGTGACGCGGAACGCCACGCCGCCCTTGTCCTCCATCGCCTCCACGAACAGGGTGCCGCCATCCGGCTCCATGGCGTGCACGCCGTTCTGCATGATGTTGACCAGCGCCTGCTTCACCTGGATGCGGTCCATCTCCAGCGCCGGCAGGCCGTCGGCCACCGTCAGGTCCACCCGCACCGGGCCGTCGTCCTCGGGAATGGCCAGGGCCAGGGCGGCCTGGAGCAGCTCGCCGGGCTGCACGGTTTCCGTTTCCAGCACCGGCTCGCGGGCGAAGGTGAGGAAGTCGGTGACGATGTGGTTGAGGCCGTTCACCTCCTCCAGGATGCTGGTCACCAGCGTCTGGCCGCGCTCGTCCGGGACACGCCGGCCGAGCAGCTCCACGAAGCCGCGGATGGCGGCCAGCGGGTTGCGGATCTCGTGGGCCACGCCGGCGGACAGCTCGCCCAGCGCCGCCAGCCGCTCGTTGATCCGCAACTGGTCCTGCAGGCGCGTCACCTCGGTCAGGTCCGAGAAGATGGCGATGGCGCCCACCGGGTGCTCCTCGCGGTCCGACAGGGGGAAGGCGCTGATGCCCAGCATCCGCTCGGTGCCGTCGTCGCCCATGAAGCGGGCGTCCTCGCGCAGGAAGCTGCGCCCCTCCTTGAGCACCGTGCCCAGGTAGCGCTGCACCGGGTTGTCCGCGCCCAGCGCCGTGATGGCCGAGGGGGGGATGCCCGTCTCCGGGAACGGGTAGCCGGCGATGCGCACGATGCGCGCCGCCGCCTGGTTGCAGAGCAGGATGCGCCCCAGCAGGTCCACCGCCACCACGCCGTTGGGGATGCCCTCGAACACCAGGCCCGACAGGTCCTCGATGCGCTCGGCGCGGTCGCGCTCCAGTTCGTACAGGCGCTTCAGCTCCGCGTCCTTGTCCTGAAGGCGGCGGGTCATGCTGTTGAAGGCCTGGGTGAGGTAGCCCACCTCGTCGTGGGTGGTCACCTCCACGGTGGGATAGCGGCCACCGCCCTTCACCTGGCCGATGGCGGACACCAGGCGCTTGATGGGCATGACGATGGAGCGCGCCACCCCCACGCTGATGAGGCCCGTCATGAGCATGGCCACGGCGATCAGCACCAGCACGTTCCGGCGCTGGGTGTTCACCGCCGCCAGGAAGTCGGCCCCCGCCTCCACGCCCACGGCGGCGATCACCGTGCCGCTGGCGTCGAGGATGGGGGCGTAGCCGCTCTTGTAGAGGCGGCCGTCGTCGCCGGCGTAGAGGGTGGAGGCCACCGAATCGCCCTGCCACACCCGCTGCAACTCCACCGTGTCGAGCTTCAGGAACAGGTATTCGCGGCCGATGGGGATCTCCTCGTCCACGTCCAGCAGCACCCGGCCGTCCGGGTCGATCACGAAGATGTCGGCGATGCCCGCGCCGGCGCGGTAGCGTTCCAGCTTGGTCATCAGCAGCCGGTACAGGCGGGTGGTTTCGTCGCCGGGCCCCAGGCGCTTGAGGTATTCCGGCTTCATCTCGCCGGCCACCACGCCGGCCAGGGCGGTGAGGCGGGTGGACATGGAGTCGTCTAGGGCGTCCTGCGAGGTCTTCAGGTACACCACCGCCGCCGCCGAGAAGGCGATGGTGATGAGCAGGAAATAGGGGACCAGCAGGCGGTTGCGCAGGCGCCCGCGGAAGGCGCCGTAGCGCGGCACGTCGTCGGGCGCGGGGGCCGGGGCGTCCCGGGGCGCCGCGTGCGGCGTTGCCTGGGGCGCGGGCCGGGGGGCGTCATCCGCCCCGTGGGGAAGCTTGGCGTCGTCGGGCTTCATGGCCCCTCCAGGATAGAGGGAGACGCGTGCCGCCGCCAGTTTTTCGGCGCTGGTGCCCGGACCGGGGGCGCGTCAGGGGGCGGCGGTCTTGACGGCGTCCCAGAACACCTCGAGCTCCGCCTGGGCGCGCAACTGCCCCGCGAAGGCGGCCAGCATCTGGCCCTGCTTGCGGCCGAGCAGGCCGGTCAGCCGCTGCTGGTCGCGCTCGGCACGCTCCGCCTCGGAGAGGTCGCCGTCCGGGTTCTGCGCGAACACCACCAGGTCGGCCCGGGTCACCTGGGCGCCGGCGCGCACCAGTTCCTGGGCCTTGGCCGCCAGCATGTCCTGGCGCACCGAGCTTTCGAAGACCTCCGGCGCCAGGCCGGCGCGGGCCAGGGCGCGCTTGTAGTGGGCGCTGTCGAAGCGGTTGTTGACCTGGAAGGCCGGGAAACGGGTTACCTGGTCGCGCAGCTCGGCGTCGGACACGGTCAGGCCCATGGAGGTGGCCAGGTCGACCCACAGCAGCTGGTCCACCAGCTCCCACAGCACCCGCTCCCTGAGGCCCATGGCCTTTGCCAGGTCGGCGTTGAACTGCTCGCCGTAGAGCCGTTCGTACTGCTTGTACTGGTTCTGGTAGGCGCGGGCGTAGTCGGCAAGCAGGATCTCCCTGCCGTTCACCTTGGCGGCGTACACGCCGCTGGGGGCCGACATGCCCATCCAGCCCATGGAGAACACGAACACGACGGCCACGGTGCCGAACACCAGGCCGAGCACCCAGCGTTTTTCCACGGCCATCGTGCGGATCAGTTGCAGCATGAGATTGGAAACCTAATCTATGGATATTGAAAGCCGGAACCGGGCGCCCGGGCAAGCCGGCGCCCGACCGAAAATCGTATCGGCAAAGGGGGGCGGGAAGCAAATGGGAAGGCACTGGCCGTGCCGCCGGGGCCGCGTGGCGCGCCCGCGTACTTTTTTCCCGCAGGAGTGCGTTGCCGGGGTTGACGCCCCCGGATCACTGATTAAATACCCCTCCAGGCGGGCCCCCGGGGTGCGCCCGGGAGAGGGGCCCGAGTGGGGGCCCCGTCCATCGCAACCGCCTGACAGGTAACGCATGAGCAAGAAACCGCATCATCCCGACGCGGCCCCCCGGACCGGGCCCGCCACCGCCGAGCCGGCGGAGGCCGCCGAAGCCCCGGCGGGCGCCGCGCCCGCACCCCCGGACCCGGCCGCCGAACTGGCCAAGAAGCTCGCCGCCGCCGAGGACCGCCACCTGCACCTGGCCGCCGAGTTCGAGAATTACAAAAAGCGTACCCGGCGCGAGAACGAGGATTTCAGGAAGTACGCCAACGAGGCCATCCTGCGCGAGATGCTGGGCGTGCTCGACAACTTCGACCTGGCCATCAAGCACATCGCCGACGCGGACCAGGGCATCGACCGGCTGCACGAGGGGGTGGAGCTGATCCACAAGCAGTTCATGGACGTGATGGACCGCTTCGGCGTGAAGGAGATCCCCGCCCACGGCGAGCGCTTCGACCCCAACGTGCACCAGGCGGTCAGCCAGATCGACACCGCCGACGTGCCCGACGGCCACGTGGCCGAGGCCTTCCGCAAGGGGTATTTCTACAAGGAACGCGTACTCCGCCCGGCCATGGTCGTGGTGGGCAGGAACAAGGGATAAGCGCGCCTCACGGATTCGACCGGCGCGACAAGGAGAGAACACACATGAGCAAGGTTATCGGAATCGACTTGGGCACCACCAACTCGTGCGTGGCCATCATGGAGGGGGGCGACGCCAAGGTGCTCACCAACTCGGAGGGCACCCGCACCACCCCCAGCGTGGTGGCCATCACCGAGGACGGCGAGCGGCTGGTGGGCCAGATCGCCAAGCGCCAGGCCATCACCAACCCGGAGAACACCATCTTCTCCGTCAAGCGCCTCATCGGCCGCAAGTTCAAGTCGGCCCAGGCGCAGGACGCCAAGTCCAAGCTGCCCTACCACATCAAGGCCGCCGACAACGGCGACGCCCACGTGGAGATCCGCGGCAAGCTGTACTCGCCGCAGGAGGTCTCGGCCATGATCCTGCAAAAGATGAAGACCACCGCCGAGGAGTACCTGGGCGAGAAGGTCACCGACGCGGTGATCACCGTGCCCGCCTACTTCGACGACTCGGAGCGCCAGGCCACCAAGGACGCGGGCAGGATCGCCGGCCTCAACGTGCTGCGCATCATCAACGAGCCCACCGCCGCGGCACTCGCCTACGGCCTCGACAAGAAGACCGACGAGCACATCGCCGTGTACGACCTGGGCGGCGGCACCTTCGACGTGTCGATCCTGGAGATCGGCGACGGCGTGTTCGAGGTGAAGGCCACCAACGGCGACACCTACCTGGGCGGCGACGACTTCGACCTGCGCATCATCGACTGGCTGGTGGCCGAGTTCAGGAAGGACCAGGGCATCGACCTCAAGCACGACAAGATGGCCCTCCAGCGCCTCAAGGAGGCGGCGGAGAAGGCCAAGATCGAGCTGTCCTCGTCCACCGAGACCGAGATCAACCTGCCGTTCATCACCGCCGACCAGACCGGCCCCAAGCACCTGCAAGTCAAGCTCACCCGCTCCCGCTTCGAGCAGCTGGTGGACGACCTGGTGGCGCGCACCCTCGACCCCTGCAAGAAGGCCCTGGCCGACGCGGGCCTGACCAAGGAGCAGATCAACGAGGTGGTGCTGGTGGGCGGCATGACCCGCATGCCCGCCATCCAGCAGAAGGTGAAGGCGTTCTTCGGCAAGGAGCCCCACAAGGGCGTCAACCCGGACGAGGTGGTGGCCATCGGTGCCGCCATCCAGGGCGGCGTGCTCAAGGGCGAGGTGAAGGACGTGCTGCTCCTCGACGTCACCCCCCTGTCCCTGGGCATCGAGACCCTGGGCGGGGTGTGCACGCGCCTCATCGAGCGCAACACCACCATCCCCACCAAGAAGAGCCAGATCTTCTCCACCGCCGCCGACAGCCAGACCGCCGTGTCCATCCACGTGCTCCAGGGCGAGCGCGAGATGGCGCAGGGCAACAAGACCCTGGGCCGCTTCGAGCTGGTGGGCATCCCGCCCGCATCGCGCGGCGTGCCGCAGATCGAGGTGGCGTTCAACATCGACGCCAACGGCATCGTGCACGTGGCGGCCAAGGACCTGGGCACCGGCAAGGAGCAGTCCATCCAGATCACCAGCTCGTCGGGCCTGTCCAACACCGAGATTGACCAGATGGTCAAGGACGCCGAGTCCCACGAGGCCGAGGACCACAAGCGCCGCGAGCTGGCCGACGCCCGGAACGAGGCCGACAGCCTCATCTACGCCGTCGAGAAGTCCGTCAAGGAGCTGGGCGACGGGGTGGACGCGGCGCAGAAGACGGATATCGACGGCAAGATCGCCACCCTGCGCACCGCCATGGAGGGTGACGACAAGGCCGCCATCAAGACCGCCACCGAGGCCCTCACCCAGGTGTCGCACAAGCTGGCCGAGGAGGTCTACAGGAAGGCCGCCGCCAAGGCCCAGGCCGGGGAGGCGGGCGAGCCCAAGGCCCACAAGGACAAGGACGCGCCGGCCGACGACGACGTGGTGGATGCCGACTTCGAGGAGGTTGGCGACAAGAAATAAGGGGCACCCCGAGCCGGCGCGCTCGCGACGGTCAGGGGAGGCACCCGACAGGTCCGGCGGACCTGCCGATCCAAAGGGCCGCCTTCGCCCCGTCCGGGCGGGGGCGGCCCATTCGCATTGACCCGAAGCGGGATTTTACAGCGTGGCGAAGCGGGACTATTACGAGGTGCTGGGCGTCGCGCGCGGCGTGGCCGAGGCCGACATCAAGAAGGCCTACCGCAAGCTGGCCATGAAGTATCACCCGGACAAGAATCCGGGCGATGCCGCCGCCGAGGCCCGCTTCAAGGAGATCGGCGAGGCCTACTCGGTGCTGTCCGACCCCGAGAAGCGCCGCGCCTACGACGCCTTCGGCCACGCGGGGGTGGACGGCCAGGCCGGCCCCGGCGGCTTTGGCGGCGGCATGGGCGCCGGCGGCATGGGCGATATCTTCTCCGACATCTTCGAGGACTTCTTTGGCGGCGCCGGCGGCGGGCGCGCCCGTGGCCGCGCCGAGCGCGGCGCCGACCTGCGCTACGACCTGGACATCACCTTCGAGCAGGCCTTCCACGGCGACGAGGTGAAGCTGCGCATCCCGCGCTACCAGCAGTGCGAGAAGTGCAACGGCTCCGGCGCCAAGGCGGGCACCGGCCTCAAGACCTGCGCCACCTGCAAGGGCGCGGGGCAGGTGCGCTTCCAGCAGGGCTTCTTCACGGTGGCGCGCACCTGTAGCGACTGCCACGGCCAGGGGCAGATCGTGGCGGAACCGTGTACCACCTGCCACGGCCAGGGCAAGGTGCGCACCGAGAAGACCCTGAACGTCAAGATCCCCGCCGGCATCGAGAGCGGCAACCGCCTGCGCCTGGTGGGCGAGGGCGAGGCGGGCAGCCGGGGCGGCCCCCCCGGCGACCTGTACGTGGTGGTGCAGGTGCTGATCCACGACCGGTTCGGCCGCGACGCCCACCACGTCACCCTGGACCAGCCCATCTCCTTCTCCCAGGCGGCCCTGGGCGCCAGCATCGAGGTGCCCACCATGACCGAGCCGGTGCGCCTCAAGATCCCCGCCGGCACCCAGACCGGCAAGCGCTTCCGCCTCAAGGGCAAGGGCTTTACCAGCCTGTCCGGCCGGGGCACGGGCGACCAGATCGTCACCGTGCAGGTGGCCGTCCCCACCCACCTCTCCGCCCGCCAGAAGGAGATCCTGGAGCAGTATGCCCGGGAGAGCGGCGAGGAGATATCCGCCGAAGGCGGCATCTTCGAGAAGGTCAAAAATTTATTCGAATGACACCGGCCACGGCTTTTCCGCCGGGCTCCGCGTTGTCACTTTGCAAACGATCCTCGACGTGGCGCTGCCACGCCTGCGGTCGTTTGCGCGTTCCGCCTTGATCCGACGAAAAATCCGAGGCCTACGGGGGGTGGGGTGGCGGACGCCGGGCCGGATGGGGTAGGTTGGGCAGAATGCAATGAAGCCCAACGTCTCCCGGAAGCTGGCGCCCCACGGCGGGCCGGGTGGGTGTTGGGCTTCGCGCTGTCCATATGGGCTTTGGGTCAACGGGCCCTAGATGCCCATCAGCCCATCCCACAGGGGGAAGCCCCAGTGTTCCTTGTAGGACGGGGTCAGTTGGAACTCCAGGTCGTAACGGTCGCTCCCCACGTCGCTTTCGATCTCGATCGTGACGCACACCAGGTAGTCGGTGTAGGGAAGGTCCAGAGGGGGCAGGAGGGCTCCCCCGTGCGGACTGGTTCCGCCAAGAGGGGGTTGAAACGGGTTGGTGATATCCGGCGTGAGTGATGCCGTCGTGGTGCCTTTCGCCCTATCCACGAAATCGACGGACCTGATCCGAAGCCGCCTACTCTCGGTCGACTGACTGGTTACCTGGAACACAATGTGTCATCTTAACCTTCTAGGCTTTCTATCATGGAGCAAGTCTAGGAGATTAAGAGGACAAGTTAGACGATGCGCCAATTCGTCGGTGAATCTCTGTCATCGTGCTTGTACGAGAGACTTGAAACTAGAGTTAGTGTCCTTTTTGCGTAGCTTGTTAGTTCGGTCGACTGGGTAGTATTTTCTTTGTCGCGGCTGCTTCCCTGATCGTGGTGGGTAGTGGTTACATAACTGTTGATTTCCGTTAATTCTTGAAGTAATGGAGAAAGACGGTGAGAGGGAGTCTTCTTGATTTCCCTGATCATCGAACCGAGGGCATCCTTTTTTCTAAATTCGCCTTCTGTCGAAACCCTACAGTATCGCTCTAAAACTTTACGGATGCTGCCTCTGATTGCTTCGCGATCGCCATTCCCAGTCGCTACAAACTCCTTCAGCCTGTTTAGTCGGGTAAAAAATTTGTCCTCTAAAGCTACATCGACGTTCCAGGTCGATATTGTACTTTTTGTGTCGCCATCTCTTCTGACTTCAAGGCATTGAATGTTTGTGTCGTAAATGCCACTTTCGCGCAGCCTTTGCGTTAAATCACCCAAAAATTCGTCATCATGAGAAAGCACAATCATTTGCTTGCATCGTAATCCGATGTGAACCATGGCGTTGATGGTCGCTATCGTCCTATTGCCGTCGAGGCTCGTAAACGGATCATCGAAAACCAAAGTCTTCGTCTCAAGGTCGGAGTCAGCTTCAATTCTTGCGAGAAAAAGCGATAGCGCTAATGAGCGTTTGTCCCCCTCGCTTAACACGGTTTTGAACGAAGGTTCGTTTTCGGCTCCAGCGGAGTGTATATCCACTTCCGTGTTGTTTACTATTACAGGGTATTTGATGCTTTGCCGCTTTCCGCGATGGTCGGGCGGCGCGAACGAGCCCAGGTTGAATGTGGCCGAGAATTTTCGCAAGTATTCGTTGATTTTTTCTTGGTACTTATCTAATTGATCTGCTGAATACTTCTCAAGTTTCTCGCGCGCGCCTTCCAGTTCGATGTTGATCTCACCTTTTTTTCCCTTAAGGCGGTCAAGTTTATCGCAAGCCGATTTAATCTCTGGCACGCAGTGGCGTTCGTGTGAGGTGCGTGCGGATCGTAAAGATGAGGTGATTTGTTCTTTGTCTGCCTGTTGAACGGATTTTTTTAACTTTTCGATCTCCTGGTTCCAGTGCTGAACTAACTTGTTGAGTTTATCGGCGGTGGTTCTTGCATTCCTAAGTTCACTCTGTGTGGTCGTGAGGTCTTGGCTAATAGGTATCCTGCTGAGCGGCGCCTGCAATTTTTTCTGAAGAAGGTCAAGGCATGCTTGCTTTGTTTTGTCTAACGCTGACAGAAATGTTTTTTCGGTGGTAGCTTGAAATTGTGGCACATTCAGCTCATTTTTTTCCCAAAAACAACTGGCCTCAGTGTTAGTTAAAAATGCACTTGTTATAGCGCGAGTAGCCATGTCTGAGAACACGTCGTGAATTTTTGTTGCTGCATCCTTTATGCTTGCTACGTGGTTTTTGTACGCAGAGCTAAAAAACTCTTCGTACAATCTCACTATTCCTGCCGCATCTAAAGGTTGCTGGCAAAACGGGCACGTTTTGCCGGCTGTTTTTGCGCCACTTGACCCTTCGATGAATGACAGTCCATCCGCTAACCAACGCTCTCCATGTATTCCCATATTATGATCTGAGATATGGTCCGCAACGGCTCGTGACACGCTTTCCTGAATGTCAGGAAGTGTGGTGTCGAGGATACTGAAAAAAAGACCCGGTATTTCCGGAATTTGAAAGTCAAGAAGGTTTTTTCCGCCTTTTATCGTTTCGGAGTTATTAGCGTTTTTTAGTTCTTGCTCTAACTCTGTTATCAACAGAGCAGTGTTTGGGACCTCCAGCGCACTTCTAAGTTTCCGAAGGTCTTGTGTGTCCGGAGTTAGCGCCTTTAGATTTTCCTCAGTGTTTTTGACTTCAGTGTTATTGTCCGATCTTACTAATAATAGGTCAGCTATTTTTTTTGATAGTGTTACTCCCTCTTCTCCCAATGCGAAGGTACATAGGTTTTGTCTGTGGTCGGAGGTAATGGAGTCTGCAGCGTAGACGTTTCCGTGGATGAAGTCGTGGTCAAATATTTCAATGCCGGTATATCCTGTCGACCAGGCGTTTTGTTCGAATTCGATCGATGAGCCTTTTAATAAGATCTCGATTTTTTGAGTTTTGTCTGGGTGTTCTCCGAGTCGTGTTCGTGACGCTATTGGCGATATTGATCCAGACGATAAGGACCGAATGATTGCGCATAGTGTCGACTTTCCTAGCCCGTTCTCACCGTATATGAGAGTGAACTTTTTTAGTGTTGCATCTGAAGGTTTACAGGTCGCGAATCTGCCGACGTTTTTGATTAACGCGATTCGTTGCAGCATATACAAATCCCTGTCGTGTGGTCAGGCGGTGGTTCACTATATGCGCGTATCTATCGAAACGCAATGCGTAGGCCGTGAGGCGTGCTGACCGCAATGATGCGTGAGATCGTGGGCCTTCGACCGACGCTCACCTCAATGCGGCCACCCGAACATGCCACGGGGTACCCCGCCGGGCCGTCGGCATCATTTGTCCTCGGCGCCAACGGGCTTGCAACCCGGTGCCTGTCCGGCGTAGAACGGGGGGTCGGCAGTATCGGCAAGACTCGAACCCCGCCCCGGCGGGAAAGGAGGGGGCCATGATCACCCGCGTCGCCTTCGTCGCCCATCCCGTGCGCGACATGGGGGCCGCCAGGCGTTTTTATGGCGAGGTGCTGGGGCTGGCCCCCGGCGCGGATTTTCAGGGGGTGTGGAGCGAGTTCACCACGCCCGACGGTCAGACCGTCGCCCTGGATACCTTCTCGCCCAAATACTCGGAGACGCCCACGCCCTACCTGGCGCTGGAGACCGACGACATCGATGGCGAGGTGGCGCGCCTGCGGGCGGCGGGGGCGCGCATCGGGATGGAGCCCTGGCTCAACCAGGACGACCAGGGGCGGGACGTGTGCCGCATGGCCTTCGTCCTGGACCCGGACGGCAACGCCATCATGCTCCACCAGACCGCGCCGGCGCGGCTGGGCGCGGACCGTCCCGCCTGATCCCGGACGGATCGGCCGGGGCAGCGCCGCGCGGGGCTCGTGGCGGTCGACGGTAGCGCCCCGTTCACGGCGCCGTCATTCCGCCCGGCGGCCGTCCCCCTTGGGGACCGAACGGCGGGCACAAAAAAACCAGGGGCGGACCGGATGGTCCACCCCTGGTTCGTCTTGTTCAGGCGCCGCCGGACGGGGGGATGCCCCGAGCGGCGGTTTGGGGCCTAGAAGCGGCCGCGACCGCGACCGCCGCCGCCGGCACCACCGCCGCCGCCGCTACGACCCGCCTCGCGGGGCTGGGCCTCGTTGACGCGCAGGTTGCGGCCGTGCAGGGCCTTCTCGTTCAGGCCCTCGATGGCGGCGCGGGCTTCCGCGTCCGCGTTCATCTCGACGAAGCCGAAGCCGCGCGAACGGCCCGTCTCGCGGTCGGTGATGACGGTGGCCGAGGACACCTGGCCGAAGCTCCCGAAGGCCTCGCGCAGATCCTGGTCGGTGGTCTCGAAGGAAAGGTTGCCAACAAAAAGATTCATCGTCTTCTCTCTCAATTAATGAATGGACAGGTCATGCTGACCCAAGCCGGGTTTAGCGGGCCGCCGAACGACCGCCGAAGCGGTTGGGACGGCGCCCGCGCCCGTCCGGCACGGGGTTGGGGTTGGAATGGTCAGGAAATGCGGGCGCGTCGCGCCGGCGCGGCCGGTCCATCGTCGCCACGGCGTGGCCGGCGTTGACCGGGACGCGGCCGGGGACCACGCGCGACTCCACCGGGTGGCCGATGAGGCGTTCGATGCGCCTCAGCTTGCCGTTATCCTCCGGCGTCACCAGGGAGATGGCGATGCCCGAGGCGCCGGCGCGGCCGGTGCGGCCGATGCGGTGGATGTAATCCTCCGGGGTCATCGGCAGGTCGAAGTTGATGACGTGGCTGATGCCCGGCACGTCCAGGCCGCGGGCGGCCACGTCGGTGGCCACCAGCACCCGCACCCGGCCGCGGCGCATCTGATCCACGGTGCGCTGGCGCGCCGCCTGGGTCATGTCGCCTTGCAGGGGGGCGCTGGCGTGGCCCTGGTCCGCCAGGGTGGCGGCCAGTTGCTCGGCGCGCAAGCGGGTGCCCGCGAACACCACCACCTGGCCGATGTCCGGGTCTTGCAGCAGGTGGTCGAGCGTGGCGCGCTTCTGGCCCTGGTTGCGCACGGCGTGCATCCACTGGGAGATGCCCTCGTGGCGCAGCTTGGGGGCGGCGAGGCGGATCTGCTCCGGCTCCTTGAGGTGCTTCCGGGCCACATCGAGGATCCTGCCCTCGAGGGTGGCGGAGAACAGCATGGTCTGGCGCGTGGCCGGGGTGGCGTTGACGATCTGGGTGACCGCGGGCAGAAAGCCCATGTCGAGCATGCGGTCGGCCTCGTCCAGCACCAGCACCTCGAGCCGCGCGAAGTCGACGTTGCCGCGTTCCATATGGTCGATGAGGCGGCCGGGGGTGGCCACCAGCACGTCGAGCGGGGCGCGCAAAAGGTGGATCTGCGGGCCGAAGGCCATGCCGCCCACCACGGTGCCCATGCGGAAGCGGGCGAACCGCCCCAGGGTGCGGAACGACTCGCCCACCTGATGGGCCAGCTCGCGGGTGGGGGCCAGGATCAGGGCGCGGGGACCGTTGCCGCGCACGACGGGGCCGGTGAGCAGCCGGTGCAGGATGGGCAGCGCGAAGGCCGCCGTCTTGCCGGTGCCGGTTTGTGCCGAGGCGAACAGGTCGCGCCCGGCGAGGGCCGCCGGGATGGCGCGGCTTTGGATCTCGGTGGGTTGGGTGAAGCCGCACGCATCGAGGGCGCGCAGCAGGGAGGCGTCTAGGCCGACGTCCTGGAAATTCAATGTAATAACGTCCTGTTCCGCCGTTGGGGTGGCGGCGCGTGGTTCATGAAGCGAAACCGGGCCCGAACAAGTTCAGACGCGCGCGGATACCACTGGCAGGGGAAGTCGCGGGGTTCCAAGGGTGGCACGGGACATCATGCCCGCGCCGTTGCGTTGCCAACCAAGGAAGCCCGTTTTCAAGGGGATGCCGTAAAGGCGGGTGACGCAGCCTCCCTTTCTCGGGAGGGTAAGGCACCACTATAGCGCATTTTTCCGATTTGTGCGGGATTATTTTCCGGCCGGGGGAAAAATCGCACGCCGTTCCCGGATTCGAGGGGGGTATGCGCCGGGCCGGCGCGGGACCGGTGTTCCCCATCCGGTCCCGCGTGGTTGCCCGTTCCGTCCGGCCGCGCCCTCAGGCGGCGTGTGCCAATTGGCGCACGTGCTTGCAGGCGGTCTGGACCTCGCGCTTGAACTGCTCGAAGTCCGTCTGCATGCCGTTGATGTAGGCGCTCCATCCCGCCGACGACTTGGCGAAGTGGATGGCATCCTCGATCTCGGCCTCGGTGGCGCCGTTCAGCTTGGCCATCTCGGTGTGGTAGTAGGCGCAGTAGCGGCACTTGGTCACCGCCGACATGGCCACGCCGATCAGCTCCCGGAACTTGTTCGGGATCGGCCCTTCCTCCATCTGGCTGCGCTTCATCAACTGCCACTCCAGCTCCAGGGTCGTGTCCGGCAGCGCCTTGAGGAAGCCCGGCAGCACGCCGAGCGTGGCCTCGATGTCCGCATACACCTGCTTTCGATTCATGGTGTGTCCTCTCATCGGGTTGGGTCCGCGCGGGGCGGGGGTACGTCCCTGCCCGGCGGACGGTTGTGTGGGGTGATAACACCAAACATACCTCCGGCGCGGGGCAAGCGACAGGGGCGCGGCGACAAATAAAATTTGTGCGGGGGACCGGCGCGGGACAGGCCCGCCCCATGGGTTGCCTGGCCACCCCGCAACGGCGCCGCTTCCGGCCCGGCGGGGTCTTCCCTACCTTCCGGCCGCCCCCGCCACCGGCCCGGCCAGGGCCGCCCCCAGCAGCGCCCGGCCCCACCTCCGGCGGGTGCCCACGGCCGCTACCCCTTGATGCAGGCCAGCGGCTTCAGCCGGGCCACCTTGCGGGCCAGGCCCGCCTGGGCGGCGGCCTCGGCCACGGCGCTCACGTTCTTGTAGGCGCCCGGCGCCTCCTCCGCCACGCCGCGCAGGGACGGGGAGCGGATGATGATGCCGCGCCGGGCCAGCTCGTCCACCACCTCGCGCCCCTTCCAGCGGCGGGTGGCCTCGTGGCGGCTCATGCGGCGGCCGGCGCCGTGGCAGGCGGAGCCGAAGGCCGTCTCCATGCCCGCCGCCGTGCCCGCCAGCACGTAGGACGCGGTGCCCATGGTGCCGCCGATGAGCACCGGCTGGCCCGCCTGGCGCAGCGCCTCGGGAATGGCCGGGTGGCCGGGACCGTAGGCGCGGGTGGCCCCCTTGCGGTGCACGAACAGGCGCTTTTCGACCCCGTCCACCCGGTGCCGCTCCTCCTTGCAGGTGTTGTGGGACACGTCGTACAGCAGCGGCAGCGCCGCCTCCGGCACCACGTGGCGGAACGCCTGGCGCACCAGGTGGGTGATGATCTGGCGGTTGGCCAGGGCGCAGTTGATGCCCGCCCGCATGGCCCCCAGGTAGGCCACGCCGGTGGCGGAGCGGATGGGGGCGCAGGCCAGCTCGCGGTCGGGCAGGGTGATGCCGTATCCGGCCGCCTTCATGACCATCTCGCGCAGGTAGTCGGTGCCGATCTGGTGGCCTAAGCCCCGCGAGCCGCAGTGGATGCTCACCACCAGGTCGCCCTCCGCCAGGCCGTAGGCGCGGGCGATGGCCGGGTCGAACACCTCGGCCACCTCCTGCAATTCCAGGTAGTGGTTGCCGGAGCCCAGGGTGCCCATCTCCTCGCGCTGGCGCTCCTTGGCGCGCTCCGACACGGCCTTGGGCTCGGCGCCCAGCATGTGGCCGTTCTCCTCGGTGCGCGCCAGGTCGTCCGGGGTGCCGAAGCCGCGCCCCACGGCCCAGGAGGCGCCGCCCGCGAGCATGGCATCCATGTCGGCGTGGGTCATGCGCACCTTGCCGGTGCTGCCCACCCCGGCGGGCACGGTGCGGTATAACTCCTCCGCCAGGTTCTTGAGGCGCCCGCGCAGCTGAGTGGCGGTGAGCCCCGTGTGCAGGGTGCGCACGCCGCAGGAGATGTCGAACCCCACGCCGCCGGCGGAGATGACGCCGCCCTCGTCCGGGTCGAACGCCGCCACGCCGCCGATGGGGAAACCGTAGCCCCAGTGGGCGTCGGGCATGGCGAAGGAGGCCTTCTGGATGCCGGGCAGGGTGGCCACGTTCACCACCTGTTCGTAGACCTTGTCGTCCATGTCCAGAAGCAGGGCCGGGTCGGCGTAGAGCACACCCGGCACGCGCATGGGGCCGCGCATGGGGATGCGCCACTCGAACTCGGAAACCTGTTCCAGCCGTGACAGATCCATGGCGGCCTCCATGCCGGGTGCCCCGATGTCAGACGTCCACCACGCACTGGGCGATCCAGCCACCACCCTGCCGGGCCACCCTGAGGGCCGTGTAGGTGGCGCCCTTCACCTCCACCGCCGGCTGGTGCCGGACCGGGTCCACCGCCTCGCCCCGGGCGGTGGCCTTCAGGCGCACGCCCGCCGCGTCCTGATCGATGGTCACCCGGAAGGTGGAGAACAGCGCCCGGCGGGTGGCCATCTCGAACACCAGGGCGTTGAGCCACTCCGCCAGCAGCAGCTCCGGGTCCGGCGCCGCGCAGGTGACGCTTACCTTGATATTCTGGCGCACCCGGGCGGGATCGGCAATGACGGCGGTCATGGCCAGGGCGGCCTGCTCGAAGGCGGCGGCCAGGGTGGCGCCGTGGCCGCGCACGCCCATGTCGGCCTGGTGCGGAAAGTGCTCCCACCACCCCGGCGGGCGGGCCGCCCCGGGCGGGGGCCCGGTTTCCTGTGCGTCGGGCTGCATGAACCTACCTTACCGGATCGCGGGCGGGCGGGCCATCCCACCGGCGCCCTGAATTTGCAATAATGACGGGCGCCGTCATCCACCCCCCGCAAGGAGTCCCGTCCCCATGTCCAGGCCGTTGTTTTCCCGGATTGCCCGCCCGCTGGCGGTGATGGCCCTGTTGGCGGCGGGGGCGTGCGCGCCGGGGCCCCAGCGGGTGGTGCTGTTTCCCGGCGCCGAGGCGCCCGCCGGCGTGGGCCAGGGCCGGACGGTGGCGCTGGTGGTGCAGGACCAGGTGGTGGCGCCCAAGGCGGGGCCCGGCGAGGTGCCGGGGATGATCGTTTCCGACTCGGCGGCGGTGGTGCGCGCCACCCTGGAGGGGGCGCTGGCCCAGGCCGGCTTCGTCACCGCGCCGGTCGACTCGCCGCGGTTGACGGTGGTGCTGCACGAGCTCTCCTACACCACGCCCACCACCGTGCTGAAGGGCACCGTGCGCGCCCAGGTGGCGGTGGAGGCCATCGCCACGGGCGCCGGCGGCACCTTCCGCCGCACCTACAAGGTGTTCCAGGAGCGCGAGATCGCCCTGGTGCCCTTTGCCCGCAAGGACGGCACCCTGCTCAACCAGGCCCTGTCGGAGGTGCTGGGCAGGATGCTGGCCGACCCCGAGGTGCTGGCGGCGCTGGGGGCGGCGCCGCCCCGGTAGCGCGGACGCCGCCCGGCGCTACGGCGCGTAGCGGGCGGCGGCGATCTGATCCGCGCCGCCACCCTGCTTCCACACGGCCATGGCGGTGCCGCCGGAGGACACCGCGAGGCGGGGGCCGAGAATCAGCCCCGCGTTGCCGTCCAGCGGCTTTGCCTGGCCCCAGCCGGCGGCTGCGGTGTGACGGTTGACCATGACCCGGTCGCCTACGGTCCACAGGGCGATGGCGTTGCCGGCATGGTCCATGCCCAGACGCAGATCGTCGATGAGGTTGGTGTTGTTTTCCACGGGGAGGGTGGGCGCCCAGCCGGTGCCGGGGTCGAAGGCGGCGGCGCCCACCCGGCCGTTCTCGTTCCAGGCGGCCATGGCGGCGCCGTGGCCGGCGGCCAGCAGGTAGCTGCCCAGGCCGCCGTCGGCGTACACGGTCGTTTCCCCCGCCCACGCACCGCCCGCCTGGCGGTGGTTGCCCTTGAGCACCCCCCCCTCGTTCCACACCACGAAGGCGTTGCCCAGCTCGTCCAGCGCGGCCTGGGCGCCGGTGGGGGTGCCGGCGTTGTCGTCGGCGCGGTCGGCGGGGTCGGGCGCATCCCAGCCGGTGGCGGGGGTGTAGCGTCGAGTGTCCACGTGCCCGCCGCCGCTTGTCCAGGCGATGAGCGCGTCCCCGTTGGCGGACACGGCCAGACTGGGCGAGTTGGCCGCACTGTCCGCCGTCACCTCTGTCGGCGTCTGCTCCCAGGCGCCGGCAGCGCGGCGGCTGATGAACAGCCGGTAGTCGGACGCCCGCCACCACGCCACGAAGGCGTTGCCGGAGTCGTCCATCCCCGCCAGCGGCGTGATGGCATTGCCGGCGCTGCCGGGCACCGAGTCCACCCCGCCCCACTGGCCGGCGGCAAAGCGGCGCGTGGCGATGGTGCCCTCCTGCCACACGGCCATGGCGCCGCCGCCCATGGCCACGGTGGCGCTGCCCACCTGGCCGCTGTGGCCGTCGATGCGGTGGGCGGGTCCCCAGCCCCCCCCCGCAGCGTTGTAGGCGTTGGCCCAGACCTCGGAGAGCCGTGTCCACACGGCGGCGGCGTTGCCGTCGCCGTCGATGGCCACGGCGTTCGCGGCGCTGCCGCTGCCGATCACCTCCGTCGGCTTCCAGGTGCCGGGCAGGATGCCGCCCCCGCCGTCGGTGGGAACGGCTGCCCCGCCGCAGGCGGCGAGGAGGCAGACCAACGTGGCCAGCAGGGCGTTGCACAGGGGGCGGAGCGGGCGGGTTGGAGTGTTCACGGCGGTCTCCCCGGCGGGGGGTGAATAATGCGCGGGACTGTACCATAGTTCGGCGCGGGCAATGCGCGGGGCGATCCGGAACGCGGCGGATGCCCGCGCACCGCCCGCGCATCCGGCCGGTCCCCGCCGGAAGGCCGGGACGCCTCCAGCCACCGGCCGCGGCGCCGACTGCGGTATCCAAACGGCGCCCGCCGCCCCGCTCGGGGCGCTCCGGACGGTTAATGGGCGTGCCCGCTTGTGTCCGGGTGGGGGCGCTGGGGTACACTGTACGGTCTGGGGGGCTTGTATCGGGTGCGCGCGGCCCCGCCACGGGGTGTGTGGCCGTGCGGGCCGTGTCGTCCTGTTGTCTTGTTTTTCGCGCACGTTTGCGAGGGAGCGTTTCCTAGATGGTTATCGTGATGAAGGCCGGCGCCACCCAGGCGCAGATCGACGCGGTGGTGGCCCGTATCCGGGAGCTCAACTACGACCCGCACCTCATCAAGGGCGAGGAGCGCACCGTCATCGGCGCCGTGGGCGACGACCGCGGCAAGGGCGTGCTGCAAACCCTGGAGACCTTCGAGGGGGTGGAGAACGTGATGCCCATCCTCAAGCCCTTCAAGCTGGCCTCGCGCGAGGTGCGCAAGGAGCGCAGCGTCATCCGCATCGGTGGCGGCGTGGAGATCGGCGGCAACAAGCTGTGCGTCATGGCTGGCCCCTGCTCCGTGGAGTCGGAGGAGCAGATGCTCGAGGTGGCCATGAGCGTCAAGGCCTCCGGCGCCCACATGCTGCGCGGCGGCGCCTTCAAGCCGCGCACCTCCCCCTATACCTTCCAGGGCCACGCGGAAAAGGGCCTCAAGATCCTGGCCAAGGCGCGCGAGGCCACCGGCCTGCCGTTCATCACCGAGGTGATGGACACCGCCGACGTGGAACTGGTGGCCGACTATGCCGACATCGTCCAGATCGGCACCCGCAACACCCAGAACTTCAGCCTGCTCAAGAAGGTGGGCAAGTGCCACAAGCCGGTGTTCCTCAAGCGCGGCCTGGCCACCACCATCAGCGAGTGGCTGATGAGCGCCGAGTACATCCTGTCCGAGGGCAACCCCAACGTGATCCTGTGTGAGCGCGGCATCCGCACCTTCGAGACCGCCACCCGCAACACCATGGACTTGTCCGCCGTGCCGGTGCTCAACGAGCTGACCCACCTGCCGGTGATCCTGGACCCGTCCCACGGCACCGGCTACCGGCGCTTCGTGGCGCCCATGGCCATGGCCAGCATCGCCGCCGGCGCCGACGGCCTGATGATCGAGGTCCACAACGACCCCGACCGCGCCTGGTCCGACGGCCCCCAGTCGCTGGACCTGCCCATGTTCGCCGAGCTGATGCAGAACATGAAGCGCTTCGCCGACGCCGCCGGGAGAAGTCTGTAGGCACCGGCCACGGCTTTTCCGCCGGAGCCTGCGTTGTCGCTTCAAAACCGATCCTCGACGTAGCGCTGCTACGCCTGCGGTCGTTTTCTCGTTCCGCCTGGGTCCGACGAAAAATCCGAGGCCTACGTCGGTGGGGGGCCGGCCACGGCTTTTTCCGCCATGCCGCGTTGTCGGCTCGTGGCCGTCCTCGACGTAGCGCTGCTACGCCTGCGGTCGTTTTCTCGCTCCGCCTGGGTCCGACGAAAAATCCGAGGCCTACGTCGGTGGGTTGCCCATCATGAACGCCCGTGGGCCACGCGCCCTCGGGCGTTTTGTTTTATGCTGATGCCGGTTCCATCTGGCCGTGAAGGAGGCAGCTTATGAAGGGCGATGATCCGAACGCTATTCGGGTTGTCCTGGTCACCCACCGGGACGCGGACGAGGCCAAGGCCCTGGCCACCCAACTGGTGACGGAGCGGCTGGCGGCGTGCGTCAACGTGGTGCCCGGCGTCACCTCGGTCTACCGCTGGCAGGGCGCCATCCGCGAGGACGCGGAGGCGCTCATGGTCATCAAGACCGCCGAGCACCGCATCGGCCCCCTCAAGCACCGCATCGCCAAGCTGCACCCCTACGAGAACCCGGAGATCCTCATCCTGCCCACCGACGGCGGCTCCCGCAAATACCTGGACTGGGTGGTGGCCGAAACGGCGCCCCACGGGCGCGAGGACGCGCCGCACTAATCCCCGCCCAGGGGCCGGTCGGGCACCGTGCGGCGGGAGCGTTGGAACACCCACACCAGGTCGAACCCGGCGCTCACCCAGGTATCGCGCCGCACCAGGGGGCTGGCTTCGATGGCCGATCCCCCCAGGTGGCGGGCGGAGACGAACACCTCGGCGCGCAGGTCGGGGCGCGGGTTCCAGTTCAGCGCCAGGCGCGCGAAGGTCCACGCCAGGCCGCTTCCGGCCTTGAAGGCGGGGCGCGTGGCGGTGGCGTGGGCGGTGGGCACGTCATACAGGTAGCCGTTGGCGTTGGCGCTGGCGAACACGGCGCCCACGGTCAGGCGCGGGCCCGTGGGCAGGCCGCTGTCGCGCCGGCCGATGCCGAGCGATGGCTCAAGCAGGGCGCCGCGCGGGTGCCAGCGGCCGATTCCCCCCACGCTCCACACGCCGTGCGCCGCCAGCCGCGCCGTCACCTCCGGGGCGTTTGCCAGGCGCAGGTTCCAGCGCGGGCCCGCCTGGATGGTGTAGTCCCGGTCGGGCATGCCGGCGCGGGAGGGGTCTTCCGAGCTGTTCACGCTCAGCCAGCCGCCGCCGGACAGGTCGACCCACTGCCGGGGGCGTTCCAGCAGCACCACGCGGGCGGAACGGCCCGAGGCGCGCAGGATGCTGCCCCGGTACACCACATAGGGCAGCGCCAGCCCCAGGGAGCGGCGTTCGCCGCTGCCCGGATAGGGGGGAAAGCTGGCCCAGCCGCCGCCGATCCCCACCTCCCACAGGGGTTTCGGGTTTTCCGGCGGCGGGGTTTCGGCGCGGGCGGGCAGGGGGGAGAGCAGCACCATCAGCAGCAGCGCCATCGCTGGCCGGAAGGCCGCCGGGCGCGGCGCCGGAGGGCGGGGATCGGGCGGCTGACGGGGCTGGCTGGGGTGGATGGCGGGGCTCCCGGCGCTGTCCGGTCAGTGCTCGCGGCTGAAGGTCACCGTCTGCTCCTCCATGCGCACGAAGGTGACGTGCCAGCCGGCCTCCATCCAGGCGCGGGCGTGCACGTGGCTGCCGCCCTCCTCGTTGCCCCACCAGGCGCGGTGCCTGCGGGCGCTCTTGGGCAGCGGGGAGTGCAGGATGCCCTCGATGCGCTCGAACGGCACGGTCCACTCCGCGCGCCCGGAACGGCGCAGGGACACCAGATGGTCGTATAGCGGGTCGTACTTGGCCATGGGCGGCCTCCCATCCCATTGCACTATTGAGGGTACCACGCCGCGCCGCCCGGCGCCGGGGCAAGCCCGCTTGCGAAATCCGGGAAGAATGTGACTAACTGACGGGCATGGAACCGCTTGCAGTCATGCCGCGCAGGGCCACGCTCCGCGCCGCCGGAGGGGCGGGTGCGGTTCAAGCGGACGCCGCCCCGCGCGGCGGCTGGAACGGCGTCCGCGGCGTTGGGCTTGGGTTCGCATCCTCGACGTGGCGCTGCCACGCCTGCGGGGCGTCCCCTGCGCCCGCCTTGCATCCACCATCCCATCCGCCGCGCGGAAATGGCGTCATGGCTCCGGACCTGCCTGCCCGGCTGATGGCTATTTACAATAAGCTGTTCGCCCAGTTCGGCCCGCAACACTGGTGGCCGGGGGAGACGCCGTTCGAGGTGTGCGTGGGGGCCATCCTCACCCAGAACACGGCGTGGACCAACGTGGAGAAGGCCATCGCCAACCTCAAGACGGCCGGGGTGCTGCACCCTGCCACCCTGCGCGCCCTGCCCGACGACGAGCTGGCGGAGCTGATCCGCCCCAGCGGCTACTTCAACCTGAAGGCCCGCCGCCTCAAGGGGTTCTTGAACTTTCTGGGGGATGAGTTCGGCGACTCGCTGGAGAAAATGTTCCGCGAACCCACCGCCACCCTGCGCCCGCGCCTGCTGGCCGTGCATGGCATCGGCCCGGAAACGGCGGACTCCATCCTGCTCTACGCGGGGGGGCATAGCACCTTCGTGGTGGACGCCTACACCCTGCGCATCTTCACCCGCCTGGGGCTGGTGCCCGAGGGCACCGGCTACCACGCCATGCAGGCCGTGTTCGAGGACAACCTGCCCCAAAGCGCGGCGTTGTACAACGAGTATCATGCGTTGATTGTCACGCTGGGGAAGGATTTTTGCCGGCCCAGGGGGCCGAGGTGCGGGGGGTGTGGGGTGGCGGAGGGGTGCGGGTATCCGATGGCCGGTTCGGCATAATGGATCCCGCCGGGGCCGCTCCGGTAGGTTGGCGCTGAACGCAGTGAAGCCCAACGGCTGACGGACGCGGGCGCCTCATGGCGGGCCGGGAGTTGGGCTTCGCGGGGATTTCCAACGATGCTGACAAAATGTAACGGCTCGGCTTAATCATGAACAACAGGACCGCCTAGGTAAGGGGGAAGTACACCGTGCGTGTCGAAGATGTTCTAGCAAGGCGAACCGACCTTTCGACTTTCCTTGTTCATTTAACTCGAAACAAAGGCGGCGTCTCGGGAAAGGAACGATTAAAGGACATTCTGGAGCAAGAGAAACTAGTTGCCGGATCGCCAATGGGACAGGCTGTAAAAAGACTGACAAAGTCTGGAATAGACACTAGTTCTCAGAAGTGCGTCTCATTTACGGAAACCCCCTTGGAGCATGTGTCACTTTTGGTTGGAGATATTAAAGGCCGTCAGTGTTCCTTTGAATCGTATGGTGTTGCGATTACTAAGAAACAGGGCCGAATGGCAGGTGTGAATCCCGTATGGTACGTGGATATTACTCCTGGTCATAACTGGCTGACAAAATATATTGATCAGCTGATTGATGACGCAATTAAAATTCACGCGTTTAACGATAGTACAATAGCCAAGCTAAGCCCGTTTTTCGAACAAATGGGAACGCAGGGAGGTAACTACAAAAAAGAGTTTTGGTGGGAAAGAGAGTGGCGCGTAAATGGCGATTTTTTCTTTCCATTTACATATATCGTTCTGTGTCCAGAAGGGGAAATCTCCGAATTCAAAGCGATCACTGATAATTCTTCCAGATCTCAGCACGTCAGCTTTGTCGATCCTAAATGGAGCCTCGAACAAATCATCGCAAGACTCGCGTTCTTTCGGAAAGAGGAAGTTGACCCGTTCTAACTACTCTGAATGGCAATGCCGTTTAGGGCGCCTTGGGTGAAGGTTGTGCCGCCCGCAGCTATAATGTGGCGGTCAATCAGCTGTCAGGAGCCCTCATGAAACACATCGGCGCCGCCGCCCTCTCTCTCACCCTGTTCGTGGTGGCGTGGTCCATCGTGGCCGGGTTGCTCACCGCCGGGTCGCTGGCCGTGGGGCCCAATGGTGGGGTGGGGATTGTGCTGGCGTGGGGGGCGCTCACCGCGGGGCCGCTGGTGGGGGGCTTCGTGGCCGTGTTCGGCACCTGCCGGTGGATGCGCGAGCTGCCCACGGGGCGGGTGTGGGGCAGTTATGCGGCGGCCATGGTGCTGTTCGCCGTCGTCTTTACCGCCCCGTGGTATTTGATCGAGGACGGCATCGGCCAGGGCACGCCCCAGCAGTTGCAGGCGGTGGTCCTGGCGGTGGCGGTGGCGCTGGCCGGCGGATTCCTCGGCCACCTCGTCGCCGCCCGCGCGCGGCGGGTGCGCGCCGCCGGGTAGGGCAAGCCACCGGATAGGGCGCGCCGCCGGGTAGCGCGGGCTATCGGGTAGGACGCGCCGCCGGGCAGGGCGCGCGGCGGTGGGGCCGTTCCGCTCGTCTCCCGCACCGCCCGCGTGGGGAACTCCCGATGCTGTTCCCCTCCACCGTCTGCCCCCCCTGCATGGGGAACTTCCCCGATTTGACGGACCGGCCGGCCGCCGGTAACATTGCCTGCATGTTCCCCGCACCACGCATCGTGGCCCTGCCCCTGTCGCGACTGAGCTGCCCGGCCTCCTGAAGGCGGGGGAGCCGGGCGCGCGCTGGGGTTTTTTGGCTACGACAGGCGGGGTTCACGTCCCATGATTTCCAATCCGCACAACCGAATCGTCTCCCACACCGCAACGGCGCCGCTTTGCGCGCTTGTGCGACTGCGCGGCGGTCGCCGGGCCTAGGACCGCACGCGGTGCCCGGCGGCCTTTCCCTGCCGCCCCTTCAACGCAGTTTTTCGGGAGACGACCCATGACCGTTCACACGGCAGCTGACAAGTACACCCCCTTCCCCCCCGTGGCGTTGGCGGACCGGCGGTGGCCGTCCCGCGCCATCACCCACGCCCCGGCCTGGTGCAGCGTGGACCTGCGCGACGGCAACCAGGCGCTGGTGACGCCCATGGACGCGGCCAAGAAGCGCCGCATGTGGGACCTGCTGGTGGACATGGGGTTCGGGCAGATCGAGGTGGGCTTCCCGTCCGCGTCGGACACGGAATACGGCTTCGTCCGCCAGTTGATCGACGGCGGGCTGATCCCGGACGGCGTGACCGTCCAGGTGCTCACCCCGGCGCGCCAGCCGCACATCCGCCGCACCTTCGAGGCGCTGGCCGGGGCCCGGCGCGCCATCGTGCACCTGTATAACAGCACCTCCACCGTGCAGCGCGAGGTGGTGTTCGGCATGGACCGGGAGCAGGTGACCGCCCTGGCCGTGCGGGGCGCCCGCTGGATGGCGGAGGAGGCGGCGCGCCATCCGGGCACCGAGTGGGTGTTCGAGTACTCGCCGGAGAGTTTTACCGGCACCGAGCCGGACTTTGCCGCCCACGTGGTGAACGCGGTGCTCGACGTGTGGCGCCCCACGGCGGACCGCCCCGCCATCGTCAACCTGCCCGCCACGGTGGAGATGGCCACCCCCAACGTGTTCGCCGACCAGGTGGAGTGGCTCGCACGGCACATCGCCCGGCGCGACGCGGTGATCCTGTCGGTCCATCCCCACAACGACCGGGGCACGGCGGTGGCCGCCGCCGAGCTGGCCATGATGGCGGGGGCGCAGCGGGTGGAGGGGACCCTGTTCGGCAACGGCGAGCGCACCGGCAACGTGGACATCGTGACCCTGGCCCTCAACCTGCACACCCAGGGCATCGACCCGGGCTTGGAGGTGGCCGACGTGGACCGCATCGCCGCCATCGCCGCCGGGTGCACGGGCATCGGCGTGCACCCGCGCCACCCCTATGCGGGGGAGCTGGTGTTCACGGCCTTTTCGGGCTCGCACCAGGACGCCATCCGCAAGGGCCTCGCCGCCCAGGCGCAGGGGGCGCCGTGGCGCGTGCCGTATCTGCCCATCGACCCCGCCGACGTGGGGCGCGACTACAAGGCGGTGGTGCGCGTCAACAGCCAGTCGGGCAAGGGCGGCGCGGCGTTTCTGCTGGAGCGCGGGCGCGGCATCGATCTGCCCCGGCCGTGGCAGATCGACCTGGGCGCCCGCGTGAAGCAGGCCACCGACCCAAGCGGCACCGAGCTGGACGCGGACGGCATCTGGGAGCTGTTCTCCGCCGCCTATGTGAACGTGCGCGCGCCTTGGGCCATGGGCCCCCGGCGCCACACGGCGGCGGAGGCGGGGCCGGGGCGGGTGCGCATCGACGCATCCCTTTCCCGGAACGGGCGGACCGTGACCGTGAGCGGCCACGGCGCGGGCCCGGTGGCGGCCTTCGCCGACGCCCTGGCGGGCGTGCTGGGGGTGACGCCGGTGGTGGACGACTACCGCGAGCAGGCCCTGGGCACCGGCGCCGACGCCACCGCCCTGGCCCTGGTGACCGCGCGGCTGGGGGACGGCCCGGCCACCCTGGGCGCGGGGGTGGACGCGGACATCACCCGCGCGGCGCTGCTGGCATTGCTGGCGGCGGTGAACCGGGCGCTGTGATGGCTTTTTAGCCCGCGACCCGTCAAGATAGAAGTCAGGGGGGAGGGCCGCGCGGAATTGAATGTGTATCCGCGCGGTCCCGGCCACCGCTGGCCGTGCATGGGGGAATGATGAGGGACATGAACGACACGACCGATCCCGGTGCGGGCGGCGCCGATTTTGGCGCCATCGCCCCGCACTATGTGGCGCGGGCGCGGGTGCAGCAGCGCGCCGCCGCGCAACTGTTCGATCTGCTGGGCATCGGCCCGCACGACGCGGTGCTGGACCTGGGCTGCGGCCCCGGCCACCTGACCGCGAAAATCCGCGAACTGACCGACGGCCCGGTGACCGGGGTGGACGCCGCGGCAGGCATGATCGGCGAGGCGCGCCGGGTGTACGCCGGGCACGACATCGCCTTCCGCCAGGCAAGCGCCGCCGGGCTGGACGACGTGGCGGCCTTCGACCGCATCTTTTGCAACTCGGCGTTGCAGTGGATGAAGCCGGCGGAACCGGCCCTGGCGGCGTGCCACCGGGCGCTCCGCCCCGGCGGCCGCATGGCGGTGCAGGCGCCGGCCACGGCGCGCTACTGCCCCAACTTCGCCCGCGCCATGGAGCGGGTGGCCAGGGACCGCCAGACCGGCCCCATCTTTGCCCGCTTCGTCAGCCCGTGGACGCTGCTGGAGAGCGCCCAGGACTACCGCGCCCTGTTCGAGGGGCAGGGGTTCAAGGTGGCGGCGGCGCGCATGGAGATGGCCATGGCGGGCTACGCCGCCGGGGAGGCGCTGGGGGTGTTCGACAGCGGCGCCGCCGCCGCCTACCTGAACCCCGACTGCTACCCCATGCACCTGCCGCGCGGCTACGCGGCCGCCGTGCGCCGCATCGTCCACGACGCCCTGACGGAACAGGCCACCGACGGCCGGGTGGACCTGGTGTTCCACCGGGTCTACCTGCTGGCGGAGAAGCCGTAGGGGATTATCGGGGCACCTCTCAAAACCTGCTGCGCGGTCCGATTGCTGCGTTGGGCGGTGCTTGAACCCTCGCCTATCACCATGATAGGTCTTGAGTTCTGCGCGGCGTAACGGTGCCGCTCCGCTCGGGGCGCCTTGCACAACTAGGGACCGCTCGCGACGGTTTTGAGAGATGCCTATTGGGTGGGGGGCGGCGGGACGGCCCCCCGCAACCGTTCCGCGATGTCGAGGTGTGTTTGGGCCTCGTCCGCGCGGCCCAACTTGGCCAGCAGCAGCACCCCCAGGTTGTTGTGGGCCATGGCGTTTTGCGGATCGATGCGGATGGCCTCGCGGAATTCCGCCTCGGCCTCGGCGTGGCGGCCCAGCGTGGCCAGCCGGACGCCCAGGTTGTTGTGGGGCCATGGGAAGGTGGGGTCCGCCGCCATGGCGGCGCGGTAGCGGGCCTCGGCTAGCGCGTCGTTGCCCAGGTCGGCGTACGCGGCGCCAAGCAGGTTGAGCAGGGCGGCGCGGGTGCGCGGACTTTCCGGGTTGAGGTCAAGTCCGGTCCGCGCCAAGTGCAAGGCACCCTCTGCGTCACCCGCTCGCTGTTTCGATGTAGCCAGAAGCAGGAAATCCTCCGGGGCGCGCTGGGATTCCGGGCGTTTTTGTGCCGTGTTCGCGAAATTCTCGAGTTCCTGCCGCTGCGCTGGGCTCGGTTGGTCGCTCGCGGCGAGATCGGCGATCTTGTTCGCCTCCTCGGGAGAGACTTTGTGCCGTTCGAAACCAAAGCCGTCCCTTCCGGCCCAAAACTTGAGAATGGACGTGGGGTCGATGGCGGCCACCACCACCAGGGCCACGGTGGCGGCCAGGAAGGCCCAGATGGATTCGGCGGCCTGGTCCGGGGCCTTCCACGCCAGCCACAGGGTGGCGAGCAGGAACATGATGGCGAACCCGAGCAGGGTCCGCCGCTCCCGCTCGGAGCGGGGCGCGATCCGGGCGATCCATGCCTTCAGGCGCGCCCCTGCCTTGGCCAGAAACCCCGTCCGCTGCGGCTTGCCTTCGCCCATCGCCACCTCCCGCCCGGCGCGGAAATGCCCGTGCCACGTTCGCGGCACGATACACCAAACCGGCGCGGCGGGGGAAACCGCCGTCTATTCGGGGGTGTCGGCCGCCAGCAGGGGGTGGCCGTGGCGGGGGACGGAGAGGAGCTGGTGGGCGTCCAGGCTGGAGCCGGTCAGGTGGTTGGCGCGCATGGTCCGGTGCAGGCGCGTGGCGGTGGCGGCCAGCTTGGGCATGCCCGGGCCGCCGATGAGCATCCGCACGTTCTCGTCGCGGTCGGGCAGGTGCACCAGGTCGTAGGTGGCCCTGAGCTGCGGGGTGGTCAGGTGCATGGCGACCGCCATCACCCGCGCCGCCTGGTCGGGCTTCTGGGCCATGAAATTGAGGGTGGCGAACCAGGCGCGCACCACGTCGGCCACCTGGCCGGGGCGGCTCTTCAGCACGTCGGCCCGCACCACCAGCACGTCCACCACCTCGCCGGGGATCTGGGCGCTGTTGAACAGCTCCACCGCGCCGCCGGCCATGAGCGCCGTGCGCATGGGCTCGAAGGTGACCACCGCGTCGACCTGGCCGGCGTGGAAGGCCGCCACGTGGGTGTTCGCCTCCACGTGCACGGGGGTGATGTCGGCCGGCCGCAGGTCCGCCGTTTCGAGGATGCGCGCCAGCATGTAGGCGCCCAGGGCCGTTTCCTCCACGCCCACGCGCTTGCCCTTCAGGTCGGCGAGGGTTTGCGTGCCGGGCTTGGCGAGCAGGGCGTCCGCCCCGTTCGACACGTCCAGCACCAGCACCACGCGGGGGTCGGCCCCCTGGTCCAGCAGCAGCATGGCCTCGTCGAGGGTGATGCCGGCGGCGTCGATCTGCCCCGCCTTGAAGGCTTGCAGCACCTGGGTGCTGGACAGGAAGCGGGTGACCTGCGCCGTCTGCGGCGTCAGTTTGCCGACCTCGCCGGCCAGGTACAGGGGCTCGTAGCCGGGCCAGGTGATGGTGCCGATGCGCAGGGGCGGCTGCGGCGCGGCGCGGACGCAGGCGGTAAGCAGGGCGGCCGCGCACAGCAGGGCGGCAAGCAGCGCGCGCGGGCGTTTCATGCGTGGACCTCCGGGGCGTGGCCGGCCAGCATGACCCGGTTGCGGCCGGCCTCCTTGGCGGCATACAGGGCCTGGTCGGCGGCGCGGATCAGGTCCTCCGGCGTCATGCGGCCGAACGGGTCGAGCTGGGCGACGCCGATGGACAGGGTGCGCCGGATGGTGGCGCCGCCGTCCACGGGTACCTCCAGCCCCTCCGCCGCGGCGCGGAGGCGCTCGGCCAGGGTCAGGGCGCCGTCCGCGTCGGTGTGGGGCATGACGATGGCGAACTCCTCGCCGCCGTAGCGGGCGGCGATGTCGCTGGTGCGCACGATGGCCAGGATCGCGCGGGCCAGGGCGCTCAGGCAGGCGTCGCCGGCCTGGTGGCCGTGGGTGTCGTTGACGGACTTGAAATGGTCGATGTCGAGGATCATCAGCGCCAGGGCGATGCCGTGGCGGTTGGCGCGGGCGCATTCCTCCCGCAGGCGGGCGTCGAGGTGGGCGCGGTTGTGGAGCTGGGTCAGGCCGTCGGTGATGGCCAGCCGCTCCAGCTCCCGCTCCATGCGCTTGCGCTCGGTGATGTCGCGGATGATGCCGCTGTAGCAGGTGCGGCCGTTGGCCTCCCAGCGGGCCAGCGAGATATCGAGGGGGAAGGTGGCGCCGTCCTTGCGCAGCCCCTCCAGCTCGACCACCTTGCCGAGCATGGACGGCGCGCCGCCCCGGCCCAGGCGCGCCATGGCGTCCACATGCCGGGAGCGCAGGGGCTCCGGCACCAGCATGGCGGTGTCCTGCCCCAAGGCCTCGGCCTCGCCGTAGCCGAAGATCCGCTCCGCCCCGCGGTTCCACGAGGTGATGGCCCCCGCGCCGTCGGTGGAGATGATCGCGTCGCTGGCGGCCTGGGTCACCGAGCGGAAGCGCAGTTCCGACTCCCGCAGCCGGGCCTCCGCCAGCAGCCGCTTCATGCGCGCGTTGGCCAGCAGCCAGGAGACGGCGGCGAACACCATCAATAGCGGCGCGTTGACGTTCCAGATCAGCTTGCGCAGCTCGGTGGCGGCCCGGTGCAGGCGGCTGGTGGGGACGTGGGAGACCAGTTTCCAGGTGTAGGCGTCGGCGCCCGCCAGGTCGGCGCTCCGGGGCGCGCCGCGCAGGCTGGTCATGATCCCTTCCGTGACCGGGTGCACGGTGGTGAAGGTGAACAGGCCGTCGAGGCCGGAGAACTGGCCCGACTCCTGGCGCAGGATCGCCTCCCCCGCCTTGCCGAACACGTTGCCGATGGTGCGCTGGGCGCGGTCTGGAATCATGAACCCCCATTCGTCGCCGGCGTCGGGGCCCTTGAGGAAATACCCCTCGGCGTTGACCAGCATCAGGCGGCCGCCGGTGTCGTCGCCCGCCGCCAGCCTGTCCAGCAGGATCCGGCCCCGGTAGTTGACCATGACCACCCCATGCCGGACCCCGTGATCATCATACATCGGGGTGGCGAAACGGATGGTCGGATTGATGGGCTGCTCGATTCCGCCGTCTTCCACGTTCAGGTCCAGCGGCGAGATGTAGACCTCGTTCTCGTTCAGGCGGAGGATGTCGCTGAAATAGTAGCGGTGGGACTTGTTCTGGAGCGCGTCGTCCGGCACCCGCTCGGGAAAGCCGTCCACGTTGTTCACCCGCACCACCTCCACCCCGTCGTTGTCGATGAAGCGCACCTGGTCGAACACGCCCTTGAAGCCCGAGAAGGCCATGAACGCCCGGGCCACCTGGAACCGGTTTTCCAGGGTGTCGTGCTCCGCCAGCCGGTAGAGCTGCTCGTTGGTGGCGAGGATCATCAGGTCGGACACCACGCGCCGCACCTCGCCCTCGATGGCCTCCCCCTGGCGGCTCACCAGCAGCGACTGGGCCGCTTGCAGCAGCTCCCGCTCCTTTTCCACCTCGGGAAAGTAGACCATGGCCGACACGGCGCCCAGGAGCAGGGCGGCGCCCAGGAAGAACGCCAGGAAGGCCTTCAGGCGCTCGCGGCGCTTCGTGCGCTCCGCGTCATCGGGGTATGGCGGTGCGGGATGGTCCATGTGGCCTCACCCCTTGTTTCGGCGGGAATGCCTTGGGAAATGAGTGGGTTGAATACGTAGCCGCCGGTGAATCCGGGGGGGGCCTGCCCCGCGCGGACGGGCATGGTTCAGCCGCGCCCCATCCGCGCCGATAGGACAGGGGGCGGGAGCCGCCGGCCCCCGCGTGGCGCGGGGCCCGCTTGCGGACGGCCCGTGGCACAGGGGGATGGGGATGCGCGTTTCCGTCGGGATCAAGCTGGGTGGATTGCTGGTGGTGGTGCTGGGCATCACCGCCGGGGCGGTGCTGTACACCATCGACCGGGGCGAGCTGCGCAACCTGAACACCCTGATGTACAAGCAGGCCCACCAGCTGTTCCGGCAGATTGTCATCACCCGCGAGTGGAACGAAGGGTATGGCGGCGTTTACGTGAAAAAGCGGGCCGGCGACGAGGGAAACCGCTTCCTGTCCCACGTGACCCCCGGCGAGATGGCGCGGGACACCTATTCCTACAAGCCGCCGGCGGTGATGGCCAAGGAGCTGTCGATGCTGTCGGGCAGGGCGGGGCTGGTGCGGTTCCGCCTGGTCAGCCTGAAGCCCGTCAACCCGGAAAACGCCGCCGACCCGTTCGATCGCCGCTGGCTGACCGCCTTCGACGCCGGCACCGCCACCGAGGGCGGCGAGATCGTGGAGCAGGGGGGCCACACGGTATATCGCTACGTGGCGCCGTTGATGGTGACCGAGGCGTGCCTGCCGTGCCACGGCCACCAGGGCTACAAGGTGGGGGACGTGCGCGGCGGCATCAGCCTGTTCCTGCCCATGGACACCGAGCAGGCGATGATGGCCGAGAACCGCGCCAGCCTGTACCGGGCTGGCGGGCTCCTGGCGCTGCTGCTGACGGCCACCCTGGTGGCGGCCGCCCACGCCGTCGTCACCCGTCCGGTGGCCGCGCTGGGGGTGTTTGCCGTGGGCGGCATGGGGCGCGGCGGAGGCCTGGCCGCCGGGCTGCTGACGCGGCGCGACGAGGTGGGCGACCTGGCGCGCACCATGGACGCCGCCAGCGCCGAGCTGCACCAGTACCACACCGGGCTGGAGGCGCTGGTGGCGGCGCGCACCGCCGAGCTGGAGGCGGCCACGAGGCAGCTCGACACCCTATCGCGCACGGACCCGCTCACCGGGCTCAACAACCGGCGCCACATGGAGCTGGAAACCCCCAAGCTCATCGCCCTGTCGAACCGGGCGGGCAAGTCCACCGCGTTCATCATGGCCGACATCGACCATTTCAAGCGCTTCAACGACGAGCACGGCCACGAGGTGGGCGACCTCACCCTGGCCCACGTGGCCGCCCTGTACCGTGCCAACGCCCGCCCCTACGACCTGCTGGTACGCTGGGGCGGCGAGGAGTTCCTGGTGGTGCTGCCGTCCTGCGACGCGGCGGGCGCCACGGCGGTGGCGGAACGCATCCGCCAGGCCATCCAGGCGAACCCGGTGCAAACCGCGGACGGCGAGATCGGCGTGACATCGAGCTTCGGCGTGTATGCCGAGGCCGGCATGCCCGCCGGCGCGGCGGCCATCCTGGAGGCGGTGCGCCGCGCGGACCAGGCCATGTACCGTTCCAAGGAGCAGGGGCGCAACCGGGTCACCCCGTGGACGGAGGACGCGCCGGACGGCGCATCCGCCTAGCCGAAGGCTGTCGAAAAGCGCTGTTTTTCGGCAAGCCTGCTAGGCCAGCGCCGCCAGGATCGGCGCCGGGACGCGCGCCGGGCGGCCGCTGTTGACGCAGGCCATGGTGGTGCCGCCGGTCACCAGCACGCGGCCGTCGGACGCGCGGGTGATCGCGTGGGCAAGGTCGAAGCGCACCCTGCCCACGGCGGTGACGCGGGTGGACACGCGAAGCAGGTCGCCATACACCGCCGAGGCCAGGTATTTGGCGTGCGCCTCGGCCACGGTGAACAGGAAGCCCCGTTCCATCCAGTGGGCCACGTCCACCCCGCGCCCGCGCAGGAACTCGGTGCGGGCGCGCTCGAAGTAACGCAGGTAGTTGGCGTAGTACACCACGCCGCCGCAATCGGTGTCCTCGTAATAGACGCGGATCTCCATGGGGCTCCCGGCCTTGAGGTTGGCAGGGCCCCATTTTAACCCCATTGGCGCCGGGATGGCGAAGGCGGGAGGTGGCGGAGACGGCGGCCGACGCGGGGGGAGAGGGGGTCCGCACGCCGGCCGTGTCTCATCTCCGCCACCCTGTGGTTCCGGGTTGTCGGGAGGGAAACCCGGATATGCTGGCGCCCGCGCCGGGGAAGAAGGGGCGCGGGTGCCGTTCCTGGCCCGTAATGGACGGCGCGGCCGGCCGCGGCGGGCGGGTGATGAGGGGGCCCGCCCGCGCATTTCCGACCGCGCCGCCATGCCGGGGGTGGCCCGCCCCGCGTGGGCACCCCGTTCCGGGTGCGGCTTGGGGCGTGCCTGTCAGCCCAGCAGTTCGGCGATCCGCGCCCGCAGCGCGGGCAGGGCCATGCCGCCGATGTGCCGTCCGACCACCGTGCCGTCCTTGAAGAAGAGCAGGGTGGGCAGGGTCACGATGCCGTGGCGGCGGGTGGTTTCGGGGTTCCGCTCCACCTGCAACCGCACCACCCGCAGGTGGCCCGAAAATTCCGCGGCGACGGCGTTGACCGCGGCGCCGACCGTGTCGCAATCGGCGCACCAGGCGCCCCAGAACTCCGCCAGCACCAAGCCCCCGGAACGCGCCATCTCATCGAAGGTGTGGTCGTTGCCGGTCTGAATGCCCTCACCCGTCGTCCCTTGACACGCCATGATCGTTGTCCCATCCAAGAAAAATTACACAACGGCGCTCCCCTGCCGATGGTGTGTGTCCGGTTAGCGGTGACTTAAAAAAAACAGGCGCCCCTAAGCGGCGCGGGCCGTCTCCGGCTCTGCCATGGATGCCTTCCCGGCGGTGGCGCGCAGCCGGTTGGCGGCGATGACCGGATCGGTCACCTCGCCGCAGATCATGCAGCGCCACGGCGTGATGCTGAACACGCCGCAGTCGTCGTGCAAATCAACCATGTAGTCGGGTGTCATGATCCCGCCGCATTTGGCGCAGTTCATGCCTTGTTCCTTATATATGGCGCGCGGGCCCTGGTCCGCCCGCATGCCGATGCTTCCTCCTAGTGGAGCGAGAGCCAGATGCCGAACACCACCGCCCCGATGCCCGCCATCACCACGTTCTGGTGACGGATGAAGGACTCCGTGGCCCGGCGCTGCTCGCGCCTGTTCCCACCCCTCCGCGCCGGCACCGGGCACGGTGTAAGTGAGTTGCCTGACTTAAATGGCTTCAAGGTCTGATCCCTTTCCCCCTCCACCCCCCGGACAGCCGCCGGGAAGGGCCGGATTGAGGCTGCCTTTGAATGCGAGTAAGCTGCCTGACTAAGTTTCTATCCAGGTGGCCGATCCTGTCAAGGGCCACACACCCTAAAATTCGCGCACCCAGTCCTTTATTCCGGCGGTGAGCCGGTGCAGCACGTCTGGGTCGCCCAGGGCGTGGGCCACCAGCACGGCGCCTTGCAGGCGGGCGATCAGTTCCAGCCCCAGGGCGTCCGGGTTGGGCGCCTGCAGGGCGCGGAACTGGGTGGCGACCCAGTCGCGCTGGCGCTTGAGCAGCCGGTCGAGGGCGTCGTTCAGGGGGGTGTCGTCCTTGTTCAGCTCGGCGCACAGGCTGCCGATGGGGCAGCCGTTTTCCGCCAGGTCCTCGCAGCGGGCGGCCATGTGGCCAGCGTAGGCCAGCAGCCGGCCGCGCGGGTCCATCTCCGCCTCCCAGCGGGTGAATTGGCGGTCGAACCAGGTGTCGTGCTCGTGGATCACGGCGCGCGCCACGTCTTCCTTGGTCTTGAAGTAGTAATAGACGTTGCCGGGCGGCACGCCGGCGTGGCGGGCGATGTCGCCCAGGGTGGTGCGCAGGAAGCCGCGCCGGTGCATCAACTCCTTGGCGGCCAGCACCAGGCGCTCGCGCTTGTCGTTCGCAACGGGCATATGATCTCCCCGCCCTGGCTGGGTGTCAGTCAGGGCCCTCACTCACATGGTAGCCAGCGGCGCCGGGGGAAGCAACCGGGAGTTTTGCCGAGCGCCCGCGCTTAGCGCGTGGGGTGGCGCGGCCGGCCGGCGGGCAGGGCGTCCGGCTCCGGCGCCAGGGGGTCGGGCGGGGCGGGGGCGCGCAGGGCCGGATGGCACCACGGCAACAGCCAGGCGGCCAGCGCCACGATGGGATCGGTGATGTCCGGGTAGCGGCCGGGAATACCCTGTTGCAGCAGTTCCAGGGCAAAGGCGAGGCCGAACACCGCCAGCGCCCCGGCGGCGATGCGCCCCCGGCTGGCCGCGCGTCCGGCCCCGGCGGCCAGGAAGGCCAGGGCGGCGTAGGGCCAGACCGCGTCGGCCACGTCGGCGATGCCGGACAGGGTGGCCATCTGGCCGTGGAAGGGCACCCAGTCCATGGGGCGCAGCAGGGCGTCGTCGCCGGTGCTCAGGCGGTCGGCGGCCACGCTCACCAGCAGGGCGCAGGCGGCCGGCCAGCGGCGCCGGCCCGCCAGGTGCGCCAGCGCCACCCCGGCCAGCCAGCCCAGGGCGGCCTCCAGGGTCAACTGGCGGTCCACCACCGGCACCTTGTACAGCAGCACCAGTCCCAGCACCGCATACAGCCGCCACGCGGGCACCTCGGGCCGCAGCATCCGGCGCCCCACCACCGCCAGGGCCAGGACCGCGCCGCCATACTCCAGCCAGCGCGTCACGGAAAAGGGCTGGTCCCCCGCCAGGGTGTGCCACAGGGGCGCAAGCCCGTGCCGGATGTGGCTGACACTGGGGGCGGGCACGAACGGGCTGAGCTGGGCCACCGCCCACAGGGTCAGCACCAGCGCCCCGAACAGGGGCAGCGCGCCGGGGAGCAGGTGGCTCTGGCGCCACCGGGCGGCGCGCGCCCGCCACTCGCCGGGCAGGGCGCGGGTCATGCCCAGCAGGCCGCCCAGCAGGGTGCCGGCGGTGTTGGTGAACACGTCCACCATGGACGGCGCGCGGGGCGGCACGAACGCCTGGCCGCACTCCAGCGACAGGGACAGGGCGCCGCCGATCAGCGTGACCGCCGCGAGCTGGCCGCCGCCGGGGCGCGGGCTGCCCAGGGCGCGCATGAGCAGCAGCCCCAGGGGGATGTAGACGAGCAGGTTGAACAGCACGTCGGAGGCGGACTGGCGGCGCCCCAGCGAGGCGACGAGCAGCGCCCCCACGGAGCCGTCGGGAATGGCCGGCCCGGTCCACGGATAGAGGGTGCCGTAGACGGTCAACCCCAGCCAGGCCCACAGCAGCCGGCGCACGAAGCGCACCTCCGCCTCCGAGGCGGGGGCGGCCATCGGATCGGCGGGCGGCGGGGCGCCCAGCAGGCTGTCGAAAGGGTCGTCGTGCTTCAAATCCGGCGCTCCCGGCGCAAGGGACGGTCAGGCGGCGTGGTCGCCGTGCTGGATGGCGTTCGCCATGAAGTATCGTAACAGGTCGCGCCAGGTGACGATGCCGCACACCGCGCCGTCGTCGCCCACCACCGGCAGGCAGCTCACCTTGCGCAGCAGCATCACCGCCGCCGCCTCGTTCACCGCCGTGTGCGGCGCCACCGTCACCGGGTGCCGGGTCATGATCTGGTGCACGCGGCGGTCGAGCAGGAACCCGTCGCGCTTGTGCTCGTACTTGGTGTCGCAGTAGGGGCTGGTGGCGTTCAGCAGGTCCCGGTCGGAGAGGATGCCCACCAGCTCGCCGCCGTCCAGCACCGCCAGGTGGTGCACGCGGGCCTGGTCGAGCAGCGCGCGCGCGTCGCGGACCTGGTCGTCCATCCCCACCGTGATGATGTGGCGCGACATGATCCACGCGACCGACATGGTTGTCTCCCTTGGCGATGCGGCCGGGGCCGAAGGCGGCCGGTCGGGTACCGGCTTCTTATCGGCGCGGGGTGGGGCGGGTTGAATGATGAACCGACCAGTCAAAAAAAACCGTCCAGCCATAAACGGCACGCGGATACGTACCGATACGTATCAAGAACGCTTCGCAAACCCGGGGGAGAACAGGGGTCGAGACGGGCATGGCAATCGGACGCATCATCCTGACGCTGGCGGCCATCATCGGCGTGGTGGAGTCGCTCATCATGCTGGTTCTCGGCATGTTCCCGCTGGTGGGCCACCCGTTCATCGAGGGCATGCTGGACGTGGGCTCGCTCACCCTGCTGTCGGCCCCGTTCGTGTATCTGCTGGTGGTGCGCCCGGTCATGCGCCAGCGGCGCCGCGAGGCGGACACCCAGGAGGCCCTGAACGCCATCCTGCAACTCGCCCTGCAACCGGGGGGCATGCACGTGGTGCTGGGGCGCATCCTGGACGCGGTCATGGCCATCCCCTGGCTGTGCGTGCGCCCCCAGGGCGGGGTGTTCCTGATGGACGAGAACGGCCGCATGTCCCTCGCCGTGCAGCGCGGCCTGAACGAGCCCATGGTGAGGGGCTGCCACGACCTGTCCGAGAAGAACTGCCCCATGGCGCGCGCCGCCCAGAGCCGCCGCAGCATCTTCACCAGTTGCGGCGGCGCCCTGAACGATCCCTGCCCCGGCGAGGGCGGCATGCACGGCCACATGGCCATGCCCATCGTGGGCACCACCGGCGAGACGCTGGGCGTGATCGACATCTACCTGGACAACGGCCACAGCCCGCGTCCGGAGGTGCACTTCTTCCTGGGCCGGGTGGCGCGCACCATGGCCGAGCTCATCGAGCGCGAGCGCATCGCCAAGCGCATCGAGTATGGCGACACCCTCCAGGCCATCATGGACCACGCGCCGTTCGGCATCTGGCTCACGGACGCGGACGGGCGCCCCCAGTTCGTCAACGAGACCCTGTGCGCCGAGATCGGCGTGCCCATGGAGCGGCTCCTCGACGCCCGCTACATCGGTGACCTGTTCGACGAGCAGGTGCGCGGCGAGTTCTCCGTGTCCCTGGGGCGCGGACTGGCCAGCGACCGGCAGCGCACCGTGTACAGCACCATCGACGTGCCCGGCGAGGGGGAGCGCGACTTCAAGATCACCCGCGTCAACATCCGCGGCGACAAGGGCGAGGTGGACGGCTTCATCGGCATCGTCGAGGACATCACCGAAACCCGCCGCCTGAACGAGCAGATCGCCCACCAGGCCACCCACGACGCCCTGACCGGCCTGCTCAACCGCTCCGCCTTCGAGCAGAAGCTGGACCAGGTGTGCGGCACCATCGGCCCCAAGGCCACCCCCCACGCCCTGTGCTACATCGACCTGGACGAGTTCAAGGTGGTCAACGACACCTGCGGCCACCAGGCGGGCGACGACCTGCTCAGGCAGGTCACCACCCTGTACACCAAGCAACTGCGCCGCACGGAGGTGGTGCACACGCCGGACGGCGACCGCCTGGAGCCCGCCCTGGCGCGCCTGGGCGGCGACGAGTTCGGCCTGCTGCTCTACAACTGCCCCGCCGACCAGGCCGAGACGGTGGCCCGCCGCCTGGTGGACGTGACCAAGCGCTTCCGCTTCGCCTACATGGGCCAGCACTTCACCATCGGCTGCTCCATCGGGGTGGTGGAGATCGACCACCAGAACGATGGGGTGAACGGCGTCCTCAAGCAGGCCGACGCCGCCTGCTACCTGGCCAAGGAGAAGGGGCGCGGTCGGGTGCACCGGTATCAGCCGGACGATCAGGAGATCCTCCAGCGCAGCGGCGCCATGCGCTGGGTGCCGCGCATCCACGACGCCATCGAGAACGACCGTTTCGTCCTCTATTTCCAGGCCATCGCCCCCCTGCACGGCAACGAGGACGGCGACCGCTTCGAGGTGCTGGTGCGCTACCACGCCGACGCGGGCGACGGCGACATCCCCCCCGGCGCGTTCCTGCCCGCCGCCGAGCGCTACTCGCTCATGCCGCTGGTGGACCGCTGGATCATCGACCACACCTTTCTGGAACTGGCGCGCCACTACGGCCCCGAGTCCGGGCGCAGGCTGGTGTCGGCCTCCATCAACCTGTCGGGCCAGACCCTGGGCGAGGAGTGGCTGCTGGAACACATCTGCCAGCATTTCGCCCAGGGCCCCATCCGCCCGGACCAGATCTGCTTCGAGATCACCGAGACGGCGGCCATCGCCAACCTGGAAACGGCCATGTCGCTCATCGCCCGCCTCAAGGACATCGGCTGCCGCTTCTCCCTGGACGACTTCGGCAGCGGCCTGTCGTCGTTCAGCTACCTGAAGGAGATGCACGTCGACTACCTGAAGATCGACGGCAGCCTGGTGAAGGACATCGTCACCGACCCGGTGGGCCGGGTGATGGTGGAATCCATCAACCAGATCGGCCACACCATGGGCATCAAGACCGTGGCCGAATGGGTGGAGAACGACGCCATCCGCGCCGTGCTGCACGACCTGGGGGTGGATTTCGCCCAGGGCTACGGCATCGGCATGCCGGCGCCGTTCCACGCCCTGGACCCGGCGCCCGCCCCGGGCGGTTAGCCCCAGGACGCCCGCGCCATCCCGCCGCCGGCGTCGGCCGGTTTGCACCGGCCAGCGCCGGGGCGTTATCCTGCCGGTCCACGTTGACCTCCGGCCCCGGCGCCGGACCTGCTGGACCAGACCATGAAAGCCATCGCCTTCAACCAATACGGCCCCCCCGAGGTGCTGCGCGAGGTGAACCTCACCGTGCCCCAGCCCGGCGTGGACGAGGTGCTGGTGAAGGTGCACGCCACCAGCGTGAACCCCATCGACTGGAAGATCCGCTCCCGCCAACTCAAGATCAAGCGCCCCGGCTTTCCGCAGATATTGGGGTTCGACCTGTCCGGCGTGGTGGCCGGGACGGGCGCGGACGTGACGGACCTCAAGCCCGGCGACCCGGTGTTCGGCCTGGTCAATTACACCCGGGACGGCTGCAACGCCCAGTACGTGCGGGTGCCGGCGCTCTACCTGAGGCCCAAGCCGGAGTCCCTCTCCCACGAGCAGGCGGCGGCGCTGCCCATGGCGGGGTTGAGCGCCTTGCAGGCCCTCCGGCTGCACGGCGGGCTGAAAACGGGGGAGCGGGTGCTGATCGTCGGCGCGGCGGGGGGCATCGGCACCGTGGCGGTGCAGGTGGCCAAGGCCTTCGGCGCCCACGTCACCGCCCTGTGCGACGCCGGCGCGGCGGACCTGGTGCGCGGCCTGGGGGCCGACGCTATCCTGCCACGGGGGGAGGACATCCCCCAGGGCACCTCCTTCGACCTGTTCCTGGACACGCCCAAGGCATTCGACTTTGCCCACGCCAGCCCGTTTCTGGCCCGGGGCGGCCGCTACGTGGGCACCTACCCCGACCCGCTTGGACTGGCGCGCGCCCGGCTGCTTTGGCTGGTGGGCGGCCGCAAGCGCTGCCTCCACTTTTTCGTGCAGCCTGATCCGCAGGCGCTGGACTGGCTGCGCCGCGCCGTGGCCGAGGGCACCCTGCGCCCGGTGGTCGCCGCCACGTTTCCCGTCACCGAGCTGGCGAAGGCCCATGCCGCGGCCGAGGCGGGCGGCCTCCACGGGCGCATCACGGTGCAGGTGGACCCGCTGCTGGACTGACCCGCTGCGCCGCCGGGGCGGGCTCCGGCGGCCGGCGGGAGAGGAACGGCCGCTCGCACACCCGGTGGAACACGGCCGCCAGGCCCACCGTGCCCGCAATGGTCAGCACGGGAAACAGCAGGCTGCCGGGGGAGACCACCTGGCGCGCGAACATCATCGGCAGGGTGAACACCTTGCCGTGGATCAGGTACAGGGAATACGACATGGTGCCCAGGAATGCCAGCCCCCGCACCGGCCAGCGGGCCAGCGGCCGGCCGCCGTCGCGGGCCCGCGCAAGATGGTCCTCGGTGGGGGCCAGCCACCACGCCAGCACCCCGAACAGGGCGGCGGCGGCCAGGTAGCGGTACAGGGCCACCCGCCACACCGGGTCCGTGGCGCAGAGCGCCAGCAGCGCCCCCGCCAGCACCACCCCGGCCAGCGCCGCGCGGGGCGGCCGCCGCGTCCGCGTGACCAGCAGGTACAGGCCGATCCCCAGCGAGAACATGGGCCAATACCCCAAGAACAGCCCCGAGACGTGGGTGGCCCAGTAGGGCAGCGTCAGCCAGCTTGCCGCCGTCACCGCCGCCAGCACCACCCAGAAGTGGCGCCGCAGGCACAGGGCGGCGAACACCACCAGGTAGAACTGGATCTCGATGGCCAGCGTCCAGTAGACCGCGTTGACGGCGTTGAACGTCTCCTGGAGGTGCGCCTCGGCGCCAGTGAACACGCGGGTCAGGGTGAGGACCGCCAGCCAGTCCTGCCCGCCCAGGGCCCACCAGCGCTGCGGCTCCAGCGCGAACGTGCCGCTCTTCAAGGCGCTCACGGCGGCGATGGCCAGCGGCGTGGCCAGCACCACGCCGACGCTGGCCCAGAACGCCGGATAGATGCGCAGCAAGCGGCGCAGCAGGAAGTGGCGCGACCGTTTGTTCTCCGCCACCACCCCGGAGGCGGACGCGGTGATGCAGAACCCGGACACCACGAAGAACACGGGCACGCCCAGATCCCCGAGCCGGGCCAGCGCGGCCCCGGCGGGGAAGACCGGCGCGATCATGGGCTCCAGGTGGTACAGGAGCACCCACAGGGCGGCCAGGCCACGGCTGATGTCCAGCCAGATGGTCAGCATGGGGTTGGAGTGGTTCCTTCCTTGGGGGGGGGAGACGGTTTTGCGAGGCCTCCGCGCCCGCCGGGGTGAAGGCTTCCTATCGGCCGCCGGCGGCGGGAGCGCAACCCGGGCGGGGGTTTACCCGCCCAGCAGGCGGGCGCGGGCGTCGGCCTCGGTGATGCCCGCCACGTCCACCACCTTGTCCCTGGACAGCTCGCCCGAGGCGATGGTCACCGCCCCCTTGGCCACCCCCAGGCGCTTGGCCAGGAACTTGATCAGGTGGGCGTTGGCTTTGCCCTCCACGGGCGGGGCGGTGATGGCGATTTTGAGGGCGTCGCCGTGGGGCCCCTGCACTTGGTCGCGGGAGGCCTTGGGCGCCAGGCGGATGGTGAGGCGCACGCCGGTGGCGGTGGGGCGGATCATGGCCGATGCACCGGGGAACTCATGGGCGCCTCAAAAAACCTGCTGCGTGGGTCGATTGCCGCGCCCGGTTCCCTGTCACCATGCTGGGCACTCGAACATCGAATCGGGCCCATCCGCCCGCCATGGCCCGTAGGCGGTGGATTTTGCGGCAGGCGCAAGGCGCGTGCCGGGCGACGGCCACAGGCGTGGCAGCGCCACGTCGAGGACCGGCGCCCCAGCGCAACGCAGCGGATGCCGTAAAAGCCGCCGTCGGTGCCCCACCTAATGCATGCGCATGGCCACCTCATGCAGCGTGCTCACCAGGGCCTTCTGCACGAAGATGATGGTGAACAGCACGATGAGGGGTGACAGGTCGATGCCGATGCGGCCCATGGGGAGCCACGACCGCACCCGTCCCAGCACCGGCTCGGTGGCCTTGTAGAGGAACTGCACGAGGGGGTTGTAGGGGTCCGGGTTCACCCAACTGATGAGGGCGCGGATGATGATGATCCACATGTAGAGGCTGAGCAGCATGTCGAGCATGGTGGCCAGGGCCGACAGCAAGTTTCCCGCGACGAACATCGTTATTTAAGTTCCTACCCAAAAGGTGCCGTTGCGCGCGCCGGATGGGGCACGCCGGTTGGTTGATTCCTGGGCACTTCCATTAACCTGCTGCGCGCCCCGATTGCTGCGTTGGGCGGTGCTCGAACCCTCGCCTATCACCAAGATATGTCTCGGGTCCTCCGCTCCGTCCGCCTTGCACTCGGGGCGCTCGCGACGGTTAATAGAAGTGCCCTCCCATCGGCCGATCGCCGCCGTCATTCGCCCCGGCCCAGCGCGCGGCTGCGTTCCGTGGCGGCCTCCACGGCGCTCATCAGGGCGCCGCGCACCGCGCATTCCTCCAGCACGTGCAGCCCCGCGGCGGTGGTGCCGCCGGGGGAGGTGACCATGTCCTTCAGCCCCGCCGGGTGGGTGCCGGTCTTGCGCACCATGGTGGCGGCGCCCAGCACGGTCTGCGCCGCCAGGGCGGTGGCCGTCTCGCGGCTGAGGCCCATCTTCACGCCGCCGTCCGCCAGGGCCTCGATCATCAGGAACACGTAGGCCGGGCCGGAGCCCGACAGGGCGGTGACCGCGTCCATCTGCTCCTCCGCCACGGCCACCACGCTGCCCACGGCGCCGAACACGGCGCTCACCGTGGCCAGCTCCTCCGGGGTGACGCCGGGGCCGGGGGTGACGGCGCTGGCCCCCGCGCCCACCAGGCACGGGGTGTTGGGCATGGCGCGCACCACCTTGCTGTCGGCGTACAGGTGGCCCCGGATGCGCGCCACGGTGACGCCGGCGGCCACGGACACCACCACCTGCCCCTCGGCCACCTCGTCCTGGATCTCCACCAGGACCTCGTCGATCACCTGCGGCTTGACCGCCAGGAAGACCATGTCGGCCCCCTTCATGGCCGCCTTGTTGGCGGCGTGCGGGGTGACGCCGTAGGTCTCGGCCAGGTAGGCGCGGCGCGCCGCCGCCGGGTCGGACACGGCGATGCGCTGGGCGGCCACCCCCAGGCTGCTGGCCAGCAAGCCCTTGATGAGGGCCTCGGCCATGTTGCCGCCGCCCAAAAAGGCGATGCGGATGTCGGTCAGATCCACGCTCATGGATGCCTTTCTCCAAACAGGGCGCCGCCCACGCGCACGATGGTGGCGCCGTGGGCGATGGCCGCCTCGAAATCACCGCTCATGCCCATGGACAGCTCGGCCATGACCACCCCCTCCGGGGCGGCATGGGCGATGTGCCGGAACAGGCCGGCCAGGGTGCCGAAGGCGGCCGCGGGGTCGCCCCCGGCGGCGGCCATGCCCATCAGCCCGCGCACCCGGATGTGGGGGAGTTTACCCGCAAGGGCCGCCAGTGCCAACGCCCGATCCGGGTCCACGCCGTGCTTTTGCGCCTCGCCGGAGGCGTTCACCTGCAACAGCACGTCCTGCACCACCCCCAGCTCGGCGGCGATGCGGTCGATGCGCTGCGCCAGCTCGGCGGAATCCACCGAGTGGATGAGGGCGAAGGCGCCCACCGCCTTGCGCGCCTTGTTGGCCTGCAAGTGGCCGATCAGGTGCCACTGGACGGCCCTGCCCGCCGCCTCCGGCAGGGCGGCCACCGCATCCATCTTGGGCAGCGCTTCCTGCATGCGGCTCTCGCCGAAGGCGGTGAGCCCCGCGCGTAACGCCTCGGCCACGGCGGCGGGGGGGAAGGTCTTGCTCACCGCCAGCAGCTTCACCCCGGCCGGGTCGCGCCCGGCGGCAACGGCGGCGGCGTCCATGCGCGCGCGCAGGGCGGCGAGGCGTTGGGCGAGGCTGTCGGGGGGGTGGTTCATGGTCGTTCCGGGCGGAAGCGGCGGTTCAGGACGCGGCCCGTACCCAGCTTACCATGCGCCCGGAGGACCGGCCGTCGCGGCGGTACGACTCGAATTCGTCCGGCCGGCAGCCGGTGCAGGCGCCGTCGTCGTGGATGGTGCGCACGCCGATGGCTTCCAGTTGCAGGCGGTTGAGGCCCGCCAGGTCGAAATAGGTCCCGCCGGGGCGCTCGCGCAGCACCTGGTTCGCCCAGCGCGGGAAGCTCTCGCGCACGGCGCCGATCAGCTCGCCGCCCACCTGGTAGCAGCAGGGGCGGATGCAGGGGCCGAAGCGCACGGTCAGCTCGGCGGGGGTCAGGTCGTAGCGCTGGGCCAGCAGGGCCACGGTGGCGGTGGCCACCCCCGCCACGGTGCCGCGCCAGCCCGCGTGCACGGCGGCCACCACCCGGCCGCCGGGGCCGTGCATGAGGATCGGCAGGCAATCGGCGGTGCGCACCCCCACGCAGGCGCCGGGCACGGCGGTGACGATGGCGTCGCCCTCCGTGCCCGACAGGGCCGGCGGGTCGCCCGCGAGGCACAGCACGCCGTTGCCGTGCACCTGGGCGCAGGTGACCGTGTCCGGCGGCGGGCTTTCGCCCAACCGCCCCATGGCCAGGGCGGGGCCGCTCAGGAATCCGCCTCCGGCCCCGTGCCGCGGCCGCGGCGGCGGAGGTAGGCGGGGATGTCCCACTCCTCCTTGAAGCCCGCGTCGGCGCCCAGGGCCTTGGGCTGGCGCATCACCTCGCGGGGCCTGCCCGGCTCCTTGCTGACGAAGGCGGTGGGGCCGCCGGCCTGGGCGGCGCGCAGCGGGGCCGGGGCCGCCAGCGCGGCCGGCATGGACACCGCCGGCGTGGCCAGGGCGGTGCGGGCCGCGGGCCGCGGCGGCGCCTCCTCCTGGTCGAAGCCGGTGGCGATGACGGTGATGCGGATCTGGTCGCCCAGGGCCGGGTTGATCACCGTGCCGAAGATGATGTTGGCCTCCGGGTCCACCGCCTCCTGGATGGTTTCGGAGGCTTTGGCCACCTCGTCCATGGTGAGGTTCTCGCCGCCGGAGATGTTGAACAGCAGGCCGGCGGCGCCGTGGATGGACTCGTCCTCCAGCAGCGGGCAGGAGATGGCCGCCTGGGCCGCCTTGAGGGCGCGCTCGGCGCCGCTGGCGGTGCCCACGCCCATCACCGCGCGGCCGGTGAGGGACATGACGGTCTTCACGTCGGCGAAGTCCACGTTGATGTAGCCGGGCACCAGGATCAGGTCGGAGATGCCCTGCACGCCGTGGCGCAGCACGTCGTCGGCCACGCGGAAGGCGTCGACCATGGTGGTGTTGGGGGGCACGAAGGAGGTGAGGCGCTCGTTGGGGATGACGATCATCGAGTCCACCTCGGCGGCGAGCTGTTGCACCCCCTCGTCGGCGCGGCGCATGCGCTTGACCCCCTCGAAGCGGAACGGCTTCGTCACCACCGCCACGGTGAGGGCACCCATCTCGCGGGCCACGGTGGCCACCACGGGGGCGGCGCCGGTGCCGGTGCCGCCGCCCATGCCGGCGGTGACGAACACCATGTCGGCCCCGGCCAGGGCGTCCTTGATGGCGTCCACGTCGGCGGTGGCGGCGAGCTTGCCCACCTCCGGGTTGGCCCCGGCGCCCAGCCCGCGGGTGCTGGCGGCGCCGATCTGCACCTTGGTGGCGGCGCGGGAGTCGCCCAGCGCCTGGCGGTCGGTGTTGATGGCGACGAAATCCACCCCGGTCAGGCCGGCGGCGATCATCGAGTTGACCGCGTTGCAGCCCGCGCCGCCCACGCCCACCACCTTGATGATGGGGGTGCCGTCATCGTCCTGGGAAAATTCAAACATCTCCGAAAGTCCTCTTGGCGGTTGTGTCGGAAAGCGGCAGGGTGCTGCGCTTCGGGTACGGGTTGGGGGTGGCCGGCGTCATGTCGCGCAGGAAGCGCAGCCACTCGGTCTGCGACGGCTGGATCACCGCCGCGTTGTGGTGGAAGCGGGCGAGCAGCCGCTTGATGGAGTTTGTCATGCCCATGTTCACAAGTCCCCTCGGCACGTGGCGGGAAACGGATCCCGATCTTGATTGTCTCGTCGCGGGCGCCGGAGCGCCGCGCATGCACCGGTTCATCCCCGTATCGGACGGTGGGCGGTGAAGGTAAGCCGCCGTCCGGGCGGCCCGCAGGCGGGCCGTGGAAAAACGCACCCCCGCTAGAAGAATTCCTTCACCCAGCTGGTCAGCCGGGCCAGGCCCTTGGGGCCCGCCTGGCCGGCGCCGGCGCGCGCCACCTCGGTGAGCGCCATGCGCGCCAGGCCCACGGCGGTGGCGTTCTGGGCGGTGGCGGCCAGGTCGGTCAGGCCGGTCAGGCCCACCGGCACGCCGCGCCGGGCGATCAGGCCGGTGGCCAGGTTGGCCAGCTCCACCGTGCCGGGGGGCAGCGAACCGCCGCCGGTGATCACCACCCCGGAACCGATGTGGCGGCGCAGGCCGGTGCGCTGGATCTCCTGGCCCACCAGATCCAGGATCTCCTCCATGCGCGCCTCGGTGATCTCGGCCAGGAGCAGGCGCGGCACGTCGCGCGGGGGGCGGCCGCCCACGGACGGCACCTCGATCATGGCGTCGGCGTCCACCTGGTTCACCAGGGCCGAGCCGTGCTGGATCTTGATGCGCTCCGCGTCCTTCATGGGGGTGGACAGGCCGTAGGAGATGTCGCGGGTGACGTGGGTGCCGCCCAGGGGCAGCACCCAGGTGTGGCACACGGAGCCGCCGGCGTAGATGGCCAGATCGGTGGTGCCGCCGCCGATGTCCACCAGGGCCACGCCCAGCTCCAGCTCCTCCTGCGACAGCACCGCGTGGGCGGAGGCCAGCGGCTGGGGGATGATGGCGTCCAGCGACAGGCCCGCCCCGTCGATGCAGCGCAGCAGGTTCTGCAGGGCGGTGCCGGCCCCCACGATCACGTGGGCGTCCACGCTCAGGCGGTCGCCGGCCATGCCTACGGGGCTGGCGATGGTCTCCTGCTGGTCCAGCACGTAGCGCTGCGCGGCCACGTGGACGATCTCCTCGTCGCGCGACAGGTCCACGGCGCGGGCGGCGTCGAGCACATTGGCGATGTCGTCCTCGGTGACGGTGGCGCCCTTCACCCCGATGGTGTTCTGGTTGTTGAGCCCGCGCAGGTGCGAGCCGCTGATGCCCACCACCACGGAGTGGATGTCCACCCCGCTCATGCCCTCGGCCTCCTCCACGGCCTTGGTGATGGCGGCCACGGTTTCCTCGATGGACACCACCATGCCTTGCTTCACGCCGGAGCAGGCGGCGCTGCCCACCCCCAGGATGCACAGCTCGCCGCTGGCGGTATGTTCCGCCACCACGGTGCAGACCTTGGTCGTGCCCAGATCGAGCCCGACGACGATTTCGTCCTTCTTATTAGACATTTCCCTGATTTTCCCCTGACATGCGGGCCCCCCCATGGGCCCTGTATACGTGTGATCCCCGTCCGTCACCCCAAACCGAATTCCGTCACAGCGGCCGCGCCACCACCCGGTCGGCGTAGCGCAGGTCCACCTCGGCGCCGTGCTGGCCGGCCAGCTCCTCCAGGGCCGGAGCCAGGCGCTCCAGGCGCTTCAGGCGCCAGTCGTAGCCGCCCCGGTCGCCCAGGCGGATGCGCAGGCCGTCCGCCAGCAGCAGCGGGTCGTGCAGGTCGGCCACGTCCACCAGGGACGGGCGCCCGTAGGCGTTGGCCACCAGCAATCCGGCCCGCACCCGCTCCGGCCTGACCCGGTCGCCGGCGGAGAGCCCCCTGATGGGGATGCCGGCGAGGCGCGGCAGGTCGTCCATGTCCGGCTCCGGCGGCCCCAGCACCACGCCGTCGGCGTCCAGCATCAGCCGCTTGTCGCCCGCCTCGGCCACGGCGGCGGGGATGCGCTCCCACACCCGGATGGCCAGGGTGCCGGGGTAGACCCGGCGCACGGTGGCGCGCTCGACCCACGGGTGGGAGAGCACCGCGTCGGACACGGCGTTCAGGTCCAGGCCGGGCAGGTCGGCCTTCTCGGGCAGGTCCAGCCGGGCCAGCACGTCGGCCTCCGACAGGCGCGCGGTGCCGGTGATCTCGATCTGCCGCACCAGAAAGAAGCCGCGCTCGCGCATGGCGTCCCAGGTGGCCCAGGCGCCCCAGCCGGTGGCGCCGCACAGGGTCAGGACGAGGGCGGCCACGGCACCCCGGCGCAACCCCGCCGCCTTGCGCTGGCGGCGGCCGCTCTGGTCGCTCTTGCGGACGTTGCGGGCCGCCGCGCGGCGCGCCCCGGCAGCGCCCGGCGCGCCGGGGCGCGCCGGGGCGGCCTCCGCCGGCGGGGTGGCGGGCACGCGGCTCACAGGCCCGGCTCCACGGCCAGTTCGAGCATGCGACCGATGAGGTGGTTGAAATCCATCCCCACGGCGGCCGCCGCCTTGGGCAGCAGGCTGGTGGGGGTCATGCCGGGGATGGTGTTGATCTCCAGCACGCTGGGCGCGAGCATGGCGTCGAGCATGATGTCCACCCGCGCGGCGCCGGCGCAGCCCAGGGCCTGATAGGCCTGGACGGCCACCGTCTGGGCGCGTTCCGTCACCGGCGCCGGCAGTTCGGCGGGGGTGATGTAGCGGGTGCCGGCGGTCTTGTCGTACTTGGCCTGATAGGTGAACAGCCCGGCGGCGGGGACGATCTCCACCACCGGCAGGGCCTCGCCCGCGATCACGCCCACGGTGATCTCGCGCCCCTGCACCAGGCGTTCCGCCAGCACCCGGCTGTCCTCGGCCAGGGCCAGGTCGATGGCGGCGTCCAGCTCCGCCGGGTCCCTCACCACCACGAGGCCGATGGACGAGCCGCCCCGGTTGGGCTTCACCACCACCGGCAGGGGCACCTGGCGGGCGGCGGCCCGGTTGGCGGCGGTCACCTGGGCAAACGCCGGGGTGGGGATGTGGCTGGCGGCCAGAAGCTGCTTGGTGACGATCTTGTCGCAGCAGGCGGCGCTGGCCAGCACCCCGGAGCCGGTGTAGGGGATGCCCATCACCTCCAGCAGCCCCTGGATGGCGCCGTCCTCGCCCCCGCGCCCGTGCAGGGCGATGAAGGCGGCGTCCGGGCGGAGCTGGGCCAGCGCCAAGGCCACGCCGGGGCCCACGTCGACGGGGGTCACCCGGTGGCCCAGGGCGGACAGGGCCTGGGCGGCGGCGCGGCCGCTGGTGAGCGATATCTCGCGCTCGCTCGAGGTGCCGCCCATGAGCACCGCCACATGCGGGAAACGCGGGCTCACGCCGGGCTCCCGATGGTCTTCACCTCCATCTCCAGCACCACGCCGAACACCTTGGCCACCTGCTCGCGCACCCGCTCCGCCAGCGCCAGCACCTGGACGGAGCTGGCACGGCCGTGGTTGACGATGAAGTTGGCGTGCAGGGTGGACACCTCGGCGTCGCCCTCGTCCCAGCCCTTGCAGCCGGCCTCATCGATGAGGCGCGCGGCGAAGTCGCCGGAGGGGTTCTTGAAGAACGAGCCCGCGTTGGGGGTGAGGATGGGCTGCGTGCGGCCGCGCAGGTCCATGTTGCGCTGGGTCTCGCGCAGGATGCGCTCGCGGTCGCCCAGGGTCAGGTGGAACACGGCGTTGAGCACGATCCCGTCGGGCAGGGTGGAGGAGCGGTAGGCCAGGCCCAGCCGGTCCACGGGCAGGGTGAGCACGTCACCCGCCGGGGTGGCCAGGTCGATGCACTCCAGCACCCCGGCCAGGTCGGCCCCGTGGGCGCCGGCGTTCATGGTGACGGCGCCGCCCACCGTGCCGGGGATGCCGGCGGCGAACTCCAGCCCCGTGAGCCCCAGGCGCGAGGCCTCGCGGGCCAGCCGGGGGAACGGCGTGCCGCCCTCCGCCACCAGGCTCTCCACCCCCAGGCGGGTGATGGTGGCGCAGGCGGACAGGCGGATCACCACGCCGCGGATGCCGCCGTCCCTCACCAGGGTGTTGGTGCCGTTGCCCAGCACCGTCACCGGCAGGCCCAGGTTGCGGGCGGTGGCCAGCAGGCCCGGCACCTGCCGGGTGGAGCTGGGCACCACCAGGTAGTCGGCGGGGCCGCCGATGCGGAAGGAGGTGTGGCGGTTCATGGGCTCGTCGATGAGCACGCGCCCGAAAATCGCCAATGCCTCCGCCACGGATTCCATTTTCAGGGGTACCGCCTGCGTCATGCTCCACCTGCCTGTGATGTGCGCTGGGCGCGGTTTAGGAATTCGGTGCCGACGCGCCACACGTCGCCGGCGCCCAGGGTCAGGATCACGTCGCCCGGCGCCGTCTCCGCCGCCAGGGTGGCGAGCACGTCGTCGTGGCGGGCCAGGTGGCGCGCGTCGCGGTGGCCGAAGTCCTTGACGCGTTCCAGCAGCGCCGGGCTGGAGATGCCGGGGATGGCGGCCTCGCCGGCGGCGTAGATGTCCATCAACAGCAGCGTGTCGGCGGCGTGGAAGGCCCGTGCGAAGCCCTCCATCTGGTCGCGGGTGCGGGTGTAGCGGTGGGGCTGGAACACCACGATCAGGCGCCGCTCCGGAAAACTCTCGCGGGCGGCGGCCAGCACCGCCTGCACCTCGGTGGGGTGGTGGCCGTAGTCGTCCACCACGGTCACGCCGGCCGCCTCGCCCTTGCGCTCGAAGCGCCGCCCCACGCCGGAGAAGCCCGCCAGCGCGCGGCGCATGACCTCCACGTCCACCCCCACGTCGAGCCCCACGCACAGGGCGGCCATGGCGTTCTGGGCGTTGTGGCGGCCGGTGACGGGCAGCCGGAAGGTGCCCAGGTCGTGCCCCCGGAAGCTGGCGGAAAAGCGCGCCCCGGCGGGGGACAGGTCCAGGTCGTCGCCGCGCAGGTCCGCCTGGGGGGTGAAGCCGTAGGTCACCACCCGCTTGCCCGCCTGGCGGATCTCCGGCAGCAGGGCCTGCAAGGGGGCCTCGTCCAGGCACAGCACCACGCAGCCGTAGAACGGCACCTTGCTGGCGAACTGGATGAAGGCGCCGCGGATGGCGTCCATGTCGCCATAGAAATCCAGGTGCTCGCGGTCGATGTTGGTGATCACCGCCACCGTGGGGAACAGTTTTAAAAACGACCCGTCCGACTCGTCGGCCTCGGCCACCATGTAGCGCCCCTTGCCCAGCTTGGCGGAGGCGCCGTACTGGTTGAGGCGCCCGCCGATGACCACCGTGGGGTCCAGCCCGCCCTCGCCCAGCACCGTGGCCACCAGGCTGGTGGTGGTGGTCTTGCCGTGGGCGCCGGCCACCGCCACGCCGTACTTGGGGCGCATCAGCTCCGCCAGCATCTCGGCGCGCTGGATCACCGGGATGCCCGCCTCGCGGGCCGCCACCACCTCCACGTTGTCGCGCTTCACGGCGGTGGACACCACCACCACCTGGGCGCCCCGCACGTTGTCCGCATGGTGGCCGCGCACCACCTTGCCGCCCAGCGACTCCAGGCGGCGCGTCACGTCCGTGTCGGCCAGGTCGGACCCGGTGACGGTGAAGCCCTGGTTGATGAGCACCTCGGCAATGCCGTTCATGCCGGAGCCGCCGATGCCGACGAAGTGGATGCGCTCGATGTTGTGGAACTTCATGTGGGCTCCGCTGCGATGAGGGAAAGGCACGCGTCGGCAATGGCCCCGGCGGCGTCGGGCCGGCCCAGGGCACGGGCGGCGGTGGCCATGGCATCCAGCCGTCCGCGCTCGCCCAGCAGGCCGGTGACGGTGGCCACCAGGAAGCTGCCGCTCAGGTCGGCCTGATCCAGGTGCACGGCGGCGCCGGCGTCGGCCAGGGCGCGGGCGTTCGCCGCCTGGTGGCCGTGGGCGGCGTGGGGGTAGGGCACCAGCACGGCGGGCTTGCCCAGGGCGGTCAGCTCGGCGGTGGAGGTGGCGCCGGCGCGGCACAGCACCAGCGTGGCCCGGGCGTAGGCGGCGGCCATGTCGTCGATGAACGGCAGCACCGTCACGCGGGAGGCGACGGCCCCGCCCATGGCGGCGTAGGCGTTCTGCACCTGCGTATGCTCCACCCGGCCGGTCTGGTGGGTGACGGTGAGGCCGGGCAGTGCCCGGAACAGCGCCGGCGCCCCGGCCAGCATGGCGTCGTTGATGGCCGCCGCCCCCTGGCTGCCGCCGAACACCAATAAATGCGGCGCCGCCGGGTCCGCCACGGGCGTTGCCGCCAGCAACTGCGCCCGCACCGGATTGCCGGGGCACGAGATGTGGTCGCGGTTGCCGCGCGCGTTGGGCTTGAAGCGCTCCCGGGCGGCCTCGAACGCCAGGAACACCCGCTCCACCTGCGGCCCGAAGATGCGGTTGGTGAGGCCCGGCACCGCGTTCTGTTCAAGTATAACGCGGGGAATGCGGCGGATGCCGGCGGCGAACAGCAGCGGCGCCGAGGCGTAGCCCCCCACGCCGATCACCAGGTCGGGCCTGAACTCGCCCAGGATGCGACTGGCCGCCTGCAACGCGGCGGGCAGCAGGGTGAGGGCCAGCACGCGCCGCCACAGCCCCTTGCCCACCAGGCCGTAGACCGGCACCGTGTACAGCCTGTAAGCGGTCCTGGGGATCACCTTGAACTCCAGGCCGCGCTCCGTGCCGGCGAAGGCGATGGCCGCCCCCGGGGCACGCGCCGCCAGGGCGTCCGCCACGGCCAGGCCGGGAAACAGGTGTCCGCCGGTGCCGCCGCCCGCCACCAGCACCCTCACGGCTCCACGCGCCCCGCCCGGCGCCCGCGCGAGATGTTGAGCAGCACGCCCACCACGAACAGGTTGACCAGCAGCGCCGAGCCGCCGTAGCTGATGAACGGCAGCGGCAGCCCCTTGTTGGGCAGCACCCCCACGGTCACCCCCATGTTGATGAGGGCTTGCAGCACCACCATCATGGTGAGGGCCAGGGCCAGGTAGCGGCCGAACGGGTCCGCCGCCTCGCGGGCGATGATGAGGCCGCGCCAGGCGAACAGGGCGAACAGCAGCACCACGCACAGCGCCCCCACGAGCCCCAGCTCCTCGCCGATCACCGAGAAGATGAAGTCGGTGTGGGCCTCGGGCAGGTAGAACAGCTTCTGGCGCCCCTCGCCCAGCCCCAGGCCGGTGATGCCGCCGGAGCCGAACGCCAGGAACGACTGCACCACCTGGAAGCCGGAGCCGGTGGGGTCGGCCCACGGGTCCAGATAGGAGGTGACGCGCTTGATGCGGTAGGGCTCCAGCCAGATGGCCAGCGCCATGGCGCCGGCCATCAGCGCCCCCAGCGGGGCGATGTAGCGCCAGCCCAGGCCGGCCACGAACATGAGGCACGCCGCCACGGCGCAGATGGCCACCGCGTTGCCCAGGTCGGGCTCCACCACGATCAGGCCCAGGACCATGCCCAGCACCAGGATGGGGCGCACCACCGGGCCCATGCCGCCGTGGCGGAAGTCGTGGCCGTGGTGGGCCAGGTAGGCGGCCATGTAGGCGGCGCACACGAACTTGGCCAGCTCCGAGGGTTGCAGGGTGAAGCCGCCCACCCCCAGCCAGCGCCGCGCGCCGCCGGCGGCCACGCCCACGCCGGGCACCAGCACCAGCGCCAGCAGCACGCCCAGCACCACCAGCATGGGGCCGGACAGTTTCTCCCAGATGCGGTAGTCCACCCGCGCGCCCAGCAGCAGGGCCACCATGCCCAGCCCCACCCACACCCCCTGGCGCATGGCGAAGTGCCACGTGGAGCCATAGGTGGACAGGGCGCGCGGCGCCGAGGCGGAATAGATCATGGCCACCCCGATGCCCAGCAGCAGCAGGGTGAGCAGGGGCAGGATGGGGTCCACGATGGCGCGGCGGCTGGTCACGGCAGGGCCTCCACGTATTGGCGGAAGCAGTCGCCCCGGTGGGCGTAGCCCTTGAACTCGTCAAAGCTGGCGCAGGCGGGGGAGAGCAGCACCTGGCCGCCTTGCGGGGTCTTTTGCGCGGCCAGCGCCACCGCCTCCCGCAGGGTTTCGGCGTAGCTCGCGTCCGGGTGGCCCTGGAGCACGATGCGGAAGCGCTCCGCCGCCTCGCCGAAGGCGATCACGTGCGGGCAGTGCAGGAACACGTGCTCGCGCAGGGAGAGCAGGTCGCACCCCTTGTCGCGCCCGCCCAGCAGCAGGGTGACCTGGCCCGCCCCCTCCAGCGCCTTGATGACGGCGCCCGGGTTGGTGGCCTTGGAGTCGTCGATGTAGCGCACGCCGTGCTTCTCCGCCACCGTCTGCATGCGGTGCGGCAGGCCGGTGAAGGTCTTGAGCCGCGCCGTCACCGTGGGCAGGGGGCAGCCGGCCAGCAGGCAGATGGCCGCCGTGGCCTCGGCGTTCTCCACGTTCTGGGCGCCGGTGACCGCCAGCTCGTCGGCCCGGCACACGGCGTGGGAGCGGCCGCCGCCGGTGAGGGTGATGACGCCGTCCGCCAGCGCCACCCCGTCGCCGGGCCGGCTGCGGTTGAACAGCACCGGGGCGGCGCCCTTCAGGTAGTGTTCCACCACCAGGGGGGTGGATGCGTCCGCCTCGTTGAGCAGGGCGTGGCCGCCCGTCATGAACTCGAACACGCGGAACTTGGCCTGGTAGTAGTCGCTCACCTTGGCGTAGCGGTCCAGGTGGTCGGGGCTGGTGTTGAGCAGCGCCGCCACCGTGGGGGCCAGGGAGGTGATGGTCTCCAGCTGGAAGCTGGACAGCTCGGCCACCACGAAATCCCACCCGGTTCCGGCCAGGGCCGCCTCGCACAGGGGCTCGCCCAGGTTGCCGCCCACGAACACGTTGCTCTTCCAGCCTTGCAGCACGTGGCCCACCCAGGTGGTGACCGTGCTCTTGCCGTTGCTGCCGGTGATGGCGATGAGCGGGGCCGACAGGTAACGCCAGGCCAGCTCCACCTCGGCGATCACCGGCACGCCGGCCGCCTCGGCGGCGGCCAGGGCCGGGTGGTTCCTCGGCACCCCCGGCGACAGCACGATGAGGTCGGCGCCGGCGAGTGCCGCCGCCACCGCCTCCGGCCTTCCGCCGGTGAGGGTGGCAACATCGTGGGGCAGGCCGTCCGTGGCCGCGTCCGCGTTGTCGTCGATGGCGGTCACGCGGGCGCCCTCCCGGGCGAGGAGCCGGGCGGCGGCCACGCCGCTCCTGCCCAGGCCCAGCACCGTCACGCGGGCGCCGTTCAGGGCGATGTCCGACCGGTGCATGGGCGCGGGCGCCGCCGGCACGGGCGGCACGGGCGCCGGCGGGGCGGATGCGCGCGGGGCTTGCGCCTTCGGCTTCTTTCTCTTGAAGAACCCGAACACCGCTACCTCAGTTTCAGGGTCGAGAGGGCCAGCAAGGCCAGGACGATGGCGATCAGCCAGAAACGCACGATGATCTTGGGCTCCTGCCACCCCTTCAACTCGAAGTGGTGGTGGATGGGCGCCATGAGGAAGATGCGCTTGCCGGTCATCTTGAAGTAGGCCACCTGGCCGATCACCGAGATGGCCTCGATCACGAAGATGCCCCCCACCAGCACCAGCAGCAGTTCGTGCTTGCTGACCACGGCGATGGCGCCCAGGGCGGCGCCCAGGGGCAGGGAGCCCACGTCGCCCATGAACACCGAGGCGGGGTAGGTGTTGAACCACAAAAAGCCCATGGCCGCGCCCACCATGGCGCCGCACAGGATGGACAGCTCGCCCACCCCGGCCACGTAGGGGATCTGCAAGTACGCGGCGAACTTGGCGTGGCCGGTCAGATAGACGATGAGCAGGTATGTGCCGGCGGCGATCATCACCGGGCCGATGGCCAGCCCGTCCAGCCCGTCGGTGAGGTTCACCGCGTTGGAGGCGCCCACGATCACCAGCACGGCGAAGGGGATGAACAGCCACCCCAGCTCCACGTGCTGCCCCTTCAGGAAGGGGATGGTGAGGTGGGTATCGAAGCCGCTGGCGACCAGGTAGACCGACACCACCCCGGCCACCGCCACCTGGCCCAGGAACTTGCGCCGGGCCGACAGCCCCTTGGGGTTCTTGCGGATCACCTTCAGGTAGTCGTCCCAGAAGCCCACGGCGCCAAAGCCCGCCACGGTCACCAGCACCACCCACACGTATGGATTGCGCAGGTCGGCCCAGAGCAGGGTGGGCATGACGATGGCGAACAGGATCAGCACGCCGCCCATGGTGGGGGTGCCGCGCTTCACCAGGTGGCGCTGGGGCCCGTCGTCGCGCACCGGCTGGCCGATCTGGTAGTGGGACAGCAGGCGGATGAGCCACGGCCCCAGGATGAAGGCGATGGCCATGGCGGTGAGCACCGAGTAGATGGTGCGGAAGGTGATGTACTTGAAGACGTTGAACACCGGGTAGTCAACGTGCAGCGGATAGAGCAGGTGATACAGCATGGCTAGGCCCTTACCCCCCCTTGTTCCGCCAGCGCCTTCACCAGCCGCTCCATGGCGATGCCGCGGGAGCCCTTCACCAGCACCCGGTCGCCGTCCGCCAGGTCGGCAAGGCCGGCCAGGGCCAGTTCCGGGGTGACCACGTGGCGCGGATCGAGGCCCGCCGCGCGGGCGCCGTCGGCCATGTGCGCCGCAAGGGCGCCCACGCAGATCAGCCGGTCGAGCCCCAGGGCGGCGGCGCGCTGGCCCACCTGCCGGTGCAGGGCGGGGGCGGCGGCGCCCAGTTCCAGCATGTCGCCCAGCACGGCGATGCGGCGGCCGGTGACCGGGGTGGCCGCCAGGGCGGTGAGGGCCGCCAGCACCGACTCGGGGTTGGCGTTGTAGCTGTCGTCGATGATGCGGGCGCCGCTGGCCAGGGTGATCTCGGCGCCGCGCATGGCGGGCGGGCGGAAGCTGGAAAGCCCGCGCCGGATGGCGGCGACGTCCGCCCCCAGCACGTGGCACAGGGCGGCGGCCGCGGCCGCGTTGGCCACCTGGTACGGGGCGGCGGAGAAGAAGTCGAACCCGGACTGGTCGCCGCCCAGGTTCAGGGTGAGGCGGGCGCCGTCCACCGTGGCGCGCTCCACGGTGAGGCGCAGGTCGGCGCGGGCGCTGGGGGAGGTGGTGTAGGTGACCACCCGGCGCGCGCCGTGGCGGGCGGCCTGGTCCACCACGCGCGGGTCGTCCAGGTTCACCACGCAGGTGCCGCCGGCGGCTGCCACGTGGTGGAACAGGCGGCCCTTCTCGGCGGCCACGCCGTCCGCGTCGCCCAGGCCCTGCAAATGGGCGCGGCCGATGCCGGTGACGAGCCCCACGGTGGGGGCGGCCACGCCGCACAGGAGGTCGATCTCGCCGGGGCGGTTGATGCCCATCTCCAGGACGCAGGCGCGGTGGCCCGCGCGCAGCCCCAGCAGGGTGAGGGGCAGGCCGATCTGGTTGTTCAGGTTGCCGGCGGTGACCAGGGGGGTCAGGGCCGGCTCCAGGATGGCGCGGGCCATCTCCTTGGTGGTGGTCTTGCCGCAACTGCCGGTGATGGCGGCCACGGGCAGCCGGAAGCGGGCGCGCCAGGCGCGGGCCAGGTCGCGCAGGGCGGCCTCGGTGTCGGCCACCTGCACCATGGGGGCGCCGCCGTGGCGGGCCGGGGCGGCGTCGGACACGATGGCGGCGGCGGCGCCGGCGGCGAACGCCTGGGGCAGAAAGGCGTGGGCGTCGTGGTTGGGGCCGATGAGGGCCACGAACAGGTCGCCCGGCCGCACCCTGCGCGAGTCGATGACCACCTGGGCGGCATCGGCGATCACCACGCCGCCCTCGCCCACCACGCGGCCGCCGCACCAGTCGGCGATCTGAGCCACCGAGTACACTAGCCCATCCCCTCCAGCAGGCGGCGCGCCACCTGGCGGTCGTCGAACGGCAGGCGCGTCTCGCCCACCACCTGGTACTGCTCGTGGCCCTTGCCGGCGAGCACCACCACGTCGCCGGGGCGGGCCAGGTAGAGGGCCTTTCTGATGGCCGCCTCGCGGTCCACGATCACCTCGTAGGTGGCGCCTGGTGCCTTGCCGGCGCCCCGGACCATGGCGGCGCAGATGGCGGCCGGGTCCTCGGAGCGCGGGTTGTCGGCGGTGAAGATGGCAAAGTCGGCCAGCCGGCAGGCAATCTCGCCCATGGGGGCGCGTTTGCTGGCGTCGCGGTCGCCGCCGCAGCCGGCCACCACGATCACCCGCCCCGGCGGGTTGCCGCCGGCATCGGCCACGGCGCCGCGCCGGGACAGGCGCGGCCTGGGCGCGCCCTGGGCGGCCAGCGGCCGCACGGTGGTCAGTACCCGCTCCAGGGCGTCGGGGGTGTGGGCATAATCCACCAGCACCACGAACGGCTGGCCCGCGTCCACCCGCTCCAGCCGCCCCGGCACCGGGCGGGCGTGGGCGATGCCATCGGCGATGGTCTCCAGCGGCAGGTTCAGGGCCAGGCCCACGCCGGCGGCGGCCAGCAGGTTGGAGGCGTTGTAGGCCCCCACCAGGGGCGACTGGATGCCCAGCTCGCCCCGCTCGGTGGACACGGTGAAGCGGATGCCGTCCTGCCCCAGCTCCAGGTCGTGGGCCAGCAGGCGCGGGCTGTGCTCGCCCTTGAGGCCGAAGGTGAGGGCGCGCTCCAGTCGCCCCGCCAGCTTGCGGCCCCAGGGGTCGTCCACGTTGATCACCGCCGCGCGCGGGCACAGGTCCTCGAACAGGCGGCACTTGGCCTCGAAGTAGGCCTGCATGGTGCGGTGGAAGTCCAGGTGGTCCTGGGACAGGTTCGTGAACACCCCCACGTCGTAGGCGCAGCCCCTCACCCGGTCCAGCGCCAGGGCGTGGGACGACACCTCCATCACTCCGGCGGAGGCGCCGTCGCGCACCATGCGCGCCAGCAGGGCCTGGAGGTCCGGGGCCTCGGGCGTGGTGCGGGCGGCCACGGTCTCGGGGGTTTCCACCGCCACGCCGTCGAGGCGCGTCTGCACGGTACCCAGCAGGGCGGTGTGGTGGCCGGCGGCGGCCAGTACCGCCTCCACCAGGTAGGCGGAGGTGGTCTTGCCGTTGGTGCCGGTGATGCCCACCAGGGTGAGCACCTGCGACGGGTTCTCGAAGAACGCGCAGGACAGGTCGGCCAGGGCGGCGCGGCTGTTCGGCACGCGCACGGTGGGCAGCGGCGCGCGCAGCATGCGGCGCTCCACCACCGCCACGGCGGCGCCCGCCTCCTTGGCCTGGTCCAGGAACTTGTGGCCGTCGGCGTGCTGGCCCTTGATGGCCACGAACACGGTGCCGGGGGTCACCCGCCGCGAGTCGTGGGTGACCCCGCTGGCGGTGGCGGCGCCGGCGGCGGTGGGCGGGGCGGGCAGGGAGGCCTCCCGGAACAGGTCGGCGACGGTCATCGGGTGGCCTCGGCCAGCATGGCGGTTCGCAGGGTGGCGCCGTTCGCGGGCGGATCGGCCAGCACCAGGGTGCGGTCGGTCATGGGGTGCACGCCCAGGTATTGCAGGATCGGCTCCGCCGCCTCGCGGAACACGGGGGCGGCCACGGTGCCGCCGTAGTAGAGGCCCTTGGGATCGTCGATCACCACCAGCATCACCAGGCGCGGGTCCTCCGCGGGCACCATGCCCAGGAACGAGCTGATGAACTTGCCCCGGGCGTAGCCGCCATGCACGGGGTCGGGCTTCTGGGCGGTGCCGGTCTTGCCCGCCACGCGGTAGCCGGGTATGGCCGCCTGGGTCGCGGTGCCGCCCTTCTCGGTCACGCCCGCCAGGGTGCGGAGCAGGTCGCGGGCGGTCCGTTCCGAAATCACCCGGCGCACGGGGGTGGGCCGGGTGATGGTGGTGACGCCCTTGCGGGTGACGGCGCTCACCAGGTAGGGGCGCATCAGGGTGCCGCCGTTGGCCACGGCGCTGGCGGCGGTCACCAGTTGCAGCGGCGTGACCGCCAGCTCCTGGCCGATGGCCACCGACGGCAGCGAGCGGCCCGACCAGCGCGCCGGCGGATACAGCAGGCCGGGCGACTCGCCCCCCAGCTCGATGCCGGTGCGGTCGCCAAAGCCGAAGGCGCGCAGCCCCTGGTACAGGCGCTCCGGGCCCAGGCGCATGGCCACCTTGGCGCTGCCGATGTTGCTGGACTTCACCAGCACCTCGGAGAACGGCAGCACGTCGTGGGGGTGGGCGTCGTGCATGGCGCCGCCGCGCAGGGGCAGGGTGCCGCCCTCGCAGTCGATCGGTTCGGTCAGGGAGACCACCCCCGCCTCCAGGGCGGTGGCGGCCAGGAACACCTTCATGGTGGAGCCGGGTTCGTAGGGGTCGGTGATGAGGCGGTTGCGGAACGATTCGGGGTGATACTTGTCGGCGCGGTTCGGGTCGAACTCCGGGCGCGCGGCCATGGCGAGGATCTCGCCGGTGCGGGGGTCCATCACCAGCACGCCGGCGGCCTCGGCCTGGGTTTCCAGCATGGCCCGGTCGAGGGCGCTCTCCACGTAATATTGGATCACCTCGTCCACGGTGAGCGCAATGTCGGCGCCGTGGTCCGGGCGGTCGTAGCGCGTGTCGACGGGCAGCACCGAGCGGCCCAGGGCGTCGCGCTCCACCACCAGGGTGATGCGCTCGCCCTTGAGGTCCCGGTCGAACACCCGCTCGATGCCGGACAGACCGTGGTTGTCGGTGCCGGCGAAGCCGACCACGTGGCCCATCAGCCGGCCCTTGGGGTAGAAGCGGCGGCTCTCGGGCACCTGGTTCACGCCGGGCAGGGCCAGGGCCATGACCCGCTCCGCCACCGCCGGATCGGTCTTGCGGTACACCCAGGAAAAGTGGCGCTTCGGGTCGCGCAGGCGCTTTTCGAGGGAGCGGGCCGAGACCGGCAGCACCCGGGCCAGGGTGCGGGCGGTGCGGCTGGCGGACGCGATGCGCGAGGGATCGGCGCTGATGGACGGCACGTCCATGTTCTTGGCCAGGATGGCGCCGTTGCGGTCGGTGATGGTGCCGCGCTCGCCCTCCAGGCGGATGGTCTTGTGGTGCTGGCTGGCCGCGCGCGCCGCCAGCCGGTCGGCCTCCAGGACTTGAAGGTGGATCAGGCGCGCGGTCACCACCGCGAAGGCGGCCACCACGCTCACCATGACCAGGATCAGGCGGCCCGAAAGGGGGCCCTCGGCGGTGCCGCGCCCCTTGGGCTTGACGGTCTTGGCGCCGGCGCGTTTCTTGAACACTTCCCCTCCCCGATATCAACGGGTGGAGGACGCGGCCAGGAGCAGCGGGCCCTCGGCGGCGGGCGCGGAGCCGGGCGCGGAGCCGGGCACCGGGACGGCGGGGGTGGACAGCACCCGCACCAGTTGTTCCTGGGCGGGGCGCACCATGCCAAGCTGCTCCCGCGCCATGCGCTCGATGCGCGGCAGGGACGACAGGCTGGCAACCTCCATCAGCAGCTCGGCGCGCTGGTGCGACAGCCGGGCCAGCTCCTTGCGGGCGTTCTCGATGCGGTAGCCCGTGTCCACCATCACCATGTGCTGCCACAGGTAGAGCAGGGTGGCCGCCACCAGCAGGGTGGCCATCAGGGTGCCGCGCAGCAGGGCCGCCCGGTCCAGGTGGAAGGGAAACGGGAATTTCATCGGGACCCCCCTTGGCACGGACCCTGGGAAGGGAAGATCACAGGCGGGTTGTGCAAGCAAAGGTGGGAAAGTTCATGGCGGGAACGAGCGAACGCGGAACCGCCGCCCGCAAGGGCGACGGTCCGATGGCGGTCCGGCCGAAGGGGGCTCCGATAGGCGTGTAGTGGTTTGAACCTCATGCCGATTGCGGGGCCTTTTCCCCGCTCGCGGCAAGTTTTTCCACCGCGCGCAGACGCGCCGAGCGCGCGCGCGGATTGGCGCCGGTTTCGGCCTCGGTGGCCATGGCGGCGCCGCGGGTGACGGGCCGTGCCTGGGGGGCGCGGCCGCAACGGCATTCCGGGAAGGACGGCGGGCACACGCAGCCGGTGCACCAGTCGCGCATGGTCTGCTTCACCATGCGGTCCTCCAGGGAGTGGAAGCTGATGACGGCCAGCCGGCCGCCGGGGGCCAGCAGGCCAAAGGCGTCGGGCAGGGCGCGCGCCAGCATGCCCAGCTCGTCGTTGACGGCGATGCGCAGCGCCTGGAACACCCGCGTGGCCGGGTGGATGCGGCGCTGGCCACGCTGGCCGGGCACGCTGCGCTCCACCAGCCCGGCCAGCGTCAGCGTGGTGGCGATGGGGGCGGCGGCGCGGGCGGCCACGATGGCGCGGGCGATGCGCCGGGCGTGGCGCTCCTCGCCATATTCAATGAAGATGCGGGCCAGCTCGGCCTCGTCCAGGGTGTTCACCAGGTCGGCGGCGGTGGCGCCGGTGGTGGGGTCCATGCGCATGTCCAGGGGGGCGTCGGCGCGGAACGAGAAGCCGCGCTCCGCGCTGTCGAGCTGGCGGCTGGACACGCCCAGGTCCATCAGGATCCCGTCGGCCCCTGCAAAGCCGTGCCGGGCGGCCACCTCGGCCACCCGGTCGAAGGGGGCGTGCACCACGGTGGCGCGGGCGCCGAACGGCGCCAGCCGGCGGGTGGCGCGGGTCACCGCCTCGGGGTCGCGGTCGAGGGCCAGCAGGCGGCAGTCCGCCGCCTGGAGCACCAGGGATGCGTGTCCGGCGCCGCCCACGGTCATGTCGATGTAGCTCCCGCCGTCCCGCGGCCGGAGGGCGGACAGCACCTGTTCCGGGAGCACCGGCACGTGATAGCCGCCGGGCAATGGATCGCCCTCGCCCATGGATGGTCCCCTCTCACCCCAGATTCCCCCCCCGCGTTAGAGGCCCAGGTTCGCCAGCGTTTCGGCCATGGCCGCCGGGTCGGTCTCGCGCTCGACCTCGGCGTTCCAACGGGCCGCGTCCCAAATCTCGAAGGTGTCGCCGTTGCCCACCAGCACGCTCTCCCGTTCCAGCCCGGCGTATTCGCGCAGGTGGGCGGGGATGAGGATGCGGCCCTGGCGGTCCAGGTTGCAGGCCTCGGCGCTGGAGAACAGCAGGCGGCGGTACTGGCGCACCGCCGGCTTCACCTGGGAAAGGGCCTGGAGCTTTTCCATGTAGGTGCGCCAGTCGGCCTCGGAATACACCTCCAGGCACGGGTCCAGCACCCGGCGGGTGACCACCAGGCGCGCGCCCTGCCCGACCACATCACGGAACTTCGCCGGAATGGCGAGACGTCCCTTGGCGTCGATCAGGTTGGATTCCCTACCTAGAAACACGTTTCCCCAATCTCCTCCAGTTTCCCCCACTTTTCCCCACCACGCAGGAAAAGTAACCTTTTGGTGGGGGGGAGTCAACCTGACCGGAGGGAAGCGCCCATGCACCCCATGACCGGGCGAGTCGTGTTCGCAAATCGTTGTTTTTAAGCAACTTGTTTACCGGTCCCGCAGGGACTTATCCACAGCGATGGCGAGGCGGCGGCAAAAAAAATTTATTATTGGGCAATTTCCGGAAGGGTGTGGACATCGCCCCCGGCCGGCCCACCGGCCTTGCGGTGGCGGGGGCGCGCGGCGGGCGTCAGGCGTGGGCGCGGCGCAGCCGCTGGAGGTGGGCGGACAGGTGGTCGCGCTGCCAGCGGCGCGCCGCCGGCAGGTCGGGGCAGGCGGCCTCCACGGCGGCGAAGCGCGGGCCGTGCATGGGCTCCGAGCGGGGGCGGTCGTGCTCCAGCAGGTGGTGGGCCATCTCGTGATGGATGACGTAGCGCAGCATGAACGGCGGCACGTCCGGGTGATCCAGCAGCGGGTGCAGGCGGATCAGGCGCTGGCGCGGGTTGTAGCTGCCCAGGCGCACGCGGCTCCGGCCCGGCCGGCGGCGCTGGCCCCAGGTGATGGCCGGGGCCGCGTGGCCCGGAAAGTGGTGCATCACCTCCGCCAGCAGGGCCCCCAGATGGTGGTGGCGGCCCGCGGGGGTGAGGCGGGGGAGCCGGGGCGGATGGTCGGCAACCGCCTGGCGCAGGTAGTCGCGCACCACCCCGGCGTGGGTGCGGCCGCCCTTGGCGACAAAGCCCGCCAGGGCGGTGAGCACCGGCCTTGGCGCCGCCAGCAGCGCCTCGTGCAGGCGCGCGTGGATCTCGCCCCGGGCGCGCCGCACGCTCACCCACGAGCGCAGGTTGCGGGTGACGGTGAGCAGGACCGGCCGCCCGGCGTGGGCGCTCAGGGTCTCGGCCAGGGAATCCGCCGTGTGGTTCACAGGCGGGCCTCCAGGCGGCGGGTGACCACCACCCCCTCCGGGCCGCACTGGGCCTGGCAGGGCAGCACCAGCACCCCGGCGGCGGCGGCCTCGCGCAGGGCGGCGCCGTAGGCCGGGTCGATGTGGTCCGCCGGGGCAAAGCACTCGCTGTCGCCCCGCTGCACCAGGAACACCACCGCCGCCCGGTGCCCCTGTTCCACCATGGCCGCCAGCTCGCGCATGTGCTTCGCCCCCCGCACCGAGACGGAATCCGGGAATCGGGCGGTCGCCCCGTCGGCCAGGGTGGTGTTCTTCACCTCCACATAGGTTTTTTGGCCTCCGGATTCCAGCAGGATGTCGATGCGGCTGGATGCCCCGTATTTCACCTCGCGGCGCAGGGTGCCGAACGGCATCAGCTCCGGAATGGCACCGCCTTCGATGGCCTCGGCCACGATGGCGTTGGCGCGGCCCGTGTTCACCCCCACCCAGGTGGGGCCGGTGGCGCCGTCCACCCGTACCAGTTCCCAGGTGTATTGGAGCTTGCGGCCGGGGTTGCCGGCGCGGGAGATGAGCACCGGCGCCCCCTCCGGGCGGCAGCCCAGCATGGAGCCCGTGTTCACGCAGTGGGCGGTGACCACCTCGCCGTTCCCCAGGCGCACGTCGGCCAGAAAGCGCTGGTAACGCCTGACGAGGGTGCCTTCGATGAGCGGTTCGGGCCAGCGCATGGGGCGGAAAAAGGCGGGGCGGGGCCTGCCGGGGACCGGGGCGAGGGGGGCGCCCATAGGGGCCGGTCCCTACACGTCTCCGTTCAGGGAGGTGAGCACCTCCACGCCGGATTCGGTCACCAGCACCGTGTGCTCGTACTGGCCGGACAGGGAGCCGTCCTGGGTGACGACCGTCCAGTTGTCCTGGAGCACCTTGATGTCGCGCTTGCCGATGTTGACCATGGGCTCCACGGTGAAGGTCATGCCGGGTTTCAGGCGCAGGCCGCGGCCGGGCTTGCCGTAGTGCAGCACCTGCGGCTCCTCGTGGAACTGGCGGCCGATGCCGTGGCCGCAGTACTCGCGCACCACGGAGCAGCCCTCGGCCTCCACATAGGTCTGGATGGCGTGGCCGATGTCGCCCAGGGCGGCGCCGGGCACCACCGCGCCGATGCCCAGCGCCAGGGCCTGGTAGGCCACCCGGTCGATCTTCTCGGCGCGCGCGTCCACCTTGCCGATGCGGTAGGTTTTCGACGTGTCGCCATGGTAGCCGTCGAGGATGGTGGTGATGTCGACGTTGACGATATCCCCCTCCTTCAGCCGCTGCCTGCCGGGGATGCCGTGGCAGACCACCTCGTTCACCGAGGTGCAGATGGACTTGGGGAAGCCATAGTAGTTGAGCGGCGCGGGGATGGCGCCGTTGTCGCGGATGTACTGGTCGCACAGGTCGTTCAGCTCGCCGGTGGTGATGCCCGCCCGCACGTGGGGCGCGATGTACTCGAGCACCTGCGCCGCCAGCCTACAGGTGGCGCGCATCTTCTCGATCTCTTCCGGCGTCTTGATGTGGACCATGGGGGTGTGTTCGGCAAATGGAGGCAAATTCGGTTACCTTACCGGGTCGCCCGCCGCCTAGGCAAGGCGGGCCTTCCTTTTATGATAGCGGGAGACGGGACATGAAGGGGTTCGACGCGGCCGACGGCATCCACCACGCCCAGGGTGACCGGGCGGTGCACGCCTGCCTTGCGGTGATGGCCGAGCTGCGCCCGCACCTGGACCGCCAGGCCTTCGCGGACCGGGTGCGCGCCCTGGGGGTGGGGGGCTACCGGCTGGCGTACCTTGCGGCGGGGGGCGGCATCGTCACCGTGGCGGGCTACCGTGTTTCGGAGAACCTGGCGTGGGGGCGCTTCCTGTACGTGGACGACCTGGTGACGGCGGGAGCCCACCGCGGCGAGGGCCACGGCGGAAGCATGCTCGACTGGCTGCTGGAACGCGCCCGCGAGGAGGGGTGCGACGCCCTGCACCTGGACTCCGGCGTGCAGCGCATCGACGCCCACCGCTTCTACGAGGGGCACGGATTACGGCAGACCAGCTTTCACTTCGCCATCGGGCTGGAGTGATTCCATACGCCGGCGTTGCATGGGCGATGCGACGCCGGGTGGGTTGCTACAGGCGCTCGTACGGGTCGCCTTCCACGCGCACGCCGGGGGCTGCGTTACGGTCCGGTGGCGGCGGCGCTCACCGGCCGGATGGACGCCTTCCAGGGGTTCACGGCCACCTCGTGGCGGCTGGTGATCCACCAGCCGTTTTGCGGGGTGGGGGAGGGGTCGTCCCGCTCCAGGGTGAAGCGGACGGCGTCGTCGGGGCCTTCCTGCCTTGGGACGTGGGTCCATTCCAGAAAGCGCCAGTCGTGGGCCTTGGGGAGGATGAACACGGCCTGATCGGGGGCCAGGTCGATGGTACGTACGGCCACCATGAGTTGCCGCAAGGGGCAGGACTCGGGTCGATCAGGCCCGCACTCGCCCAGGTCGTACACCTTATACACCCGCACGATCCAGTTGGCGGATTCGGTGGTGGCCACCTGCTCGCCGTTGTTGAGCAGGTGGACCAGGGGGGCGTCGGAAGAAGGTGTCAATACACCCTCAGCGCCTGCGATTGCGGCGTGCCAGAACAGAAAGGCGGTTACGGCCGCCCATGTGCCAAGTCTATTCTTGGCCGGAAATGTGGATGTGGTCACGGTGTGCGCTAGCCTGGTCTGGACGCCGAACGGTCTTACCCTTGGGCACCTCATTAACCTACTGCGCGCTCCGATTGCTGCGTTGGGCGGTGCTCGAACCCTCGCCTATCACCAAGATATGTCTCGGGTGCTGCGCGGCGTAACGGTGTCGCTCCGCTCGGGGCGCCTTGCACTCGGATCGCTCGCGACGGTTTTGAGAGGTGCCCACTTGTCCTTGATCTGGGCACCTCTCGCCCAGGAAATCGTCCGGCAGGCCGGCCACGATGGCCCCCCACCTGGGCCAGCCAGGCGGGGGTGAGGCGTTTCACGTTGCGGCATTTCACCGGTACGGGTCGCCCTCCACGCGCACGCCGGGGGCGATGTAGTTTTCCAGGATGCTGGTATAGGTGAAGCGCCAGCCGCCGTCGACGAATACGAAGTCCTCGCAATAGACCCCCTCCGGCTGGGGAAAGCGGCCGAGTTGGATGCGTTCCACGTCGGTGGTTGGGTGGTGGCGTGCGCGGTCGTAGAAGCAGGCGGTCACGCCGTAGGTGGGGCTGTAGACCGGGCCGCCCATCAACAGTACCACACCCGGATCAGGCACCTGGGCCATGCAGTACGCCTCGATGCCATCCGAAAGGAAGGCCCAGCGCAACACGCCATTGGGGTCGGCCAGGTCCTTGCGGACGAAATCCGCGTCCTCCGGAAAGGCGAACGCCGTAACCCCCTCCACGTCGCGGCGGCCGACGGCGTCGAGCCAACGATAGGCGGCGGCGGTCACCTCGGCGGCCAGGGGGTGGTCCGCCGGCAAGAGGTGATCGTTGTTCGCCCGGGCGGGGGTGGCGAGAAGGAGTAAGGTGGTGATCGCGACAAGCAGGTGGCGCATGGTGTCACTTGTCCTTGATCTTTTCGGCTTTTGGCAGGTGAGGAAGGGGATTCTCCTTGGGCTTGTCGATGGCCGGGCGGTAGGTGAAGTGCAGGTGGGGCACCACGTTGCCCGAACCGTCCGAGTGGCCGATGGTCTCGCCTCGATCGACGGTCTGGCCCATCTTCACGGTCGGCCTGGTGTGGGCGTAGCCGGTGATCGAGCCGTCCTCGTGCCGGATGCGGATCTGGTTGCCGCCCTTTTCCGTGTGGGAGACATCGATCACTTGGCCGTGGTCGGCGGCCTTGACGCGGTCACCCTTGTGGGCGCGGATATCCATGCCGGTGTGGAAGTCGGGCTTGCCGGCGAGCGTCCGTGATCCGAACCCGTTCCGGTAGACGCGGTGGTCCGTCGGCCATTCCAGCTTGGTTTCCGGCTGGCTGTCGGTCTGGCGTGCGGTGGACGCATCGCCGCTTGCCTGGGCCATCAAGGCGGGCGGCGTGCTGCCCAGCTCCAGAAAATCGTCGATGGGCAGCCGCTTTCGGGGCGGCGGGCTGTCCGGCGGGAACAGGGCGGACAGCGGGGTGGGCGTGAAGGGTGGGTTGCGGTAGGCCATTTTTTTCCCCATGAGCAAGTGAAGCCATGGGCCACCGGTCCCGGTGGCGTGGGGATATGTTAGTGGGTGTCCCGCCGGATGTAAAGCGTAAGGCTAAACAATGCACGCGTTGTGCTATCTACCCGTTGTGCCTTTTCCCCCCTCCGGCGGCGCCGTGCCCGCCCCCTTCCGCTCCTCCTCCATCAGCATGCGGCGCAGCACCTTGCCCACGATATTCTTGGGCAGTTCCGTGCGGAACTGCACCTCCCTGGGCACCTTGAACTTGGCCAGGTGCTCGGCGCAGAAGTCGATGATCTCCTCGGGGGTGGCGGTCTCGCCGTGGTTCAGCACCACGTAGGCCTTGATCTTCTCGCCCAGGAAATCGTCCGGCAGGCCGGCCACGATGGCCTCGTGGACCTTGGGGTGGCGGAACAGCACCTCCTCCACGTCGCGCGGGTAGACGTTCTCGCCGCCGGTCTTGATCATGTCCTTCTTGCGGTCCACCAGGTAGAAGAAGCCGCGCTCGTCCATGCGCCCCATGTCGCCCGTGTGCAGCCAGCCGCCGGCCAGGGTGGCCAGGGTCTCCTCGGACCGGTTCCAGTAGCCTTTCATCACCTGCGGGCCGCGCACCAGCAGCTCGCCCACTTGGCCCACGGGCAGGTCGTTACCGGTGTCGCCGTCGACGATCTTGGCGTCGGTGTCGGGAAAGGGCAGGCCGATGGCGCCGTTGACCTTTTCGCCGCCGATGGGGTTGGCGTGGGTGACCGGGGCCGCCTCGGACAGGCCGTAGCCCTCCACCAGGTTGGCGCCGGTGAGGGCCTCGAAGCGTTCCCGCACGTCGGCGTGCAGGGGGCCGGCGCCGGAGATGCAGGCGCGGATGGATTTCAGGTCGTACTTGCCCGCGTCCGGGTGGTTGCCGATGGACAGGTACATGGCCTGGATGCCCGGGAACAGGGTGGGCTTGTGGCGGTCGATGACCTTCAGCACCTCGCTGGGGCTGAACTTGGGCAGCAGGATCAGCTCGCCCCCCACGGCCACCGCCAGGTTCATGCAGGTGGTCATGCCGTACACGTGGAAGAACGGCAGCACCGCCAGGAAGCGCTCCTGGCCGGGCTTCACGTCCGGCAGCCAGGCCTGGCACTGGAGGGTGTTGGCCACCAGGTTGCGGTGGGTGAGGATCACCCCCTTGGGGATGCCGGTGGTGCCGCCGGTGTATTGCAGCAGCGCCACGTCGTCCGCGTCCAGGTGGACGTTGGGCAGGGTCACGGCGGCCCTGTTCATCAGCGTCACGAAGTCGTGCTCGCGCGGCGAGGGCTTCACCGGCGCCCACATGCCCTCGAGCCGGGCCTTGAACGGGTAGAGCAGCTTCTTGAAGGGGGGCAGGTAGTCGCGCACGTTGCAGTAGATCACCGCCTCCAGGGGGGAGCCCGGCGTGCCGGGGACGATGGGGCGCACCCGCGGCTTGAACAGGTCCAGCGCCAGCAGGAAGCGGGCGCCCGCATCGCGCACCTGCTGGGCCAGCTCCTCCGACTGATAGAGGGGGTTGGTCTGCACCACCACGCAGCCGGCCTTGAGGACGCCGTAGTAGCCGATCACCGCCTGGGGCAGGTTGGGCAGCATGATGGCCACCCGGTCGCCCTTGCGGGCCCCCAGTTTTACCAGGGCGTTGGCGAAGCGGCTGGCCAGGTCGTCCAGCTTGGCGAAGGGGATGCGGTTGCCGTAGAAATTCATGGCCGGGCGCTGCGGGTGGCGCTTGACCGAGTTCGCCAGCAGGTGGGTGAGCGGCACGCCGGGCAGCTTGATGTGGTGGGGCACGCCGGGGGCGTAGTGGGCCAGCCAGGGGCGGTCGGCCGGAATCTCCGGGCGGGAGACCGCCGGAAGCCGGGATTGAACGCCAAGCCGGGTATTGAATGGGTGCAGGGGGCGGTCCATGAGCGGTCCTTCGGGTGTCGGAGCCGGTGTCGGGCCGGGTGACGGGTGGGAAAACAAACGGGTGTGCACGGGCATTTCCCACGCTAAGCTTGAAGCTACCCAGCACCCGTTTTCAAGTCAACGGCCATCCGGCCCAGGGAATCGCCCATGCCCGACGCCCCGCCGCAACGGCGCGACCCGCGCCTGATCCCCCTGTCCCACGACCATCACCACGCCCTGGCCCGCGCCCGCGAGGTGGTGCTGGCGCTCGAAGGGAAGGCCCTGGACGGCACGCCGGGAACCATCGGCCTGGATGCCCTGGCGGTGCGGCTGGCGGCCTTCTGCGGCGGCGAGCTGGCGGCCCACTTCGCCAGGGAGGAGGACCACCTCCTGCCCGCCTACCGGGCGGCGGGCGACGCCCCGCTGGCGGCGGAGACGGAGCGCCAGCACGCCCATCTGCGGGCATTGGCCGCCGCCCTGGACACGGACCGGGCGGGGCCGCTGGCGGAGCGGCTGCTGGCCTGGTCGCGCGCCATCACCGGGCACGTGCGCTTCGAGGAGCGGGAGCTGTTCCCGGCGGTGCAGGCGGCTCTGGACGAGGGGGCGCTCACGGCGCTGGGAAAGATCCTGGCGGACGGGGCGGGGCCCGCCTGCCACCCGTGACCGTTACGGCCCCGGCTGGCCGGGCAGTTGGGCGATGTCGCCCAGGTTGCCGCCGGAAGCGCCGTGGGCGATGCTGGGCAGGCTCCTCCAGGTGTTGGTGTAGGGCATGAACGACATGCCCATGTCGATGGGCGTGAAGGCGTGGCTCACGTTGTTGCCGGAGCTGTCGCAGTTGATGCAGGTGTACAGCCAGCCCTCCACGTCCTGGGTGACCAGCTGGCCCCAGTTGCTCCCCTGGAGGGAGCCGAAGCCCGCGGCGGACAGGGCGGCGGTGGCCTGCTGGAAGGTCTGCCGGCTGCCCTCGAAGGCGGTGCCGCCCAGGGCCACCACCTGCTCGGTGCGCTGGTCGGTGGCGACCTCGGTGAGGGCGTTCAGGCTGGAGCCCGCCATGGCCATCTGGCTGCGGAAATTCTGGGCGAAGTTGGCGTCGCCCCCCAGTGCCGGCAGGGCCGCCACGTAGCCCGCCACCACCTGGTCCACCCACTGGTCGCGGGCGTCGCAGTTGAAGCTGTTGAGCACGTTGCTGCCGGCGGCGGCGCAGTTGTGCGGCCGGTAGCCGGAGGCGTTGTTCTCCAGGTACATCTGGGACTTGATGCCGGCGGACAGCATGGGGCAGACGATGGCCCCCGCGCCGGGGCCCACCTGCATGTCGAAATAGCTCTGGCACCAGGCGTTCACGGAGCCTGACGCGCCGGCGGAGAAGCCGGTCATCTGCGTATAGAACTTCAGGTCGGCGATGGCGAAGGTGAACCCGCCCACGGTGATGGTGGCCGTGCCGTTGGACAGCTTGAGCAGCTCGATGGCGGCGTTCCACAGGGAGTCCACCCCCGGCGCCGTCTGCGGGTTGGCTCCGGGGGTGGCGCTGTGGCCGGTGAAGGAGGTGAAGAACAGGTGCTCCTCGCGGGTGAGCGGGCCCATGAACTCGCCACCGCGGCCGAACAGGTCGTACTTGTGCTGACTGAACAGGGGGGCATAGCCGGTGCCGGCGAACTGGGCGCCCACGTTGTTGGGCACGAAGGCGTTGGTGGACGTGTTCTGCTGGGTGGCGTCCCAGTACTGGTCCGGGGACAGGCCGGAACCGTTGACGGCCTCCACGGCGGCGGCGCCCAGGGCGGCACAGCCGGTGCCGGTCTGGTTCTGGTCGCCAATGGCCTCGGCGCACAGGTTGGGCACCGTGGCGAAGGCGGCGGCGGTGCTCAGGTCCACATAGCCGTCGGAGGTGTTGACGGTTTGCGTGTCGCTGGCGAACGCGGGCGCCAGCAGCGAGGCCAACAGGGCGGTGGCAAGGGCAAGGGGAAGGCGGGCACGGCGCATCCCCTCCTATCGGCGCGCCGTGGGACGGCCGTTAGCCGAAGCCCCCGTGGATTTTTTTTCGGCACGGGGCCGGGGCCGTGGCAGCCCGGCCTGGCTGGATCAGGGCAGCAGCCGTGCCACCGCCTGGAAGCCGGCGGCCTGCGCCGCCAGGCGGGCGGTGCGGCCGTCGTAGCCGGTGGCGGCGGGGTCGGCGCCGTGGTCCAGCAGCCAGCGCACCGCGCCGGCCTGGCCGTAGCGCGCCGCCGCCACCAGTGGCGGGTCGCCATGGGTGACGCCCTCCACCCCCGTGGCCGGCGGCGCCAGATCGATGTCGCCGCCGTGCTCCAGGGCCATGGCCATCAGCGGCTGCTGCCCCTTGGCGGCGAACGAGGCGAACGGCGACCAGCCCCAGCGGTTGGCCTGGTTGGGGTCGGCCCCGCGCGTCATCAGGAACGACTGGATCGCCTCCGCCGCGCGCGGGTCGGGGTGGGTGGCGGCCATGAGCAGGGCGGTGTCGCCCGTGCCGTCGGCGGCGTTCAGGTTGGCCCCGGCGCCGTAGAGGGCGGCCACCATGTTCTGGGTGCCGATGCGCGCCGCGAGCACCAGCGGGCTGCACGCCCGGTTTTCCGGGCACGGGGGCGTGGGAATGGCCCCGGCGGCGAGGGCGGCGTGCACGCCGGGCAGGCTGCCGGCGGCGACGGCCCACAGCAGCGCGTCGTCCGGCGTGGCCTCGGGCAGTGGCGGCACCCGGCGCGTCTGGGCGGCGGCCGGATCGTCCAGGGGGGCGGCGGCCGCCAGCACGAAGGCGTCGTCGTCCATCAGCGTCATGTAGGCGATGCCGGTGTCGCCGCCGGTGCGGCTGGTGACGGTCAGCCGGTGCCAGCCGCCGTCCTCCGGCCGCGCGAACGGAAACGGCCCGTGGGTGCGGACGGTCAGGGTGTAGTCGCCGTCGGACACCCGGTACAGGTAGCGGTTGGGGGCGCCGCCGATGGGCGGTTGCGGGTCGGTGGGCAGGACCACGCCCTTCTCCAGCACGCGCCCCAGCTCGGCCGCCAGCAGGGCCGGGTGCAGCGCCACCGTGTCGGGCCCGCCGCCGGCCGCCTCGGCGCCGGGGGCGGCGGGCACGATGGGCACCTCGAACACCAGGGGGCCCAGGTCGCGCCCGGCGAGGGGGTAGTGGCCCGCCTTGTCCTTGTAGCTCTCGATCAGGTCGCCGATGGCGCGCAGGTCCTTCAGGCGCAGCACATCCCAGTCGTGCTGGCGGCCGGCGGTGGCGGGGCGCTCCATGGCGGCGCAGCCGCCCAGCAGGAGGGCCAGCAGGCAGGCGGCGGTGGCGCGGGGGCGGCGGAGCGGGCGGGCGGTGCCGGAGCGGGTCATGACGGTCCTTGCCAAGGGGGTACGGGATTTACCGTAGGGCACCTCTAATAACCTGCTGCGCGCCCCGATTGCTGCGTTGGGCGGTGCTCGAACCCTCGCCTATCACCAAGATATGTCTCGGGTTCTGCGCTCCGTCCGCCTTGCACTCATGGCGCTCGCGACGGTTAATAGAAGTGC